>JBAXQM010000009.1:0-91105 GCA_037131735.1 Alphaproteobacteria bacterium
TGATCAATTGCTGTTCAAAGCCCGGGATAAATTGGCCCGAACCGATCACAACGGGAATGTCATTGCCTGTGCCACCTTCAAACGGAACACCATCGATCATACCGACGAAATCGATCGTTACACGATCACCTGATTTCGACTTTTCGCTTTCCGCGCGATCGACGAAGGGACGCGATTGATCAGCCATACGCTGAACCGATTCATCAACATCCTTGTCAGCAACAGAAACGACTTCACGTGTGACGGTGATGCCGGCGTAATCCTTGACCTCGATCTTCGGAAGGATTTCCATCTGAACTTTATATTCTAGGCCACCCTTGCCGCTGATCGCCGCTTCAACCGTTTCCTGATCTTCAGGGAAAACGATTTTAGGCTCGAGGGCGAGCTTGATCGAATTGTCTTCGATGATCTTGCGGGTCGATTCATTGACCAGGTTTTGCACCACATCAGCCATCACCTGCCGACCATAAACACGGCGGAGATGCTCAACCGGCACTTTACCCGGACGGAAGCCATTGATGCGGACCTTGTCCTTCATCGTGACCAACTCGGTCGTCAGCCTTGAGGCCAGATCTTCCGCTGGTAGCACGACGTTAAATTCGCGCTTCAAGCCTTCCGTGAGCGTGTTCGTTACCTGCATGATCTTTTTTTGCCTTCAATCGATACCGCGCGACATTGCGCGGAGAACTTTGGAATTGGTGCGGGCGGAGGGACTCGAACCCCCACAACTTGCGTCACTGGAACCTAAACCCAGCGCGTCTACCAGTTCCGCCACGCCCGCTTATCCTCTCGAGACCGCGCTGGCGCGAGCCGCGCACATCCGTCAAGACCCGTCGGGACGCGGCTCTATAGCATGGTCGGAAAAAGACTCCAGCGCAAAAAGGACGGAAAAGCGCTTTAGGCTAAAAGACGCCCAATCACCGAACGAAGAGCCACCGGCAGGTCGTGGGCCATGAGCCCGGGCCCTATCGAACGTCCGGCTTCGGCATGAAGCCAAACACCTGCCGCCGCCGCTTCAAAAGCCTGATGGCCCTGCGCAAGCAAGCCGCCGATCGCCCCCGCAAGCACATCGCCCGACCCCGCCGTGGCAAGCCAAGGTGTGCCGTTCATGGACAAGGCTGCCCGTCCATCGGGCGCCGCGATCACCGTGTCCGGACCCTTCAAAACAACAACAAGACCCAAGAAATTAGCCGCTTTCCGCGCGCGGGACAGTCGATCTTTTGGTTCAATAATTTCTGATTGTTTATTGAAAAGACGAGAAAATTCGCCATCATGGGGCGTAATAATTGCTTGGTTCACGCCTGACTGTTTGACATAAGCAGCCAGCGCTACCGGATCGCCTTCAAAACTCGTCAATGCGTCCGCATCAAACACCGCCGAACGTCCGCTTTCGAGAATGAGCTTAACTTGGGCCCGTGTGGTTGAACCAATTCCTGCCCCTGGCCCCAATACCACGGCATTGCGGCGCGGATCGGCGAGAAGTGTCGCTAGCCCCTCAACACCATTTGATTGCCGGACCATGATATCAGTCAGGGCGGCAGCATTGACGGTCAGCGCGTCAGATGGCGAAGCAACCGTTACAAGACCAGCGCCCGTTCGAGCTCCCGCCTGCGCCGCGAGCCGCGCTGCGCCGGTGCTCTCCACACCGCCCGAAACAACAAGCAAATGGCCCCGTCGAAATTTATGCCCCTCTTCGTCCGGGCGCGCCGGAATGCCCGGCCAGAGATCTGGACCATTCACATGAAGCTTTGACGATAACCGCGAGATCGCCGCTTCGGAAATGCCGATATTCGCTACAGTGACCTTCGCGCATAGCCGCCGCCCCGGATAAAGCCCATGCGCCGGTTTCAATCGGGCGAATGTCACCGTTCTGGTCGCTTCAAGCGCAAAACCCAGCACCTGACCCGTATTTCCTTGCAGGCCTGAAGGCACATCAACCGCTAAGACGGGAATGCCGGACGCGCCGATTTTCTCGAGCACGTCGCGCGCTACGCCCTCAATGGGCCGGTTGAGGCCGGCGCCGAAGAGTGCGTCGATGACCAAGGACACGCCCTCAAGCGCCGTATCGGCGAGAGGACGAACAGGCCCCGCCCATCCCTCAGCTGCGAAAGCCGCATCGCCGGTCAGTGCTTCGCGCGCCCCTAGAAGCGCAAGCGACACGCTATAGCCCCGCCCGGACAGACATCGCGCGGCAACGAACCCGTCGCCGCCATTATTACCAGGTCCGCAAAGCACGAGGATCGACGCCCCCGGCTGAACCATCTCCTGAGCACAATCAGCGACCGACCGCCCCGCGCGCTCCATGAGAACAATTCCCGGAGTTCCGGCGGCAATCGTGGCCTGATCGGCCCGCGCCATCTCTTCAACCGTGAGAATCTCGTTCATTCCACCCACTTCGTCCCGTCAGGGCTCCAAAAAGCCGCTTCTTGATGTTGCCTGCAATTTCAGAAAAGCGGTTGCATATTGTAAATGCATTTGCATAAATTTTAGGCAAATAATGCAATTTTCGACATCATAGTCACGCAATTCTTAATGGCGTCCCCTGAGTGAGAATGCTAAACCGCGTCCGGATTTCGGGTCGATAAACGGCTCAGAAGTCCTCAACGGACCCGGATGCTTCAGATGAAAAAGATCGAGGCGATCATTAAGCCCTTCAAGCTCGACGATGTGAAGGAAGCCCTCCAAGACGTCGGCCTTCAAGGCATAACTGTCACTGAAGCCAAGGGTTTCGGTCGACAGAAGGGCCATACGGAGCTCTATCGGGGCGCCGAATATGTGGTCGATTTTCTCCCCAAAGTGAAAATCGAAATCGTACTGCCGGACGATCTCGTCGAGCGTGCAGTAAACGCCATTCGCAACGCGGCCCAAACAGGTCGCATCGGCGATGGCAAGATTTTTGTATCACCCGTTGAAGAAGCTATCCGTATCCGTACCGGTGAAACCGGACTCGATGCCATTTAACTCCGCACCGGTTGACCGGTCGGCGACAGTGATCGTGAACGCAAGTTCACTTTTTTAAAAAGAGGACGACGAAGATGAAGACCGCAAAAGATGTCCTGAAGGAAATCAAAGACAAGGACATCAAATATGTCGATTTCCGGTTCACCGATCCGCGCGGCAAGTGGCAGCATGTCACATTCGATGTGTCGATGGTTGACGAAGACATTTTTGCCGAAGGCACAATGTTTGACGGCTCATCGATTGCCGGTTGGAAAGCCATCAATGAGTCAGACATGACCTTGATGCCTGATCCGTCAACAGCACAGATTGATCCCTTCTTTGCTGCACCGACTATGTCGATCGTGTGCGACATTCTCGATCCCGGCACGGGCCAGCCTTACAACCGCGATCCGCGCGGCATTGCGAAGAAGGCCGAAGCCTATTTGAAGTCGACGGGTATCGGCGACACTGTGTTCGTTGGTCCTGAAGCTGAATTCTTCATCTTCGACGATGTGCGTTTCATGTCGGACCCCTACAACACAGGCTTCAAGCTTGATCACTCGGAATTGCCAACAAATGGCGATACCGATTACGAAGGCGGCAATCTCGGTCACCGCATTCAGATCAAAGGTGGTTACTTCCCCGTTCCGCCGCAAGATTCCGCACAAGACATGCGCGGCGAAATGCTCGCAGCCATGGCATCAATGGGCGTCAAGGTTGAAAAGCATCACCACGAAGTCGCCTCAGCCCAGCATGAGCTCGGCATGAAGTTCGACACGCTCGTGACGATGGGCGACCAGATGCAGATCTACAAATATGCGATCCACAATGTCGCGCAGAGCTATGGCAAAACGGCGACCTTCATGCCGAAGCCTGTTTATGGCGACAATGGTTCGGGTATGCATGTTCACCAGTCGATCTGGAAGGGTGGCAAGCCGCTTTTCGCAGGCAACAAATATGCTGACCTCAGCCAAGAATGCCTCTGGTATATTGGCGGTATCATCAAGCATGCAAAGGCTTTGAACGCGTTCACCAATCCGTCGACGAATTCTTACAAGCGTCTCGTTCCGGGTTATGAAGCGCCCGTGTTGCTCGCTTACTCCGCGCGTAACCGTTCAGCATCATGCCGCATTCCGTTCACGTCATCGCCAAAAGCGAAGCGTGTTGAAGTGCGCTTCCCTGATCCGATGGCGAACCCCTATCTCGCCTTCGCTGCGATGTTGATGGCTGGCCTCGATGGCATCCAGAACAAGATCGATCCGGGTGCAGCAATGGACAAGGATCTTTACGATTTGCCGCCAAAGGAATTGAAGAAGATTCCAACAGTGTGCGGCTCGCTTCGCGAAGCTCTCCAGAACCTCGACAAGGACCGTGCGTTCTTGAAGGCTGGCGGCGTGTTCAACGACGACTTCATCGACAGCTTCATCGAATTGAAGATGACAGAAGTGGCGCGTTTCGAAATGACACCGCATCCTGTCGAATTCACGATGTATTATTCGCTCTGATCTTTCGGGATCATCGAGTTAACGCAATCAGGGCGGCGCAAGCCGCCCTTTTTGTTTAGGCACTCACCGCCAATAATTCCCCTTCTCCCTTGAGACATGCGATAAAACCCCGAACGAATCACCCAAGGTTCCAAGGCAATAAATGACCGACTCTGACGATCTTTTTGGTGGCAATGCGGGCCGCAAGGCTCCTGCTTCAGGCAAATCATCACCAAAAGCCGACAAAAAAGCTGAAAGCAGCGCCCGCTCCTCGACAGGAACACCCGGTGAAGCGGGCTATACGGCCGCCTCGATCGAAGTGCTCGAAGGGCTTGAGCCCGTTCGTCGTCGCCCCGGCATGTATATCGGCGGCACCGATGAGAAAGCGCTTCATCATCTTTTTGCCGAAGTCATCGACAATTCGATGGACGAAGCGGTTGCCGGTCACGCGTCCGTCATCACGGTTGAATTGGAAGCGGATGGATTTTTGTCGGTCAGCGATAATGGGCGCGGTATTCCGATCGATCCTCATCCGAAATTCAAAGACAAATCCGCACTCGAAGTAATCATGACCGTGCTTCATGCGGGCGGTAAATTTGATTCAAAAGTTTATGAAACCTCCGGCGGTTTGCATGGTGTAGGCGTTTCGGTTGTGAATGCTCTTTCCGAATTACTTGAAGTCGAAGTCGCGCGTGGCCAGCAGCTTTATCGGCAAGATTTTTCGCGCGGCAAACCGCTCGGCAAAGTCAAACTGATTGGCAAAGTTCAAAATCGTCGCGGCACGAAAGTGCGCTTCAAACCTGATCATGAGATCTTTGGTAAAGCCGCGAAATTCTCACCCGCGCGCTTGTTCCGTATGGCACGGTCAAAAGCCTATCTTTTCGGCGGTGTTGAAATTCGTTGGTCATGCACACCGTCTCTTGTTGAAGGCACGGATGTTCCTGCTGAAGCGGTGTTTCGCTTTCCCTCGGGCCTTAAAGATTATCTCGCCAATGAGATCGAAGGCCGTGAAGCGGTTACCGATCAAATCTTTTCCGGCAAGATTGAAAAGCCCGGTGGCCATGGATCGCTTGAATGGGCCATCTCATGGCTCGGCGGTGTCGATGATGGTTTCGTCAATTCGTACTGCAATACGATTCCGACGCCTGAAGGCGGCACGCATGAGCAGGGCTTGCGTATTGCCCTATTGCGCGGATTGAAAGATCACGCCGATCGCATCAATCAATCCAAACGCGCCGCCAATATCACCACCGACGATATTATGATCACCTGCGCGGCAATGCTGTCAGTCTTCATTCGCGAGCCGGAATTCCAAGGCCAGACAAAAGACAAACTCGCCACACTCGAGGCCGCAAAAATTGTCGAAACGGCTATCCGCGATGCGTTCGATCATTGGCTTGCGGCAGCGCCCAGCCAAGCGCTCAAGCTGCTCGACTGGGTGGTTGAGCGCGCTGATGAGCGGCTCCGCCGTCGCGCCGATAAGGAAATCGCCCGCAAGACCGCGGTTAGGAAATTGCGTCTACCGGGTAAATTGGCGGATTGCTCCAATGCGGGTGCGGCGGGGTCGGAACTCTTTATCGTCGAAGGTGACTCGGCTGGCGGCTCGGCCAAACAGGCGCGTGACCGCGCCTCCCAAGCCATCCTGCCTTTGCGCGGCAAGATCCTGAATGTGGCCTCGGCGACGCGAGACAAGCTCCTCGCCAATCAGCAGCTCTCGGATCTGTTGCAGGCACTCGGCTGTGGCACGGGGAACCATTATCGCGATGATGATTTGCGCTATGAGCGCGTGATTATCATGACCGATGCCGACGTTGACGGCGCTCATATTGCCTCGCTCTTGATCACCTTCTTTTGGAGGCAAATGCCGAAACTCATTGATAATGGTCATCTTTTCCTTGCCGTGCCGCCGCTCTATCGGCTCTCGCATGGCGGCAAGACGGCCTATGCCCGCAATGATGCGCATAAGGACGAATTGATGCGCACGGAGTTCAAGGGCAAGTCCAATATCGAGATCGGCCGCTTCAAAGGCTTGGGCGAAATGATGCCGGGCCAGCTCAAAGAAACGACCATGGACCCTCGCCGCCGCACCCTGCTGCGTGTCGTCATTCCGGAAGACGGTAGGCCCGCGGCAGAGAGCTCCGTCGAGCAATTGATGGGCAATCGGCCCGAGGCGCGCTTCGCTTTCATCCAGGAACGGGCCGCTTTTGCCACCGAGCTTGTCGATCTCTGATCCGCTTTATCCCCGCCGCCATTAACCCCAAAAGGGCCTAAGACTTTCAAAGGCCCTCCGAAAAGGCTAGAAGGGGCGGATGGGTTGGGCGTCCCTATTCCCGCCCCCGAAAGAAGGCTCGAAAGAGGCATGGCCATGAAAACCGTTCACGTCTTGAATGGTCCTAATCTGAACCTGCTCGGCACGCGGGAACCCGCGACCTATGGCGCAGCGACCCTCAAGGACATTGAGGCGGCGCTCCAGAAAAAGGCCAAGGCCGCCAAAGTGAAACTCGTCTTCCGCCAGACCAATCGTGAGGGCGAGCTTGTCGACTGGATCCAAGAGGCCGGTCTTGCGAAAGCCGGCGTGCTGTTGAATGCCGGCGCTTACACCCACACCTCGATTGCCCTTCATGATGCGATACGCGCCTCAAACGCGCTCGTGATTGAAGTTCATTTGTCGAATGTTTTCGCGCGCGAAACATTCCGGCATCATTCTTACATTTCATCGGTTGCCAAAGGCGTGATCTGCGGATTTGGCGCAGCGAGTTATGAACTCGCATTAGATGCCATTCTTCCTCATCTCGCTTGATAAAGACTAAGACAGCGGAGCCTAAACGGAATGCGTAAACCCTCAAAAAAGACGACGACCTCGAAAGCGAAAGCCGCAAAGAAAGCGGCTGCGTCATCGCCGAAGACAGCGGTAGCTAAATCATCTGCACCGAAAACGCCGTCAGCTATTGATACTGATCTTGTCGAAGTGCTCGCCCGTCTTCTCGGTAAGACCGATCTGTCCGAGATCGAAGTGCAAAAGGGTGATCTCCGCATCAAGGTGCAACGCGGCGGCGGCGCGGTAGCACATGCGGTGCATGTTCCCCAAGCTGTTCATCAAGCACCGGCCCCGCAAGCAGCTGCTCCTGCACCGCTGTCAGCAGGCCCAGCCGCAAAGCCTGAAGCCCATGCGGGTGCTGTGGCCTCGCCTATGGTCGGCACGGCCTATCGTCGTCCCTCACCCGACGCGAAAGCTTTTGTTGAAGTAGGCTCCGTCGTGAAAGCGGGCGAAAAGATTTTGCTCATTGAAGCGATGAAGACCTTCAACGAAATCGTTGCACCGCGCGCAGGCACAGTCACATCTATTCTCGTTGAAGACGGACAGCCGGTTGAATTCGGCGAAACCTTGCTCGTCATTGAATAAGTCCAACCGAGGTTCCCTCTGATGTTTGACAAGGTTCTCATCGCAAACCGGGGCGAGATCGCTCTTCGTGTTTTGCGTGCCTGCAAAGAGCTCGGCATTGCGACTGTGGCTGTTCACTCGACAGCCGATGTCAACGCGATGCATGTGAAGCTTGCCGATGAAAGCGTGTGTATCGGCCCGCCGACATCACGTGACTCATATCTCAATATTCCGTCATTGCTCGCAGCGTGTGAAATCACGGGCGCGGATGCCATTCATCCCGGTTATGGCTTCTTGTCTGAGAACGCACGCTTTGCTGAAATTCTCGAAAGCCATGGTATCACCTTCATCGGTCCGAAGTCGGAACATATTCGGATCATGGGCGATAAGATCGAAGCCAAGCGGACAGCCAAGAAACTCGGTATCCCTTGCGTACCTGGTTCCGATGGTGGTGTGACCGACGAGAAGGACGCACTCAAGATCGCTAAAAAAATCGGCTTCCCTGTTATCGTGAAAGCGGCAGCGGGGGGTGGCGGACGCGGCATGAAAGTGGCGCGCACAGAAGCTGATCTCGTTGATGCGTTCCATACCGCACGCACAGAAGCAAAAGCCGCCTTCGGTGATGATGCCGTCTATATCGAGAAGTTTTTAGAGAAACCGCGCCACATCGAAATTCAAGTGCTTGGTGACGGCCAAGGCAACGCGGTACATCTTGGTGAACGCGATTGCTCGTTGCAACGCCGTCATCAAAAGGTTTGGGAAGAAGGCCCCTCACCGGCACTCAATGAAAGCATGCGTTCGGAGATCGGCGAGACTTGCGCGCAAGCCATGCGCGATCTTGGCTATCTCGGTGTCGGCACAATTGAATTTCTTTATGAAGACGGGAAGTTCTATTTCATTGAAATGAACACCCGTATTCAAGTTGAACATCCGGTGACCGAAATGATCACCGGTATTGATCTTGTGAATGAACAAATTCGCATTGCCGCTGGTGCGCCGCTGTCGATCAACCAATCAGACATCAAGCTGCAAGGTCATGCAATTGAATGCCGTGTGAACGCTGAAAATCCCGCAACCTTCCGTCCGTCTCCCGGCAAGATTGCTTACTTCCATCCACCTGGTGGCTTGGGCGTGCGTGTGGATTCAGCGGTCTATCAAGGCTATACGATTCCGCCGCATTACGACTCGCTTGTTGGCAAACTCATTGTTCATGGCCGCACTCGCAATGAATGTTTAATGCGTCTTCGTCGTGCGCTTGACGAATTCGTTGTCGATGGCATCGAAACAACCTTGCCTCTATTCCGTACGCTTGTGCGCAATGCCGATATTCAGAATGGCCTTTATGACATCCATTGGCTCGAGCATTTCTTGAATGCGGGCGGCATGGATGGCTCGCCGACAGAGTAACGCGTTATGAGCCGCCGGTCGCTTTCGCCCGACGGCATCACTCCTGAATTGATGTTGCGCGCCTATTCCATCGGCGTGTTTCCGATGGCAGAAAGCGCGCATGATCCTTGGCTTCACTGGATCGAACCGCGTCAACGAGGAATAATTCCTCTTCAAGGCCTTCATATTTCACGAAGCCTTGCCAAAGCGCTACGCGCTGATCTTTTTGATATTCGGATCAATTATGATTTTCCGCGCATGATTGAGGCGTGTGCGACGGCGCGTGAGACCACGTGGATTAGCCAGCGCCTTCGTGCTCTCTATTGTGAACTTCACGAACAAGGCTTTGCGCATAGTGTCGAAGCTTGGTTCGACGGCGAACTTGTTGGTGGTTTATTCGGCATAGCATTGGGCGGCGCGTTTTTCGGCGAGAGCATGTTTCATAAAAAGCGCGATGCCTCGAAGATCGCTCTCGCCCATCTCGTCGCACGATTGATCGAAGGGAACTTTCGTCTACTTGATACGCAATTCATCACACCGCATCTGCAAAGCCTTGGTGCGGTTGAAATTGATCGCACAACTTACTTGGCGCATCTTGATCAAGCGCTTGAGATAGACGCCGATTTCTTTGCATTCGATGAAACATCGACACATGACGGCCGAGACATCTTAGCGATACTCGACGCAAGTGAGACTGATTAGTTCTTCTTCGCGGGCTTTGTCGGCACGAGCTGCGTCGGCTGCGCATTTGTCGATGGCGTGGGCGTGGCCGATGCCGGCGGCGGCGACTTGGGTGTGATCTCAGTTGATTCAGGAATAACAACCGTGCCGCCTTTGCAGCCGATCAACCACACATCGTAAATCGGATGCTCGACACCATTTAGCCCGGGCGATGACGCAAAGATCCATCCGCCGAACAGACGCTTCGTCTCCCCTGCGACGGTGATCTCGTCGACTTCAACAAAGGCCGTTGTATTTTGTGGCTCGGTGATTGGCCGCGTATAACAGACGCGCGGCGTCACAAGGAAAGCACCGAACTCGACCGTCTCGTCGATCCCCACTTCGAAAGAAATGATACGTCCTGTAATCTTGTCGAGGCCTGAGAATATCGCGATCGGATTTTTAATCTTATCCGCCAAAGCGAATGAAGGCGCGCCACTGAGCGCGAGCGCAAAAGCCCATGCCCCCAAAATCGCTCGCACAGCCACTCTGACCATCTCCAATGCCTCTCATGCCCAAAACCAAATCAGGCGGATCGGGCTCTAGCACGGTAACGGGGGCGGGAAAAAGGCCAAAGCCGCTAGAGGATCATTTTCTCTTGCCAGCATAGGATTTGATCTCGGTGAAGGTTGAACCCGCCATCCGATCAATCCGCCGTTTGATTTCAGAACGGCGATCATTCAGGCGATACACAGAGCGCGCCAGAGCCACAAAGCTCTCGTCGAACACCTTTTGCGCTTCAGCGAGCCGAAGCCGATCCTCGACCTCCCACAGCTCGGCATTGATGGCCCGTAATTCGGCATCAAGACCAATGAGTGCATCATTCTGTACGAGAACAGCCTCCCATGCCGGATCAAGTGCCGCACGTTGGCGCTTCGCCTCCGCCTTTACGGATTTCTGCGACGCGCGCTCTGTCTTGAGATCAAGAATACCTCGCCGATCAGCAAGTTCGCCAACCGAAACCGGGACAAGCGGACGCGTGGGTTCGGACGGAAGCTCTTTGTTTAATGGTGCAGGTGCTTCTCCATCTGAGACCATCCCCATGACGCGAAGGAGATTGTCACGAAGTTTTTCCACTGGTTCGCGCCAATCACCCGCCGTCTTCTGACGAAACAATGTTACTGACGGATACCAGACATTATCGCTTTCGCGAGCAAGCCATCGCCAATCAGGTTCGCGGCGGAGCAACAAGTCTGTTGGCCGCCCCAAAGCGCCCGAAACATGAAGAATTGACGTATCAACGCTCACAACACGATCGAGCGACATCATGACGGCTGCTGAGTCGAGAAAGGCCTGACCACCCTCGTCAAAATCATCGCCTAAGCGAATAAGACGATCCGCAAAAGAGACAGTCTCCGCCTCTTGCAACCCTTTTCCTTTTTGCAAAACAACCAACGCGACATTCGGCAACTCCGCGAGGGGCGCAAAACTTTCAAGCGGGGCTGAGCGCCCCTTCTCCGCTGGTGACTCAGGATTGCCCGCCCACGCAATGCCGATCAAAAATTTATCTTTCGGAAGCTTCGTTTTCCATTTTTCAACGCGCGCCGGATCCGCTTTAATATAGGGAACCGCTTCACTATAGCGCGCCGGATCAACATTCAAAGCGCGCGGAATGTGAAGCAAAGGTGTCCATCCTCCGACCCCTTCAACAGTGCCCGGCTCATCACTTGGTTTCAAAGTGATTGGCAAATTCATAGTGTTGAGAAGATCAAACAAGATGCGATGCGTTACGAATGTAACCTCAACATCCTTTTCGACAAGGAAGCGCAAAAATCTTGCGAAATGAATTGTATCGCCGAGCCCCTGCTCATCCATAACAAGGAGCTTTTTGGGCACTGGACCACCGGTCCAACGTGATACTTCTCTGCGACTTCCATCCGCATTCCGAATTGTCACTGTCGGTTGCGCCGCCATCAGCTTAAAGCGGATATCAAACGCATCCCAGGCTTCAGCCCATTGTTCGCGGCGAAACAATACGAGCGCTGTTCTAGCAGCGGCATCGGTATGATTGAGG
Organism: Alphaproteobacteria bacterium; assembly: GCA_037131735.1. Taxonomy (GTDB): domain Bacteria; phylum Pseudomonadota; class Alphaproteobacteria; order Rhizobiales; family Beijerinckiaceae; genus CAIUPE01. The sequence continues at coordinate 11,927 of JBAXQM010000009.1, forward strand.
TCGATTGCACGGATAAAACGCAAAAGCAGCAAAGCTTCGGTCAAGCGACCATGAATGATTTCATGTTCAGCGAGCGCAAAGAGATGGCTGACTTCTTGTTCGCTCGGTGCGCGCGGCATCGGTTTTCCAGAAATTTGAGAATTGACCTGAACACTCATGACCGACCTCCTCAACGGAAAGCCGACACAGTTACGCGATACAACTCACAAAGTTTTGAAACCGATTACTCAAATTTTACGAAAATTGACTGATACCTGAGATCACGCTTCCGGCGACCATGGCGTGTAATCGCCGGTCACTTTTGGCCTTTGGCCAGCTGACAAGATCGAACCCTGTGGCCGCCATGCGTCTGCCGTACCGGTGCGGTTCTGAAGATGGGGCAATTCCCACTCGCGGGCTTTGTAATTTTCCTCGGATGGCGGAACATCCAACTTGTGATGCATCCAGCCATACCAGCCGGGCGGAATGCGCGAGGCTTCCGCTTCGCCATTATAAATCACCCAGCGGCGCACAATGCCCAAAGCCGGATCCTTGACCCCGCCTTTTGTCTGGAAATAGCGATTTCCAAATTGATCCACCCCCACAAATTCCCCTTTTCGCCAGGTGTGAAAAAGCGTGCCGATCGTGGCACCGTTCCACCAAGTGAAAATGAGTGTGAGCAAACGGATCATGGCGTGATTATCCCCGGGAAATACCCTGAAAACGGGCCGGACTATGGCGAGGCGGACCCGATTTGTCCAGTCTTCCCTCCCCGCTTCCGGCATGCCTCCTTCGCCTAAGGTGTGCTTTGCCCGAAGCCCAAGCCTCTGCTAGAAACGCTTCGATTAAAATGAGCGTTTCAGGGCCCCAATCAGAGGGCCCGAGGCGCATGGATCAAAGAGGATGGGATAATGGCAAAAATTAAGGTCGCAAACCCGGTCGTTGAACTCGATGGCGATGAGATGACCCGGATCATCTGGCACTATATCCGCGATAAGCTGATCCATCCCTATCTCGATGTCGATCTTCATTATTATGATCTCTCGGTTGAGAACCGCGACGCGACAAATGACCAAGTCACCATCGACTCGGCCAACGCGATCAAGAAATATGGCGTCGGCGTAAAATGCGCGACCATCACGCCGGACGAAGCGCGCGTGAAAGAATTCAATCTCAAAGAAATGTGGAAATCGCCGAACGGCACGATCCGCAATATTTTGGGCGGCGTGATTTTCCGCGAGCCTATCATTTGTAAAAACGTGCCGCGCCTTGTGCCGCATTGGACGCAGCCGATCGTGGTCGGCCGTCATGCGTTTGGTGATCAATATCGTGCGACCGATTTCAAAGTGCCCGGCAAAGGTCGCATGACGATCAAGTTCGAAGGCGATGACGGCACGGTGATCGAAAAGGAAGTCTTCAAATTCCCCGACGCTGGTGTGGCGATGGCGATGTATAATCTCGATGACTCGATCCGCGACTTTGCACGCGCGTCATTGAATTATGGCTTGCAGCGCAAATATCCCGTCTATCTCTCGACGAAGAACACGATCCTGAAGGCCTATGATGGCCGCTTCAAGGATATTTTCCAAGAGATCTATGACGCCGAATTCAAAAGCAAATTCGCGTCTTTAGGTATCACTTATGAGCATCGTTTGATCGATGACATGGTGGCGTCTGCACTCAAATGGTCAGGCGGTTATGTCTGGGCGTGCAAAAACTATGATGGCGACGTGCAGTCCGATATTGTTGCACAAGGCTTCGGCTCTTTAGGCCTCATGACCTCAGTGCTGATGACACCCGATGGTCAAACCGTCGAAGCGGAAGCCGCGCATGGCACAGTGACACGCCATTATCGCGAGCATCAGAAGGGTAAAGAAACATCGACCAATTCAATCGCGTCGATCTTTGCGTGGACACGCGGCCTAGCCCATCGTGCAAAACTTGATGGCAATGAGGCGCTCGCCCGTTTCTCCGATACACTTGAACAAGTCTGCGTCGAAACGGTTGAGACAGGATTCATGACAAAAGACTTGGCGCTGCTCGTGGGCGCTGATCAAAAATGGCTCTCAACAACCGGCTTCCTCGACAAGGTTGATGAAATTCTGAAGAAGAAGATGTCAGCCTAACGGCCATTGACGAAATTTATAATTCGCGAAACGATAAGGTCCGGTTTTCCGGGCCTTATTTTTTGGAGCGGCAAGAATGGACAGACAAAGCGAAATCACAACGGGCGGTTGTCAGTGTGGCGCGATCCGTTACCGCTTTCATGGTAAAACAATTAATCCCTCTATCTGCCATTGCCGCATGTGTCAGAAGGCCTTTGGCTCTTACTTCGCGCCCTTAGGGGGCGTGAAGAGAGATAATCTCGAATGGACGCGCGGAGCCCTCTCACTATTCAAAAGCTCAACGGTCGCTGAAAGAGGGTTTTGTGCCGCCTGCGGAACGCCGCTCACTTTTGCGTATATAGAGAGCGATGAAATCAATATAGCACTTGGCTCACTCGATCATCCCGAACGAGAAATTCCCGTTAATGCTTACGGATCAGAATCCGAAATGCCATGGTTTGACTGGCTTGCAGGTCTTCCTGCACATGCGACGGATCCCTCACTTGATAAAGTCGGCTCCCTAAAAAATTTCCAGCATCCCGATCACGATACCGACTGAGATATGCAATTAAACTAAATCGGTTGCTATATATATCCGCTTTCGGCATCCGCCGAGTCATCGATCATTTCGGCGTGATGGTCACGCGACGCCTCTTCAACACGCCGGCCGAGTTCGGGGCGATCGGTCATCAAGAGACGCAAATCGGACGCATCAAGCACAAGCAGATCAGAGCGTATTAATGCGCGCGCGGTGGTTGTCCGCGGAGCGGGATTGAGAACTGCCAGCTCGCCAAAAAAATCGCCTTCGCTTAAAATTGATTTCTGATGATTTAGCCGATCAAGTTCAATCTGGCCCGATGCTATGAAATACATCGAATGACCGATCTCACCGCGCCTGACAAGGATCTCACCGGGCACCGCAGTATGTGAGCGCAAGAAGCGCATGATCTGCGCGACATCATCGGCATCAAGTTCACTGAAAAGGGGCACACGCGAAACCATGCCCCATGTCACCACAAAATCACGACGATGAATGACTTCGGCAAATGAGGTCGCGATGATCCCCACGGGCAGCGCCAACATGCCCAATCCCATAATGGCAATGATGCCGGCAATCACTTTGCCCAAAGCGGTGACCGGTACGACATCGCCATAGCCGACTGTGGTGAGTGTAACGACGGCCCACCACATCGCATCAGGAATGGTACCAAATTTTTCTGGCTGCGCGTCATGTTCAGCCAGATGCATGATCGAGGCTGCCGCAAGAACAAGCGAACCTAATATGATCAAGCACGCAAGAAGCGCGCGTCGCTCATTCACAATGGCTTCGTAAAGCGAACGCATACCGGGTGAATACCGCGCAATCTTTAAAAACCGAATGATGCGGAAAACAATGAACACGCGCAAATCAGCCGGCGCCACGAGCGCAAGATAAAACGGAATGATTGTGAGAAGATCGATCAGTGCCGGAAGACTAATCGCATAACGAGACGCCGCATGAAGCGCACTCAAGCGCCGAAACGGTGGATGAAGCGGGGCAACCCATAGACGTAAAAAATATTCGATTGTGAAAACCGTGACCGTCACAAGCTCAATGACAAAGAACAGATTTTCAAACCGAAGGCGAAGCGACGGAACAGATTCAAGGACAACTGATGAAACGCTACAAAGCGCTAAAACAATCAAGATCGCGTGAACAAGGCGCGAGAGCTGATCATCAGGCAGAGCCTGTTCAAGAATGGCGTAAACACGAATGCGCGCGGGCGAGTGATGATGTGAAGCTGCCGCGCGGCGCGCACTCATCCCGCACTCCGTAACACGCCCGCAATGGCTTCGAGCGCGGCATCAGCCTTTGCGCCATCGGGCCCACCGGCTTGCGCCATATCGGGACGACCACCGCCGCCTTTGCCACCAAGCGCTTCAGATCCAACACGCACAAGCTCAACCGCATTGAACCGTTTCGTAAGATCTTCGGTCACGGCAACAACGAGCCCGGCTTTCCCATCTTCACCCACATTCACGAGCGCGATAACAGCGGAACCCAATTGCGCCTTCGCGTCATCGGCAAGACCTTTGAGATCTTTCATCTCAACGCCCTCGACGCGACGACCCATGAATTTGATACCATTGATTTCAGCAACTTCGGACGAGCCCGACGATCCGCCACCGCCCATTGCCAATTTCTTTCTTGCCTCAGCAAGATCACGTTCGAATTTTTTGCGCTCATCGATGATAGCAGACAAGCGATCTGCTGCGTCTTGCGGCGCAACTTTGAGAAGCGAGGCCAAATCTTTGAGCTTCTTTGCTTCAGAAGCGAGATGGCGACGCGCGGCATCCCCCGTCATCGCTTCAAGACGACGCGTACCCGCTGCGACACCGGACTCTGACACAATGCTGATCAAACCAATATCACCGGTACGGATCACATGCGTGCCGCCGCAGAGTTCAATCGAATAGGCTTTGTTCGCACCGGGTTCAGTGCCCATAGAGACGACACGAACCTCATCGCCATATTTTTCACCAAAGAGCGCGCGCGCGCCACTTTCGATGGCTTCTTCAACACCCATCAAACGTGTCACGACGGGTTCGTTCTGCAGAACCACACGGTTGGCGATGTCTTCGATACGCGCAATCTCTTCATCCGAGATAGGCTTCGTGTGAGAGAAATCGAAACGAAGGCGTTCCGGCGCAACGAGCGACCCTTTCTGTGCGACATGATCACCAAGCACGTGGCGCAAGGCCTCATGCAGCAAATGGATAGCCGAGTGATTGGCGCTCACAGCACTGCGGCGCGTATGGTGGACATGCAATTCAAGCGCCGCATCAATCGTCGCTTCACCCTCTTCAACGGTGACGACATGCACAAAGAGATCGCCAAGTTTCTTTTGTGTTTCTGTGACGCGCAATGACAACCCACTGCCAGTCATTACGCCTGTGTCACCAACCTGACCACCGCTCTCACCATAGAAAGGCGTCTGGTTCAAGACAACGAAACCGGTCTGGCCCTTCGTTAAACGATCAACGATTTGACCATTTGAAACAAGCGCGCGGATCACGCCTTCAGCCTGCTCGGTATCATAGCCCAAGAATTCCGTTGCACCGACTTTTTCTTTGACAGCAAACCACACGGTGTCGGTTGCCGCTTCGCCCGATCCCGACCAGGCCGCGCGCGCTTTCTCACGTTGCCGTTCCATCGCTGCATTGAAAGCGTCCGTGTCGACAGCAATACCGCGCGGGCGCAAAGCGTCCTGCGTTAAATCAAGCGGGAAGCCATACGTGTCATAAAGCGTGAAGGCCGTCTCGCCCGAGAATTTTCCACCAGACGAAAGCGATTTTGTTTCGTCATCAAGCATCGTCAACCCACGCTCCAGTGTTTTGCGGAAGCGGGTTTCTTCAAGACGCAATGTTTCTTCAATCAAAGCTTCAGCGCGTCCAAGCTCAGGATAGGCAAGGCCCATTTCGCGGATCAGCGAAGGAACGAGCCGATACATCAAAGGCTCTCTCGCACCGAGCAATTGAAGGTGACGCATCGCGCGACGCATAATACGACGCAGAACATAACCGCGTCCTTCATTGGACGGCAAAACACCATCGGCTATAAGAAACGAGGTTGCGCGCAAATGATCAGCAATAACGCGATGGCTAGCCTGCCCTTTCGGATCAACAGCGGTGGCTTCCGCTACAGCACGGATTAGGGCGCGCATCGTATCAGTTTCGTAATTGTCATGCGTGCCTTGCAGCAGCGCCGAAATGCGCTCAAGCCCCATGCCCGTATCAATGGACGGCTTTGGCAGTGCGATGCGCTCGGATGGCGTCACTTGCTCGAATTGCATAAACACGAGATTCCAAATCTCGATAAAGCGATCGCCATCGGCATCCGCTGAACCCGGAGGGCCACCTGGAATTTTATCACCATGATCGAAGAAGATTTCCGAACAGGGACCGCACGGCCCCGTGTCGCCCATCGCCCAGAAATTATCAGAAGTCGGAATGCGAATAATTTTTGAGTCAGGCAGTCCGGCGATCTTTTTCCAAAGGCCGAACGCCTCATCATCTTCATGATAGACCGTGACCATCAAGCGCGACTTGTCGATCGCATAATCCTTGGTGATCAAATTCCAGGCGAGTTCAATCGCGCGCTCTTTGAAGTAATCGCCGAAGGAAAAATTACCGAGCATCTCGAAAAATGTATGATGCCGCGCGGTGTAGCCGACATTGTCGAGATCATTATGTTTGCCACCCGCACGCACGCATTTCTGCGACGTGGCGGCACGCGAATAGGGCCGCTTCTCGACACCCGTAAATACATTCTTGAATTGCACCATACCGGCATTGGTGAACATCAAGGTCGGATCATTGCGCGGCACGAGCGGGCTTGAGGCCACGATCTCGTGACCATGGCGCTGAAAATAATCGAGAAAGGTCGACCGGATATCGTTAACACTGCTCATGAACGCGTCTTCCACCTGTCTTTAGGACGTCCCCGACCGTGAGGAGGGGCCTGTTTCGGAGACGGTTTTAGTGACGAAGACGCAGCCTGTCGAGACGAAGCCTCACCAAGAGGCGCTTACACAGACAATTCTTTGACATCCGGGAGCATAACGCAAAACGCGCGGGGATCCCTCTGAGCCCCGCGCGTTTTCTAAAAAGAGCAATTTAAAGGGTCAGATCGAGATCATGCCTCGCCATCGTCGAGATCATCCGCAGACGGAGAGACCGCTTCGAGGATTTGTTCGGCCAAGATGCCCGAATTCTGGCGAAGCTGAGCTTCGATTTTATTGGCCGTTTCCGGATTGGCTTTGAGGAAGGCCTTGGCATTCTCGCGGCCCTGACCCAAGCGCTGGCTATCATAGGAGAACCAGGCACCCGATTTTTCAACAATGCCGGCTTTGACGCCAAGATCGATCAGCTCACCGGTCTTCGAAACGCCCTCGCCATACATGATATCAAATTCGACCTGTTTGAAGGGCGGCGCAACCTTGTTCTTGACGACCTTCACGCGCGTCGTATTGCCAACCACTTCTTCCTTGTCCTTGATCGATCCGATACGGCGGATATCGAGGCGGACAGAGGCGTAGAATTTCAGCGCGTTACCGCCGGTTGTGGTTTCAGGCGAACCATACATCACGCCGATCTTCATACGGATCTGGTTGATGAAGATCACCATGCAGTTCGAACGCGAGATCGAGGCCGTGAGCTTGCGGAGAGCCTGGCTCATCAAGCGGGCTTGAAGGCCGGGTTGTACATCGCCCATTTCGCCTTCGATTTCGGCGCGCGGCACGAGAGCGGCGACCGAGTCGACCACGAGCACATCCACAGCGCCCGAACGCACGAGCGTGTCGCAAATCTCAAGAGCCTGTTCGCCAGTGTCGGGCTGCGAAATCAGGAGATCCTCAAGATTCACGCCGAGCTTGCGGGCATAGATCGTATCGAGCGCATGTTCCGCATCGATAAAGGCGCACACGCCACCGAGCTTCTGCGCTTCAGCCACCGTGTGAAGGGCGAGCGTCGTCTTACCCGATGATTCAGGACCATAAATTTCAATGACGCGACCGCGTGGCAAACCGCCAACGCCGAGCGCGATATCCAGGCTCAACGAGCCTGTGGGAACGGTTTCGATCTCAACCGGCTGGTCATTCTTGCCGAGCCGCATGATGGAGCCCTTACCGAAGGCCCGTTCGATTTGAGAGAGAGCGGCGTCGAGCGCCTTTGACTTATCCATTGATTGTCCTTCAACGACCCGAAGTGCAGCTTGCGACATGGCGTGTGATCCTTATGGCAGAGGCGATTCCGAGTCTCAATGACACGGCATAAGATTTTTGATCACGTTTTGTTCTAAAGCTCAAGTTCTTTTTTTGTTCTCATTTGAAAAAACGCCGTCTTATGGTGAAATCTTTGTTAAATCAGAGCGTTAGCCGACGGTGTTCTTGACCGTCTCAATCAGCTGCTTGAGTGAAAATGGCTTCGGCAAGAAGCCAAAATCCTCGCCTTCGGGGAGATTCTTGCGGAAAGCCTCTTCCGCATAACCCGATACAAAAATGAATCGCGCGGTAATCCCGCGCGCCCGTGCCTCTTTCAATAAAGTGGGTCCGTCCATCTCCGGCATCACGACATCGGATACAATGAGATCAATGCCCGCGGCCTCCTTTTCGAGGATCGCCAATGCCTCAACACCCGTGGGCGCTTCAAGCACACGATAGCCGCGTTGTGACAACGCCCGCGCCCCAAAAGCGCGCACCACGTCTTCATCTTCGACGAGAAGGATCGTGCCCTGACCCGAGAGATCGACGCTCGGCTTCGCGGGGGCCGCAGCGTCCGTCTTCACCGGGCGATCGCCGGCTTCCGGAACATAGCGTGGCAGAAGAATGCGGAAGCGCGTGCCCTCGCCCGGCTTAGAGTCGCAGAGAATGAAGCCGCCCGATTGTTTGACGAAGCCATAGACCATCGAGAGCCCCAGGCCCGTGCCTTTGCCGACTTCTTTGGTCGTGAAGAAGGGCTCGAAAATCTTGTCGAGAACTTCAGGCGCAATGCCGGTGCCGGTATCGGCAATTTCGATCATCACATAATCAGCCGCAGGAATGGTCGTATCGCCGAGATCACGCGTGGCGTCCGCCGTGATATTGGCGGTGCGGATCGAGAACTGCCCGCTTTGCGGCATCGCATCGCGGGCATTCATCGCAAGATTGATGATGACTTGTTCAAATTGCGTGCGGTCGGCTTTGACAAGCCAAAGGTCGCGGTCATGTTTGACATCAAGTGTGATGCGGAAGCCGATCAGCCGCTTTAACAGCCGTGAAAGATCGGGAAGAATTTCGGTGAAATGGAACACCACCGGCATCAAGGTCTGCCGCCGCGAAAAGGCCAATAGATGCCCAACGAGTGCCGCCGCACGGTTCACATTATGTTTGATCTCCATTATATCTTGGAACGCGGGATCAGTTGACCGGTGATTGGCTAAAAGCAAATCCGCATATCCTAGAATGCCTTGCAAGACATTATTAAAGTCATGCGCGACCCCGCCGGCCAACTCACCTACGGCCTGCATTTTCTGTGCTTGGGCGAATTGGGCTTCGAGCGCACGTTGATCTGTCGTGTCGAGCATATGAATAATGGCCGCGTCATCGCCTGGATTATCAGCATGAAGGCGGGTCACAAAAAGACGCGCCGATCGTCCCTCTGCGGCCAGCTTCAAATCAACCGGAGCTTGCTCGCTCCGCGCGGTACTGGTCAGATCAAGAAGGCTCGCCAAACGGTCCTGATCATCGGTAGCAATAATCGATGAAAACACCGCTCCGGCCTTGCCAAGGCCGGCGGGTATAATCCGTGTGAAAGCAGAATTGGTTCGTACGATTTTGCCGTCGCGATCAATAATCGCAATACCAAAAGGCGAGGCGTTAAAGAGTCTTGAAAAGCGATATTCGTCATTAACGACTTCATCACGCGCAACAGCACCCATACGGCGGTCGATGACTAGCGTGCGACTGGGAAGTGCGCGTCCATTTTGATCAAATTGCACTTGATGCAAGAGCCGCACAGGAACAAGACCGCCTGTGCCATTGCGCAACTCCGTTTCGATAACATCGATCCGGTTCTCATGCGCTGGTCCGCTTTCATGGAGAAGTCTTGCATGATCGGACGCGGCAATGACCTCTTCGAGCGGCACGCCCCCCGAGCCCATCTCCGCAAGATCACGGCCGATCCATGTTGCAAGGGTCGCATTGATGTAATCAATGAACCCTTCGCGGTTCAACGAGAAAAAGCCGGCAGGTGCATGATCAAGAAACTCGATCGCATGTTGCAATTCACGGAAAACTGTTTCTTGACGTTCGCGTTCTCGAGTCACCTCCGACACGCGCCACATCTGACCCTCTAATCCGTCTTTGCCAAAAAACGGCACGGTGCGAATGCGGAACCAGGCAGGCGCTGTGCCTATCAACCCATGATCGAGCCTGATTTCCTCATCGGCCTCTTGCCCGCGCCGTGCGGCTTCGGCAAGACGGAACAGAGATTGCGCTGCTTCAGGCGCATGACTGAAGAGCCCCTCAGGTGGTAGGATTGCCCCTCGAGAAGTCGATGAGGTCAAGGTAAGATAGGTTTGATTTGCAAAGATCACACGTCCCGTCTCATCAACCAGAACGCACCCTTCATCTAGTGCATCAATGAGAACGGGCACCAAAGGTTCAGCCTGCGATGCTTCGCTCACCTTAAGAACGCCAAAAGCAAGACCTATAAGGCTTAACGCGCCGAGCGTTGCCAAAACGGCGACAAGCCCCATGAGCACCAAGCCGACATCATCCTGAGCGACATAAAGAGCTGCAGCACCAACGCCCACAAGAAGCAGCCCGAGCATAACAAGGCTCGGAAACAGGATCCGGCGTCCTGCCCGAGGCGCTTCTCGGCTCTGAACCCAATCAATCATCAGCTTCCCCGCCCGGACGAATAACGCGCGGCCTGACCGCGCTTGAGTCGCATCACATAGCCAATGATCTCGGCGACTGGCTTATACAAATCAAGCGGAATTTGCTCGTCGATTTCCACCAAACGATAGAGCGAGCGCGCCAGCGGCGGGTCCTCGACAATCGGCACCCGATGCTCCTCTGCAAGAGCCCTAATTCGCAAAGCAATAACGTCGACACCTTTCGCCAGACATATCGGCGCCGCCATGCCGTTTTCATATTGAAGTGCCACCGCGAAATGGGTTGGGTTCGTGACAATCACAGTCGCTTTCGGAACCTTCTTCATCATGCCGCGGCGTGAAAAGTCACGACGCATTTGGCGAAGCTTTTGGCGGATCTCGGGACTGCCTTCCTGTTGTTTATATTCTTCTTTGACATCATGGCGCGTCATCTTCAAACGCTCATACCATGATAAAAACCGATAAAGGTAATCGCCGCCCGCAATCAAAGTCTGTACGGCAAGCACCGAGAAGATGAGTGTGCCGACCGATTTACGCACAACTTCGTAAAACACGTTTAGATCGAGCGTGAGCATCGAAGAAAGATTTTTGATTTCGTCGATCATCAAAAATGTGATGATCGCACCAACCGCCACCATCTTTAAAAGCGTCTTCGCAAATTGAACGAGCGCTTCAATTCCAAATATTCTCTTTAATCCGCTTAGAGGAGAAACATGAGAGAGTTTAGGCGTCACGGGCGTAAGCGAAAATACTAGACGATGTTGAAGAGCCGCCCCCGCAATGGCGGCTAAAATGACAATCGCAAAAACAACCCATATGCCGCCAAAAAATGTTTGAAAGACGATAACTTCATAAAGTGCGGCAAATGACAAATCGCTGCCGCCGCTCTCCCCTGCTCGCGCGAGAAATAGTTTCAACGACGTCAAACCTGGTAATCCGGGTCCTGAGAGAAAGCCGACGATGATCGCCATAGCACCCATGATGGCCCATGTCGTAACCTCCGGACTTTGGGGAACATTGCCTTCTAGAAGCGCATCATCGATGCGTTTTTGACTGGGGGCTTCAGTTTTATCTTGATCACTCTCCTCGGCCATAGGGTCTAACCCGGCGCGAATGTCGAAAGGCCTTGTAAAAGGTCCTCGACAAAATGTTGAGTGATCGGATCAACAAGCAAAAACAGAATAAACAGTCCGACGAGGACCGAAGCAGGGATTGCCAAAAAAGTAATCGGTACCATCGGCATCAACTTGGAGATCAGACCGAGACCGAGATTGATCAGAATGCCGAAAAAAATAAAAGGCGCTGCAATCTTTAACGCCACATCAAAAGCGTGCGCTAAAGTCGCCAGTGCTAATTGGCTAAAATCGCCCAAATCAATAGGCTGAGCGGGGGGCAAGGCACGATAACTCTCACTCATGGCGCGAATAACCGCATGGTGACCGTCAATCGCAAAAAAACTGACAAGCATCAACAAAGTCAAAAAGGTTCCGAGCACGGGCGTTGCAAAGCCCATACTCGGATTAAGCACTTCCCCCAGTGAGAGCCCCAAGGACTGAGTTATAAATTGGCTAGCGAGATCGCAAATCGCCATGATCATGCGCATGATCAAACCGATAATGAGGCCAATTAGCACCTCACCAAGAAATATAGGGATCAGCCGATCAGGCGTTGAGAGGACTGAACTAAAAAGAGGTTTTAAGCCGGGCGTAAGAAGAAGGGCAAGAAAGAGCGCAAGCACCAATCGAATACGCATCGGTACAAAGCGCTCGCCAATCAAGGGAAATAACATTGCGAGACTGCCGATGCGGGCGAAGACAAGACTCACGTCCAAAACAATCGCGGGAGAAAATGCGAAGACCATCAGATTTTTCGTGGAGAGCGAGACATCACTCTATCCGCCTTGAGATATGCGAAACGCAATCCGCGTCATATAGGCCATCATGGATGATCCAATAAAAGACAGAAGAAAATATAGGCCGAGTCCGGTCAAAACCATTTTCGGAACAAAAGTAAGTGATTGCTCCTGAATCTGCGTGATCGCCTGAAGAAAAGAAATCACGACACCCGCCACCATAATCGCAACCATCAAAGGGCCGGCGACACGCGCATAAGTCAGAAGGCCATCTTTGGCCACATCGACAAGTTCAGCGCCCGTCATGATGCCTCCGAATCAGATTGCCATACGCATGACATCTTCATAAGCGGCTATCACTTTGTCGCGGACGGCGACAAGGGTTTGGATTGAAGTTTCCGTTTCGGAAATCGCGGTAACCACACTTAAAAGATCGCCCTTGCCTCGTGCGGCGGCATTGATCTGCTGGTCAGCCTGCCGCGCATTCTCGACTTGATCCCGCACAAGCGAAGCAAAATCCTGTCCCCCAGAGAGTGACGAAGCGGGATTTGAAGGACTTTGCAGGAGATTTTGGGCGGCGGCATAGGTTGTGGCAGCAAAGGCGGGCGCGGGCATGGACCATACTCCGAATTAAAAGAGCCTAACGACATTAACCTCTTAAGATATCAATCGTGCGCGACATCATGCGGCGCGCGGCGGCGATCACATTCAAATTCGCTTCATAGCTTCGCTGCGCATCGCGCAAATCGGCTTGTTCGATGATCGGATCGACATTCGGAAATTTGACCACGCCGCTTGCATCAGCGGCTGGATGGCCCGGATCGATACGAGTAGGAAAAGCTTGCTGATCGCGTTTTGTGCCTGCCAGTAATACGGCAGGCTTCTCGCTATCACTTGGCGAGGCCACACGAAAAACAGGCACTTTGCGACGATAGGGATCAGCACCGGGTTTTGATGCCGTGGATTCCGAATTCGCAAGATTTTCAGCTGCGATCCGCATGCGACCCGTTTGGGCTTTCAAACCGGCAGTGGCCATTGCAATAGTGCGCGCAAGATCCATGGCTTATTTCCTTCCGATAGCAATTTTGAGGAGACCAAGACTTTTCACATAGAGCGTCGAAGCGAGCTGATAATCGAGTTGGACTTCACCAAGCTTTGCCATTTCATCTTCGAGCGAAACGGGTGCCCCTGTCGGCCTTGTTTCAAACATGCGGGGTTTTGACGATTGTCCTGACGCGTCAGTCACGGTTAAATTCACCGCACGAGGCGAAAAGGGTTCGAGATCTGCCGGTTTAAATCCTGGCGTATTGGCATTGGCCACATTGCGGGCAAGAACCGTCTGCCGCGACCCCAACCAGGCCAAGCGATCCTTAAGAGTTGAGAGTAATCCGCTGTCCATCCGCTTTCAGCCTCAAACGATCCGAGTTTTCGTTTTTGAAGCTTCAATTATTATGGTAAATAATCCGTAAAGAATGGATTGAGCCGAGCTCGATTCGGCCTTCGCCGCTGCCCCCTTTCCACAATTAACGGGCGGTCTTTCGGCGCGGGCGTTCAACAAGAAGGTTTGGTGGATGAATTCGCTTTTCGGGCTCCAGCTCCCGCAACCCTATCTCTATGTGCTGGCTTTGGCGGGAATTCTCGCCTTGCTGGCGCTTTTTGCATTCATTCTCCGCCGCGTCGTTCAAACATCGCGGGGGGTGGACGGATCCGGACGTGGGCGCCAACCTCGCTTGGGAATTGTGGATACATTCAGCGTCGACCGCCAGCGCCAACTGATGATTGTTCGCCGCGATTCGGTTGAACACCTCATTTTGGTCGGTGGTAACTCGGATGTCGTCATTGAAACCAATATTGTCCGCTCAAATGCGGCAGGACAACGAGAAACGCCTAATCTGGCCAAACTACCCCCGCAAGCGGTGTCGGTTTCCTCAACAACGCCGGAATTACCCTCGGTGCAGTCTCCGCTTCCCAAAGTGCCGCTAGCTCCGGTCGCGCCAATCACGGCGACAAGCCGCCCTGCCTTCAGCACTCGCGGTGAAGACACCGATATTCGCCCTTCGGATTTTGCCGAAATTGCTCGCCATTTCGAAAGACCGGCCGATCTAAGAGGTGTTGATCTGCCCCTCACCGCCGAGCACACCTTGCCGCCCGTCTCCCAAGACCCGTTCGGACAACAATTCGGTAGACAGGCACCATTGACCGCTACTCACGATCCCTACACGCCGCAGTTAAAAGACGGCGATGATGAAGAGATGCGCGCAGAAAATGACCCGCTCTCCGCCCCCATTATTCCTATCAGGGACGAGTTGACGCCAACCGAGGGATTGCGCCGCCTTCTGGGCCGCAATCGCGACACGCCGTAACGGAAGCTGTCCACAACCAATATTCCGTTAGGTCACTTAATTTAAGGCTAAGCTCTGGCGTTTAAACGGGCCTTGCCTAAGTTCCGCGCATGGAAAAAAGGTCCCTTGGCTTGAGTCGTGTATGGAGCGCGGGTGTGATTCTGCCCGTTCTCACCACTGAAACCTTTGCTCAAACCCTATCGCTTGATCTGGGAACGACCGGCGGAACAACTGAGCGGGCCCTTCAACTCATTGCGCTGATCACGGTCCTCTCCATCGCGCCCGCCATTTTAATCATGGTGACATCCTTCACCCGGATCGTGGTGGTCTTATCCCTCTTACGCTCGGCAATTGGCACACAGTCGGCACCACCCAATACAGTGGTTGTAAGCCTCGCTTTGTTTCTGACCAGCTTTATCATGGCGCCGACGATCAAAGAAATTTACGCCAATTCAGTAACGCCCCTTGTTCAAGGCCAAATTGCTGCGGAAGTCGCTTTTGAAAGAGCGACGGGACCCATTCGCACTTTTATGCTTACGCATGTGAGAGAAAAAGATCTTGAACTCTTTCTCGATATGTCCGGCGAGCCACGCCCCCAGTCACCTGAAGTCACACCGCTCACCGCTCTCACACCCGCCTTTATGATCTCTGAATTGCGGCGCGCATTTGAAATCGGCTTTCTCTTATTCATGCCCTTTCTGATCATTGATCTGGCTGTGGCATCAATCTTAATGGCGGTCGGCATGATGATGCTTCCGCCAACAACCGTCTCTCTGCCGTTCAAGCTTATCTTCTTTGTGCTTGTCGATGGCTGGAGTCTTGTTGCCGGCTCCCTTGTAAAGAGTTACGGGCTATGAGCGCTTAACCGGGCGACTGTGTTTGCTTTATGTCAGATGCCGCATCAGAAGCTGCTTTAGTCTCTTTATCAATATATCGTTTGCGATAAGACTGAAGGAATTGGTCAAGCATCTTTGCGTTTGAAACCGTATCAGCAAGCGCCGCAGCGACGACATCGCGAGATGACGCTAGCGTCGTTAACAAACGAAAGGCGGGCGCATTAGGCGTTGACTCCAATCTCTTTAAGTAGCGATTTCTAATCCGTTCAATACCAAAAGGATCATTGGCCAAAACATAAGAGATAGCCGATCTTAACAATAATGCAGAATCATCCTGCACCATGGGCCCGTCATCGCGCCATGAGCCCGATAGTGCAATTTCATAGGCGTTAGCGGCCATCAAATATGATTTTGCTTTCCAATAGATATCGCCACGCAACCGAGATGCCTCACGATCATCAAGCCCTTCTAAAAGATCAATCGCCGCCTGAATTTCAGAGAGTTCAGCGCGCGCACTCGCTTCAATCAATCGTCGGGCACGACGCGTCTCTTCATCAAGGCCGCCCGATCTTGTATCAGCAATTGCTCTAATGGCTTCAATGGGCTTCTTATCGCGTAGATAGAGCTCCGCTAACTCAAGCGCTGCAATGGGCTTCTGAATGGGCGGTAGCCGAAAAGATATCTGATATTTAAGAAGATCCGTTGCTTGCGGAATGAGATCAAGATCAACAAGTCTCTCAATGAGTTTTGACGTTAACTCATCTCCGCGCCGCCCTACCGGCATAAATTCACGAAAATCTAAGAAGAGCGCAACCGTTTCAAAAGAATCAATTTTGTCGTTGCCCTCACCTGACAACAATCCATCAAATCGAAGAGCAAAATCTTCCAAAAGTGGACGAACACCGTCAATTTCAACATAGATGCGGTTTAAACGCTGCGCCGCTGTGAAGGCAGATTTCCAATCTTTCGCTGAAATCGCCGCGCGCGCTTGGGTCATCAACATCCGCGCTTCAAAGGGATCGCCACGCCAGATCGTCGTGAGCGTTTGAATAATCTTGACCGCCTCCTCCGGAGGGAGACGACCTTCTTTCAAATCAACCGCAGCTTTATAGAATCGCGCTTTGACTTCCGTGTTCGTGTCCTTCGACGACGATAAATGATCATAAACGGGCCGCGCATCAACGCTGTTTCCCGTGATGTCATCAAGGCGGGCATGGTACAGGGAAAGCCGATCCGGAATGGCTTCCGGATATCCTTCAATAAGCGCATTCAAAAGCTGCGTCGCTATGCCCGTCGATTCAATTTCCAAAGCAGATTGAAGCATTTGCATCCGGAAAATGCGTCTAAGAGTCTCGGGATAAAGACCAAGTATAGCGGCCGATCGCCGATATGAGGCGACCGCATCGATGTCATGACCTTCCATGGAATCGAGATATGACCGCCAAAGATTGGCTTCATCCTGTTTGGCAAGCATGGGATCAGACAAAGTCGCGCGCGCAACAGAAACAGCGCCTGAAAGCGCCTGATAGATTGCCAATTCAAGACGATCTCGTGGTGAGGGTTGCTCAATACCGTTTAATTCAAGAGCAAGGGAATATGCAGCAGCCGCTTCAGGAAAAAGACTATGCGCTGCGAGAAAACGCGCCAGCGTCAATCGATGTTGAAAGCGATTGGCCTCAGGCGCATCGGCAATTGTAGCCGTCAAAAAATTCCGGCGGGATACAAAATCGGCAGTTTCGTCACGCTCCCATCTCGCGCGACTGATGACACTCAAACCATTACGGCCATAGGCTCCCGCATCGACCTCCGACAATCCCGAAAGAGCGAGTCCCATCGGACGTTTGATGGAAAGAAGTCCATTATCAAGAGTAACATCGAGATCATCTGCTAAGGGAACAAGCGCCAGACCCTGCGCTGATTGAAGAAGCGTCACTTCAGGAAAATGGCGTATTTGAGAGGATCCATGTCCCAGTGACGTTGTGGGAACGACAATGATGCGATCGCCAAAATCGGGGTCATCAATGATATGAGCGGTACTGGCCTCAGCCATAAGGCCTAAAAGCTGGGCATGACCCTTTTCATCCCGCTGTGGCAAAATCTCTATGTTTGATTTTGATCTGACCGGAGCCGTTGAAAAGGATAGCGCAATACGATTTTCGTTTCTCGTCTCCATAAGCGGAAAACGCTGATGATCATCATCAAATCGGATGACAAACAATTTCCCCGATCTAAACGACTTTATCCTCGCAATACCCTTTGCAGCCTCTAACAATCCATTCATATCGGGATCGATATCGGTTTCAATTGCAAAAAAATGCGATTTCGCTCGCGAAAAAGTTGCTAGTGGCAGGGCATTAGGTGATGTCAGGATCAAGCGTGGCCCATCGAGGCCAGAAAGAAGTGTGAGTGAAAACCCCGTTGAGATTTGAGGCAAATCACTCACGATGTCCGCTTTATCTTGAGATTGTTGAGACCCTGCTGGCGCTGATGTGTCTAGAGGTACGGTGGAGAACGCAACGCGTGCCGATTCAAGACTGCCGGAGCGGTGGAAGATTGCATCAATAATAGCAGCGCCGTCCTCAATGCGCGCATCGGGGGTCACACCATTCTCAATCTGAACTCGTAACAGCATTTTTCCATCGCGCTTTTCAAAATCGGTCGATTTGAAGCCAACAGGCAAATCAGCTCTTAAGCGCGCGAGATCGAGATCATAGTCACCCAAAAATTCGAGTTCGATGATTTGGTCCTTACGATTAACGCGAAAGGCCGCTGGCGCAGCGCCCCGAATAATTAGTCGAGAAAGCTTATTGGACGTCGCGGTATCAACCAGAAGCGTCCGCGACGGCATGTCCTCTCGCTTTGCCGAATCCGCCGCGCGCGCCTTACGCGAAAGCTCACGAATAACATCGGTCGGAAGTGCAGGAGGCGTGCCCTTCCAGTTTTCCGGAAGCAAATCAAAATAGAGCTCATTTCCCGCTTCCGTCAGATTGGGGCGTGCGGCTTTGGCAAGACCTAAGCGAAGGGCCTTTCGATCCGGATCAAGGCGCGCCGCCGAAATCCAATTCGGAAGATCAATCGTTAATCGATCAGTCGAGATGTCGATTGGCCGATCAAAGGATAAAACAATCACCCCGCGCGAGACCGAGCTCGATATCTCCGGATATTGGCTAAAGGAAAAAATCACGCGCCCATAGTCTTTGGCATCGATCGCCCGTGCAGTGACTTGAACGGGCGTCTCGGCAGCTCGGCTTTCGCCAACGCAGCAAAACAACCCGAAAAGCGTCAAAAACAGCGCAAAACAGATGCGCTCATAACGCAACCCCGGCAGGAGGACGGAAAAACGGCCCATTAACAGCTCACCAAAAAATATCTAACGTTACGTCAATTAAGCTAAATTCTTTAAGGAAGAGCTAGCGCGCGGGAACCGGAAGGTCCGGCAATTCCGGAAGAGAATTTGTGATTTGAGCCGCGCTGCGCTGAAATGTTACCGGTGCCATACCCACTGTGAGCTTGCCCGCCATGACGGGGTCGAGTTGCGCCAATATTTCCGAAAGCTTCCGGGGGTTCATGGCCTGCGCAATTGGCAACAAATCAGCGAGCTGGAGTTTCTCGAAGATTTTTGCTGCCTCTTTCGGCTTCATCGTCTCATACATCGTCACAAGAGGTTTAATCGTTACTTGTTCATTTTTTTTGGCTTCAAGTGTCGTTTTCAATTCGCTGTCAGCCGCTTTCAATTCCGCAATTCTTTGCTCAAGGCGCTGCTCGGCCGCTGCCAATAAAGCCTCACGTTCACTGAGTGCTTTCTCCTTTTCATCGATTTGTTGACGACGAGCGGCAAGTCTCTCGAGCAGTGTTTTCTCACCCGTTATAGTTTCGGGGACAGAGATGTTATCTGGAGCGGCAGCTGAGGAAGATGCCCCCTTGGCTGCTTCGCCGGCTTTTTCAGTTGTCCCTTTGGGGGGCTCAACGGGCTTTTCTGTTCCGCCCTTTGCTTGCTCAGTCTTAGCGGCTTCGGCATTTCCCGCTTCGGTCTTTTGTTCCGCGTTTGCAGGCGCTTGCGGCTTTTTGGCCTCAGGTGTTGACCCCGTGATGATATCGACAGACCGTTCATGAGATGGCAGCCGCTTCTCAAAAGATCGAGAAATATTGTCAGCTAGACTATTTGTTTGAGCCGTCGAGAGCTGATCAGGCCAATATGGTTGAATGACGCGAATAGCTAACATTACACCCAAGGCACCCACGCCCCATAACATCGGATTAAAGGAAAGAGCCGGTTTCATGATGTCGGACCGGCAAGCCTTAACTCTGCAAAATGACGTGCGAGATCAGAGGCCGACATATTGACGTTTGGCATTTTGGGCTGCGCCTTAGGAACACTCTGTTCGGGGATGAAATCGCGCGTAGCCACCAAGGGCTCCGTAACCGCAGTAACCGATGCGGATTGCTTTTGCTGCGCATCATTTAGAGCTTGCTTGAGCGCAGTGACTGCCGATTGAGCCGCAAAAGTCGAGCGGGACACTTCCCCAATCAAATTCTTGAAAATGGCTTCCTGATTTCTGAATTGCCGAATGCGGCGTTCGAGAATGATGCAATAGATCAAAGTTATTGCGATCAAGATATCAGTACCCAGAGTGATTATATCCATCGAAATATCCTTTTCGAATCGTCGTTAGGATGCGGTGACCGGGCCCAACATACGTATGGCCATTTTAGGACCTGCTCGTCCGATCAATGCCTGCCCGAGAGCTTTATTGTGTGAACACACGCGTACGGGCGTTGTTTGAGAAATGCCGAGCGGCAACGTATCGCCAATTTGCAAGGCTTGAAGATGACGAAGGGAAAAATGCACTTCAGCCAATACAAAATCGAGATCAATCATCGCGCCAGCGGCAATCGCGACAAGACGCTGACGCCAGGCATCATCATTCTCAGGCTTTAGTTCGATGCGCGCGGGCAGAAATGCTTTTTCAAGCCGCGCCAAAACGTCACCCGTAAAAATAATCTCGGCGATCCCCTTACGTTTATCGATCTGAAATTTATAACGGAAGCGGACAGCTGAATCCGCATATTTGCCGAGGGCGAGATATCGCGGCTGCGTTTCAACACCTTTTGAGGTGAGCGCACTATCATAATGCGGCATTAACCCGGGGCCAATGGCCGCCATAAGCGCTGCGGCAAAACCTTCAAATAGCTTCGTCTCAATAGGAGAGTAAGGACGGCCCCCTTCAGCTTGTGACGTATGACTTTGGCCTCCGCCCAAAACGCAATCGAGATAAAGCGATGCACAGGAACGATCGACGAGAATTAACCCCGCGGGCGACCCACTCGACGTAAGAAGAGGCGACATCAGTGACGGAATCGGCACATGTGCCAAAAGGCCTCCTAAGCGCGAATAAGAAACGTCTACAAAAGAAAAATCAGCTAAAATCGCTAACGCGTTGCGGATCTCTCTCGTTGCGCCAAGTCCTATTTTTTCCCCTATCGGCCGAAGCGCCGATAAGATCCGATCAGGCGTTGCAACCGATTGCGCAAGTAGTTCTGTGCCCGGTGCTTCGATGACACCCTGATCATCAGCCATCAGGCGCTCAATCTCTTCAGCACCCAACAGACCTTCCTCTGCCTCAGCCACGCGTGAAGCAACGCTGTCATCCAGCATGGCATTCCAAGGATCGAGAAGCGTTTGGGATTGAGGCGCGGAGTCGAGATCGGTCATTGCAGCAAGAGTTCCTTGATCAAAACCGCATCAACACGCTCGGGACTGACGGCAAGATTAACCCGGCGCAACAATTCTTCTTTCAAGCGGAATATGGCAGCCGAGCCTTGTAAATCGGCGGGCCGCAACTCGCGAAGATAAACTTGAAACATATCTTCAATACGGGGCTGCAAAGCCTGAAGAGCCGGAATCTTTTTCGTGTCAGCAACTTCAAGCATCACATGCAATTTCATGAAGCGCTGGGGGCCAATATTTGGCTGCGCGGTATCGGCGGCCATACCGATCAGAAGTTCCTTGATTTCGAGGAAGCCCGTAACTTTCTTCTCTTCCTTATGCTCGGTTGCTGCAGGCTTTGGCGCTATAAAAAAGAAATACCCCCCTGCGCCGCCGCCCAAGAGTACGACAAGCCCGCCGATTATGATCAACATTTTGCTGTTTGATTTCGGCTTCTCGCCGCTTTTGTCTTTCGCGGAAGCGCCTGCATCCATCGTCGCATCGGTCATGAGAGTCGCTGCCTTCGTATTTGCCGTAACGTAATATTGCGCATTCTTTGAAGAATTGTGGTTAAGGGAGAGTTAATAATCTTCCTCATGACGGCAAAACTGACCGCATCCAAAGGTGCATTGATGCCGTAACG
Source organism: Alphaproteobacteria bacterium (assembly GCA_037131735.1). Lineage (GTDB taxonomy): Bacteria > Pseudomonadota > Alphaproteobacteria > Rhizobiales > Beijerinckiaceae > CAIUPE01. The sequence continues at coordinate 33,807 of JBAXQM010000009.1, forward strand.
TCATTCATGCCCAATCACTCTCTACAAAATAACAAATTGAAATGATTGGATTTTAATGAATTTACGCAAATGGCATGCCCTATGCACTTGCCCTTACGGAATTAATTGACCTGAGAAGGATTTCATCCGTGGACAATGCCCAACTTGTCGCCCTCTCCCATCAATCGAGTCTTTTGCGACAGATCGATATTCTCGCCAATAATGTCTCGAATGCCTCGACAACAGGCTTTAAATCGCGCGGATTGAAGTTTCAGGAATATCTAATTGGCAAAAAGCGACTTGATTCATGGACGACGGGAGAGCGTTCCGTATCTTTTGTCACGAATCAGCAGGCACTCCTCGATTTCACTGATGGATCAACCGAACGCACAGGCAACCCGCTTGATATTGCGCTGCGCGGTAAAACCTTGCTCGCGGTTAAAACGCCCTCCGGTGAGCACTATACGCGCAATGGTGCACTCTCGATTAATGGGCAAGGCCAGCTCGCGACATCCGATGGTCATGTCGTATTAGGCGATGGCGGACCGATTACGGTTGATCCCGCGGACAGCGCTTTATCAATCACGCCTGATGGCGTGGTCTCCTCAAAATCAGGACCAATTGGAAAACTCAAAATCGTCGATGTGAAAGACCCCACCGCTTTGACCAATCAAGGCGCTAATCTCTATGCCGCGCAATCGCCCTTGCCTCTCTCGCAAGCGCCGTCGCTGATTACGGGCGCGATCGAGAAATCCAATGTCAGCCCTGTGCTCGCCATGAGCCAGCTCATTGAAGTCAACCGCGCTTATAGTTCCGTCGCCGCTGCGCTCCAGCGGCTTGATGAGACAAAGCGCAACGCTATCGAACGTCTATCGTCTATTCCCGCTTAAGGATAAAAGACCATGCAAGCGCTTTATACGGCCGCCTCCGGCATGCAAGCCCAAGAGTTAAATGTCGAAACCATTTCGAACAACATCGCCAATGTGCGGACCACGGGATATAAAAGACAGCGTGCGCAGTTTCAGGATCTTCTTTACGAAACACTGAAGGCGGCAGGGTCTTCGACTTCGCAAACGGGCACACTAGCCCCCGCGCCGATTGAAATCGGCTCAGGTGTGAAGCCGGTTTCGACATCGCGCATTATGTCACAAGGCACGATCACCGCCACACAGCGTGATCTCGATGTCGCCATTCGTGGCGAAGGCTTTTTCCGGGTGCAACGCCCTGATGGCACGACGGCCTATACGCGCGATGGCTCTTTCAGCCTTGATCCGCAGGGTCAACTCGTCACAGCAGGCGGCTTGGTTGTTGATCCGGGCATCACCATTCCCGCGAATGCGACATCGGTGTCGGTCAGTGCCGCGGGTCTCGTTCAAGTCAAACTCCCCGGACAATCCGCGCCTCAAGATGTTGGCAAAATTCAACTGACGCATTTCATCAACAAGAGCGGACTAGAGTCACTTGGCGACAATCTCTACGCGCAAACCGCTGCCTCGGGCGATCCGATCACTGCTGATCCGCTCACCGATGGCCTTGGCGATTTGCAGCAAGGCTATCTCGAAGAAGCTAATGTGAATGCGGTCACAGAAATTTCGGCACTGATCGCCGCGCAACGCGCCTATGAAATGAATTCGCGCGTCGTGACCGCCGCAGACCAGATGCAGCAATCCACCACACAGATGTTTAAGGGCTAAGTGATGAAACAGATTCTCGCCTCTTTCCTCATCGCGCCACTCTTAACCCTTCCGGCTTTGGCTGGTGCCCCTGTAAAGCTCAAAAGTACTGTTACAGTTTCAAGCGCGACTTTATCTTTAGCCGATCTTGTCGAGGGTCAAGTGCTTCCCGCTACGCCCCTCTTCGCGGCTCCGGCACCCGGTGAAAGCGGCATCATTTCATCTGAACGTGTGATCTCCGCTCTTAAACGCATCGGCGTTACGCTTTCTGATAAAGCACCTGTATCGATCATGATCACAAGAACAGGTCGCGTGATTGATCAAGGCACGCTGAAAAGAGCACTAACACAAGCGCTTGCCGAAGCGCGTCATGTGCCCGCATCAAACATAACGGTAATGGAAGAAGCACTTCCAAAGACCCTCACGGTTGAGCAAGACTCACGCGCGCCGCTTGAAGTCGCCTCGCTCATTCTTGATCAAACAGGCAAGAGCTACACGGCTGATCTCATTGTCGCCGACAGTACAACACTCTCACAACGTCGCGTATCGGTTTCGGGCCGCTATGACGCTTTTGGTGAATGCGCCAAACTCGCGCGCGCAGGAAAAAAGGGCGACGTGCTCACCGCCAATGATCTCATCACCGAGCGGTGCGCTCTTGTTGGCACATCACAAGCCAATGCCCCGCGCACGGCCTTGATTGGCATGGCGCTCATTGATGACTTGGCCGTCGGCACATCGATTGACCCCTCCAAACTCACAAAGCCAATCCTTGTTGAAAAGGGATCGAGCGTAACGCTCACTTATGCTGCCGGTGGCTTGCGCCTCCTTTTGCGCGGGCGTGCGATGGAACAAGGCGCGCTTGGCGACACAATCAGTGTCACCCATCCGCAAACTAAACGGACAATCGACGCGCTGGTGACAGGACAAGGGGCAGCCAGCGTCAATTCCCTCTTCCCCGGCAAACTCGCCAGCATTGATCTCCCCAATACACAACAGGTGAAACCATGACATCGCCCCGCACAATCATCCTCTTGGCTTCGGTTTCACTTCTGCTTGCGGGCTGCAACACGGCGGATCGCTTGGCCAATGTGGGAAAAACGCCGTCCCTCTCGTCTATTGAAGACCCGACGGCCAGCACAGATTACAAACCCGTCAGAATGCCGATGCCGGATCCAGTTGCCGTCTCCCACGCCCCCAACTCATTATGGCAGCAAGGCTCGCGCAGCTTCTTTAAAGACCAACGCGCGCGGCAAGTGGGCGACCTCGTCACCGTCAAAGTGAATTTCAAAGACAGCGCCGATATTGCCAATGAGACAAAACGCGCGCGCTCAAATTCAGAAAATATGGGCGTGCCCAATCTTTTCGGCCTCGAAGCAAAAACGCAAACAGCCTTTGCTGGCGCTGACCAGAACAAGCTTGTGGGCGCGTCATCAACGTCCGCGAGTGATGGCTCAGGCTCTGTAAAACGCGCAGAGACCCTTGCTACGAATGTTGCTGCCGTCGTCACGCAAATTTTGCCTAATGGCAATATGGTGATCGAGGGCAAACAGGAAGTGCGCGTGAATTTCGAAATACGCGAATTGATCGTCGCGGGCATTATCCGGCCGGAAGATATCGAAGCCGATAACACGGTTGAATCCATGAAGATCGCCGAAGCCCGCATTGCTTATGGTGGCCGCGGCCAAATAACCGATGTCCAACAACCTCGCTATGGCCAGCAGGTGATGGATATCGTCCTGCCATTTTGAGACTGTGCTTCAAATATAAAATCTTCTTTTAACTGGCAGTCGGCACACGACTGCCAATTTTTTCCCTAGTTCTTTTTTCGTCATTGCGATCGGGGGAATCTTTTAATCGTCATTGCGAGCGAAGCAATCCAGTTAATGGCTATCGTATGGACGCAATCAAACTTTCCCGCCGAATCTCTCCCCCACCCTTCACGACTCATTCACCATAAACACGCGCATTGAGGTGGGTAATCTCATTACTCAAATACAACCTTAAATTGTACTCAGGTTGTACTTCAATTTTTAATGAGTAAAATCTGTTTCATCTTTGCAACAGAGGCAACAAGAGTTGCATTTTGAGGGCGTTTTTGCGCAGACTCACGTTGCGTCAAGTTGCTCAAATTTTATGGTCATCCTGTTGAAGAGTTCGAGACGGTCTCGAGCTCATCTGAATTGGATTGATCCATGAAACTCTCAACACTTCTCCTCTCCTCGGCAGCGCTCGTTGTTGCTGGTTCGGCTTACGCAGCCGATCTTCCTGCCAAGAAGGGCGCACCGGCTGCAAAGCCTGCAACAGGTTGCCCTGCTTTCGGCGCAGGCTTCTTCCAGATTCCTGGCGGCGATACCTGCATTCAGTTCTCGGGCCACTTTAAATATAGCGGCACCTATACAAGCGATTCAACGGACGCGGTAACATCAAATTATTCGCAGAGCGCCCGTTTTCGTTTGATGACTGATGTGCGTTCAAACACAGATATTGGTACATTGCGTGGTTTTAGTCGCTTGAACGCTGCAACTAGCGGCGTGGCGATTGACCGTGCCTTTGTGCAATTCGCTGGTTTAACGGCCGGTCGTAACGGATCGCTCGCTGATATCGCGGGAACAAATGCTGATACCTATGGCTCCAACCTCGGTGGCGGCACAGGCTCCGGCTTGAGATATGATTTGCCAGTCGGCGCGGCTACGGTTTCATTCGCACTCGAAAACGCTGCAGATAATAACACCTATGGTACCGCGCCTAATACGACGAGCCCTGTCGCTGATCGTCCAGATGCGCTCATTGGCTTTGCAACGAATGCGGGCCCAGCTAACATTAAGCTTGTTGTTGCTTCGCATGATGCGCAAGCAAGCAACGCTACAGGCGGTAGCACGCAGGGCTATGCTGTTGTAGGCCGTGTAGGTGCGGCGCTTGGTGGCGGCTTCGGAGCTGCTGTTTTCGGCGGCACCAGCGAAGCGGCTTCAAAATATACGACAGCCGGCAACTTGCGTGACTTCAATGGTACCGACAAGTCAAAGGGCACCAATGTCGGCGGTGAAATCACCTTCGCAACGGGCGCTGGCACTTTCGCAGTCGCTGCTGACCAATCAAAAGAAACTCTCGCTGATAAGACGACAAAGGTAACCAATGTTGGTATCTCTTATGTCTATAATGCAGCAAAAGGTCTTGCGATTGAGCCGGAATATGTGAACACGCAGACTGATAACGGAACGGCTACAACGAATTCAAATCTCTTCGTTCTCCGCATCCAGCGCGATTTCTGATCTTTCTTAAAAGATCCGTTTCGACACGAAAATCCCGGCGGGCAACCGCCGGGATTTTTGTTTGTAAGGGTCAATATGGTGGAATTAGTTATCAATCATTGCGAGCGGAGTGTGTTTATCATCATTGCGAGCAGTGAGGAATGGTTTGCAAAGCAAACAAAATGATCCTGTGAATCATTTTGAAAGACGAACGAAGCAATCCAGTTGGGGGTTAAGGATAGGATGCTATGGAAACATGGCATTCAAATTGTGATTATCATCCGGATTGCTTCGCTCCCGCTCGCAATGACGGAAAGAACATTAAGCCCCAACACCATTAACAAACCCCGCAATCGCCTCCACCGTCCGCGCGCGGCCGAGCAGTGGTGCGTGTGCTTCGTTGATGGCCGTGAAGGATGAGCATTGCGGATGCCGCGTCACCATTTCCTTGACCGTCGCCTCCGATAAGAGATCGGAATTCTCCCCGCGAATAACGAGCACAGACACAGGCTTCAACGCATCGAATAGAGGCCAAAGCGTCGGTTGCGGTTTGGAAAAATCAAGCGCGAGGAATCCGCGTGACAACGCCGCATCATAAGTAAGGGCCACACCGCCGGTCGCCGTCTCACGGAAACTCATACGCGCGAGCTGTGTCCACTCGTCGTCATCAAGATCGGTAAAATCAGGATTGATGTCCTGTGTACGCTCACGCGCTTCATCCATCGTCTTTGGCATCGACCCTTTGCCGACATAAGACGCGATACGTTGCAAGCCGCGCGTCTCCAGCACAGGACCGATATCATTCAAGATCACGGCCGCGATGAGCTCCGGCGCCGTGAGCGCCAAAAGCATTGTGATCAACCCGCCCCGCGATGTGCCGATAAAGATCGCGCGTGTGAAGCCGAACGTCGCCAAGACCTGCCTTACATCCACCGCTTCAACCGCCGCAGAATAATGCGCGGCTTCGCGCGCAAATTGCGAGCGTCCACGACCGCGATAATCAAGCGCTATAATCTTTCGTGTGGGATCACGTGCAACAAGCTGTTTGGCCATCGCATCAAAATCATCGGCATTGCGGGTGAGGCCCGGCAAACACACAATCGGCAATTCTGTAGAAGCATGATCGCCATAGACGCGCGCATAAAGACGTATGCCGTCGCTTGATGACAGATAAATTGAGTGCGTCTTATCCGTCATCGTCTCACCCTATAGTGATGCACCGCGCTTCATATCATCCATCAGCGTCGTGGCATTTCGGCCGTCCAACCGCGCGCGATAGATTTGTAAATTCTCCATCACGCGCTGCACATAGATACGCGTTTCGGTCACGGGAATTTTTTCAACCCACCGTACCGGATCAATTGCCTTCTCGCGCGGGTCACCATTCGCTGCAATCCAACGGCGCACATTGCCCTTGCCGGCATTGTAAGACGCAATAGCCAGACAATAAGACCCACCCCAATCCTCAACAAGCTCGGCGAGATGGGTGCTGCCGATTGTGACATTGTAAGCGGGATCACCCGTGAGCTTTTCGGCAGCGAAAGTGATATTCGCTTTCTTCGCTGTTTCCTGCGCGGTCGCGACCATCAATTGCATGAGGCCCCGCGCTCCCGCTGAAGAAATGGCATTCGGATCAAATGAACTTTCTTGCCGCGTGATCGCGTAAATCAAAGCGCGCTCAAGCGGCGGATTATCAGGCAAAGGAAATCCATCAATCGGCCAATTCTCGAGATCAAATCCATAATTCTTTTGTGCCGCTGCCCTCCCCGCAATATTGACGAGACGAAGATCGCGATAAGTTGCACCTACAGACGCTAAGGCCGATAAAGTCGGCGCATCGGACACGCGCTGGATAAAATCACCTGCGAGCGGCGCGGCGTATTCGCCGCCGCCTGCATCAAGCAAGAGAATAATCGCTTGAAAGAGTTGATCACCCGCCGCGCGATCAAAATCGGGCGCAGGCGTTGAACGGAAAGACAACTCATTTTGTCCAAGCGCTTCACGCGCGAGCATGCCGTAATAAGAAAAAGGCGCGCGGGCCGCGCGCGTGAGCGCATCATTCGGATCAAGATTTTGCGCTTTGCGCGTTTGCGCCATCCAATAGGCCGCGCGAATACGTCCTGCTTCTGTCGTGGCTTTTTGTTCGGAGTCCTTGAAAAACATCTCTGCACGTGCGGCATCGCCTGCCATATCCAACGTGAAGAGTCCTGACATCATCGCCGCATCTGCCAAAGCCGCCTGCGTCATTCCCGGACGGGGCTTTAATAGCTCAAGCACGAGTTCGAGCTTTTGTGTTTCAACCAATCGCCGCGCGAGCACACGACGCTCGGTCCACCAGTCATCAGGCCGTGGCGGTGTTTGATCTTTCGGAAACCGCGCTAGTGCTTGAAAGGCATCGTCCAAACGATCCGCACGACGCAAGAATTGCGCTTCTGATAAAATATATCCGGCATCTGATTTAAGCGATGCCGGTGCGCTTTTTAAAAGTTTCTCAGCATCCGCATCGCGCTTGCCGATGGCAATGCGGATTTTGGCAAGAGCGAGTATTGATCCTTGCGCTTTCTCTGCCGCGCGTTGGGCAGCGGCCCAATTTTCTTGCGCAATGAGAGTCTCAACACGCTCTTTATGATCGGCAAGTGTCAACGCGTCGCCGAAGCGTTCAAGAAGATCGCTCTCAACCTCAGCACTATAGGAATCCTCGCGCCATGATTTACGGATCGTGTCTCCCGCTTCCTTAACGCGTCCCTCATCTTGCAAAGCGAGCGCTTTGAGATAACGCCCGGTTGGCGTCAAAGGCGGGCGCGCACCAAAGAAGTTCAAAATTTCAGCTGATGAATGTTTTTCTTTGTAGAGCGCCTCTTCACCCTTGCGGCGAATGAGAGCCACCGTCGGCCAATCCCGATAGTGGTTGAGAAAACCAGCGATACGATCAAAGCCCGCTTTTTCCGGAACTGTCCGCAGCGCCACCCATTCGGCAACAAGCTTCGCGAGCGGATCGTTTAACGCCGCACTCGCTGCATCACCGGCAGCAAGGTCGCCATTGCGATAGGATGCGAGCGCACGCCCCAGCGCCTTCGCGACATCAGGCGCAGGCCGCATGTGATCGGGCAGCGCGGCATAGACCGGGCTCATACGGAACGTAACTATCGCCGCCGCCCCTAAAACTGTCCCGAGAAAGGCCCGTCTGCCGATCACTTACGCCTCCGCTGCCCACTGGGGGCGCTCTCTCACCGCTTTTGCGCGATTCTCGCGGTCCCTGCCAACGCGCGGCTCTTTCATGCGGTCCGAATGCGGCGTGGCGATGGCCGTGCACAAAATCGCGCACCCCTTCCGTTTCAGTGGGGAAGCGGCTATGTCTTTCCTCCGCTTTTTAACAAAAGCCCATAAAGAAAAATCGTCTTTCCGGAGCTTCTCTCTATGTCGCGCGCCATTTTTAAGGGTTCGATGCCCGCTCTCGTCACGCCATTCAAGAATGGTGCTTTTGACGAAGAGAGTTTCCGTGCCCATGTCTCATGGCAGATTGCGGAAGGATCAACGGGCCTTGTGCCCGTCGGGACCACAGGTGAAAGCCCAACCCTCTCGCATGACGAACATCGACGCGTTGTTGAAGCCTGTATCGCCGAAGCCAAAGGCCGTGTGCCGGTTATGGCCGGTGCCGGGTCAAACAACACAACCGAAGCGGTTGATCTCGCGCGCCACGCTGAAAAGGCTGGTGCTGACGCTGTTCTCGTTGTCACGCCCTATTACAACAAGCCCAATCAGGAAGGGCTTTATCAGCATTTCAAAGCGGTGAATGATGCAATCGGTATTCCGATTTTCATCTATAATATTCCGCCGCGCTCGGTCGTCGATATGTCGATCGATACGATGAAGCGTCTCTATGAACTTAAAAACATTGTCGGCGTGAAAGATGCAACGGGGTCTGTGGCGCGTATCTCGCAACAGCGTGAGGCTCTTGGTGCGGATTTCGTGCAGCTTTCGGGTGATGACATCATCGCGCTGCCCTCAGTTGCCTGCGGCGCCATGGGCACGATTTCGGTCATCGCGAATGTCGCGCCCCGCCTCTCCGCCGAACGTATGGCGAAGGCTTTGGCTGGCGACATGAACGGTGCTCTTCAATTGCAAGACAAGCTCGTGCCGCTCGATCAGGCGATCTTCATCGAGCCCGGTCTTGCGGGTGCGAAATGCGGCTTGAAGATTTTGGGCCGCATGAATGACGAAGTGCGCTTACCGCTCGTCAATGTCACGGCGGCCACCGCCTCCTCAATCCGCGCTGCGATGGTTCATGCCGGGTTGATCAACGGCTGAATGAGGCCATATAGGCCCTATGGCTGAAAAAGACGCAAAACCCCGCCGCATTGCGGCTGAGAACCGCAAGGCGCGGTTTGAATATGCTATTGCGGATACGGTTGAAGCGGGCATTGCGCTGCAAGGCTCGGAGGTCAAATCCTTGCGCGCGGGCCGCGCAACGATTGGCGAGTCCTACGCCGCCGAGAAGAATGGCGAGCTGTTCCTAGTGAATGCCTATATCCCCGAATATCTCGAAGCCCATCAGTTCAACCACGAGACGAAAAGGCCGCGGAAACTGCTCCTCCATCGCCGCCAGGCCGATAAGCTTATCGCCGCGGTCCAGCGCGAGGGCATGACAATTGTGCCCTTGAAGATCTATTTTAATGATCGTGGCCGCGCGAAGGTGGAAATCGCCCTCGCCAAGGGCAAAAACGTCGCCGATAAGCGCGAAACAGCCAAAAAGCGCGATTGGGACCGAGAAAAGTCCCGGCTTTTGAGGGATAAGGGGTGAGGCGTCATCCTGATAAAAGCCTCGATTGACTTGCAAAGGTAAAACCCTATGATCCGCGCGCATTCGAGCGTTGCTACGCGCTAGTTCGTTTTTCCCCTAAGTATAAGGCCGCTCCCCGATGGACCGGCCCGCCGCGACTGAGAGGCGGCCTTTAAGACATGAATTTTTCCGAACTGGGCCTTAGCCCCAAAGTCCTCGAAGCGGTAACCGCTTCCGGCTACACGACCCCCACCCCCATTCAGGCTGAAGCCATTCCGCGCGTGTTAGAACGCCGCGACGTGCTCGGCATTGCGCAAACGGGAACCGGCAAAACCGCCGCCTTCACGCTGCCTATGATTACACTTCTTGAGCAAGGCCGCGCGCGGGCCCGTATGCCACGCACCCTTATTCTCGAGCCGACGCGCGAACTCGCGGCGCAAGTCGAAGAGAGTTTCATCAAATATGGCTCAGGTCAGAAGCTCGATGTCGCGCTGCTGATCGGTGGTGTTTCTTTTGGCGATCAGGATGTGAAGATCACACGTGGCGTTGATGTGCTCATCGCCACACCCGGTCGTCTGCTTGATCATTTCGAACGCGGTAAACTTCTGCTCACGGGCATTGAAATTCTCGTCATCGATGAAGCCGATCGTATGCTTGATATGGGCTTCATTCCCGATATCGAACGTATTTGCAAAATGGTGCCATTCACGCGCCAGACATTGTTTTTCTCCGCAACCATGCCGCCGGAAATTCAACGCATCACGGATACGTTTTTGCATAATCCCGCACGTATCGAAATTGCACGGCAATCAACAACCGCGGAAACAATCACGCAATATCTTGTTGCCTCATCAAACCATGCTGCCGAAAAGCGTGAGACATTGCGCAAACTGATGCGCGATGCAACGGATGTGAAAAACGGTATTATCTTTTGCAATCGTAAAAGCGATGTGCAGATTGTCTTTAAATCACTTTCGAAACATGGGTTCAGCGTCGCCGCGCTTCATGGCGATATGGATCAGCGCGCGCGCACTTTAGCGCTTGAAGCGTTTCGTAATGGGACAACGCAATATCTCGTGGCGTCGGACGTTGCCGCACGCGGGCTTGATATTCCTGATGTAAGCCATGTCTTCAACTACGATGCGCCGCATCACTCGGAAGACTATGTGCATCGCATTGGCCGCACCGGCCGCGCAGGTCGTTTAGGCACAGCCTATACTTTGATCACATCGGCTGATGATAAGAGCCTCGCAGGCATTGAAGGCCTCATCAAAAAATCCATTCCTTGGCTTGGCCCCACACTCGCGGACGCCGTGTTTGAACCTGCGCCCCGCTCTGAGCGTTCGTCTCGCCCTCATCGTTCGGATCGCGCGCCGTCACGCCGCGCACCGCGTGCTGAAGGGGAAGCAAAGCCGCAGACCGAACGTGCCCCACGCGCGGCAAAACCCGAACGCACGCGCGAAACACCAAAGCCTGAACCACGTCCGCAAGCGCCCGCGCCTCGAAATGCCGTGCACGCACATAAACCATCGTCACAACCGCGCTATCGCCGTGATGATGATGGGCCAACGCCTGTCGGTTTTGGTGATCAGATGCCGGGGTTTCTCACGCGCGGCATCAAAGCTAAAGGCTGAAAACTCTTTTAGTGTTCAGCTGAAACAAGCGCTGCGGGGTCTACCGGCTTAATCGCCACCGATTCACCGCAGCCGCAGGCCGAAGTTTCATTCGGATTATTGAAGACGAATTGGCTGGTGAATTTATCAGTCTTGTAATCCATCTCGGTGCCGACCAAAAACATCAGCGCCTTCGGGTCGATGACGACCTTCACGCCTTTGTCTTCAACAACATCCTCATGAGCCGCGAGGCTCTCGGCATAGTCGATTGTGTAGGCCATGCCGGCGCAGCCGCCATTTTTGACGCCCACGCGAATGGCAGCGATCGGCTTATCGACATTTTCCATGATGAAGCGGATGCGCGCCGCAGCGGCATCGGTCAGCGACATCAGCTTAAGACTTGATCCTGCCATCTTACTCTCCCCGGCCGGGTTCAAGGCCCGGCGGATGATTCACTCTATCATATGGGGCGTGACGCCCAAACGCCAAGCCCTTAAAACATATCAAGCGCGACGCGCGCTTCCTCAGACATGCGCGATTGATCCCAAGGCGGATCAAAAACCATACGCACTTCGACTGAACGTACACCCGGAACCGTGCTCACCGCCGTATCAACCCAGCCCGGCATTTCGCCAGCGACCGGGCACCCGGGCGCCGTCAAAGTCATATCGATCTCAACATGACGATCGTCATTGATCGCAATGCGATAGATGAGACCAAGCTCGTAAATATCGGAGGGAATTTCCGGATCATAAACAGTCTTCAACGCCGCAATAATATCGTCAGTCAAACGATCAATCTCTTCGGGAGGCAAAGCCGAAGGCGCAGCGATATCCGTCTGATTTGGCTTTTCCTCAAGCGGCGGAGCGGCATCATTCATTCTCGTCTCTCCCGCGTATCAAGAAAACATCGATTGCGCTTTGCGCAACGCATCAACCAGTGCATCAACTTCTGCATGCGTGTTGTAGAACGCAAAGGACGCGCGGCATGTTGACGTAACCCCAAAGCGTTTCAATAAAGGCTGCGCACAATGCGTGCCTGCGCGAACAGCAATACCCGAGCGATCAATGATCGTCGCCACATCATGCGCATGCGCGCCTTGCATTTCAAAGGCAACAATCGCGCCCTTACCCGGCGCTTTGCCGAAGATGCGCAACGAGTTCAATTCAGACAAACGCTCCATGGCGTAATGTCCAAGCGACTCTTCATGCTTCAAAGCTGCAGCGCGATCCATCGATTGCATGTAATCAAGCGCTGCGCCCAAACCAATCGCTTGTACAATTGGCGGCGTGCCCGCTTCAAAGCGGTGCGGCGGCTCGTTGTAGGTGACAGAGTCTTCAGTCACCACGCTAATCATCTCACCGCCGCCATTAAAGGGCGGCATTTTTTCAAGCAAGGCGCGCTTGCCATAAGCAACGCCAATACCTGTGGGGCCATAAAGTTTGTGGCCCGTGAGACAGTAGAAATCGACATCCAGAGCGCGCACATCGGTCGGCACATGCACCGCACCTTGGCAGCCATCAACCATGATATAGGCACCATGTTTGCGCGCAATCTTTACCATTTCCGCGATAGGATTGATTGTGCCCAACATATTCGACATCTGCGAAATGGCGACGATCTTGGTCTTTGGCGTGAAGAGCTTTTCGTAAGCCTCAAGGTCAAGAACGCCGCGCTCATCGCAAGGGATCCATTTAATCACCGCGCCATGTCGTTCGCGATGAAAATGCCAAGGAACGATATTGGAATGATGTTCCATCACCGAGAGGATAATCTCATCACCCTCTTGCAGAACCATACGCCCCAAAGACGCGGCAACAAGATTCATCGCTTCTGTGGCATTACGTGTAAAAATGATTTCGTCGGTCGAGGCCGCATTAATGAATGCGCGAACTGTTTCGCGTGCATGTTCAAATGCCTCGGTCGCTGCATTGGCTAAATAATGAAGTCCGCGATGAACATTGGCATATTCATTCTCATAGGCATAAACCATGCGGTCTAAAACCTGCTTTGGCTTTTGCGCGGAAGCGGCATTATCGAGATAAACAAGCTTTTTGCCATAAACCTCTTTCGAGAGAATCGGAAAATCCGCTCTTACTGTCACGACATCAAAGGTTTTGGTGTGAGCATTCATGCGCCGCGTGCCTTGAGCCACTGCTCTACGAGCGCTTCGAGCGTATCGCGGATCGCATCATGTTCGATGTTTTCGAGCGCCTCGCCGACAAAGGCCTGCAACATGAGGGCTTCGGCTTCTGTCTTCGGCAATCCACGTGCCCGCAAATAGAAGAGCAAATCTTCATCCAGCGCGCCAACGGTAGCGCCATGGCCGCAGGCAACATCATCCGCGAAAATTTCGAGCTCGGGCTTGTTGTTCATCGTCGCGCCGTCTTCAAGCACGATAGCACGGCTCATCATCTTACCGTCTGTCTGCTGCGCGCCTGGACGAACAATGATCTTGCCTTGGAACACGCCGGTCGACTCGTGATCAAGAACATGCGCAAAAAACTCGCGGCTTTGGCATTCGGGAACGGCATGATCGACCACAAGTGTCGTATCCGCATGTTGTTTCGCATTAAGAAGGCTGGCGCTGGAGATTTCAGCCTTTGATTGCTCGCCTTCAAAGCGGAAGAAAATCTGATGTCGTGAGAGAGAACCACCGACAACAAAATTATGGCCGCGATAAAGGCTCTCTTTGCCCATAGCGCCACCAAAAGTCGTCAGCACCGTTGCAGCGTGATCGACAAGATTCAGTCTTAAATGATCAAAGGTGACATGATCACCCATGCGCAATTCCAGAACGCTATCAATCAACGATCCCGCAGCAGCACCTTCATGGCTCTCGACAATGAAGGCCTTCGCATGATCGCCAACATTCACGCGCACGCGCGGATAAGACGCATGAGCGCCGGTTGTCACAAGCCGAATAAGGATAGGCTTGTCGATCTCGGCTTTCGCAGCAATCGCAATATCGAGAACGCTATCTGAAAAAGCGGCATTGAGCGCAATCACGGGATCGGCGCTTAAAAGCCCCTTCTCATTCGACCCATCATCGGCCAAAGCGGAAGACGCAGAAACGCTCACGCCCTTCGGCAACGCGCCCGAAAGCGAAGCGTCGTAACGACCATCAACAAGCGTCAATACATGCGCGTCGATAGCGGCGAGCGCAGATGTCACGGTGATCTTGCCGCCAACCTTTGCCGGCGGCGGTGCGCTCTTCAGCAACGCACGCAGATCGGTATAGTGATAGGCTTCCACACGACGATGCGGGAGACCGTGTTCAAGAAAGCGCGCGAAGGCCTCTTTGCGATCCGACGCAACAGTGGCACCTTGCGCAATCAGCGCCTGCTCGGCTTCAGTCTTTAAAGGCGTGATATTCGACATACTATCCTCACGCCGCCGCGTTCGTCACGTAGTCGGCATAGCCATTGGCTTCGAGTTCGAGTGCCAATTCCTTGCCGCCCGTGCGCACGATCTGCCCCTTCGACATCACATGAACCGTATCGGGCACGATGTAATTCAGAAGACGCTGATAATGCGTGATCACAAGGAACGACCGCTTCGCCGAGCGGAGTGCGTTGACACCCTCCGAGACAATCTTCAACGCATCAATATCGAGGCCTGAGTCCGTCTCATCGAGAATGCCGATGGACGGCTCAAGCAGCGCCATCTGCAAAATTTCCATGCGCTTCTTTTCGCCGCCCGAAAAGCCGACATTCAAACCGCGCTTCAACATATCCTGCGGGATGCCGAGTTTTTCAGCCCCAGCCTTCACGCGACGCATAAAATCAGGTGTTGTTAGCTCGTCTTCGCCACGACCTTTACGTTGCGCATTCAAGGCCGCCTTCAAGAAAGTCATGGTTGCGACGCCCGGGATTTCGAGCGGATATTGGAAAGCGAGAAATACGCCGGCCGCCGCGCGCTCATCCGGCTCCATCTCGAGAAGGTTCTTGCCGTCGAGCAAAATTTCGCCATCGAGCACTTCGTAGTCTTGCTTGCCCGCGATGACATAAGACAGCGTCGATTTGCCCGAACCATTCGGCCCCATGATCGCAGCGACTTCGCCATCGCGGATCGTGAGATTGAGACCGTTCAAAATTTTCTTCGTGCCGTCTTCAATGGCGACATGGAGATTGCGGATTTCCAACATAATCGAATGCCCTAATTTAAAATATCTGCGCTAAGCGCAATAATTAGCCGACCGAACCTTCAAGGCTGATCGAGATGAGTTTCTGTGCTTCAACCGCGAATTCCATCGGCAATTGTTGCAGCACATCTTTAACGAAGCCATTGACGATCAGCGCCGTTGCTTCTTCAGCCGACAAACCTCGCTGACGGCAATAGAAGAGCTGATCTTCCGAGATCTTCGATGTCGTCGCTTCATGCTCGAACACGGCCGATGCATTTTTTGATTCCAGATAAGGAACCGTATGCGCCCCGCATGTCTCGCCAATCAGCAATGAATCACAATTCGTGAAATTGCGCGCATTTGTCGCTTTGCGATGCGCTGACACCTGACCACGATAGGTGTTCTGCGACTTACCTGCGGAAATGCCCTTCGAGATGATGCGGCTTGTCGTGTTCTTGCCAAGATGAATCATCTTTGTGCCGCTGTCGACTTGCTGATAACCATTAGACACAGCAATCGAATAAAATTCACCACGCGAATTATCACCGCGCAAAATGCAGCTCGGATATTTCCAAGTGATCGCCGAACCGGTTTCAACTTGCGTCCAGCTGATCTTTGAATTTGCGCCACGGCAATCGCCGCGCTTGGTCACAAAGTTATAGATCCCGCCTTTGCCTTCGGCGTCGCCGGGATACCAGTTCTGTACGGTCGAATATTTGATCTCGGCATCATCCATCGCCACAAGTTCAACGACGGCTGCATGAAGCTGATTCTCGTCGCGTTGCGGCGCCGTGCAGCCTTCGAGATAGGAGACGTAAGAACCCTTCTCCGCGATGATCAATGTGCGCTCGAACTGCCCGGTGTTTTTTTCATTAATACGGAAGTAAGTCGACAATTCCATCGGGCAGCGTGTGCCTTCGGGAATGTAAACAAACGACCCATCCGTGAAGACCGCGCAATTCAATGTCGCGTAATAATTATCCGTTACCGGCACAACAGAGCCGAGATATTTTTTGACGAGTTCCGGATGATCTTTGATCGCTTCCGAAATCGAGCAGAAAATCACGCCCGCTTTCTTCAATTCTTCTTTGAAGGTCGTGACAACCGAGACCGAGTCAAACACCGCATCAACGGCGACTTTTGATGTCTGCACACCGGCGAGAAGTTCCTGCTCGCGCAAAGGAATGCCGAGTTTCTTATACGTGTCGAGAATAGCGGGATCGACATCATCTAGTGTTTTTGGTGCGGCGTTCTTTTTCGGTGCCGCGTAATAATATGAATCGTTGAAATCGATTTTGGGATAATGGACGCGCGCCCATTGTGGCTCATCCATCGTCTTCCAACGGCGGAATGCATCAAGGCGCCAGTCGAGCATCCATTGCGGCTCGCCCTTCTTCGCCGAGATAAAGCGGACAATATCTTCGTTCAGGCCCTTGGGGGCCTTGTCGACCTCAAGGTCCGTGGTGAACCCATATTTGTACTGATCGACATCGAGCTGTTTGACCTGCTCGACGGTCTCCTTAACGGCAACCATTTGACTCTCCTGACAAACCGGCTTCAAGGGCTCGGCGTCACCTCAAACCCGCTTTTATCACGCGGCGCGGGTCCGCGTCTTCATTTTCCTGATAATATCTTCACAAGCAGACGCAAATTTGACGACATCATCAGGCGTTGACGAATAGCCGAAACTGACGCGCAACGCACCCTTCGCGATATCGGATGACACGCCCATCGCGTCAAGCACATGCGACCTCTTGACCTTCCCCGACGAACAGGCTGACCCAGAGGACAAAGCGAGGCCCGCAAGGTCAAATCCCATCAACGCCGTCTCGGCGGAGAGACCGGGAACAGAAAATGCCAACGTATTCTGCAAACGCGGAGCGTTTTGGCCAAAAATCAGAGCGTCAGGCGCTATTTTGAGGAGTTGCGCCTCGGCTTCGGCGCGTAAAGCCGCCAAACGAGGCGTTTCTGTAGCAAGCGCTGCTTCGGCCGCACGACACGCCGCGCCAAAGCCCGCAATAAGAGCTGTCGCCTCGGTGCCCGCGCGCGCACCCTTTTCCTGCCCGCCGCCCCGAATTAACCGGTCCTGCAAGCTCAAACCGCCCGATTTGAAGATAAGCGCCCCAATCCCCTGCGGTCCGCCGATCTTATGCGCGGAGATAGTTAGAATATCCGCGCCCGCCGCCACCTGATCGAGCGGCAAACGCCCCGCCGCCTGCACTGCATCACAATGGAGAAGGCCACGATGGGCATGCACAATCTGCGAAAGCGCGGGAATATTCTGAAGAACGCCCGTCTCACTATTCGCGACTTGAATCGACACCAGCGCGCGACCGCCTTGCGCGGTAATCTCATGAAGACGCTCCTCCAATACCGACGAGACGATCCGCCCCTCGCTATCGACCAGCAATAGGCTCTGCGCCTCTTTCGGCATCCGCGCACCTTCAAGGCATGAGGGATGCTCAACCGCACTCATTAAAAGATGAGTTAAAGCAAGTGGTTCACCTTCAGTCTTAATACCCAAGGTCAACGCAGTTGCATTTGCTTCCGTCGCCCCGCTCGTGAAAACAATGTCGCGGGACGAGGCGCCACATAGCGATGCAATCGCGTCGCGGGCCTCTTCAATCACCGCACGCGCCGTGCGCCCTTCTGCGTGAACAGACGAGGGATTACCAACTCGTGCAAATGCCGCAAAGAGTGCGTCCCGCGCCTCGGGACGTAGTGGTGCTGTCGCATTATGATCGAGATAGGTCCTGACGCCGCCCATGGGTGCGACCGCCTCCTGAGTTTTTCGAGCCAGATGCCGGAAATGCTTGCATTTCACCCCGGCCACCGTGCTAAACACCGCTACCGAGACGGTTTGGCACATTGCCCAACCAAAATTCCGTGGAACGTTCAGCGGTTCTGGCTTCGCCTCGTGAACCTGTCAAGCGACAGGGCGGGTGTGCCGCTCTTGTGAACCCGTCGCGGTGCCACGCCGAGGTGAGAAAACTATGCCTGAGGTCATTTTTACGGGTCCCGCTGGCCGAATCGAGGGACGCTACAACCAGTCGAAAACCCGCGGCGCGCCCATCGCCATAATCCTTCATCCACATCCGCAATTCGGCGGCACGATGAATAACCCCCTCGTCTACGCGCTTTACTACTCATTTCTTGAGCGCGGCTTTTCGACCCTGCGATTCAATTTCCGGGGCGTCGGCCGAAGCCAAGGCGCATTCGATCACGGCTCGGGCGAATTGTCCGATGCCGCTTCGGCGCTTGATTGGGCGCAGTCCATCAATCCGGATGCGCGCGCGTGCTGGATCACGGGTATTTCATTCGGCGCCTGGATTGGCATGCAGCTTTTGATGCGTCGCCCTGAAATCGAAGGTTTCATTTCGATTGCCGCACCGGCGAACCGGTTCGACTTCTCCTTCTTGGCGCCCTGCCCGTCATCAGGTTTGTTTGTTCATGGCACGCAAGATCGCGTCGCACCCGCGAAGGAAGTTATTCCGATCATCGAAAAAGTGAAAACGCAAAAAGGCATCAAGCTCGAACATCAGATGGTCGAAGGTGCCAATCATTTCTTTGAAGATAAAACAGATGAACTCATGCTTGTCGTCGATAAATATCTCGACAAACGTTTGGGCCCAAAAAGCACAACACGCTGAATTCAGATAGAACAAATAATAAACCCGCTTGGAGCAATCCAAGCGGGTTTATTGTTGTTTAAAATTCAGAAGAGGTCAGTTGCCGAGCGAGGCTTTTGCCTTGGCCCACCATCCGCCTTTTTTAGGCTTTGAAGGATCAGCAATCACAACCGGTTCCGTCGTGATAGGTTCGGGCAGCGGTTGCGTTTCTGGTTCACGCGTAACCTGTGGTGCTTCACGAGGTGCTTCATAACGCGGTGCTGCTGTTTCAACAGGCGCGCGTTCAACAGGTACTGTATCGCGCGGTTGATAATCAGGTTGCGGTGTGTCTGAACCTTGTGCGCTTGATGATTCAGACGACGAGTCAGACTCACCATTCGACTCCGCTGACACTTCGCCTTCACCGCGACCGCGACGATCACGACGACGACCACCGCGACGACCACGACGACGACGATTGCCTTCAGCGGTCTCACCGCCTTCAGCAACAATTTCCGTCTCTTCAATCACGTCGCCGTCAGCTGTAATCTCACGCGTACCGCTAAAAGGTTCTCCAGCAACACTCGGTTGGGGAGAATTAAGCGGCATCGGTGAGCCATCAGCATTGCGCTCGCCACCCCCACGACGACGGCGGCGACGACGACGGCGGCGACCGCCGCCCTCACCTTGTTCACCGTCACCGCGTTCCTGGTCGCCACGACGCTCTTCATCAGAGGCGTCGGACTCGTCCTGTTCTTCAAACTCTTCATCAACCTCGTCCTCGACGAGCTCGTCTTCAAGCTCATCAACAGGCGGAAGCGCTGACGGATTGGGACTCGGCATCAATTGCACATCACCAGGCATCACGACATCACCGCGCTCAACATGGAACGGATGAGTGCCTGTCAAAGTCTCATCAACCAAGATGGTGATGTTGACGAGGAATGTTTCTTCCAATGACCGCACATGCATGCGCTTCTGATTGAGAAGATAAAGCGCGATATCTGCACGCGCCTTTACTGTGATGTGATGCGATGCGCTTTTCAGCAACATGTCTTCGACATGACGCAAGACATGCAAGGCCACCGACGGCGTCGCACGAACCATCCCTGCGCCCGCGCAATGCGGACAGGTGACAGTCGAGCCTTCAAGAACACCCGTGCGAATGCGCTGGCGTGACATTTCCATCAAGCCGAATGGCGAGATGCGTCCCACCTGAATGCGCGCGCGATCATTCTTGAGCGCGTCTTTCAGACGGCGTTCAACCGATCGATTATTGCGGTTTTCTTCCATATCGATGAAATCGATAACGATGAGGCCCGCGAGGTCACGCAGGCGTAATTGCCGCGCCACTTCATCCGCCGCTTCGAGATTGGTTCTGAGCGCCGTGTCTTCGATATTGTGTTCACGTGTTGAACGACCCGAGTTCACATCGATCGCGACAAGCGCTTCAGTCTGGTTGATGACAATGTAACCGCCCGACTTCAACGTCACTTGGCTTGAGAACATCGCATCGAGCTGCGGTTCAACACCAAACTTTGCAAATATCGGTGTCGTCTCGCGATAGGGCTTCACATTTTTCGCATGGCTCGGCATGAGCATGCGCATAAAATCCTTCGCATCTTTATAGGCGTCTTCACCGGCAACCTGAACTTCGTCGATGTCCTTGTTGTAAAGATCACGGATCGCGCGTTTAACGAGCGACCCTTCTTCATAAACAAGTGTCGGCGCGGTTGATTGCAATGTCGTCTCGCGCACGGTTTCCCATGCACGCATCAGATATTCAAAATCGCGCTTGATCTCGGGCTTCGTACGCGCGGCACCGGCCGTGCGCAAAATAACGCCCATGCCATCCGGTACCTCAAGCTCCTGGGCAATCGATTTCAAACGCTTGCGATCAGCTGCATTGGTGATCTTGCGTGAGATACCACCGCCACGTCCCGTGTTCGGCATCAAGACCGAATAGCGACCGGCGAGCGAGAGATAGGTTGTGAGCGCTGCGCCCTTATTGCCACGTTCTTCTTTGACGACTTGAACGAGCAAGATCTGGCGACGCTTGATCACTTCCTGAATTTTGTAATGACGACGTGCTTGACGCGGACGCTCCGGAATATCTTCCATCGCATCGCCACCGCCGATTTGCTCGACGACGTGATCTTCATCGGTGCCCACTTCCATAGGTTCATTGCCACCCGAAGCAGACTCTTCATCGTCGCCAGACGTGTCGTCATGGGATGCAGACGATTCATGCGCTACGGCATGATGGCTATCGTCTTCATGAGTGCTTGGCTCATCATGCGAGTCTGAATCCGTCGATGAAGCGTGTAAGTCATCCGCGTGATCATGGTGATCGGGCTCTGAAGTTGACGCGTGATGGTCCTCGTCACCGCCCTGCTCATGGTCGATAACTGAGGCTTCTTCTGAAAGACCACTTTCGGGCGCGTCCTCAGAAATATGATGTGAGGACGACGCGCGCTTTGGACGATCATTGCGACGCGAGGACCGCGCCGGACGTTCATCATCAAAATCAGCGTCACGGTTCGCGCGCATATCTTCAGCAAGAAGCGCTTCGCGATCAGCAACCGGAATTTGATAATAGTCAGGATGGATTTCGGAAAAGGCGAGGAAGCCGTGTCGGTTGCCGCCATATTCCACGAAAGCCGCCTGAAGTGACGGCTCAACGCGCGTTACTTTGGCGAGATAGATATTGCCTCGAAGCTGTTTTCTGTTCGCCGATTCAAAATCGAATTCTTCGACGCGGTTACCTCTGACGACGACGACCCGTGTTTCCTCGGGATGCGACGCATCGATCAGCATTTTGTTGGCCATGAGAGTCTCTCAATGGTGCCATCCGCCGTCTGCTCAGGATCCTCAATCGCGCTGGTTCTCTGTCCAAGGTGGACAGGCCATACATGGTTGCGAAAGACCGGATCGGGAAAAAGAAAGAGGAGGCGCCCTGTTGCCGCCCGTTACGGGCGTAGGGGTGATATGCCTTTGGAGGGAAGCGGACCAATCCGGCCGTCGATGACGCATCGCGACCAGCCCTTGCGGGCAGTCTTGCGTCACTCATACGGAACCGAAACGCTTGGTTCACGCCTCACACCTCGACTGTTCGGGCCGACCATCGGTCATAAACCGGGCGGCGTTGGATCAGAGCTTTTACCGGGGACGACAAGCGCCTTCCGGAAAAACTGTGCGAATCTGCCGGAAAACCAGAGGCACGCCGGACGACAATCCGAACTTTCACCCCAATTCGGGTGAAAAAGCGCGCCGCTCGACCAAATACGGGTCGGGTTGGCAAGAGCACAACCCTAGATAAGGGTCACCCCCCTGCTTTGGCAAGCTTTTATCCGGGCGGTGCTGGCCTGCAAGAAATTGTCCCAACGGGAAATTTACGGAGAAGAGACCTTGCAGAAGGCACGCGCTTCATGGAATTCACATCCCCTCGCCGCCGCTTTGGACAGGCCATTCCTCAATGAATCGTCTCTACCTCCTGCTTTTGGTTCTGGGCTTCTTGAGCGTCTCGGGCTTAGGACACGCCGCTTCGCCCCCTACAGGCGACGCCTTGCCGCTGATTGTGATCGATCCCGGCCATGGCGGCGCGGATCTCGGGGCAACAGGCGTCACGGGCATTTTTGAGAAGGACGTCGTCCTCGATTTTGCCAAATCTCTCAAAAAGCGGCTCGAAATGCTCGGGACGTGCCGGGTCATCTTAACCCGCGACCGGGATGTCTTTCTGTCGCTCGAAGACCGTGTGCGCTTCGCCAAAAAGCAAAATGCCAGCGTTTTCCTCTCAATTCATGCCGATACAATCACGGCAGCCACAGATATTCGGGGTGTCACTGTCTATACGGGCGATGACCGCCCCTCCGACGCCGAAGCCGCGCGGGTCGCAGAAGCCGAAAACAGGGCTGATGCGGGTTTGACCGCGCCCGAAAGCAAGGTCGACTCATCCGTCAACGACATCCTCGGCGATCTCATGTTGCGGGAGACACGCGCCCATTCGATTCTCCTCGCGCAAGAATTGGCCTCCCGGATCGCCGATGTGGTGCAGCTTAACCGTAATCCGGTGCGCGCGGCGGGGTTCCGCGTGCTTCGAGCGCCCGATATCCCCTCTGTTTTGATCGAAATTGGCTATTTATCCTCAAAAAGCGATATTGATCTCCTGACGTCTGCCGACTGGCGTGACAGCACGGCACAACGTCTTGCCGCCGGAATCTCCGAATTTATCGCCCGAACCCGGGCCAACAACTCAAAATCTACGCCCTGAGATCAGCAATTGCTCCTAAACGCCCCATCCTTGCCGCATTTGTATTTAGGGTGCGAAGCGACTAGATGGATGCGGCCGGCCCGGCCCCTTTTCGAATCTTTGTGAAGCCCAGCGAACCCGCCCGCCGCCATGCGCCTTCTTCTCCGCTTTTTCGGTTTCCTGTTCACGCTCGGCGCGATCCTCTTCGTGCTTGGTGCGGCCGGTGCTGGATTCGTGATTTGGAAATATTCGCAAGAGCTGCCGGACTACACCCAACTTGCCGCCTATCAGCCGGCTGTGACCACACGCATTCATGCGGGTGACGGGAGCTTACTCGCCGAATATTCGAAAGAGCGTCGGCTCTATGTGCCGATCCAAACCATGCCAAAGCTTGTGATCAATGCGTTCGTGTCGGCAGAGGACAAAAACTTCTATCATCACATCGGTGTTGATCCGGAAGGGATCATGCGCGCGGTCGTGACCAACATCACGCATCCGGGCCGTCGCCAAGGCGCTTCAACAATTACGCAGCAGGTCGCTAAAAACTTCCTTCTCTCTTCCGAACAAACCTTTGATCGCAAGATCAAAGAAATGCTCGTCGCGCTCAAAATCGAAACAGCCTATTCGAAAGAGCGCATTCTCGAACTCTATCTCAATGAAATCTATCTTGGCCTCGGCAATTATGGTGTTGCTGCCGCTTCGCTCAATTATTTTGGCAAGTCCGTCAATGAACTCACTTTGACGGAAGCGGCCTATCTTGCCGCGTTACCGAAAGCGCCGAATAATTATCATCCCTTCCGTCGCACACAGGCCGCCCTTGATCGTCGCAATTATGTGATCGATCGCATGGTTGAAAATGGCTATATCAAAAAAGAAGAAGGCGACGCTTCGAAATCGCAACCGCTTGGCGTGAGCCTCAGGGCCGTTTCACCCAACACAATTTCCGCTGGCTTCTTTGCCGAAGAAGTAAGACGTGAATTATTCGATCGCTTTGGTGAAAAGACGCTCTATGAGGGCGGGCTTTCTGTTCGGACAACGCTTGATCCAAAATTGCAACAATTTGCACGGCAGACTCTTGCCGATGGCCTCGTTCGGTTTGATGAGGCGCGCGATGGTTTTCATGGTGTCGTTCAAAAAATCGATGTGCAAACACTTGATTGGGGTGTTGAGCTTGCCAATGTGCCGGCCGTCACGGATGTAAAAAACTGGCAATTGGCGGTTGTTCTCGGATTTAATGGTGACATCGCACAAATTGGCTTGCAGCCGAAACGAGATTCAGGAGGACGCGTTCCTACGACACGCGATACAGGACTACTCGCGGCGGACGGTTTGAAATGGACCAAGAAAACAGCGAAGCAAATCCTTGCGCCGGGCGATGTCATTTACGTAGAGCCGATCCCCGACAAAGCGGGTCAATATCGCTTGCGTCAAGTTCCGGCTGTGTCAGGCGCGCTTGTGGCCATGGATCCGCAAACGGGTCGTGTGCTGGCAATGGTCGGCGGTTTTTCTTTTGATCTTTCAAAATTCAATCGCGCCACGCAAGCGCAACGCCAACCCGGCTCCTCTTTCAAACCCTTCGTGTATGCGGCAGCAATCGACAATGGGTATACGCCGTCTGATCTCGTTCTCGATGCGCCAATCGAAATTGATCTTGGTCCAGGGCAATCGATCTGGAAGCCCGAAAATTTTGACAAGCAATCTCATGGTCTGAGGACACTGCGTTATGGAATTGAGCATTCCAAAAATCAAATGACTGTGCGCCTCGCGCAAGATATCGGCATGCCGCTGATTGCTGATTACGGGAAAAGATTTGGTCTTTATAATAATCTTCTGCCCGTGCTCGCGATGTCACTCGGTGCTGGTGAAACAACAGTGCTCAAGGTGACAAGCGGCTATTCGATGTTTGTGAATGGGGGCAAGCACATCACGCCCACTTTGATCGACCGTATTCAAGACCGCTGGGGCAAAACGATTTTCCGTCATGATGACCGCCCCTGCCCTGATTGTTCGATTGAAAAATGGGCTGAACAAACGGAGCCGAAAATACCTGACACCCGCGAACAAATTATCGACCCGCTCACAGCCTATCAGGTGACGTCAATTCTAGAAGGTGTGGTTGTACGGGGAACGGGTGGGTCAGTCGCAGCCGTCGGCAAACCGCTTGCCGGAAAAACCGGGACAACCAATGACGCGAAAGATCTTTGGTTCGTGGGCTTCTCGCCCGATCTCGCGGTCGGTGTTTATATGGGTTATGACAAACCAAAATCACTCGGCAGCCAGGCGCAAGCGTCGCAATTCGCAGCACCGATCTTTCGCGACTTTATGAAACTCGCTCTCGCCGATAAACCTGCAACGCCCTTCCGCGTGCCCGCGGGCATTAAGCTTGTAAGCATTAATGTTGAGACGGGATTACGCGCGCAGCCCGGTGAAAAAGGTACAATGATCGAGGCTTATAAACCCGGCACTGAACC
Source organism: Alphaproteobacteria bacterium (assembly GCA_037131735.1). GTDB lineage: Bacteria > Pseudomonadota > Alphaproteobacteria > Rhizobiales > Beijerinckiaceae > CAIUPE01. The sequence continues at coordinate 59,554 of JBAXQM010000009.1, forward strand.
CGCCGAAAGCGATATGGGCGATATGCTGAGCACGCAAAGTCTGTTCACCCCCTCACCCGACGTCGAACGCGCGGTGGGCACCGGCACAGGTGGTGTTTACTGAGGCTAAAAGCCCAATTGTCTTTACAAATCTGCGACACGCTTGTAACCGTGCCGCCCTTACAGAAAGCGGATAAAACGCCATGCGCGCTGAGATACAGAATTTGGCCGAAGCCGCCAAGCAGTCCATCGGACTGCTGAGGAGGCATCTTTGACGTCGATTCCGCCACGCGACGTCTAGCCGAACTCAACGCGCTTGTTGAAAGCCCCGATCTCTGGAACGATCCCGAAAAAGCACAAAAGCTGATGCGTGAACGCACCGAGCTTGAAGACTCGCTTGGCGCAATCAACCGGCTTGAAGGTGATTTGCGTGATGCGGAAGATCTCATCGAAATGGGAGAGTCCGAAGGCGACCAATCCATCGTAACCGAAGCGGAAGAGTCGATCCGTACCCTTCAAGCGGAAGCCGCGCGTCGTCAGATTGAGTCATTGCTCTCGGGTGAGGCCGATCAAAACGACACCTATCTTGAAATTCACTCAGGCGCAGGCGGCACAGAGAGCCAAGACTGGGCGCGCATGCTCATGCGTATGTATACGCGCTGGGCTGAACGCCGTAAATTCAAAGTCGATGTGATGGATCTCTCCGACGGTGAAGAAGCAGGTATCAAAGGCGCGACGCTTCTGATCAAAGGCCATAACGCCTATGGCTGGTTAAAAACGGAATCGGGTGTGCATCGCCTCGTACGCATCTCGCCCTTCGATTCTAACGCGCGGCGGCATACAAGCTTTGCCTCCATCGGTGTCTTCCCCGTTATTGATGATCGTATTAATATTGAGGTCAAAGAATCTGATTGCCGTATTGATACGTATCGTTCATCGGGCGCAGGCGGTCAGCACGTGAATACGACAGACTCCGCCGTGCGTATCACGCATATTCCCTCAGGCATTGTTGTGGCGTGTCAGCAAGAGCGCTCGCAACACAAGAACCGTGCGACTGCATGGAATATGTTGCGCGCGCGTCTTTATGAGGCTGAACTCAAAAAGCGCGAAGATAAAGCGATGGCGGATCAGGCCGCTAAAACCGATGTGGGTTGGGGCCACCAAATCCGCTCCTACGTGCTCCAACCCTATCAGCTCGTCAAAGATCTCCGAACCGGCGTGACATCAAGTGCACCGGGCGATGTTCTTGATGGTGATCTTGATAGCTATATGCAAGCAGCTCTCGCCCAACGGGTCTATGGCGGCGAAGTTGACGTTGAAGACATCGACTAGCGCTTACAAAGATTGAGCCGCTTTCAACACCTCTTCGGCATGCCCATCTACTTTGACCTTTGTCCAAAGCGCAGCAATTTTTCCTTTGCTATCGATCAAAAAGGTCGACCGCTCAACGCCCATATATTTGCGGCCATACATGCTCTTCTCAACCCAGACGCCATAGTCTGAAAGCATGGATTTGGGTTCATCAGACGCAAGCGCGAAATCGAGATTATATTTATCTTTGAACTTGTCGTGGCTCTTAGGGCTGTCAGGTGAAACGCCGATGATTACGGCACCGGCCTTCTCAAAAGATTTACGCAGCCCATTGAAGGCGATTGCCTCTTTGGTGCAGCCAGACGTGTCGTCTTTAGGATAAAAATAGAGAACAACCTTGCTCCCCTTCAAAGCCGACAAGGAAATTTCAGACCCTCCATCGCCCGGAAGTGTGAATTCGGGAGCATTATCACCCACCGCGAGTCGTTTAGTCATGACGCTTTCCTTTCATCGAATCATTCCGAATAGGTAAACTACGCGCCATGTATCCACCCAGATTGCGTTTTTCGATGCAAAATTATGTGCTAGGCCGGTCCAGAGCCAGACAGCTTCCATTCATGCAAAAACCGATATGCCCCTAACCGTTATGAGATGTGAATCGATATGACGGAAACTCCGCCCCCACAGGAGCCCCCGCATCGTGATGAGCCCCTTGAGGCTGCATCGCGTGATGGCGTCGTGCTGCCTGTGGCCAAGGCCAAAAGACATTGGAGTTTTCATCTCTCCATGCGCGGCATCGGCTTGATCGCCGAAATCGTTGGCCTTGCACTCGTCGTAATTGGTCTTGTTGCTGGGTTCGGTTTGTGGACCCTTTCAAGTGGTCCAATCAATTCCGAATTCATAACACGCCAAATCGCAGCCGGAATTGAAAGCCGCCTCCCCCAAGGTTATGCCGTTTCGCTCTCAAGCGCCGAGATCAGCGAAGTGGTGGGTGGCCTCCATCTCCATGTCGATGGATTTGTTATTCGCGACGAAACCGGAAAATCAGTGATTGTCGCGCCGCGTGCCGAGATCGGCTTTGATGGGTTATCACTTCTTTTTGGCCGTCTTTCACCGCGTGATATTGATCTTTCGGGATTGCTGATCGCGGTCACAATTAAGCCGGATGGCACCGTCGCCATTTCAGAAGACCTGATTGAAGCTACCGAAGCCGTTGATCAACCTATAGAACCTCAGCAGGTTGAACCCAGCGATCAAACGCAAGCGCCTCTTGCCATCGGTGCATTTATCGATGCGCTGTCGATGCGACAAAGTCCCCTTGGTATCCTTGAAAAGGCAACGCTGCACAACGGCATCTTGCGAATTGACGATCAGCGGCGAGGACGATCACTGCGTTATCGCAATCTCAATCTCTCATTTGAACGCATAAAGGATGACCAGATTGAACTCAATCTTGGGGCCGACTCTGATAATGGTCCTTGGCGCGTTCAAGCCTCGCTAAAGGGCAAAGCTGATGAATCTAGACAATTAAATCTGAAAACGTCTGACCTTCGCGTTTCAGAAATACTAGGCTTTGCCGAAAGAGGAACTATTCCCCTTCGCACAGAGATGCCTCTGTCCCTTGATCTATCAATCGATGTTGATGGCAAAAGTCAGCTTACGGGCTTGAAGGGCGCCATCAAAGGCGGACGTGCAACAATCATTCTTGATGATCCGCGCGCTCCCCCTATTCGCGTCGATGAAGTCAAAGGTGAGTTTGCACTCTCTGATGATGCTTCACGCATTGTTATTCCCCTCATTGAATTTGCGAGCGCCGAAACCCATTGGCGTATTAGTGGCGAAGTGCGTTTGCCGCAGATAGCGGCAGATGGATGGGATTTCGTTTTGCGCAGTGGTGGCGCCACGATGATGGGCGATGGCTCCGGGCGCGCGCCGATTTCAATTGATCGTTTTTCATTGAGCGGCACGATCATAGCGGGCTTCAAGGCAACAAGAATTGATGCCCTTGAAATTATCGGCCCTGATCTAAATTTAACTGGCAATGCTTTAATCGGAGCCGCCGAGGGCCGAGATGGTTTTCGTCTTTTCCTCAACGCAAAAAATTCCTTGAGCCTCAATGTGCTCGCCTTTTGGCCGAGCTTTCTGGTTCCCGAAGTTCGGTCTTATCTTGGTCAATCAATCGAAGCCGGTATGATGAGCGACGCGCGATACGCGCTCGATCTTGATCCGGAAAGCCTCGCGGCAGCATTGGCCGGTAAACCTATCCCGGATAAAACCGTTGCGCTTGAAATCGCTTTTAACGATGGCGTTATACGCGTCGATAAAGGTTTACCGCGCCTCATCAATGTGAAGGGCCGCGTGCGCGCCACCGGTAAAACGGTCGGCATTGATATTGATCGCGGCCAACTCGAATTGCCGGAAGGTCGCACGCTTGATGTGCCCTCGGGCACTTATCGCGTGCCCAATACCGATATTGTTCCCGCACCCGCCGATGTCGCTTTTCGTCTACAAGGCGGAGCTTCGGATTTTGCAACCGCGATGCAAGCGGAAATGTTGAAATCTGTGACAGCGCCTTCGCTCGATCCCAAGCAAACGAGCGGCACAATGCAGATGGACGTTAAACTCCATTTTCCGCAAAAGCCTGACTTGAAACCACAAGAGATCGAGCTCAGCGCTGAGGGCGTTTTCCAAAATTTCCATACCGATCATGCCTTCGGTCGTGAGCCACTTGAAAATGGATCGGTGCGGATCAAAGCCAATGGCGACGGCTTATTGATCAATGGTGAAGGCTTACTTGCCGGAGCACCGTCACAGTTTGAGGTGAAACAAGCGAAAAATTCACCAACACAAGATGCCACGGTGTCGATGATCATTGATGACGCGCTGCGCGAAAAGAAGCAAATGCGTACGCAGAATCTTCTCAATGGTCCAGTTACTCTATCCTTGAAACTCACCGGTATTGGCGGACAGAAGATAAAAGGAACCGGCGATCTTGATTTTCAAAAAGCATCCGTCGCGGGCTTGATCCCGGGATGGACGCGCCCAGCAGGCAAACCCGGCAAAGCGACATTTTCATTTTCACTTCTCCCCGATCAATCCATCAAACTGAGTGATCTCGTTTTCGACGATCCGTCGATTTCGTTCAAAGGAAGCGCTGAAATTGCGCCTGATGGCGATCTCAAATCAGTATCACTTACGCAATTGCGCGTGATGCAGAATGATAAAGTCTCCGCAAGTCTCGAGCGTGTAGCACAAGGCCTTCGCGTGAAGATCCAAGGTGATACGCTCGATGGCCGCGCCTTGATTAAAACCGTCACAGCACCCGGAAAAAATTCGGCGACCTCGGGTCAAGACATCGAGCTTGATCTAAAGGTCGCAACATTAACCGGCTTCAACAGTGAAGTGATGCGGAATGCTGATATTCGCATCCAAACAAAGAGTGGCGCTCTCAAAGAGCTGCGCATCGATGGCAAGCTTGCGCAACAATCCGTGATCGCCCAGCCCGCGCGTGGCGAAAATGGTCAACCGGTATTCGTGATTCAAACCGCTGATGCCGGCGCACTTTTGCGCTTTACGGATCTCTATAAGCGCATGAACACGGGCGCGTTATCTTTGCAGATATCAGCCACAGGTGAACCGCTTGACGGCATTTTAACAATCCGGCGCTTTGCCATTCTCGACGAAGAGGTCTTGGCTCAACTCAATGCGCAACCGGGGGCACCAGGCGGAAAGCCGATCATCACCGATCCGCGAAATGTGCAATTCAATCGGCTGGCCGCAAGTTTCACCTTAGGCTCGGGCCGGATCGTCATCAAAGACGGTGTCATTTCCGGCCCGGTCATTGGTGCATCGATTGAGGGTACGATTGACTACGCTAAAAGCGGAATCGATCTGCGTGGCGCAATAGTTCCCGCTTATCTCGTCAATAGTCTTTTCAATAAATTGCCATTGATCGGGCAATTGCTCGGTGGCGAGAATGAGGGCATTTTCTCGATCAATTACCGAGCCGTTGGTCCGCTTTCTTCGCCAAGCATAAGTTACAATCCGCTGTCAGTGGTGGCACCGGGTTTCTTACGCAAGCTCTTCGAAGACCGCACACCAAGTGAAGGCGTTAAGCCCCCCTCCAATGTACCAAAGCCTCAATAATCAAGAAGGCTTCAGCAAGATATGACGCTTTTTACCCATTGATAATTTAATGGCGCCCTCGCGCAAATCTGCTTCTCGAAGAACAGCGCGGGGATCACTGATAAGCACGTCATTTACGCGCAATCCACCACCTTGAATTTGGCGACGTGCTTCACCGGTAGAGGGTACAAGTCCGGCTGTGACAAAGGCCGTCAACACGCCGATGCCAGCATCCAATTCAATGGCGCTGATAGCGATGGTCGGCAAAGTATCGGCCGCAACACCTTGTTCAAATGTCTTGCGCGCAGTCTCTGCGGCTTCATCAGCGGCATCACGGCCATGCAATAAAGCCGTGGCCTCGGTGGCGAGCACTTTTTTCGCTTCATTGATTTCAGACCCTTCAAGCGCTTCAAGCCGCGCAATTTCATTAAGCGGCAATATCGTGAAGAGTTTCAAGAAACGACCCACATCAGCGTCTTCGGTATTGCGCCAATATTGCCAATACTCATAAGGGCTGAACATATCAGCATTGAGCCACACCGCACCCGAGGCGGTCTTGCCCATTTTCGCGCCTGATGCTGTGGTGAGCAATGGCGTTGTCAACGCGTAAAGTTGTTGCGATCCCATGCGGCGGCCGAGTTCAACACCATTAACGATATTACCCCATTGATCGGAGCCGCCCATCTGCAAGCAGCAATCATGCATGCGCGACAATTCAACGAAATCATAGCTCTGCAAAATCATGTAATTAAATTCGATGAAGGAGAGTTCCTGCTCGCGCTCAAGCCGCAGCTTCACCGAATCCATCGTCAACATCCGATTGATCGAGAAGTGACGTCCTATATCGCGCAGCATATCGATATAATTGAGTTTTGTCAGCCACTCAGCATTATCGACCATGATAGCGCCATTCGGCGATGATCCGAAATCGAGAAACCGAGAAAACACACCTTTGATACTGTTTTTATTGGCTTCGATCTGATCGACAGTCAGGAGCTTGCGCGTCTCGTCTTTACCCGACGGATCACCAACGCGCGTTGTCCCCCCACCCATCAGCGTAATCGGGCGGTGCCCTGTCTGCTGCACCCAATGCAGCATCATTGCCGAAATCAAATTGCCAATATGGAGTGAAGAGGCCGTGCAATCATAACCGACATAGGCCGTAATCCGCTCTTTACGCGCTTTTTCATCAAGCCCCGCGAAATCGGAACATTGATGGATATAGCCGCGCTCGGAGAGAACGCGCAGAAAATCAGATTTAGGCTTGAATTCGGACATAGGATTGGTTCCGGTTTGCGGCGGCGAGATGTAAGGGTAAAGGCGTATTAGGGCAAGATATGCGTGCGATTTGCGGCAGACGCCTTGCTTCGGCCTTGTTTAATCGCCATTTTCCGGATCAATGAGTGATGTTCAGCTCCAACTTGTGATCGTTTCACCGTGCTTCCGCAGCTTTCCTTGCCAAATTTCAAAGATACCCGCGCCGGTGTGAATTGGGGCGTATTGGCGAGTGCGGCTCTTCTGCTTGCAAGCGTGACCATACCCCCCGCCGCTCAAGCACAAGTGCGGCATGGCGTGATCCGCGATGCCGAGATCGAAGCGTTGCTCAAAGATTACGCCGCGCCGATTTTCAGCGCTGCTGGTATCGCCAAAGGTTCGATCACCATCGCATTGATTGACGACCGCTCCTTCAATGCGTTCGTGACAACGGGCCGTCGCATGTTTGTCAATATCGGCGCGCTGATGGAGTCCAAATCGCCCAACGAGATTATCGGCGTCATTGCGCATGAGGCCGGCCATATAGCAGGCGGCCACTTAACCTTGCAGCGCGAGAGGGCCGGGATGGCTGCGATGATGGCCACAGCTGGTGTGGTTCTTGGTGCGGGTGCCATGGTGGCCGGCTCTGGCAATCGCAGCATGAATGCGGGCAATGGCGGCATGGGCATTATGATGGGGGCGCAGGAGCTCGCCGCGCGCACGATGCTGTCTTATCAGCGCGGCGAGGAACAAGCGGCGGATCGCGCGGCGATCAAATATCTCGCGGTGACCAATCAATCGCCAAAAGGCCTGGTCGATACATTCAAACGCCTCTCCGATGATCAGATGTTCAAGCTCGATGGCATTGATCCGTATCTGATGAGCCATCCGGCGCCGCAGGATCGCATTGCCAGCCTGGAGCAACTCGCCTCTTCAAGCGCTGCTTATGCCGCCAAGGATCCGGCCTCTCTGGTCGCTCGCCATGAAATGATGCGGGCTAAACTCTATGGCTTTGCGGCCAAGAGTGAGGAAGTCATCAGGCGTTACCCCCAGTCCGACCTGTCATTGCCCGCGCGCTACGCCCGCGCCATTATGAATTATCGCTATAAGAAAACACCAGAAGCCCTTGCACAAATTGATGAACTTTTGAGAGCTCAGCCTGCCAATCCCTATTTCTGGGAGCTCAAAGGCCAAGTCTTGCTCGAATTCGGACAAGCGCGGGAAGCCGTTTCAGCACTGCGCCGCGCGACAGGGGGAGCCTCAGAATCCGGACTCATTCGCGGGCTTTTGGGGCGCGCCCTCGTTGCCACGGGTGACCAGGCCTTGCTTGTTGAAGGTATTCGCGAATTGACGAATGCCAGCCAACGCGAGCCCGATGACGCTGAAAATTGGCGGCAGCTGGCGATCGCCTATAATCAGAAAGACAATATCGGCATGGCCGAATTCAGCGCCGCTCAGGAAGCAATGCTGATGGGCGACATGCAGAGTGCGGTCAATCACGCCGCCAAAGCGAAAGCGCGTCTGCCCGCAGGTTCGCCTTCGGCATTAAAGGCCGATGACATTCTTAACTATCGTAAGCCAAAGTCGAATTAACCGATCAACCGCCGCTCAAAGGATATAACTCTCATGCGTTTTGCCCGCCCTCTTCTCCTCGTGATCGGTCTCGCGCTCGCCGCTGGCAGCGCACAAGCACAGGAAAAGCCTTTCTCGGATGCCAAAAAGGTCGAGATCGGTGAGATCGTTAAAGCCTATCTCATGAGCCACCCCGAGCTTATTCAAGAGGCCCTGAACGAACTCGACAAAAAGCAGCGTGACGCGGAAGCGGAAGCGCAAAAATCGGCGGTTACAGCTCTTAGTCCGGAACTCACAAAAGCCGAGAATGGTGTGGTGCTCGGCAATCCCACGGGCGATGTCACATTGGTCGAGTTTTTCGATTATAATTGCGGCTATTGCAAAAAGGCGATGGCCGACATCATGGGCCTGATCAAGGCCGATCCGAAATTGCGCGTCGTCTTGCGCGATTTCCCGGTTCTGGGCCCTGACTCGGTTGAAGCCTCAAAAGTGGCGCTCGCCGTCCGCAGCCAATTGGCCGGCGCGAAATATATGGAGTTTCACCAGAAGCTCCTCGAATCCCGCGGCCGCATCGGGAAGGACCGTGCGATTGAGGTCGCCAAAAGCCTCGGTGCCGACCCGGCAAAGATCGAGAAGGATGTTGAGTCGGCCGAGATCAAAAAGCTCCTCGGCGGCACGATGCGCGCGGCCGACCAACTCCGGATTGGCGGTACCCCCGCCTTTGTGGTGGCTGACGGCGTGATTGTGGGCGCGGTCGGGCAAGATGCCCTCGCCGAGACCATCAAATCGGCTCGGACATGCGGCAAATCCGTCTGCTGAGAGACGCGTTCCATAAAACTGTCACAGAATCGATTCGAGTCGGGCTTTTGAGGCCGACTCACCCTGAGCGCGACCACCCCTAGACCCCCGCCTGCGACGACTCGTCTTCCCGCTACGGTTGTATTTTAAGCCTTCACTCGCGGAAATTTTAGCCTCCGGAGCGGAAATTCCCCTTACGTCTGAGGCACTTGCAAAGTCATCCCCATAATTCACTCTTTCTTAAGAACTACCCACAACATATAGGGGTGTGAGCAAAATTTAGCTCTAGGACTAGAGAGAAAGTCTTGACGGGACCGGGGGGCATATCTAGGGTTGGTCCTCGTTGCGCTGGTTGCCGAGGAGCGAGTTATCCACAGGCGGCCAACGGGGCAAATCCCGTCATCAAGGCGCGCCCGAGGACCAGGTTCCGACGGTTGGCGTTGCCCTGAAAAGGGTCAAGGTCCGGTGGAGAGCATCCATCGGCTGGGGGCGGTTTGCGGTTTGAAAAGCCCAATTGTGGGGCTTGAGACGCAAGCCGGTGTGTAAATTTGGAAAAGGGTCGTCAAAGCGACCGGCCGGAAGAATTTCGGCATTTTGGGACATGAACTATGCGGATTGAACTTTTCTACACGAAGGCTGGCCTCTCTCCTTATTCCTCCCTCGCCTTCAAGTCGGCTACGAGTGAAATCCGCAATCCGGACGGATCAATTGTGTTCCGTCTCGAGAATATCGAAGTCCCTGAGCAATTCAGCCAAGTCGCAGCCGATGTGCTCGCGCAGAAATATTTCCGTAAAGCCGGTGTCCCTGCCCGCCTTAAAAAGGTGGAAGAGAATGATGTGCCGTCATTCCTGTGGCGTTCGGTTCCCGATGAGGCAGCGCTTGCCGCTTTGCCTGAGAAAGAACGCTATGGCTCCGAGATGAGCGCCAAGCAGGTGTTTGATCGCCTCGCCGGCTGCTGGACCTATTGGGGTTGGAAGGGCGGCTATTTCAAATCCGAAGAGGACGCGCAGGCGTTCTTTGACGAGCAGCGCTATATGCTCGCCCGCCAGATGGTTGCGCCGAATTCGCCGCAATGGTTCAACACCGGTTTGCATTGGGCCTATGGCATTGATGGTCCGTCACAAGGCCACCACTATGTCGATTTCAAAACCGGCAAACTTACGAAATCAAAATCCTCTTACGAGCATCCGCAGCCGCATGCCTGCTTCATTCAGGGCGTAGCCGACGATCTCGTGAATGAAGGCGGCATCATGGATCTTTGGGTCCGTGAAGCGCGTCTCTTCAAATATGGTTCGGGCACGGGTTCGAATTTCTCGATGCTGCGCGGCGAAGGCGAAAAGCTCGCAGGTGGCGGCCGTTCATCGGGCTTGATGTCATTCCTGAAAATCGGCGACCGTGCAGCAGGCGCGATCAAATCAGGCGGCACGACACGTCGTGCAGCGAAGATGGTTGTCGTTGATGTCGATCATCCGGATATCGAAGCCTATATCGATTGGAAGGTGAAAGAAGAGCAGAAGGTTGCGGCTCTTGTTACCGGTTCCAAAATCGTATCGAAACATTTGAAGGCAGTAATGAAGGCCTGCGTGAATTGCGATGGCCCGGCTGAATCCTGCTTCGATCCGGAAAAGAATCCCGCTCTGAAGCGCGAGATCAAATTCGCTCGCCGCGCGCAAGTGCCAGACAATTACATCAAGCGCATCATCCAATTCGCCAAGCAAGGCTATAAGGATATCGACTTCCCCGTCTATGACACCGATTGGGATTCAGAAGCCTATCTCACTGTTGCAGGCCAGAATTCAAACAACTCAGTGTCGTTGAAAGACGGCTTCTTGCGCGCAGTGGAAGAAGACAAGGATTGGGATCTCATCCGTCGTACCGATGGCAAGGTTCACAAGACCTTGAAGGCGCGCGATCTGTGGGAACAAATCGGCTTTGCCGCATGGGCCTCTGCTGATCCCGGCTTGCACTTCAACACCACGATGAATGACTGGCATACTTGCCCGGCATCAGGCCCGATCCGCGCATCCAATCCGTGCTCGGAATATATGTTCCTTGATGACACGGCCTGTAACCTCGCCTCGCTCAATCTCTTGCAGTTCCGCGAGAGCGATGGCTCGGTCAATATCGCCGCTTACGAACACGCTGTGCGTCTATGGACCATCGTGCTCGAAATCTCGGTGTTGATGGCGCAGTTCCCGTCAAAGGAAATTGCTGAACTCTCTTATCGTTACCGCACGCTCGGCCTCGGCTACGCCAATATTGGCGGCTTGCTGATGACCAACGGCATTCCCTATGACTCCGATGAAGGCCGCGCGATTTGCGGCGCGCTCACAGCGATCATGACGGGTGTGGCTTACGCAACCTCTGCTGAAATGGCAGGCGAACTCGGGGCGTTCCCGGGCTACAAGGACAATGCGCAGCATATGCTCCGCGTCATCCGCAATCATCGCCGCGCCGCGCATGGCGAAGCGCAAGGCTATGAAGCGCTTGCTGTGAACCCTGTGCCGCTTGATCACGCTTCACTCAAGGATCAACGCCTCTCGGTGCGTGCGAAAGCAGCATGGGACAAGGCTTTGACGCTCGGTGAAAAGAACGGCTATCGCAACGCGCAATCGACCGTGATCGCGCCGACCGGCACCATCGGTCTCGTGATGGATTGCGACACGACCGGCATCGAGCCTGATTTCGCTCTCGTGAAATTCAAGAAGCTCGCTGGTGGCGGTTACTTCAAGATCATCAATCAGGCTGTGCCGGAAGCGCTGCGCACACTCGGCTATCGTGAAAATGAAATCGCCGAGATCGAAGCCTATGCGATTGGCCATGGCTCACTCGCGCAAGCACCAAGCATCAATCACACCACCTTGCGCGCCAAGGGCTTTGATGATGCGACGATTGAAAAGGTTGAGAAGAGCCTCGGCTCCGCCTTCGACATCAAATTCGTCTTTAACAAATGGACGCTTAATGCGGGCTTCCTCACCAGCGCGCTGAAGGTGCCGGCTGAAAAGCTTGATGATCCGTCCTTCGAACTTCTGCCCTTCTTGGGCTTCTCGAAGGCTGACATCGAAGCCGCGAATGTTCACGTCTGCGGTGCGATGACGCTTGAAGGCGCGCCGCATCTTAAGCTCGAACATTATGCCGTGTTTGATTGCGCCAATCCGTGCGGTCGTATCGGCAAGCGTTATCTCTCGGTCGAGAGCCATATCCGCATGATGGCGGCAGCACAGCCCTTCATCTCGGGTGCGATCTCGAAGACGATCAATATGCCGAATGACGCGACCGTTGAGGATTGCAAATCGGCCTATCTCCTCTCGTGGAAACTCGCATTGAAGGCGAATGCGCTTTATCGCGATGGTTCGAAACTCTCGCAGCCTTTGAACTCGCAACTGATTTCAGATGACGAGGACGAAGCGGAAGACGGCGTTGAAGCGCTCGTCGCCCAACCGGCGGCAGCACGTGCGGCAGCGGCGGCAGAGAAAATCGTCGAGCGTGTCATCGAGCGGATCGAGCGCGTGCGTGATCGTGAAAAACTTCCCGATCGTCGCAAGGGCTATACGCAGAAGGCAGTGGTCGGCGGCCATAAGGTCTATCTCCGCACCGGCGAATATGAAGATGGTCGCATCGGTGAAATCTTCATCGACATGCACAAGGAAGGCGCGGCGTTCCGTTCGCTCATGAACAATTTCGCCATCGCCATCTCGCTCGGCCTCCAATATGGCGTGCCGTTGGAAGAATATGTCGAAGCCTTCACCTTCACGCGCTTCGAGCCTGCGGGCTTCGTGCAAGGCAATGACGCGATCAAGAACGCGACATCGGTTCTCGATTACGTGTTCCGCGAACTCGCGATCTCCTATCTCGGCCGCTCCGATTTGGCCCATGTCGCGCCGGAAGCGATTGGGCATGATGCGCTCGGCCGGGGCGAGAATGAGTCAAAGGCACCGGCCGGATTTGTGCCGAGCCAAGTCTCGCGCGGTCTCGTGCGCTCCAAGACGGATCGTCTCACCGTGATGGCCGGCGGCACGCCGATGACGCAGCCGAAATCGGTGGGCGCCAATGCGTTGAAGAGCGAGCTTGAACAGGGCTTGGGCATTGCGGCTCAGCCGCAAGTGCTGGGCGCGGTCGAAAACCTCGCCTTCGAAGCCCCCGCGGCAAAGCCTGCCGCCGCCAAGACACTCGACAAACGCGCGGAAGCGCGGATGAAGGGCTATGTCGGCGAAAGCTGCCCCGAATGCGCCAACTTCACCCTCGTGCGTAACGGCACCTGCTTGAAGTGCGACACGTGTGGAAGCACGACGGGGTGTTCGTAAGCCTATAACGCTTAAAAGCGACACCTAAATCAAAGCGGAGCGAGCAATCGCTCCGCTTTTTGTTTCACGGTACGAACTGAGTCCGATCATTGCTCGCGCGTGCACCACTGCCCGTCATTGCGAGCGGGAGCGAAGCAATCCAGTTGATGGTTCCGGAAAAGTCTGGATTGCCACGTCGGCTCTACGAGCCTCCTCGCAATGACGAAAATAATCTAAAAATTTTCACAAGTTGCCCTTGCGGAATGTAGGATGAATACCCAACTCGATCTCCTCCAAAACCAAAACGTAAGGAGAGACATATGGCAAAAAATCCGAAGCAAACGGGCAAGGCTGCCGCAACTGCAGCGAGCAAAATTATAACTGGCAACGACCCTAAGCGCGAGAAAAAAGCAGCAGCATCGGCACTTGCACAGGCGCCTTTAAGAAAAAAAACCAAATGAGTACGATAACTTCAACATCATTTTTTACTAGAAAGACTCCTGATGAGCACTGCGATTAATTGGACATGTCCATACTGTAATAGGCCACAAACTTCGATTTCAGAAAATCGCTACCAAACCTTCACAGAACTTTACGTTGGAGAAAACAAATTTGGTAAATGTGGCCTACAGATAGAGAGTTTTGCTTGCGTCAATGCTGAATGCAAGGAGTTGAAAATAACTACTCGTCTAAGGAAATATGAGAATACGACTAGCGGGCGTAGAGCACTTGAAGTAATCGATGAGTATCAACTCCGACCAAAGGGCGGAGCTAAACCCCAACCGGATTTTATTCCGCTAGCTATACGGCAAGATTATGAAGAAGCGTGCCTTATTATGAATTTGTCACCTAAGGCGAGTGCTACTTTAGCGCGTCGTTGCATTCAAGGAATGATAAACGATTTCTGTGGGATCCAAAAAAAGACGCTTAACGAAGAAATTAACGAATTAGAGAACAAAGTAAAAAGCGGGACTGCCCCAAAAGGAATAGATGAAGATACGATCATGGCTATCAATGCCATTAGATCAATCGGAAATATTGGTGCACATATGTCGAAAGATATTGATCTAATTATCGATATTGACCCAGATGAAGCAAGCCACTTGATCCAATTAATCGAAAACTTATTTGAGGACTGGTACATTGCGCGTGAGAAAAAGCGCCAGAATTTAGAGAAAATATCAATGATCTCTGAAGATAAAAAGGTTCAAAGAATTTCAATCCATAAGAGTCGACAAAAAAATTAACATTTCATTTTACTTCGATATTGCCACTTGACATCAAAACTCCATCTTGTTTTTGCGCACATAAACAACGCCCGTCATTGCGAGCGAGAGCGTAGCAATCCAGTTGATGGTTCCAAATGAATTGAAATGGTCACGTTGCAATAAACGCGCTCAACAATAATGAACCTAAGTTAAGCAAGCGTCTCAAACAAATCCGTCCATTCAGGATTCAAATCTTCAATGAGACGCAATTTAAATTTCCGTGATCCGGCTTTGATTTGTTTTTCGCGTTCAATCGCATCGGTCATGCGCTCATAAAATTCAAACCATACGAGCATTTTGCATTGATAACGCGCCGTGAAGCCCGGCACCAAGCCTTCGCGATGCTCATAGGTGCGACGACCAATATCGGAAGTTACGCCAACATAAAGCGTTCCGTTTCGCTCACTCGCCATAATATAGACTGCTGGTTCTCGCATTGTTGGATCTTATATCAGGGCGTTGTTCTACAATAGACGAGGGGCGAAACTAGCCAGACTCTTTTTTCACCATCAACTGGATTGCTTCGCTCTCGCTCGCAATGACGGATCAGGTTTATGCACTTAATCGTAATGACGAATGAAGTTTATGCTCTCGCTCGCAATGACGGTTGAATAATTTCTACGCCCTAACCCTTACACTCTCTTCGCATTTTAATAAAAAGCCACAACCCAATCTAACCTCCCCTCCACCCCTCCAATGCTACGCCCACTCCCCTCGGCGCATGAGCGTGTAAGCGGGGTTTGCGTTTTGATGGGGTTCGGCTAGAGTTTCCCTAAGGTCATGCACGCGCATGACTTGGGGCCTCAAAAACCCCACTTAGTCCGGCAGTGCATCTGCCGACACCAAACTGCCCTGACGCTCTCACGTCGGGGTGGCGGCGTCATGTCCAGGTCGCAAGGCTAAAAGCGTCGCGGCCATGACTAAGTGGCTTTTTGAGCACCCCGACACCAGAGCGGTTTCCGCACTGGTGTCGTTTTGTTTTGGGGGACATGCTCCAGCGCCTTTTGCTCTGGAGTCGTTTTGTTTTGGGGGGCTTGCTCCAGCGCGCACGCAATGGAGTCATTTTCATTGGGGGTGCCGATGCCGCTTATCAATTTTTCCGAACCCATGACTTTTTGCGACACTGTCGAGGCCGCCGCCGTCATTTTGCAAATCTGCCTTACGCGGCTTCGTGATGAGGCTGCCTATCGCGATGATGATGACCACGGCCCGCTCTACGCGTCGCAATTTCTCATCTCGATGCTCGAAGACGCCCTCAAAGAAAGCGAGGCGCTCAGCACCACGCTCGAAATCCGCCTGCGCGATAATACGCGCACCGCGCAATAGCGCCCCCTAACCCTGTCACATGTGACAGGTCGCCAATAATCGGCAGGGCATTAATTTTGCCCCATGAGCTATTTCGAATTTGATCCTGAAAAGAGCCGGATCAATTATGAAAAGCACGGTATTGATTTCAATGCCGCCCAACACATATTCGATGATGAGGCTTTGGCCATTATCGACGGCAACTCGAATTTTGAAACACGCTATATCGCGATCGGGCGGCTTGATGGAAAATTATGGACGGCTGTATATACTTGGCGTAGCATGAAGATGCGTCTGATTTCGGTAAGACGTGCCAGAAAATCTGAAATTTGGGCTTATGAAGAAAATCTCCGCCGAAGAATTTGATCGCCGGTTTGATGCGGGCGAGGATATGTCCAAGTTCCTCGATTGGAATTCTTTGCGCTCATTCTATGGCCCTAACAAAAAGCCATTGGAGCGCGGTGAAAGCCGCAAAGGGTCCGCAAAATCACCTAAGGCTCCAAGCGCGGCGCGCCGGATCGCAAAAACGCGCTGATCCGCCTCCCCTAACCCTGTCATATGTGACAGGTGCGCAGAGCGGCCCCGTCGCGCAGATTTGGCGCATGGACCCGCTCACCACCCTCACGACGATTGAGCCTTCCTATGATCCCGCAAGCGATCCTGCGGGCGATCCGCTCTGCCGCCTCATCCGCCGGATCCGCCATCGTACGCGTCTCACGCAGCATGGGTTTGCACGGCGCTATGGTATTCCGCTCGGCACGCTGCGCGACTGGGAGCAAGGGCGGGCCAAGCCCGACTCCACCGCCCGCTCCTATCTCGCGCTGATCGGCAAGGCGCCGGAGGAAATCGCCGCCCTCATCGGGGACTGAGATATAGGGCCGCGGCGGCCTTTCTTTTGCCCCCGGCCTTTGCCATAAGCGCGCATGGCGAAGAAACCGCATGACATGACCGGCGCGGAGCGTCTGCCCACCCGCGAGGCGCTGCTTGAATGGCTCAAAGGCTCAGGCGGGGCCAAAAACGGCAAACGTGAAATCGCCAAAGCCTTCGGCATCAAAGGGTCGGGCCGGATCGCGCTCAAAGCGATGATCAAGGATCTCGAAGCCGAGGGCACGCTTGAAAAACGCGGCCGCGCGCTGGTGAAGCCCGGCCATCTCCCGCCCATCACGATGGTCGATGTGACAAGTCGCGACCGTGACGGTGATCTCGTCGCCCGCCCTGTCGAATGGAACGAGGCGACACAAGGCAAACCCCCGCGCATCATTCTCGTGACCGGCGGCAAGAAACGCCCCGGCCAACCCGCGCCGACTGTGGGTGATCGCGTGCTCGCGCGTGTCGAGGTGGCCAATGATAATGCCACGCTCTATCGCGGCCGTCCGGTGCGCATTTTGGAGCGGCACAAAGCGCAAACGCTCGGCCAATTCCGGCAAAGCCCGCATGGTGGCGGACGCGTCTTGCCGATTGATAAAAAATCACTCGGTCGCGAAATCATGATTCCGCCGGGACAAGAGGGCGATGCGACTGATGGTGATCTTGTCGCCGTCGCGCTTCATCGCAAAAATCGTTTAGGCCTCATTGAAGGCCGCGTGACGGAACGTGTGGGCTCGATCAAAACCGAAAAAGCGGTGAGCCTCATTGCCATTCACACGCATCAAATTCCGCATGTGTTTCCGGCGACAGCGCTCGCCGAAGCGGATGCATCGAAACCGGCAACACTCGCAGGGCCCGGCAAACGCGAAGACTGGCGTCAGGTCAAATTTGTCACCATCGATCCCGCAGACGCGAAAGATCATGACGACGCCGTTCATGCGATGCATGATCCTGATCCGAAAAACAAAGACGGATTTTTGGTGAGTGTCGCGATTGCCGATGTCGCAGCCTATGTCCATGAAGGCTCAAGCATGGATCGCGAAGCGCGTCTGCGCGGCAATTCGGTATATTTCCCCGATCGCGTTGTGCCGATGTTACCGGAGCGCATTTCGAATGATCTGTGTTCCTTGCGTCCGGATGAAGACCGCGCGGCCTTAGCCATCCGTCTTGTAATCGGTGCCGATGGTCGTGTGCGGCAGCATACGCTACATCGCATTCTCATGCGCTCGCATGCCAAACTTACCTATGAAAAAGCGCAAGCGATTATGGATGCGGATGAGCGCACGCATGAGGCCTATCCTTGGCTTAAAACACTTTATCAAGCCTGGAACGCCACGCGTGAGGAACGCCGCGCGCGTAACCCGCTTGATCTCGATTTGCCAGAGCGCAAATTGAAATTGAATGCCAATGGCGCGGTTGAACGCGTTTATGTGCCCGCGCGGCTTGATGCGCATCGCTTGATCGAAGATTGTATGATTTTGGCAAATGTCGCCGCCGCTGAAATTCTTGAACGCGCACAAGTGCCTTTGATCTATCGCGTGCATGATGAACCAAGTGCAGAGAAGCGCGAGACATTGCGTGCGGTGCTTGCTGATCTCGGCACCGATTTACCAAAGGGCGAACGTCTCACGCCGATGCAATTCAATCGCATCTTGGAAAAATTCCGCGATACGGAACATCAAATCTTCATCAATGAAATCGTCTTGCGCAGTCAGGCGCAGGCTGAATATTCACCGCAATCCATCGGCCATTTCGGTTTGAATTTGCGGCGCTACGCGCATTTCACCTCGCCTATTCGCCGATATGCCGATCTCATCGTGCATCGCGCCCTGATCCGGTCAGCCGCGCTTGGATCTGATGGGTTGAGTGAAAAATATATGCCGCAGCTTGCGGAAATTTCTGCCGAGATTTCAGCAACCGAACGGCGGGCGATGGCGGCAGAACGCGAGACGATTGATCGTCTCATCGCGTTTCACTTGCACGAAAAAATCGGCGATATATTTGAAGGCCGCATTGCGGGTGTCACGCGTTCCGGCCTCTTCGTCAAATTGCATGAGACGGGCGCTGATGGCTTTGTGCCTGCGTCCACTATCGGCGCGGATTATTATCGTTTCGAAGAACAACTCCACGCGCTTATCGGCACACGCACGGGTGAAACCTTCCGCTTGGGCGATAGCGTGTCTGTGCGTCTTGTTGAGGCCGCGCCCGTTGCCGGTGCCTTGCGTTTTGAAATTATCACCGGCGGGTCATCAGGTAGCGGATCAGGCAATCGTTTGAAAAGCAAAGGCATCCGCAAAGCGAAAAAAGGTCCACGCATCAGTGATGTTGCGCGCGCCGCAAATGCCTTTGATCGAAAGCTTTCTCAAAGCAAAAGAAGACGGAAGTAAAATGACTGAACTTGAATTTCCCGCCCGCCAAGACCCCTTGCCGCCGCGTGATCGCTGGCGCGCCATCCGCTTGGGTTTCGCGGGTCAATGTCCGCATTGCGGCCAAGGCAAATTGTTCGGTCGCTATCTCAAAGTTAATCCCACTTGCGCCTCTTGCGGCGAAGATCTCTCGCATCATCGCGCCGATGATCTGCCCGCCTATATCGTGCTCTTCATTGTTGGCCATGTCGTCATCGGCACGTTGATGTCGACTGATGCCGAAGGACTATGGCCGCTCTGGATCCATATGACGATCTGGCCATTGATGACGCTCATTCTGAGCCTCGCGCTGTTGCAGCCCGTCAAAGGTGCTGTCATCGGCCTGCAATGGGCGTTGCGGATGCATGGGTTTGGTGGTGACGATACATGAGCGCCGTCAAGCCGGTTGATGCCGCGAGCCTGATCCTCGTCGATGATCTCGGCAAAAAGCCCAAAATCCTCATGGGCAAGCGGCATCAGGATCTCAAATTCATGCCGTCGAAATTCGTCTTTCCGGGCGGGCGTCTTGATCCCTCAGACCGGAAGGCGGCGGCCTTTGGCGCGCTCGACCATCAGGTTGAAGCCAAGCTCTCTTTGCGCGTCACACGCCCCAGCCCCGCCCGCGCCCGCGCGCTGGCGCTTGCCGCCTTGCGCGAGACCTATGAGGAGACCGGCATACTGATCGGTGAGACTGATCTCGGCGCCTATAGCGCCCCGCCCGAAAGTGGCTGGCTGCCCTTCGAACAAGAGGCCATTTGGCCTTCGCTTGACGGGCTGGAGTTTGTCGCCCGCGCGATCACGCCGCCCTATCATAATCGCCGTTATGACACGCGCTTCTTCCTCTGCAGGACGGATAAAATCGCAAAAGAAATTGCTGGCCATGCGGGGCCCGATAAAGAGTTGACCGAGCTGGCTTGGGTGACGTTGGAAGACGCCAAAAAACTCGATATTCCAATAATTACCGGGCTCATTCTCGAGTCTTTGATTGAGCAATTATCGGCAGGCTTGTCGCCGTTCCGCTCCATTCCTCTCTTCCATGCAAGGCAGGGGCGTCACCTCTGCGACATGTTGTAATGAAATGACTGAAATAATGGACGACATGTCACCCCGCTACCGTTTGCGCATCATCGCCGCCGCCACAATGATGGTCACTTTGGTCGGCTTTGCGATCACGCTCATCTTTCCCTATCTCGCTTTGAAGCTCGCCGCGGAGGGCTATTCGCGTCTTTATGTCGGCGTCGCGACCGGCATCAGTGGCATCGGCAATATCTTCGTCGCCCCTCTCATTCCGGGGCTCGCAAAACGCTTCGGCGTGCAGAGCGTCATTGTCGGCGCGCTACTTCTGGCGAGCCTTTGCCTTTTGCTGTTCGACCCCTTCCCCTATCCGGCGATTGATCTGACCTTGCGCTTTTTAACCGGCGCAGCCATCGGATCACTCTTCATCATGGGCGAGTTCTGGATCAACGCCGCGGCACCGGATCACCATCGCGGGCTGATCCTCGGCATTTATGGATCATTTCTGGCAGTAGGCTTTGCAGCAGGTCCCGCCATTCTCGATTTGGTCGGCACGACGACACCAACCGCCCTCTGGATTGGCGCAGCTGTTTTCGTGGCTGCCCTTCTTCCCATCGCGCTGATGACCAAAGGCGCGCCCGGCCTAGAAGGCGGCACCGGCGCGAATGTAATGAGCTTCCTCGTCAGCGCGCCCATCGCCACCATTGCCGGACTTCTCTTCGGCATGATCGAGCCGAGCGCGTTCAATCTCCTGCCGCTTTATGGGTTAGGCGTTGGCCTGCCCCTCGCGAGCGCGACGGCGCTGATCTCCGCCATGGCGCTTGGCAATATGTTGCAAATCCCGCTGGGCATCCTCGCCGACCGTATCGACCGCCGATTCATGCTTCTGGCCTGCGCGGTGATTGGCGGCATTCTGACCCTGAGCCTGCCCGCGCTTTCCGCCTCGCCTTGGGCCCTCATGATCGGGATTTTTGTCTGGAGCGGCCTCGCCTCCGGCTTTTACACTATCGGCCTCACGCTTCTTGGCGCACGGTTTCGCGGGGCGGATCTTGCGCACGCAAACGCGACTTTTGTCATTCTCTACAATATCGGGCTCCTCGTCGGCCCGCCGATTGTAGGGGCCTCAATGGACTTTTTGCCGCCTCACGGCTTCTTCTGGAGCCTCTCTGTCATCTTTATCGGCTATGCCGCACTCGTATCAGCGCGGCTCGCCTTGGGCCGCAGCGGATAAAGGCCTATTTACCCCGTCTCTTTCTTGACAAAGCCGCGCCACTTGCTATGGGTTCGGCCGACAAGGGCCGGATGCGGGTCTCCCCGCCTCGCCGGCCCGTATGATTTTACTCAGATGTTAATGCAGCCGCCTCCGGTGGCACCGAACCAAGGATAAAGACGATGGCCAAGGCCACCACAATCAAGGTCAAGCTGCTCTCCACCGCCGAGACCGGCTATTTCTATGTGACCAAGAAGAATTCACGCACGATGACCGACAAGATCACGCAGCGGAAATATGATCCGATTGCGAAGAAGCATGTCGAGTTCAAGGAAACCAAGATCAAGTAAGATTGGCTTGATTGATCTCGTGCGAAAGCCGCCTTCGGGCGGCTTTTTTGTTTCTAGAATTCAATGCGTTGAGCCTGTTCGCTCAAATGAAAAATGAACAATAAAAACGGCTCGCGTTACGATGCCGGACCGGCATAGGCCTTCACGGTCTCGATAAATTTTCCAATTGAAATGGGCTTGGAGAGATAGGCCTCGCAGCCTTTCGAACGGATACGTTCCTCATCACCCTTCATGGCAAAAGCGGTGACGGCGACGATGGGAATGGCTTTTAAGTCTTCATCCGCCTTCATCCATTGGATGATCACTTCACCCGACACTTCAGGCAATTGAATATCCATCAGCACCAAGGACGGATTGTGAGCGCGGGCCAACTCCATCGCCTCAGTGCCGCTGGCGGTGGAGACAACCTGATAGCCATGCGCTTCGAGCAAATCGGTGAAGAGCTTCATATTGAGCTCATTATCTTCGACGATGAGAACCGTCTTGGCCATTGACGTATTGTTCCTGCGCAAAGTCCCGAATTCTTGCTATTAAACGCGATGAGAGGCCGAGTCGGCAAATGCACGACACCACAGGGACGTTTTAAACCGATGAAAAACTCCGCCCCGCCTGATTCTGAAGGCCTCGCAATCACCGCGCTTCTCTTTATTGCGTCGGAAACCGAGACCCTCTCGCGCTTCATGGAGCTCACCGGCATCGACCCCGGCGATATCCGCGCTGCCGCCCAAGACAAGCGCTTCCTCTTGGCCGTCCTCGATTTCCTGATGGCGGATGAGCCGCTCCTCTTGGCTTTTGCTGCGTCCGAAAATCTAAAACCAGAGATGATCGTGGCTGCGCACGGCAAACTACAAAGAGCGGTTGCGCCCGTTCATGAGACCTATTGAAGTTCGCCCGTTACGGACAAGGCGTCTCGGCTCTTGCCTCAAGGGCTACCAGCTGCCCCTTCAAACTGAAACTGAGATAATCCAGTCTTATGGCGGCTGAAACGCCGTTATCCAGGAGATCCATCGATACGCGATAAGTCGGTTCATCGACCGGGTGTTTACCCGTTTCGAAATATGAAATCTCGACCGGCCAAGCCTCTGTGACGCGCATGCCAGCTTTTTCGAGAAGGGCTTTGTCATCGCCAGCAGGTGCGCGCGCCTTGCCAATAACAGCAAAAGTTTCAGGCGCGGATTGGCCTTCATCTGCACCATCATAAACTTGTAGAGACGATATCGTTTTGCCCGCTTTTGCGGCGTCAATCAAAGCGCGATAATGTTCGCCGGGATAAAGCGTCGATGCAGGAAATGACAAAACAGATTTGATGGGCGAAGAAAGACGCACATCGATGCCTGCATCTTTACGCGTCGCAACACCCGATGTTTGAACTGCCGGTGCGCTGCCAACACGGTTCAACACCGAAAAGCGCATTGTCTTTCCGTCGGGCTCTTCAGTCGTCATGGATTGACTATCAACAACCCGGGTGCCGGTTTCACCGCCCGCAAGCACCACGAGTTGACGGAAGGTCTGCACGACGCCCGCGCAAGGCCCGCTTTCCAATTCGAACACGATGCGCCCTTGTGCAGAATCAATACCCGCCGAGCCTTGGACACGATCAAGGACGAGATCATAAACCGCGCGATGCGGCACAAGGACGGCCGGAGCAGCCGCCGCGTTCTGACCACAGAACACAATGACTAGAAAGCCGGCCCCCAAGAGGAGGCTAAAGGCCCGAGGCCCTATGACGCGTGTGTGATTGTATATTTTCATCTTGCTCTTCTTAAGTGAGCGCGCGAAACCAAAGATCTGAACTGCACACTTACATCCGGAGAATCCCTATGAGCGTCGAATCCACTCTGGCTTCCCACGGCATCACGCTACCGGAAGCGGCAGCGCCTGTCGCCAATTATGTTCCTGCGGTCATTACCGGATCCCTTCTCTTTGTTTCGGGCCAACTCTGCCTCCAGAACGGTACTGTTCAGCCTGCTCATAGAGGCAAGCTCGGTGCCGCGATCTCGATTGAAGCCGGACAAGAAGCCGCGCGCCTTTGCGCCATCAATCTTCTCGCCCAGGCCAAAACCGCATTGGGTGATCTCGAACGGATTAAACGTTGTGTGCGGCTTGGTGGTTTCATCAATGCCACACCTGATTTCGGACCCTTACCGCAGGTGATGAATGGCGCATCTGATCTGATGGTGCTAGCGCTTGGCGACAAGGGTCGCCATGCCCGTACGACAATCGGCGTGGCGCAATTGCCGCTCGATGCCGCCGTTGAGGTAGAAGCCATTTTCGAGATCGCATAATGGCCGCACCGCACTGGTTGACCGCAAAGCCAATTGCCCATCGCGGACTTCATGATCGCGCCGCAGGACTTATCGAGAACACGCTCTCGGCCGCGCGCGCCGCGATTGAAAAAGGCTTTGCCATAGAATGTGATGTGCAGCTTTCAAGCGATGGTGAGGTATTTGTTTTTCATGATGATCATCTTGATCGTCTGACGACATCATCGGGTGATTTTAAAAAACATTCAGCCCGTGAAATTGCTGCCATCACGCTGAAAGACACGACTGATCGCATTCCAACACTGCGTGAATTTCTTGATACGCTCTCTGGACATGTGCCGCTTATTTGCGAGATCAAAAGCCGCTTTGACGGCTCAATTGACGCGGTGCGTGGCGTGGCACAGAGGCTTAAATCCTATCAAGGTCCGGTAGCGCTAAAAAGCTTCGATCCAATCATGGTTGAAGCGTTGGTTCATCTCGCTCCCGAGCGTCCGCGCGGCTTTATCGGCGAGAGTATATATGATGATTCAGAGTGGGACTTTCTCTCAGCCCAGCAAAAGAAAAATCTTACATCGCTGAAAACATTCAACGCCATGAAGCCTGATTTTCTGTCCTGGTATATCAAGGACGTCGATCACGCCTCCCCGCAAATGATGCGTGAACAATTTGGATTGCCGGTGATGACGTGGACAGTGCGCACCGCCGTTCAACTCGAAAAAGCGCTTCGCTATGCTGATCAAATCGTATTCGAAGGATTTAATCCCTGACATCTTCGGATAAAACCATGGCTCTCACGATCACGCTGGCGCAAAGTCTCAAAGAGATTGATGCCGCGTCTTGGGATCGGTGCGCGACAGGAACGCCTGACGAAAAAGGTGAAACCGATAACCCCTTTCTTTGCCATGCCTTTCTCTTGGCGCTTGAGGAGTCTCAATCAGCTGTAGCCGAAACAGGCTGGGGTAGCGCGCATCTCTTGTTGCATAATGACAAGAATGAACTGATGGGGGCTGTTCCCGCCTATCTCAAAAGCCATTCTCGCGGCGAATATGTTTTTGATCATGCGTGGGCTGACGCCTATCGCCGTGTCGGCGGTAATTATTATCCGAAGCTACAAGTCTCTGTGCCCTTCACACCCGTGACGGGCCCACGGCTTTTGGTTGCGCCCTCCAATCATCAACTAGAATTGAAATTTGAACTCGCCAAAGCCTTAAAATCAGTCGCAGCGAAAACTGGGGCATCGTCTGTGCACGCGACTTTTGTGACCGAGGACGATCTCACAGTCTTTTCTGAGAACGCCTATCTCGAAAGATTAGATCAACAATTTCATTGGTTAAACGACAGTTACGAGTCCTTTGACGATTTTTTGACGAGCCTCTCCTCACGAAAAAGAAAATCGATCAGGCGCGAAAGACGCGATGCGGTGAGCGCGGGTATCAGTATGGAATGGATCACCGGCTCGGATCTCAAAGAGCATCATTGGGATGCCTTCTTTGAATTTTATATCGACACAGGCTCGCGCAAATGGGGAAGCCCTTATCTCACGCGCGAATTTTTCTCGATGATCGGTGAAAGTATGGCCAATAAGATCGTGCTGATCATGGCCAAGCGCGCAGGGCGCTATATTGCTGGCGCGATTAATTTCATCGGTTCAAGAACACTCTATGGGCGAAATTGGGGCGCGATTGAACATCATCCCTTTTTGCATTTTGAAACCTGTTACTATCAAGCGATGGATTTTGCGATAGCCCATAAACTCACATCCGTTGAGGCTGGCGCGCAAGGCGAACATAAACTCGCGCGCGGCTATCGCCCGGTCATTATGAGATCCGCGCATTTCTTGCGCGATCCCGGACTTCATGAAGCAGTTGCCAACTATCTCGAAGAAGAACGCGCTTATGTTGAGCGTCTTGGCGGCGTGTTGACCGAGCACTTGCCTTTCCGCAAACATTCACAACTGACTGATGCCAATCAAAATTCGCAAAGGGATGACGACGATGATTTATGATCAAAACAATATTTTTGCGAAAATTCTACGCGGTGAGATACCGTGCGAAAAACTCTATGAAGATGATCACACTCTCGCTTTCATGGATATCATGCCGCAAGCCGATGGCCATTGCCTTGTGATCCCTAAAAAACCTTCGACCGGCCTGATGGATGCTGACCCGCAGGTCTTTACTTCGCTTTTTTCAACCGTACAAAAAATTGCACGCGCGGCACAAGACGGAATGCAGGCAGACGGTGTGACGATCATGCAGTTTAACGGCGCGGCTGCAGGGCAAACCGTTTTCCATCTGCATGTCCATATTCTGCCACGTAAAGACGGCGTGCCGCTCAAAGCCCATTCAGGCCAGATGGAAAAATCGGAAATCATCAAAGCGCATGCTGAAAAAATCCGATCCGCGATAAGCTCATAAAGGTATCACTGCCCGGTGATCATGCGGGCAAGCGGTGTATCAGCCACCTGCTTCCAAAGCATCATCGCACCATAAAGAAGAGCGACAAGCGTCGCCGGGACAACAAGCCACGCGACCGCGTTCTCATAGCGCAATCGCGCACGATAACGATCCATACGACGTTGTCGGCTTGTTCTCACCGATGCACACTCCTCTTACGCAAAGGTCAAATCAAAGCGGGACCTTTGGCACAGAGCGCACAGGTTTAGCGACCACTTTACGAGGCTGTGACTTCTTGCCGGTTTTGGCTTTTGCATCCGCAACCGCTTTTTCTGGCTTCGGAGTTACAGGGCCTTCGAGATAAACAAAGCCAAGCTTTTTGTCTTTCTCTTCGCCTTCAACAACAACACGAACCCCACCACCTTGCTTCAATTTGCCAAACAGCAATTCATCGGCAAGCGGTTGTTTGATTGCGGATTGAATGAGACGCGCCATCGGCCGCGCGCCCATGGTTTCATCATAGCCATGATCGACGAGCCAGACACGCGCCTCATCCGACAATTCAATCGTGACATTGCGATCAGCCAATTGCGCTTCAAGCTGCAACACGAATTTGTCGACCACTTTGCCGACCACTTCTTTCGGCAGTTGCGCGAAGGAAATGATCTGATCGAGACGATTGCGGAATTCGGGCGCAAAAAGACGATTGATCGCTTCCTGATCATCACCCTCGCGTTTTGTTCTCGTGAAACCAAACGCCGCCTTCGCGAGATCGGCCGCGCCCGCATTCGTCGTCATGATCAAAATCACATTGCGGAAATCAACGGTCTTGCCATGATGATCGGTGAGCTTGCCGTGATCCATGACCTGCAAAAGAATATTGAAGAGATCCGGATGCGCCTTTTCAATTTCATCAAGCAACAAAACGCAATGCGGATGTTGATCAACCGCGTCGGTCAATAGACCGCCTTGATCGAAGCCGACATAACCGGGAGGCGCACCAATCAAACGTGAAATCGCGTGACGCTCCATATATTCGGACATATCGAAACGCTTGATTTCGACACCCAATGACGAGGCAAGCTGACGCGCCACTTCGGTTTTACCGACACCGGTAGGACCCGCGAACAGATAACAGCCAATCGGCTTTTCAGGATCACGCAAGCCCGCACGCGCCAATTTGATCGCAGAAGTCAGTGCCGAGATCGCTTGGTCCTGCCCATAGACAACACGTTTCAACGTTGTCTCAAGAGCTTGCAGCACTTCTGAGTCATCTTTCGAAACGGTCTTTTCCGGAATTCGCGCCATTGTCGAAACGGTTGCTTCGATCTCAGCCACGCCAATCGTACGTTTGCGCTTATTGTCAGCAACAAGCATCTGCGCGGCACCGCTTTCATCGATCACGTCGATGGCTTTATCCGGCAATTTACGATCATGAATATAGCGCGCCGAGAGTTCAACGGCTGCCTTGATCGCATCATTCGAATATTTGAGGCCGTGATAATCCTCATAATAAGGCTTCAACCCTTTGAGGATTTCAATCGCATCCGGAATTGAGGGTTCATTCACATCAATCTTTTGGAAGCGGCGAAGAAGCGCGCGATCTTTTTCAAAGAATTGACGGAACTCTTTATAGGTCGTCGAACCGATGCAACGTAGCGTGCCTTGAGCGAGTGCAGGCTTTAACAAATTGGAGGCATCCATCGCGCCCCCCGATGTTGCCCCTGCCCCAATCACCGTATGAATTTCATCAATGAACAAAATCGCATTTTTATGCGTTTCGATATCTTTGACGACTTGCTTCAAACGCTCTTCGAAATCACCGCGATACCGCGTGCCCGCGAGCAACAAGCCCATATCGAGTGAAAAGACCGTGGCGCCCGCAAGCACCGCCGGCACTTCATCACGCGTGATCTTTAATGCCAAACCTTCGGCAATCGCGGTTTTACCAACACCGGGCTCCCCAACGAGAAGTGGATTATTTTTTTGCCTACGGCACAGCACTTGAATGGTGCGCTTCACTTCCGCTTCACGGCCAATCAAAGGATCGATCTTGCCGTCAGCCGCTTTCTTATTAAGATTGACGCAATAAGCTTCAAGCGCTTCGCCTTTCTTGCGCGGAGCATTCGATCCTTTACCGCCTGCTGCCTCATTGCCCGCCGCTTCATCCTCGTCTTCATCCATCTCGGCGGCGTCAGGCGTCGCAGGACGTTTTGCGATTCCGTGTGAAATGTAATTCACCGCGTCATAACGCGTCATATCCTGCTCTTGCAGAAAATAGGCGGCGTAGCTTTCGCGTTCGGCAAAAATAGCCACGAGAATATTCGCGCCCGTGACTTCTTCGCGACCGGAAGATTGCACATGTATTACCGCACGCTGAATCACGCGCTGGAAACCGGCTGTCGGTTTAGCATCACCCGGCGCGGCCATAACAAGGCTCGATAATTCGCCATCGAGATAGTCAAAGAGATTGCGTCGCAAGAGATCGATATCGACCCCACAGGCACGCATCACCGCCACAGCATCGCGCTCTTCCGTCAGTCCCAACAAAAGATGCTCAAGGGTGGCATATTCATGCCGCCGCTCATTCGCGAGCGAGAGCGCCTTGTGGAGAACCAGTTCGAGGCTTTTTGAAAATGAGGGCATCGATCTGATCCTTTAGCTCTTTTCCATGACACATTGCAGCGGGTGCTGATGCTGCCGTGCAAAGTCCATAACGAGTGTCACTTTGGTTTCGGCGACCTCATAAGTAAAGACACCACATTCGCCGACGCCATTTTGATGAACATGCATCATGATGCGATAGGCGTCGTCCTGTGATTTATTGAAGAAATGCTGCAGGACATGGACGACGAATTCCATCGGCGTGAAATCATCATTCAGCAGCAAAACCCGATAAAGATGAGGTTTTTTGGTAACCGTCTTAGTCCGCGTGATGACCGCGGTGCCATTTTGGGAGTCGTCATCATCCCGGCGGGTCGGTGCGGCCATCGCCTTGGGTGCGTCAGCCGAATGCGCTCCCTGCTTTGGTTCACTGCCGAAAAAGTCGAAAAATACACCCATATCCGTCCGATTGCCACGCTTACCTGAAGATTGAAGCGCCTTCCGCGAGAATGATGCGCCGAAAGGCCTGTTTCTTCAAGTTATGCATTCGGACCCTCTCCCGCCAGAGGGAGGATCGTCGCATCGGCACCTTAAAAAGCAAAAGGGCCCGGAAAACCGGACCCTTCAAATTCAATAAGGTTCAGAACCGGCCAAAAACCGGCCCGGAATTACTTCGCAGCAGCTTGAACCTTGCCAATGATCGCTTCGTAAGGCTTTACTGAGTCCTTCGCGATATCGGTGTAGAGTTCGCCGAGCTTCGAAGCATAAGCCACAAAGCCTTCGTAAGCCGACTTGGCGAAATCTGACTGAATTTCGAAAGCCTTGTCGAGCGTCTTAACGCCAACGAGCTTTTCAACAACTGCCGAGCTCTGCTCGAAAGCCTTCTTCGAGTAGTCAGCGGTTTCCGTGGCAATCGCCTGTACATTCTTAGTGGTCGAGCCAAAGCTCTTCACGGCGAGGTCGATACCGTCTTTGTTGAACTTCTGGAGGTCTTCAAATTGGTTAAACATGGTCATTGCTCTCTAGCTGGGGGCGACCCGCATCAGGCGGAGCACCGAGGGAACTCATGACCCCTTTTATATGCAGTGCAATATAATCCGTCAAGTAAAATTGTGCGATGCAACATGTTGAACTTTCGATCAAGTTTTCATCAAATTTAACAAACACGTAACCGGTGCGAATTAATGTGCCGCTCGGACCGGAGCCTTGTCCATTTTGGCTTTTCGTGAGAGAAGTTACGGGCTCCGGAATCATGGGCTCAGGCCCGGAGCGGGAGTGGTAGGCATGACGATTTCGACGGTTGCCGCGCGATTTGCGGCCCGGATAGCGGTTATTTCTGCGGTTTTAGGGCTCGTTTTGACTGGCGCCGAAGCTGCCTCGAAAGCGTCGGGGGGCGGCTATGCTCCCCCTTATTCCGAAATTGTCGTTGACGCGCGGACTGGCAAAGTGTTGCGCGCGGTCAACCCTGATTCCCCGCGCCACCCCGCGTCCATCACGAAAGTGATGACCCTCTATCTTCTATTCGAGCAGCTCGACGCTGGCAAAATGTCACTCTCGACACCCATCCGGATTTCGGAATGGGCAGCCCGTCAGTCACCTTCGAAACTTGGCCTGAACCCGGGTGAGACAATCACGGTCGATGATGCCATCAAGGCGATCGTCACCCGCTCGGCCAATGACATCGCCGTGGCTGTCGCTGAAGCTGTCGGCGGAAGCGAAAAAGACTTTGCCGCCATGATGACCCAGAGGGCTCGCTCGATCGGCATGAAAAGCACCGTCTATGCGAATGCCTCGGGCCTGCCTAATCCGCGCCAGATCACGACTGCGCGCGATCTCGTAACTTTGGGTCGCTCCATCCAAACGCGCTTCCCGCGTTACTTCCAATATTTCTCGCTTCGTTCCTTCGATTATGACGGCGCTTCAATTGCCAATCACAATAAACTGCTTGGTCGTGTCGATGGCGTGGACGGCATCAAGACCGGTTACACCGCCAAATCGGGTTTCAATCTTTTGACATCTGTTCATTCCGATGGGCGCGCTTTGCTCGCGGTAATTTTGGGTGGTCGTTCTGGCAATTCGCGAGACCGCCGCATGGCCGAGCTTGTCGATGCCTATCTCGACGTTGCGTCAAATGGAGATATCAAGGCCGCTCCGAAAACAGCCAAAAAGATCTCTGAAGCGCCGATCCCCGTCGATATCGAACGCCCCTCTTCTGACAATGAAGACATGGTGGAAAATCCGACAGCATCGCTTTCATCACTAGCGCAGCCTGTAGCGAAGGGCGCTGAGCAACAATCCAAACTCGTTTGGAAACCTGGTGCTGCACCGGCACCTGTGTCCAAGGCGCTCAGCTATACGGATACGCAAGCAGCAGCCACGCCATCATCACAAACGGACAAGAATAAGACTTGGTGGATTCAAGTGGGCGTGGCTCCTAATCAGAAGCAAGCGAAATCATTGGTCGATGCCTTATCGGGTCAATTGTCATCGATTTTGAACGATGCAAAACCGGCAATCGAAAAAGTTCAGGTCAAGGGACGCGAAATG
>JBAXQM010000010.1:0-82155 GCA_037131735.1 Alphaproteobacteria bacterium
GTCCGGAGCGGATCGATTTTAAGATTTTGGGTTCAAATCCCTTCGCCCGCTCCAATTCGGCCCTCTCTTGTCTTGAACCCTCGACATTTTTTTCGATCCGCGGTCGGACGTCGTCCGGAGCGGATCGATTTTAAGATTTTGGGTTCAAATCCCTTCGCCCGCTCCAAATCCGCGCAATTTTTGGCCTTATCAGCCAATCGCGCCAGGCTGATCCAGAATTTTCTGCATAAAGACGAGATCGAGCCAGCGGTCGAATTTCCAGCCGACCTGCTTCAAACGCCCCGTTTCAGAAAAGCCCAATTTGCGATGAAAATGGATTGAACCGGCATTATCGGCCGAAATCCCGCCAATCATGACATGTTTACCAAGAGCGCGGGCGGCCTCGAAAAGCGGCGGCATAAGCTGTTTACCGACTCCCTTTCCGTGGTGATGGCGGTGAACATAGACCGAATGTTCGACCGTATGGAGATAGCCATCATGCGGGCGGAATTCGCCAAAACTGGCAAAGCCGAGAACCTCTTTACCAAGCACTGCGACCAGAACAGGGAAATTCCGCTCCCGTCGCGCTTCAAACCATTCTCGCCGATTCTCGAGTGTGACCACGTGATGCGAGAAAATCGCCGTTGAGTTGAGAATCTCGTCATTCACGATTTCGAGAATGGCGGGCAGATCAGCGATCTCAGCGGAGCGGATGGTCAGCGACATGGGAGCCTTGCGGGATAAAGTGATGTCATCAGCGCGAAGTCTAACCCTACGCGCGCCGTCAAGCGAGATGTGATTTGGACTTCGGAAGAAATTCAACGCCCCGCATGACACTGCATCAAATGGACGCAATGGCTTGCCTTTGGGCGAAGAGGGTTTAGGTGAAGGGCTCGTCTCTACCGCCCTCCCCTTTAATTGGAGTTGTTGCTTTGTCCTTTATCGATGCTTTGACCTGGCGCTATGCCACCAAAAAGATGGATCCCTCGCGCGCTGTTGCCAAAGACAAGGTGGAGGCCATTCTCGAATCGATCCGTCTCTCGCCGAGCTCAAGCGGATTGCAGCCCTTTCATGTCTTGGTGATCACCAATCAGGCTTTGAAGGATAAAATTGTACCGATTGCGAGCGGCCAGTCGCAAGTAGCGGAATGCTCGCATCTCATCGTCTTTGCGGCATGGGACAATTATACGCCTGAACGCATCAATCAATCTTTTGATTATACGATCGCGCAACGGGGTGTCGGCACCAATGAGCGCACCGAGAATTATCGCAAGGGCCTGATTGCGGGCTATTGTGCACGCGATCCAGAAATCAATTTTCAGCACACGGCAAAGCAAACTTACATTGCGCTTGGCATTGCTATGGCCGCAGCCG
The DNA here is from genome assembly GCA_037131735.1 of Alphaproteobacteria bacterium. GTDB lineage: Bacteria > Pseudomonadota > Alphaproteobacteria > Rhizobiales > Beijerinckiaceae > CAIUPE01. Next base: position 1,354 of record JBAXQM010000010.1, read on the forward strand.
CTGTCGAACATGTCGATGCGACACCGATGGAAGGGTTTGATCCTGCAGCGCTTGATGAGTTATTGGGCTTGCGTGAAAAAGGCCTGCGCTCTGTTACGATGTTGCCCATCGGTCATCGCGATGAAGCCAATGACTGGTTACTCAAATTGAAAAAAGTACGCCGCACGAAAGAAGAGCTCTTCACGCATCTTGATTGATGTAAACGCTTTGAAATACTTGAACACGAAGAGCGCTTTTAAATAAGCGCTCTTCAAAAATTCGAGATCGCGACAACGAACCCAAACGACTGCCCGCAATCCTGAAAATGGTGGAGCTGAGCGGAATCGAACCGCTGGCCTCCTCATTGCGAACGAGGATAAAATTCAGAGCCCTTAAAGCATTGACATTATTTCGTTTTTTCGTGTTTTGCGGCAGAAAGATTAAATCGGCCTTTGTCCCCTCTTTTAATTTGGCGTGATTGTTACTCAACCACATCGATCGAAGACGGCTCTTCACAAAATCGGGGGGCTCGTTTAAATATATTGAAATGATACAGACAGAGTTTCGCGAATCTCGGCAATTTCAATTGCTTTTGGCGATTATCCTTTGTTTTGCCCTAGTCAGCAGTTCAATCATAAGTTCAATTTCGCGCGGTATTGAGGCGAGAAATTGGGTTGCCTTCGGACCAAAAGGTATTGTGCTTTGTCTAACGGATCATGCCGCACCTGATTTTTCATCAGATCGACATGATTCTTCTACTCACATCACTGATTGCTGTGTGCTCTGTAGCGTTCCTGGCGTGCCGAAACTTTTGGAACCCGCGCAGTTACCCTACCTCATTGCATTTCCGCCGATCAGTGTCGTTAGATTCATTATAGCTCCTCATTATTCTGAACCCAGTATTGCCTTATCAGATGGCGTTTTTCCTCATGACGTCCCGGCGCGCGCGCCGCCTCTGAGTGCCGCCTAATATTTTTTGCGCTCAATTGAAATTTAATCTGATCGGCCCGTTGCCATAGATGCAAAGGCCGTCATTTTTGGGAATATCCTATGTCAATCAATCAAACACGCGCAGCGGCGGAGCCGTCTGCTAATGCATTTTATCGTGCTGCATGGCGTTGGCACTTTTATGCAGGCCTTTATGTGATTCCATTTCTAATCATACTCGCCATCACGGGCCTGTGCATATTGTGGTTTACGACAATTGCGCCGGAATATGGTGATCGCATTTCTATCACACCCGCTTCAACGACGATGCGCATTAGCGAGCAATTAGCAGCCGTCACAAAGGTCTATCCTGATACCAGAATCACTCAGTATATCGCCCCCTATAGTGCTTCAAATCCGGCTTTGTTTCGAGTTGGTCTTGAAGGCGGAGATCACATGCTGGCGGTCAATCCCTATACGGGCGCGATTCTCAGGGACATCCCCCAAGCGGGAACATGGAATGACTTTTTCACGCGCATCCATGGCAGTCTTTTTCTGGGAGCGAAGACCGGCGGCCTTGGCGACCTCTTGATCGAGACTGCGGCGAGTCTTGGAATCGTTCTTCTGATCACAGGGCTTTACCTGTGGTGGCCACGTGATGGGCGTGGTTATCGCGCAACGTTGTTGCCAAATCTTAGCTTGAAAGGGCGGTTATTCTGGCGCGAACTTCATTCAGGGCTTGGCTTTTATGGCTCAATCATCATCCTGTTTTTTCTTATATCAGGACTCGCATGGGCAAGCGTGTGGGGCGGAAAATTCGTTCAGGCATGGAGCACTTTTCCGGCGGAGAAATGGGATAATGTTCCCCTCTCGACGGTCGATCATGCCAGCATGAATCATGGTGCCTTGAAGGAAGTACCATGGGCGCTTGAACAGACCTTGATGCCAGCCTCAGGCTCTAAGGCGGGTATCACCGGATTGCCGGAAAATGTTCCGGTTGTACTTGAAAGTGTTGTCACCCTTGGTCGTGCAATTGGCTTTGAAGGTCGCTTCCAAGTTGCCTTCCCTGCCGATGAAAAAGGTGTGTGGACGTTAAGTCAGGACTCAATGAGCTATGACAGTCCAAACCCAACCTCAGATCGCACAGTACATATCGATCAATATTCCGGCAAAATTCTCGCCTCAGTCGGATATGCAGAATATTCCTTACCGGGCAAAGCCATGGCTGTCGGTATCGCTCTTCATGAAGGACAGATGGGGCTTTGGAACATTGTTCTGAATTTCATTTTCTGCCTTGGCATCATTGCGATCTGCATCAGCGGCGTCGCCATGTGGTGGATCAGACGTCCGGCGAATTCGCTGCGCCTTGCGCCACCACCGCTTGCGGAGAATTTTCCGCTATGGAAAGGCGCAGTTGCTATAGGGGTTCTCGTTTCACTGTTATTTCCGATGGCGGGCGCAGCACTAATATGTGCCATCGTTCTTGATGCTCTGTTCCTATCGCGAATTCAGATTCTAAAGATCATTTTCAAATGAAGAGTCTCGATTAAACGGCTCCGTAAATTCTAAATCAAAAAGACAAAAGCCCCGCGGCAGCGGGGCTTTTTTCATGATCGAAAAAGCTTACACAGCCACCGTAGTGGACCCGATATAAATTCCTAAAGCGGGGATTCTTTATAACACTTTATAACTTTTTGGACCGGAATTTCACTCCCACCATATTTCTATAAATTATTGATTTCATCGAGAAAAATGGTGGAGCTGAGCGGAATCGAACCGCTGGCCTCCTCATTGCGAACGAGGCGCTCTCCCAACTGAGCTACAGCCCCCCGAGGCCCAAGACAGTAAGATCGTTCAGGCCCTGTGGATGCGGCGGGGATAGAGAATTCCCGCCCCGAAATCAAGGTGGACCACCGCAAGGCTGAGGCTGATAAGGGGCGCGTCCAAAAGTGGTTTGAACCGTATAAAGAGTTATGAATGCCTCAAGGGAGGCCTGTTTCAGGGAGAAGACCATGTCGCTCAGCCTTTATGATTTATCAGTCCCCGTATTCGTGCAGTCGCTCGAAGCGCTCTCAGCCATTTTGAAAAAGGCCGCGGCCCATGCGGAGGCCCGCAAGATTGAGCCGCAAGTTCTTCTCTCGGCACGGCTCTTCCCGGACATGTTTGCCCTAACACGGCAAGTTCAGCTCGCCTCCGACTTCGCTAAAGGTGGCGCGGCGCGGATCGCCGGCGTTGATGTGCCAAGCTATGCCGATACCGAAGCAAGCTTTGAAGAGCTTGAAGCGCGCATTGCCAAGACGATTGCTTTTATCAATTCAATTCCGAAGGACAAATTTGTGGGCGCCGAGACGCGCGACATCACCGTGCCCATGCGCCCCGAGCCGCGCGTGTTTAACGCGCTTACCTATCTCCGCCATGGGGCTCTTCCGAATTTCTTTTTCCATACAACGACGACATATGACATTTTGAGACATAATGGCGTTGAGGTCACAAAGCGTGATTTCTTGGGAGTCTATTGATTGATGATGCGCCGATCAGCCCTTCAGCGTTTCGTTTTTATCGGCGCATCCCTCTTCATCGGTCTATTATTCGCGGAGACGTCTATGGCCATCGAAGAGCCCCCTTTTACGGTGATCTCAAAAGAGGGCGACTTCGAGCTGCGTGACTATGCCCCTTATATCGTCGCTGAAGTACTGGTTAAGGGTGATCGCGATAGCGCTGCGAGCGCGGGTTTTCGTGTGCTCGCTGGCTATATCTTTGGTGGCAATACGAGCCAGTCCAAGATCGCGATGACGGCACCGGTTACGCAAACAAAAGGTGAAAAGATTGAGATGACAGCGCCGGTGACGCAAACGGCCAGCGGCTCATCTTGGGTCATCCGCTTTATGATGCCGCAGAATTATACACTAGAGACTCTACCCAAGCCGGATGATGAACGCATTCTTCTCAAGCAAATTGCCGGACGACGTGTCGCTGTGTTGCAATTCTCAGGATTGTGGACCGAAGGCAATCTCGACACGCATCGCGCCGCGCTTGCTGCAATACTTGCGAAGAAATCATTGAAGCCTAAAGGCACGTCAAGTTACGCTTTTTACGATCCGCCTTGGAAGCCTTTCTTTTGGCGTCGTAATGAGATCCTGCAAGATATTGAGAAACGCTAAAGGCCTTTATTTTCGGCCTGCAAAAGTGCGGTAATCGCGGGCACCGTATGGCCCGTCAAATCCTTCGTGATTTCAGCAACAACAAGATGAGCGAAAGAAGTAGGCAGTGCTTTGCGCAGCTCGCCCATCGTACGTGGCGGCGCGACGAGAACGAGTTTTTTCAGTTTCTCGCGTTTTGCCAATTCAACAAGACCGGCCATAACATCACGCACAAACTGATCTTCAGCATTTTGATGCCAGTCAGTTTCATCGGTTGATGATCGACTCATCCCGACACTCGCATAGACACGACCCGGCCGCTCCGCTCCTAATGCGCGCGTCGGTAAATCAGGATGCGTAAAAGACGTCTCGACCGTCAAAGACGGATGCTCCGCCGTTCCTTCATTGAAAAGAATTAAAGCCTTACGACCATCCCCTACAATTACATGTGTACCCGCCGAGAGAATCGGAGCGACCATTGCAGATGTCTTTCACTTGGAAACGAGAATATCTCGCGAGCGCGATGCTCACACAGTGTAAACCGTGATCACGGCATACTTGTTCCGGACATCAGGAGATCTACGGAGGGCGTTAACGTCTTGTGGCGAGCGCCACGCCGATCACGGTCAAAGCCATGCCAGCAATTTGACTTACGGCCATCGTTTCACCAAAAGCGAAATAGGCTTCAATCGCAACGCTGGGAGGAACGAGATAAATTAGAGCGGCGGCGCGTGACACTGCTCCACGCCGGATCAATAACAACAACAGCCCAATTGCGCCGAGAGACAAGGCAAACACCGACCAGGCCATGACAAGCCAGAAGCCGAGTGAGAAACTCACATGCATCGGTTCGGTTAAAAAGGCAGCGGGCGTGATAACAATAAACGCACCGACATATTGAAGCGCGGTGATGGTTCTCAAATCACCCTGCGGTACAAATCGTTTTTGATAGAATGTCCCCGCCGTCACAGCGACCATAGCGAACGCATTAATCGCCAGCGGAAGAACAACCTCGGTCAGATGCGTAAGATCAATCGAGATGATCTTGGGCTCAAGAACCATCGCAATGCCAATGAAGCCCGCCGCAATACCAAGCCATTGTAAATAGCCAATGCGCTCCCGCAAAAGCAGAGGGGCAAGCGCGGCAGTGAGAATGGGTTGGATAGCGGCGATCAACCCTGAAATGCCCGAGGGCACGCCATGCGCAATCGCATACCAAACGCCGCCAAGATAGAGCGCGTGGAGCAGGACACCCGATACCAAGATATGAAGTGCTGCACGCCCACGCGGCCATTGGGCGCGTCCAACAAGCGCAATGCCGCCCACAGCGAAAAACGCGAGGGCGAAGCGTAATGATAGAAATGTCAAAGGATCCGCGTAATCCGCTCCGTACCGTGCCGAGACCCATCCGGTTGACCAGATCGCCACAAATAGGACCGGAGCAGCGCGCAAGAACAGGGAGGACGAGGAGGACTGAGACACAAAACCGATTCCAAGGCGACGATTGAGGCGTGATATCGGATTGGGCCATGAGGGTCGAGAGGCGTTGATGCAAGGCCCCTCAGACATCCCTGGCAATTGACAAGCGGGCGATATCAGTATTTCTGGCCACGTCATATTTAGTTTCGTGCATCTCTTATTTCGTGACGGGCCTCATGTCTCTTCTCGCGCACACCGTTTCGCTCAAGAAAACGAAAACCGCCAAAACAGGCGGCGTGAAAACGCGCGCGTAAACAGTCCTCGCTCCGGTCTCTCCCCCCGGCGGGGATGAGGCCAAAGCACCCGAGCCGGGTGTCATCAGGGGAGCGGATCAAGAGTTCAAGCAGCAAGGATTTCAAAAATGGGTTTCAAGGTCGCAATTGTCGGCGCCACGGGCAATGTGGGGCGTGAAATGCTCTCCATTCTGGCTGAGCGCGCATTTCCTGCCGACGAGGTTATCGCCCTCGCCTCTGCACGCAGCCTCGGCACGGAAGTGTCCTATGGCGACAAGGTGTTGAAGGTTCAAAATCTTGATCACCATGATTTTTCGAAAACCGATATCTGCCTGATGTCGGCAGGCTCAGGCGTATCGAAGGACTGGTCACCGAAGATCGGTGCGATGGGCTGCCTTGTGATCGATAACTCATCCTGCTGGCGCTATGACGAGCGCGTGCCTTTGATTGTGCCGGAGGTGAATGCGGATGTGCTCACCCGCTTCATGGGGGATGCCAATCGCCTCAACATCATTGCCAATCCGAATTGCTCGACAGCGCAGCTTGTTGTCGCGTTAAAGCCCTTACATGAGCGCGCCACGATTAAGCGCGTTGTGATTGCGACCTATCAATCCGTATCGGGCGCGGGCAAAGATGCGATGGACGAGCTCTTCAACCAATCGCGCGCCATCTTCTCTGCCGGTGAAGTGAAGGTCGAGAAATTCTCGAAGCGCATCGCCTTCAATGTGATCCCGCATATCGATGTGTTCCTTGACGATGGTTACACAAAAGAAGAATGGAAGATGGTGGCCGAGACAAAGAAGATTCTCGACCCTAAGATCAAGCTCACCGCAACCTGCGTGCGTGTACCGGTATTTATTGGTCACTCCGAAGCGGTGAATGTTGAATTTGAAAAGCCCATCACCGCTGACGAAGCGCGCAATATTTTGCGTTCCGCACCCGGTTGTCTTGTGATCGACAAGCGCGAGCCCGGTGGCTACATCACACCGCATGAAGCGGCAGGGGAAGACGCGACCTATATTTCGCGTATCCGCGAAGATTCAACGATTGAGAATGGCCTCAATTTCTGGTGCGTGTCGGACAATTTGCGCAAAGGCGCGGCATTGAATGCCATTCAAATTGCCGAGTCACTCATCAACCGGAAATTGCTGAAGCCAAAGGCCTAAAGCGAAGGGGTTAAACCCCCTCGGCACGCATCAAAGATACGCGGCCGGGCAAATCGTCAACGGCCGCGTGGAAAAGCCCTGTTTCAGGATCCAGTATCCGTAACGCACCCGAAAACACGTCGAAATACGCGCCGTGCAACTGCACTTTGCCACGGCCCGCAAGAATATTCACGCAAGGAAAGGTCATCAGATTAGAAAGCGTGTTCTCAATCGAGGCGAGTGCTAATTTCTCGACATAATCGTCAAACGACTCTTGATTGCGTGAGCCGAGTTTTTTTGAAACGGGATCAATGAGGCTGATCCATTTGCCGATAAAATCACCCGGTGAAAGCGGTTGTGATTGTTCGTCCGCATAAGCGCGAATACCCCCGCAGCGCCCATGACCAAGCACCACAATATGTTTGACGCGTAAGGCTTGAACCGCAAATTCGAGCGCCGCCGATGTGCCGTGAAACTGTCCGCCTGTCTCAAAAGGGGGAACAAGATTGGCAACATTGCGCACAACAAATAATTCGCCGGGTCGCGCATCAAAAATAACTTCGGGTGATACGCGACTATCGCAACAGCCAATCACCATGATCTCGGGCTTCTGCCCCGTCGCTGCAAGATCTTCAAAGCGTTCACGCTCGCGCGGCAAACGTCCGTCGACAAAGGCGCGATAGCCTTCCTGCAGGCGTTGGGGAAAATTTGTCATAGCGCGGTCACCATCGCGGGATCGACATTCGCGCCACAAAGCAACACACCGACATGCTCGCCTTTTTGTGGCTTATAGGTACCCGACAACAACGCGGCCAAAGCGGCGGCACCCCCCGGTTCACTCATGATGCGGAAATCACGCCACAAGATTTTCTGAGCGTTGCGAATGGCTTCATCATCAACAAGCGCGACATGATCGACGGCCTCTTTGGCAATATCAAAAGCAAAACGTCCGACAGTGCGCGCACCAAGCGAGTCAGCGGCAACCGATTTCACATCAACAGGAACAGGTGCGCCGGCTTCAAGCGCGGCATGAAGGCAGCGTGACCCTTGCGGTTCGACGCCCACAACATTGACTTTGCCTTGCCACCAAGAAGCCATGCCGCCAATCAACCCGCCGCCGCCACACGCGATGAGAACCGTATCAGGGAGCGGACCATCCTCTTCCCATTCTTTGGCAACGGTGCCCTGCCCTTCGAGCGTCTCGATCGCATCAAAGGGATGAACAAGAAGCGCACCACTCTCTTTTTGATAGGTAAGACACGCCGCATAGGCATCATCAAAAATCGCGCCGCCAACGACCGCTTCAGCACCAAAATTGCGAATGGTAGCGACCTTAATCGGCGCTGAAATTTCCGGCACAAAGATTTTTGCTTGAAGACCTAATGCGCGAGCGGCAAATGCAACCGCAGCACCATGGTTACCTCCAGACGCGGCTGTGATAGCCGTTTCCGGCTTGGCCTTTTTGATCAGCGTATTGAAGGCGCCGCGTGATTTAAATGATCCCGCATGCTGCAGAAATTCAAGCTTGAACGTGATCTGCGCCTCAAGCCCAAAAGCATGCGCGTTTAAGGGAAGAAGCGGCGTGTGGCGCACATGCGCGGCGATGCGCTCATGCGCTGCGGCAATCGCGTCGCGTGTGATTGGCAGCGCCATGACGATGTCTTCCTTAGCCTGCGAGCTTTTGAAGCTGCTTCAAAATCGCATCACCCATTTCGGATGTGCTGACCGCATTCTGACCAGCAGAAGCAATGTCCTTCGTACGCAGACCTTGATCAAGCACATCAGAAATCGCGCGCTCGAGCTTGTCAGCGATATCCGTCATGCCGAAGGAATAGCGGAGTGTCATGGCGAAAGACCCAAACATCGCAATCGGATTGGCCATACCCTTACCTGCGATATCGGGCGCAGAGCCATGCACGGGCTCATACATCGCCTTGCGCTTGCCTGTCTTTTCATTCGTCGCGCCAAGTGCTGCTGACGGCAACATGCCGAGCGAACCCGTAAGCATCGCTGCCACATCAGAGAGCATGTCGCCGAAAAGATTATCAGTCACGATCACGTCAAATTGCTTCGGCCACCGCACAAGCTGCATACCGAGCGCATCCGCCAATTGATGCTCGAGCATCACATCCGGATATTCACGCTTATGCAATTCCGTGATCACATCATGCCAAAGAACGCCAGAACGCATAACATTGCGCTTTTCAGATGACGTCACTTTATTTTTACGCTTGCGCGCCATTTCAAAGGCTACGCGACCAATACGCTCGATTTCATGCGTGGTATAAACTTGCGTATCCACGCCGCGCTTCTCGCCATTTTCAAGCGTGACGATTTCTTTTGGCTCTCCAAAATACACGCCACCCGTAAGTTCGCGTACGATAACGATATCGAGACCTTCAACAAGCTCGCGCTTCAATGACGACGCATCGGCAAGGGCTGGATAGCAAATGGCAGGGCGCAGATTGGCGAAGAGTTCTAGCTCTTTGCGCAAACGCAGAAGACCCGCTTCAGGGCGCGCATCATAAGGTACCTTGTCCCATTTCGGGCCACCCACAGCACCAAACACAACGGCATCCGATTCATGCGCGAGTTTCATCGCGGCATCGGTGATCGCCACCTTATGCGCGTCATAGGCCGAACCGCCGACAAGATCACGTTCGGACTCAAATGACGCCATGCCCGTCTTGTTCATGAACCCAATGAGCTTCTCGACCTCGCTCATCACTTCGGGGCCGATACCATCACCAGGGAGAAGAAGAAGCTTTTGCGTGGCCATAAATCAACTCATGAGGAAAAGAGAGAAACGGAAACGATGTTAGATCTTAAGCCCAGGGACGCGCCGTCGAGAGCTTTTGCTCGAAAGACGAAATCGCTGACGATTTTTCCATGGTCAACCCAATATCATCGAGACCATTCAGCAAAAGATGCTTGCGGAAGGAATCGATTTCGAATTTCACGACACCGCCATCGGGACCGCGAATTTCCTGGCTTGGTAAATCAATGGTCATTGTCGCATTCGCCCCGCGCCGTGCATCATCCATCAATTTATCAAGATCGGTTTGCGAAACGGTGATTGGCAAAATGCCGTTCTTGAAGCAGTTGTTATAAAAAATATCGGCAAAGCTTGTGGAGATCACACAACGGATCCCGAAATCGAGAAGTGCCCAAGGCGCATGTTCGCGCGATGAACCGCAGCCGAAATTATCACCGGCAACCAAGATCTCAGCCTTGCGATAGGCCGGCTTATTGAGAATGAAATCCGGATTATCCGAACCATCGTCCGTATAACGCATTTCCGAAAAAAGGCCTGTGCCCAAGCCCGTGCGCTTGATGGTTTTCAGATATTGCTTCGGAATAATCATATCGGTGTCGACATTCATGATATCGAGCGGAGCAGCAACACCGGTCAGATTTGTAAAAGGCTTCATGTCAAACGTCTCGTTTCAAGAAAGAATTTTGAAAGTGGATTAGGCCCATGTCCGCACATCGACAAAGTGACCTTCAATCGCCGCAGCAGCCGCCATGATCGGCGACACAAGATGCGTGCGACCTTTGAAGCCCTGGCGACCTTCAAAGTTACGATTTGATGTTGACGCGCAACGCTCGCCCGGTGCGAGCTTGTCGGCATTCATCGCCAAGCACATCGAGCAGCCCGGCTCACGCCAATCAAAACCGGCGGCTTTGAAAATCTTGTCGAGACCTTCTTCTTCCGCCTGCAATTTCACGAGGCCCGAACCCGGCACGATCATCGCGCTGACAGTTGATGCCACCGTCTTGCCTTCAACAGCCTTTGCAACAGCGCGCAAATCTTCAATACGGCCATTGGTGCATGAGCCAATAAACACGCGATCAAGCTTGATATCAGTGATCTTCTCGCCGCCCTTCAGACCCATATAATCAAGCGCGCGTTGAATAGCGGCTTTCTTTTGATCTGAATGACCTGTGTCAACCAAGGGCACGTTCCCCGTGATCGACACAACATCTTCAGGTGATGTGCCCCATGTCACGATCGGTGGAAGATTGGCTGCATCGAGACGAATCTCGCGATCGAAATGCGCGCCCTCATCCGAGAACAACGTCTTCCAATAGGCAAGCGCCATATCCCACGCCATGCCTTTCGGCGCTTTCGGGCGATCTTTGAGATAGGCGTAGGTTTTCTCATCAGGGGCCACGAGACCCGCGCGCGCGCCCCCTTCGATCGACATGTTGCAGATCGTCATCCGACCTTCCATGGAGAGCGAACGGATCGCTTCGCCCGCATATTCCATCACATGGCCTGTGCCGCCAGCGGTACCGATTTCGCCGATGATGGCGAGGATAATGTCTTTCGCTGTCACGCCCGCTGGTAATTGGCCATCGACCGTGATGCGCATATTTTTTGCTTTCGCTTGAATAAGCGTTTGCGTGGCGAGCACATGCTCAACTTCCGATGTGCCGATACCGTGCGCGAGCGCACCGAACGCACCATGCGTTGATGTATGGCTATCGCCACAAACAATTGTCGTGCCGGGCAGCGTGAAGCCTTGCTCGGGACCGACGATGTGAACAACGCCTTGGCGCTTATCGAGCTCGTTATAATATTCGATGCCGAATTCACGCGCGTTCTCAGCAAGCGTTTCTACCTGCGTGCGTGATTCAGGATCTTCAATGCCTTTCGAACGATCTGATGTCGGTACATTGTGATCAACAACAGCGAGCGTCTTTTGCGGCGCGCGTACTTTGCGCTTCGCCATACGCAGGCCTTCAAAAGCCTGCGGGCTCGTCACCTCATGAATGAGATGGCGATCAATATAGAGAAGGCATGTGCCATCGGGCTGGGTGTCGACCACATGGTCGTCCCAGATCTTGTCATAAAGGGTGCGGGGGGCGGAGGACTGGGCCATTGGATTGCTCTTCCTGCGATTGGATACCGGAGTGACCGGCACAAAAACCTAAGGATCAAAAACGGCAAAGGCGCGACGTCATCCGCCGCGCCCGCCAAAACTCGTCAAAGGACCTGAACGGTCACGGGCTCAGCCTTCCGACTGCTCCGTACCATGGCCGGTCTTACGTTCGACGATACGGGCCGATTTACCGCGACGATCGCGCAGATAATAAAGCTTCGCGCGACGAACCTTACCGCGGCGGATCACCTTGATCGAGTCGATCAGCGGCGAATAGACCGGGAACACACGCTCCACGCCTTCGCCATAGGAAATCTTGCGGACTGTGAAGCTTTCATTGATGCCGCCGCCATTGCGGGCAATGCAGACGCCTTCATAGGCCTGCACGCGGGTACGGTCACCTTCGACGACCTTCACATTAACTTGAACTGTATCGCCTGGCTCAAAATCCGGGATCGGACGGGCGGCGGCGAGCTTTTCAGCCTGCTCTTTTTCGAGCTGCTGGATAATATCCATTTTAGTCTCCTGCCGTATGGATTTCAGGGTTTTTGGCTCTCTTTTGGTCATCATCTTGGCCCGAATACCGGAAACCACTTTTCGGGATGATGCCGCCAAACTCCCTCAAACCAGCGTTTCGGCGCGCTGTTGTGAGTTGAAGTCGGGTGAATACAGGGCGTAGGCGCGGTTGTCGAGTCGGAAAAGTAAGGATTTTCCTCTGCAACAGCAGGACCTCGGGCCCGCCAATCCACTATCCGTCATTGCGAGCGTCAGCGAAGCAATCCAGTTGATCGAAAAAATGATCTCGCAACGGTAAATCAGCGACTTATGGGCAACCACTAGCTGGATTGCTTCGCCTTCGCTCGCAATGACGGCTATCCGGGGGTCACTCTCCCATCGCGATGAGGCTCGCATTGCCTCCAGCAGCGGCGGTATTGACCGTCACCGTCTGCTCGAGCGTGAAGCGGCGCAGATAATCCGGACCACCTGCCTTTGGACCTGTGCCCGAGAGACGCGAGCCGCCGAAAGGCTGCGTGCCGACAACCGCGCCGATCATATTGCGGTTAATATAGCAATTGCCCGCATCAAGCCTGTCGACGACTTCAGCCTGAACCGCATCGATACGTGTATGCACACCGAGCGTGAGCCCATAACCAAGCGCGTCGATCTGATTGAGCAATGTCGTGAGCCCCCCGGATTTCCAGCGCACAATGTGGAGAACTGGGCCAAAGACTTCGCGCTTCAAATCGCTCACCGATTTTAATTCAAACATATGCGGCGCGACGAATGTGCCCTGCTGCGGCGCGCGACCCGCAAAATGTGTTTTCGCGCTCTTTGTCATCAACGCGATATGCGCATCGAGATTTGATTTCGCCTCCGCATCAATCACCGGACCGATATGGGTTGCGGTAGCGCGCGGATCACCGATTTTGAGTTCTTCCGCTGCGCCCTTGATCATGGTGATCATCTTGTCGGCAACATCATCTTGCACGCACAGTAACCTTAAAGCGGAGCAACGTTGTCCGGCCGAGCGGAAGGCCGATAGGACAACATCATCTGAGACTTGCTCAGGCAGTGCGGTCGCATCGACAATCATGGCATTGATGCCGCCCGTCTCGGCGATGAGCGGCACGATGGGGCCATCTTTCGCCGCAAGCGCGCGATTGATGCGCCATGCGGTTTCCGTCGAGCCTGTAAAGGCGACGCCGCCAACAAGCGGATGCGCTGTGAGGGCTGCACCAGTGTCTCCTCCACCCGGCACAAAATGCAGCGCTGATGTTGGCACACCAGACTCATGCAAAATCTTGATTGCTTCATAGGCGATAAGCGACGTTTGTTCTGCGGGCTTTGCCACAACCGCATTGCCGGCTGCGAGTGCCGCTGTCACTTGCCCTAAGAAAATGGCGAGCGGAAAATTCCACGGACTGATACAAACAAACACACCGCGCCCGCGACGGATCAAGCGATTATCCTCACCTGTTGGGCCGGGCAACACTTCGCCTTCGCCGCAAATCGCACGCACTTCTGCTGCATAGTAACGACAGAAATCAACCGCCTCGCGTAATTCAGCGAGTGCATCATCAATCGTCTTACCGGCTTCAAGTTGTAAGAGATGCAATAAGAGTCCGCGTTTTGATTCAAGCGCATCCGCTGCTTTTTCTAATGCTACAGCTCGCGTTGCAGCAGGCGTGCGATCCCATGCGCGGAAGCCGCGCTTTGCCGCTTCGATTGCGTGCGCCGCAAGCGTCGAATCCGCTTCACTCACATGACCCGCAATCGTTGAACCGTCGATTGGTGACATGATCACGCGCGTTAACCGCAAATGCTCCTCACCATCAATAATGGGCGATGCCACGATTTTTATTGACGCTGCTGCTTTCACTTCCGCCATTAGCGCATCAAGCGACGCTGCATGGCCCAACTCAACTCCTTGCGAATTACGGCGCTTCGGTGCGTAAAGATCAGCCGGCATAGGTAATTTCGGATGGCGTGCATCACCCGCATTGCCGATGATTGCTTGCGGACGCGTGAGCAAAGATTTTGCCGAAACATTCGGATCAGCAGCAACCGAGACGAAAGAAGAGTTTGCGCCATTTTCTAATAGCCGCCGCACGAGATAGGCGAGCAAATCAGAGTGACCGCCCACAGGCGCGTAAGTGCGGCAAGCGACGCCTTCACGTGTTTGTAAGAGATGGTGATAAAGCGCGTCACCCATCCCGTGCAACCGTTGAAACTCGAACCCATCAACACTGCCTGCACGCTCGAGAATAGAGGCAACAGTCAGCGCATTATGCGTTGCGAATTGCGGATAAATGCGTGTGCGCGCTTTCAACATGCGCCCCGCACAAGCGACATAATTCAAATCTGTCATCGCTTTGCGCGTAAACACAGGATAATCGTGAAGGCCACGTTCTTGCGCGCGCTTTACTTCCGAATCCCAATAGGCGCCTTTTACGAGACGCACCATCATGCGGCGATCATAATGTGCTGCGAGAGTATCGATCCAATCGATGACTTCAATCGCACGTTTCTGATAGGCCTGAATGGCAAGACCAAAGCCGTCCCATCCCGCAAGCGATAAATCAGAAAATACGGCTTCAATCACATCTAGCGACAATTCGAGACGGTCGGCCTCTTCTGCATCAACCGTGAAATTCATGTCATAGGATTTTGCCTGTTGAGCCAGACGCAACAACACAGGCACAAGCTCGCGCATGACGCGCTCACGCGACACCCACTCATAGCGCGGATGAAGCGCAGAAAGTTTTACCGAAATACCGGGACGGTTCGGTAAAGGCTCATTGCCGGCGGCTTTACCGATAGCGTCAATCGCCCCGCTATAAGAGGCCGCATAACGTTCAGCGTCTTCTTGCGTGCGCGCGCCTTCACCGCGCATATCGAAAGAATAACGGAAAAGTTTACTCGTGCCGGAACGTGCGCGTTCAAGCGCTTCATCAATAGTTTGACCAAGAACGAAATGACTACCGAGAACGCGCATCGCTTGCCTCGTAGCCGTTCGAACAGTCGGCAAGCCCAATCGCTTTACGAGCTTACCAACGATGCTTTCGGGTGTTTCACCCGGTTGAATCACACGCGCCGTGATGCCGAGCGCCCAAGCCGACGCTGATACAAGCAGCGCATCGGATTGTGTTTCGTGGTTCAGAAAATCACCTTGGCCGAGTTTATCTTCAATCAGACTGTCGGCGGTTGCCGCATCGGGCACGCGCAAAAGCGCTTCAGCAAGCACCATCAAAGCGAGGCCTTCGGGAGTGGAGAGTGAATATTCGCGTAGCAATTCTTCAACGCCGCCAAGGCCCGAAGTCTTGCTACGAATCGCCTCGATCATGCCGGTGGCAGAGGCGTCTATCCGCTTTTCAGCGTCCGGCGGTAGCGTTGCTGTGAGCAGAAGACGGGCGGCCAAATCTTCGTCACGGGGCGCAAATTCCGTGCGGAACGGGGAAAAACTGGCCATGGCAACGCCCTCCGATGTGTTAAATTGTGATTTTCTCCTTCTATCATGAAATTTATAGTGTTTTAATCTAGTAATTTTTTAATTTATTAGTAAGAGACGCTAAATATTCTTATTATTTTGGTGAATTATGTCAGAGCTTGATCGTCTTGACCGGAAAATCCTGAAACTCCTCCAAGAGGATGGCCGCATTACAACCGTCGATTTGGCCGAAAAGGTCGGTTTGTCTCCGACGGCGGCCAGCGAGCGGGTGAAGCGCCTTTTCCGCGATGGGTATGTGCTCGGCTTCCGCGCGATGCTGGACCCGAAGAAGCTCGGGCGGGGTCTTCTGGTGTTCATCGAAGTCACCCTCGACAAAACAACGCCGGATGTGTTCGCCCGCTTCAGCGACGCCGTTCAAACCGCTCCCGAGGTCCTAGAGTGCCATATGGTGGCAGGTGGTTTTGATTATCTCGTCAAAACGCGTGTTGAAGACATGGCGGCCTATCGCCGGTTTTTGGGCGATGTGCTTCTGACGCTTCCGGGCGTGAAGGAAAGCCGGACCTTCGCTGTGATGGAAGAGGTGAAATCGGACGGCGCGCTGCCTGTTTGAGCCCAGCGCCTCAAACGCCAATTGTTGCATTGCATAAAAAGCGACATCCTGCCTAAATGCGCCGCTTTTTGAGGTGGCCAACAGATCATGCTTCCCTTCAGTCGCGATGAGGCGAGTTTGCGTGCGGCGTTCCGGTGGGATGTGCCGGAGCGCTATAATATCGGCGTCGCCGTTTGCGATGTATGGGCGGCGCGTGATGCCAACCGTTTGGCACTCCTAGATATTGACGCATCAGGGTCCGTGGATCGCGTAACCTTCGGCGATCTGCGCACCCGTTCGAACCAGTTGGCTAATCTGATTGTGAAGAGCGGCATCACGCCGGGTGAGCGCATCGGAATCTTGCTCCCTCAATCGCGTGAAGTCGCCGAGAGTCACATTGCGATTTACAAAGCCGGCGCTGTGGCATTGCCGCTTGCTGTGCTCTTTGGTGTCGATGCGCTTGTCTATCGCTTACAAGATGCGGGTGTCACAGGTCTCATCACCAATACGGCGGGATTACAAAAACTCAAAGCCGCTTCTTATCCCCTATCCGATTTCAAATTATTGTTGTCGATTGATGGTGATAACGATGCGGCGAAAGATTTTAACAACGCAGTTGCTGCGCATAGCGTCGACTTTACGCCCGTTGACACCAAAGCCGATGATCCGGCTTTGATGATTTATACATCTGGTACAACAGGGCAGCCGAAAGGCGCGTTGCACGGACATCGCGTGTTACCCGGCCATTTACCGGGTTTTGAATTGGTGCATGAATTTTTTCCGCATGAGGGTGACTTACTATGGACACCCGCTGATTGGGCATGGGCAGGCGGTTTGTTAAACGGCCTACTCCCCTCGCTTGCGCATGGCGTGCCCGTAGTGGCGCGGAAATTTGAAAAATTCGATCCTGACGAAGCCTATCACTTGATGCAGGATTTTAAGATCCGCAATATTTTTGTGCCGCCCACCGCTTTGCGCATGTTGCGCACGATCAAAAATCCACGCGCAAAGTATCAATTGCATTTACGCAGCATCGCCTCAGCCGGAGAAGCGCTCGGTGCTGAAACCTTATTATGGGCACAAGAAGAATTGGGCCTCACGATCAACGAAGCTTATGGCCAGACGGAATGCAATCTCGTGATCGGATCGTGTAATGCGCTTCAAATGGTCAAGCCCGGCTTCATTGGAAAATCTGTGCCCGGACATCATGTTGCAATCATTCGCGATGATGGCACGGAATGTGCGCGCGGCGAATTGGGACAGATTGCCATCGCGCGTCCCGACCCCGTGATGTTTTTAGGATATTGGAACCGCGACGCCGCGACGCATGAAAAATTCATCGGTGAATGGATGATAACAGGCGATCAAGGCGTGATGGATGAGGAGGGCTATATCAAATTCATCGGCCGTGATGATGATGTGATCACCTCGTCAAGCTATCGCATCGGCCCCGTCGAGATTGAGGATTGTTTGATTCAGCATCCGGCGATTGCCTTGGCAGCCGCTGTCGGCAAGCCCGACGCGCTTCGCACGGAAATCGTCAAAGCCTTTCTTGTGCTTCGCCCCGGATTTACGCCAAGTGACGATTTGAAAGCCGATATTGCGCGCTTTGTGAAAGAGCGTTTGTCCGCGCATGAATATCCGCGCGAGATCGAATTTGTAGCGGATCTGCCAATGACAACGACGGGTAAGATTATTCGCCGTGAGTTAAGAGCGCGCGGTTAGCAGACATTCTCACTACAACCGCACTCGACCCTCTATGATCGCCCCGCGCATTGTGTCATCGAGTATATGATAACGTTGTGTCGCTTGGTCAAAGACATAGACCGGCTCGCTTTCATCGCGCGCGTTCAACCCTTCGCGAATAAGATCAATCTTTCTGATTTTGAAGGTGCCCGTCATGTCGACATCGCGTCGCAGTCTTAAAAAGAGCGGCCGTGCAT
Organism: Alphaproteobacteria bacterium; assembly: GCA_037131735.1. Classification (GTDB taxonomy): domain Bacteria; phylum Pseudomonadota; class Alphaproteobacteria; order Rhizobiales; family Beijerinckiaceae; genus CAIUPE01. Next base: position 19,624 of record JBAXQM010000010.1, read on the forward strand.
GAGGTGGAAGATTATCGGCAAGATGGCGCGTTAGGTTTTCAAGATCGAATGACTCATGTTCTGATAGATGAATCGCCGCCATACCGGCTTTGCCGTCATGATCCTTGATAGCGACGCCATAAACGGCGCAGGACGCCACACCCTGATGTGTGTTTATGGTTTCAGCAACTTCATTGGTTGAGATATTCTCGCCCTTCCAACGGAACGTATCACCGACGCGATCAACAAAATAGAAGTAACCGCGATCATCGCGTGTTACGAGGTCGCCGGAACGAAACCAGGCATCGCCATCCCAAAACACATTACGCAAAATTTTTGCTTCATCAGCGCTTTTATCGGCATAGCCTTCAAAGCGGTTGGCAGGTGCATTCGGATCATCGATAATCTCGCCAATGATTTCGCCGATTTCACCCGGCGCGCAAGGAATGCAGCGCCCTTGAGCATCGCGCATCGGCTTTTCATTCTCGACATCAAAACGCACGACTTTGACGACGAAACGTTTCTCCGCCCATTTCGGAATGCGGCCCACAGCACCGGGACGCGAATCAAAATTGAAGAGCGCAATATTACCTTCGGTTGCACCATAAAATTCACGAATACGCTTGATGCCGAAGCGATCGGAAAAAGCATGCCAGATATCGGGGCGCAACCCATTTCCACAAATGAGGCGGATATTGTGCTGCCGATCATTTAGAGACGGCGGTGCATTTAAAAGATAACGGCATAATTCACCGATATAGAAAAAGAGCGTGCATTCATGCCGAATAATATCGCTCCAGAACTCGCGCACGGAGAATTTTTCACGAATGACGACGCTCCCGCCACGAATAAGCACACCAAGAGTGGCAAGGATGCCGCCATTCGAATGATACATCGGCAGGCAATCATAGAGCCTGTCGCTTGCTTTCACCTCCATCACTGAGGAAAAGCCGAGCGCCATCGCACTCACTCGGTAATGATTGATATTGGCGGCTTTCGGCAGGCCCGTTGTACCGGATGTATAGACATAAACGCAGCGATCATCGATGGTGAGCGGTACGCGCTCATGCGCTTCGAGTGGCGCATCAGAGAAATCGTTCAGCACCCGATCAAATTCGGATTCTCCAAAACTATGTTTCAAAACGCGTGGGGCATCGATCACACCGTCCATCGCGTGACGATAGGTCTCTAAGAGCTCTACCGCGACAATCGCAAGCTTCGGCTTTACGATGGTGACGGAATGCATCAACGCATGACCAGATTGTGATGTGTTGAGAAGCGCTGTCGCGCCACCCGCGCGCGCAATACCAAGCCAGATGCAGAGATAATCGGGGCGGTTTGGTAAAAACAAGGCCACCGTGTCGCCTTTGTCGATCCCATTCGCTTTCGCCCAGCGCGCGATGCGGTTGATGCGCGCGCTCATCTGGCCATAAGTCAGCGTCTCGCGCTCGGATATCAACGCCACACGGCTCGCTTTTTGGCTGGCAACCTCTTCCAGCCGATCAAGAACGGTTTTGTTGGGCGTCGATTTGATCGGCTTGACGCGGTTCAACGTGCGTAACGCGCCGCGCAAATAGGCAAGCTCGCTAATGAGCACTGATAGAGCCCGCATAGGTCCGCCTCTCCCGCTTCTACTTTTATTCCCGTCTTAACGACAACGGATTGTCGAGCATGGCGGAGCGGTCGGGCGTGTCAATCCCCGGACGATCAAGAAACGCCTCCCAAAGGCGCGACACAAAGCTCTCGTCGAGGTCTTTGGTGATGAAGACCATTTTGGTTTGGTGATCATCGTCCGGCCAGCGCGCAAGCTGCAGCGGCGGATGAAACACATGCTGCACGCCATGCAGGATCACCGGACGATCCGGATGTTCAGCAATTTTCACAATGCCCTTCATGCGCAGGAGCTTTTCGCCATGGGCCGATTTGAGCAGCGTTAAGAAGAGCTCGAAGGCGGATGAGGGAATCGCATCATCGGTGGTGAGACAAAAGGCGCGGATATGCGCATCATGCCGGTTCACATCATGCGGATTTTGATTGTCGTGATGGTGATGATCGTGATCATGATGATGGTGGTGACCATGGTCTCCATAGGCTTCGGCTTTCAGCCACTGGGCCACATCCGGAATTTTCTTCGTGAGATCAAAGAGGCCCGTGCCGATAAGGGCATTTGCCGTGGCTTCGCCTTTCGCTGCATCGAGAACATTGGCGGCAGGATTGAGCGCCTGTAGGCGCGCGCGAAGAGGGGTCACATCCGAGTGCAAATCGGTTTTTGTGAGCACAATCCGGTCAGCGATTGCCGCTTGTTTCACGGCTTCGGGATGATGATCAAGCGTCGATGATCCATTCACCGCATCAACTAGCGTCACAACACCGTCAAGCGTGTAACGCGCCACAATCATCGAATGTCCAAGAAGCGATTGGAGAATGGGTGCTGGATCAGCAAGCCCTGTCGTTTCAATCACAATACGTTTGAAAGCCGAGAGTGCGCCCGTATCAAATTTCTTGATCAGATCTTCGAGCGTTGAAATCAGATCGCCCCGAATCGTACAGCACAGACACCCCGACGCCATCAAGATCATATTGTCATCTTGGGTTTCGATGAAGAGATGATCGAGTCCGATCTCGCCAAACTCATTGACGATGACGATGGTGTCAGCGAGCGCGGGATCTTTTAAGAGCCGATTGAGAAGCGTTGTTTTTCCTGCGCCCAGAAAGCCGGTGATGATCGTAACGGGAATGGGCGTGATGGGCATGATTTCACCGCGCGACGCGACGCTCGACCACCATGGTCAGAGCAATAGCGGCAATCACCAGAAATCCCCCAAAATATTGAATGGGTAATAATCGCTCATCAAGAACAATCGCAGAGGTGATCGCGGCAACAACAGGCTCAAGACAAAAGAGCAAGCCCGCTACTGTTGCCGAAATTCGCGCCAAAGCGAGAATTTGAAAAACAAATCCCAAAACAAACCCCCCAATTGTCAGCCAGATCGGAACGGCTGCGAGTATTTGTGTCTCCATAGAAAACACACCACCTGTTGCAAACACGGACGCAGTCGCGCCGGGTAAAACAATCGCCTGGGTGACAACAATTTTCGCAGCATTAGAGCTTTCGCGGCATCGCGTTCCGGCAAAGAATTGCATGGCTGCTGAGACACTCGCGATGGCAGCTAATGCAACGCCTCTGAGATCAAGATCACCGCTCGCCATGCCAAGAACCAACACGACACCGACAAAGGCCAAAGCGACAATACCGAGCATCGCCGGCGTGAGTTTTTTCTTATCAACGAATGGGCTCGCGATCACGATCAAAATCGGGAAAGTATAAAAGATCACTGCCGCAACGGTGATCGGGATAAAGGCTACTGAGGAGAGATAACCAATCGATACGCCCATGCTGCCCAAACCAAGGAGAGCCATAGGCACGCGCTCGCCCTTCACAACATAAAGCGAGCTTCGGGTTACAAGCGCGAGAACAAGGCCGATGGCAATCATCACCAGCACACGCTCGGCAACGATCATCGGACCCTGCACGCCCAGCTCAGCAGAGATTTTGGCAAAGGTTATGTTGAAACCGTAGAAAAACGCGCCCGCAAGAGCGAAACCGATTCCCCGTCCTGATTGTTCGGACCCCACGCGCCTCACTCCCCAAACTCACTTTTGGATGGACATTTTGCCCACCCGTTTAAGACCAGAGACATACGCGTAGAGCGTTGCTACCTCAACCCATGCCCTAGACAATGCCCCTGTGCGGTTTTGATTGACCTCACGGTCTTTCCCCGCGAAGAGAACCGTTGTCTCTGGATTTGAGGAGCTGATCCGACATGCTGTGGGCACTCGCCGCTGTAATTGCCGCCGCCGCTCAAACCGCCCGCAATGCGATGCAGCGGAAATTAACCTCCCAAATCGGAACCGTTGGCGCCACACAGGTTCGGTTTCTTTATGGCTTTCCTTTCGCGCTGATTTTTCTGACCACGGTCGCCATCGTCACAAGCGAATCAGTGCCGGCAGCCGATCTTGCGTTTATCGGCTTTGCGCTGGGCGGTGCGGTGTCACAAATCCTCGCGACCGCGCTGATGTTGCTGTCGATGAAGGAGCGGTCATTCTCTGTTACGACGGCTTATACAAAAACGGAGCCCGTGCAGGTTGCGCTCTTCGGTGCGCTTGTTCTCGGCGATCATCTTTCGATGAGTGCGATTGTCGCCATTATCATCGCAACAATCGGTGTGGTCCTTATGGCCGTCAAAACGGATGAAAAACTCACGGCGGCAGGTATTCGTCCTGCACTTGCGGGTATAGCCGCTGGTGGACTTTTCGCGCTTGCGGCAATTTTCTTTCGTGGAGGTATACTCGAACTTGGTCAGCAAAGCTTTGTATTGCGCGCCTCAACAATGCTTGCTTGGTCACTTGGTCTTCAGACACTGATCCTCATCGTCTGGATGATGCTCTTCGATCGCAAAGCATTGACGGCGAGCATCACATTATGGCGTGCCTCACTTTTTGCAGGCTTTATGGGTGCTTTTGCCTCGCAATTCTGGTTCATCGGTTTTTCATTAACCGCTGCCGCAAATGTGAGAACGCTCGGTCTCGTCGAAGTTTTCTTCGCACAAATCGTCACGCGTAAATTTTTAAGCGAAACGACAAGCAAGCGAGAGCTCGCCGGTATGATGCTCATTCTTATCGGCGTCGGCTCACTGCTTCTCGTTGGCTAAGGCGCGCGTGCCGAAATTGCGAGCGCGTGAACGCCGTCGGCAAATTCTTGCGCCAACAGCGTATTGATTGCGCGATGACACTCAATACGGCTCTTACCTTGAAAAGCCGCGCTTACAATTTGAACCGAGAAATGAGTTTGCCCGCCAGGGCGGGCACCGGAATGGCCAGCATGTTGATGGGAATCGTCAGTCACCACAAGATGCGTGGGCGCGAAGCTTGCACTCAATTTGGCTTCAATCCGGTCGCGGATTTTTGTCTCGCTTATCGACATGGCTCTTAACCTCTCTATGTGCGTCACTTCGCCCTGTGTTCGCAAGACTTGTTTCGGCCCCTCGGGACCGACTATTAGACGCTCATGAACCCGAAGTCGAAACTCTACGACAAGATCCGTATTCCGCCGCGAAGCCGCCGGGGCCGCCCCGAAGCGGAGCCGCCGCGCTGCGAGCATCCGGGCTGTGCGGAGCCGGGGCCCCATCGCGCGCCCAAGGGGCGGCATGAGGAAGGCCGATTTTGGCAGTTTTGCCTCGATCACGTCCGGGAATATAATCAAACCTACAATTATTTCGCCGGAATGAGCGATTCAGCCATCCTCTCCTATCAAAAGGACGCGACAATCGGCCATCGGCCAACCTGGAAACTCGGTGAAAATGCCGCGAGCGGCAAGCGTCGGGCGCAGCAACAGTCCGAAAAGGTCTTTGTTGACCCGTTCAATCTGTTCGATAATGCCGGGACCAAGAAGCCCCGCAAAAAGGCCGAGCCGGAAGGTCCGCGGGTCGGAGCTTTGGCGCAAAAGGCCTATGAGACCCTCTCCCTTGAACCTGGGTCGGACGCCCAGACGGTCCGGCTCCGCTACAAGGAACTCGTCAAACGCTTCCATCCGGATGCTAACGGCGGTGATCGCTCACTGGAAGATCGCTTACGAGAGATCATCAATGCGTATAATACATTGAAAGCGGCGGGCCTCGCCTGATAAAGAGGGTGCCGAGGGTTCGTTATGAGCCCGCAAATTCCCATTAAGGACGATCGTTAGCGGTCATCCAGCGGTGACCGGATACGGCGTGCCGCGCCAGTAGTCGATGCGAGGTTTTAAGTGACAAGCGCCCCTATAGCCCCTGGAATGCCTGATATCACCGTCTCCGCCCGCGAGATGTTTGGCATCGACACGGATATGAATGTGCCCGCCTATTCGGTGGCCGATCCCCATGTACCTGATCTCGATCCGGATTATTTGTTCGATCGTCAAACGACATTGGCCATTCTGGCAGGCTTCGCGCGCAATCGTCGTGTGATGGTCTCTGGCTATCATGGCACAGGTAAATCGACTCATATCGAACAAGTCGCCGCGCGTTTGAAATGGCCATGCGTGCGTATCAATCTTGATAGCCACGTCTCGCGCCTTGATCTCGTGGGTAAAGACGCGATCGTCTTGAAGGACGGCAAACAGGTGACCGAATTCCAGGATGGTATTTTGCCCTGGGCGTTGCAAAACAATATCGCGCTTGTGTTTGACGAATATGATGCCGGTCGTCCGGATGTGATGTTCGTTATTCAGCGCGTGCTCGAAATTTCCGGCAAGCTCACACTTCTCGATCAGAAGCGTGTGATCCGTCCGCATGGCGCGTTCCGTCTATTTGCTACTGCCAATACGGTTGGTCTTGGTGATACGTCAGGCCTCTATCACGGCACGCAGCAAATCAACCAAGGTCAGATGGACCGTTGGTCGATTGTCACGACGCTGAATTATCTGCCACATGACAAGGAAGTTGATATCGTTTTGGCGAAGTCAAAGCCCTTCCAAACCAAAGAAGGACGCGACACCGTCAATCGCATGGTGCGTCTTGCCGATCTCACGCGTCAGGCCTTCATGAATGGCGATCTCTCCACGGTGATGAGCCCGCGTACCGTGATCACATGGGCGGAAAATGCGGATATCTTTAACAATGTCGGCATGGCTTTCCGTCTCACCTTCCTCAACAAATGTGATGAACTCGAGCGTCCGCTTGTCGCCGAATTCTATCAACGCAGCTTCGGTGAAGAATTGCCGGAGAGCGCGTTGAATGTTGCGTTGAGCTAAGGATCGTCGCGAGGACAAGTGTCGACATCCAATCGCAAACCATCATCGCCAAAAGAGGCGCCTGCTGAACCGTTTAAACGCGCGGTTATCGGCACGATGCGTGCGATTTCGGGTAAGACCGAACTCGACGTCAGTTTCGCGAATGATCGCCCCGCTTTATTAGGCGACCGCGCACGTTTGCCAGAACCACCGCGTAAGATGACGGCGCAAGACGCAGCTATCTTGCGCGGTCACGCGGACTCGATGGCGTTGCGGCTGTCGTGCCACAATGACTCTGTCCACCGGCGACTTCTACCCGGCGGACAAACCGCACGCGCGGTTTATGATGCGATTGAACAAGCCCGTTGTGAATCAATCGGTGCCCGCCGCATGGAAGGCGTAGCCGCCAATCTCACCGCAATGCTTGATGACAAATATCATCGCGGCAATTTTGATCAGGTCACTGATGTTGCCGATGCGCCGATTGAAGAAGCGCTCGCGATGATGGTGCGCGAACGATTAACAGGGTCCGCGCCGCCACCTGCCGCGCAAAAGCTTGTCGATCTGTGGCGTCCCTTCATTGAAACAAAGGCCGGCACGAGTCTCGACGGCCTTGAAAATCATATTAATGATCAGCGCGCCTTTGCGCGTGTTATTCGTGACGTGCTCGTAAAGCTCGACATGGCCGAAGAGGCTGAGGGCGATAGCAACGACACTAACGAGGACGAAGAACAGCAATCCGAAGGCGAAAGCGAAGAGCAAGAAAGCGGCGAGAAAGAAGAACAGGCCTCAAGCGAAGAAACGGAATCAAGCGCTGCAGAAGACTCAGACGCTGAAACCGAAGAAGGCATGGCCGACGCCGAAGACGGGCCAACGGATGATCAAATGGATGAGGACGACATGCCGGAAACGGATGAGTCCGACAACACGCCTCGTCCGCCGCCGCCCACGCGTCCTGAAAAGGCTGTTTCCGATTACAAGGTCTTCTCGACCAAACATGATGAGACCATCGGCGCAGAAGAACTCTGTGATGCCGAAGAGCTCACGCGCTTGCGTGCCTATCTCGATAAGCAGATTAGTCATCTATCAGGCGTTGTGGCGCGGCTTGCAAACCGTTTGCAACGCCGTTTGATGGCGCAACAAAATCGTGCCTGGGAATTTGATCTTGAAGAAGGCGCGCTTGATCCCGCGCGCCTCACCCGCATCATCATTGATCCCTATCAGCCGCTCTCGTTCAAGCGCGAGAAGGATACGAATTTCCGCGATACTGTTGTCACACTGCTTATCGACAATTCAGGATCGATGCGCGGGCGTCCGATATCGGTTGCTGCAACTTGCGCTGATATTCTTGCACGCACGCTTGAGCGTTGCGGCGTGAAGACAGAAATTCTCGGCTTTACAACACGCGCCTGGAAGGGCGGCCAATCACGCGAATTCTGGTTGCAATCAGGCAAACCGAATATGCCCGGCCGTCTCAATGATTTGCGTCACATCATCTATAAGGCTGCGGATGCGCCTTGGCGGCGTGCACGTAAAAATCTTGGTCTGATGATGCGCGAAGGTTTGCTCAAAGAGAATATCGACGGCGAAGCGCTCGACTGGGCGCATAAGCGTCTTATCGCGCGTCCTGAACAACGCAAGATTCTTATGATGATTTCAGACGGGGCACCCGTTGATGATTCAACACTCTCGGTGAACCCCGGCAATTATCTCGAAAAGCATCTGCGCTTTGTCATCGATGAAATCGAAAACCGTTCTCCCGTTGAGTTAATAGCCATCGGCATCGGCCATGATGTCACGCGCTATTACAAGCGCGCGGTCACGATTGTTGATGCGGAAGAATTGGGCGGCGCGATGACAGAAAAACTTGCCGAGCTTTTCGACGATACAGCACCGGGCGACAAACGCCGCGCGGCGTAAAGCTGACAAGATTTCCGAGGCTAGCTCACACCCTCAAACGGGTGCCAATCCAAGTTATGACATAATATATTACGTAGCGTTAGATTATAGAATTATAATCTAATATAAGATGATTCGGCTTCGTCATGTCTTTGGAACATAGGAGCTCCCATTGAGATTTATTGCGAACGGTCCCTCCATTCCTCATAGACTCCTTCTGGCAAGAGACGAAGGCCGAGTTGTTTTCTTTTGTGGAGCGGGTGTCTCTAAAGCTCGGGCAAAATTGCCAAACTTTTTTGAACTCGCGCGGAAAGTCATAAAGTCGCTTGGGGCACAACCCGACAGCAAAGCGGTAAAGCTGCTAAAATTAGCGAAGAAAATCGATCCTGCCATTGGAGTGCCTGGAATTGTCTCAGCTGACCGGATTTTCGGTCTTCTCGAAAGAGATTTTTTACAGAAAGACATAGAAGAGAAGGTTGGATTAGCATTAAAGCCAAAGAAAAATTGCGATGTGAGTGCTCATCGAATTCTTATTGATCTCGCCAGAACAAAAGAAGGCCGGGTAAGGATTGTAACGACAAATTTTGATCGACTTTTTAATGAATGTGATAGTGATTTGAGGCACTGGCTTCCACCATGCTTGCCAGACCCAAGTCGTCCCAGCGACCTAGATGGTGTCATTTACTTACACGGTCGAGCATCTGAGAAATACACTGTAGCCGAGGGGAATGGGTTTGTGCTCTCAAGCTCTGAATTTGGACGAGCATACCTATCCGATGGCTGGGCTACAAAATTCATTCGGGACGTGCTTGAAAAATTCGTTGTTGTTTTCGTCGGTTATTCAGCAGATGACCCGCCTGTGCAATACCTCCTCGAGGCGCTTCGTAAAACTTCCGGGAAGCTTGACGGCGTTTACGCATTTCAATCTGGAAATTCTGATGATGCGGTTGCCCGATGGGTAAACAAGGGTATTGAGGCAATACCCTATGATGATTCAAATTCACATTCGGCACTGTGGGAGACGCTTGAGGCATGGGCAATTCGCGCCCGCGATCCTGACCTGTGGACGGACAGCATTATTGAACTAGCTTTAAGAGGGCCTGAGGCTCTCTTGCCACACGAGCGCGGTCAAGTTGCACATGTCGTTTCCACAATTGATGGAATGCGAAAATTTTCTCAAAGCGAGCCGTCTCCTCCGGCGGAATGGTTGTGTGTATTTGACCGAAACATGCGTTACGCAAAACCCGGTTATCAGATACAACGAATGGATGAACAGGGTCCTTTTGTAAATCCATTCGACTCTTATGGTCTCGATTCTGATATTGTTCCGCCGTCGATTGCGCCCGATGATCACAATACAAGAAAAGCCCCGCCCGGATCATGGGATGCATTTGCTCTCAATGCATTGGACCGGTCGACCCTAATTGACGCCAATCTATCTACATTGCGTGGGCACTGGGCTGTAAACTCACCACAACTGACGCGCCGCATCGAGCTTCTTGGTGATTGGATCGCTAAGGTTTCAGACCAGCCGGCAACAGTATGGTGGGCAGCGCATCAATCCGCTCTTCATAGCTATGTAAAAAATCAAATCCGCTTGCAACTAGAACGGCCAGAGTGCCAGTCTACGCCCGAAATCCGCAAAGCTTGGCGATTTTTGTTCGACTCTCGATCCGGCAGCTCGGTCGACTTTGATGGCCATTGGTATGGACTTGCGGCGCAAATCAAAAAAGATGACTGGGACAGCATGACCGTCCGTCAGTTTGCTGAAATATCGCGACCATATTTCGAATACGGTCCAGTCTATTGGTATGGTCCAAAGCCACCAAGAGATAATGAGCTTCAATCTCATTCATTTTACAAATGCGATGTAAAGTATCCAGATGGGCATGAACGACTGGATATCCCTGCTGCTTGGATTGCAGAAACTATAAAAGCGCTACGCTATAATTTGGAACATGCACTGGCGCTGGAAACGGAGATTGGCGGTTACGGGTTAATGAATATTAGTCCAATTTGTCACGATGAATTTAAAGACGGAGAAACTTTCAGTCGTACGTACGGTCTTTCGAAGGCGGTAATCGAGTTTGCTCTAATTTTCGAACGACTAATTAATCTTGATGTCGAAAAAGCAAGACGCGAGTATACGGCTTGGCCTATCGATGATGATACAATTTTTGCGCGGCTGCGCATTTGGGCGTTGGGCTTTCCAGAGGTAATTCCGCCAGAGCAATTTGAACGTACTGTGGCCAGCATAAGCGACAATGCATTTTGGGACGCACGGCATCAGAGAGATTTACTTATTGTTCTCAAACGGCGTTGGAACGATATACCAGAGCAATCACGGAGTTTAATTGAAGCTCGAATTCTAGGTGGTCCCTCGAAATGGGAAACGGAGACTGACACAAAATTTGAAGAGCGGAGTGCTTGGGCCATTCTGGACAGAATTCATTGGTTTTTAGGCGAAGGCTGCGTGCTGAGCGTTGATCCCAAGGAACTAAAGAAACGGTTGGGGCCAATAGCACCAAATTGGCAGGAAAGTTATGCGGCCAAGGCGGCGGAGTCACGGGAAGGTCGCGGAGGATGGGTCAAGACTGAAACGGAACACTCGGAGCTTTTGGAAGTAGAGCTCGCGTCGTTACTATCCGTCGCACAGGAGAAAAGCGGGCGCACAGAAGATTTTCTGGTTGAGAATGATCCGTTTGCTGGCCTTGTAATCTCTCGTCCAGTTCGCGCGTTCACTGCACTTGTTCTTGCCACTAAGCGCTTCGAATACCCACAAAGGTATTGGGAAAAATTTCTGTATTCGCAAGCCCGAAAGGATGATCGACCAAGGCTAGTGATTGCTATAGCGCGTCGCCTAGCGCAAATTCCACTGCATCAGCTTGGCGAAATAATCCACGCGGCAACTGAATGGCTATCCAAGGTGGTAAAAATACTTGCCTTCAGTGATCGCGATGCGTTCGATTGCATAGTTAAGCGACTTGTTGACGCATTGAAGTCGCATTCCGCTCTCGGAAGTTCTCAGGTGATTCGCGGAAGTCGCGAACCGGATTGGGTGACCGAAGCTATAAATGCTCCCATTGGAAAGATTGCAGAGGCGTTATTTAAAGATCCAAGAATCGACAATTTGCAAAAAGACGCTGGACTTCCTGTTACTTGGTTGGCTCATGTACGTGAGCTCCTTACCCTTGAAGGGGAAATGAGACGCCACTGCTTGGTGATTATGTTCTACCGTATTAACTGGTTTGATCATAAAGCTCCGACTTGGACCTCCCAAAATCTACTTTGCGCATTGGAAGGCCGAAATGAACTCGACCATGATGCGGCGTGGGCAGGACTTCTTTGGCGTGGTCAGATGCTATCTGCAAAGTTGTTTATGCTTCTGAAGCCAATGATTTTGAAATTGGTTGTGTCCAGGCTTTCCAGTAAGAGGGAATATGAGAATGTGCTAGCATCCATGATGTTATCTGCATGGGCAAAAATCATGCCCGAAACGAAAAGGACCGGTCTATCTGACGATGAATTTCGTTCGCTGCTTATCAAGGCAAACGACGGGTTTCGTTTAGCGGTCTTGCGGCAACTGGAAAATTCCATCTCGCGTTCTGTCGAGGAGGACGCTCAAAAGAATTTAAATCTTATGATACTGATGCTATCAGACGTCTGGCCAAGGCAAATCTCCGCACGATCTTCAGCCGTTTGCGCACGCTTGACGGATTTCGCATTTTCGAGTGACGAAAATTTCAACAAAATCGCAGATGCTGTCTTACCTCTTCTGACCAAAATTGAATCGGAGAGGTTACGGATACCGAGGCTTTACATGGAACGGAACAGCATTCCGAAGCGCTACCCCGAAAAGACACTGGCAATTCTCGCGACGGTACTGCCAGACAATGTGTCAGCGTGGCCATATGGAATTGACAGCATATTAATTCAGATTGGTGAAGCAGATAATCGATTGAGCACGGACGAGCGCTTGATTGAACTGATGCGTCGATGGGCGGCAAGATAGCCGTGATTCGGAATCAGGCGCTGCGTTAATCTTCCGCCTTTCAGTATCTACCTTTGTGAAATGTTGCGCTTCGTGATAGATGAAATTGAAAACCGTTCACCCGTTGAGTTAATCGCCATCGGCATCGGCCATGATGTGACGCGCTATTACAAGCGCGCGGTTACGATTGTTGATGCGGAAGAATTGGGCGGCGCGATGACAGAAAAACTCGCCGAGCTTTTCGACGATACAGCACCGGGCGACAAACGCCGCGCGGCGTAAAACTTAAACGCTCGCTTTTTCCGCGCGTTCCATCGGCAAGACCACACTCATCAACGCGCCATAAGGCAGAAGCGCAATCAGCGCGATGAGCATTTTTACCGAGAAATCAAACACAGCGAGGCTTTGCCAGAGCATCACCTCGGTGCCGAACAAATTCACAGGCCCCGACATATCGGGATCGCCTGCGAAAGCGAGCGAGAAGAAGAGTATCGTATCAAGCGCTGAGCCCATGACGCTGCCCACGAAAGGTGCGCGCCACCAGGCTTGTCGACGCAAGCGATTGAACACGGTGATGTCGAGCAATTGGCCCACAAGAAACGCCGTGCCGGAAGCCAACGCAATGCGCGGTGTTGCAAGCCAAATCGAAAGCACAACAGCGACAGCAAAACCGGCAATCACAAGCTGCCGCGCCACGCGCGGGCCATAACGGCGATTGGTCAAATCAGTGACAAGAAAGGCTACCGGATAGGTGAACGCGCCCCAAGTGAGATAATCACCAAGGTCAAAAGGCGTGAAAGGATATTGAACGAGAATATTCGACGCGACGACAACGAGCGTCATCGCAATGACCGGCACGATGAGCCGATGAAAGGCAAGAGAGAACATCTCACAGTCCTTGAATGCGAACGGCAGAGGCCGATGCGGGGTTCGTTAAGTCACGAGAGGCTGACGGCGGAGGCCGACGCCTAAAGACAGAGAAGCACCTGATTAGTGAGCAGCGAGCTTCTTCTCGAGATCGCGCTTCAAACCGCGTGCGGTTGGCGAGAGATCTTCAGAGCGTGCCTTGACGAGAAACGCATCAAGACCACCACGATGCTCCACCGTGCGCAGCGCGTTGGCCGACACGCGCAGGCTCACCGAACGACCGAGTGCGTCCGACTGCAAAGTCACTTGGCAGAGATTGGGGAGGAATTTCCGCTTGGTCTTGCGGTTCGAGTGGCTGACAAGCTGTCCGCTCAACACGGCTTTACCTGACAATTCGCAACGGCGTGACATGGGCTTCGTCCTTATTGGTCGTAATGGGCCCGCTTTCGCCGCCATCCCTAAAGACGGAGGGCGGCCAGAGCCGCCCCATCGACATGCGCACCCTCAAAAATTGGGTCGAGGGTCTATAGGGGAGAAGCCGCCAGAGCGTCAAGCGAAACCTAGCTTTTTCGGCTCTCTCACATCAAATCCAGACAAATCAGTCCCCACCCTGTAGATGTAAGGCAACGATTCGCCCTCAATTTGAGCTTCCCGGACGGTTTTATGACCCGATATTCCGCATTCTTGCGGCTGAGTTTTGTGATTTTTCTGACTTTGGGGGTGCTTATCGGCCTCCCGACGCCGGCTCGCGCCGCGCCAAAGGCCTATTCAATCTATTACGAGGTCTCAATCGCCTTTATTTCGATCGGAACGGCACGCTTTTCGGAAACAAGAAGGGGATCAGGTTACAAACTCCATCTCGGCGCGGATTTCTTAGGCGTTTTCCGCTATTTTTTCGCTCCAAGACTGACCGCAGATGTCGATGGGATCGAGAGTGGCGGTAAGCTTTCGGGCACGCGCTACAGTCTCGTGGTTGATCATCCAGAGGATCCGCAACGGGTCGATATGACGCTTTCGGGCGGCTCGATCACAAATGCCGTTTTAACCCCGCCACTGCCCGAACGGGCCGATCGGGTGACGGTGCTCCCCGAACATAAACGCGGCGTGACGGATCCGCTGACGGCCTTCTTGATCCCCTTTAAAGGGACCCCCTCAGCGTCCGAGGTCTGCGCGCAAACTTTGAAAGTCTTCGATGGTGCAGGGCGTTTTGATATTACACTGATCCCTGATCAGGAACGGACACTGAGCATTCCCGGTTATGCGGGACCAACCGTTGATTGTTTCGTGCGCTATATGCCGGTCTCCGGCCATCGCGAAAAGCGTGCGAATGTGACCTATATGGAAAATAACCGCGATATTTCAGTACGTCTCGCGCAGGTTCCCGGTCAGTCCTATCTCGTACCGGTCGAAATTCAGATTGCCACACTGATTGGCAATTTGCGGATTGAAGCGGTGAAGATCGAAGGCTTCGAAAAGGCGCCCGAAGCAACAACGGCCGACGCCAATTAAAATTTCAACGCCAATGTCCCAATTTGCGACAGAAACAACGCGAAAAGCTCTGATTCGTGCAGGGTCTGTTCCCGATTTGCGCCAAATCTTGATGAAACGTGAATCCGCGCGCCAATCCGGCTTCATTGATTTTTCATGAGTCTCGAAGGGACTTCATTCAGAAGCGATTCGGACGCGATTCGTTCCCGCCTCGTTCGAATTGGTTGAGGGTTCCTGTTTCAAATCGTCTCAATTTGCGACATTCGGTTTGACTTTGACACAGGCGGTCATGCAGGTTCACCGCCCAATCGAAGATCATCATGCGTTCGCCCTCAATTCCTCCCTCCCAGCGTTCCCGGGGCGTTACTGCCATTCTCGGGCCGACCAATACCGGCAAGACTCATCTCGCCATTGAACGCATGCTGGCGCATCCCTCCGGGATTATTGGCCTGCCGTTGCGACTCTTGGCGCGTGAAGTCTATGAACGCGTTATTGCGCGCGTGGGCGCACCGGCTGTGGCCCTCATTACCGGTGAAGAAAAAATCAAACCACCTGGTGCACGTTATTATGTGGCAACTGTTGAAGCGATGCCGCGTGATGTTGATGTGAGTTTTGTTGCGATAGATGAATGCCAACTCGCTGCTGATTTTGATCGCGGTCATATTTTCACAGATCGCGTTCTCAATATGCGCGGTCGCGATGAAACGATGTTGATCGGTGCGGAAACGATCAAACCTTTATTGCTAAAACTCATTCCCGGTTTGCAAACAACATCGCGTCCACGCCTGTCGCAATTGACTTTTGCGGGTGATCGCAAAATCAGCCGTTTGCCGCGTCGTTCAGCCATCGTCGCGTTTTCTGCTGATGAAGTTTACGCGATTGCTGAACTCATTCGTCGCCAAAGTGGTGGAGCCGCTGTTGTTCTTGGCGCGCTTTCACCACGAACACGCAATGCACAAGTTGCACTTTATCAATCCGGTGATGTTGATTACCTCGTGGCGACTGATGCCATTGGTATGGGGCTCAATCTTGATGTCGATCATGTCGCCTTTGCGGGTGATCGCAAATATGACGGCACAAAATTTCGTCGACTTGTCCCGGGCGAGTTTGGCCAGATTGCAGGGCGGGCGGGCCGTTACTTAAAAGATGGCACATTCGGATCAACCGGCCGCTGCGCGCCTTTTGAAGATGAGCTCGTCGAGGCGCTCGAGTCCCATGTTTTTCCGCCCCTGCCGATGCTCCAATGGCGCAACCCAGAGCTCGATTTTTCAAGTGTCCCGGGGCTGATCCACGCGCTGGACCGCGTTCCCGACGAAGACGGCCTGACCCGCGCGCCTTTGGCCGATGATCTGCGCGCGCTCGAGGCGGCGTCACGGGATCGCGCGATTATGGCTGCTGCCAAAGGCCAAAAGGCTGTCGAATTGCTCTGGGCCGTCTGCCAAGTGCCTGATTATCGGAAGCTTTCCCCGCAAGCCCATGCCGACCTTGTCACCACCCTCTATCTCGATCTCGCAACCAAGGGGCAGATCCCGGCAGAGTGGTTTGCCCGCCAAATCGCCGAGGTGAACCGGACCGACGGGGATATCGATACACTCTCGGCGAGGATAGCCCAGATCCGCACCTGGACCTTTGTCGCCAATCGGGAAAACTGGCTCGCTGATCCGACGCATTGGCAGGACGCCACGCGACAGGTAGAAGATGCTTTGTCGGACGCGCTCCATGAGCGTCTGGCCCAACGATTTGTAGACCGCCGCACCAGCGTGCTGATGCGTCGGCTGAGAGAGAATGCGATGCTGGAAGCGGATATCACGGCGACGGGCGAAGTGCTTGTCGAGTCACACCCTGTCGGCCGATTGATCGGGTTCCAATTTGTGCCGGAGTCAGACACGGGCACGCCTGAAGGCAAAGCGCTCCGCGCCGCGGCCTTGCGCGCTTTGGCAAGTGAATTTGCCAACCGTGCGACACGCGTAAGCAATGCTGTCGATGACGCCTTCGCTTTAAGCCATGACGGCTCATTGCGTTTCTTAGGTGAACCGATTGCGCGTTTAAGCGCCGGTGAAAAGCTTCTCGCGCCGCGCTTGCGTTTACTTGCCGACGATCATCTTGACGCTACTGATCGTGAGAAGGTGCAGAACCGCATTGATCTGTGGCTCAAAGCGCATGTTGAAAAACTTCTCGGTCCTTTGTTGAAGCTGGAAGAGCCTGAAGCATTGACCGGCATGGCGCGCGGTATCGGATTCCAAATTGCTGAAGCACTCGGTGTTCTTGATCGCACAAAAGTCCACGATGATATGAAAGCGCTTGATCAAGAGGCGCGCGCAACCTTGCGCGGTCTCGGCGTCCGTTTCGGCGCTTATCATTTGACAGTACCAGCTTTGCTTAAACCCGCACCACGCGCGCTTGCCTGTCAGCTTTGGGCACTCAAAGAAGGCGGCGCCGATGTGAAAGGGCTTGATGACATTCTTCATCTCGCCGCATCGGGACGCACATCAATACCGATCAATCCCGAAACACCGAAGCCGCTTTATCGCGCTGCCGGTTTCCGCGTCTGTGGCACACGTGCCGTGCGCGTCGATATTCTTGAGCGTCTGGCTGATCTTATTCGTCCCGCCATTCAATATCGTCCTGGCCTAACACAAGGTGAGCCGCCAGCAGGTACTGCTGATGGTGAAGGCTTTGTTGTCACGGTTGCGATGACATCGCTTTGCGGGTGCGCGGGTGAAGATTTCAATTCGATTTTGAAGTCACTCGGCTATGTGATGGATCGTCGCGCGGGCCCTGCGATTACCGCATCACTTGCGAAGCCGAGTGAACCGGCAACATCGGACGTGACGATAGAAACGATACAGAGTGAAGCTTCTACAGAGATAGAGGATGCATCGGAAACGTCGGCCTTGGCGAGTGACGTGGTCGAGATTACACCAACGGTTGTTGAAGAAACGCCTTCTGATGCGGCGGCTGCAACGGAAGCGGCAGAGCCTGTGATGATCGAAGTGTGGCGGCAACACCGCCATCGTCCGCAAGGCCAACGTCCTGATCGCCGGAAGCCCCATCAGGGCAAGCCGCGTGACAGCGAAGCTGCTTCGTCACCAGACGCTGCGAATGCAACGCAACCAAACGAAAAGAAACATTTTCATCGCCGCTCTGAAAAACGTTCAGGCGAGGAAAGCGAGAGCCGCCCGCCGCGTAAACCTCATGCGAAGCATGAAGGGGGGCGTGAAGACCGTCGCGGTGGTCAGCGCTTTGAAGGACGTGATCGCAACAAGGATCAAGCGCGCAAGCCTGATCGCGGATGGCAAGATCCGCCACGCGCGAAAGAGAAAGATCGCGCACCTGATCCCGATTCGCCTTTTGCAAAATTGCTGGCGTTGAAATCGCAACTTGAAGGCAAAGACAAATAGGAAACGCTTAGGTTATAGTGTCTCTTACTTTGTACGATCGTCATTCACGAGCATCGTACGGCCGACAATCTCGCCCAATCCATGGGCGCGTAAGCCGCGATCAATGGCAAAAAGCAAATCGGAACTGACGCGCCCTGCGTCGTCAACATCAGCGACATAGCCCGTCAATTCGAATTCTTTAACGGACTCGCCCAGTTTTTTATACTGAACCTGCGGTGTGGGATCGCGCAGAAGTTTTGTATTCGCCTGCGCCGCCTCATTCATAAGGCTCTGAACGAGATCAGGATCCGCATCACGCGAGACGGGAATAGATACAACGACACGCCCAGTGCGATCATTGTGAACGCGATTTTTAACAACGCCCGAGACAAGCGAAGAATTGGGAACGATCAATACTGAACGATCAAAAGTTTCAATTTCAGTGGCACGCACATTGATGCGTTTGACGTGACCTTCTTCTGCGCCGACCGCAATCCAGTCACCAACACGAATAGCGCGTTCCCATAAAAGAATAAGACCCGAGACGAAATTATTGACGATGGATTGCAGACCAAAACCGATACCAACCGACAATGCACCGGCGACGATTGTCACCTTCTCTAGACTCAGACCCAGGCCACTGAGGGACATCGCAGCGGCCACGATGAAGCCGGCATAGCCGATGCCGGTTACAATCGAATTTCTTAAGCCTGAGTCGAGATGCGTGCGCGGTAAATAATTTTGTGTGAGCCAGCGCTGCAATCCGCGTGTGAGAATAATGCCCGCACCAAACAAAAGGATTGCAAAAAAGGCAGCACCAAATGAAATTGTGACTTCACCAATAGAGAAGCCAAAAATCACCGCTTTAAGCGGCAGCAAGATATCACCGGAATCAACGCGCCAAGGCGCAAGCGCTAATGTGACTCCGAGACCTAAAACTAAGAGCTGTAAGACGCCCGAAAGGATAACGGCAATTTGTTCAAGTGCCGGGCGAGAAAGGCCTGATGCAGATTGGATCGAGCGGAACGCCGGAGTACCAGGCGATAAGAGATAGTCGAATGAATCTTCGGCAATCTGGCGTCCGATAAATGTCAAAACAGCCAAGATCACAATCGTCACAAGTTGATCGGCTAAAAAGCCGGCGAGCACGGGATAACCGAAAAATGCTGCGCCAGTAATTCCGACAATCATTACCCAGCCGAAGAGTCGCGCAATAACAATCCAAAAGGGGCGGCTTTCCCCCGGGGCTTCATTGCGATCTTCAGGTTTGAGGCGATAGAGACCAATTGTCAGAGTCGCGGCAACGAGGAGCGCGATGAAAGACTTTGATAAAACAGATAGCCCTAGGCCCGCGACAATTGCTTGATTGATCGACTCGATGACGCGACCTGCAGCGATTAAAAGTGCGATCCGTCTCGCAAGGGCTGATAATTTTTCAGCCTGACGATCACTGAGATCGAGAACACGCCATTCGGGTTTTGCGGTGGCAAGGACACCACCGGCAAGACTGCTGATAAAGCTGATAAAGACAACCGCGCGTAGAAAAGCGACCATCACGGGCTCGACGCGATTAGGCAACAAGGCCGCGCCGTCAATCGCCTGTTCGATCGCAAAGATGCCAAAGAACGGAATAACAAACCCAATGATACCAACAGCAACCGCACGTAATGCGCGCTGCAGTCGTGTCGGGTTACCGAAGCGCGTTGAGCGCTCAATCATCGCCAAGACGTAACGTCGTGCCGAGATGGTGGCGAAGGCGGTTAATCCTAGGCCAAGGGCAATTAAAAATCCACCGAGCAAGCCGGCGCGCGCAACAGCGCGTTCAATTGTATCGCGCGCGACGATACCGAGCGCCCGCAAGTCATGCGTAAAGTTAAGGCCAATATCGGACCACAGAGCCGGGGAAAGCACGCTTGCTGATTGAGAAAAAAGTTGCTGGGTAAAGAGGGCGCGTCGTTTATCTGAAATCGCGGTTTGTAATTGTTCGGCTTGCACCGAGAGAGTGCGGGCGAGCTTTACGGTGTCATCAAATTCTTTCAGCGCTTTTTCACGATCCTCGCGCTCTTTTGAAATATCCGGACTCTCGGGAGGCGCCTTCTCATCTGGCTTCGGACCAAGCTCTTTCAACCGGGAGCGAATGGCTTCGGCACGCGGCGATTGTTCATCGGAAATTGTTTTGACCGATTGCGCTATGGCTTCAACCCGCGACCGATTCTCCTGAAGTGCACCATCTCCAAAGGGGCGGGAATTAATCCCCGCTTCAATTGCATCAAGTTCAAGCCGTAAGGCATCGAGTTGCGCGCGAATATTTGTTTGATCCTGCGCGAAAGCAAAAGACCACCACGATAAAAATAGAAGGGCGATGATAAACAGGGCGAAGCTCTTACCCTGTCGACGAAGATCCCATGACATGTTCATAGAAAGATGTGCCTTCCGCCTCTCAGCCGAATCATCGGACAACCGCCAACGGAATGTCTCCGTAACGCGAAAGTTACGCACGCGCAAAGGCGGATGATCACGCGATATACGAATTAACACGTCGGCTGGCGAGGCGTTCAGCCTTTTTTCTTCGCGCGCTCGACCCCTTCGAGAATCAAGCGGCGCGCTTCTGCGGCATCGCCCCAGCGAACGATCTTGACCCATTTACCCGGCTCAAGATCTTTGTAATGGGCAAAAAAATGTTCAATCTGATGAATCGTAATCTCGGGGAGATCGGTATAATTCATCACCTTCTCATAACGCTTCGTGAGCTTAGCGCTCGGCACCGCTACGATTTTTTCATCGCCGCCGGATTCATCTTCCATCACAAGCACGCCCACAGGACGAACGCTCATAATGGCGCCGGGGATGATCGCGCGCGTATTCGCAACAATCACATCGCACGGGTCACCATCATCCGAGAGCGTATGCGGAATGAAGCCGTAATTTCCGGGATAGCGCATCGACGTATAGAGAAAGCGATCGACCACAAGCGCGCCCGCCTCTTTATCGATTTCATATTTGATCGGCTCACCGCCAATCGGAACCTCGATCACGACATTGACATCATCGGGGGCATTTTTTCCGATCGAGATGGCTTTGAGATTCATCGGCGTTCTACCTTAAGTACGAAATGTGGAGGCAATATAAAGCCTTGGTAGAGGCTCGAGCGCGACAGGACAAGAACGACTTTCGGGGAACAGTGACGCATTTGTCCTCCATCAAACGGTCATATTGCTTTGACAGGAGATACGACGCTCTCCATAGTCCGCGCACTCATGAATGAACACGTCAAAGCTCCCCCGAAAAGCCGAAACCCCTATTATCAGGGGCCTGTAAGCGACCATTTTGATGGCGAGCATTTCTTCAACCCGGGTCGGCGTTGGGGAAAATCTGCAGGCGACCTTCTGCGCTGGATGATGGAACGGAAGCCCGAGCGCTGGCCGCCCTCACATCCAAGCCCCTTCTCAGATGTCCCGCCGCATCGTGTTCCCGGCCGCGATATCCGACTGTCTTTTGTCGGCCATGCGAGTTTTCTTTTACAAACAGGCGGTCTCAATATTCTAATTGACCCTGTTTGGTCGGATCGCGTGTCACCCATCCGTTTCGCCGGACCAAAACGCGTCAACCCGCCCGGTATTCCGTTTGAGAAACTGCCGCCAATCGATGTGGTGCTCGTTTCGCACAATCATTATGACCATCTCGATGTGCCAACATTACGCCGTCTCCATGCGGTGCATGCGCCCCGCATTGTGACGCCGCTCGGCAATGACACGATCATCCGCCAAGCCCACGCGGGCATCCGCGCCGAAGCCCATGATTGGGGCGCGCGCGTTGAACTCGCGCCCGGAATCGCTGTGCATTTCGAGGAAGCCTATCACTGGTCAGCACGTGGACTGCGCGACCGGTTGCGCGCGCTATGGGCTGCTTTTGTAATCGAAACACCGAGCGGTCGAATCTATCATGTCGGTGATACCGGCTTTCACGACGGAAAAATCTTCCCAGCCGCACGTGACAAACATGGTCGTATCAAACTCGCGATCCTGCCCATCGGGGCTTACGAACCACGCTGGTTCATGGCCGAACAACATATGAACCCGGATGAAGCGGTACGCGCCTTGATCGCGCTTGGGGCAGAACGCGCTGTTGCCCATCATTGGGGCACATTTCAATTGACGAATGAAGGCGTGACGCGTCCGCCGGAAGATCTCCGAAAAGCACTCGCGACACATAAAGTGGATGAAAAGAAATTTGCCGTGTTGCGGCCCGGTGAAGTGTTAAACGCTTAAATCACATCGCGTTTATTTTTTTGGCTGCACGAGAATATTGATTGTTGTTTCAGGCGAATTCGATTTCTCGCCGAAGATCAAATATTCCTCGATAAAAGCGTCTTTGACGACAATATCTTTGGCATCAAGATAGGCGGTGATCTGTTCATACGCGCCATCGATTTCGTCATAAGACGCAAGATGGACGAAGCGGATCGCTTTACCCGCAATCGTTTCCCCTATCCGCATATCGCTTCCCAAATCACTCAGCGGGCTTGAGGGCACTATAGCGATGGGCAGCATAATGTCATAGGTAAAGCCGGTTTCGCTCGTCTCAACAAAAATCGTCAGCGGATAACCAGTGACATCGAGCTTTGATTTTTCGGCCGCACTTTTGAGTTTTGAAACCGCTTCACGGATTTGGTCATAGGCCTTTTCCCATTCGCCTTTGCCGTGCGCGATGAGAGCGGGGCGTGACTCAAGCGTGAGCCGATCCGGCAAAATCACATCGGACGCCGGAGGGGCGACGCTTTTAAGCGTGGCCGTCGCACTCGTGGGGGACGCTGGTGCAGCGGGTGCCGGTGCGGGCGGGGCTTCAAGGGCGCCCTTCGGGGTTTCAAGCGGCATGACGACGGGCGGCGGAAGATCTGGAGGTGGCGCCAA
Organism: Alphaproteobacteria bacterium; assembly: GCA_037131735.1. GTDB lineage: Bacteria > Pseudomonadota > Alphaproteobacteria > Rhizobiales > Beijerinckiaceae > CAIUPE01. The sequence goes on from JBAXQM010000010.1 coordinate 42,904, forward strand.
AGGCATTTGGTCGATGGATTGCGCCCCAACCGGCAAAAGGCCAAAGCCTAGAGCCAGAAAAAGTCCAAGAATGGGAGCGGGCCGCAAGGACATAAAGGGCGTTTCTCCACTTTCAGGGACGCCGGCCCCTGATTCGTGCCGACGATAGACCAGAGACGGGTCATGGGTCGAGCACCAGCTTCTTCGCACGACAGAACCCCTCGCCTGTCCGCGCCTCGCCATGCTATGCCCCGCGCGCAAGGAGTATGATGCGATGACCAGTCCTCTCGCCGGCCGGCCTTTTGTGAAAATGAATGGCGCTGGCAATGCGATCACCATTCTGGATTTGCGCGGCACATCTCTCACCGTGTCGGCAGCAGAGGCGCGCGCGATCGCGCAAAATCGCTCCACCGCTTTTGATCAATTGATGGTGATCTTTGATCCGCATTCCAAAGAGAGTGACGGCTTCATGCGGATCTTCAATACGGATGGCAGCGAATCCTCAGCCTGCGGTAATGGCACGCGCTGCGTGAGCTGGCATATGCTTCAGGATCAAACAAAAGATCATCTCGTACTTGAAACAAAAGCCGGACGTCTTGACTGCCGTCGCGAAGCCGAATTCGCCTTTACGATAGACATGGGGATGCCGCGTTTCGACTGGCAAAAGATTCCTCTCTCGCGCGCGGTTAGTGACATCGATCATATCAATTTTTCTTACACAACAACAAATGGTAAACTATTGAGCGATCCTGCTGGTGTGAATATGGGCAATCCGCATGCGATTTTCTTTGTTGAGAATGTCGAAGCCTATGCGCTTGATGTGAATGGTCCGATCCTCGAACATGATTCCCTGTTTCCTGAGCGCGCGAATATCTCACTCGTTCACATTATTGATCGCGGCCATGTTATTCAGAAAGTATGGGAGCGCGGCGCGGGTCTCACACTTGCTTGCGGCTCTGGCGCCTGCGCTGCTGTTGTTGCTTCGTCGCGTCGTAGTCTAACGGAACGCCAAGTGCGCGTGAGTCTTCCCGGTGGCGATCTTATAATTCATTATCGCGCAAGCGACTCGCATGTTCTAATGACGGGTCCAGTGGAATTTGAACATCGCGGTACACTTGATTCGGCCCTCCTCAGGGATATCGCTCGATGAGCGTCACGCTCGTGACACTGGGATGCCGTCTCAATCTCGTTGAATCGGAGGCGATGAAAGATGCCGCAACCGCAAGCGGTCTTACCGATATTGTCATCGTCAATACCTGTGCGGTTACGGCCGAAGCGGTGCGTCAAGCGCGTCAAACCATTCGCAAAATTAAACGCGAAACACCAGATAAGAAAATCATCGTTACGGGATGCGCTGCACAAATCGAGCCTGAGCGTTTTGCTGCGCTTGACGAGGTGACGCTTGTCATCGGCAATGATTCAAAAACAAAGCGCGAAACATGGTTAGAACTCGCGCAATCACTCGGTGATGAAGACCATGCCTATCCGCGCGTGCGAGTTGCCGACATTATGGCTGTCACCGAACACGCGCCCCATTTTGTTTCGGCATTTTCAGAAAACACGCGCGCTTTTGTTGAAGTGCAGAATGGCTGCGACCATCGCTGCACATTTTGTATTATTCCCTATGGCCGTGGTGTTTCCCGCTCCGTACCCATGGGCGATGTGGTCGATCAAATCACAAAATTGGTTGATGCAGGCCATAAAGAGGCTGTTCTCACAGGTGTTGATCTTACAAGCTATGGCCCCGATCTACCCGGATCACCGAAGCTTGGCCAACTCGTCAAAGCTATTTTGAGGCATGTGCCCGATTTGAAACGCCTCCGCATCTCTTCGATTGATTCCGTTGAAGCCGATGATGATCTGATCGACGCCATTGCAACCGAGCCACGCTTAATGCCGCATCTTCATCTGTCCTTACAGTCAGGTGATGATCTAATTTTAAAACGCATGAAACGGCGTCATCTGCGTGATGATGCTATCCGCATCTGTACCGCATTGAAAAAGGCGCGACCTGAGCTTGTCTTTGGTGCCGATCTGATCGCAGGCTTTCCGACGGAAAGCGATGAGGCTTTTGAAAACTCCTTGCGCCTCGTCGATGAATGCAGCCTCTCATTCCTGCATGTGTTTCCCTACTCGCCGCGCAACGGAACGCCTGCGGCAAAGATGCCGCAAGTCAAATCGGATATCATAAAGAGCCGTGCCAAACGTTTGCGAGAAAAAGGCGAAGAGGTTTTGGCAAAGCATCTGCAAACTCTAGTCGGTACGGAACAAGAAATTCTTGTCGAGCGCGGCGGTTTGGCGCGGACACAATGCTTCACGCCTGTTTATGTTTCAGATCGGTTTGAAGCGGGCTCACTGACGCGCGTAGAAATTGCCGCCCATGACGGCATACGTTTAACGATTTAAATAAACTTAGAAATCACTCGTTGCTAAGCGGCGTACCCGCAAGCTGTCAGCCGTTCGATCATGTGAGGCGATGGCGGCGCTTCCACCGCTATAGGCGGTTTATTTTTATAAAGCGGAACGGTGATGCCACGTGCATGAAGATGCAGCATCTCACCCGTCTCTTTGCCGTCGCCATAAATAGGGTCACCAATAATTGGCCAGCCCATCGCCTGACAATGCACACGCAATTGATGCGTGCGCCCCGTTTCCGGTTTCAATTCAAGCCATGTGAAATCGCCACTACGTCCCTGCACACGCCAATCGGTTTGAGCAGGCAATCCTTCCGGATCAGGCTTCATCCACCAGCCGCGTGAGCGATCCATCTTGCCGAGCGGCATATCAATGCGGCCGGACTCTTCAAGCGGGCCACCCTTCACAATCGCCCAATAGGTTTTTTCCATGTGACCTTCGCGGAAGAGCTTCGACAAATCGTCGAGCGCCTTGCGATGGCGGCCCAACACGAGACAGCCCGATGTATCCTTGTCGAGGCGGTGCGCGAGCATAGGCGGCTGTGGCAGACCGAACATCAGATGCGGAAAATATTGTTCGAGATGATGGCCGCGATGTTTTGCATTCGGATGTGCCTCATGCACGGCAATGCCGGCGGGCTTATTGATGACGAGCATCAACGCATCGCGATAGAGAATACGGCCTTGGATCTCTTCAGGTGTCATGGAGGGGCTCTCTAGCCCTTCCGTCTGGACGAGGAAAGCGTTATCGAGAGGCATGACCGACGGATCCGAAAAAAAGCCCGGCCTGATCGCCCGCCTCTTTGGCGGCACGTCCGAATCGCTGCCTGATCAACCAAAAGCGAGTTGGTGGCAAAAACTCAAAGCGGGCCTCTCCCGCTCCTCGGCCTCTATTGGTCAGGGCATCACGGATCTTTTCACCAAGCGCAAACTCGACTCCGAAACGCTCGAAGACTTCGAGGATGTGCTCATTCGCGCCGACTTGGGACTTACCGTATCAACACGTATCGTCGAGGCGGTTGGCAAAGGACGATATGGCAAAGAAATCACCGGTGACGAAGTCAAAGCGATCCTTGCTGACGAAGTCACAAAGAGTCTCACACCCGTCGCTCAGCCTCTTTTAATTGATCGAACGAAGAAGCCCTTCGTCTTGTTGATGGTGGGCGTAAATGGCGCGGGTAAAACCACAACTATCGGCAAACTTTCAGCGAAGTTTTCGGCAGAGGGTTTGAAGGTCATGCTCGCGGCGGGCGATACCTTTCGCGCAGCCGCTATTGAACAGTTACAAGTCTGGGGTCAACGGGTCGGGGCGACGGTTATCACACGTCCGCAAGGATCTGATGCGGCGGGACTTGTTTTTGACGCGCTTGAAGAAGCAACAAAAGCGAATAGCGATGTCGTGATGATCGACACCGCGGGTCGTTTGCAAAACCGCACCGAGCTTATGGCTGAACTCGAAAAGGTGATTCGTGTGATCAAGAAGCGAGACGCGTCGGCGCCGCATGCCGTTTTGCTCGTGCTTGATGCTACTGTGGGTCAAAACGCGCTTTCGCAAGTTGAAATTTTTGGAAAGGTCGCCGGTGTTACAGGCCTCGTGATGACGAAGCTTGATGGTACCGCGCGCGGCGGCATTCTCGTAGCGCTCGCAGAAAAATTCGGCCTACCGATTCATTTCATCGGAGTTGGTGAAGGCATCGATGATCTTGAACCTTTTGATGCTGCTGAATTCGGTCGCGCGATTGCCGGGCTTGACTAAAAAGCCTATTCCTCGCCAGCGCCAACAGCATAAACCCCTTCCGCACCAATGCCGCTTTCAAGCATCAAGCGTGCGCGTGCGCGAAGCTTTTCAGTTTCGCTTTTTAGCTGACCACAGGCAGCCAGAATATCGCGCCCCCGCGGTGTCCGCACCGGTGACGCATAGCCCGCGCGGAACACGGCATCAGAAAATTCTTCGATGCGGTCCCACGACGAACATTTATATTTTGTTCCCGGCCATGGATTAAAGGGAATGAGATTAATCTTTGCGGGCATGCCCTTCAGCAAACGGATCAACTCACGCGCATCGGCAAGCGAGTCATTCACGCCATCAAGCATCACATATTCGAATGTGATCCGGCGGGCATTTGATAAGCCCGGATAGGCCCGGCACGCTTCAAGCAAATCGCGGATCGGATATTTGCGATTCAAAGGCACAAGCTCATTGCGCAAATCATCGCGCACTGCGTGAAGCGATATTGCCAGCATGGATCCGATTTCATCGCCGGCGCGCGGAATCATCGGCACAACGCCGGATGTTGAAAGCGTTATGCGACGGCGGGACAGCGACAATCCATCGCCATCCATCACCGTGGCCATCGCATCGCGCACACCGTCAAAATTGTAGAGCGGCTCGCCCATGCCCATCAGCACGATATTCGAAACAGCACGATCAGCGTCGGGAACGAGACCATCGGTGGGTCGTGTGGCACCCGGCCAATCGCCTAAGCGATCACGCGCTATCATGACTTGCGCAACAATTTCAGCGGCCGTCAGATTACGCACGAGACGTTGCGTTCCGGTATGGCAAAAGGAACAGGTCAGCGTGCAACCGACCTGTGATGAAATGCACAAAGTGCCGCGATCACTTTCAGGAATATAAACGGTTTCGATTTCCGCGCCTTTATCATGCAGCCCCATGGGCGGCATGCGGATCAACCATTTACGCGTACCGTCTTTTGAAATTTGTTCTGAAACAATTTCGGGCCGCGCGAGTGTAAATAACTCATCAAGCGTTGCGCGTAGAACTTTCGAGACATTGAGCATATCATCAAATGACTGCGCGCCACGATGATAAATCCAATGCCAAAGCTGATTGACCCGCATGCGTATTTCACGCGCGGGCACACCGATTTCTGTTAATTGTTCAGCGAGTGCTGATCGACCAAATCCGACAAGAGACAGCTTGCCGCCGGATCTTACCGGGGCCGGAGTTAGAATCTCGGCTGTCTTTTCGATTCCATCACCCGCGCGCGCGATGGTGTTATCGCTCACGGACAGGCCTTCTTCACCTGATCAAGCGCTTGAGCAAAACCAGCAGTGACGTAAATGTCGGTCAGCGCATTGCCGCGCTTCGATGTGACCTTCAATTGCACTTGCGGATTTTTCTTCATGAGCTCGACAACAGCCGGATCATCTTTCGGCAATTTCAACCAAGCATTACCTTGCACTTTGGTTGAAACAACATAGGTCGTCTTGCCAATCACGAGTTGCGCATCAGCGCCTTCTTTAGGCGGGAAGCCGAGAACGAAGCTGATTTCATCCCGCACATTTTCTTGCGGGCGGGATGACACAAAGAAATAGGCTTGATCACGCGTCAGGCCAGCAGGCAGCCGATCCTTCGGCATGGAGAGCGCATAGCATACGCGGCCATTCGCGGTGTCAGACGCATAGACAGCCCAGCTGCCAAAGCTGCCCAGCTGGATCGGCTGCGCGGGAGCGGGCGCAGCAGCTACAGGCGCCTGCGCCTGAGGCTTTGCAGGGGTCGTCGCTTTAGCTGGTTCTGGCTTTTTGGTCTGGGCCAAGGCCGGGCCGATGGACACAAGGAGACCAACCGCAAGGCATGCGCCAGCAAAGAGGGTCCGGACGGTGCAGTGATTCATGGGCAGCCAAGGCTCCAAATCGGGTGATTCCCGCTTATGCGCGATACCTTAAACCGTTCGGGGTGAAAACAAAAATCATTCGGAATAGGGCGGATGCGCCGTTTCAATCCCCGACAGATTGTGCCAAACTGTCGCAGCCGGTCGGATGGGACGGTATGCGCGACGCAGGATCGCAGAATTTCGGGGTTATCAGGGTGTCGACGCAGATTGAGCTCGGCGAACTCGTCCTCGCCGTGGCGAGAGACCGTGACCGTGAAGCCTTTGCAAGGCTTTTCGACCATTTTGGTCCGCGGTTGCACGCCTATTTGCTTCGCCTCGGCTCGGATGCCGGTTCGGCGGAAGAGATCCTGCAAGATGTGATGACGACCTTATGGACGAAAGCGCATCTCTTTGATCCCACCAAATCCTCGCTTGCGACCTGGCTTTATCGCATCGCCCGCAATCGCCGCATCGATACGCTTCGACGCGACCGGCTCGATTTCTTTGATCCGATGGATGCGCCCGAAATCGCGGCGGAAGATGAGGGGGCTGATCGCCGAATCGATATGCAGGTGCGTGAGGACCGTATCCGCGTGTCGCTTGAGGGTTTGCCCGAAGAACAATTGTCGCTCGTACGTATGGCCTTTTTCGATGATCTTTCGCACAGCGAAATTGCCGAGAAAACCGGACTGCCTCTGGGCACCGTTAAGTCTCGCATTCGTCTCGCGTTTACGAAGCTCCGCCGCTCGCTTGAAGCGAATGGTGTGATCGACGCTGGCTAATGTTTTTTTATGAAAGAGCACCACACTCTTTCGCTAAGCGATCCGTCTCTTTCGCCAAATCAATATCCCGCGCTGACACGCCTTTTACATCATGACTCGTGAGCGTGACGTGAACTTTTGACCACACATTCGACCATTCAGGATGGTGGTTCATCACTTCAGCAACAAAAGCGACGCGCGTCATAAAAGCAAAGGCAGTGCTGAAATCGGAAAAGCGAAACTGCTTTTCAATGGCATCGCGTCCCGCAACATCACTCCAGCCCGATAGAGACTTTACGGCCTCCGCGCGCGCAGAGCCTTCAAGACGATCAGTTGTAACCATTTAAGTTATCCTCACGCCGTGCGACGATGTTGCGTTTCAATTGAAGTGTCACGCAAAGGATATGACGCTTCGATAACATAGGGACCGCCGCCTACTGAAGCGCGCGACGAAAAGACTTCAAATGACTCAGCCTCAAATGAGAGGCGCGGTACATGAGAGATCATACCTAGAAAATTCGCTAACTCAAAAGGCGATGTGTCGCGTAAACGTGCAAGCGTTATATGCGGTGTGAATTTTCTTGTTTCAGCGGGTAGGCCTAGACGGCGTACTAAACGTTCATGCTCCGCTTGCAGTTCCATTAAAGCGGGTGAGGGAACAATCTTGGCCACAAGCGCGCGGGGGCGATCTCCGCCAAACACAGTTATGCCATCAATTGTGATCGGAAAAATTGTTCGCTGAATTCGACTGAGAATCAAAAATACATCATGCGCCGTCGCATCATCGATATCGCCGAGAAAGCGTAAGGTAATGTGAAAATTTTCAGGCGTAATCCACCGCGCGCCTGAAAGGCCGCCACGTATCGATGAAAGCGTATCGATAATATGATCCGGAACCGAGAGGCCTGTAAAAAGCCGGGGCATGAGGACCTCCTGCGTTGGTCAAACAGCAAAACCCGAATCACTTAACGGGTGAAGTCCAACACAGGCTCTCGTGCGGCACAAGCCCGTTCGAACGCGTTCACTGTCGCCTTAAGCGACGCGACCGCGACGCGCAGCGAGTGCCTCAACAATCACGAGACCAAAACCGCTCGCCAGAATAAGTGACGCACCAATGAAAACCGGCATGGGCGGAAAATCGCCCCAGATCAAAAAGCCCCAGCCAAAAGCCCAAAGCAACGTAATATATTCGAATGGCGCAACCGCAGAGGCAGGTGCCAAGCGAAACCCTTCAAACATAAAATATTGTCCCGATGCGCCAACAGCACCCAACATCAAAAGCAAAAGAAATTCGAAAGGCGAAGGTGTCATCCATACGAAGGGGAGCGTGGTTGCGCAGACCAAGACGACAATCGCATTTGATGCCAGCATCAAACTGACTGATCCTTCCTTGCGACCGATTAAACGCACAAGAATATTTGTAGCGCCCCAACACAGCGCCGCAAAAAGAACAAGTAAGACGGGCACAATATCTGACGAACCCGCGGGACTTGCGGCAATAACAACACCGATGAAGCCGACAATCGTTGCAGCCCAGCGTGCAAGGCCAACTGTTTCTTTCAAAAACACGATCGACATCAAGACAGCGAAAATGGGTGTCGAAAAATAGATCGTAACCATCTCAGCAAGATGGAGCGACCGCGACGCTGTGAAATAAGCAAGCCACGCCGCCAAAATTAGAGAAGACCGCATCAGAAGTTGCGTACGACTTGGTCCTCTCGCTAGCTCAACCGCACGCCTTGGGCCTAATAGAAAGAGGCAAAGTACAACAATCAAAATCGATCGCGAAAACAAAACTTGCCACACCGGCAACGTCGCCACGAGCCATTTCACTGTCGCGTCTTGAATCGAAAAAATTGAAAAGCCGATCAGCGCATAGCCGATTCCAAGAAGTGTTCGATTATGCGGGGGATCGGATGATGACATCGTGCTGCTGGTTATTTTTCTAAGGTCCGCAGAGTGGCGGTTTGCACAGGGGGCGACAAGAGGCGCGTGACGTTTTTCTTTGCCTTGACCGGCATTTCATCTACAAAGCCACATAAAGTCACATTAAAGGAATGAGTCATGTCGCGCCCGCTCGCGGTTGATCGCCACGGCCAAATTCTCCAAGCACTCGAGGCGCAAGGCTCGGTCAGCGTCTCCGACCTTGCCGAACGGTTCAATGTCTCGATGGAGACAATCCGCCGTGATCTGAAGCTTTTGGCAGAAGAAGGTCGGCTCGTAACCGTCCATGGCGGTGCGCATCGCCTCTCGAATGAGCCCTCGCTTTCCCGCAGAACTATCGAAAATGCCGAGGGGAAGGCTGCCATTGGCCGGGCGGCGGCTGAGTTGGTGGAAGACGGCATGGCCATTCTGATCGATTCCGGCTCGACCACGCTGGCCCTCGCCCAAGCCCTTACAAACAGAAGCGACCTCACGGTGCTCACCAATTCCCTGCCGATCGGGCTTCTACTGGCGCGGACGAAGACCATCAAAACTGTTCTATTGGGCGGCGAGATCGAGCCGAATGATGAGGCGGCTTTTGGGCTCGATACGCTCGACCTCATCGCCAAATATCGGGTTGATCTCGCTTTTATTGGCGCAGGCGGCATTTCTGAGACCGGCGAATTCACGGATTTTACGCGGTTGGCCGCCGAACAACGGGCCCGCATGGCCGCAGCCGCAAAAGCGGCTTATGTGCTGGCCGACCACACCAAGTTTTCAAAGCGGACTCCGGTACCGATCCCAATCGCCCCGCCAATTGCCGGCCTCATTACCGACGGTTTGCCCAAGGGCGAACCGGCCGCTGAAGCTGCGGCTCGTCTCTGGCCTATTCGCGTGGTTGGATCCAAACCATGACTATTTGTGGTTTATTGACTGATTTTGTGGTTTTATATAGAAGTCACTCATCCGCTTTATTCCGGCGGTCTGACGCGTGACCCCATCCCAACAAAGAGGCTTCCGATGACGATTCCCTTTCGCGGTCCGGCCGGACAGGAAACAACCCCCTATCTTCTCACCCCCGGTCCTTTGACGACGACGCCCGCGGTTAAAGAGGCGATGCTGCGGGATTGGGGTTCATGGGACGCAGATTTACGCGCGGTTGTGGCTTCGATTCGCGCTGATCTTCTTGAGATTGCGGATGCCTCGCAGGGGTTCGAATGTGTATTGCTGCAAGGCTCAGGGTCTTACGGCGTTGAAGCGGCACTCGGCAGTTTTGCACCGAAAAACAAAAAGACATTGATGCTCACCAATGGCGCCTATGGTGAGCGCGCGATCAAAGCGATGTCTTATATGAATCGTGATTTCATTTCTTATGAAACAGATGAGCTGGAAGCACCCTCCGCTGAAGAAGTTGCGGCACTGTTAAAAGCCAATCCTGATGTTGGTGCGGTCTTTCTTGTCCAATGCGAAACGACAAGCGGTATTGTAAATCCTGTCGAAGACATTGCCGCCGTCGCACAGAAAGCCGGATGCATTGTTATTCTTGATGCAATGTCGAGCTTTGGAGCGATGGATCTATCGATGAAGCGCATGGGCATCGACGTGCTGATTTCATCGGCGAATAAATGTATCGAAGGTGTGCCGGGCTTTACTTATATTCTCGCTCGCCACGATTTACTTGAAGCCTCGCAAGGCGTTTCGCATTCGCTCTCGCTCGATCTCTATGAGCAATGGGCTTATATGGAGAAAAGTGGACAATTCCGTTATACGCCGCCCACGCATATCCTAGTCGCCTTCGCTCAAGCGCTTGAACAACATAAGGCTGAAGGCGGTGCACCCGGTCGTCTCGCGCGTTACAAAAAAACAGCCAAAGCGATGCGCGACGGTATGCGTCGTATCGGCCTGACACCCCTTCTCGGCGATAATGAAACCGGGCCGATCATTCAGACTTTCGCAACACCGCGTGATCCGAATTTTGATTTCACGCGCTTTTATGAAGGTTTGAAGCAGCGCGGCTTCATCATCTATCCGGGTAAACTTACCAAGAAGCCGAGTTTCCGCGTTGGCAATATGGGTGCGCTTGATCACGAAGTGATGGCGATGCTCGTTGACGCGACGGAGGCCACACTCAAAGCTATGAATGTTAAAGATCTCACACCGGCCGAGTAATAGATCATGACCAACAAACACCCTATCAGCGTCAATGGCCGGACTTATTCATGGCCGCAAAAGCCCCTCGTGGTGATTTGTCTCGACGGCTCGGAGCCCGCTTATACAGATGAAGCCCGCAAGCGGGGATTAATGCCGAACCTCGAGCGCGTAATTCAAAAAGGCGGCGAATATCGCGCGCATTCAGTTGTACCAAGCTTCACTAATCCAAATAATCTATCGATCGCCACGGGCCGTCCACCCGAAGTTCATGGCATTTGCGGCAATTATCTGATCGACCCCGATACGGGTCTTGAGACGATGATGAATGATCCGAAATGGCTGCGTGCACCAACGATCTTTGCTGAATTTCAAAAAGCGGGTGCGCGGATCTTGATGGTCACCGCGAAAGACAAATTGCGCCTGCTTTTGTCGAAGGGTCTTGTATATGACGGAAGCGCGATTGCCTTCTCGTCAGAGAAAGCAGACAAGGCGACGAGCGCGGAAAACGGACTCGATAATCCTTGCGCTCAATGGTCCATGGCTCTGCCTGATGTCTATTCAGCAGATCTCTCGGAATTTGTTTTTGCAGCAGGCGTAAAGCTCATCCCTGAATTCAAACCGGATATTACCTATCTTTCGACAACCGATTTCATTCAGCATAAATATGGGCCTACCGAAAAAGGTGCACTCGATTTCTATGCGATGTTTGATTCCTATGTCGGGCAACTTGACGCGCTCGGCGTCACACTGATTGTCACAGCCGATCATGGCATGAATGATAAGCATCTCGCGAATGGTGAACCGGATGTTCTCTATCTACAAGACGATCTTGATGCGGCCTTTGGCGAAGGCAAAACCAAAGTGATTTTACCAATCACTGATCCCTATGTTGTGCATCATGGCGCTTTGGGATCTTATGCCGCGATTTACACTTATGGTGCCGATCCCAAAGCCGTTGCAAAACATCTCGCGGCCCTTGAAGGTATGGATGCGGTCTTGGAAAAGGCGCAGGCCTGCGCCCGCTTTGGTCTGCCGCCGGATCGTACAGGTGATGTAATTGCCGTTTCAGGCGGAAAAAACAAAAGCAAGGTCATCGGCACATCGCGTTCAAAACATGATCTCTCAGGCCTTGATGTGCCTTTGCGTTCACATGGCGGGTTGACCGAGCAAACGGTACCCTTCTTCATCAATACGAAATCCGCAACGCTCCCCGAAGGTTTGCGTAATTTCGATGCCTATTTTGTCGGTTGTTCGGCTGCGGAGTAAATTATGAGCGAGATCATTAAAGGCGCGATGCGCATCGGCGGCAAAGAGGTTTCAACCGACGCGGTCGTGAATGTTCATTATCCTTATACGAATGAAGTGATGGGCACTGTTCCGGCGGGACGCGCCGAGCACGCGCGCAAAGCGTTTTCCATTGCCTCCAATTTCAAGCCGAAACTCACGCGTTATGAGCGGCAAAAAATTCTCTTCCGCACAGCCGAGCTGATCAACGCGCGTAAAGACACGCTTTCGCCTTTGATCACGCGAGAGCTTGGCATTTCATTGAAAGATTCGCTCTATGAATGCGGCCGTGCTTATGACGTGTTCATGCTCGCGGGGCAGCTATCTATTCTTGATGACGGGCAAATTTTCTCTTGCGACCTCACACCGCATGGAAAGCCAAGAAAGATATACACGAAACGCGAACCGGTGCGGGCGATCTCAGCAATTACGCCTTTCAATCATCCGCTAAACATGGTCTCTCATAAAATTGCACCGGCGATTGCCACCAACAATCGCGTTGTCTGCAAGCCAACAGAGCTTACTCCCCTTACCGCAATTGCGCTCGCCGATATTCTTTATGAAGCGGGGCTGCCTCCTGAAATGTTCCAGGTCGTCACGGGTATGCCGAATGATATCGGCGATGAGATGGTGACCAACCCCGATATCGAGCTCATCACCTTCACTGGCGGTGTAACGGTCGGCAAATTGATTGCGACAAAGGCCGGCTATAGACGCGCGGCGCTTGAGCTTGGTGGTAATGATCCTTTTATCATCTGCGATGATCTCTCCGATAGCGATCTCGATAAGGCGGCGGAACTCGCCGTTGCTGGCGCGACAAGAAATTCAGGCCAGCGCTGCACAGCGGTGAAACGCATTCTCTGCATGGAGAAGGTCGCTGATGCATTCGTTGCAAAAGTGCTTGAGAAAGCGAAGAAGATCAAATTTGGTGATCCCATGAATCCGGATACGGATCTTGGTACCGTTGTGCATGAACAAGCTGCGGCTTTGTTTGAACAACGCGTTTTGAAAGCGGCGGAACAGGGCGCAAAAATTCTCTATCATCCGGAACGCAAGGGCGCTTTGTTGCCGCCAATCACGGTAGACTTCGTTCCGCATTCTTCAGAGCTGGTGATGGAAGAAACATTCGGTCCCATCGTGCCGATCGTGCGTGTGCCGAATGATGTCGAGAAGGTGATTGAAATTTCAAATTCAACCGCCTTCGGCCTGTCTTCAGGCGTTTGCACAAACCGGCTCGATCGCATCACCGCCTTTATCGAAGGGCTGAATGTCGGCACAGTGAATATCTGGGAAGTGCCGGGTTACCGGATTGAAATGTCGCCCTTTGGCGGCATCAAAGATTCTGGCAACGGCGTCAAAGAAGGCGTGATGGAAGCGATGAAATTCTTCACCAATGTGAAGACCTATTCGCTTCCCTGGCCGGTCTAAAAGACGCGGGGCTCGCTTTAATCTCACGACCCGCCGCTGGTCCAGCTTTGACAAACTGGCTCCATCATGCTCGTCTGGTCTCATTGCTGTAGAGCCAGAGGATCAAACTCGCGTGAATCGTCCCGAGCCCAAAGGCGCGCCCGCGCAACGGATCTTGAGCGGCGATGAGCCCATCATCTGGGAAGCGCTCTTCCGTAAATTCTCGCATGAGGGGCGCTCGCTTCAGGTCCAAATCCGGCAAATGATTGTGGCGGCCATCGAGGAGCGTCGCATTCCTCGCAATGCGCGGATGCCCTCAAGTCGTGATCTGGCGACGCTACTGGGGGTCGCGCGCAACACCGTGGTGCTTGCCTATCAGCAGCTCGTCGATGAAGGCTTCCTCGAGAGCCGCGAGCGGAGTGGCTATTTCATCAAAGGTGCGGCTTCGGGACGGCCCAAGGAGACGGTCGAAGTACGCGCCGATCATCCGGATGATCCGGATTGGACGAGCCGCTTTTCGATCAGGCCATCAGCGCGGCGCAATATTGTGAAGCCGCGCGAATGGTTACGTTACCCCTATCCGTTTCTCTATGGCCAATTTGATCCCGCGCTGTTTCCCACAAATGATTGGCGCGAATGCGCGCGCGGCGCGTTAAGCGTGCTCGAAATTCACAATTGGGCGCGCGATCTTGTCGATGGTGATGATCCGGAATTGATTGATCAATTGCGGCTCCATGTTTTGCCGCGTCGCGGCATTTGGGCCAATCCGGATGAAATCATCGTCACGATTGGCGCGCAGCAAGCGCTTTATCTTCTCGCGCGTTTGTTGCTCTCACCGCAAACGCGGATTGGTGTCGAGGATCCGGGCTATCCCGATGCGCGCAATATTTTTGCGACCATGACGGATTTTGTTGAGCCTTATCCTGTCGACGACGAAGGCCTCATTCTCTCGGATGATCTTAATCGCTGTGACTATCTTTATGTCACGCCCGGCCATCAATGCCCGACAACAGCAACGATGCCACTTCAAAGGCGCACGGATCTTTTGCAAAAAGCAGTCGATGAAGATTTTATAATCATCGAAGATGATTACGAAACCGAGTTAACGCCCGATAGTCGTGAGACGCCGGCATTGAAGAGTTTCGATAATTCTGGTCGTGTTCTTTATGTCGGCTCGCTTTCGAAAGTTCTCGCGCCGGGTTTGCGCCTTGGATACATCATCGCCCCCGCGACCGTGATCCGTGAATTGCGGGCCTTGCGGCGTTTGATGCTGCGTCATCCCCCCTCAAACAATCAACGCGCGGCCGCGTTGTTTTTGGGTCTAGGTCATTACAAAGCGCATATGCGACGTCTCGGCGCCGCTTTGAATAAACGCGGTGAAATTTTGAGAGAGGCGCTTCAAAAACATCTACCTGAATTCCGCGTGAAACTCGGCCCTGGCTTCTCAAGTTGTTGGCTCGAAGGGCGCGCCGAGCTCGATGCGACAAAGCGTGTCGCACAAGCTGAGAAAAAAGGCGTTCTGGTTGAAGCAGGTGATATCTTCTTCATACAGGATCATCCGCCCAAAAACTTTGTTCGGTTAGGTTTTGCGTCTATTCCGCTTGAACGCATAGAGCCTGGCATCGCCGCGCTGGCTGATGCCTACCGAAACTCATAACGGAACGACGCATGCGCCTTATCCTTATTCTCAATGCCGGATCATCGAGTGTGAAATGCGCATTGATGCAAATTGATGAGCAAGGTGTTGCCCATGATCTTGCTCGCGGCGCGATTGACGGTCTCGGACAAAATGTCGAATTTTCAATGCGTTTCATGGATGGTCATCCGGCTATCAAAGAGGCGATGCCAGCGGGTTCACATATATCTCACAAGGAAGCTCTGTCTCTAATTCTCAATACGGTTGATCGCCTTTACGGATTATCCTCGCTCGTCGCGGCGGGCCATCGGATCGTTCATGGCGGACCCGATTTTGTTAAGCCCGTTCGACTTAATCGTGCGAATGTTGATGAGCTTAGAAAGCTCATTCCGCTCGCGCCTTTACATCAACCGCATAATCTTGCGGCCGTGGATTCGCTGTTTGAGCTTCTTCCAAATCTGCCGCAAGTCGGATGTTTCGATACCGCCTTTCATTCGACCATGCCTGCGATCGCCCGCAATTTTGCTTTGCCTAAGGCACTTACTGAAAAGGGTATCCGGCGATACGGCTTCCACGGCATCTCTTACAATTATATTGCGGAAGCCTTTGCCGCACGCGATCCCGAGCGCGCAAGAGGCCGGGTGATTGTTGCCCATCTCGGCAATGGTGCATCGCTTTGCGGCATGATCAATGGGCAGAGCATTGTGACCACGATGGGCTTTTCCGCACTTGATGGCCTTATGATGGGTACACGCACGGGCACAATCGATCCCGCTGTGATTTTCTATCTGATGAGCGAAGATAAAATGAGCGCCGAGGCGGTTGAGAAACTGCTCTATAGCCAGTCAGGGCTCCTTGGTGTGTCAGGTCTATCGAATGATATGCGCACATTACGAAAAGCGGCACCGGACAATGTAGATGCAAAGATGGCTCTTGCAATGTTCACCTATCGCGTCATTCGCGAGATAGGATCAGTTGCAGCGGCAATGAATGGTGTTGATGCGCTCGTCTTTACGGCGGGCATTGGCGAAAATGATTCCGAGTTGCGCGCGGATGTTATCAAGGGTCTCAGTCATCTCGGATTTGTATTGAACCACGATTCCAATGAGCAGCGTGGCTTTCAGATCAGCACCTCGTCGCATCCCGCGGCATTCGTTATGGCGACGAATGAAGAAGCACTAATCGCCCACTCTACAGTTACTCTGTTATAGTAAGTGATAAGGAACTATAATCATGACTCTGAAAGACCTGAAGCGCTATCCCGAAATGAGTGAACCGCAATTGCGCCCGCGTTATTCGGGTGTAGCGACATTCTTCAGAACGCCGCTTGTGGACTCTCTTGCTGGTGTGGATATCGGCGTCATCGGTGTGCCCTTCGATGGTGGCGTAACAAACCGGACGGGCACCCGTCATGGTCCCCGCGCGGTGCGCGAGCAGACAACGCTGGTACGCCGCGTTAATCAAGCAACAGGCATTACACCCTTTGATCTCGTGAATGTTGCTGATTGCGGTGACGCGTTTCTCGAAGCGCCCTACGAATTGAATGGCGCTCATAAAGAAATCGAAGAGTATTTTGCCAAGTTCAAAGCCGCAAATGTCACGACCTTAGGCGTGGGCGGTGATCATTCCATTTCGCTCCCGATTTTACGGGCCATTGCGAAAGATGGCCCTATCGGCATGATTCATATCGATGCGCATTGCGATACGGGTGATGATTATCTCGGTTCCAAATTCCATCATGGCGCGCCCTTCTCGCGCGCGGTTGAAGAAGGGCTCCTCGATCCGAAACGCGTGATTCAAATTGGTATCCGTGGCTCGATCAATCACAAGGACATGTGGAAGTTCAGTCATGATTCAGGCATGCGCGTCGTCTATATGGAGGAGTTGAATGATAAGGGTTGGCGCTGGGCTGCGGAAGAGGCGCGTAAAATCGCAGGTGCTGGCAAAACCTATCTCTCTTTTGATATTGATTCCCTTGATCCCGTCTTTGCACCCGGTACAGGCACACCTGAATCTGGAGGTATAACCATGATCGAAGCGCAGCGCATGATCCGCGCACTTGATGGCGTTGATTTCATTGGTGCCGATATGGTTGAAGTGTCGCCACCTTTCGACAATGGCACAATCACGGCGCAATGCGGCGCGAATATTCTTTTTGAAATTCTTTGCGTCTTGGCAACCGCGCGCGCGAAGAAAAAATAACGACGATACTTCGAAAGACGGAATAATAAAAAGCCCGCTCAAGAGCGGGCTTTTTTCTTTCACGCGTGAAGCGTGGCCTTTTCAATTGATTCCAATTCGCGAAGCTCTGCCGCATGGGCGGCATCAAGGCGGGCTTGCCGCTCACGATCTTCGCGCCGTTTGACGAGTTCATAAATAATCGCGCCCACAATTGTCACGGCAATAATCAAAACCGCGAGTGCGCTGATCGCTGGTGTTGTGCCTTGGCGGACACGACCGGCGAGAACGGTCGTCAATGTCTTATCAGCGAGAATAGCGAAGGTGGTGGTGTTATAATTCTCGAATGAGGAGAGAAACGCCAAGACAGCAGAGGAGAAAATTGCCGGCCGCAAGAAAGGCAGCAAGATGTGGAAGAAGACTTGCGTTTGTGAAGCGCCGAGATCGAGGCCGGCTTCTTCCTGTGCGCGATCAAAACGATTCAAGCGCGACATAAACATCAACATGCAATAGGCCGAGATGAAACTCGATTGACCAAGCACTGCCAAGAATACGCCATCATAGAGAAACTTTGAATTCGTTGCGGTTGTCAGATCACGCCAGAAGACAACGGTCGAAATACCAATGATGACGCCCGGGGTGAGTACGGGGGAAACAACGATCACATAATAGAAAGAACGAGCCTTCGAATAGATTTGGCTCATCATCATCGCGGCGGCGAGTCCGAGCGGCACGGAGAGTAAAACAACCCACATGCCAATCCAAAGACTATTCTTCATCCCGTAAACCATATCGCGGTCATTCAGGAGTTTTTCGAACCAGGTCAGAGTAAGGCCTTCGATCGGATAGACCTGCGGGTAAGTCGAAGTGTTGAAAGACGAGATGCCCATCACAATCAACGGACCAAACAAGAACCCGAAGAAAATCGCCATATAAAAGGCCAGCATCACATTCATGACGGTCTTTGAACTCATTTCGCAATCTCCCCGAGAGAGAGGCGACCCAAGCGCAACACGAGCAGAACAAAGCTGACGCAAGCGAGTAAGAGAATGAAGGCATAGGCCGCGCCCTGCGGCCAGTTGAAGGCTTGGAAGAAGCGATCATAGAGAATGGGCGTAAACCACAAGGAGCGCGGCCCGCCGAGAACAAGCGGGGCGGCGAGTGAGCCAGCGCTCAACATAAAGACAAGCGTGCATCCGGATGCGATGCCGGGCTTCGCAAAAGGAATAACGATGAAGGAATGAATATGCCACCAAGGCGCGCCGAGATCGCGCGCGGCTTCGATCTGGGCATGATCAAGCGTTTCGATCGCATTATAGAGCGAGAAGATCATCATCAACATATAGGCGTAGCCGAGACCGGCATAGAGCGCGATATCATTGCCGATGAAATCAATCGGTTGATCAACAAAGCCCGCACCAAGAAGCATTTTATTGATGAGGCCACCGCTCGAGAAAATAATACGAAATGCGAACGCGCGCAGAATTTCATTCACCCAATAAGGAGCAATCAAAAGCAGGAGGAGGAAGCGTACACGTGCTGGGCGCGCGGCCTGCGCCATGTAATAGGCAAGCGGATAGCATAAGGCGAAGTTGAACAAGGCCACCAAAAGACTGGCAAGAATTGTCAGGAAGAAGGCCTTGATGTGAACCCAGTTGATCGCATCGCTGCTCGTTGTCGAGCCATAAATGAAGTAGTGATAATTTTCGAAGGTGTAGAGATCTTTTGGTCCACCCATCTCAACCGGCGGCAATTTTGGACGAAATGACATTTCGACCATGAAGAGCTGCGGCAACACGATCATGAACAAAGCCCAGAACGCAACCGCGACAATCAGATAGATTGCGACCGGCGTTCCATTGCGTTCAAAGAAACTCTTTTTCGTAACGCCTACCGGCTTCGGTTCAAATTTGGCCATCACCCAAAAAATGACGAAGGCCAGAACCGGGAGCAGGAAAATGAAGGGATGGCCGGTGGAGCTTAACATTGTTCAAGCACTCACGCGGGCAAAATGATGGCGTCGCTTGTCGAGAACGCAAAAGAGACAGCAGACCCTTCTGACGGGAACTCGCGCGCAGGTGCGCCGGTCAAAGTGGCAACGACACTCGACCCATCGGGCGCTTTCATTGTTAAATGCGTCGTCATGCCTTCATAGGCCGCATCCGCTGCGCTGCCTGCCAAATTGTTTTCGCCTTGCGCGCCAAAGCGCATCAATTCAGGGCGCACAAACAAAGTAGCTTTCGCGCCAACTGCGAGTGATTTTTTATTCAACCCTGTCAACCGCCCAACCGATGTTTCAATCTCAGCCTGATCGCCTGATACTTTCGTGATCGTTCCGGAGAACCCATTATTCTCACCAACGAATGACGCAACAAATGACGTCTGGGGATGCTCATAAACATCGCGGCCATTGCCGATTTGTTCAATCTTACCGCGGTTCATCACGGCGATACGATCAGACATCGTCAAGGCTTCACCCTGATCATGTGTGATGTAAATAAAAGTAATGCCAACGCGACGTTGGATCGCGCGCAATTCATTGCGCATATGTTGGCGCAGTTTTAGATCGAGTGCGGAAAGCGGCTCATCGAGTAACAACACTTTTGGTTCGACGGCCAAAGCGCGTGCAATCGCGACGCGTTGCTTTTGACCGCCTGATAATTCTTCAATCTTCTTGTTGCCTTGATCGCTGAGCGCAATGAGATTCAACAATTCACCCACTTTGCGATCACGTTCCGCTTTTGGTACGCCGCGCACGCGCAGGCCATAACCGATGTTTTCGGCAACAGTCATCAAAGGAAAAAGAGCAAGGTTTTGAAAGATCAATGCGGTGGGGCGTTGGTTTGGACCAATGCCATTCATATCCTGACCGCCGATGCGGATCGTACCCTGCGTTGGCTCTTGGAAGCCAGAAATCGCGCGCAAGATCGTTGTCTTGCCGCAGCCCGATGGTCCGAGAAAGCTGAAAAACTCGCCTTGGCGAATCTGCAGCGATACATCTTTCACCGCCGTAAAAAGTCCAAATTGGACCGTGAGGTGATCAATCTCAACAGCGGCCGTCATTGTACATCCATTATGTTCGTGACACTGCGCCGATCAAACCTACCGGCGGAAAATAACCCCGGCGCGAAGCGCCGGGGTTTGTTGATTCAGACAAAGCGCAATTAAGCAGCCTTGAACTTCTCAGCATATTGCGTGCGAAGCTCGGCGAACCATGAAGGCTCGAGTGGACGCTGCCAGAGACGCGACAATGCGTCGTCAGGATAGGCTTCCTGGAAGTTCTTCTTCGCTGCAGGCGAGAGAAGCTCGTCGGCGCCCTTAGCAACCGGGTTATAACCCGAGCCGTCGGCAACCTTCGCTGAGGCTTCCTTCGAGTGAACATATTTCAACCAAGCATAAGCCTGGTCGATGTTCTTCGCGCCCTTCGACATTGCCCAACCGTCGAGCCATGTGATCGCGCCTTCTTGCGGAGCCATATAGGAGACAGGCTTGCCTGCCTTCTTGAGGCCGAGCGGAGGACCATCCCAAGTCTGGCCGATGACGACACCGTTTTCGAGAAGACCCGATTTCGTGTTGTCAGCTGAATCCCAGAATTGCTTGATCCAAGCCTTGTGCTCGATCGCGAACTTCAAGAGCTTGTCATAGATCGCCTTCATCGATGCTTCGTCCTTATAGGCGTCAAGCATACGATTTGACTTCAACTGACCCGTTGCATCCATCCAGAGACCGATGCCGAGCAAGAGCGAGTGCGGACGACCCTGCACCTTGCCCTTATACTCGTCCTTCCAGAGCGAACCATAAGAGAGTGTCTTATATTCGATCTTTGTAAGGTCAGTACGCCATGAAATCGCTTCCGAACCCCATGTGTGCGGAACGTGATACAGCTTGCCATCCCAACGCCAGAAGCCATCGGAAATTTTCACCATCGACGGAAGAACGCTGTCGAGTGTCAGCTTCTTTTCATCGAAGGGTTGAAGAACTGCGAGGTCCTTAAATTGCGGTGCACGGTCATGCGTTGGCTGGCAAAGATCGAAGCCGTCGCCACCAGCAGCCTGGAGCTTGTTGATCTGCTCTTCGTTCTGCGAGAACGGCGTTGTCTTAACCTTGATGCCTGTCGCTTTTTCGAATTCCGGAATCACAGGATCGGGAAGTTCGTCATCCCAGTTCAAGAGGCTCAATTCGCCTGAAGACGAGAGCGCATTGCTAACATACCACGGACCAACCGCAGCTGCAGCACCGGCTGCCACTGCACCCTTCAAAAGCACACGGCGCGTGAACGAACCTGCCGCTTCGAGAGTCGCGACCGTCGAATTCAATTTTTTCTTATCGACCATAAAGGATACCCCTCTGTTATTTTATCAGGTCCGCCCATCGGCACCTGACGCGGTTGCTGGAACGGTCAAAGTTTCAGCCCCCGCATTCCCCCACATGACATCATGCGGAAAATTTCGGTCCAGTCCATCCATAAACTGTGGTCCACGGCCTTTTTTCATGAATGCGGGACCCAGTCCACCAAAATGGTATAAAAATCGAAGCAAACGGATCAAAATCATAGCGTCGGAAATTTAATTTTATTTATATTTATCATATACTTAATAAGTATATTCTGATCGATAAGAGTTCTTAGCCTTTTCTGCAGCGATCGGCAGTCATCCAACCGTCATATTATGCCTCTTTTATCTCGATTCTGATCGCAATGATCCCTGCGTCAGAACGATTTGGCGACCCTGCGCCGATAATCCAAAGGCTCAGAGGCCCATCCTACCCTCGAACCCCTTCAAGGAGTTTTTTATGACTAAACCGATCAATCTGATCGACCGCCGGTCCGTTCTTAAAGGCGGTGCGGCTTTAGGTCTTGGTGCTGTGGTTGCACCTGCAATCATCTCGAAGTCTGCCCTCGCCTCATCGGGCGAAGTGAACTTCATGGGCTGGGCTGGCTATGACGACCTCAAGGCAAAAGTATTTCCAGCTTTCGAAAAAGCCACCGGTGTTAAGGTGAACTTCACGGAATATCCGAGCCAGGACGACATGTTTGCGCAGGCTAAATTAGCCATGCAAACGGGCGCTATCGACGTTTCGGAACCGACCGTAGACCGCGTTGCGGGTTGGGCTTCAAATGGGCTCGTAAAAGGTTGGGATACAAAAAAGATCAGCCTCGATTCCTATCTGCCAGGCCTTGCCGATGGCGCGGCTGGCGAAGCGGCCACGATCGGCGGCGAGCGCATGATCGTTCCGTCAGTTTGGGGAACAGAAGCAATCACCTACAACACGAAGGACGTGCAGCCTGCAGGCGGTATCCCGTCCTTAGGCGATCTCTTCGATCCTAAGTTCAAGGGCAAGGTCTGCTTGCGCGCGCACTCATCGCTCGCTGCAATGGGCCGCTATCTTGACTCGGTTGGCAAATTGCCGATGCCTTGGCTCGAAAGCTACAAGAACGAAGCCAATATGAAGAAATTGTGGGACATCGCTTTCGCTGAAGCGGTGAAGAACAAAGCCAATGTTGCGCAATTCTGGTCGGGCGAAAATGATGCACAGGCCGGCTTCCGCACCAATGGTGCTGTGATCGGTCTCACGTGGGATTCAACAGGCTTCAACCTCCGCAAAGAAGGTTATAAGTATATTGCTCCTAAGGAAGGTGCGTTCGCTTGGAATCAGGGCTTTGTGCTCTTGAAGAATGCAAAGAATAGCGAACAAGCGCATGAATTTGCAAAATGGGTTGCGTCAGCTGAAGGCGCGGCTGCTTGGGCAACCGCCTTCTCGGCTAATCCAGTTGGCAAAGGCAGCGTTGATAAGCTCGACAAGGACGTCGCTGACTTCTATACCGCATCCTTCCCTGGCGATGCGCTAAAGAAACTCTGGTGGTGGCCGACCCAAGAAGCATGGTTCGTCAAGCTTCGTGGCGAATATGCCGACAAGTGGAAAGCCGCATAGTCTAGCTAAATTAGGCCGCCGGGTGATTGCATTCGGCGGCCTTTTTTTGTCTATAGTTGCGCGACGATGATTGCTTCATGATCATGTCGAATTGATTGTTGCGGGAATATACCCTGTTCAATCTTTATGGTTTTAAAAAAGGAAGATCAGAATGAGCGCGACGGTTGAACTTGACCGTGTGTCTGCCGATTTCGGATCATTTCGTGCCGTTGATAAAGTATCTGTCACGATCGGTGCGGGTGAATTTTTTTCGTTTCTTGGTCCATCGGGTTGCGGCAAGACAACTATTCTTCGAATGGTGTCAGGCTTTATCGCGCCGAGCGAAGGTCATATCCGCATTGGCGGCGAAGACATGGATGGTATTCGGCCGAATAAGCGCCCCACTGTTCTCATCTTCCAAAATCTTGCTCTTTTTCCGTTAATGCCCGTTTGGGAGAACGTCTCGTTCAGTCTCGAAATGCGTGGCGTCGACAAGGCCGCCCGTCGTGCGCGTGCGGAAGAACTCTTGAAGATTGTTGATCTGCCTGGCGCGGGTGACAAAATGATCAGCCAATTATCAGGCGGTCAAAAGCAGCGTGTGGCTATCGCGCGCGCGCTCGCTGTCGAGCCAAAAGTCATGTTGCTTGATGAGCCTCTCTCAGCCCTTGATCTCAAATTGCGTCAACATATGCGGGCTGAATTGCGTGCGATTCAAAAACGTACCAATGTGACCTTTATCTATATCACGCATGACCAAGGTGAAGCGTTAGCGATGTCGGATAGAGTGGCGGTCATGTCACAAGGTCGTTTGCAACAGGTCGCGAAACCTGAAGATATCTATAATAACCCGAGTAATGGGTTTGTTGCATCCTTTGTCGGTGAGAATAATGTGTTTGACGGGTGTATCCTCGCCTCGCAAACAACGACCGCTCGGTTTGAGACAGACATCGGAATCTTTGAAGCTGCCCTTCATGCGCCACCCTCGTCTGACGCGAAACTACGTCTCTATGTTCGCCCGGAACACGCACGCCTCGTTTCTACAGCGCCTGAAGCAGGCAATGCTATTGCCGTAACCATCAGCGATATCTCGTTTGAAGGCAATTTCATCAATATCCATGCGACAACAGATCAAGGTCGCGTTTTAACTGTTGAAACGCGCAATGATGGTTCGAGCGATATTCCTGAGACGGGATCACGTCGATATTTCACTTTTGATGCGCAGCGCGCGCGAATTCTTGCCGATGAAACACAGGCGGCACACTCATGAAAGAATTGCTGAGACGGTACGGGCTAACCCTAACAATATCTTTTATTGTGATTGTCGCCTTCTGGCTGCTCGTCCTCGTCATTCTGCCTTATGTTTATTTGTTCGAAGCGTCGTTTAGACTCTATTTGCCCATCGACCAAGTTAATGGGCCGAATGATGTTTATACACTTAGCAATTATAGTACTTTTTTTGTGACACCGATTCATCGTTGGGTGTTTTTACTCACGATTGTTTATTCTAGTGCGGTGGCAGCAATTTCCTTTGTGGTAGCCTATCCGCTTGCTTACTATCTCTCCAAGGTGGCAACAAACAAAATTGTTCCGACCTTGTTTCTCATCATTATGATTCCACTTTGGGTCAGTGAAATATTGCGCTCCTTCGCGTGGTTCATCATTCTATCACTCAAAGGGCCCTTGAATTTTGCGCTTGTTGGATTAGGCATTATTGAAGAGCCTATCCGCTGGATATCAGGCTTCCAGAGTGTGATCATTGGTTTGGTCTATACCTATGTGCTCTTCATGCTCTTCCCGCTTTATAATGCCATTCAATCCCTCGATACGAACCAGATTGAGGCGGCGGGCGATCTTGGGGCGCCGTGGTGGAAAATCCATTGGCGCGTAATTTTACCCCATGCGAAGCCGGGTATTGCGTCAGGCTCGGTCATGGTTTTCATGTTATCTGCTGGTTCAATTCTCGTTCCGTCTTTGCTTGGATCGACAAACTCTCGATGGTTCACAGAAATTATTCAGCAATGGATGTTTGAATCACAGGATTGGAATACGGGATCCGCTTATGCTTTTCTTCTCTTGTTGTTGTGCACCGGATTTGTGTCGCTTGTCATGCGGCTCTTCCGCGTGAGCCTTTCTGACATTGCCCGTTAGGACAAGAGCCATGATTTCAAAAACATCACGGATCATCCTGAACGTTTACGTGGCCGCATTCCTCATCTATTTGCTTGCGCCCTTGATCATTATGGGGGGAGCGGCTTTCAATGATTCTCGTTTTCCTTCCGTTTATCCATGGGTCGGCTGGACTGATCGTTGGTTCCTCGATCTGTTCCGCGATACCCGCATGTGGAATGCGTTCAAGAATACAATTCTAGTTGCCCTCGCTGTTGTAGCTATTTCAGTTCCCATCGGCACTGCCGCTGCAATCTTGGTGAATTCGCTTCAAGGTCGGGTGCGCACGGTTCTTTATGGCATGATGGTCGCGCCCATTCTGACGCCGGGTGCCGTGATAGGTATTTCGACCTTATTGTTCTGGCATCATTTCTCTGTACCGTCAGGTTTGCATCTCTCCACTTTGGGGCAGTGTTCCTATATTTCTGCTTTCGTGATGTTGTTGGTTTTGGCGCGGCTACAAAGCTTTGACCGCGGCCTCGAAGAAGCAGCACTCGATCTCGGGGCGAGTTATAGCCAAGTGTTGCGGCGCATTCTTCTCCCTCATCTTTATCCGGCAATCGGCGCAGGCGCAGCGATCGCATTCTTTCAATCGATCGAGAATTTCAATACCACACTGTTCACGCGCGGGCCGTATGACACACTAACGGTCTATGTGTTTTCGCGTGTGCGGTCGGGTATCACACCAACAATCAATGCTTTGGCTTTGATCATGATTGCGGTAACGCTCTTGGCCGCCATTAGCTATGAGATCTATCGGCGTCGACGCGAAAAAGTGCTTTTGGCGCACGGCAATGGTGACCCCGATTCTGACTAAGTTTCTGAATATCTGAGAGTCTGAATTCATTATCGTCTCGCGGCGCCGCTCCTGAGGGCTCACGGACAGGGATTACAGAAGCAATGATGGATCGCATTGATCCGGATTTCCAGCTCTTCCGTCATCGGCTTGCTAATCGATTCAATATTGATCTTGAGCTGGTCCATGGTCGTGGCCCCAATGAGCGTAGAACCCAAAAACGGGCGCGAATTGACGAAAGATAGAGCTAATTCCTCTGGTTTCCAGCCAATTTCACGCGCTAAATCGACATAAGCGCGGATAGCCGGCTCGGCATTCGGCGTCTCGTAACGCTGGCCCCGGTTAAATAAAGTCGAGCGCGCGCCCGCCGGACGGGCGCCGTTGACGTATTTTCCGGTTAAATAGCCCTGGGCGAGCGGCGAAAAGGCCAAAAGACCAACCTGTTCCCGCATGGAAATCTCGGCTAGTCCCGTTTCATAGGTGCGATTGAGGAGATTATAGGCGTTTTGAACCGTTTCGACGCGGGGTAGCCCGTGTTTCTCGGCAAGATGGAGAAAACTCATCGTGCCCCAAGAGCTTTCATTCGAAAGCCCAATGAAACGAATTTTCCCTTGTTTCACAAAGAGTTGAAGCGTTTCAAGCGCTTCGAGCATCGAGTTTTCCGACCCCTCATAGGCCTTTGCCCTGAACATGGTCGGGTTTGAGCCCCAAGGCATTGGCCGATCAGGCCAATGGATCTGGTAGAGATCGATGAAATCGGTCTGGAGGCGCCGCAAACTGCCTTCGAGCGCCTCGATCATCTGGGCTTTTGTGACTTCGGGGGACGATCCGTCTTTGCGTAGCCAGGTCATGCCGCCGCGATCGCGTCCCGCAACCTTCGACGCCAAAATCACTTTGTTGCGGTTGCCCCGCGCTTTGAACCAGTTCCCGATATAAGTCTCGGTAAGGCCCTGCGTTTCGGCCTTGGGCGGAATGGCATAAAGCTCGGCGGTATCGAAGAAATTCACGCCTTGATCCAGCGCATAATCCATCTGCGCGAAGGCATCGGCTTCTGTATTCTGCTCGCCATAAGTCATCGTGCCGAGGCAAATTGTAGACACAGACAGGCCGGTGCGGCCGAGCGGGCGATATGTCATGGACATGAAGAGGAACTCCTGAAGCCTATAGCGATCTGATACGCTGTTTTGAGATCTGTGACAGGGTCATGACCAGATACTAGCGCAGCGATGCTACAAATTCGTCGAGTGGGGGCAGAATTTGACGGGCAAGCTCTTCAACGCCTGTCGCATTGGGATGAAGACCATCGCTCAATAGAAGCTCTCCGCGCCCTGCAACACCCGCAAGCATGAAGGGATAAAGCGGCGCAGAATAGGTCTTTGCCAAATCCGGATAGAGTGAATCAAAGGCCTGCGTATAGGCTGGGCCGTAATTTGCGGGCGCGCGCATACCGAGCAAAAAGACCGGAATGCCTCGCACTTTTAAGCGATCAAGTATGGCGGTCAAATTCGCGCGTGGGATTGCGGGATCAAGACCACGCAACATGTCATTCGCCCCGAGCGCAAGGATCACGCCCGCAACGCCCTCGGGAATGCTCCAATCAAGCCGAGCGAGCCCGTCTGCCGTCGTATCACCCGATACACCGGCATTTGTGATCGTCACATTGCGGCCTTTATCCTTGAGAAGTTTTTCAAGAACAGCGGGCAAAGCCTTGTCCTGCGGCAACAGATAACCGGCCGTGAGACTGTCGCCAAATGCAACAAGCTGAAGCGGGCGTGAGTCGGCACGCGCAAATGAGGCAAAACTGAGCACGCCCAAAAGAGCCGCGACGATCAGTCCCGCACGAAGAGGCATAGCTAAAGAGGTGAAGGCACCATAGATGACAGATGATTGTGTAAATGACATGGCGGCAGGATCGACAGAATGACGAATGAGGTCAAGGCGGTTGAGGTTAAAGCGCTTCATATTGAATTAGGACGCGACGCGTCACGCGTCCATGTTTTAAACGGCATTGACCTGTCCATCACGCAAGGGGAAGCCGTCGGCCTTGTTGGCCCGTCCGGTTCAGGTAAATCAACATTGCTCATGGCCATGGCCGGATTGGAACAAGCGGGCTCCGGTCACATCATCATTGCCGGCCAAAATATTGAGGCGATGAGCGAAGACGAACTCGCACGCTTCCGTGGCCGTCACATCGGCATCGTGTTTCAATCTTTTCATCTCATTGAGACTATGACCGCGCTTGAAAATGTTGCCGTGCCGCTTGAACTCGCGGGTCACAGCGATCCTTACACACGCGCAAAGCATGAGCTTGAAGCGGTCGGACTAAAAGATCGCCTTTCACATCATCCATCAGAATTATCAGGTGGCGAGCAACAACGCGTGGCGATTGCGCGTGCGCTTGCTCCTGATCCCACTTTGCTTTTAGCGGATGAGCCAACGGGTAATCTTGATGAAGCAAATGGCGCGACCATTGTCGATCTGCTTTTCAACTTGCGACAAGAACGGAATATGACTCTCATTCTTGTGACGCATGATTTGCGCCTCGCGGCGCGTTGTGACCGGACCATTCATCTCAATTCCGGTAAGATCATTGCGAAGGACCGCTGAATAATGACAGCGGCATCCATCAAATTCGCCTTTCGCAACTTGCGACAAGGCCTATCGGGTTTCAGAATTTTCCTTGCCTGTATCGCGCTTGGTGTCACAGCCATTGTGGGTGTTGATTCGCTCGCCCGTGCCTTGACCGATGGTCTGGCTTCAGAAGGACGGACCTTGCTCGGCGCGGATCTTGTGGTCTCACGAATGCATCGCCCTGCCGACGCGTCCGAAAGAGCGTTGATAAACTCGAAAGGGCGAACGACCGAAATCATCAGTCTTCGCGGTATGGCTCGCACCACAAAAGCCGCCGCACTCGTTGATCTAAAAGTTGTTGATCAAACCTATCCGCTTCTTGCGCCGCCTGTTTTTGATCCGGCGCTGTCCCTTGCATCAATCATGGATGAAAAAGACGGCATCTTTGGTGTTGCGGCCGATGCGGCCTTGTTTGCGCGTCTCGGTGTTAAGACGGGAGATAGAATTGCGCTTGGTGACGCGACTGTTGAACTCCGTGCCGTGCTTGTGAATGAGCCAGATCGGATCGGTGCCGGACTGACTCTCGGCCCCCGCGTCATCATGAGCCGCGCGGCGTTTGCAAAAACAGGATTACTGAAGCCTGAAAGTTTGATCCGCTTCTCTTATCGTCTGCTCCTTGATGATCCGC
The DNA here is from genome assembly GCA_037131735.1 of Alphaproteobacteria bacterium. Classification (GTDB taxonomy): domain Bacteria; phylum Pseudomonadota; class Alphaproteobacteria; order Rhizobiales; family Beijerinckiaceae; genus CAIUPE01. The sequence continues at coordinate 72,385 of JBAXQM010000010.1, forward strand.
GCGATGATCGCCTTGCTGAGATCGATGTCGCTTTGACTCCCGCCTTATCTGAAGCGGGCTTTGAACTACGCGGACGCAAGAATGTTTCACCGCAACTCACGCGTAATATCGAACGATTTTCGCAATATCTCGGCCTGATCGGTTTAACCGCATTGATCATCGGTGGATTGGGCGTGGCCAATGCCGTGATCGCCTATCTTGATCGCCGTCGCAAAACCATGGCGATTTTCAAAGCGATTGGCGCAAGCGGATCAATGATTTTTCAAATCGCCTTTTTAGAAATCATGGTGCTTGCTGCTTTAGGCACGGGTATCGGCTTAGTCCTAGGCGCTTCGCTGCCCTATCTTGTCTCGCTCTTAGCCTCAAATCTTTTGCCGTTTCCAATCGCACCTCATCTCTATCCGGATAGGCTCGCGCTTGGGGCGCTCTATGGGATATTAACAGCGGCAACATTCGCTCTGCCCATTCTGGGACGCGCGCATGATCTTCCCGTTGCTATTCTCTTCCGCGATGATCTCGCCAATGATCAAGCAAAGGTAAAGCGCCGCTATCAAGTGATGACAGCCATCGTCGGGCTTGCTCTGGTGGGCATTGTCATTTTGGCTGCACGTGAAAAGCTGATTACCGTCTTCGTGTTGCTTGGTATGGCTGCGGCTTTCTTCTTGCTTCGCGGTGTCGCGTTTCTGATCATGCGCTGGGCACGACAAGTGCCCCGACCGCATCGAACTGAATTGCGCTTGGCGATGGGAAATATTTATCGCCGCGGAACAATCACGCCCGCTTTGACATTGGCACTTGGTCTTGGTGTCACCTTGCTTGTAGCGATTAGTGCCACGCAAAATAATCTCGTTCAGCTTGTATCATCAGGTCTGCCTGATAAAGCTCCGAGTTTTTTCTTTGTCGATATACCCGCACGCGATCTGCCAGCTTTCGATGAATTTATGAAATTGAAGCAGCCGGAGACACGCGTGTCGCATGTGCCGATGGTAAGGGGCCGCATCACAGAAGTAAAATCTGTCCGAGCAGAAGCTGTGATTGCCGAAGAGAATGCCCGTTGGGTTCTTGATGGCGATCGTGGGATCACATTTTCATCAACGGTGCCAGAAGGTTCACGCATTGTAAGTGGAGAATGGTGGTCAGAAACCTATGACGGCCCTCCCCTTGTTTCACTTGAAGCCGATATTGCGAAAGGTTTGAATCTTGCAATTGGCGATATGATTACCGTCAATATTTTAGGGCGATCAATTCAAGCCAAGATTGCCAATTTACGTCGCGTCGATTGGCAATCTCTGGGCATTAACTTCGTTCTGGTATTTTCACCCAATACGTTCAAAGGCGCGCCCGTAAGCTATCTCGCGACATTGACGGACGAAAGCGGCTCTCAAAATTTAGAACGAGAAGCGCAATTGCTTGTCGACACGGCTCAAGCTTTTCCGGCGGTCTCCGCCATTCGCGTGCGTGAAGCACTCGAATCCGTGCGAACCATGATCGACCAATTAGCGGTTGCCATTCGCGGTGTCGCGGGAATTACAATTTTGGCTAGTATATTAGTTCTTTCCGGCGCGGTCGGTGCGAGCCAAAGGCGGCGCATTCGCGATGCCGTCATTTTGAAAACGCTTGGCGCGAGCCGTTTTCGCCTTCTTACGGCTTTTTTGGCCGAATTTGCTATGATCAGTCTTGCAGCGAGTTTTTTTGGATTGATTGCGGGACTTTTAGCCGCATGGGCGATTGTCGCTTTTGCTTTCCGCACGGCGTTTACATGGCCAATTGGCGATCCGTTGGCGACAGCGGCGCTCGCTGTGGTCTTCGCCATCGGTCTCGGGCTCATTGGTACATGGCGTGTGCTTGATGAAAAGCCGGCGCGGCATTTACGCGCGCCGTGACGCGCCCTTGTTTTTGCCAAAATTAACCGCATATTATTGGAGTGTCGCAGTTAATGGACTGCGAACTACAGACCGAAAGAGGGAAATACAATGGTAAATTACGATCGCAACGCCTCCGCTTGGACTACAGGCGCCGCGCGAGTCGGCGCTGCGGAGTATGACCTTGGTCTCCGGTCCTATATGCTGGGGATCTACAATTACATGACGCTCGCGCTCGGCATTTCGGCGCTTGTGGCTTGGGGCACTTATATCTCTGGTGTCACAGCGAGCCTTCTCACGTCACCGCTTGCCTTTGTGGTGATGCTTGCACCGCTGGGCTTCGTGCTGTTCATGTCATTCCGTTTCGAGAAGATGAGCTACTCATCTCTCATGGGCACCTTCCTCGCTTATTCAGCGGTGATGGGTTTGTCGCTCTCGACAGTTTTCGTTGCTTATAAAGTGGGTAGCGTCGTTCAAGTCTTCGCGATTACAGCAGCCGCGTTCGGCGCACTCTCGCTTTATGGCTACACAACGCGCCGCAGCCTCTCGGCCATCGGCTCGTTCTTGGTCATGGGTTTGTTCGGCATTGTCATCGCAATGCTCGTCAACATCTTCTTGCAGAGCTCCGCTCTTCAGTTCGGCCTTAATGTTCTCGGCTTGTTGGTCTTCGCGGGCCTCACCGCTTGGGATACGCAGCGGTTGAAAGACGAATATGATTATGTTGCCGGTGATCGTGAGCTCATGGGCAAGGCTTCGGTGATGGGTGCGCTGACGCTCTATCTCGACTTTGTGAACATGTTCCAGTTCTTGCTCGCTCTGTTTGGCCAGCGGAACAACAACAACTAATCGAGATCAAATCCAAATAATGAAAAGCCCCGGTTTACCGGGGCTTTTTTATTGTCTCTTATCAATTATTAAAAAGAGACAAGCGATACCGGCTTTTCAAGAACGCGTAACACACGATCAAGCTCATGGCCGCGTTTTAAGATTTGTCCTGCCGGTGTAATCACCGCATAGGCCCCCTGCCGGCGCGCCAGTTTCGGATTTTTCTCGATACGATAAAGCGGATATTCGGTTGAACGCCGAAACACAGAAAACACCGCGCGGTCTTTCATGAAATCAATCGCATAATCACGCCACTCACCGGCGGCGACCATACGACCATAAACACCGAGTAAGGTCGTGAGTTCTTTACGATCAAAAACAACGCGCGCAGGGTCAGCTGTTGTCGCGCCTGAAGGCCAAGGGAGAATGGATGATTGTGCGCTGTTACTCTCGCCGTCCAATGGTCAAATCTCCCTTTGCCCCTTGAGACCTATCATCGGCAGATTTGCGCGCGGCTTCAAGCCAAAAAGAAACTTATAGCGCGGACGAAAAATCAAGATTCTGCCGCAATCTGGTCTTTTGAGCGCCAAACTGCTCGATCATCTTCTCTCTCGACGCCGGGGTTGGATTGGTTCTGACCAGACTGCCCCCCAGCCTCTCGGAACGAGATGCAATCCCACTCCGGCTCGTCCCTGACTGTTTTCCTGACTTCAAGGGGCCGGTTTCCGGCCCCTCTTTTTTGTACGGTTCAGCTGGTCAACCCAACGTCATAAAGAGCCGCTGCCTGCCGCGCGGAAACATCATCGCTTGAAAATGACTCGATGGCTTCATTGAAGAGGCGATAAAAATTCAACTCCGCATCGAGATGCAAAAACACACCGCCCAATCCGATGGCCGCGCGATCCATGAAAACAAATTCACGCGGTATCGTAACCGGACCTTTTTCCTTCAATGCTTTGTGAACGGCGAAGGCTTCTTTGCGGCCATAGTCACCGGGCTTTAATCCATCCGCCACTGTCCGTGTGCGATCATCGAGAAGCGGCCCATAAATAAAACGCGCCCAAAGATTGAGAATATCAATCAGCTCCGCATTGAGACCGCGGAAGCCCCATGTCTCATAAGCGTGAACAATCCGATCGCGATCCTCTTCCAAAAGACCACGATAGAGATCAACAACGCCGCCAACAAAGCGGGCTGGAAAAACACGAATACAGCCATAATCAAGAAGATTTATGCCTGCCGCCTCGCCGTCCTTCTCGAACACGGTGTAATTGCCGAGATGGGGATCGCCATGAATAACTCCAAAGCGACTGAAGGGGTGCCACCAAGCACGAAACATCGCGGTTGCGAGATGATTGCGGATCGAGCGGTCCGCATGTTTGTAATCAAGAATCTTTTTGCCCTCGAGCCACTCCATTGTGAGGAGCCGCGCAGTTGAGAGGTTTGAGCGAATTTTTGGAACACGAACAAGATCCTCATTCGCCAATATGTTTTGATACAGTGCGGCATGCTTCGCTTCACGGCGATAATCGAGTTCTTCACGAATGCGTGCGGCAATTTCTTTTGCGATTTCTTTTGTATCAACCGCCGGATCAAATTGCCGATGTAATGAGAATAAAAGATTGAGTTGCGAAAGATCAGCCTCTACCGCAGAGGCCATATCGGGATATTGTAATTTGACGGCTAGGTTTTGTCCGTCATGATCTTTAGCGCGATGCACTTGGCCGAGCGACGCGGCCGCAGTCGGATGAAGATCAAAGTTTTCGAAATTCTTACGCCACTCGGGACCCAATTCGGCAATCATGCGCCGCTTCACAAAAGCTGCGCCCATAGGCGGCGCATGACTCTGCAGTGACGCGAGTTGGGTTGCATAATCAGCGGGCAGCGCATCAGGAATAGTTGCGAGCAATTGCGCAACTTTCATCAGCGGACCCTTTAATCCCCCAAGAGCGGACGTGAGTGCTGCGGCATTACGATCATCAACGCCCTCAAGACCGAGTAAGCGACCGCCGATGATCCGCGCAGCCACGCCACCAACATTGGTTGCCACACGCGCATAGCGCAACGCGCGGCCCGACGCGCGATTTCGTTCAGGATCAAATTCACTCATGGTACTCATCCGGCTGTTACGCTATTTAATACGTAACAGTCGCAAGGACAGATCGCTCAGTCCATCGTTTCGAGTTCGGCGATCATCCGTTCAATGAGCGACAAGCCGACCTGCCAGAAGGCCGGATCACGTGCATCGAGCCCGAAAGGTTGAAGAAGTTCGGAGTGATGTTTCGTACCGCCAGCGGCCAACATGGCAAGATAACGCTCAGCAAACCCTTCTGCCGCATTCTCATAGACTGCATAAAGCGAATTCACGAGGCAATCGCCAAAGGCATAGGCGTAAACATAGAAAGGCGAATGGATGAAGTGCGGAATATAAGTCCAGAACGTCTCATAGCCTTCGCCCAAGCGGATCGACGGTCCGAGGCTTTCGCTCTGTACTTTAAGCCAGATCTCACCGATCTGATCAGCCGTGATCTCGCCACCTTTGCGCGCGTGATGGATCTCGCGTTCAAAACTGTAAAACGCAATCTGCCGCACAACGGTGTTGATCATATCCTCGACTTTTGCCGCGAGCATCGCCTTGCGTTGCATTTTATCCTTCGTGTTATCAAGCAGCCGCCGGAAGGTGAGCATCTCACCAAAAACAGAGGCGGTTTCAGCGAGTGTCAAAGGCGTTGGCGCCATTAAGGCCCCATTTGCTGCTGCAAGAACTTGATGAACACCATGGCCCAATTCATGCGCCAGCGTCATCACATCGCGCGGCTTGCCAAGATAATTCACGAGCACATAGGGATGCGCGGATGGCACTGTCGGATGCGCGAAAGCACCGGGTGCTTTACCCGGACGCACCGGCGCATCAATCCATTGCTTGTCAAAAAAGTCATTTGCGATTGACGCCATACGCGGTGAGAAATCACGATAGGCTTCGAGCACCATCGAGCGCGCCTCTGTCCATGAAATCGTCTTTTGATCGACTTTCGGAAGCGGCGCGTTGCGATCCCAATGATCAAGCTGTGTTTTGCCAAACCATTTTGCCTTAAGCGCATAATAGCGATGCGAGAGACGTGGATAGGCCGCACGCACGGCACTCACCAAAGCCTCAACAACTTCACGTTCAACGCGATTAGAAAGATGGCGACTATCGGCAATATCGTCAAAACCGCGCCACCGATCAGAAATTTCTTTATCTTTTGCAAGCGTGTTTGTGATCAGAGAAAATGTCCGAAGATTGGCACGAAATGTCTTCGCCAGAGACTCAGACGCGCGTTTGCGGACAGCGTCATCCGGATCTTGAAATTTATTCAAGATCGGCTCGAGCGTAAGCTCCTCACCATCAAAGTCAAAACGCAATGCCGCCATCGTCTCGTCAAAGAGACGGTTCCACGCGTTGGCGCCAGTTACTGATTTTTCAAGAAGGATTTGCTCAAGTTTGTCATCAAGCTGATGAGGCTTTTCGAGTCTGATATCTTTCAGCCACGGCGCATAATGCGAAAGCGGCGCTTGGGCGGCCACCTTATCAAGTGCTGCGTCGTCCAACCGATTAAGTTCGAGCGTAAAAAACAAAAGCTCTGTGCTGAGTGTCGTCGCGCGATCCTGTGTATCGCCATAGAACTTCGCTCTCACAGGATCGGTTGTATCACCGGAATATACGAGACCGGCATAAGACAAGATGCGGCCCAATCGATCATCAATCGCTTCATAGGCCGCAATGGCTTTATACAACGACGCGGCCGCATGATCGCCTTTAAGAAGGGTTTCGAGTTTGCCGCGATAGAGCGATGAGAACGTCTTGGCCTCACTCTCGACCCACTCAAAATCTGTCTTTAGTTCAGCTGACTCGATGCTTGGATAGAGATCGGTAAGGTTCCACTCGGGTAAAGTTCCGAGTGCTTCGGCTTCCGCGGAGGCCGAACCTGCTGCTGCTGCGTGGTGAATGTCCTGTCGAAGCGAAATGAGCGCGCGCATCATTTGTCCATCTTTTGTTAAGAATTGGATCTGTCTCTCTGTTCTTACAAAGAGCGCTTTATCCAATCAATAAAAAAGCCGCCTACTGGATGCGGCATTAAAGCGGCCTTTACCAAAGACAGCGAAACTCGAACCGAATCAGAAATTCATTTGAGTGCCCTTTGGTATGAAGCGTAAAATTTTGATCGTCGAAGATGACCCGGTACACCGGAGCCATCTCGGACGACTGGTCGACCGAATGGGCCATGAACCGGTTCTCGTTGCTTCAGGCGAAGACGCCCTTGGCATGATCATGCACCATCGCGACCCATCCCTTGCTGCCATGCTTCTCGATCTCGTTATGCCGGACCTCGACGGCATGGCCGTGACCACGAGGCTCCGCGCGGCAGGCTATCGCATCCCGATCATGGTTCTTGTGAAGCCAACGGCACTTGATTCGGCACTAACGGCGATTGCGGCTGGTGCGCAGGACTTCTCATTGATTCCCGCCAGTTTCGAACGTATTGCGGTATCACTCAAGAATATGCTCTCGCCATCCGGTATGCCCCTCAGCGGTGCTATGGCGAGCGAACTGCCCCGGGCGCCCATCCCTTTATCGGGCTTTGATCATGAACCACGCGTCGTCATGGCGTCCCGCGAGCCAAACCGCTTTCACAAAATCGAACCGGTAATCGCAAGCATCTCCCTTCTTGATCAAACGGGCAGATTACGCTCGCTCGCTGCGATCGAGAGAGACGTCATCGCCTTCGCACTCCGGTGGAAACCCGACTCGGTTTCCTCGCTCGCTCGGCTACTCGGTATCAGTCGATCCACGCTCTATCGGCGGGTCGACGAGATCAATCAAGCTGACCAAACCATGAACCCACCCGCTTATGGGGATGCCGCATGAACCGTCTTGCATCGACTCTGCTTCTTTTAATGAGCGCATCCTTACTTATGGGTGCGAACCAGATTTCTTATGCAGACGAACTCACGCCCGCGCCGATCAGCGAAACTGTAACGCAAGACACCATCTTGATCAGCCATATTGCTGAAGAGATCGGTCGAATCCGTATATCGGGCTCTTTACCCGCAGTTATGTTGAAATGGCCAAAAGCAGAACGGGAAAATTTTCTGAACTTCTATGCCGCAAGAAGCGATCTCCCGCTTTGGTTTGGGAGCGATGCGTTAAATGAGCGGCGCGATAGTCTGCAACGTCGTCTATCAAGTGCTGATGATGACGGCATGAATGCCGAAGACTATCCTGCGCCTTTTATTGCGGCTTCAGAAACTGATCCTCGCAAGATCGCTGAAGCGGACTTGATCTTATCGGCTAGCGCTGTGTCCTTTGCGCGCGATGCGCGCGGAGCACGGATCGATACGATCCGTCTTTCGAAACTCATCACACCAAAATTAATGCTTCCCCGCCCAACAATGGTTTTGTCGGATCTCATGGGCGCGGACCATGTAGGCGACCGGCTTGAAGCCTATCAACCGCGGCATAAAGCCTATCAGCAGCTCAAAGCCCGATTGATGGAGTTACGGGAAACAACGGGCAGCCTCAGCGATGCGGAGCCTGTTATCAAGACCGCGGGCCCAAAAGCGCGGACAACAACAGCAATGGTGAGCATGACGGCACCAAGTGCCTTTGATCTCATCGCTAATATGGAACGCTGGCGTTGGGTTCCCGTAGAATTGGGCGCGGATCATATCTTCGTCAACCTGCCGGAATTCAACTTGAAGCTGATTCGCCATAGTGAGGTTGTTTACACAACACGTACAGTTGTCGGAAAACCTGATACAGCGACACCGATTTTTTCAGCAGCAATTAATTCTGTAATCGTCAATCCAAGTTGGCACGTCCCTGAATCAATCATCCGTAATGAGTTTCTTCCCAAAATGGCAGAAGATCCAACTTACGCCGAGAAGTCGGGATATGAAGTCACGCAAATTGGTGAGAACATCTTCATTCGTCAGCCACCTGGCGAACGCAATGCGCTCGGTTTGATCAAATTCAATTTGCCGAATGATCATGCGGTTTATTTGCATGACACACCCATGCGGAAATTATTTGCGAATGTTGACCGCGCCTATTCTCATGGCTGCGTGCGCGTTGAAAATCCATTCTCGCTTGCCGCCGCTGTTCTGCAAGATCCAAGATATTCCGAGGAGGGGCTTAAGGCCTTTGTCGGTCGTGATGAGCGCCTGATCAAACTCGTTGAACCTCTTCCCGTCCATCTCGCTTATTTCACCGTCATTACTGGTGATGATGGGCAACTTCGTCGATTGGGCGATATTTACGGCTATGATGGTCTCGTCCTGACAGCTTTGAAACTCGACCAACGCCGGAATTACGCCGCTCTTAAATAAGAGCCTCTTCGCGATCGTCATAGATTTCGGGTGGCTCTAGTCCCTGTGGGCCTATAGAACTGGTTTGATCAGAATCGCTGGTCAACCTTCGGAACCCTCATGCAAAAGACATCTATCGGACCCTTTGAATGGGCACTGCTCATTGGTCTCTCGATCATTTGGGGCGGCTCCTATCTCTTTATGAAGGTCGCTGTTTTATCAGTGCCTGTTTTCACGATTGTCTTTTCGCGTGTCGCCCTCGGTGCGCTAGTGCTCGCACTCGTTATCTTCGCTCTTCGTACGCCCTTTCCTAAGGGACTTAAAACATGGACTGCCTTTCTTGGAATGGGCATCATCAACAATGTCATTCCGATGAGTCTGATCGTTTATGGCACGAGCAAGATTGATGCAGGGCTTGCCTCGATCATCAATGCGATGACGCCCCTTTTTGCGATCATTATCGCGCATTTTGCGACGCAGGATGAACGACTAACGGCCAATCGCGTGCTGGGCATTGTCCTTGGCGTTCTCGGTGTCATTATTCTAATTGGACCGGGTTTAACGCTCGGCTCGACCATCAATCTCTGGGGCGAGCTCGCTTGTCTTGCCGCAACATTATCTTATGCGTCAGCAAGTATTTTCGGCCGCCGCTTTGCGAAGATGAATTTGAAGCCGATGCAGATAGCTTTCGGGCAAACACTTTCGGCGTCGTTTGTTCTCTTTCCCATATCGTGGG
>JBAXQM010000011.1:0-65807 GCA_037131735.1 Alphaproteobacteria bacterium
CGGTGAAAGTGGTTGATCCGATACCAACGATAGTAATGGTTGAACCCGAGACCGTGGCAACGGCTGTGTTGCTTGAGGAGTAGGTGATGGCACCTGAACTGTTCGAGGTATAGCTCAATGTCGGGGCGGTCGAAGCATAGGCAACACTGGCTGCACTTAAAGTGGCAGTTAAACTTGGTGTAGCGGCGGTCACGGTCAATGTTGTGGTGGCACTAGCGGTTCCATAATTGCCATTTGCCGCTTGGGTGACGGTGAAGGTCGTCGAACCAATACCAACGATAGTAATGGTTGAACCCGAGACCGTCGCAACGGCTGTGTTGCTCGACGTGTAGCTGAGTGTGCCGCTACTTGGGGAAGTGGGTGCGGTGATTGTAGGAGCCGTGGCACCATAAACCACACTCGACGAACTTAGTGCGAAGCCGCTCAGCGCCGGGGTGCCCAGACTGATTGTCAGCGATGTCGACGTCGAAGCCGATTTATAATTTGTGGTACTCGCCTGAGTGATTGTGAAGGTTGTTGAACCAATTCCCACTAGGGTAATCGCTCCGGTCGAGCTGTTAATCGTGGCGACGCTTGTATCACTCGAAGAATAACTAATTGTACCAGTGCTCGTCGATGAAGTGCTTATCGTCGGCGCGGCATTACCAAAATAAACACTGGACGAACTTAGTGATGCGGAGAGCGTCGGCGTTGCCTCCAATATTGTAAGAGAGGTTGTGCCCGTTACGCTGGCGTAATTGCCATTTGCGGCTTGGGTCGCCGTAAATGTAACGGAACCGGCTCCCACCATTGTGATGACGCCAGAGGAACTATCAATTGTTGCGACAGTCGTGTCGCTTGATGTGTAAGTGATGGCGCCCGCGCTTGTTGATGTGTAACTGATTGTTGGCGCTGTGGCGCCAAATGTCGCGTTTGACGCGCTAAGCGAGACGGAAAGGCGTGGTGTCGCGGCCCTGACCGTTAATGTGCTTGTTCCCGATACGCTACCATAATTGCCATTTGCGGCTTGGGTCGCCGTAAAGGTCACAGACCCGATCCCAACAATTGCAATGGCGCCCGACGAACTATTGATTGTTGCGACACTCGTGTCGCTCGATGTGTAGGTCACGGCACCGCCACTCGTTGAGGTGTAGCTGATCGTTGGCGCCGATGCGCCGTAAGTAATTGTTGTCGGTGAGAGCGATACCGAGAAAGAGGGTGTTGCGGCCGAAACCGTGAGTGACGCTGTTGCAGACACTGCGGTATAATTTCCGCTCGCGTCTTGTGTAGCCGTGAAGGTGACTGTACCGATACCGACAATCGCGATAGACCCTGTTGAACTATTGATCGTAGCGACTGAGCTGTCGCTAGATGAATAGCTCACTGTCCCGCCGCTTGACGAAGTATAGCTCAGCGTTGGCGCAGTATCGCCATAAGTGATCGTTGACGCGCTCAATGAAAGGGATAGTGCTGGCGTTGCAGCTTCAACAGTCAAAGAGGTTGTGGCTGTTGTCGTCCCATAATTTCCATTTGCCGCTTGGGTCGCAGTAAATGTCGTGGTTCCGGCTCCGACAATTGTAATAACGCCTAATGTACTGTCAATGGTCGCCACATTGTTGTTACTCGACGTATAGCTTAAAGAACCACCGCTATTGGATGATTGAGTGAGCGTCGGCGCAGACTCGCCATAAGTGATTGTTGAGGCACTGAGCGATACGGACAAAGCAGGCGTTGCGGCGGTCACTGAAAGCGAAACGGTTGCCGAGGCGCTAGTGTAAACGCCAGACGCCGCTTGTGTCGCCGTGATAATCGCATCGCCAACGCCAACAATTGTAATTGTCGATCCGGCAATGGAGACGACACTCGTGTCGCTGCTTGTATAGGTCACAGCGCCGCCACTGTCAGACGAATAGGCGAGTGTCGGGGCGGCGCTTCCATAGGTGACGCTTGAGGCACTCACGGTAAAGCCGAATAATGTAGGGGCAATCGCCGTCACCGTGAGGGAGACATCTGACGTGACACTTGCGTAATTTCCATTTGCCGCTTGCGTTGCGCGGATCGTGGTTGTTCCAACGCCTGTTAGCGTGATGCTTGATCCGCTAATCGTTGCGACAGATGTATCGCTGCTTGAATAGGTGACGGCTCCGGCGCTATCCGATGTGTAGCTGAGGGTAGGCGCAGCGCTGTTGTAAGCGACGTTGGCCGAACTGAGGGATATTTTTAAGCTCGGCGTTGCGGCTGTAACGTTTAGAGACGCCGCTCCCGATGTGCTCGCATAATTGCCATTTGCCGCCTGGGTTGCGGTAAAGGTGACTGAGCCAGTTCCGACAAGAGTGATTACACCTGTCGTGCTGCCAATTGTTGCAACGCTTGTATTGCTTGATGAGTAGCTAATCGCGCCGGCGCTTGTTGAGGTCGTGCTGATGGTCGGCGTGGTTCCGCCATAGTCGACGCTTGAAGCTGTCAGGCTTACTGACAGGCTCGGCGTTGCCGCAGCGATTGTCAAAGCCGTAGTCGATGTTACGCTTGTGTAGTTTCCGTTTGCAGCCTGTGTGGCTGTAAAAGTCGTTGAGCCAATGCCCACAACCGTTATGACACCGGTCGTGCTGCCAATCGTGGCGACCGACGTATCACTTGAGGTGTAAGTTACAGCGCCGGTGCTTGTTGATGTTTCACTCAATGTGGGCGCCGCCGATCCGTAAATGATCCGCGAGGCACTCAGCGACAGGGACAAAGCGGGCGTGGCGGTTGTCACGGTCAGTGTTGTGCTCGCTGTCGTGCCGAGATAATTGCCATTAGAGGCTTGCGTCGCCGTGATCGTGGTCGCGCCTACACCAACAAGCGTAATGGTTGAGCCGCTGATGGTGGCAACCGATGTATCACTTGATGAGTAGGTGATGGCGCCTGAACTTGTTGATGACGAACTCAAACTTGGCGCGCTTGATGCGTAAGCCACTGTTGCAGAAGTTAAGGATACTGTGAGAGTGGGTGTGCCTGCCGTTATTGTCAGTGTGGTAGTTGCGGTTGCACTTCCGTAATTGCCATTCGCCGCCTGGGTGGCCGTGAGTGTTGCAGTGCCCACGCCGACAATCGTGAGTGTTGAGCCACTCACCGTCACAACCGATGTATCACTTGATGTATAGGTAATTCCCCCCGCACTTGCCGATGTGGGCGCGGTAATTGTGGGTGCGGTTGTGCCATAAACAACGCTTGAAGAACTCAAGGCAAAGCCCGAGAGCGTTGGCGTTGCGGCTGAAACCGTGAGTGAGGCTGTGGTCGACGCGCTCGCATAATTACCATTGGCCGCTTGGGTGGCCGTAAATGTTACCGAGCCAATTCCAACAATCGTAATCGCGCCGCTTGAACTATCAATCGTCGCGACACTTGTATTGCTCGAACTATAGGTAATCGTGCCGCTGCTGTTTGACGTGGGGGCTGTGATGGTCGGCGCTGTATCGCCATAGGTGATGCCCGACGTGCTAAGCGTAAAGCCCGACAAAGTGGGATTGACCGCCGCAACGGAGAGGGTCGCGGTTGCCGTTGTTAAGTCGTAATTGCCACTCGCCGCTTGTGAGGCGGTAAATGTGACCGAGCCAACACCGGTAATCGCGATGACGCCCGTCGCACTATTGATTGTCGCTACATTTGTGTTGCTTGAAGAATAGGTAATTCCACCCGCACTGTTTGAGGTGGCCGTTAAGACCGGCGTCGAATTTCCATAGGTGATGCTTGACGGGTTGAGTGACAACGCAAGCGATGAGGCGCCGGTTGTCACAGTCAAGGACGCTGTTGCCGTGGTGCTGGCATAATAGCCATTTGCCGCTTGCGTGACGGTGATTGTTGTTGTTCCTGTGCCGACAATTGTGAGCGTTGAACCTGATACGGTTGCAACAGCGGTGTTGCTCGATGAATAGGTGAAGCCGCCAGAACTATTGGATGTCGGTGCAATGATGAGAGGGGCTTGAGCACCATAGGCGGCTGTCGTTGCGCTCAACCCATAGCCGGTAAGCGTGGGTGTGATCCCCAAAACGGTGAGAGACGCGGTTGAGCTTGCGCTCGCATAATTCCCGTTGGCGGCTTGGGATGCCGTAAATGTTGTTGAACCCACACCGACAATAGTGATGACGCCGGTTGAACTGTTGATGGTCGCCACACTTGTATTGCTAGACGAATAGGCGATCGCGCCCAAACTATTGGATGTAGGCGCGGTTAAGGTCGGCGTCGTGTCGCCATAGGTCATGCTTGACGCACTTAAAGCAAAACCCGTGAGATTAGGATCAGCTGCCGTAACCGTCAGTGTTCGTGTTGCCGTGGCGCTTGTGTAATTGCCGTCGCCAGTTGTCGCCTGTGAAGCGGTAATCGTGGTCGTGCCAATTCCGACGAGTGTGAGTGTCGAACCGCTTAGTGTTGCAACACTCGTATTGCTTGATGAATATGTGACCGTTCCCGAACTTGTAGACGTGTAGCTCAGCGTCGGGGCCGAGGTGCCATAAGTCACGCTGTTCGAACTCAGTGACAGCGATAGGGTTGGCGTGCCGATTGTTACCGTCAATGAGGTTGTGGCCGTTGCGCTCGCATAATTGCCGTTGGCCGCTTGTGTCGCGGTAATCGTTGTCGTGCCGACACCGACAAGTGTGATGGCTGATCCGCTTATGGTCGCTACCGATGTATTGCTTGATGAATAGGTGATGGCACCCGAACTTGACGAAGTTGGCGCCGTAATGGTGGGTGCTGCCGCGCTAAACGCAACACTCGACGAGCTCAGTGCCAATCCTGATAATGTTGGTGTAATCAGGCTAACGGTAAAACTGACTGTGCTGGTGGTTGTGGCAACAGAGTTGTTGGTATCTTTGACGGCAAAGACAACATCGGCCGTGCTAAAGGCGCCCGATGGCGTTCCTGTCACAGCGCCGGTTGAGGAATTGAGACTTAACCCTGTCGGCAACGTGCCAGAGCTTACATAATAGGTAAGCGGCGTGTTTCCACCCGAACCCGTGAGCGGTGTGAAGCTTGAAATGGCCGTGCCCGCTGTCAAACTCTTCGTTGACGATGTTGCTGTAGCCGTTGGCCGTGCCGTTACCGTGAATGATTGTTGAACTTGCGTTGCGGCATTGTAATTGGTGTCGCCCGTTTGATTGGCATTGACCTTACACGTCCCTGCTCCGATGAAACTCACTATGCCACCGCTGATCGAACAGACTGTGGAGCTTGTCGCATCGATTGTAATGGCAACGGTGAGGCCGGATGTCGATGACGCTGTCGGCGTGTAAGTATTTCCGCCGACCGTCGCGCTTGAGGGGGCGGTCGTCGAGTAGCTGATCGTTTGCGAGCCTTTGGCAACCGAAATGATAACGCTTTTCGTTGCAGACGAGGTGGGAGCTACATTGTTCGCGTCTTTTACAGCGAAGGTGACCGTTGCGCTCGAATAGACTGTAGTTGGTGTGCCGCTCACGAGGCCTGTGGAGCTATTGAGACTCAATCCTGCAGGCAGTGTTCCCGAGCTTATCGAATAGGTCAGCGGGGATGTTCCCCCTGATCCCGTAATTGGCGTGAAGCTGGCACTTGTGCCCACAGTTAAGCTTTGCGGAGATGACCCAGTCGTTGCGGTTGGTTGTGAGACTACCGTGAAACTAACCGTTGCCGTGGTTGATGCTGAAATACTACTCGAATCTCGAACAGCGATGACAACATTGGCGGTGCTATAGGTTGCTGTCGGTGTGCCGCTGATCGCGCCTGTTGAGGAATTTATGCTAATGCCCGTCGGGAGCGTTCCGGAGCTGACATAATAAGTGAGGGTTCCGCTCCCGCCTGATCCCGTTAGCGGTGTGATGCTGGTCATCGCACCGCTAACGGTGAGTGTCTGCGCGGCGACACTATTGGCTACAGCTGTTGGCGGAGTGGCATAAGTGAACAATGTGTTGGCTGAATTTGTTCCCACCGTATTCGTTACCAAGACACTTGCAGAACCGGCTGTTCCGGCGGGTGTAACCGCGGTGATGCTTGTAGAACTTGTTACGGAATAGCTTTGAGCGGCAACGCCACCGATGGTCACGCCCGTAACGGTCGATGTCGCCACATTGTTAAGACCATTACCCATGAATTGCGTGCCAGTAATCGTTATTGATGTACTACCGCTTGTTGACCCCGAACTGGGTGAAACATTAGTCACGGTAGGTGTGCCCGGCGTTCGTGCAAAAACTCCGTAAGTTGCTGAGTTGGTAGTGGTAGCAAAACCAGCATAGGTGTTTGAACCTAAGGTTGACCCAACCGTAAATGTAAAAACGTCACCAACCGAGTATATCGTACTCAGCGCTACTGTTTTCGAAGTGCCTGTGCTGCTGACAATCGAGTCAAGCGTAACGTTTGTTCCATAGCTTGACGTTTGCGTTCTGCATGCTGCTGTTAAAGTGATAACAAGCTTATCGCCGGGAACAGAAAGGCTTTGAAACGAATTTGCGTTACACGCATATGAAATATTCTGCGTTGCAGCTGAAACATTTTGAAGCGATGCAAGTGTAATTCCCGCTGCGTATAGTGCAAGGACAAGGAGCGATTTGACGCTCAAGAGGCGTGCAGACAAGCGCGCGCGTTCGCTCAACTTGGACAAGAAGAACGGGCGAATGAAATATTTGAGGGCAGATAAGCACCCAACCATGCGGCGTTGGGTATCAAATCGGCAAAATTGGACCTTAAATTGACTTAAATTTGAGGCGCTAAATTAACCACGCGCGAGAATTTAATCTGACCAAAATTCAGCGGTACTTATGACGCGATCATAATCGGGCTGAGTAGCCGATAACCTTGCTTACGCACGGCCTGAATTGCGGGAGAGGGCACGCCCACTTCCACGAGTTTTTTACGCAAATAGCTGATCCGTGCATCAAGACTTGAGCGATTCATGTCATCGGCGCCAAAAAAATGGTCGACAATCACCCAATATTCTAAAAATTGACCTTGGGCGGTGGCAAATTGGCTCAAAAGCATGGCCTCGGTTTGGCTCACATGGACCGTTCCTTTTGGACCCTCGAGCGTCAGAAGATCGAGATTGATGCGGATTCCGGTCTCATCATCCGGCTTGATCCGGCGCCCCAAGGCCGAAATGGCCGATAAAAACTCCTCGGGATCCACAGGTTTGGGCAAATAAATATCCGCCCCCTGCTGGTAGCCATAGACGCGATCCTCAATTTTGGTGCGTGCCGAAAACATGACAATGCCCGCTTTCGGGTTGCCTTGCCTGATGCGCTTTGAAATCTCAAAGCCGTTTTCGCCAGGTAAATTGATATCGAGCACATAGATGTCGGGAATGGTCACGCCGATCTTTTCATCCATTTCCTCGGCACAGTAAAAGCCCGTGGCAGTGAGCCCCACATTGCGGAGCAATTCCACAATGGTGTCACGCAGAAAATCATTATCTTCGACAATAATAAGATTTAAGCGGGCAGCCATAGCCTAAACCTCACGTGCTGATCGCGTGGTAGATAAGAGAGTTCTCCCCCCAAACGTTCCGCCAATTTATGAGACAGATACAGGCCGAGGCCCGAACCCGCCTGCCTTAATGCACTGGCGCCGCGGTAATATTTTTGAAACAGTAGTTTTGGATCGGGCCAAACCTCATCGCGCGGCCAATTCGAAACGATGATTTCAACGCCTGTTTTTTCTTCGACCGTGGAAATTTTTGTTTCGATTATAATCGGATGATCGGGTGCTGAGTATTTTTCGGCATTGTCGATAAGATTGGTGAGGATCACATCGAGTAATTTTTGATCTGTATTGATGAGAAGATGGGGCTGAATTTGGGAAGTAAACCTCTTGGGTTCGAGAGTATTTTCAATCTTCGTGGTAAGCAGGCGGCTTAAATCGCTCTGGTCGATTTTCAAGGTGATGACACCGTCATCAATTTTTCCGACATTCAGACATCGATCAATCAAATCAGCCATGTCACCAATCAGCCGGCTAATGTGCTTGCTTTTGTCTTTCTGAATAGGCATAGCGCCCAAAGACATTTGAATGCCCGCCAAGGGTGTTTTTAACTCATGAGACAGCATGGCAAGCAAGGCTGCCTGATCCTGCCGAGACAGCTGCTCTAGTTTGAGGCGCTCGGCCATGATCGCGAGTTCGGTTTCAGCGGCAGCCTTAATGCCTCGGAGCTTGATAGACCGATAAGTGAGAATGACGCCCAAAAGAATAGTTGAAATTGTAGTATGAAACGCCACGGAATAAATCGCAAATTCGATATTGGGTGAAAGACCGAGTTGCGGTGTCAATGTCATCAAAAGAAAAGTCATGATGGCGGTGTAGGACCCGCTCACTAGCCATTTTGGGACGATGATCGGCTCGGTGTTGGGTGTCTTCTCTGAATAAATGAGCCATGATCCGATGCCGCTTGTGAGCGTAAATATAAGGGCCGATGTCAAATTGATTTCCATCGCCAGGCGCAAATTACCCATGAGCAGCAAGACGGCCGAGATAAGAGGCATAGTCATCAATGCCAACTGGACAATTTGTATAAATTTCCGAGTTCGAAATTCACGAAAGAAATAAAAATCAAAGAATTCCGACGAGAGTGTAATCGCAATGACTGCGCCACACATATAGAGCGGATGATTGAAACGATCATCAGGAATTAGAAAACGTGCGATACCAAAGGCAGCACTTGCCCAATAGAGTGAACAGGCTTGTCTGATCAAGAAAAAATAGAAAATGCGGTCGCGCGATAGCGTCAGAAAAACAAGGCCATAAAAAAGAGAGATAATTATTAGAGATATAAAGAGTGCAAAAAGGGCGAGCTGCAAATAGTCGTGGCTTATAATTTCGCCTTTTGGATAGGCTTCGAAATTGATGAATGTGCTGCTTGAGGTATTGAGGCGGACATACACATCACGCGGTGTCTCGCCCGCAGGCATGACAAAGCTCAGATTAAGCGAGCGATACTCATCGAGAGCGCTTGAATGGTAATCGCCCGACAAGCGGCGATTTGCGCTTTCATGAGCCGGATCAAAAAATTCCACCTCGCGTAAATAGGGCGGTCTGATCCGCAGAATGATTGTCCCATTCTCGGGGCTCGCCGATTGCACGATTTTTGTTGGATCAATCGTCAGCTTGAACCAGAAATTTGAGGCGCTGTAACCTTTAGAAAAGGGCCTCTCATAGGGCGTGAATTTCTGTTTCTGAATCTCGGAAAAAGTCAGACCGCCTGTTGGATCCTCGAAATAGGCCTTTGAGACGATGATGTCGTCCGCACGCGCGGGCCCGAACAATGCCGCGAGGAAAATGAGTACCGCGCCGGATAGAGTTAGTTTGATCCGACCGGACATTCCGCCCTCATCACGCACGCCAACACACTCACAAAAATTTAAGGCGCCATTATAGACGCTTTGATGGGCCTAATCTTAAAAAATCTTAAATCAAAATTATGTTATTGTTTCAGAGGTTTATATTAATTTGGGCGATGGATATAGATTAGGATATGCCCCCGTGCGGCTTAGCTCATTTCGGCGCGGACCGTTGCGATGGCCGCCATGAAGCGCGAAGGACGGGCCGAAAATGTGCCTTCGTCACGGGCGTGGTAAGAGCGGGGCGCAGGGACGGGTTTGGTGCCGACCAAGCGTCTTGAACGAAGAAATTCGTCAATTTATGAAGCCCAGCGCCTCTATTCGACCTTTATCCAAAAGACGCTGTATAGACCGTAGTCTCCCTCCGTTACCACCGATACAGCGGTTTTTAGTCCAGGCTGATCGAGAAGTGATAGTGAAAAAATATTTGACGGCATTTTCAGCTTTACACTTTCTTTTTAAGATTACGGGTGAACTTCAATCTAATAAATATTCAGCAATATAGAATTTCAATTTAGTCATCTTTCAAGGCGGTCGTTGAGATGATTGATCCGAATTTTTTAGAATTTCGCGAGATCAATTCTTAAAGAGATTTTTTGATCCGAAAATTAAGTTTGTCTATTGCGAGGTAATTCGCTTTTCGCCGAATTACCTTTTAAGCATAAAGTCGATTAAGGCACTAATCCGGCAAGGGGGATTGAAAAAAATTGGCTAATTAGTGCGTAAACGATGGAAAAGATTTCTTATGGCTTTCTGTATTTTCGGTGTCATTCGCAGACAATTATTTGATCGCGCCGAAAAGGCACTCGCTAAAGTCCCTAAGACTTTCGAATTCTAGAATTTATGAGGTTCCAGGTTGCCTTTGATGCACAATTTTCGGGGATTGATTATTGATAAATCCCCCACCGTAAGCAATTTATATAATTAAAAACTGAAATATATTTCATACAATAAAATAAATTTCCAACTTGTTGACGAAACAAAAAGTTTATCCTAGCAATAGTAATCGCAAGAAAAATCATCTTGTGAAATTAATTTCAGTCATCCAAAAATGGACACGGCTGAGTTCAGGGAGGAAGTAATGAAGTTTAGAAAACGTCTTTCACTCATTGCTATGGCGCTTTCAGGGTTTGTTGGTCTAGCAGGCACTGCAGATTCGGCTTTAGCGGACGCAAAATTTGCGTGTAAGCCCGGTGAAACATATGTCATGAACGTTATGGTTTCCGGCCATCCATATTGGGTTCCGGTCTTTCAGGGATTTAAGCAAGCTGCCGAGGCCCTTGGTTGTAAGGCCGTATTCTCTGGAACGCCCGATTATGACATTGCGAAGCAGATTGCATCCTTCGAGCAGGATTTAGTTAAAAAGCCAGCAGGGATACTTTTACATCCCATGCAGGCAGATCCATTTATCAATCCTATTAACGCAGCCATTGGAGCTGGGGTATCAATAACGACTTTTGCTGCAGACAGCCCGAAATCAAAGCGGACTGCATATGTAACTTCTGACAATCTTGCCGAAGCAAAATTCGCAGCACAAGAAATCGTGAAGCAAGTTGGAGATAGTGCTGAATATGCTGTTCTTGAAAATCCAGGACAGTCAAATCACGATCTGCGTGTAACGGCACTAATCGCTTATATGGAAAAGAATCATCCGAAAATGAAATTGGTTGGTCGCCAAGCAACCAATCAGGACTCCAATGCAGCATATCAAGCTGTTACCGCAATGTTGCAGGCAAATCCAAAGCTTGCAGCTCTGTGGATACCTGAAGCAGGCTCAGCGGAAGGCGCTGTTGCTGCCGTTAAGGAAGCTAAAAAGAAAGTAATAATTATGCATGCAGACGTCACGCCAGCTACGCTTGCAGAAATTAAAGCAGGTAATATTCATATGGCGCTAAATCCAAACCAGGGTGTGCAGGGATTTTTAGGCTTTATGAATACGTTTCTAGGGGCTCACAAGGAACTAATTGATCCATTCAATGACTACAAAGTTTCTGGGTTCAATCCTATGCAGTTTCCATTCATGGATAATGGCTTTGCTGTGATCACAAAAGCAAATGCAGATAGTTTTGATTTGGCCAACTACATGAAAGGCCGCAACTAAGCACCCCCTGACCCGCCCCACAATTTATTGGGGCGGGTCTTTTTATCCACAAGGCGCAAAAATGACTGATAGCGTTCTCAAAATTCGAAATGTCAGTCGAAGCTTCGGTGCAATTCGCGCTCTAAGCAATGTGAATTTTGATCTAAAGCGTGGCGAGATACATGCAATCGCAGGTGAAAACGGCGCTGGAAAATCAACTCTTATGAACATAATTGATGGAATTCTTCAACCTGATAGTGGCACAATTTTTATAGATGATATTCCAGTTCGAATTACCTCACCAGCCCGAGCTCAAGAGTTAGGTATTGGATTTGTGCATCAAGAAATCGCGTTGTGTCCAGACGTGTCAGTTGCTGAAAATATATTTATGGCAGCCACAAATCAAAGCCACGAATTTTTGATGAATACAAAAAGGTTGAACGAAAAGGCAGAAAAAATACTTTCCCAATTATCGAATATAGACCCTAAAATATTAGTTAGAGATCTTTCGATTTCTAATCAACAGCTCGTTGAAATAGCTAAAGCGTTGACATTGGATTGCCGAATTTTGATTCTTGATGAACCTACTGCCGCTTTAACTGAACGTGAAGCACAAATTTTATTTAAAATAATTCGAAATTTATCAGCCAATGGGATTGCGATCATTTATATATCCCATCGGATGGTTGAAATTTTCGAAAATTGTGATCGGATCAGCGTATTTAGAGATGGAAAGCATATTTTAACAGAAAATGTATCAGACACGACGCCTGAAAAAATTGTAAATGCAATGGTCGGTAGGAAACTTGATAATTTATACCCATCAAAACTAGATACTCAAGCCGGTGTTCCGATTTTACAAATCCAAGAATTATGTGGCGATCGATTTAAAAATATATCATTTGAAATTCGTAAAGGAGAAATACTGGGCATGGCTGGCCTGATCGGATCTGGCCGATCAGAAATCATGAGAGCTATATGCCGATTAGAAGGGAGTAGGAAAGGCGATATCAAGCTACATGGGCAAAGTGTTGAAATAAATTCATATGCCGATTCCATTAAATTAGGAATTGTATATCTCTCTGAAGATCGAAAAGGGGATGGAATTTTTTTAGATTTGCCAATTGTTGAAAACATATCAGCACTCGATCTATCCCAAGTTTCAACAAGCTGGGGTTTAATCAAATCGAGCAATGAAGAAGAATTAGCAACGAATTTAAGCAAAAAATTAAACATAAAGGCAGCGAGCATCTTCCATAAAGTATCAACTCTGTCTGGCGGAAATCAGCAGAAGGTTGCTTTAGCAAAATTATTAGCAGTAAACCCTAGGGTTATATTCTTGGACGAGCCAACTCGAGGTGTCGATGTGGGAGCCAAATCAGAAATTCATAAAATCCTTCGTGATTTGGCAAATGAAGGTGTTGGTATTCTCGTAGTGTCTTCTGAGCTACCGGAAATTATCGGATTGTGTGATCGGGTAATTGTATTGGCGGAAGGTGAAATCGCCGGAGAATTGCAAGCCGAAGATTTGTCAGAGCAGAAAATAATGACGCTTGCATCCAACGTTCTATCGCAAAGAAAAATTGCATAATGAAAAGAGCTTAATCATGAATATCGATAATACAAGCTTGTTAAAAAGTATTTTTAAAGCTCGTGAATTTGGATTGATAATAATTATTGCTGTAATTTTTATCGCGATGACATTTTCCTCAGAGTATTTTTTGACACCAGATAATCTGCTGTCGATGATTAAGTCCTTTTCAGTTGAAGCTATAATTGTAATTGGGATGACGATCCTTCTAATATCAGGCGGAATCGATCTATCTGTAGGATCAGTTACTGCACTCGCAATGGTAATTGCAGGAAGTCTCTTTCTAAATGGATTTGATCCATGGATTTCATCACTTATTGCTATTGCGGTTTGCTCTCTGATTGGAGTGTTGATGGGTACGATGGTGACAACTGTCGGGTTGCATCATTTTATAGTATCTCTGGGCGCAATGGTGATTGCCCGGGGTCTATGTATGCTTGGTACGGGAGGTCGTCCTTTAGGACTATTTGCATTGCCAGCTGAATTTAAATGGATTGGAACGGGTTCTATTGGGCCAATTCCCGTTGTCATAGTAATTTTTATTATTTTTGTTGTGGCCTTCGATTTTTTGCTACGACGAACAACTGCCTTTCGAAAAGTTGTTTATACTGGTTCAAACCAAAAAGCTGCGGCGTATTCAGGCGTACGAACAAAGAGAGTAATTTTTTTAACCACAGTCCTAACTTCAACGCTAAGCGGAATTGCAGGAATTATATACATGGCTCGATTTGGTTCCGCTCAGCCAACGTTCGGAATCGGAATGGAGTTAAATGTGATTGCTGCCGCAGTGATTGGTGGCGCATCTCTATCAGGGGGTTCTGGAACAATATATGGGGCTATACTTGGATCACTGCTTCTGGCGGTGGTGTCTTCATCTCTAACACTGTTGAATGTTTCAGTGTATTGGCAAGATATAATTCGGGGATCGATTTTATTATTTGCAGTAACATTTGATCACTATCTTGTTCGAAAAAAATAATAGGCAAAAATATGGAAGATATCGATAACTTCGAAATGATAAGGCAAATGCATACAGTTCTCGTACTTCATTTTATTGAAGGCGAGAAGCAATCTGATATTGCGGAGCGTCTAAATCTTTCAAAATCGAAAGTAAACAGGTTAATAGCAGAGGGTAGACGACTAGGCTTGGTAAAGATCGCAATTGAAACGCCATTCCAGCGATTGTTGACGATCGAAGAAAAATTGATGGCGGCGAATTCATTGCGCGCGGCAGTTGTTGCTCCAACCATCGCCGGAAATCCTGACTTAACATTACGCCAGGTTACAACGGTTGCGGGGAACCATTTCTTGGAGAGTCTTCAAGATGGCGATGTTATTGCAATAACCGGTGGAAAGGCCGTATCCGAGGTTGTTGAGAATCTTAAGCCAGAAAGAAAATTTGACGTCAAAGTTGTACCACTCACCGGCGGTGTGCAGGGTAAGTTCTTTACGGACGTAAATAATTTAGTGTCAAAACTGGCCGAAAAATTAGGTGGTGAAGCACTTGTTATTCACGCTCCACTATTCACCGAAGATAAAATTCAACGAGATATGTTGATGAACGTATCTTCAATAAAGGAAATATTTACATTGTCGCGAAGAGCGACTGTCGCATTAGTTGGTATTGGATCAATTCTACCGATGGGATCTTCGTACTACGATTTGCATCCGTTAAACACCGGAGAACGCGATGAACTTATAGGAAGGGGTGTAGTGGCGGAGTTCATGGCACATCTAATCCATGATGACGGCTCAATCGCTCAGGTAGCAATGAATAACTGCCTCGTCGCAGTCAACCCAAGTGAAATT
Source organism: Alphaproteobacteria bacterium (assembly GCA_037131735.1). Taxonomy (GTDB): domain Bacteria; phylum Pseudomonadota; class Alphaproteobacteria; order Rhizobiales; family Beijerinckiaceae; genus CAIUPE01. The sequence continues at coordinate 14,792 of JBAXQM010000011.1, forward strand.
AAGAACTGCTCACGAATAATTGGTGTTGCATCTGGGGATACAAAAATCCGTCCCATAATGGCTGCTCTGAAGGGCGGTTTTATTACATCACTAGTCACTGATGAAGAGACCGCAGAAGAAGTAATAAAATTATATGAGGAAATTTCCCAATGAGTGAAATGTTAACCAGAAAAATTGGCAGATCTGGAATATCCGCGTCCGCGGTAGGCCTTGGTACTTGGGCAATAGGTGGATGGATGTGGGGTGGAGCAGATGACAAGGCATCTATTGATGCGATTCATGCTTCAATGGATGCAGGTATAACATTTATCGATACTGCACCAGCTTACGGCATGGGGCGCTCTGAGGAAATTGTTGGCCGTGCCATTAAGGGTAGACGTGACAAAATCGTACTGGCAACCAAATGCGGACTTATTTGGCATCTTCAAAAAGGAAATTATTTCTTCTCTCAAAAAGATTTGCCAGTTCATAGATTTCTTGGACGAGATTCCATCAGATATGAAGTAGAGCAAAGTTTGCGACGACTTGGAACCGATTATATTGATCATTACATCACTCATTGGCAGGATCAAACTACCGAAATTGATGAGACAATGGATGCGTTAATTGAATTGAAAAATGAGGGAAAAATTTTATCAATTGGCGCATCAAATTGCTCAGTGGATGACATAAAAAGATATTACAATGCTGGCCAATTGGATTCAGTTCAAGAAGAATACTCTCTATTAAAAAGAAATCTTGAAAAGGAAATAATTCCATATTGCTCGTCACAAGATATTTCTGTGATTGCATATTCTTCGCTCGCTCTCGGTCTCCTATCGGGAAAAATTGGTCCAGAAAGAATATTTGATGGTGACGACTTAAGAAAAGAAAATCCACTTTTTTCACAGAGCAATCGCCATAAAATAAAATTATTTATGGATTCACTGAAACCTTTAGCTGACGTTCATAAATCTAGCGAAGCACGGATAATCATTGCTTGGACATTATCTCAGAAAGGCGTTTCAATAACACTTTGTGGAGCAAGAAATCCCCAGCAAGCAATCGAAAATGCAAGCGCAGGATATTTAAGACTTCAAGAAAGCGAAATATCTGAAATCAATAAGTTGGCTAAAAAATACCTCGTTGATTTAGATACATAACCGCTAATTAGCACTTACTCGAAAATGACGCAGTCGTTCTGCGAATGGAATAGTTATGCTTGATCCACGTTCACTTCAGATCCAGAAGATACGCGAAAATCCGCGATTTGATGCTGTTATTGTTGGTGGTGGTATAAATGGAATCGGTACTTTCAGAGACCTTTCTCTTCAGGGATTAAGGGTACTCCTGATTGATCGTAATGATTTTTGTTCCGGATGTTCTGCTGCGCCTTCTCGGATGATTCACGGTGGTTTACGGTATCTTGAAAATGGCGAATTTGATCTTGTTAAGGAAAGTTTATTTGAACGCGATTCACTTTTAAAAAATGCTCCTCATATGGTGTTTCCATTACCTACTGTTGTACCAATCACTACAGTTCTTTCCGGTCTACTAAATTCCGTTTTAAATTTTTTTGGTAAGCGGGGTATACCGAAGCAGAGAGGAATAATACCAATAAAGCTTGGCTTAATGTTTTATGATTTTTTAACTCGCAATCGTAGACTTCTTCAAAAACACGAAATATTGGGAAGAAAAGCCGCTCTATCTCTTTGGCCGGAATTTACTGATAAATTACGATTTGCGGCGATTTACTACGACGCTTGGATTAGTCATCCCGAGCGCCTTGGCGTTGAGTTAATCGTAGATGCCGAAGAAGAAAATATTCAATGCATTGCTCTTAATTATGCAACTATATCAAAAATTGGTGACAAAATTGCCATAACTGACTCTGAAACTGGTGAATTGATTCAAATTGATCCCCGGGTAATAATTAATTCAACAGGCGCCTGGTTGGATGAGACTGCTGCGAGCCTAGGTTCAAATCCGAAATCTCAGATGGTGTCTGGTACAAAAGGCTCACATTTAATAATTGATAATTCGAAACTATTATCGGCTCTTAAAGGTCATATGGTTTATTTTGAAAATTATGACGGGCGAGTTTGCATTGTATTTCCCTATTTGGGGAAAGTGTTAGCTGGTGCTACTGATATTCGTGTAAAGAAGGCGTCTAGGGTTCGGTGCGATGACGGTGAAAGAGATTATATTTTAGGTTCTTTACGCCTTATTTTTCCTAACATAGAGCTTTCAGAAAATAATATCATTTATAGTTATTCTGGCATAAGGCCCCTTCCAAAGGATGATGTTGAGTTCACTGGTAGAATTTCACGTGAGCATTTTACGTTGAAACTAGACGGCCATATTCCGCAATTTTGTATGGTTGGTGGAAAGTGGACCACTTTCCGTGCGTTCGCTGAACAAACAACGGATATGGTTTTAGTTGAGCTTCAGCTTAAGAGAAAACAGAATACTAAAAATATTCCGATTGGTGGCGGAAAGAACTTTGATTCGAGTTCAAGCGATCGAATTTCGAGTATATATGGCAGCAAGCGTCTTTCTTTTGACTCAAGTATCCCGTTGGTTTCTGGCTTTGATTTATCTATTGGTGAAGTGAAATATTTGATTGAGGTTGAGAAGGCGCGAAGACTTTCCGACATTCTCCAGCGACGCCTTCCAATCTGTATCACTGGCCAAATAAATGGAGGTCTCATCAAAGCAACAGCATTTGCCATGGGTGCTTTTTTAAATTGGGACCAACAGCGTATAGATAATGAAATTATCGAATTTTCTTCTGATCTCGTTCAATATCACGGGGTCCAACCATCTAGGTTAAAGGTTTAAGATATGAAAATTAGTGCGAAAGCTCGTATGAATCGGTTGTTCTCCTTTGGTGGATGTTTAGATGTTGCAATTGATCACGGGGTTTGTAACGAGCCATCATTTCTAGTTGGATTAGAAGATATGAGCCGGGTAGTAGATACGTTGATAAGGGCTCAGCCAGACGCTATTCAGATGGCATATGGTCAGTCTGATCTTCTCCAAACTCGGCCCGAAAAAAATAAACCGGCCTTGGTCATGCGAATTGATATGGGAAATCCATACAATTCAACAAAGCACCGTGTAATGTGGTCCATGCTTCAGAATGCGGATGATCCGATCATTGGTGCACTCGAGATGGACGCAGCATGTGTAGTGGTAAATTTATTTATGCTACCAGATGAGCCAGAATTATTTCGTCAGTGCGTAGAAAATATTAGCCGTGTGCGTGAATCCTGCACGCGGTATGGAATGCCCTTAATGATTGAACCGCTTGCCATGCTTCCGAATGAAATTCGAGGCGGATATCAAGTTGATGGTGATAAGGAAAAAATTATTCCGCTGGTTCGTCTCGCATCTGAAATGGGTGCGGATATTATAAAGGCTGATCCAACGGATAATGCAGATGATTTCCATCTTGTAGTTGAAACTGCTCGGGTTCCTGTTCTTGTACGTGGTGGTGGTAAAGATGATCTCAAATCAGTATTGTCAAAATCCGCGTCGCTTATAGCTCAGGGTGCAAAAGGGCTTGTATATGGGCGTAACGTTTATCAGCACCCAAATCCTGCTGCTGTTGTTCGCGCCTTGATGTCTATCATTCACGACAAAGCTAATGGTGAAGAAGCTTGGTATATCTATCAAAGAGGATAAAAATTCAATTTTGATAATTCGGTGAATGGCAAATTTTTCGATGGGATTTTTCTGATGACTTTGTTCTTAGGTATTGATGCGGGTAATACTGGTGTTAAGGCTGTTTTATTTGATTCTAATGGAGTTGAGTTAGCACGTTCTGTCCGCGAAACCGGCAGTTCAAGTCCTGGTCCAGGTATGGTTGAACGCGACATTAATAGATTGCGGAGTGACTTGGTTGATTTAATAATTGAGATATTAGACAAAAGCGGTAAAAGCGGAAAGGATATTGGCGGGATAGGTACTTCTGGTCATGGTAATGGATTGTATTTAATCAATAAGGATCATGAGCAAGTTATAGCAATTCAGTCCATGGATACACGTGCATCGGGGATCGCTGCCGATTGGCATAACGACGGGACGGCTGATGCTGCATTTAAAATTGCCTATCAGCGGCCTTGGGCATCGCAGACTCCAACTTTATTGTCATGGATGAAATACAATAAGCCGGAGTTGGTAGATTCTTCAGTTCACCTATTGATGTGCAAAGATGTGATCACGCTTGCGCTTACTGACGAAATTGTTGGCGATGTTACTGATATGGGAGGCGCAGGTCTTCTATCTTTACCAGAAAATTCCTACAGTGATGATTTGTTGGAAGTTTATGGTCTTCGTAAATATTCTAATCTATTACCTAAACTTCTTTGGCCTACAGATATTGCAGGTGTGGTTACCGACGATTTTGCCGCTCGAACAGGATTATCGGCTGGTACACCCGTTGTTGCCGGTTTTTTTGATGTTATATCTAGTGCAGTCGGTGCAGGCGTAACAAAGTTAGGTCAAACATCTGTTATAATCGGAACGTGGAGTATTAATCAGGCTATTGTTGATAAGCCTGCTGCGGGCGTTTTCATGTCGTGTGGTATTCTTCCTGGCCTTTTCATGGCAATGGATAATTCTGCGACATCGGCCACAAATTTGGAATGGGTAGCACATCATTTAATGGGTGGGTCTAAAGATGCGTTTATTGACGCCGATCGCATTTCATTTGAAGCCTCTTTAACGCCCAGCTCGCCACTATACCATCCCTATCTTTATGGGGCGGCAGGGGATTCTAATGCGCGAGCGGGAATTTTTGGTTTAGCTGGTTGGCATTCGGCAGGCGATTTGATGCGAGCCGTTTTTGAAGGCGTTGCTTTCGCGCATGTTCAGCATATCGAAACTTTACGTTCAGCTGATATTCCAACGGAAGGAATAATTTTGTCGGGTGGCGGTTCGCGCAGCCCTGTCTGGCCGCAAATGCTAGCAGATATGCTTGGAAAAAGCGTTTCAGTGTCGAGTCAGCCGGAAGCTGGTGCGCTTGGTGCAGCTATGGCTGCAGCCGTTGGTACAGGTTTCTATCAAAGTCTTGATGAAGCTGTCACTTCAATGACAAAGGCGCCGAGGCTAGTTAGGCCTGCTATCTCGAATTATGCTCTTTATGAGAAGCGTTATAAGCTATGGCGAGCGGTTCAGAATAGTCTAACTACCCACTGGGAAACTCTCATGGAGTTGAGAGGTGAGTAATAACATTGGCCAATTTGATTATATAATTATAGGAGCAGGTTCGGCGGGTTGCGTTCTTGCAAATAGGCTTTCTCAAGATCCACGCAATAATGTTCTTTTGCTTGAGGCGGGTGGTTCAGACAACTATCCTTGGATACATATTCCTGTTGGCTATCTATATTGTATTGGAAATCCAAGAACTGATTGGTTGTATCGGACTGAAATTGAGAGGGGGCTGGGTGGCAGATCCATTCCATATCCGCGCGGCAAAGTTATCGGTGGTTGTTCGTCAATTAATGGAATGATTTATATGAGGGGTCAGGCTGCAGATTTTGATCGATGGTCACAGATGGGCTGCAAGGGTTGGTCATGGGCAGATGTTTTACCAATCTTCATACGCTCCGAAAAATATCATTCAAATGTTAGCGGCCATGGTAACGATGGTGAAATGATCGTTGAGCGACAGAGATTACATTGGCCCATACTTGATGCTGTTCGTGAAGCCGCAGAAGAATTGGGCATTCCAAAAGTTGGTGATTTTAATCAAGGAAACAATGAAGGATCAGGGTATTTCGAAGTTACCCAAAAATCGGGTCTAAGATGGAGCTCAGCAAAGGCATTTCTTTCTAGATCTGTTAAATCAAGAAAAAATTTATCGATATTTGAAAATTCTCAAATAACCAAGTTGCTATTAGATAAAGAACAAGCAACACATGTTGAATTTTATCAGAATGGACAAAAAAAGTATGCTAAAATTCGTGGTAGGGTAATTCTTTCAGCAGGCTCAATTGGCACGCCTCAAATTCTTATGCTCTCAGGAATTGGTCCTGGTTCCGACCTGGCAAATCTTGGACTTAATGTGAAACGCAATTTGCCGGGTGTTGGTAGAAATTTACAGGATCATCTTCAATTGCGTACATCATTTAAAATATCTGGGGCAAAAACTTTAAATGATATTTCCGCAAGTTTCATTGGCAAGATTAAAATAGCGGCTGAGTATGCTATGTTTAGGTCTGGACCTATGGCAATGGCACCATCTCAACTTGGAATTTTCACACGATCCGATAAAAGATATACTACACCAAATATCGAATTTCATGTTCAACCACTATCGTTAGATGCATTTGGGCAGCCGCTTCACAAATACTCTGCTATAACCGTTTCGGTTTGTAACTTACGCCCTACAAGTTTGGGTACAGTAACTCTATCTTCGGCAGATCCGCTGGTGGCACCTCGGATAGCGCCAAATTACCTCTCAACTAACGAAGATATTGAAGTTGCTATTAGTTCAATAAAGCTTGCCCGTAACTTAATGAAGACAAGTCGAATGGCCAATTATTTGCCAGAGGAAGTAATACCTGGAGAAAAAATACAATCAGAGAATGATTTGATTGAAGCTGCAGGTAAAATTGGTACTACTATTTTTCATCCCGTGGGTACAGCAAAAATGGGAACAGCCGATGATCCAATGGCAGTTGTTGATACATCACTTAAACTGAGGGGATTTGATAATATTTATATCGCTGATGCATCTATAATGCCGAATATTGTTTCAGGAAATACTCATGCCCCTGTGGTTATGATTGCAGAGCGCGCTGCTGACATTCTTAAACTTTAATTCTCGGTATGTTCAAGTATTTGCACTCATAAAATCTTTAGTTATAGGTTAGGTTTTTTAACACTGAAATTGGTTGAGTGAGCAAAACCAAAGCCATCAAATTATCAAATTGATTGAAAGTTTCTAGCAATTTTGGTTAATTTGCGAGATTTGTTTTTCGTCGACTTCCCGCAATTGATCTTACTTGATTTTCAATCGTAAACCACGATGGTGGACTGAAGGAATAAAAAAAGGCAGATTAGATTCTTGCGCGGTTTAGGTCACGCAAACAGACTATTGAGAATTTATATCATACTGATATACTAAAGGATAATTCACGCGTTGAATTTCTTTTTAGTTATCTTTATCCAAAAAACGCTGTATAGACCGTAGCCTCCCTCCGCTACCACCGATATAGCGGCTTTTGTGCGGGCTGTTTGAAAAGTGCAAGGTTAAAGTTTTGAATGCGCGATAAAATCTAAGCTAACTTGACCGCTTTCGAATATTTAAGCTTCAAATTTGCATTTCGTTTAATATTAATTTTTCAATTTTGTATAATTTGATCAGATCTTAATCAATAACTATATCATTAATTCTACTGAATAGATCATAATAGGCTAGCATTTGTGATGCACGGTTCTCATCCCAAACACAGGAGTTGGGATGCATTCCATTCTAGCTTTGATTTGAATTGCTAAAAGTTGGGAGAAATGACGAGAGAGGTGAAGGTTCCCGCCATGAAACCAAAGACCCGTTTGTTGAGTTGGCTTCCACATATTACGTGGCTCACCCTCCCATGGACCAGGATCTTTCGCAAAACCAGATCCCAAGCCCCAACATTTACCTACTTTATCGGCCATTTCGTTGGATACGATTTTTGCAACCATACGATTCATCGATTGGTATCCCGTAGCTTGTACGATAACATCTGCGCCTAATTCAGTTCCATCTGTAAGTTCAACCGAATTTGCTTTCACGTTTTTGATTTCAACGCCGCTTCGAATGGCGATGTGCCCATCGGCAATTAGATCGGATGCGCCTACGTCAATATAATATCCTGATCCAGAGCGCATTGCCTTCATCATTAAGCCCGATTCGTCTTCTCCGAAGTCAACGCGAAAGCCTACCCTTTCTAATCGTTTATAAAATGATGCATCACGCCTGCGCATTTCGTCATAAAGTGGTTTTTGAAATACGGGCATGATTTTAAGGGGTGTTGCAGCAAAAATCAGATCAGCTTTATCGGTAGATATACCGCTTTCAACCGCATTTTGCGAATATAGATTGTTAAAGGCAACGTCCATCAAAGTTTCTGATTTGATGACTGTCGTTGGTGAGCGTTGAAGCATCGTTACCTTGGCTCCAAATTCATAGAGATCAGCAGCGATATCATGGGCAGAGCTGTTCGCTCCAATAATTATACAGTGCTTACCCTCATAGGCCGCACCCGTTTTATAACTGCTTGAATGAAAATGCTGGCCAGAAAACGTTTCAATGCCCGGAAGAGAAATGATGTTCGGGGGACCATAAGCACCGGTTGCAAAGACGAGTTGCTTTGGCTTCAGAGTTACCGGTGTCCCATCGCGTAGAACATCCACATGCCACTCTGAATTATTCTCGTCATAGCTTGCATGGATACATTCTGTCGAACCCCAATAATTCAGTTCCATGACTTTTGTGTACATTTCTAACCAGTCACCAAGCTTGTCCTTAGGAGTAAAGATCGGCCAAGTGTCTGGAAAGGGTATGTAGGGCAAATGATCGTACCAAACGGGATCATGCAATACGAGCGATCGATAACGATTGCGCCAAGAATCGCCGGCTCTTGCATTTTTCTCAACGATAATTGTTGGGACGCCTAATTGTTTTATTCGTGCTCCAAGGGCAATGCCACCCTGGCCACCCCCTATAACCAGGCAATAAGGTTGAATTGAATAACCAAGGTTCTTCTCATATTCGAGCTTTTTCTCGAACCAGTTTTTGTCGCGTTTATATGCGCCATGAGTGGTACCTTTTGGGCGTCTATGACCTTTGGGTTCCTCAAAGCCTTTTAATTCTTCCGCAGTGGTAAGCAATGTCCAAGCTTTACCATCGATAATGCGAAGGATAGCTCGCCCGCGAGTTGTGGCGGTTTCAAACCGAAGCCAAGCTTCCGTTATGCCATCTGTCTCTGTAGGCTCTTCATCAATCAGCCACCCTTTTGGCTCGATTGAAGCGAGATTGGCTGAGAGCATGTTTTTGATTTCTTCATGCCCTTCGAGCGTCCGAATATTCCATGTAAATGCGACAAAATCGCGCCAGAAACAATCGTGTTTAAATAGTTCAATTGTGCTAGAGATATCACCTTCAGCGAGTGATTTATCGAATTTCGTGAGCCATGATTGGACGATTTGTCGTGCTTTGCTGGATGTATTGGTCATCTTAGCACTCCGAAATTTTGATGTTAAACTTTACTCTTGTGGTTTTAAATTTCTCATTAGCGGTGAAGGATCCGAGCTTGGCGTTGGTATAGCGATACCAATGCTCGCTAAAGTGTAACGAACGCGACGCAGCGCTTCACGCGAACGCGAACCCATTTCGGACGCAACGCCTGTTGCGATTGTGTCTATCACCGCCAAATGACCATAGCGAGATGTTGTAGGAATGAGAGCATTCGCATCCTCGGGGATAATCATGGGAATTATGATTTCGGCGACGTTGGCAAGCGGTGTATTTGGCCGGGTCATGGCAATCGTCATTGCACCAAATGAGCGCGCAATTTCAACGGCTCCGACGACTGATTTAGAGCGACCGCTATTTGAAATCGCGAAAACGACGTCACTTGGATTCAGGGTAGCTGCGGACATTCTTTGTTGGTGGCCGTCAATATAGGCGCAGACGGGCATGCCGAGGCGGAAGAAGCGTAGTTTGGCGTCTTCGACCACGGCGGCGGAGCCTCCGCCCTGTCCGTAAATATCGAGGCGGGAGCATGTGGAAATCGCCTTGATGGATTGCTGAATGGAGTTTGTGTCAAGCTGATCCAGGCAGTCGCGAATAGTATTTGCCGCGCGCATCATTACGGTTTGTGCCAATTGACCTATATCGTCATTGAAAACTCTATCCGAGCTCAAGTACACGGCTGCAACAGTGAGGGTTGTCGCAAGCAAGATCTTGAATTCCCCGAAAGAAGAACATCCGACAGAACGGCAAAAGCGGGTCACGCTTGGCTGGCTTACGCCTGCTTTACTTGCGAGTTCGGAAATCGTCATTCTCGTTGTTGCCTGATAATCGGTTGCGACGGCTTCAGCGACGCGGCGTTCAGCAGGCGATAAGCCGCCCTCTATTCTTTGAATCCGAGACAAAAGGTCTATTGCAGGCGTCTGATCGCTAGCCAAATTCGGCATGATGGGTTTTTTTTTGTCCATCGAAGAGCGGCTCCGACCGCTTATACTGTTTGTAATTCAATTACACATTATTCTTAAAATTTGCAACTGAATTTAGGCGCGAAATTTTGCAGTGCGGCATGATTGAGAGCTGATTTTTTGAATAACTTTTCTGCAATATATTGATTTAATTGTATTTTTTTAATTATTAAATTTTTATCGTTCCGTGCTCTTTTCCTATTGCATGGATCTTGTTTCTGTAACATACTTTCACTCAAGGAAGGCGGAAAGACCTTCAATAAAACTCTGACGCGCTAGGATCAAACGAAAGAATAAGCAAGTCGGATTGGTTAATAGGGAGAGTTGTTTCGGCCAGACACTTGTATTGGGCTGGAACAGCGCGGTCTGTTTGATGAAAATGGAACGGTAATGACCAAGATAAAAATGGCGATCGACTCTGCCACGAAGTTTTACGAAACGCGATCAGGTTCAGTCCACGCGCTTGACAAGGTTTCACTTGATGTTCGTGAGGGAGAATTCCTCTGCATTCTAGGTCCGTCGGGATGTGGCAAGTCTACACTTCTATGGTCGATGGCTGGACTGCATTCGCTAAGTGCCGGCGAGATTAAACTCGGATCAGAGACAATTAATCAGCCACATCCGGAAATCGCCATGATCTTCCAGGACGCAAATCTCTTGCCATGGCGCAATCTTTCAAAAAATATTGCCCTGCCGTTCGAGTTGAAAAGTAAACAGCCTGATCAGTCGCGGATTAATTCGCTGCTGGAGCGGGTGAATCTCAAGGGTTTCGAGAACAAGTTCCCACGTGAACTCTCGGGCGGGATGCAGCAACGCGCTTCGATTGTACGCAGTCTGGCGGTGGATCCCTCGGTCCTGCTGATGGATGAGCCGTTTGGCGCTCTTGATGCTTTTACCCGTGACGAGATGAACCTTCTAATTCAGGAAATCTGGATGGAAACACGAAAGACGATCGTGTTCGTCACACATTCGATTTCTGAAGCAATTTTTTTGGCGGATCGTGTTGTCGTTATGTCGGCCCGCCCTGGTCGGATTGCGTCGATATACGATATCGATATTCCCCGGCCTCGTCCGGTCGATATTCAAACGCGCCCCGATTTCATTGCGCGTGTTCTTGAAATCAAGGGAAGTATAGATCACGGCCGCGGTGCAGCTGCAGGGCTAGCGATTACATGAAACGTAATGACTGACGGAGAGGCACTTGGACAAGGCGTTGGGTAATAAAATTCCCGAATTCAATAAGAAGCAGGGGGAATCGGGTGGATCGGGTCTTGCAGGACTTTCCGCTTTTGGTTCTGGAGATCACCGATCGAAGCTTGAGACCATTGTTATAGTTTTGGTCGCAGTTGTCATTATCGGTGGCACCGAGATATTGTTGAGGCTTTTCAATGTGCCACAGTACATCCTACCCAAACCGACACAAATCGTCACCGCTTTGTTTACCGAATGGCATTTCCTCTGGCCTCATGTTGTAGTTACGCTTTATGAATTGCTGACAGGGTTTTTCATTGGCGGCTCAATCGGTTTCATCCTTGCTGCCGTGATCACACAATTTCCGTTCGTGGAAAAAGTTGTCACGCCATATATCTTATTACTTGTCACAACGCCTATGCTGGCGTTGGTACCGTTACTAATTCTCCGCTTTGGCTTTGGCAGTGAACCACGAATAATTGCGGTTGCTCTCGCTAGCGGCCCGATGGTGATGATCAACGCGGCAACGGGTTTCCGGCGCGTTGATTTGGCTAAAATTGCGCTTGCGCGCTCATTCGGTGCCAGCACACTTCAGATATTTACGAAAATCAGAATCCCGATGGCCATGCCGATGATCATTGTCGGGTTGATGGTCGGTTCGATTTTTGGTCTTTTGACGGCGATTGGAGCCGAGATGGTAGGGGGTGCCGAGGGGCTTGGTAATCGTCTGACCTATTATTCTGCACTTATCCGGATGCCTCAGTTTTTTGCGATTATTCTCATGCTCGCGACGATTGGCATCTCGATTTACATCTTCTTCTTCTGGTTCGGTAAAAAATGGGCCAGTTGGGAGGCATAAATGTTCGTAAAGTGGGGGGACCCATCAAATTGTGCGGGCATTGAACTTATGATGGTTTTAACTCGAGGGGGAACAAATGACTAAGCTTACAGGCGATAGTTTAATGATTGACCGTCGGCGTCTTTTGACTTTGACAGCAGGCGGTGTGTCAGCCGCGGCTTTTGGTGGCCTTGGCGGGGTAAGCTCCGCTTTAGCCGCAGACACTGTGAGGTGGGTATCACCGCGCGGGACCGTTGAGGTGCTCGACGACTATCCGTATTGGGTTGCAAAGAAGTTTGGCTATTTCGGTGACATCGCTACAACGCTCGAACCCGGACCGTCTGAAGCGACATCAACCGTTAAACTCGTTGATCAGAAACAGGCCGATGTTGGCTATCCGTCGCCTGGTGTTTTCTCCCTGGCTCTAGAACAGGGTATGCCGCTCGTTTCTGCATTCCATATGGGTGGCGGCGACGTGTTCACCTTTGCTTTTCGGAAGGGTCAGAAGCCAAAGAGCCTTAAAGAGCTCGAAGGCAAGACGATCTTGCTCGGCAGCGCCGGTTGGCAATCGATTACAGATCCGATGCTGGCGGCTGCAGGTGTTGACGTAACGAAAGTGAAATATGTTGACGCCGGTTGGCCAATGTGGGGTACCGTACTCAAGGAAGGTAAGGGCGATGCAGCTCTATGTTGGGAAGGCTATCGTGCGATGTGGAAGGGCCAAGGACTCGATTTTGATCACTTCCTAGGGCGCGATTTCTCGAAACTTCCTGCAAATAGTTTTGTAATCCGCAAGGCTGACTTCGAAGATGCTGCCAAGCGCAAACTTTATGCCCGTTACTTCCAAGGTTGGGCAGCAGGGCTCGAATTCGGAAAACATAATCCACGTGCGGCAACGCAGATCGTCATGGAGCAATTCCCGGGGCTTGCCTCGCAAATGACCCCTGCTGTTGCAACTGAGTCCATGATGCAATTGGCGTCGGTGTTTGCTGGTCGCATGGATGAGCGAAAGAAATGGGGATTCCACCTAAAATCTAGTTGGGAGCTCTTCTTCGAGACCGGTCGTAAGATTGGCCAGATCACACAGAGCTTCAAATTCGAAGATGTCTGCAAGAACGATCTGATTGACGAAGCCAATGCCTTCGATGCAGCAAAGGTTAAAGCGGACGCCGAAAAATTTGCTCTATCTGCAGATTACAAGGGCGTTGATGTTGCAGCCATTCAAGCGGCTCTCTGATTAGGACCGGGGCGGCACCTTAGAGGTGTCGCCTTTCTCCTGTTACGGCGTAATACTCGACTGGAGTTCGGCCGATGTATATTTTTGACCATATCGGAATTACGACGACCGTGCCGCAACCGAACGAGGATTGGGTCGAACAAAGCCGCGTATGGGTGACGAATCCGCGCAATCATCCCGAACATATCGAGTTTCTACGCTATGCAGAGGGCACCAGCGTGCCAGCAATCGTGCGTAACAATCCGCACATTGCCTATCGGGTCGAAGCGATCGAGCCGCATATTGAAGGGCAGGAAATCTTGATTCCGCCGTTCGTCGTTGGCGATTTTCTAAAGGTCGTTTTCATTCGGAAATACGGGACAGTTTTTGAATATATGCAGTATTTGAAAGAGGGTTGGTTCGGAAATTGATCCAATTCGGAGAAACGCATTATGAGCTACAAGGCCATCTACACCTATGCGTGGGATCTTGCGGAGGCGGGCGTTTCGAAGGCTGTCGAGCAATTTGAGGCGCTTGGGCTTGATACGGTCACTATTGCTGGAAGTTATCACGCAGGAAAATTTTTACGGCCCCATGGCCGAACGGGAAAGGTATATTTTCCGGAAGATGGAACGGTCTATTTCAAGGCCAACCCGACGCGATATGGCGCGATCAAGCCGGTGGCTAACTCGATCCTGAATGCGCAAGACGTGCTACGGCAATTGACTTCGCATCAAAGCATGAAAACGAATGTCTGGCTAGTCCTATTGCACAATACGTTACTGGGATCGGCGCATTTCGACTCGGCTGTGTGCAACGCTTTCGGTGATCGCTACATTTATAACTTATGCCCGTCGGCCCCCGAAGCGCGCGCTTACGCGATCGGGCTCGCGCAGGATGTGACGGAAAATTATCCGGTGAGCGGCCTTTCAATGGAGACGCCGGGATTTTTGCCCTATGCGCACGGCTTCCACCACGAATTTGCACTTAACCGCCCGAACCGCTGGCTCGATAAACAACTCGGGCTGTGCTTCTGCCCGCATTGTATAGAAGGATCAAAGGCTGCAGGGATAAATGCGGCGCGGCTCAAGGCGCAGGTTGCGGATGATGTCAGTGCGTATTTAGCCAGTGATCTCGATTATCCGGCCGATATGGCCGAAGCGTTTTGGGAGGCCGATACACGGACGGATGGCGATCTAAAGGCGTATCTCGACTGGCGTTGTACCGTGGTGACGTCGCTTGTGCGGGACATTCGCGATGTGGTGCCGAAGGATGTAGATGTCGCGGTGATTCCCTCCGTTGCACGGCCCACGTCGGGTGCGTGGTACGAGGGTAGCGATCTTGCGGCGCTTGCCGATGCGACAGGCATTATCGAGGCGTGTTTTTATGAACCGAGCGCTGCGCGCGTGAAAGCGGACCTGTTCGATCTCCGCCGCAGATTGCGCGGTAACGGAACTGTGCGTGGAATTGTGAGGCCGGCGTTTCCTGATCTCGACACGAAGGGCGAGTTTCTGGCTGCGATGCGTGCGCTCGGCGAGGGCGGGGTTTCAGAGGTTGCCTTCTATAATTGGGGTCATTTGCGTCGTGAAAATGTAAGCTGGATTGCGGATGGTCTTCAGGCGCTAGAGGCAGCGCTATGATGTTTGATGGAAAAGTTGTCTTTATCACCGGCGCGGCGGGCGGAATCGGGCAGTCATTATGCCGCTATTTCGGCTCGCAGGGCGCTGCAATAGGGCTGATCGACCAGAGCGACGCAGTTGATAGCGTTGCCAAACAGCTTGCGGGCGAGGGGATTGATACAGCACCAGTTCGAGTGGATATTTCAGATGCTGCTGCGGTGAAGCAGGGTTTTGCAAAGCTCACCGAGCGGCTCGGGACAGTTGACATTCTGATCAACAATGCCGGGTTTTCGAAACATCCGACCTTTGCCCGAACCGACCCCGCGGGGTGGGAGCATGATGTGAAGGGTAATCTGAACGGCGCATATTTCTGTGCCCATGCCGTGCTTCCGGTAATGCAGGACAAAGGCATCGGTGCGATTGTTAATGTAGGCTCCGTGAATGGTTTGGGAGCGCTTGGAGATCCAGCTTATAGCGCTGCCAAGGCGGGTATGATTTCAATGACCCGCTCGCTCGCTCTTGAATATGGGCGATTTGGTATACGTGTGAATATCGTTTTACCAGGCACGGTCCGAACTCCGATTTGGGATGACCGCGCAAAGAAAGAGCCCCAAGTTCTTGCGACTTTAAAGCGTTGGTATCCGTTGGGCCGGATTGTGGAACCCATTGATGTTGCTCGCGCGATTGCCTTCTTGGCGTCCGACCATGCCGCAGGGATAACAGGTGCGGCATTGCCTGTAGATTGCGGTTTAACTGCGGGAAATATTGTGATGGCGCGTGAACTCACGCTTGAAGAATTTTGATGGGGGATGAGATGCAGCGCTTACGTATTGGTGTGATTGGACTGGGTTGGTTTGGTGAAATCCATTGTGACGCTATTGTCGGCATTCCCAATCTCGAGCTTGCAGCGTTGTGCACGAGAACGCCCGATAGGCTTACCGAATTGGCTTCGAAATTTGGCGTGAAGAAGACATATCGTGATTATCGCGATTTGCTTGCAGACCCCGATATTGATGCGGTTTCAGTAGTAACGATGTGGGACCAGCATACTAACCCGACAATCGCGGCGCTTGATGCAGGTAAACATGTCTTTCTTGAAAAGCCGATGGCTTCAACGATTGAAGACTGTAACATGATCATGAACGCCGCCAAACGATCCAAAGGTATCTTGCAGATTGGTCATATCTGTCGTTTCAATCCACGCTACCGAATGGCAAAACAAGCTATAGATGCTGGACGAATTGGTAAGATTGTTGCCATGAGCTCGCGGCGAAACATTCCTGCAGCTTGGACTCCCGAAATACTGAATAAAATTGGACCAATAGTTGGAGACGCCATTCACGATACTGATTTGATGTTATGGTTCACTGGCGATCGGATCGTCAGTGCCTATGCTCAAACCGTCGATGTACGGGGTCTGAAATTTCCGGACATTGGTCAGACAATGTATCGCTTTGCCGGTGGCGCTACCGCGACGCTTGAGACCGTTTGGTGCATGCCTGAAAAAACACCCTTTGATATTGACGAACGCATGTCTATTATCGGAACTGAAGGCATAATTCATGTGCAAGATACCTTCCCTAATCTTGGTATCGTTTCATCAGACAAGCTGCATAGCCCGGATACAACCTATTGGCCGATGTTCGATGGAGTTCGTGGAGGCGCTTTGCGCGACGAGTTTTCCTACTTTGCAAACTGCGCCTTGGCAGGAAAAGAGCCGGCGATTGGTCGTCCAGAAGACGCTGCTGCAGCGCTTCAGGCAACTCTTGCTGCAGAGGAATCTGCGCGAACAGGACGGGTAATTAAAATCGGCGGTTAACGAGTAAGTAAAATCAAGGAAGAACGTCATGACAAAACGAGTTTTGGTTGTTGGGCTTGGTAATATGGGGATGAGCCATGCAATGGCTTATACGCGTATTCCAGGTTTTGAGGTTGTCGGTGTTTGCGAACGCCGCATCGCTAACCGCAAATTACCTGATGCTTTGGCAAAAGCTAAGACTTATTCAAATTTCGAAACCGCTTTGGCCGAATTGAAGCCGGATGTCGTTTCCATCAATACATTGCCAGACTCACATGCTGATTTTGCTATCAAGGCAATGGAAGCGGGCGCACATGTCTTTGTTGAAAAGCCACTTGCCGATAATGTTGCAAACGCAGAAAAAGTGGTCGCCACCGCGCAACGCACTAATCGAAAGCTAGTTGTAGGTTATATCTTAAGGCAACATCCATCCTGGGTTCGATTCATCGAAATTGCACGAGAACTCGGAACGCCTTTAGTTTTCCGTATGAATTTGAACCAGCAGTCTAATGGGGAGACCTGGGCTTGGCATAAGCGATTAATGGATAGCTTTCCTCCGATCGTTGATTGTGGTGTCCATTATGTTGATGTTATGTGCCAGATGACTAAGGCAAAGCCAGTGAAGGTCCATGCAATTGGTGCACGTCTCACCGACGAGGTCCCCGTAAATAACTATGGTATGCTTCAGGTTATTTTTGATGATGGTTCTGTTGGGTGGTATGAAGCCGGTTGGGGACCTATGATGAGTGAGACAGCTTTTTTCGTAAAAGACGTCATTGGTCCGAAAGGCTCAGTATCAATTGTTATGGCTGAAACTGCCGACGATGTGAAATCAGACGACATTAATGCGCATACAAAGACTAATCAAATTTTATGGCATCATGCCGATATGTCAAAGCCGGATCAAAGGATCGATATGACTGATGAGCCCGACCATGACGCACTGTGCGAAAGAGAGCAACGCTACCTTATGAAGGCAATTGACGAGAATATTAATCTGACGGATCACATGAATGACGCCGTCAAAAGCCTGAAGATTGTTATAGCAGCTGATGAATCCATCCACACAGGTCAAGTAGTCAATCTCTAAACATCAGTAATGGGTTCGATAACCTTTCGTGCCGATGGGCTCGATAGAAAGATAAAAGATATGATGTTTGATCTTGTGCTCAAAGGGGGGCGTGTTATTGATCCCTCACAGGGTATCGATGCGGTTACCGATGTTGGCTTTCGTGCAGGTAGGGTTGCTGGAATAGGCGGTGGATTGCTCGGTACGGTGGAGCGCTCCGTCGCGGGCAAGATTGTTACTCCCGGTCTAATTGATCTCCATACCCATGTTTACTGGGGCGGTACCTCGCTTGGCGTTGATCCGCTCCGACTCGCTCGGGGTGGGTGCACGACGCTTGTTGATACAGGTAGCGCAGGACCAGGAAACTATTCCGGGTTTCTCGAACATGTTATCAAGCCTTCTCCGGTTCGGATTATCGCCTATTTGAATATTTCTTTCGCCGGCATTTATGGTTTTTCGAAACGCATTATGGTGGGTGAGAGTGGCGACTTGCGGCTTATGGCGCCGATTGATGCCGTTGAAACTATCCATGCGCACCGCGATACGATTGCAGGAATCAAAGTTAGGGTCGGTCACCACGCATCACAGAATTCCGGTACAATACCTCTCGACATAGCTCGGTTAGTCGCGGAAGAAGTTGGTCTACCTATGATGGTTCATATCGATCATCCTCCGCCAACGCTCGAGGATGTTTTGATCAGAATGCGCAAGGGCGACATTCTAACACATTGTTTCCGTCCTTTCCCCAATAGTCCGGCAACAGTATCGGGAAAAATCCACGACTACGTGTTGGAAGCCCGCGATAGAGGTGTCATCTTCGATATAGGGCATGGGATGGGATCATTCTCATTTGATACAGCACGGGTCATGCTGGCTAATGGGTTCGCGCCGGACTGTATATCGAGCGACGTCCATGCACTTTGTATCGATGGTCCTGCCTTTGACCTTCTGACCACAATGTCCAAATTTCTATGTCTGGGGATGCCATTGGTTGAAGTTGTTCGAGCTGCGACAGTGGCTCCGGCAAAAGCAATGGAACGCGGTGACCTCGGGACCTTCAAAACAGGCTCCATAGGGGACGCCTCAATTCTATCGTTTGATGAAGGCCGATTTGACTATGTGGATTCAACCGGAGAACAACTCATTGGGCGGGAGCGTATATCTGCCCATGGTATTGTTATTGATGGTCAATGGCGCGAAGATCTATGTTGATATTGTTTAATTTCTGGAATGACTAATATGTTTTCGCCCGAACAACGGCTTGCTCAATTAGGGCTCGAACTCCCCGTGATGCCGGTGCCAGTTGCAAATTATGTTCCTTATCGGTTTTCAGGCCAGCTTCTTTATCTATCAGGCCAAGGACCTAAGCGTCCTGACGGTACTTACAAAACTGGGCGGCTCGGTCGTGACGCAACGATTGAAGAAGGTTATGCAGAGGCGCGTCTTACCGGCCTCCAATTGCTTGCCGTTGCAAGAGCTGCGTTGGGCGATTTGTCGAGAATCGAAGCGGTTTTGAAGTTGCTAGGCATGGTGAATGCGGAACCTGATTTTTCTGACCACCCCAAAGTAATAAATGGATGCTCGGACTTGCTCGTCGATGTTTTGGGAGACGTGGGTCGTCATGCGCGGTCTGCCGTGGGAATGGGATCGTTGCCCAATGGTATGATGGTCGAAATCGAAGCCATCCTGCAGGTGAGATCCTAAGGAAGGCGGACTGTGTCAAAAAAAAGACTAGCGGCGCAAATCGCAAGGGAAGTCGGAACGCCCGCTCTCGTAGTCGATCTTGATGTCGTCGAACGTAACATTGCAAAGGCACAGGCCTATTGCAACGCAGCTAAGATTAAGAGTCGACCTCATATAAAGACCCATAAATCAGCATTTTTTGCCAAAATGCAGATTGATTCCGGCGCAACCGGAATTACCTGCCAAAAGCTCGGTGAAGCTGAAATTATGGCCGCAGCGGGAATGACTGATATTTTAGTCACCTACAATCTCTTGGGTGAAGAAAAAGTTGGACGCCTTGGTCGTCTCCTACAGACCACTAACGTAACTGCAGTTGCTGATAATCCTGTAACAATTTCAGGCCTTCCGCGTGCAGCCGAGATTGGAGGTCGAACCCTTGATGTCGTAATTGAATGTGATACTGGACGAAAGCGGGCGGGTGTTGAGTCCGTTGGCGAAGCAATTGAGTTGGCGCGGGTCATTGCTTTGACGCCCGGGCTTTCCTTTGCAGGATTTGTATTTTATCCGCCAGATCAACAGATGTCTGGTTCTCAGCGTTTTCTAGATGACGCTCTTCGTGGTGTTCGTGAGCACGGTCTTGAACCCCGTATTGTTTCTACCGGCGGCACACCAAATCTAAGTCAGCTAGGAGATTTGAAAGGCATGACCGAACATCGTGCGGGCACCTATATTTTTAATGATCGAATGATGATGGCAAAAGGTATGGCCTCGCTGGAGGATTGTGCGGTTACGGTGGTGACGACCATTGTCAGCAGAGCGGGCCCAGAGCGCGGTATCATGGATGCGGGGTCAAAAACGTTAACATCTGATACCGGTGGGGGCCTCGAAGGTTTCGGTCATGTTATAGAATACCCAAATATTCAGGTTGCAGGTTTTGCAGAGGAGCACGGCTTCCTTGACCTCTCAAAAAGCAATGATCGACCCCAGGTCGGAACAGTAATGAATGTGATCCCTAATCATGTCTGTGTTGTTGTAAATATGTTTGATCGTATTGTTTTGACACGTGATTTTGAAATTATTGGTGATACTCCAATCGAGGCTAGAGGCAAAATAATTTGAGTCAAATACAATGATAGACGGCTTATATGATTTGAAGAAAAATTATCCAATTTTTTGATCAAGAATAAAAAGGTCATTTTATTTTAAAAAGTAATCTTACTATCTATTCTTAAAATTCAAATTTACACACTAGTTAGTTAATTCCGGGAGAATTAAATGGTTTTATATAAATTAATAAAAAAAATATTCGAATTTAAATTATTCAAAAATTTTGAATTTCAATCAAAAAATGACGATAGTACTAATTTTGACGTTGTTACTCAAAATCATAAATTTTGCTACAAGAATCAACCTCAAGAGGGCGATGTTCTATCGAGTAAAAAAATTGAACTAGATAACAATTCAGATCAATCAAGTGAAATTTTTTATTCCAAACCATCAAGCATTTTCACAAATATTAAAGATAAAGACGGCGGCTGGCCTCTATTCGATGCTTGCGATGGGATTCCTTTAAGTATCTTGATGTCCAAGAGAAATAATAAAAATTAAAAATATCGAAAATAATGAATTTATTCGCAGTATTAGTCAGATTTGATCTAATTAAACTAGATAGGTCAATTTATAGATAATGTAGATAGTATTCAAAAAAATACAAAATATAATGGGAGAATGAATTATATTTTTATCAATTGTTTCAGTGCCTACAAATTTGTATTACTGTAAATAGCTAATGTGTTTCATAATCCAGCGGTTATGGAGGCAATCATCTTGAATTGACTCTAGCCTCCCACGGATCTCGGCCCCCAAGATGCCTAAATCAAGCAAAATAGTTTAAACTCTCGGGGGTTGAGGGCCCACGCAACCAAACCGTCGGTGATCCCAATTTATTATAGATATCAATGATTTAAATGGTTCAGAATTACATCTTGGGCAGCTCGATCCAAAAGACGCTGTACAGACCGTAGCCTCCCTCCGCTACCACCGATACAGCGGTTTCTTGTCCGGGCTGATCGAGAAGTGCCAACGCATTGATATCTTATTTTGTTTTCAGCTCTATACAGCCCCTTTCATGCAAGAGATGACTTCGATCGATTTGATCAGAGATCGAAATTTCTCTGCTGCCTAGACTGCTAACTCAGGGTCTTTCGTAAGGTCGTCTTTCAGATGATTAATCCCGAATAGTTAAAATTTTAATTTTTCGCGATTAACAGGTTCTCACAAATTCTTTTTGCTTCTGGTCCAATCGGGGTCGGACGCCGCGTCGTTCGATCAACGGCAACGTGAACATATGTGCCTTGAGCAGCGGGCCGATCCTTTCCGATTTGAAACAGTGCGGGAAGATAAGTGAGGCTCGACGTCCCGATCGTCTCGATTGCCAAGGCGACTTCGACTTTGTCGGATTGTTTGATTTCTAAAAAATAATCGCAAGCATGTCGAGCAACAACACACATCGGATCAAAATCTCTTTGGAAGAGCCCCACTTCAGCGAGCCATTTATTCACCGTTGTATCGAAGAATTCGAAAAAAATAGCATTATTGACGTGTCCAAAACGGTCAACATCGTTCCACCGAAGATCAATCGGGCGAAAATAACGATATTGATCGCGCATACGTGGAATCGGTCTTGTCATTTAATATCCTGAATGCTTCAAAAGCTGAGCATTAATTATAAAAATCAAATGGTGCCTTGAGAAGAGTCTTATTCGAATTTGGCTCATGACCTTACTCTGCGCCCCAATTATATCCGAGTGATCTTAGTAAACACCAAGATCAACACCAATTCAACATTGGATAGCGTGTTCGCCGCTGCCAAATTTCTTGTCCCGGTTGCACATGGTGAGGCTGTCGTGCATCCCTACAATATTTGTGTTCTAGAGGATATTAAATCCATACTTGCTGATCTTGTTTCGTTGCTATTGTTTTTTGCAAAAGACGCGTCTGCCTAGGGCCATAGACCCGCAAGTCGGAATGGGGACGATCTCCCGACTGATCGCTGACTTGTTAAGCCTCAGATTTATAGCAATTAGCACGTTATCAGTCCCTCTTTTTAAAAAATTAGAAAGCTGTTATAGTTTTTTCGGCTGAGGTGGTGGTAGCGCATCGAACTCCTTCGCCTTCTAAATCAAGGAAGTTGCGAGTTTATCAACTCATCCACTTCAACAGGTTACAGTAAGTTGCGCTTCAAACTGCTGAAATAAGAGTAAAATAAAGTGTGCGCAGATGGACATCAAACAGCTCAAATATTTTGTTGCTATCGCTGAAGAGGGCTCACTCTCGGCAGCGTCGGCGCGTCTGCATGTCGCTCAGCCATCGCTATCACAGCATGTGATCAAGATCGAAGAGGAGTTGGGGGTTCAGCTTCTGGACCGTTCGCCCCGCGGCATCGTGCTGACAGAGGCGGGACAAATTCTTTTGAAACACGCGCGTGACATTTACAAAAGCATGGAAATTTGTCGCGCGGCCGTGCGTGAATCGGGCGGTGTACCGCATGGTTCCGTGTCGATTGGCCTGCCGAGTTCGGTGTCGATGGTTCTCTCCGTTCCACTCGCTGAAACCGTGCTTGTCGATTTGCCCAAAGTGAGACTTCGCGCCATTGAGGCGATGAGTGGCTTCATTAAAACTTGGCTAGAGGATCAGACCATCGATCTCGCATTTCTTTATGAGGTTGATAATCTGAAGAATTGCCACGTCCAGAAGTTAATGACCGAGGACCTGCATTTCTTTGCAGCATCCGACAATTGGCCGCTCAAAACGGCACCGGGTACGCCAGTGAGGCTTGCTGATCTTCATGCCCTTGATCTGATTCTGCCTTCGCAACATCATGGTCTGCGTCAGAGGATTGAAAGATGCGCGCGCGAAATCAATTCTCAGCTTAATGTGATTATCGAAATGGATTCGCTGGCGCAGATTAAGGAACTTGTAACGCGCGGCAGCGGCTTCACCATTTTAGCGCGCGCAGCGGCGTATGATAGGGTTCAACGGGGGGAGTTGGTCTCGTCTCGTATTCTCGATGAGCACATGTCTCGCCCGATATTTCTCGTGCGTAACCAAGCCAAGCCAATTACTGAAGCTTGCAAGGCCGTGGAGCGCATTACCCTTGACGTTGTTAATGACCTTGTGAAGCGTAAAATTTGGAATGCCACATAGAATCGGAAAAGCTGAGAAGCCATGGAAGAGTTGAATGCTTGTATTGGGCGCATGATTGAGCGACGCGATGTAATTAGCGAGCGGGTGATTGCGGAATTTGAGGCAACATTTTCACCTCATCTCTTCGCGAGTGGCGCGGTGCCTCTTGGCGTTCAGTGGTGTCTATCGCCTGATATCGTCGCGCCAGACCAAATCGGGAGTGATGGCCATCCCAAGCTCGGTGCGTTTCTCCCCGATGTCGGATTACCGCGCCGCATGTGGGCAGGGGGTGAAGTCACTTACCACGGACATTTCAATGGCGGTGACGTCGTCAAAAAACATAGCGAGATTGCCGATGTGTCCTTCAAAGAGGGCAAGAGCGGAAAGCTTTGCTTCTTCAAGGTGAATCATCGTTATTTTGTCGGCGATCGGTTGATCCTCGTTGAGCGGCAAGATATCGTTTATCGCGAGGCGGGGACTGCGGGCGCGATTGTGCCGCAACCGGCCGAGAGTCCACAGGGACAGGTCTGGAGCGTAGCGCCGACCTCAACCATGTTATTCCGCTATTCCGCAATGACCTTCAATGGTCATCGCATTCACTATGATGATCCTTACGCGCGGAATGTTGAATTCTATGAAGGCCTTGTCGTTCATGGCCCCTTGCAGGCAACGCTGATGTTGAACCTTGCGGCCACTGCGCTGGGTCGTGCGCCCACGAGATTCTCCTATCGTGGTGTTTCGCCGCTCATTCTCGGTGCGCCGTTTCTTGTTGATGCTGTGAAAAGCGGCGGTACTATCGACTTGCGGACCATTTCATCGTCCGGCGTCGTCACGATGACGGGACAAGTGGCGGCATAACGCCCTGATCTTCAGGCCATAGCAAATTCCTATACCCAGATGAACAACTGTGTATTTCCGAAGCCCACGCTCGGTGTGGAAAATTCCTGATTGCGAACAGGACGCGATCGATGAAAGACCTAGCAGGCATTACAGTTGTGGCGTTGGAACAGGCGGTCGCGGCACCCTATGCCTCGAGCCGACTTGCTGAGGCGGGCGCACGGGTAATCAAAATCGAGCGCCCCGAAGGCGACTTTGCGCGCGGCTATGACTCGCTTGTCAAAGGGGAAAGCGCCTATTTCGTCTGGCTCAATCGTGGCAAGGAATCAATCCGGCTTGACGTCAAAAACCCTGAGGATCATGCGATCCTCACGAATATGATCGCGCAAGCCGATGTGTTTATTCAGAATCTGGCACCAGGTGCGGCGGCACGCCTAGGCTTTGGCGCCGACGAGCTGACACGACGTGACCCGCGACTTATTTATGTTTCTATCTCGGGTTATGGCGAAGATGGGCCTTATCGCGATCAAAAAGCGTATGATCTTTTGATTCAGGCCGAGAGCGGCTTGTGCATGATCAGTGGAACAGAAGAAGGTCCGGCGCGCGTCGGTGTTTCTGTCTGCGATATCGCGGCGGGCATGACATCTTATCAGGCTATCGTGCAGGGCCTTTTTGCGCGTGAACGGACCGGCAAGGGCCGTGTTATCGAAGTATCGCTGTTCCACGTGATGGCGGACTGGATGAATGTGCCCTATTTGCAATCGCGGTACGGTGGGAAAAAGCCGGCGCGCATGGGCCTCAAGCATCCCACAATCGCCCCCTATGGCGCCTATACTTGCGCTGACGGCAAAGCGGTTCTGATCTCCATCCAGAACGAACGCGAATGGGCTCAGTTCTGTCAGGATGTTCTGGGCGATGCAGCAATCGCAACCGATGCGCGCTTTGCAAGCAATTCACTGCGCGTTGCCAATCGACCCGCTCTTGAGGCCATTATTGTTCCTGTTTTTGCCGCACTACCACGCGAGACTATTATCAAGAGGCTCGATCAAGCACGTATCGCCTTCGGTCGTTTGTCAGACATGGATGATCTGATGGCGCATCCACAGAACCGGTATGTCACCGTAAAGACGAATGCAGGTGATATTGAAATGCTGGCGCCCGGGATGATCGTGCAGGGGCAAACATCAGCCCTCGGTCCGGTGCCTTCACTGGGTGCGGATGACGAAAAATTGCGCGCTGAGTTTTCCGGAAAAAGCCACCACAAGCGGGCCATCTGATCCATGAGGCATGCGGCGACCTTCCTCTTTGTGCCAGGCGACAGGCCGGATCGCTTTGCAAAGGCCCTAGCCTCGGGGGCAGATTGTGTAATTATAGATCTAGAGGACGCCGTTCAGCCCCAAGCGAAGGCTCAGGCACGCCAAGACATCCTTGCCGCCGAGATTGATTGGGCGCGTGTTGCTGTGCGCATTAATGATGCCAATTCGCCCCATTTTGAGAATGATCGGCAGTTTCTGCGGTTGTGCGCTGCATCCACGATTGTTTTGCCCAAAGCAGAAAGTGCTCACACAGTTGCCCAGATACGGGCTGCTTGCGCGCGCGATGTCGAGGTCATCCTATTGATTGAGACAGCGAGAGGGCTGGCCAATATGGCCTCACTACTGTCTGCACCCGGTGTCCGCCGCGCGGCTTTTGGTCATTTAGATTTCGCCCTCGATCTAGGCAGCGCTACCGATTGGGAGGCACTGATCTTTGCTCGATCGCAGATGGTGTTTCAATCACGCTTGGCAGGGGCGCTCCCCCCAATTGATGGCGTCACCACCGACTATAATGATGCCAAAACAGTGGCAGCGGATGCAGCTGCGGCCCGCCGCCTTGGTTTTGGTGGCAAACTTCTGATCCATCCCCATCAGATTGCGCCTGTAGCTTTGGCCTTTAAGCCAACTGCCAGCGACATTGCATGGGCCGAAAAGGTCATTGCCGCCAGCAACGACCAGCGCGGCGCTGTTGCGCTCGACGGAAAGATGATCGACAAGCCGGTCATTGAATCCGCACAGCGCATTTTGGCGAGAGCCAACCCGATTTGATCGGTCGCGATGCCGGGTCGCTTTGCCGCTAAGACAAGATCTTAGGCAGGCTAATGATAAAGAATCGACGAAATCTTCCAATTCAAATTCGCGAATAGAATTTTCAGCGCGACGGGAGGTTCGGTAGATTCCTGTAAAAAATTTTTCAGAATTGACTGAAGAAATTTTTCGATTTGCACATGTGGTCTGCACATGATTAGGATTTTTATCATTTAATATCAATATATTAGATCAATATATAGTTCTGATATGCCTGACATAACAATTTGCTATTACTTTGCTCTTTACCGAAAGAAACAATCTCCTTGTCTGGACCGAAAACGGTTCTTTGCAGAATTGGCCCTTTAGAGCCGCTGCAACTTCGAGGAGGAAGCAATCGTGAAGTTATTCAAAGCCAGTTTGGCCGTCCTTACAGCGGCCGCCATTATCTCGTTCTCGCCTGCCGCAAAAGCGACTGGCGTGGACGAACTGCCAAAAGACATTCAAGAAAAACTCTACAATAAGACCCTGATGGACCCAGCCCAGCCACTGGGACCAAGCGCTTACCGCGACTTTAAGGCCAAGAAAGGCCCGCCTTGGAAGATCGGCTATGCCTCGTCTTACGCGGGCAACACCTGGCGTGCCGGCGTTATGGACCGTTTGCAGAAAGTTGTCATTCCGAAGTGGAAGCAGCTTGGTCTTCTGTCGGACGTCATCATCACCCAGTCGAACCTCGACGATAAAACACAGATCCAGCAGATGCGTCAGCTTGTGGATCAAGGGGTCGATGCCATTATCGTTTGCTGTTCAAACCCAACCGCTCTGAACCAGACGGTTGAGTACGCAAACAGCAAGGGTGTTCCTGTGTTTTCGGCAACCGGCTATCTAACATCTGGAAAGTCGATGAACTCGTCGTCCAACTATTCGGTCGCGGGCAACATGTTGGGTGAATGGCTTGCCAAAGAAATCGGCGGCAAGGGCAATGTCCTGATCGTCGAAGGCATTCCAGGAACCTCGGCCTCGGACGCCCAGGATCGTGGTGCGAAGGCAGCGCTTGCCAAGTATCCAGACATCAAGATTGTCGGCTCGATTGCCGGCATGTGGACGGACCAAGTTGCCCAGGCCGAAATTCAGAAGTGGCTTGCGACCAATCCGGGCGAGCTTGATGGCATTCTGATCCAATCAGCTTCAGAATTGGGTGCTATCCGCGCTTTGAAGCAGTCTGGCCGTAAGATGCCGAAGATCACAATCGGCGGTGAACTCGGCGCTCTCTGCTACTGGCGCAAGAATCCAGATTTCATTTCGGCAGCTATCCAAACCTGGCCTCCAGGCGATGACTTCGAAATGACCTGGAACATCATGATGCGTACACTTCAGGGCCAGGGCCCGAAAGTGGCGTCGATCCTGACCTCGCCCTACTCGATGAACATCGACGATCTGAAGAAGATCATGAACGAAGATTGCAACGAGGACTCTGATGGCTGGCATATGCCAGGCGTTGAGACGTGGGCTTCCAAGGCCTTCCTCGACAACTTCTTCCTGCGTCCTGCAGATCCTGAAGCCTACAAGCGGTAACATTCAACAAGGGGCCCGCGTACTTAACTGTGCGCGGGCCACGTGACTTTTCATGGCCGTTGCAACTGTCGAGATTTCTGCCGTCCGAAAAACCTTCGGGCCTACCGTAGCGTTAGGAGGAGCAAACCTCCGCGCCTACGAAGGGGAGGTGCATGCCATTGTTGGCGGCAACGGGTCCGGCAAATCTACGCTTGCTAAAGTCATGTCCGGCGTTTTGATCCCGGATAGCGGGCAAGTTTCAATTCTTGGAAAATCCGCATCAACACCCGTCGAGGCGAAAGCGCTTGGCATTGCGAATGTGTACCAAGAAGTCCTCGTCGCTGATGAGTGTTCGGTCCTCGACAATCTCTATCTTGGTTCAGACAATCTGTTCAGCGCCAATATTGGAAACGCTGACAAAATTGAAAAGGCAGAGAAGCTTCTTTACGAGCTTCTGGGTTTTGATCTTGACGTGTCAACGCCCGTTGGCGAATTGCCACTATCTCTCAAGCAGTGGATCACCATTGCGCGTGCGTTGCTCACAGATCCTAAAGTTCTCATTCTCGATGAGTCGTCCGCAGCCCTTGATTTCGATTCCACCGAGCGGCTGTTTAAAAAAGTCCGTGAGATGAAAGCCAAGGGCTGCAGCATTTTCATCGTCACGCACCGGATCGCAGAGCTTGTGCGAATCGCTGACCGCGCCACCGTTTTGCGCGATGGTGTTGATGTGGGCGCGCTTGCCAAGGAAGAAATCACCGAAGCACGCATTCTCGAATTGATCGCCGGTACCGAGCGCGGCAAATCAGCAAGTACGCAGCAGGTCGCTGAAAGGAAAGGCGATCGTGCGGTGATGCGTGTTGATAATGCGCGCGTCTGGCATGATGGTGGTAAAATTAATTTCTCGCTTTATCCCGGCGAGATCGTTGGTGTCACGGGACTCGATGGGCAGGGGCAAGCGGATTTCGCGCGCTGCCTTGCGGGCGTGCAGCAACTGATCGCTGGCAAGATCAATATGTTTGACGGTATTGGCACTGAAGAAGTGAATGATCTCGCTACCGCCAAAGAGCATCTTGTTTCTTACGTCTCCGGCGACCGCAAGAAGGAAGGCATCTTTCCCAATCTCAGCATCTTTGAAAATCTGCTGATGCCGATCTACCACGCCTCGCGCCTTGGCGGTTGGCTTAACCTCGTTAACCGCAGCAAGTTGCAGCCGATTTTCAAGTGGGAGTCAGACAAGCTTGCGGTGAAGATGGGATCGCAAGACAATCTCATCACGTCGTTGTCGGGTGGCAATCAGCAAAAGGTTTTGATCGCGCGCGCTTTCGCTGAAAAGCCGGAAGTGCTGATCCTGAACGATCCAGCGCGCGGTATTGATATTGGTGCCAAGCTTGATCTCTACCGCAACCTTCGGGACTTTGCCTCGAAGGGTAAGTCGGTCGTGTTTCTATCGTCTGAAGTCGAGGAATTCCTCAATCTATGCACACGCGTAATCGTGTTTCGCAATGGCGTGATTTCATCGGAATTCACACCGCCTTACAGCGGCCACGGATTACTCAACGCCATGTTTGGACGCAAAGACAGTGAGGATCTTGTTGGCGATGTCCATCATGAAGATGTCGAACAGGGCTTCGATCCGCTTTCAGTGCCGCCGAAGCATTGGGATAACGGCGGCGCCGTAGAGAAACCATTGCCACAATGAATTGGAGTTTTGAAATGTCTTTCAGGAGGAAATCATGAGCCGCATGGGTGGCCGCAAGGCCTTTGACCTCGAATGGGTTGAGCGCTGGGCACGTCAAGTGAACGAAGATCGCCGCTTGCCTGTGATTGGTCGCTTTTTCTCGGGCCGCTTTGTGCTGGGCATCGATGACACGGACTTTCTGATCGAAGTCAATAAAGGCAAGGTGCAGAAAATCGCCGAAGGGCTCGCACCTAACGATTTTGGCTTTGAATTCGCCTTGCGGGCATCAAGCGCCACATGGGGCAAGTTCGCGCAACAAATTCCACCGCCCATGTTCAATGACATCTGGGCCATGGCGCATCCACTTCACCGTCATTTGCGCATTGACGGCAATGCAATGACATTCTGGCAAAATCTGAGAGCTCTCACGCACATGCTCTCGCTCATGCGCAAGGCGTAAGGAGAGTTCGATGAATCAACATGATCCAATTGTTGGCCGTTACGTTTACGTTCAGTGCCAAGGCAAGACATATCGCACCTATTACGAGGAGAGCGGTGAAGGTGTACCCATGGTTTGCCTCCACACGGCTGGCACCGATGGTCGCCAATACCGTCATCAGGTTTGCGATCCCGACTACTACAACAATTTCCGCATGATCGCGTTCGACATGCCCTGGCATGGCAAGTCGCTTCCTCCAAAGGACTTCTACTTGATGGAGGATGAATACAAGCTCACGACGAAATTCTATGCAGAATTCATTGTCGCGTTCTGCCATGCGCTCGAGCTGAAAAAGCCCGTCATCATGGGCCAGTCGATGGGCGGCAATATCTGTCTCGAATTGGCGTTGCGTTACGAGAACGAGTTCAGCGCCTTGATCGCGCTCGAAGCGTGCGACTATTCGCCTGGCTGGTGGATCGATGCGCTGCATCATCCGCATATTCATGGTAACGAAGTTGTGGCCACATCGACCTTTGGCCTGATGTCACCGGAAAGTCCGGATGAACATCGTTGGGAAACTTGGTGGCTTTACGCCAATGGTGGCCCCGGCATTTTCAAGGGCGATCTCTACTTCTATTCGGTCGACTCTGATTTCCGTGAACACACTTCGAAGCTTTCGGGCCGTTTGCCGATTTATTTCATCACCGGCACCTATGACTTCGCCTGCACGCCAGAAATGACGGAGCGCACGGCGGAAAAGGTGAAGAACTCCGAATGCATCATCTTTGACGGTGGCCATTTCCCAACATCGGAAGATCCCGCCAAGTTTAAGCAGGTCGTTACGCCGGTTCTGAAAAAGATCTTGGCGCTGGATCATCCTGAATGGCGTTCGGGCTCTTCCCTGTCGAGCTCGAATAGCAATCGTCCGCAGGCTCAAATGGGTTCACATGGTAGCTCGCGCAACGCGCCGTCGAGCGGTCGCCGCGTGATTGATCTGTGACAATTATGAACTCGACCCCCGCCATCATTTCAGTCGTCCCCGCGAAAGCGGGTACGACTCTTGGCGGGGCAATCAAAGTGTCACGCTATGGCTGAAGTCCGCGGCGCGCAGAGCACCTATCTGCTCATTCCCATTCTCCTCTTGAGCGTCCTGCTTGGCATCGCGGTCATTCGCGGGCCTGCGATTGTTACGCTTGAAGGATTGGGAAGCGCCATCACTGTGGCCGCACCTTTGTGTCTTGCGACTTATGCGCTGATGTCCGTTGCTATTGCGGGTCGCGGCACGGTTGATCTTGCTGTTGGTCCACTTCTCGCCTTCATCAATGTTATTATCGTTTCATTGAACGAACTTGATCTTGTGACGTCGCCTCTGGGCGTGTTCGCTCTCGCTCTTGGCATTGGCATTGCCTATCAAGTTCTTTTTGCTCTCGTGATCATCATCGTGCGGGTGCAGCCGATCATCGTGGCGCTCTCGGGGTTCCTCGCGCTGTCAGGCATCAATCGCGTAATCATGCAGCGCCCTGGTGGCACCGCCCCCGAATGGATGAGCTCTTGGGGCAGAGGCGATACGATTTTCTCGCCCATCTTGCTTCTCCTCGTTATCGCCACGGGCGGCTGGCTGCTGTTCACGCTATCGCCTTTCTACAAGCATCTCAGAATGATGGGTTATGATGAGCGCGCGGCGTTCACTTCGGGCGTGCGTGGCAACCTCGTGCGGGTTGGCGCACATATCATCTCTGGCATCTTTGTGGCACTTGCAGCGATTTGTTATACCGCGCTGATTGCCTCAGGCGATCCGACCCAAGGCACAACGATCTCGCTGACCGCCGTCACGGCTGTTGTGCTCGGCGGTATTTCACTTGCTGGGGGGCGCGGAAATGTGCTTGGCGCCTTGCTTGGTGCCATCAATCTGTTCCTCATCGGTTATGTGCTTGCCACATTCAACTTTGGCTCGGTGCAAGCCTTTGTCACACAGATGAGCTATGGCCTCATTCTCATTGCTTCCCTGTTGCTCACGCTACTTGTTCCCGTGGTCGGTCGGCACATTAGTTTTATCACACCTTTCTCTGCCTTCATGATTCTGGGCGTTGTCGTTGTTGCCATCATGCTAACGGTCGGCATCGCCATGCCTGAAGGTGCTTTGCCTGTCGCAACAACGGGTTATGATTTGCTGCCTGCCGCGTGGACATCTGATCTCGCGGACTTCGTACTCACGCCGATCCAGAAAATAATTTTGGTGGCAATTGCCGTCTTCACATTGGGCACAATCATGATGCGCGTCGTCGTGGTCGAAGCTTCCGCACGCCGCTTCGGCGTATTTGGCCATGCGTTGGTTGCCGGCATGCTGGTTCTCGGCCTTGCGGTCGTCGCTCTTTATAGCCTCCCAAGCAGCGGGGGCTTACTCAAATGAATTTTGTGCCGCGCTCAACAGCCCTCGTCACGCTCAACCTCATCATCACCTTTGTGATTGCGGCCATTGGCTTCGGCGTGGGCTTTGGCCAAGGTCTGCGTGCGCAAGAGGTGATCCTCTACACCATCATCTCCGCAGCTGTCCTATTCTGGATTTTGAACTATATCGCTGCGATTTTTGAAAGCCGTTTGCAGTCTGATAAGTCTGCTGACAATGCGGACGGTGCGGACCGTGCCGTCGGTGTCGGTTCGGTTTGGCGGAACAATCGCGTGTTGATCATTGCGATGGTTCTGCTGCTCGCTGTCTACCTGATCGTCACAGGCGCTTATCCACCGTTCCGCTCAATTTATAATCTAATCGGCTTTCTGGTCCTTGAAGTTATTCTCGTCTTTGCCTTCAAGGTTTCAAATGTCTTTGTCCATGGACGCAGTGCCTTTATTGGCCTGATCGTTTTGCTGGCGCTCATTGTCATCAGCGCTTTCACGATCAATGGCTTTCTATCGCCCGCGAATATCCGTGCGGTTCTGCTCTTTGCCTCCTTCTTGGGGATTGCCTGTATTGGCCAGACCATGGTGGCTTTGATGGGCGGTCTCGATCTTTCGATCCCGTTTCTGATTGGTGCAGCCAACATTCTCCTCCTCTATCTCGTGGGTCTTGGCGTTCCGGCTTGGTTTGCTTTTGTTGCCGTTATTGTTCTGGGCTGCGGTATTGGCTTCCTCAATGGCATTATGAGTTACAAACTGCAGGGCCAAGCGCTGATATTAACATTGGGAACTGGCTTCACCGTTACGGGCTTGGTCCAGATCATCACGTCTATTGGCTCGGCATTCGCGGGCAACGTCTTCGGCAAGGTGCCGGAGTGGCTCGCTAATCTCGCCGCGATGAATGGCAAATTCTTCGGACTGGCTGTCCCGCCCACAATTCTACTTTGGATTCTTATCTCCATCATTGTCGTCATTGGACTGCGCTATTCAGCCTATGGCCGCTACGTTTACGCGCTGGGCGGCAATCGGCGTTCGGCCAAGCTCGTTGGCGTGTCCGAACTCAAATATTGGCTCTTGGCTTACATCATCAGCGGCGGCTGTGCGGCGCTGACCGGCGCTTTACTCCTCGGTTGGAGCGGTGGCGGATTCATTGGCGTTGGTGATCCCTATCTTTTCACCACGCTTGCAGCTGTTGTTATCGGCGGTACATCGCTTGCCGGTGGCTATGGTGGTTATGGATTCACCATCATTGGTGTTCTCGTGCTGCAGGTTCTCAGCTCATTTTTGATCGGCATCGGTCTCAAATATGAGTGGCAGCAATTCATTTTCGGAATTCTCATTTTGCCCATGGTGGCGCTTTACAGCCGCCAGCCATCGATCCGCGCACAGGTTTAGGAAACTGATATGTTTACAACGCTCTTCAATACCAGCGACATCACATCAAGCGCACTGGCGACAGCAACCATGGGCTGCTTTGCAGCTGCTGGGTTGCTCGCTCTCGGCCTTACATGGGCCGCTGAACGATGGCGCATCTCAATCGCATTATGCGCCGTGGCCATGGCGCTTTCCGGCCTCTATTACTTGGGCGCTACCGAGGTTTGGATTGCCACTGGTAAAGCCTCGGCAGGTCCACGCTTCGCAACATGGGCCGCTGTTCATACCTTGCTCGTTGCCGCCGCTTATTACTACGCCAATGTGACAGACCGTGTGCCTCCGGGCGTCTTTTGGCGCGCAACGGTTGCCGCCTTTCTTATGACGCTCTCACGCTATCTGGGTGATGCGCAGATCTTCAATGCAACGCTGGGCGTTCTGCTCTCCATTGCCTTCTGGCTCTACATTCTGGGCGAGATGTATTTCGGTAAGATGAGCGATGTTGTGCGCAAGGCCACGCGGCCCGTGCAGCTTGGCTATTTCTGGATCAGACTGATCATGACGATCGGCTGGGCCATCATTCCAATTCTGCACTTCGTCGATGTCGTGATTGGCACAGGTCATGTTGCGCCCATCGTCATTCTTTATACGGCAGCAGATGCCATTAACCTCATTACCTTGTCGCTGATCTATATCGCGGTCGCCGGCAAGGAACGTTACTAGTTCGGGAAGGAATAGGCTCATGAACGTTACCGCAGCAGACGCAATTGCCATTATCATTCTGCTAACGATCCTGATCGCAGTGGGTGTCTACCTACTGCACTGGCTCTATCGCCATTCATCAAAGGATCAGGCCTTTGTCCGTACCGGCTCGGGTGGTGAAAAAGTCGTGATGGGCGGCGGCGCCCTTGTCATTCCGATCATTCATGACATTACCTTGGTAAACATGAATGCTATCCCCATTCAGATAAAGCGGGCAGGCGAAACCTCGCTCATTACCAAGAACAAAATGCGTATTGATGCCATAGCTGAGTTCTCGGTGCGCGTGATCCCAACGGAAGAAAATGTTTCTCTTGCGGCCCGTACCTTTGGCGGCCAGACCGGATCGCCTGA
Source organism: Alphaproteobacteria bacterium (assembly GCA_037131735.1). Lineage (GTDB taxonomy): Bacteria > Pseudomonadota > Alphaproteobacteria > Rhizobiales > Beijerinckiaceae > CAIUPE01. The sequence continues at coordinate 50,028 of JBAXQM010000011.1, forward strand.
GCGCGTGAAAGAGGTTGTCCAGAGCCGTTTTGTTGATGCCATGGCCGCGACCGCGGCAACGATGACGATGGATGAAATTCATCAGAGCCGCAAAGGTTATATCCAAAGCGTAGCTGAACAAGTTACTGCTTCTCTTGCGTCAAACGGACTAGAGCTTGAAAACGCCTCGTTGGTCAGTCTCAATCAATCGGACATCTCTGTCTTTAATCCTGCTAATGCTTTCGATGCTGAAGGTCTCACTCAGCTCACGCAGGAAATCGAAGAGCGTCGTAAGTTGCGCAATCGCATCGAAAATGAATCGCGGATTGACATCAAACTTAAAGATTATGAAACCGAACAACGCGCGATTGAAATTGATCGTGATCTCGAATTCGCGCGGATTGATCAACAGCGCGATATTGAATCTCGTCGTGCGGCACAACTTGCCTTGATTGAAGAGGAAAAATCTTCTTCAGCGATTTCCATCAGCCAAGCGAGAATCAAGGCCGAGCAGGAGGCTGAACGCATCCGCATCGCCAAAGAAAAGCTGGTGAGTGCTGAGCGCATCAACAGCGAAACCGAAATCCGCCTTCTTTCTATTGATCGCAACAAAGACAATGAGGAGCGCTCAATCACCGCCTCAAAGCTTATTGAAACATCGCGTATTAATTCCAAGCGCGACGTTGATGCGGAGCGCATCGAAAAGGAACGCGAAATCAGAGAGTTCGAGATTAAGTCACGTGAGGCGATCTCAATTTCTGAAGCCAATGCCATGGCCGCGGTTGATAAGACCAAGCTTGAAAGCGAGAAGATCGTTGAAGCAAGTCGTATCGAAGTTGAGAAGACGATTGAAACCCTTGCCGTAGAAAAGGACAAGCACGTCCGGGTTACGGCTGAGAAGGCCAATGCCGAGAAGGAGAAGGCCGCCATCCTCAAGCGTTATGATGTAGATATCGAGCGCTTGAAAAAGGACGAGGAAATCGTTCAACAGGAGATCACGAAGAACCAAAACATCAAACTTGCTGAGACAACTGCGTTCCGCAAGATTGAGGATGCCCATATCGCTACACATCGCGAAGTGGACGAGCTTCGCATTGCTGCGCGTAAATTTGTCGAGAAATTCGAAATTGAACGCAATAAAGAAGTCGAGATCGTCGATAAGGAGCGCCTGATTGCGGTTGTAAATAAGTCAATCGAAGAGGCTTATGCCAAGACTGAAGCCGCAGAAGCTCAACGGAAGCTCGCTTCAATCGAAGAGCAAGTTAACACGGCGCGCGAAGTCGAAACGGCCAACCGCGCGAAGATCGTCGAAGTCCTTGACGCTGAGACAAAGGCTGAGCGTGAGCGGATCCGTGTCACTGTCGCTGCATCTGCGGCCAAGGATGCTGCTGAGCAGCGTGCGCTTGCTGAGATTGCTGAGGCTAATGCCGCGGCGGTGCGTTACGAGAAGGAAGCTGAGGGTGCCTTGGCGATCAATGCCGCCGAGAACACGCGTAATGATGCCTCGCGGCGCAGCGCCATTTACGAAAACCTCGTTAAGAATCTGCCGGAGATTATCCGTGAAACGGTCAAGCCGATGGAAAACATCGAGTCGATCAAGATTCTGCAAGTCGATGGCGTGCCCGGCATTAACAGCCCGTCAGAGCGCTCTGGCGGTTCAGGCGGCGTCATTGAAGGGGGTGGCAACGATGGCAATATGACTGACCGTGTTGTCAATTCTGCCATGAAATATCGCACACAAGTGGCGTTTGTTGACGGGCTGATGAAGGATCTTGGCCTGCCGATCAATCAACTCGGTGCTGCCGGCGGTATGCAGTTCCGTAATTTTGCGGAACCCGAAAAGCCGGCTGATGGTTCGGCACCTGCGCCGCGCAAGAAATCGAAGGATGATGACTGAGATTTCCGAAAGCTGAGGCTGTCCTATGACCGACCGCGAACTTAAATCCCTCGACCGACACGCCCTCGTGATGGCGTTGTGGCTTGGCTTTGCTTTCGTGGCGGTCACGATGCTGAAGCTTGGCATTGATCACACGAATTGGTGGGCTTTGAGCTTGGGCTTTGCTTCAGTGCTGGCGGGCTTCATTGCTCACGTTCTGATCAATATCGTTTTTAAAACACTCTTCACACCGAGAGAGGTGGCCTTAGGTCTCTTTGTCTTTGCAATTTGTCTCTTGTGGTTTGGGCTAGCAGTCTTCTTTTATCCGCAACATCGCTTCAGTTTGTTCTTGCCCATCGCGCTGGGCTTCGTGGCGCTAACGGCCGCAGTGATCTTTACTATGATCACTTGGCTCGGCGTTCGCGGTGCATTCGAGAGCTTTGACATTATCCGTCGCTTTGGCCCGGAGAAGAAGCGCTGATGCAAGGGCTTTTGACCATCATTCTGGTTTTGCCTGCGGCTTATGCGCTTTACATGGCCGCGCAGGTGTCGCGGCATGTGACAAATGGGCCAGACCATCTCGATGCTGGCGCCTCACTTACAAACTGGACTTATATTTTTGCAGCGGCTGGGGTGCTCATAGCCGGGCTTGGTCCCTTTGATCATCTGCGTCTCGTCGCAAGCTATGGCTTTCAGGCCAATATGCTGTTCTTGTCGTTCGTGTGCATGGGGCTCGCAGGGGCACTTTTTCAAAAAAGATTATGGCTTGCCTCGCGAATCCTCGATGCAAAATCGCCCGGCGAGGTTTTTGCGCGTTATTATGATAGTCCCTCAATTCGCATCTTCATGCTTGGTGTTGCTTTTCTTTTCGCCGTACCGCTGGCTTCGTATTTTCTCAGTCAAACGGCTGGTCTTCTGGCCTCCGCAAGTTCAGGTGCAATCAGCCGATTATCTGCGGTTTTTTATATCGGCATTTTCACCTTCATTTTCGCAGCGCTCGGTGGTTGGCGCGCAGTCGTCTATGTCACGGTAGCACTGTCAGTTCTCATGGGTCTGCTTTTCATCTTTCTGGGTGGCCTTATCATCACAGCGTTGGGTGATGTTGCGCTGTTCCATGATGGGTTGAAAGTGGCCCAGGGTGTCTTTGCAGATGTCATTCCCGGCGTCATACAATTCTCCGGAGGATTGGGCCGTTCGCCGGCAGAGGGCGGTGTGTGGACGGCTCTGGCGATTGGGTCTTTTGCCGTATCGGCAGTGGGTGTCGCTATCAGTCCGAACTTTTCCTTCCTGGGCCTGACAACCAAACACGGGCGTGGTTTTGCCTTCTCGCAAGTTTGGGTCGTAGCGGGCATCGGTGCCGGCATTTTCATCGGTTTGTCACCTTTCATTGCCGCTGAGTTGGAGAGCGCCAAGTCGGATGCCTTCCAAGCGCTCTTCACAAAACTCTCTGACCTTGATGGTATGGCTGGTGCAGCGCTTATTCTGATGCTGCTCTCTAGCCTGCTGTTGGGTTTTGCCTATTTCGCGATTTCGGGCGCAAATATTTTCACGATGGAAGTGGTCAATCGCTATCTGCTGCCGAAATTGAGCAGTGAAGCGCAGCGCCTTTCATCGCGCATTGTGCTTGCGGTCATCTTCGCCTTGATTGTCGTGATCAGCGGCTTTGTGCCTGCGCTGGGATCAAGCTTCGCACCGCTTGCCGCGGGGATTTCTGTGCAGCTTTTTATGGCCTATCTGGGCCTTTGCTGGATGCCTTGGCTCAGCCGCAGCGCCGTGCTTGTGGGCATGTGTTTTGGTGCGCTGGTTGTCTTTTTTACCGAGGTCCCGGGCCTCATTCTCTTCGATAAACTCTTTGTGCCCTTGCCTTGGGGCCGTTGGCCGCTCACGGTTCATTCGGCCGCTTGGGGGCTTTTGGTCAACATCTTCTTCTGCTTGCTGGTTGCAATTTTTAATCGCAAGGGCGCTGAACGCTCTCACCGTGATCAGCTGCATGATATTTTTGCGCGTGACCACAAGACCGATTTTGGCGGACGTGCGGCTCAAGGTGCCAAATGGTCATTGACGCTCATATGGGCCTTCCTCGCCATTGGCCCCGGGGCGGTTCTTGGCAACAATTTTTTCTCGAAGCCGATATTCAGCGGTAGTGATGTGAAACTTGGCATTCCCTCTCTGTGGGTTTGGGAGATCTTGTTCTGGGTCGTCGGCGTGTTTCTGGTGTGGTGGCTTGCATACCGAACCCAGCTTTCCGTCATTGATACCGAACGCTTGCGCATCGGAGAACTTGCCGAGGATCCGCGCCTTGTCACAAGTGCGCGCCAGCCGCTCTGGCTCAAGCAGTTGGTTGACCGGCTATCGAACCGCCCGGCACAAACCTCGAGGGCGCGATGAGTCACGGACCCTTTCCCTATCACACGCGCCGTCTCGGCTATTTCGTATCGGTGTGCGAGCATTCCGGCATTTCAAAAGCGGCTTCGGCCATTGGCGTGGCGCAACCGGCGCTCACCCGGCAAATCAAACTGTTGGAACAGGAACTCGATATCCAGTTGTTCCGTCGCTCTGGTCGCAGTGCTGAACCCACTGACGCAGCGCGGCACCTGGTGGAACGCATTAAGCCGCATATGGCAGCAATTGAACAGGCACTCGCCGAAACCCGCGCGGACGCCAGTCAGCAGACTCACGCAAGAAAAGAGGCGATATGAACTTTACGGACATCAACCCTGATTTCGCCGAAATCCGCGATGGCGTGGCCAAGGTTTGTGCCGCGTTCCCCGGCGAGTATTGGCGGAACTGTGACGCTGGCAAGCTCTATCCAGAAGAGTTTGTCAGTGCGCTGATGAAAGAAGGCTATCTCGCTGCCATGATTCCGGAGAGCTATGGCGGCTCTGGACTCAATCTTACGGCCGCATCAGTCATTCTCGAAGAAATTCATCGCCACGGCTGCAATGCGGCAGCCTGCCATGCGCAGATGTACACAATGGGCACTGTGCTGCGTCATGGCAGCGACGAGCAAAAGAGTAAGTATTTGCCGAAGATTGCCGATGGCTCGCTGCGCCTGCAGGCCTTTGGCGTGACCGAACCGACAAGCGGTACCGACACGCTTGCGCTGAAAACAACAGCAACGCGTGATGGCGATCATTACATTGTTAGCGGACAAAAAATTTGGACATCGCGTGCTGCACAGTCGGATCTGATGTTGCTGCTGGCTCGCACAACGCCGCGCGACAAGGTCGAGAAGAAAACCGACGGTCTCTCTGTCTTCCTGATTGATCTTAAATCACTCGTCGGCAAAGGCGTGACGATCCGGCCCATTCGCGCCATGATCAACCACAACAGCACTGAAGTGTTTTTCGACAATGTACGCATCCCCGCAAATGCACTCGTCGGCGAAGAAGGCAAGGGCTTCAAATACATTCTTTCTGGAATGAACGCGGAGCGCATTTTGATTGCTGCTGAATGCATTGGCGATGCCAAGTGGTTCCTGGAGAAGGGCGCAGCTTACGCGAAGGACCGCGTGATTTTTGGTAACCCCATTGGCAAGAATCAGGGCGTACAATTCCCTCTTGCGAAAGCTTACGCGCATATGATTGCCGCAGAGGCCATCGTCTATCGTGCTGCGGGTCTTTATGATGCCGGAACCGATCCCGGTGTTGAAGCCAACAGTGCTAAGATGCTGGCGGCTGATGCCTCATGGGAGGCGGCGGAAGCGTGCTTGCAAACCCATGGCGGGTTTGGCTTTGCGGAAGAATATGATGTTGAGCGCAAATTCCGAGAGGCGAGACTTTATCAAGTCGCACCAATCTCAACAAATTTGATTCTATGTTTCATCGCCGAGCGCGTGCTTGGCCTGCCGAAGTCATATTGATGTCTAGCATTGATCATCTCATTTCTCTTGCTGCGGTGCCGGCCAAATCCATTCCGGCATCGGCACGCCGCTACGCAACGCTTTCACTGTTCGACTGGATCATGTGTGGCCGCGCCGGCGCGCAGCAGGATTTGAGCAAGATCATTCGCAAATATATTTTGGAAGATGCAGGTCGGAAAAGCGCCACAGTGTTTGGCAGCAAGAGCAAAATTCCCTCTCGGGCCGCTGCTCTCGTCAATGGCACAATCAGCCACGCGCTTGATTATGATGACACGCATTTCGCCCATATTGGCCATACATCTGTCGGTATATATCCTGCAGCTCTTGCCGTCGGAGAGGAAGTGAAGGCGAAAGCCTCTGCCATTCGTGACGCCTATTTGCTGGGCGCGGAAGCAGCCTGCCGCATTGGCATGGTCTTTGGTCGTGGGCATTATCAAAAAGGCTTTCATCAAACGGCAACAGCTGGTGCATTTGGCGCAACGGTCGCCGCCGGAAGGCTTTATCGATTGAACGAAAAGCAAATGCGTGCCGCACTCGGCCTTGTCGCCACGCGTGCCTCGGGCCTCAAGTCGCAATTCGGTACCATGGGCAAACCGTTCAATGCAGGCATTGCTGCCTCCAATGGTGTTGAGGCTGCAGCGCTCGCAAAGCGCGGCTTTACGTCAGCTGATGACGGCGTTGGTGGTCCACAAGGATTCGTGGAAACTCATGCCGAGACGTTCGATCACGTTACACCCTGGCAAGATCTGCCGCCCCGTAAGTTCATCTTCGAAGATGTGCAATACAAGCTTCATGCCTGCTGCCATGGTACGCATGCAATGATTGAAGCGCTGAAAAAGGCGAGGATTTCGGGTGGCGATGTTGAGAGCATCACAGTTACTACTCATCCGCGTTGGTTGAACGTGTGCGATGTCAAGCAACCTCGCACAGGACTGGAAGTAAAGTTCTCCTATGTTCACCTCGCCGCGATGGTGGCTTACGGCGTCGACACCTCGTCAGAGAAGACATTTACCAATGCGTTGGCCAAAGACGTAAAACTCATCAACCTCGCAAAGCGTGTGAAGGTTGTGACTGATGAGCGTTACAATGACACGACACAAAGCGTCGTGATCAAACTCAAGTCGGGTCAGTCCCAGTCGGTTCGCCACGATCTCTCGGATCGCGTGCCGATGTTCGAACTCGAATCTGGCCTGCGCAATAAAGCCAAAGGACTGCTTGGAAAAATTCAGGCCGAAAAACTTTGGACAGGTATTGCCGAGATAGAAAAACTCTCTGCAGCTAGCCTCGCCAAACTTCTTCATGCCTCGCAATCGAAATCAAAATCAAAAGTGGAGTGACGCAATGGCGCAAGACATAAAAAGCTGGGCGAATAAATTCAAAAGTCTGTCAGACAGCGATCCTGCAATCGCCTCCATGGGCAAATATTATACCTGCACTTATTTGTGGGACATGACCGACAGAAAAGTCATCATCGAGATGCATGACGGCAAGGTGAAGCACATCAACACCGATCCGCAGCCATTGGACCCTTATGACTTCGCGTTGCGAGCCAGTGCCGCTTCCTGGCGTGAATTTGGTCAGCCCGTACCCCGTCCCATGTTTCACGGCATCTGGGCTGCAAGCTTCCGCGAGGATCTGAAGATCGAGGGCAACCACCTGATCATGATGCAGAACTTAAGAAATTTCACTTTGCAATTCGAGCTGCTGCGCAAATGCGGCGTTCCAGTTTGATTTAGAGGAATAAACACAATGGCACGCCACTCACCTGTTACCGGACGCTATGTGACCATCGAAGTCGATGGCATGGAGTACAAGGTCTTTTACCTTCACAACGGCAAAGGCCAGCCTTTGATCTGTCAGCACACGGCAGGTTGTCACAATCATCAATGGCGCGGCCTCTTGGAAGATGAGGAAATAACCAAGCACTATAATGTGATTGCTTATGATTTGCCGCGTCACGGTAAGTCTGATCCCCCGCATAACTACGAATGGTGGACAGAAGAGTACAAGCTCACCAAAGAACATTACGTCAATTTCATCGTTGCTCTTTGTGATGCGTTGGAACTGGATGACCCGATTTTCATGGGCTCAAGCTTCGGCGGTAATGTCGCGCTACAATTGGCTTTGCGCAGACCAGACCGATTCAAGGCTGTTATTCCGGTTGAAGCGGCACATTATGCGCCGGGATTTTTCCTTGATTGGTGGCGGCATCCGCATGCCAACGCAGCGCAGGTTTGCGCTTCGGGTGTATGGGATTTGATGGCACCGCAATCGCCGGAAATGGATCGTTGGTTGACCTGGCACTACTACACCCAAGGGTCGGAAGCCTTTAAGGGCGACCTCTATTTCTATTCCGTTGATCATGATCTGCGCGAAGAGCTAAGGAATATCGACGGAAAGAAATGCCCCGTTGTTATGATGACAGGCACTTACGATTACTTGACGCCGCCGGACGCCACTGAGGATACTGCACGGCAAATCAAGTATGGCGTCTATATCGAGATGACCGATATCGGACACTTTCCGATGAGCGAGAACTATCCTTTGTTCCGCGTCTATCTGAAGGAAGCCCTTCGCATCATCCGCGAAAGGACCGGAGGTTAACCCGTGAAGATCATTGAATTCGACAAAGATGAACCGGGGTTTGATAAACCGCCAGAGTCGAAGGTGCGGCAAGCCTCTAAGCCTCTGACGGCCTATCAGTCCCATCAGGAGACGAAGCGCACGGCTTCGTCTGCGAGCCCACTCGTGACTGATGTGAAGATTGTCGAATTTGGCAAAGACGAGACTGTGTTCAAGCCTCAACCTGCAATGCGGCACAACGCGCCATCCGCGAGTCTGCCAAAAGCTGGCGAGGTGAAGATCGTCGAGTTTGGCGAAGATGAACCGGGATTCAAACCGCAGGTAGAGACAAGGCGGAGTGCGTCACCGGCAAGCGTGCCGGTGACGGACATCAAGATCGTTGAGTTCGGTAAAAATGAACCAGGGTTCAAGCCGATTACAGGTTTCAAACCAAAGGAGCCGTTGAAGTCGCGGACATTCGGGATTGAGGTCCGTCCCGCTTCTGCTCTCTCGGCGTCTCAGCGCGCGCGAAGCCCCGTCAATGCCGTGCAACTCTATATGTTTCAAACTGGTACGCTGCGGACCAAGCTCAAATACATCAAGATGAACCAGGGCGATGGTGCAGATTATGAAATCCCGGTGCCATGGTTTTTCATCCGGCACCCGAAAGGCAATGTGGTGATTGATGGGGGCAATGCAGCAGAAGTTGCGATCGACGCGCGACGGCATTGGGGTCAGGTCATTGATGCCTATTCTCCCAAAATGGGCCGTGATGAAAATTGCGTTGATCAGTTGAAGTCAATTGGCGTGAGACCCGATGAAATCACGCATGTGCTGCAATCGCATTTACATTTGGATCATACAGGTGCAATTGGGCGTTTTCCCAATGCGACCCATTACGTGCAGCGCGCCGAATATGACTATGCGTTCAATCCTGATTGGTTTTCGGCTGGTGCCTATATCCGGTCCGATTTTGATCGACCGAAATTGAAATGGCACTTTCTTGAAGGCGAAAAGACCGACGATTTTGATCTCTTCGGCGACGGTACCATACGGATGATTTTCACGCCGGGCCATGCGCCGGGGCATCAATCGTTCCTGATCAATCTTCAAAGCACGGGCCCGATCTTGCTCTGCATCGATGCGGCATACACTTTGGACCATTGGGAAAATCGTGCCTTGCCCGGGCTTGTCACATCATCCGCCGATGCGGCGAAATCGGTAAAGAAACTCCGGACCATCGCCGATCAGACTGGAGCGTTGGTGGTGACCGGGCCTGATCCTGACCATTGGCGCACCTTCAAACATGCGCCTAGCGCGTATTACGACTGATGTCATTTATTCATCAAACGACGCCACGAATTCATTTTGGTCTGGGTGCATTGCAGAGATTGGGCGATGAGCTGAAGCGCTTTCCTGAAGGCCCCGTTCTGGTCGTCACTGATCCCGGTGTTTTGAAAGCGGGCATAGCAGAACAAGCGGTGAAATGTTCAGGCCGAGACTGTATCATTTTCTCCAACATCGAGCCGGACCCTAGCATCGACACTGCTTTGGCCTGCGCTAAAGCGGCGCGTAACGTGAAGGCTTCGGTGATCATAGGGATTGGTGGCGGATCGGCGATGGATACCGCCAAGGTCGCTTCGATTATTGCGCATGCCAAGCAACCGATTGCAGAGATGTTTGGCGTTGAATTGGTGAAAGATGCAGGCTTGCCGCTGATCTTAATCCCCACCACAGCTGGCACCGGAAGCGAAGTCACGCACATCGCCATTCTTTCCGATGAACAAGAGCATCTGAAAAAGGGCATCGTGAGCGCGAAGCTTTTCCCAGCCGTTGCGATTGTAGATCCTGAACTTACGTTGGGCGTCCCAAAATCTGTTACAGCCGCTAGCGGCATGGATGCCTTGCTTCATGCTGTGGAAGCTTTCACCTCGAAGAACGCCAACAGCGTTACCGACACCCTGGCGAAGCGCGCCATGTTTCTGATCGCCAACAATCTCCGCACTGCCTTCGATAATGGCAGCAATGTAGAAGCACGCAGCGCTATGCTCGAAGGCGCCATGTTTGCAGGCATGGCTTTTGCCAATGCTGGCGTTACCGCTGTACACGCTTTTGCCTATCCGATCGGTGCCGAGTTTCACATCCCGCATGGTGTCGCCAACAGCATCATGATGGGCCCCGTTCTGACCTTCAATACGCCGGGTAACCCGAAGAAATTCGCCGAAGCCGGGATCGCCATGGGTCTTGCCGCCAATACTTCAGCAGAAGGCACTATTGCTTTCATGAAGCAGCTTGCGGATGACATTCAAATTCCCAAGCACCTAGCTGATTTCGGCGTGCGGGATGAACACATTCCGGGGTTAGCCAGTGGCGTTTTGAAAGTCACAAGGCTCCTCGCAAATAATCCCCGTGAGGTTACTCATGAAGACGCGATGCGGCTTTACCGCGAAGTGCTGTGATCCGTTGCGACAACAAAGTCTTTTATCTGAGTGACACGAACGAAACGACGAGCCGATATCGCGAGATGAATTGACATGACGAATTCAACATCCAAATCCCAAACTTCTGCTCTTCAGCAGGTCGATCATTTCATCGATGGAAAAACGGTCCCATCATCAGGCGGCAACTATATTGACATGGTCAATCCCATGACGGGGCAAGTTGCCGTCCGGGTTGCGTCTGGTACTGCGGGCGATGTCGGTCTTGCCGTTGCTGCAGCCAAGCGGGCAAAACGCAATTGGCGGCATTTCTCGTCTGTTGAACGCGGTCGCCTTATGCTGGCTTTGGCGTCTGCTATTCGCGCAAATAAGGATCGCTTGGCCGAACTTGAGCGCGCTGATACCGGTAAGCCGCTTGCACTTGCGCTTGCAGAAATCGACGGCGGTGCAAATTATTTCGAATTCTACGGGTCGCTTGTTTATCTTCCCACTGGCGAGGTACTCGACGTCGCGCCGGCGCAGCATGTCTATACAAAGCGCGAGCCGTTCGGTATCGTGGGTGTTATTACGCCTTGGAATTTGCCGCTGAATCAGGCCGCGCGTGCAATCGCACCCGCACTCGTTGCGGGCAATGTCGTTGTCGCTAAGCCGTCCGAAATCACGTCGCAAACAACGGTTGAGCTTGCACGACTCGCGTGTGACGTCGGATTTCCAAATGGCGTGATCAATGTTGTCCTCGGAACTGGCCCTGTCGTTGGTGAAGCCATCGTACGTCACGATGACGTTCGCAAAGTTGCGTTTACGGGGTCTGTCGCTGTTGGCCGTGCGATCGGCCATATTGCTGCTGACCGAATTATTCCGCTTACTTTGGAACTCGGAGGCAAATCGGCCAATATCGTATTCGAAGATGCAGATCTTGATTTTGCAGCCGCGGAGGCTGTTAAGGGGTTCACGCTCAATGCCGGTCAAGTCTGTTCCGCCGGAACACGCTTGTTGGTGCAACGTTCGGTCTATCAGATATTCCTTGAAAAAGTAGCGAAGGCCTCTGAATCGGTTATACCCGGACAGAATCTTGGTCCGATCATTACATCCGCTCAGTTCGAGCGCGTACAATCCTATTTCAAGATCGCTAAGGAGGACGGCGCACAGGTTTTGACCGGTGGTGACATCGCGAAGGTCAAAGATCAGGAAAACGGCTATTATATCAAGCCTACAATTTACAAGGATGTCGACAACTCCATGCGGATCGCGCAGGAGGAAATTTTTGGCCCTGTTCTCGTTGCCATACCCTTTGACACCGAGGCTGACGCGGTCGAGATCGCAAATGACTCGCCCTATGGTCTAATTGGTTCAGTCTGGACGCGTGATATTTCGCGTGCGATGCGGGTTGCAGACGAAATTGAAGCCGGCCAGATCTTCATCAATATCTGGAACACAATGTCCGTCCAAACGCCGTTCGGCGGATATAAGCAAAGCGGGTACGGACGAGAAAAAGGAATTGAAGCCATTCACCATTATTCGCATAGTAAAACCGTGACGGTTAAAATTTGAAAATGAGCCATCAGTCATGATGGTACTCCTTACAACATGGTGTAAATTTGATCTTGGATTTTTCGATGTATTAGCCTCTGAACCAATCACGATAGATGATTAGTTTGGTCAGAATAGATTAAAATCTTGGGGGTTGCGGGCCCCCGCAACCAAAATACAAAAGCTAATTCAACAGCTTATGCAAAGCCCCGCTTGGCTCTCGCCAGCGGGGCTTTTGCTTCATGTCCGCACTGTGTCCGTTTTTAGGGCCATTTGGAAACGCGCCTAGTGGATTGATTCCAACATTTGGTACCCTCGATTTCGCGCTGCGATGATGTTGTCTGGGTAGGCTTTCCAGACGAAGGGCTTTGGGTTTTCGGCATTGTATTCCGTGACGAAGCGGTTGATGGCGGCCTGGAGATCGACGACGGAGCGGAAGACGCCGTGCTTGAGCCTGCGCCGGGTGAGCTTGGCGAAGAACCCTTCGACGGCGTTGAGCCAGGAGCAGGATGTCGGCGTGAAGTGGAAGGTCCAGCGCGGGTGGCGGGCGAGCCAGGCGCGGACCTTGTCCTTCTTATGCACGGCATAGTTGTCGAGAATGACGTGGATGGACTTGTCGGCCGGCGTCTCGCGCTCGATCTGGTTCAGAAAAAGGATGACCTCCTGATGGCGATGGCGCTGCATATTCTTGGCGATGACCGTGCCGTCGAGCACGTTGAGGGCGGCAAACAGCGTCGTCGTTCCGTGCCGTTTATAGTCGTGGGTCATGGTCCCGGCGCGGCCCTTCTTCATGGGCAGGCCGGGCTGGGTGCGGTCAAGCGCCTGGATCTGCGACTTCTCGTCGATCGACAGCACCACCGCATGGGCCCGCGGATCGACATAGAGGCCGACAATCTCGGTGAGCGTCTCGGCGAAGGCGGGATCGGTGGAGAGCTTGAAGCTGCGCCAGCGATGCGGGCTGAGGCCGTGCGCCTTCCAGATGCCCTGGATCGTCGAGGCCGCGAGACCTGCGACCTTGGCCATGGCGCGCAGCGTCCAATGGGTCGCCTCATGAGGCGGCGGCTCCAGCGTCAGGCGGATGATCCAGGCGACACGCTCGGGCGGGACCGGCGCCTTTCCCGGCCGGCGCGACCGGTCGACAAGCAGACCATCGACGCCCTCATGCATGAACCGCTCCTGCCAGCGCCAGACACACGTCTTGGCGTTGCCTGTCGCGGTCATGATGGCCGAGGTGCCCAGGCCCTCGCTGCTCAGAAGAACAATCCGCGCCCGCCAGACGTGTTTCTGCGGGCTCTTCGGGTCCGCGACGATGCCCCGCAACCGCTGCTGGTCGCCGGGAGATAGGGTGAAGGTGACGTTCTTGCGCATGCAGAAGACTCGCATGCCAGCCCGAAAAGGGGCCTCCCAATACGGACTCTTTTGTTCCGATCAATCCACTAGACAGGATTGGGGCGCTTTCGCTAGCGACATCGCCCGGCGCGCGAGCGATCAGGGCAAGTAGGTCAGCCAGGGCGAGTTGAAGCGCGATGTGACGAGTTGGTTCACAGGCCGGGAGGATTACCCGCCGCCCGACAAGCGGACATTACGGCGGAAGGTGTTGGCGATTTGGCGAGAAATGACGTCTGCTCAGCGCCAATAGTGAGTCTGCATCAGCGGCTCAAAACAGAACAAAGTGTACGCAAGTCGTTCAACATCTGACTCGCTGTAGTTCGACAGGCTCATTGCTTCTCATCTACGGCTGTGCCGCGCCGGATCGCAGCACGGCGACGCCCGCGATGATCATGCTGATGCCGATCAATTCGGCAGCAGCCAGCGATTGCTTGAACGCAAGCCATCCCACGATCGCGACAAGAGCTGTGCCAGCCCCTGACCAAATGGCATAAGCTACGCCGATGGGCAGTCTATTGAAGGTGAGCGAGAGAAACACGAATGCGATGCCGTAGCCGGCCACGACGCCGCCGACTGACCACCAGCTCGGCGCGTTCCTGCTTAGCTTGAGCATACTGGTCGCGAACACCTCGCTTGCGATCGCGATGGCAAGATACATCCATGCCATCAGCCGCCTCGAGCGGGATGCGGCATCGTTGGTGTCAGCGATATCCCCGCCAGAAGAAACGGCAATGGCCAAAGCATGAGAAAGAAATTGAAGCTCCACCAAACCGGATCAAACTCACCTCGGATCAACCAGAAGGAGATGGCCATAAGTCCGGCGCAAGCTGTGAGCGAAAGAGAGATAATTGCGTAGTGCTGCCATCGGGCATCGTTACGAACTGCCAGACGTACGCTTGCGAGACCTGCCACAGACAATAGCATGTCGAGTGGAAAAAATGACCAGTTCCAGGCAACAACGAGCGGGCTGTGATAGTCCGAAAACAGCCAAGCAGGGGGCAAGGCAACAACGCCTGCGGCGGCCAGTGCTGTCAGCGACCAATAGGTGAGTAATCCGAGATCCGTTATCAACATCAGACGTCGGAGTGACGCGCTCATGGAACCACTCGCGTCCAAACTTCTGATTGGCAAAGTAACCCGGCAAGGACACATCCCTTGAGTTGCAGCCGATCCGATTCGAGAGTTTGCAGGCGGCCAGTGTAGGTGTTGCCATCAAGTGGATTATAGAGATCGCCGTTCCACTGGCCGTCGCCAGCCGATTTCAATCCACTGAGAATGGCAAGGCCCAGCAGCGGGCGCCGCTTCAGCGCATCGGCGGGATTAGATTTGTCGTGCCACGGCTTGCCGGTTTCGGGATCTACTGGTTCGCGGAGCCAAACGATTTTCCCGCAATCCTCTTGGCCACACGGCTGGAAGGCGACGTGCGAAGACTTATCTTCGGTAAGCCAAACACCTGTCAGCCGTTGCTCTGGCGAAGCCGGATTGACGCCAAGCACGTTGGCGAAGACAAAGAGGCATGCGAGCTTTGTGGCGGACATTGTGTGACCCATATGGACAGCGTCCACATAACTATCCAAGAATATGGACATCGTCAATATGAGAAAAAAATCATCAGACAAATCACCGCGCGGCTATCACCACGGCGATCTGCGGCGGGTTCTCGTGGCGGCGGCCTTGAAACTGTTGGACGCGCAGGGAATCGACGCCGTAACGGTCCGTGCCGTCGCGCGTGAGGCTGGCGTGGCGCACTCAGCTCCCGCCAACCATTTCAAGGATCGCACGGCACTTCTGACTCAGCTTGCCGTCGACATATTCCAGGCATTGATCGAAGAAGTTGACGCTGCGTGTGCCGGGAGCGGTTCGGCAAAGCGGGAGCAGATCGAGGCTTTCGCAGATGTCGTGTTGCGTTTCGCGTTCAAGCATCCGCAGCGATATCGACTCCTCTGGCGAGTTGATTGCATCGATCAGTCGCAGGCTGAATTTCAAGCGTCGGGTGGAGCCGTCTATGAGCGGCTCCGACTGATCATGGCAGGCGGACATGCGACGCACTTGTTAAGCCCGGATACGCACGTTGTGGCTGCGTGGGCGCTTGTGCACGGCAACATATCGTTGCGGCTCGACGGCACTTTGATTGCAGGAAAAGA
>JBAXQM010000012.1:0-64151 GCA_037131735.1 Alphaproteobacteria bacterium
AACGGATCGACGATTTTGAAAAGCGAAATTTCCGCAAAACGTAGCGTACCTCTCATGCGTAGAGCGCCGCCCCACCCCTCTCCACGCTTTACAAAAATGCAGACCATCGAATCGTATGAATTATGTCAGGTTGAGGGGCGAAAACGCATCTTGAGTCAGCGCATTCAAATTTTTTAAAAATCTAAATAAAAACACAGCCTGCTCTATTTAACACCTTCGTTCTGATAGGCCTGCGCGCTTGCGAGAAATTTGTCAGCGATCTCATAACAAAAGGTCAGTTTATGTTCGTCGGCTTGCCAAAAGGCATTCTCTTCACCGCAATGCTTGATGGTAACTGAAATTTCATTCGGGATTTTATAGGTGAGCTCGATATATTCTGCGATGTCTTCAATGATCCCCGACGCCTTCAGAAGCCCTTCGATTTTTACATAGTCCTTTTTAGGCTTTTCATATTTAACAGAGATCCGAGGTGAATGCGCACCTTCTTTCGTATGATAATGTTTCTTGAGCGTCTTTTCCCAAGACAGTGACGTGCTCTCCCATTCATAGGCGCAGGCTTCCTGGCGCTCCTTTGGCATTTTGGCATTGTCCGCCGCATGCTTGAATCCAACTGCATCTGCACCGACAAGCATACATACAACCGCATAGGCGCGCTGCTCGTCCATAGAATGCTCGTCCCATGCTACGGGCTCTGAAAACTTCCCCTCTTCGAAATATTCATTTGCCACCGACACAATCATTTCATCGAGGATTGGATCAGGATCTTTGCTGATCATGGTGATATTCGCAAAAGAATCGACAGCATCTTCCTCTTTGCCAAGAACGGGAAGCTCGAATTCGGACACCAGCGCATGTCCGAATTCATGAAACATCGTATTTGAGACATTGCCAAGAAAATACAAAATTGCAGAACGTGGGCTTACTTTGCTTTTAGGCTGAATGTTCTCCAGCCAATAGCTTTCCGCCCTATCATATGTGCCCTGAAAAGGAGACGTGCTTGCCGCATCTTGAGCCATTGTGGGGCTATTATTGAATACGGTCAAAACAAAGAGAACAAAGCTTAAGAAAATAGAACGCATGTTCAACAAAATCCCACAAAGCACTAACCAATTACTTAGACAAATAGTCCCTGAATTATGGGCACTTTGCAATCATTATATAGGTTTAAAAGCGAAACCCGCTTTCTTTGGGTTGAATTTGCCACCCAAGCCGAGGGGTAGCCCCCCCTATAGCTCATACCCGTCCTCGTGAGATTAAACCAAGATTTCCGATCGAGAAAAGTACAGGGTCATGCATGGCCGGGGCGTTTGAGGGGCCCTTACTCTAGATGAGCCCTCCGCCAATTCACATAATTTCATTGCAATAAAGGTGCTAGTCTTAGACAGTAACGCGTGTTGTGAATCAAATTAACTTAGCTTGAAGAGGCACGCCGTAAGCCGATAACGCCTTCTTTTTGGTATGTGTAACGAAAGTAACTGAAGTATTGGAGTAATGTGATGTTGCATGCGTTAAAAAATCTACCTGAATATTTACTCTTTCCAGCCATCATCGGGCCGGTCTTTCTTATCATATTTCTATCAATGATTATTCCCAGAAGGCTAATGCTGTCCGCTGAGGAGACTAACTCGGAAGGATTTGATTCGTTTCTTGCCGTATCGGCCGCCATCGCGACTATGCTTATTTTCTCTCTCACAAGTGTTGATGCGACCTATAATGCATCATCAGACAATGTAAGTTTGGAAGCAGAGGCAATCTATTCCTTTGATAAAAATTTGGAACTTTATGGCACAGCCCATGCCAATGACCTGCGGGCCATTTTGGTACACTATGCGGACCAGATTGTTAAAGACGAGTGGAAGGACATCCAGACAGGCAATGGCAATAAAGCGGTTGATGATACCTATGAAGAGCTTGTGATGGCGGTAAAGACATTTGAACCCGCCTCCGCGAAACAAGAGATTATCTATCGTGAACTCGTGATGCTACTCCACGAGATTGATCAACTTCGTTCGAAGCGGATATCAGCTGGTGAAGCATCTTTGCCCTCTCATTTTTGGACGATCCTGATTCTTCTATTTTCCGCGCTTCCAGCAATCGCGCTTCATCTTAAGGCGAGCTCGGAACGCCTTTTAACGACCTCGGTCATCGGATTTGTATTGGGAATTTTAACTTCGGCAATTTTGATTATTGACGGCCCTTTCATTGGCTCTCACGCAATCTCCCCGGAACCGATCGTCCACATTATTGACGTAATGCGTAAGGAAGTGCCGATTACGATGTTGGTTCAATAAAGAGAAATATAGTTTGCGTGTTCCAAATTTATTCAAAAAAGCGAGATCATGCGAATTAACTTGCTGCCTATCATAATAATGCTGTCGGCCTTCGGACACCCGGTGCAAGCAAACGATTCAAGTTCGGAGCTTGCGGCGGGTGGTATAACCCTCATTAAGAACGAGACCATTAGTATTCAGCGTGAGGATCTTTTTCTTTCGCAATCAATCATTCGCGTACGCTATGAAATGCAAAACGATACGGGAGAGCCCATCACGCTAAGAGTGGCCTTCCCGATGCCTGAGGTGCCGCATTGGACACCCGCAGGTCTTGATAGCTCATCGGGTGGCCACAACATATTGATTAGCCCCTGGAAGGGCTTAAATTTTATAAATTTCCGCGTGAGTGTCGATGGTAAGGAGGTCAAACCGGACGTGGATGTCCGCGCCCTCCTGCCGAACGGCACGGATGTTACTGCGACTCTTCGTGACATCGGTGGGGACGAGCTCCTCTTGCGCCCCGGTCTTTTCGATAAGGATTATGCGCCCCAAAGCAACAGCGAACCGAGCGCTCTCAGCGCGGCGGCTATCGATCGGCTAAAAAAGATTGGTGCCCTCGTCGAGGAAGGCGGCGGCGAAATGTATAATCTCAAATGGAACACCACTGTAACGTTCCATTGGATGCAAACATTTCAAGCGGGAATTACTAAGGTTGAACACACTTATCGACCCATCATCGGTAGCCAATTTATCTGGAACGACGCGTCAAACAGAATAAGGGGATCAGGAAATTTCGACGCGGAAGGTAATTCGACTACGGAGAGCGTCTATTGCATTGATGACGTAACTCGAAATGCCATCTTAAAATTGAAAAAACATCAAGCCTTGGACGACCAATTGTTATCGGGCCACTCGCTCGCTTATATCGTTCAAACGGCTCGAAATTGGAAAGGGCCTATCAAAAATTTCCACCTTACAATTCAGGGCGGGTATGGTGAGGCTCGGGATACAGTTTCTAAGAATGTGGGGCGTGTTGAAGCCGATCAAGGAGACGCCACAGACGGTACCGTAGAAAAATTGGGAGCCGGTATGAATTCGGAAGGTACAAAAAAGCAAATTATATCACTTTGTACCGCACTCCCGATTAAGAAAACGGCGGCCCTACGTTTTGAAGCGACCGTGAGTGATTATGTGCCAAAGGAAGATTTACGCATTCTCTTCATCGAATAGGCGCATGGTTTTTTAGTGCTCGGCTTTTGATAAAACATCAGCGCCCCCCGAAGATATGTTTTCATCGACACGTTTACGAGACCAGCCCGATCTTTAGTCTCCGCATTTTTATAACGGCTATAATGACAAAGAGTGCCGCCCTGATCAGGGCGCCCCCCATAATGGTTCTAAACAATATCCAAGCCATTACCATTGAGAGCGCAGCTACAACGATGTCTTAAAGAATTACTATGCCACCTGATGCGAAAGCGACCAGACTTCTTAAAAACGATATGACATCGGCAACGACCGATAAGGGTCTGAGGGGGAGGCTAGAGCCTTCGATGACCATAGCAGCGCGCATAAGTAAGTTGCGCTTGGCGGTAGGGAGCCGCCAAGCGCATTATCTTTATTAGTCTATTTATTCTTCGGAGTCATCGACGCCATCGCCATCGTCGTCCGAGTCATGTTGGTCGTCGACGCCATCATTGTCATCGTCGTCGTCATGGTCGTCGTCGACACCGTCACCGTCCGAATCCCATTCATCAGCATCATCAACGCCGTCATCATCATCGTCGAGATCGTCCTGATCAGGAATGCCGTCATTGTCGTCATCATTATCGATTTGATCGTCGATACCATCGCCGTCGGAATCGACTTCATCGATACCATCACCATTAGCGTCGGCATCATAATCATCATCAATACCGTCACCGTCTTGATCATGCGTCATTCGATGATTGAATTTGCTCGAGCCAATCGTTGAACCAATTCGGGTCCATGACATCGAATAGGACTGATTGAGATACCCAGAGTGGCGATTGTAGTAATCGCCGTAGCTAAAGCCATAACCGCTCGACCAGGTTGTCCATCGTCCAACGCCGGCCAAATCAAGAGCCAGAGTGAAGATGTCATAAGCGATTTTTGGCTCCGCGTATGATTTCTTTCCGCCTCTAAAATACATCACTTTTGCTTGCGGCCGATTATTCTTTGCCCAGTAAGCGAGGATCTCATCCATCTCAATCGGCGACTTGAAATGCATCCCGTGGACCTGCTCGATGACATCGCCCGGCATAAATCCATTTGTGGCAGCTATTCCATTCGGCTCAACCGAAAGGACCACGACGCCGTGTTTGATATTCTTTTCAAGATTAAAGGTCGCTTGGGTAACTTTGTTGATCGGCATCACAACCGCACGAAGGCCTCTCGAGACATAGGGCTTCGGCAAATTTGGCAAATCACCCGCATAAGCAAAATTAGGTGCTAAAGAATGCAGGAAAAATGAAAATGCCACAAAAAATCGATAGACGATAAGCCTCATTACGCAACTCCATTACAAACACAAACTACGAACATATTTCACATAATATTTTCGATGATCTTCGGTGAGGCTGATTTTGTCAACTCCGGCGCCTGGGCCTTTCTTCTAAATATTGCTTCAAAGAGACAGCAAGAAAAGTTGATTTGAAATCATTGGCTTGTCGAGTTTTGTCCGCTTTGATTTGTGTGCGCTTGTCCAATGTGGCAGTTAACTCAATAAAAACAGATTCATCTAATATAGTGCGTCGTGAATAACATAAATCTAATGTTGAATTGTCGCCAAGGGCTGACCTGGTTGTTGGGGTGATTGTTGCTCAACGATTTAGTGGCACCCTTTGAGCATATCGGTCGCGCCAAACTTTATTATATTGGTCCTGTCAGATAAAATCTTTTCGCAAGATGAGCCAACCGCCTGCCAATCATCGCTTTCATCTCCCAATTTCTCAGGACTTAATGGACCCGTTAGGATTGAACCCAGCAACATGATCTTTTTTGCTGGCCAACAATAGCCGCCCTTCTCACAATAAAGGCTCTCTTGTGGACGATACTGTGTAATAAAGGACAGGATATCACCCCTCGCTCGCCTTGCATTTGAATCTTCATTGGCTTTTATCGGTTCAAGCACAGCCCCAACGCCATATCGTATGGCTTTGGCGTGGCATTTTTTGTTTGCCCACCAATAATTATCGTCATGTTTCATGGCTTGCCTGCACTGATTAAAGGACAAGGCGCTTGGCTGCATCCTGATCCACGGGACAATCGCATTGGCCTCTGACGCTTTTGAAAAGGGTAGATACGCAAATAGAAATGCGAGCAGAGAGAACGCCGCTAACACGAGTTTGGATTGATTTTTCATTTAAATATCCGGAATTTTGGCTTGATTGGCCGGCGTTCATCGGAGCTTATAAATGGCAAATTCAAAATAATACATATTCATATGGCCTTGAACAGAACGTCGAAGTCAGGGTCATTTGAGGTAACTTAATCTTCTATAAATGGGCGGAAACATAAATCGGGCAAGGCTAAAATGCTCCGCCGCTGACTGTCCTTCACTTTCGATAGGGCAATTCTTATGGAGCACCGCACGGCATTATAGGGGGTATGGAGCATTTATTTATTGATTAGGTCTTTTTTCATGGTACCAATTAGATGTTTTTTGTTTGTGGAGCTTGTGTACCGATGAATTTGACAGTGAATGTGCTTCCTCGTTTTTCCAAATTGGCCATCGTCCTCGGGCTATCTCTTGGCTGCTTATTACCTTTAACCGCGAAGGCGAATGTACTCGATATCTCTGCTGTTAAATGTGCCGATTTGCAGAAGTATAATGCCAATCAATTGCTTTATATTCTCGTCTGGGCGGACGGATTTATTGGTGGCAAGGCCGATGATACGACATTCGATCTGGATCGGTTTGAGAAAAATTCAAACAAGGCAAAAGAACTTTGTAATGCAGCAAATCAGGACACGGGATTGCTGACCATTATTAAGCAAGCAGAAGCCTCTAATTGATTATCTTTAAACAGATTGTATGAGATATTTTATTTCTCAAGATATCAACGATTAGGCTCCGACAATTTGTAAATTGTCGGAGCCTAACTTTTTCGCTATCGTAAACATGGCAAAAGCGAGAATGAGATGCTTGTGATTTGTTACAAGAAAAAAATCCGATCTTTATATGTCGGGTTTCAGAAGATTTTTAAACAAGCGAATAAATATTGAGCATTATTCAGCGTCAGTAGAGACCACTCGATCTGTTATAGCGTACAAATCACTGGATATCGCGAGTGTAAGACATTCCCCAACTCGGCAATACCAATCAAAGCGCCCCCCGGGATTGGTAAAGCAACTCACTCAAGCATAATGATATTATTCCAACACTCCAATAAAATTAACGATACGCATTTAATTGAAAGCTTTGTACCAACGCCGTTCCTAAACTGCGGCTCACTTACTCATCTATATTGATGTTTTATATAATTTATCCGGCCAACCTATCGACGGAACAACCCATTTCGTAAATTGCATTGTCGCCATTCTATTTTTATGATGAGTGGCTGATAGTTTACGCCTGCCCATTTATAGTCTGGTTACATGATCATCTTCATGATTGCTTTGACGCAGTTATCTATTGTCATGATTTCGGTCTTCAAAGTTAAGTCGGCATTGGAGGGTGGTTCGTATGAACTATCAATACCCGTCATTTTGGGAACTAATTGCTCACGTGCCATCTTGTATAGGTTTTTTGGGTCTCTTTGCTCACAAATCTCAATGGGCGTATCAATGAAGACTTGAGAAAAATGATCATCACCGATGAGTTCTCTTGCCAATTGACGTTCTGCTTCAAAGGGACTGATAAATGCTACGAGCACTATTAAGCCGGCGTCCATCATCATTTTTGCCACTTCAGCAGCCCTTCGAATATTTTCAATGCGATCGATATCCGTGAAACCCAGATCTTTATTAAGACCTCGCCTAAAATTATCGCCGTCGAGAATATATGTATGTTTGCCCTGAGCGTTGAGTTCTGCTTCCAATGCGTTGGCTATGGTCGATTTTCCAGAACCTGAGAGCCCCGTAAACCAAACAACCTGCCCTTTATGATTTTTAAGGCGCTCTCGATCTTCACGGGTTACGCTTAAATCTTGCTTCGTTAGGTTTCGAGATCGCATAACACTCGTATTGATCATGCCACCACCGAGTGTAGATTTTGAGAATTTATCAACAATAATAAAGCCCCCGAAACTCTTCATGTTCCTATAAGGCTCAAAGGCGATAGGCCTATTCAAAGAAAGAGTGACAGCAGCAATGTCATTGATCACAAGATCGTTGCAGGGCTCTTCTGACTGTGTGTTTACGTCAATTCTATATTTTATAGATGTTATTCTAACTTCGGCCCACTGATTGGATAGTTTAATATGATATGTTCTGCCGATCATACACGGCTTTTCATCCATCCATACTAAAGTTGCCTCGAAGTGCTCGCTTGTTTCGACGGGATTATCGGCCATAGTTAGGATGTCGCCATTAGAGACATCAACGTCGCGGTCCAGAAATACAGTTATAGCCTCGGGCGAAAACGCTGAAGTGCTATGGCCCTCCACCGTTATAATATCGGAAACCGATGCTTCTTGTCCCGAGGAGGTTATGCGAATAGTATCACCAATACGGAGCATTCCCGATATTAAATTTCCACAAAGCCCTCTCAATTCTGATTTGGGCCGGTTTACAAATTGAACCGGAAAAATCGTTTTACCGCTTTCGTTTCGTGCGATTTCGATTGTTTCAAGACGCTCCAAAAGCGTTTGTCCCTGATACCAGGTGATGTTCTCGGACCTCTTATTGATGTTATCGCCTTTAAGTGCCGATAGCGGAATCGGTGTCACAGTTGAGAAGCCGAGTGACTTCCCTAGTAGGCTAAAGGCAGATACGATTGCTTCAAAGATATTCTCTGAATAATTTACGAGATCCATTTTATTTATAGCGAGTATGACATGTTTTATGCCGACAAGGGATATGAGGTGGGCATGTCGTCGCGTTTGCGTAAGAATGCCCTTACGCGCGTCAATCAAAATTATCGCTGCGTCGGCAGTCGAGGCGCCCGTAAACATATTGCGTGAATATTGTTCATGACCGGGCGCGTCAGCGGCGATAAATTTACGGGTCGGAGTAGAAAAAAAGCGATAGGCGACGTCGATCGTAATGCCCTGTTCTCGTTCCGCTATCAGCCCATCTACAAGTAAGGAAAAGTCGATATCTGCACCTTGCGTACCATGTTGCTTTGAATCTGCTTCAAGGGCCGCTATCTGATCAGCAAAAACTTGCTTTGAATCCCATAGTAATCTTCCAATGAGCGTGCTCTTCCCGTCATCAACACTGCCGCATATTATGAACCGCAATAGATCTTTGGTGGCCTGCGCAGCCAGCCAATCGCCCACTTTGTCTTTTTTTTCAGAGGATGCCGTCGAATGATGTCTTTGAAAAAATGTCATCAAAAATATCCCTCGTGTTTTTTCCTTTCCATAGAGCCGAAGCTATCGCCATCAATCTTTCGTCCTTGGCGCTCTGAGTTTTGCGCGTTCACTATTTCAAGGAGGATGTCTTCAAGTGTATCAGCGTCAGACTCAATGGCTGCCGTGAGAGGGTAGCACCCTAAAGTTCTAAAGCGCACCTTAAGAACCTGAACTTCTTCATGGGGAAGAATGCGGCATCGCGCATCATCAACCATCATGAGCATATCCGACCTTACCACAACAGGCCGAAGCTTAGCCATATAGAGCGGCACGATGGGAATATTTTCGAGATAGATATATTGCCAGATATCCGTTTCGGTCCAGTTTGATAAAGGGAATACTCTTAGGCTCTCGCCGGTCTTCTTTTTCGTATTATAGATATTCCATAATTCCGGTCGTTGATTTTTTGGATCCCACCGATGGGATTCAGACCGGATGGAAAATATCCGTTCTTTCGCACGAGTTTTTTCTTCGTCCCGGCGCGCGCCTCCGAAGACCACATCGAATTTATACTGGTTGAGAGCCTGTTTGAGCGCTTCCGTTTTTGTGATGTCTGTGTGGAGAGCGGAGCCATGATCAAAAGGATTGATGTCTTTCTCGATGGCTTCGGGGTTGATGTAAGTGAGAAGCTCCATACCGCTTTCCTGCGCCATAAAATCACGAAATGCATACATTTCCTGAAATTTCCAACGCGTGTCGATGTGAAGCAACGGAAAAGGAGGAGGTGAGGGATAAAATGCTTTCATCGCAAGGTGAAGCATCACCCCGCTATCTTTCCCGGCTGAATACATCATGACAGGATTTTGTGCGTCAGCAAAAGCCTCACGAATAATATGGATGCTCTCAGCTTCCAATTGCTTGAAATGGGAGGATTTTGCCAGAGTGACGCGGTTTGTATGCATTATCGGACTTTTCACTTAACTCTGTGTGATCGATCGTTGGCAGTGAGATGAATAAAGCGCCTATTTCGAATATTTATCGTGCTGATCATATAATTATACTCACGTTCATTGTTCTTGATTTACACGATAATTCTATTTCAGCGACTAATTTAGCTTGCTCAGTCCGGTTCAGCACGTCAAAAGCCATTCATTTAGAAAGGTAATCAATATGAAATGGTAGGAGTTTGATTGTTTCGGAGACAAGTCAGTATTCCGAGTTAATCCCAGTTTTGAAATATTTGAGATAATTCTTATCTCTTTTGATCATCGGATTTCTTGCGTAAGTCTTTTTGCGCAATCGAGATGCTGTTTGATTTAAAGACGACTTCCGGATCCAATCTATACATATTGTCTGACGATTAATTGATTATAGTCGTTATATTTCTTTAGCACAGGTAACTGCGCAATTCTTTCGCGATTTAAATCGACCAGATTGGAATCGTTTCGATCACCGATCTCTTGGGAGTGCGAAATGAAGTTACCAAACTTAGATTCAAGGTTTTTTGGGTCATCCGAATACCCGAAGAGTTCAAAATCACGTGCGAATATCTTTCGTACTAGTGCTATTTCTCTATCACCATAATATTGACCAATAAGCATTGAAGCATTCGTCGCATTTGATCTCGAACTGACAATTTCGTCATTGTTGTTCTGAAGAAGAAATCGCTCAAGATGAATGAATTTTTCTAAAAAGAAGACATAGTTGTACTTTAATTCGTCAATGGCCAAATTTAGATATTGAGATCTAAAATGACTATCTAAGCGCCATGAATCTAAGTTCTCGATAGCCACTAGAAATTCTAGAAAATTAATTGGAATTTTATCTCCAAATTGCTTTCGAAAGGTAATTGTCCCGCGGCTCGATTTATTTAGATATCCGGACAATATCCGCGAGAAGGGATTTCTTACGGCACTGAATACAATTTTATTTTCAAGCTCATGAGTTTCAATTATTCGACTGCTTGGCTTTTCATATCGTCGTCTGAAGCTCGCTATATCTTCACCACCCTGCGCAACAAATTTTTTTGTTTTAAGGTCGATTAGATTTGCTTTTATAGTCGAGCTCGCGACTTTTTCGTTAGTTATGTACAATAGATCTAAGTTATCCGGCGCGCAAATTTCGATGGGGGTACCCTGAATTTTGTAAACACGTCTAGCAATTTGCTTTCTGAGAAATGTTCTTAAACTAAATTGCGATTTTGGTACCACAATCTGACGCTCCGTGTGAAATAGGGAGCGCTCTACATATACGGTTCTTATTTTAAAAAATAAGATATATTTTATCTCTACTTAGAATCGTGATTTGCATTTTTGAGAAAGTCATACGCATGATTAGACTTGAACTTGAATATACAAAGCTACCCAAGTTTTCTCTTTAAAAAAAAGGCATTTTCAATAGCCTGCCCAAGTCGCCCTTAAACCGGAGCCACCCTGTGTCGACCCGTTGTGAGTGCTTTTCCCTGGTCGGCTGGCCGTTGCCATTAACCCGCGATCGGCGATCTGCGGAATGGCCGACGCATCGACCCCTTCTTCACTCTTGGTCGCACATTGATAACTCCTAACAGATTCAAATTTCGTGATCTAGATTGACCGCTCGCAAGGAAGCCGGGTTTTGGACGGAGGCTGCGCTCCAAACATTGGCCCGGTGCGCGACAATCCCCATAATGCCCTCATTACAACAAATACACGCTCGGCCTTGGCGGAGAGAGCGGATTTTTATAAACTTTCCAATATTTTGACCGGGCTGTTGATTTAAGGCCGCATTGGTGCTCCATCGACCTTATGACTTTATCCGCACGCGCCCCGAAACTTGATGACGGCGCGGCGCGACCGAGATGGGAATAAAGAACGAATGTCGTCCTGGCCTGCTGATGCCTTCCGCTTTGCGCTTGTAGGTAATCCCAATTGCGGCAAGACCGCGCTCTTCAATATGCTCACTGGTAAGCGCCAGAAGGTTGCAAATTATCCGGGCGTCACGGTGGAGAGCAAACGCGGGCGGCTGATCACGCCCTCAGGCCGCAAAATGGTCGCCGTGGATTTGCCTGGCACCTATAGTCTGCGCGGGCGGAGCCCGGACGAAGCGGTGACGCGCCGCGCGATCACCGGAGAGATGGAGGATGAGCCGAGGCCCGATCTCATTATCTGCGTCGTTGATGCGACGAATCTACGCTTGAGTTTGCGCCTCGCCCTCGAACTCAAAGCGACGGGCGCACCGGTGATGATTGCCCTCAATATGGTTGATATCGCGAAAACGCGGGGTATCACCATTGATGTTGAAGGGCTCGCGCGCGATATCGGTCTTGCAATTGTTCCGACCGTAGCCGTTGAAAAATACGGCATCGAAATACTGCTGCGATTCATCGATCAAGCCGCGGCTGATGCGCGGGACTATGGCCAAGCGCAATGGCATGAGCAAAGCGCTGAGGAGGTACGTGCGGCGCATCGCTTTGTAGATGAAAGCGTCAAACGTAATGTAATAACGCCTGTTCATGCCGATCGCTGGACGCGGCGGATCGACTCTGTTTTGCTCCATCCGGTCTGGGGCATTGTCGCTTTGCTTCTCGTCTTGTTTTTGATTTTTCAAGCGGTGTTCAGCTGGTCGGCTCCCGCAATGGATGCCATTAAATCAGGGTTCGAATTTTTAGGCGATCTCGTAAAAACCACTTTGCCCGAAGGCATGTTATCGAGCCTTCTCGCGGATGGTGTGATTGCCGGTGTTGGCAGCGTCATTATCTTTTTGCCACAGATTCTCGTTCTGTTTTTCTTCATCGTGCTGCTTGAAGATTTCGGCTATATGGCGCGCGCGGCGTTTCTCATGGACCGGATCATTGGCGGCGTGGGCTTGCATGGCCGCTCCTTCATTCCGCTTCTATCAAGCTTCGCCTGCGCCATTCCGGGTGTTATGGCGACACGTGTTATTGACAATCGGCGCCAACGCTTTGCCACGATTATGATTGCGCCTTTGATGACCTGCTCGGCGCGTATTCCCGTCTATACGCTCATCATTGGTGCATTTATTCCCGATACGCATCTTTACGGATTCATCAATGTGCAGGGCCTTGTAATGTTCGGGCTTTATGCCGCCGGAATCATTTCGGCCTTTCTTGTGGCTTGGGTTTTCCGTGTGATTGTGTGGAGCGGAAAAAGCGAACCCTTCATCATGGAATTGCCAAGCTATAAACGTCCATCGCTGCGAAGCGTGATTATCAATGTTTTACAACGCGGCTTCGTGTTCTTGCGCCGCGCCGGCACGACAATTCTTTCGATGATGGTATTGATCTGGTTTTTGGCGAGTGTGCCAGGCGCGCCCGAAGGTGCGACAGATCCCGCGATCAATTATTCCTTTGCGGGTATGATCGGACATCTGTTGCAGCCCCTGCTCGCGCCAATCGGATTTAATTGGCAAATTGCGGTGGCGCTTATTCCCGGCATGGCCGCGCGCGAGGTCGCGGTGGGCGCCTTGGCCACGGTTTATGCCATCGGTTCGGATGAGGGCGCCTTGTCAAATGTCATTGCGCTGCATTGGCCGCTTGCCACCGGCTTGTCCCTGCTCGCCTGGTATGTGTTTGCCCCGCAATGCGCGTCGACTCTTAGCGTGGTCAAGCGTGAAACCAATTCTTGGCAATGGCCGCTTGCGATGTTTATCTATCTGACCGCCCTTGCCTATATCGCTGCCTTCATTGTCTATCAGACAACGATCTCTATCACCGGATAAAGGGACGAGTTGATGTCCACACTGACCGAGATGCTGATTGTCTACACGCTCGTTGCCGCAGCTTTTCTCTATGTTGCACGTGGGTGGATCATGAAATTTGTATTCAAAAGAGAAGCGCAGAGCGAAGAAGGTTGCGGCTCTTGCGAGAGCGGCGCGTGCTCTTCATGCAAGGCGCATGCATTCACGGATCAGAAAATCGTCTGACGTCGGTTTACTTAAACCTTACAATTAACGCATCGAAGGGCAGTGGGCACGGATTCCAACCGCTTTTGCGAAATTGGCTCGCCACAGTCGATACAGACACCATAAGTGCCATTGGCAATCCGACCTAGAGCGCGATCAATTGCGGTGATTTCTTTTAAAGCCGCCGCCTCAATCCCTCCGAGTGAATCAAGGCTTTCGAGATCGCCCGCTTGTTCCTCGAAATCAGCTGACAAAGGCGCTTGCAGATTTGAATCGATTGCAGATACGCGCTCGGCTAGCTCCGCACGCCGTGTTTTTAACGTTTTTTCTACCGCTAGAAAATTTGCCATCACTCATCCCCGCTTTTGTCTCGATTGCCGTAAGGCAGAGCTTAATAGCATTTTGGCGGGGGCGATTTGTGCCAGATCAAATCAAGTGATGGTGGATGAATTCCGTTTAGAAAGCAGATCGGAACGCCCCGCCATCGATCAGGATATTCTGGCCGGTAATGTAACCGGCATGGGAACTTGAGAGAAAAGCGGCAACTTGGCCAAATTCCTCTGCCGTGCCCAACCGCTTCGCCGGCACACTGTTCATGCGCTGACGCCTAATCTCGTCTTCAGACACCGATTGCTGCGCCGCCGCGCGCGCAAAATTGCTCTTGATCCGGTCCGTATCAAACATGCCCGGCAATACCGCGTTGATTGTAACATTAGCATGGGCAACATCGCGGGCGACACCGGCAAGAAACGCTGTCAAACCCGCACGCGCGCCCGACGAAAGATCAAGACCGCTAATCGGTGTCAAAACCGATGCGGACGTAATATTCACAATGCGCCCAAATTTGCGCGCCACCATGCCATCGATCACGCGCTGAATGAGCTCAATGGGAGTGACCATGTTTTGAACAACACCCGAAACCAACGCCTCACGATCCAACTCACGAAAATCGCGTAATGCAGGACCGCCATTATTATTGATGAGAATATCGGGCTCACTGCAGGCAGCCAGCAAGCGATCTTGTGTCGCGCGCTCGGACACATCACCAACAACTTCTGTGATCTTTGCACCCGTTGCGGCTTTAATCTCTTCGGCGGTCGCGTGAAGGACATCCGCGTTGCGGCCATTAAGGACGAGCTCGCATCCCGCTTCCGCCAGCGCGAAAGCTGTGCCTTTGCCCAACCCCTTGCTTGACGCACAAATGATGGCCTTACGCCCTGCGAGTCCGAGATCCATAGTAATAGTCCTTTGATTGTAATGATTTTAGAATGATCCGCGTGCTTGGAGGGCCAAGCGATAAGAGGCCGAATAACGGAGAAAGCGCCTTGTTGAACCACCGGAAACGCCCTTTGGCAAGGTGGCGCACAGAAAACACCTTTCAGTTTTATTCTGTCTCACTTGCGCGAAATCAATGTCAGACGCGTGTAACGCCCTAGGCTCTTCATCTTCCGCTGATTCCCCTCATCATCCCGAAAGGATCAGACCATGGAAGTCCCGCTTCATCTCGATATTCAAAATTTTACGCCCGAAGCCTTTGTCCGCGAAGAAGTAGACAAGCAGTTGGAGGCTCTCGAAAAGAGATTTAAGCGGATCACAGCCTGTCGCGTGGCGATCAAAGGCCCGAGCGGACATCACCAAACCGGTGGCCTTTATGAAGTGAATATATGGATCACGTTGCCGGATGGGCGCGAGGTCGCCGTTATCAAAACACCAACACGTGATGAGCGCCACTCTCATCTAATCTTTGCGATTCATGACGCCTTCAAGCGCGCGCGTCGCCGCCTCGAAGATACGGTTAGAAAAATGGATTTGCGGACAAAGACTCACGAGGCGCCGCCACACGGCACCGTGACGCATCTCTCGGCAGATGGCGAGTTTGGATTTCTGACGACTGATGACGGACGTGAAATTTACTTCCATCGCAATAGCGTGCTGAATGGGGGATATAAGCAACTCCATCATGGCGACAAAGTATCGTTTTCAGAAGAACAAGGTCTCAAAGGCGCGCAGGCGAGCACTGTTCATATACTTCATCACCATCGCGCTACGCCGTAATGAAGCCCCATAATCATACTCATAAAAATTTCATTGTCGCATAGCGAAACCCTTAATCACTTCCGCGGCTATTAGGTAAGCCACAACGATTATCGAAATCGTGATCCACACATTCGCGGGGAGCGCGGCAAAACCCAGCATCGCAGAAAAAGGGGATAAAGGAATAGCTAGAGCGAGACCCAATGCACTAACTGTTGTGAACGCAAGAATCCAATGAGGATAA
The DNA here is from genome assembly GCA_037131735.1 of Alphaproteobacteria bacterium. Classification (GTDB taxonomy): domain Bacteria; phylum Pseudomonadota; class Alphaproteobacteria; order Rhizobiales; family Beijerinckiaceae; genus CAIUPE01. The sequence continues at coordinate 15,927 of JBAXQM010000012.1, forward strand.
TCCTTAAAGATAGACACGCGTGATCGGATGATAAAAATCACGAGTACTTGAGTGGCTATTGATTCTATAAACCACCCCGTTCGGAATGCCTCGACGTTCAAACCGAATCCGAGATGAAGGCTCGCAAAGGTTAAAAGATCAAAACATGAGGAGAGCGGTCCCATCACAAGCGCGAATCGGGAGAGCGATGCCATCGACCAGCGCTGTGGCTCGGCAATGACTTCAGGCCCAACCCGATCAAAGGGAATGCCGATTTCTGAAAGATCATAAAGAAGATTGTTCAGTAGAATTTGTGTCGCGAGCATCGGCAAGAACGGTAAAAAAAATGCGGCCGCTGCCATGGAAAGCATATTGCCGAAATTCGAGCTCGCCCCCATGCGCACATATTTGAGAATATTTGCGAAGGTCTGACGACCTTCTTCAATGCCATCGGCAACCACAGACAAATCAGACTCAAGTAAAATCATGTCTGCCGCCGCGCGCGCGACACCGGTAGCGCCGTCTACCGAAAGGCCTATATCAGCAGCCTTGATGCCGGGCGCATCATTCACGCCATCACCCATAAAGCCGACGATCTTGCCTTCTTTACGCAACGCATTAACCACAATCACCTTTTGATCGGGCGATAGGCGGGCAAAGAGATTGATATCGCGGACCTTCACAGCCAGCGCATCGAGCGACAATTTCTGGATGTCAGTGCCAGTTATCACCTCGCTTGAATTTAATCCTACCAACGCGCCCAAACGCGCAACCACGGTAGGATCATCACCGGAAAGAATGACGACGCGCACACCGAGTGCCTTTAAGCGTTGAAGCGCAAGAGTAGCGCTCTCCTTCAATGGATCAGCGAATGTACAAAGTCCTTCGAAATCTAAATCACGCTCATCTTCAGCGGTTGGATCTCTAATAGCCACAGTCCAAGGTCGAGTAGCCACCGCAATCGCACGATAACCATCAGAGGCGAGGGCATGAGCACGATCCAAAATCTCCTTGCGCTTCACGTCATCCAGTGTGCGCCCTTCATATGACGAACACACAGTTAACACCGCTTCGGGTGCACCTTTCACAATCAGCAACTGACCTTTTGGACCTCCGGCTAAAACAGCGCCAAAGCGTCTTTGATAATCAAAAGGATAACGACTGCGTTCAAACCATCCATAAGAGGCATCAGGGGCGGCGCTTACAAGCGCGAGATCAAGCGTGGTCTTGTCGCCCCCTAATTGAGCGGCAATGGCAGCGAGCGTCATAATGCGCGGATCCTCTTCTCCTTGTGCATTGAGTGATTTGTTCAAGATGATTTTTGCCGATGTCAGCGTGCCCGTTTTATCGGTGCACAACACATCCATCGCGCCGAGATCGTGAATGGCCGAAAGGCGTTTCACGATCACCTGTTTTTTTGCCATACGCAACGCACCGCGTGACAGTGTCACAGTGGTAATCATCGGCAAGAGTTCGGGCGTCAATCCAACAGCCAAAGCGACCGAGAACATCAGTGATTCAATAAGCGGACGGCCAAAGCCAATATTCGCAGCAAGAACCGCAAGCACGAGCACCGCAGCGGCACGCGCGATCAAATAGCCTAAACGATGCAAATCAAGCTCGAAAGGTGAAAGCGCTTGCGCCGTATTCAAAGCGTGTGCGGCTTTTCCAAATAGAGTCGCCTGACCGGTTGCGACCGCTAATGCGGTTGCCGTTCCGGTAATGACGACAGAGCCCCGAAACAGAGCATTCGTCGCTTCGGACGGTTCGCGCAATGTTACGGGATTTGGCGATTTAACAACGCCATAAGGCTCGCCCGTCAACGCCGCTTCATCAACGGTTAAAGACGACGATGAAAGCAGTACTGCATCGGCAGGAATGATATCGCCCACATCGACTACGAAGACATCACCCGGCACGACCATTTCGACGGGGATGTCGATAAGCAAGCCGTCGCGCTTTACGCGCGCGTCCACCGCGACTGATTGACGAAGCGCATCGGCCGCACGTTTCGCTCGCCCTTCCTGAAAGAGATCAAGGGCAATCGAGGCGCCGAGGATGACCAGAATGATCCCCGCACTGGCCGCATCCCCCGTTCCGGCGGAAACCAGCGCGGCGAAAACCAGAAGCAGGCTCATCGGCTCCAAAGTCCGCCGCAAGATGAGCCTCAAAAGACCCTTCTCAACGGTTTCTTGATCGCGATTAGGGCCAAAGTGACGAAGACGGGCGGGTATTTCGGTCGCGGATAATCCGTCCGCCCCCGCGCCTAACCGCTCTTTCAGGCTCTCCAGAGGCTCAAGCCAGAAGACATCATCGGTCATGCCGCCTACCCTATCATGGGCAGGAGCCACAACACATGCGGCAAACACCGGATTAGCGCCAGTTGGGCCCCCTTTTCAAAGGCGCTTCAATGTGGACTTCACAAGCCCTGCCAAGTGGCCCTAAACCTCTTGCATCCACGCCCGCTAGAAGGGGGCTAAGACGGCCCGAAAGCCGGGCGTAATCAGACCTAAAGGGAGTCCGAAACTATGAAAATGACGACCGAAGAAGCCTTCGTCAAAACGCTCCAGATGCACGGCATCGACAATGCCTTCGGCATTATCGGCTCGGCCTTTATGCCGATCTCGGATTTGTTCCCGAAAGCGGGCATCACTTTCTGGGACTGCGCGCATGAAGGTTCCGGCGGCATGATGGCTGACGGCTACACCCGCGCATCCGGCAAAATGTCGATGATGATTGCGCAGAATGGCCCGGGAATCACCAATTTCGTCACCGCGGTGAAAACTGCTTATTGGAACCACACGCCGCTCTTGCTCATCACGCCGCAAGCGGCAAACCGCACAATTGGTCAAGGCGGTTTCCAAGAAACCGAGCAGATGGCACTCTTCAAAGACATGGTCGCCTATCAGGAAGAAGTGCGTGATCCGCTCCGCATCGCCGAAGTGCTGAACCGAGTCATCATGAATGCAAAGCGCCTTTCAGCGCCTGCGCAAATCAATATCCCGCGCGATGTCTGGACCCATGTTGTTGATATCGAATTGCCAGTGCCGGTCGAATTCGAACGTCCTGCCGGCGGCTCTGATGCGATTGCGGAAGCCGCAAAGCTTCTCTCGGAAGCGAAATTCCCGGTCATCCTGAATGGCGCGGGTGTTGTAATTGGCGGCGCGATCCCGGCCTCCATGGCCCTCGCTGAAAGGCTCGATGCGCCCGTCTGCGTTGGCTATCAGCACAATGACGCGTTCCCCGGTTCGCATCGTTTGTTCGCTGGTCCGCTCGGTTACAATGGCTCGAAAGCGGCGATGGAATTGATCTCGAAAGCCGATGTCGTGCTCGCGCTCGGCACGCGGTTAAATCCATTCTCGACGCTTCCGGGTTACGGCCTCGATTATTGGCCGAAGCAAGCCAAGATCATTCAGGTTGATATCAACCCGAATCGTATTGGTCTCACGAAGAAAGTAACAATCGGAATTATCGCCGATGCCAAGAAAGTCGCTGAAAGCATTCTCGCAAAGCTTGCGCCGTCAGCCGGTAATGCCGGACGCGACGAGCGCAAGAATTTGATTTCGACAACTAAATCACGCTGGGCACAAGAACTCTCGTCAATGGATCACGAGGATGATGATCCAGGCACGACATGGAATGAGCGCGCACGTAAAGCCAAGCCTGATTGGATGAGCCCACGCATGGCATGGCGCGCAATTCAATCCGCTCTTCCCAAGAACGCGATCATCTCTTCGGACATCGGTAATAATTGCGCGATCGGCAATGCCTATCCGACATTCGAAGAAGGTCGCAAATATCTCGCACCGGGTCTCTTTGGTCCTTGCGGTTACGGATTGCCTTCAATCATCGGCGCGAAGATTGCGTGCCGCGATGTTCCGGTTGTCGGCTTCTCAGGCGATGGCGCGTTTGGTATTGCTGTCACTGAACTCACCGCCATCGGCCGCAATGAATGGCCGCCCGTTACGATGGTTGTGTTCCGCAATTATCAGTGGGGTGCTGAAAAGCGGAACTCGACGCTTTGGTACGATGATAATTTCATCGGGACTGAACTTGATCCGGAAGTGTCCTATGCGGGCGTTGCCAAGGCCTGCGGTTTGCAGGGCGTCGTTGCCCGCACGCAGGATGAATTGCGCGATGCACTTGCCAAAGCGGTCGAAGACCAGATGAAACATGGCAAGACGACTCTGATCGAAGCAATGATCAATCAGGAACTCGGCGAGCCTTTCCGTCGTGATGCGATGAAGAAGCCTGTCGAAGTGGCGGGTATCAGCGCCAGCGATATGCGCCCACAAATCCTCGCATAATCAACGCATCTACATTTAGAAAATTAGGCCCCGGATCGGAAGGTCCGGGGTTTTTTTATGATCAAATTTAGGCGCGGTTAAGAGCGCTGTCATCAAAACGCAACATGAATCCGCTTTTGGCTTTTTCGAAAATTTCGAATCGTGCCGTATCAAAAGCGAGGTGTCATGCGTGTCCTGATTGTCACAGATGCGTGGCGGCCCCAAGTCAATGGTGTCGTCCGAACACTGGAACGTTTGAAAGTTGATGCTGACGCCCAAGGCGTCGATATTCAATTCATCACGCCTTCTGATTATCCCTCGACACCGCTTCCCGGCTATCCTGAAATTCGACTGGCTTTAACATCGCCGCAAGCCGTGAGCGACGCCATCGAAGCGCATAATTCTGATGCTTTGCATATTGCGACGGAAGGGCCTTTGGGGTGGATGGCACGTCATGCAGCTTTGCGCATGGAACGCCCGTTTACCACCTGCTATCACACGCGCTATCCGCAATATGTCGCTGCGCGCTATCCGGTTCCGCCTGCCCTCACTTATGGTGTTTTACGCTATTTCCATAATGCCGGCGTAACAACCATGGTCGCAACCGAAGCCTTACAAAAAGAATTGCTCAGCCAAGGATTCCGCTCATGTTCACTGTGGTCGCGCGGTGTTGATTCAGAATTATTCCGACCACTTCCCGATGCGTCCGACAATCATCCGCGCCCGATTTTTCTCTGTGTGTCGCGCTTGGCGGTTGAGAAGAATCTTGATGGATTCTTGTCGCTGAAATTGCCAGGCACAAAAGTTATGGTCGGCGATGGGCCTGACCGAGCGCGGCTTGAATCTACATATCCTGATGTCATTTTCACCGGTGCTCTTTATGGCGAGGCACTCGCTGCCGCTTATGCTTCAGCGGATGTTTTCGTATTTCCGAGTCTCACGGAAACTTTCGGTAATGTTCTTCTCGAGTCACTCGCTTGCGGCACGCCTGTCGCTACATTCCCGACCGAAGGTCTCGTACCCTCAATCATTGACGCTAAAGTGGGGATCGCGAATCACGATCTTAAAAAGGCGGCCATCGCCGCTTTGTCAATCAACCGTGACTCGTGCCGGAACTTCGCGCTTCTTTATTCGCATGAAGAGGCCACGCGGCAATTCATTGAGAATGTCAGCCGCGCCTGTCGTCCACGTCTCGCGCGGGCGGCCTGATCTCCTGCGGTCCCACAGCTTTTAAGTGTCATCATCCTGTCATCAAAATCATGTGACAGGATTGTCATGCAACAGACAAATTTTTCCTATTCCGAACCCACCCAGCCGCTGATCCAACAGCTGGCGATTCGCGCCGTAGAAAAGTTTACCGGGCAGCCCGAATTAAAGCGGCTCTATGAATTAAATCAGTCGCAACCGGTTGCGGGTGAAAGTTTTTGGCAAGCCGCCGTGCGCCTGCTTGATTTGAATATTCCGCTTGATCGCATAGCGCTTGAATCAATTCCAAAATCGGGGCCACTCGTTGTTGTCGCCAATCATCCTTATGGCGTGCTCGATGGTATTGCGATCTGCTGGTTGATGGAGCATGTGCGGAAAGATTTTCTTGTCCTCACTCACGCGGCATTGCTGCGCGCACCTGAAGCGCGCCCTTATCTTCTTCCTGTTGATTTCTCCGGCACAGCGCAGGCCACCGCCGCCAATCTCGACACACGGAAAAAAGCGCGCACCCATCTCGATCAGGGCGGCGCTATCGTCGTTTTTCCGGCAGGGGCTATATCAACATCACCGGATAAATTAGGACAAAAGCCCGCAACCGATTGGCCGTGGCAGCCCTTTACCGCACAGCTTATTCAGCGTTCACGCGCCCATGTTCTTCCCGTTTTTTTCCACGGTCAAAACAGTCGCCTCTTTCAAATGGCCAGTCATGTGAGCTCGACATTGCGTCTCGCACTCATTTTCAAAGAAGTGCGTGATCGAATTGGGTCATCACTTGGTATTTCGATTGGCACGCCTCTATCGCCAGATTTGATGGCGCGATTTACTGATCGCGGGGCGCTGACGGAATTCTTACGCCAGAGAACTTATGCATTGGGCGAAATCGACGGACAGGGATCGCCCTCTGTCTCTTGGCCTCATTCGGCATCCTGGCAAGACTTCGAATCGGCGCCACAACCTTCTTAAGTTGGCCTTCGACCATAGCCGCTTTCGCTTTCAGTATCACTTTCAATCTCTAAGGCCGCGCGTCGATGATGAGATGCGCGGCAATTAGGCCTTTGCATAGGCGAGTTTGAGGCTCTAGGACTTGATCTGCGTTAATCCATGATCAGCTCAAGACCAAAAATCTGTGACCCCTATCCTTGTCAGCCATCCGATCTTTCACACTCCGCGCCATACAGGGCGGCATCCTTTGGCGATTCGCCGGGTCGGAGCTTTGATGGATTTTCTAAAAGCACTCGCGTGGTTGCCGCCTGATCAGTATTGCGAAGGCATAGCGGCAGATCGCGAGACGCTCCTCGCCTTTCATAAGGCGGCCTATGTCGATGCGCTGATGCGCGCCAATGATCCGGATGTCGATCAAAAGGTCCTTCGTGAGCATTTCAAAATCGGCACGCTTGATAATCCGATCTATCCTGATCTTTTTGAGCGCACTTCCTTTTTGGTCGGCAATGCAATTTTTGCCGCTGAACTTGCTCTTCAAAAACGACATGTATTTTTCGTACCCGGCGGCACCCATCATGGGCGCCCAGATCGCGCGAGCGGCTTTTGCTTTACCAATGATCCGGTTTTCACGATTCGTCATTGGCTCGAAAAAGGCCTGCAGCGCATTGCTTATATTGATTTCGATGCTCATCACGGCGATGGTGTTGAAGACACCTTTGCCGCTGATCCGCGCGTGCTTTGCGTTTCAGTCCATGAACAAAAACGCTGGCCCAATAGCGGCCTTACACACACGTCCACAGCATTGAATTTTCCGGTGCCGAAAGGCTTTGATGATGCAGGCTTAAGTGCTCTGCTCGCGGGGAATATTCTTCCTGCGCTTGATCGTTTCAACCCCGAAGCCGTCCTTGTGATGAGCGGCGCGGACGCCTTGCAAGGCGATCCGCTTTGCGGGCTTGCTCTTTCCATTCCCGCCTTGCGTGGTGCTCTTCTTGAGGTGCTCCAAAGAGCTCCTATCGGGGTGATCGTTGGAGGCGGAGGATACAATCCTTGGAACGCGGTGCGCCATTGGGCTGCGCTATGGGCCGCGCTGCAGAGCTATTCTATCCCGACCAGTCTTCCGCCTGCGGCTCGTGCGATCCTTGAAGAGCTCGAGGCCCCGCGTATCCCGAAAGCCCGCATCGCGCCGGAATGGCTCACCCGGCTTGACTGAGAGCCCCGCGCGCGGGTCTGATGATCGAATGACCCAACCTACCCCCTCCTTTGACATCATTGTCTGTGGCAGCCTGCATCTCGATATTATGGTCGATGCGCCCACTTTGCCGCGCGTCGATGAAACGGCGGTGGGGACCGCTTGGGCTTATAAATGCGGCGGAAAAGGCGGCAATCAGGCCGTTATGAGCGCCAAACTGGGGTCTCGAACCGCCATGATCGGCCGTATTGGCGCGGATGATTTTGGTACCCGCCTCACCGCCCATCTCGATGCGGCCCAAATTGATCGCCGCGAGGTTGGTGTCGACCCCAAGGCTGGGTCGGGCATGAGTGTCGCCATCGTCAAAAGCAATGGCGATTATGGTGCGGTCATTGTGTCGGGCTCTAATCTGGCCCTCGATCCGGATGACGCCGCAAAAGCCTTTGCTCGTCTCGGCGGCGCTAAAATACTGATCCTGCAAAATGAAATTCCGGATCCGGTCAATGTTGCGGTAGCCCGCGCGGCACGGGCGTCCGGTGCTCGGGTTATTCTGAATGCAGCTCCCGCCCGCCCGCTCTCCGCCGAACTTGATGCGCTCGTTGATCTACTCGTCGTCAATCGGGTTGAGGCGGGCATGCTTGCTGGGCTTGATGTCAATTCGGACGAAGAAGCCACCGCCGCCCTCGCAGCCCTCGGCCAAACCCGCCGCGACGTCATTGTGACACTCGGCGGAACCGGATTGGTTGTCGGCAAAAAGGGGCAAAAATCCCAGTTTATTCCCGCAACGCCGGTCACGGTTATCTCGACCCATGGCGCAGGCGATTGCTTCATTGGAGCGCTGGCACGATCCCTCGCCCAACAGGCGCCGCTGGAACAGGCTGCTGAGGACGCCAGCCGCATTGCCGCGCGCTTTGTATCGCTCTCCGAAGAGCAGCGCACTGGACCGGCTTTTTCTCAATTTTTTAACTGATTGAGTGCGCCACAATTAATTGTTTCGCATATCGCATCGATTTCGGGCTTTCCCGCCATTGACACTAAACTTTAGTCCGATAGCTTATCCGTCTGGCGAGCGAAAACAGCGCGTCAAAACAAAATGGGGAGAAGAACTCAATGAAGGTTGATCTGTACAACCACGTCTTCGGCATGAAGACCGACCGCCGTAGCCTCCTGAAGGGTGCTGCTGGTGTTGCGGCTCTTGGCGCAACGGGCGGCCTCGGCGCGATGACCGTTCCGGCTCAGGCTGCTGGCAGCCTGCGCGCAGACATCTTGAAAATTCCTGGCGTTGGCAAGGGTTCGCCGACGGACGCTGACTGGCAGAAAGTTGGCGAAATGTGCCTTGGCGCGACGAAAGAAGTGGTCAAGCAAGGTGAATTCAAAGGCGTTGAGCTCTCCTTCATGGGCCTCAACAACCAGAACCTCCATAACCTTCTGTTCCGCGGCTTCTTGAAGCCTTGGGAAGCCTACACGGGCGCGAAGATCAACTGGATCGACCTTGCACAGGCTGACTACAACGCACGTCTGCAGCAATCGATTGCGACCGGCACCGTTGATTTCGACATCGTCGAAATGGGCGCGCCGTTTGAAGGCGACGTATGCGGCAAGGGTCTTGCCTCAGCGATGCCTGATTGGGTCAAGAAGTCCATCGATATGGATGACTATGTCGGCTATCTCAAAGCGCCGGTTGGCACATGGGAAGGCAAGACCTATCGCATCTCGATCGACGGCGACTGCCATAACTTCAACTATCGCACCGATTACTTCACCGATGCTGACCTCGCCAAGGCGTGGAAAGCAGAAGGTCATAAGGGCGAGTGGGGCGTGCCAAAGACCTGGCAGCAGGTCAATGAAGTCACGAAGTTCCTTAAGGGCAAGAAGATCAAGGGTCAGGATGCTTATGGCTATCTCGATCCTACCAAGGGTTGGGGCGGCTTCGCCTTCTACTTCCTCGGTTCGCGTGCAACGGCTTATGCCAAGCATCCAGAAGATAAGGCATGGTTGTTCGATGCTGACACGATGAAGCCACGCATCAACAATCCAGCTTGGGTCCGTGCGATTCAGGACGTTGTTGATTGCTTGCCTTCAGAACCAGCTGACCAGCTCAATGCTGATCCGGGCACGACGGCGTTCCAGCAATTCCTTGCTGGCACAGGTTCGATGCTTGCGTGGTGGGGTGACGTGGGCTCGATGGCTAAAACATCTGACTCGTCTGTCGTTGGTGATGTCACGGGCTTCTCGATCCTTCCCGGTTCGGATGACGTGTACAACGCGAAGACCGGCAAGTGGGACAAGCTCGCTTCAGGTCCGAACTATGCGCCAAACATGGCCTATATCGGTTGGGGCGTTTACGTCATGGCGCGTGTCGATGCCGACTCGAAGAAGCAGAAGGCCGCTTGGTCCGCTGCAGCTCATCTCGGCGGCAAGGACATCTCGCTCTGGTGCGCAGCCTATCCGTCAGGCTTCCAGCCTTACCGCAACTCTCACTTCAACGTCGATGAGTGGGTCGGTGCAGGCTATGATAAGGCGTTCATCTCGTCCTATCTGAAGTCGGAAGCAGACAGCTACAACCACCCGAACGCAGCGATTGAGCCGCGTATCCCAGGTATCTTCCAGTACTACAGCGTTGCCGAAGACGAACTCGCCAAGATCTATGCCGGTAAGACATCGGTACAGGCAGGCGCGGACGCAATTGCTGCAGCGTGGGAAAAGATCACGGATCAGATCGGTCGCGAAAAGCAGATCAAGCTTTACCGCGCATCGCTCGGCCTCTGATCATAACGCGTCTGCAAGAAACCAGATAAAAATAGATCAGGCTGGCGGTGTCGAAAGGCATCGCCAGCCCTTCTTATCTAGAACGCTTACTTATCTCTCTCCCTTAAATAGTTAGGCCGCATCGGCCTCGACCATAGAATTGGCCATGACCCAATCGTCTTCCGTTTCAATGTCACATGCGGTTCCAGACGCTCATCACACACTCGGTCGTGGCCTTGTGATCATTGCCAGCCTTGCGCTTGGTCTCGTCTTTTTGATGCAGGCTTTGAGTGCGGCCGGTATGTTCGATCTCGGTTTTGAAGATTGGCGTCCATCCCTTTACGCCTATGCGCTCTGGGCCATTGCACTCGGTGTAGGGCAAGTGCTGACGCGCGGAGAGGCCGGCTATAAGGCACTATTTCTTTTGCCTGCACTCCTCTTCACAATTGCGATGGTAATCTTTCCGACAATCTTCGGACTCTATATCGCTTTTACCGATTGGAATTTGAGCGCATTTGAAGGCCAAAAATTTAATGGCCTTGATAATCTGCGCACGCTCATTGCAGATCCTTATTTCTGGAACGCGCTCCGCAATATGGTGTTTTATGTTGTGAGTGTGTTGGGCCAATATGCATTGGCGTTCGGACTAGCACTTCTTCTCAATGCCGATATCCGCGCGCGGCGTTTTTTCCGTATCGCTTTTCTCTTGCCCTTCATGTTGTCACCGGTGGCAGTGAGCTGGATGATCGGCAAATCGCTGATGGAATTTCGCTTCGGCCCGCTCGCCTCTTTGATGCGCTATCTCGGTTGGGAAAATCCGGCCTTCTTTACAAACCCGTGGATGGCGCGGTTCTGGATCATGGCGCTTGATGCATGGGTCTGGATTCCCTTCATGATCATTCTTCTGCTCGCGGGACTTCAGGCGATGCCGAAAGATATCCAAGAAGCCGCGCGTGTTGATGGTGCAACCGGTTGGCGTGCGTTTTGGAACATCACCTTCCCGCTGATGTTGCCGGTCAGCATCACAACCATTGTGTTGCGTATCATCTTCCAATTGAAACTTGCCGATATCGTGATCAACACAACATCCGGCGGCCCCGGCGGTGCAACCGATACGGTTTCGAGTTTCATCTTCCGCGAATACCGCGACCGGTCGAATGTCGGCTATGGCACGATGATCGCAGAAGTCTATTTGATCATCATTATCATCTTCATCACACTCCTCTTGAATGTGGTTGGCAAATATATGCGTCGGGAGCCCGCAGCATGAGCGCGAGTGAAAGCATTGCGACGAAACATGTCGGCCCTTGGACGTGGACTCGTGCCAGCACGCAAGTGCTGATCTATGCGGCCTTGCTGACTTGGGCTTTCATTTGTCTCTTTCCGATCTATTGGACCTTCTCGACCTCGTTCAAAACGGCGGTGAATGTCACGCAAGGCCATATCATTCCGTTCACGGCACAATTCCCCGGTGACTGGAAAGGCTGGCGCTCTTTGGGCCTTTCGCCTGACACGTTTTTCGAAACATCGACCGTTCGTGATGAATTCATGCGGCGCTTTTTAAACAGCGCGATTGCGTCAATCGGCGCGTCATTTTTAGCGCTCTTGATTGGTGCGCCGGCTGCCTATGGCCTCGCGCGCTTCCGCTATAAATTCGGCCCCTGGCGGAACAAAGATATTTCCTTCTTCTTCCTTTCGCAGCTTCTTCTGCCGCCCGTTGTCCTCGCGATGCCGTTTCTTGTGCTCTACAAGCAACTCGCGCTTCTCGACAATATGGTGGGACTTATTCTCGTCTATACATTGATGGTTCTGCCGATTGTGATCTGGATCACACGCGATCAATTCGAAACGATTCCAGTCGAACTTGAACAAGCCGCCCTTGTTGATGGCTGCACGGTGTGGACTGCGTTCTTCCGCATTGTTTTGCCTATCGCTTTGCCGGGTCTTGTTGCGGCTTTCATTCTCTCAATCGTTCTATGCTGGAATGAGTATTTCTTCGCCGCGCTCTTGACCGGAACCAATGCGAGAACACTACCTGTGATGGTCGCAAGCCAAACCGGCTCGCAAGGCATCAGCTGGTGGTCGATGGCGGCACTCTCATCCGCTGCAATTTTACCTTTGGTGTTGGTCGGCATTTTCCTTGAACGCTACATCGTCAAAGGCCTCACCGCCGGTGCAGTAAAGTAATTCACGCGTAAACCCTTCAGGATCTCCATAACATGACGGCAAAATTCCGCTCCGTATTCGGCGATAAAAAACCTGTGATCGCCATGGTGCATTTAGGCGCATTACCTGGCGCGCCTCTTTTCGATGCAAAAGCGGGGCTTGAAGGTCTTGTTGAAGGCGCACACAAAGATTTAAAGGCCCTGCAAGCCGCGGGCGTTGATGCGATCATGTTCGGCAATGAAAATGATCGGCCTTATGAATTTAATGTCGATAGCGCTTCGACCGCGACCATGGCCTATGTGATCGGTCGTTTGAAATCCGAAATCACAATCCCCTTCGGCGTCAATGTGTTGTGGGATCCGATGAGCACGATAGCGTTGTCCGCCGCAACAGGCGCTGCTTTTGTGCGCGAAATTTTTACCGGCACCTATGCGTCCGATATGGGACCATGGACACCAGATGCAGGCGCAGCGATGCGCTATCGTGATCGTCTTCACCGCAGCGACCTTGCGATGCTCTATAATGTCTCTGCCGAATTTGCGGATTCGCTTGATCGGCGCAGTCTTGCTGATCGCGCGCGCAGTGCCGTGTTCTCGAGCATTCCCGATGCGATCCTTGTCTCCGGTGCCATCACAGGCGAAGCCGCCGCGATGACCGATCTTGAATCCGTCAAGAAAGTTTTGCCAACAACGCCCGTGCTTGCCAATACGGGTGTCAAACATACTACCATCGCGGATGTTCTGAAAATTGCCGATGGCTGCATTGTCGGCTCGTCTTTAAAGATTGATGGCGATACGTGGAAGCCGGTGGATCCTGAGCGCGCGAAAGATTTTATGGATCGCGCCCGCGCTGCACGAAAGAACTGATCGCATGGCCAAGCACGCAAAGCCCACAACGCCGAAGGCACGCCTCGCGCAATCGCTCGAACAGCTGATGATGATCCCGGGTCTCTGCGGCTATGAAGGTCGTGTGCGTCGTCACATCACGCGCGATCTTGAGGCGATGGGCGTTGCGCATTGGACGGATCGTCTGGGCAATCTGATTGCCACGATTGAGGGCGACAAGAACGCACCGGAAATTATGCTCTATGCGCATATGGATCAACTCGGTCTGATGGTTCGTAAAATCGAATCGAATGGCTTGATCCGTGTCGAGCGTGTCGGCGGTGTGCCCGAACGCGCGCTTGCATCACAAGAGGTGTTACTCTGTGTAAGTGAAGGCAAAGATGTTCCGGGCCTGATCGCAAACAAGAGTCATCATGCCACAACGCCCGATGAAAAATATCGCGTTGTGCCCTATCAAGAGATCTATATCGATGCTGGCTTTACATCTGCGGAAGCGGTTCTTGCAGCGGGCATCGATATCGGCACTCCGGTTGTCTATCGTCCGCATATCGTTAAATTGGCGGATGATCGTATCGCGGGTACTGCAGTTGATGATCGCGCAGGCTGCGCGGTTATCCTCGAAGTCGCACGCGCTTTGCTCGAAACAAAAAAGCGTCCGACGGTTCATATCGTTTTCTCGGTGCAAGAAGAATTCAACCTGCGCGGTGCGGTAACAGCCGCGCAAACTTTGATGCCCGACATTGCGATTCAAATTGATCTCATTCTCGCCAATGACACGCCCGATATGGCATCGCGCGGCGACATCAAGCTCGGTGGCGGGCCGGCGATGGGCCTTTATAGCTTCCATGGGCGCGGCACGCTCAACGGTACAATTCCGCATCCCGCTATTGTTGACTTGATGGAACGCGCAGCAAAGCGCGCGAAGATTCCTTTGCAACGCAGTGTTCACATTGGTGCGTTGACAGAGTCATCCTATGTGCAACTTGTTGGCGCTGGTGTCGCCGTGATCGATATGGGCTTTCCGTGCCGTTACACGCATTCATCGCTTGAAGTCTGCGATGTAAATGATCTCGTCCAAATGAGCGCGTTGCTCACGGCAGCCATCACAGCGGTAGATGCGAAATTCAACCTCGACCGCAATCTTTATGAAAAATAAGTGATGGCGGTGATGGCTCAGATCAATGAGCCATTCACCAGCGCGCGACCATCAGCATCGAACAGATGGCAAACATTTGACGGCAATGCGATTGTCACCGACTCGCCGATTTTCTGCCGTGCCAGTCCATCCGCCTTCACAACACATTGAGCCAGAGCGCCCGTCTCGACATAGAGCATTGTTTCACCTCCAAGATGTTCGGAGAGTGTTACTTTGCCTGAGAGCGAGTTGGGAGCACCTGCTGCAACCAATTCAATATGTTCGGGGCGAATGCCCAGAGTTACTTTGCCTTTCGGCAAAGTCTTGCCATGGGTATCAACCGAAACAGTTGCGCCGCCTTGCAACAACACGCTGGCCACACCATTCGCGACATCGGTCACTTCGCCCGGCATCAGATTCATCTTCGGGCTACCAATAAAGGTCGCAACGAAAAGATTATTCGGACGATGATAGAGCTCAAGTGGGCTGCCCACTTGTTCAATGCGGCCAGAATTCAACACAACGATCTTGTCGGCCATGGTCATGGCTTCGACCTGATCATGCGTGACATAGATCATCGTGGCCTTGAGATCATTATGGAGCTTGGCAATTTCAATACGCATCTGCACGCGCAACGCGGCATCGAGATTTGATAATGGCTCGTCAAACAAAAACACATCCGGCTCGCGCACAATCGCACGACCAATCGCAACGCGCTGACGTTGACCACCGGAGAGTTGAGCGGGGCGGCGATCGAGATAATCTTTAAGCTGCAAAAGATCAGCTGCTTTGCTCGTACGCGCGTCAATTTCGGCTTTCGGCGTTTTCGCCATTTTCAAGCCAAAGGCGATGTTTTCACGCACCGTCATATGCGGATAGAGCGCATAGGATTGGAACACCATGGAAATGCCGCGCTTTGCGGGCGGCAGCGGCGACACATCCTTGCCGCCAATCTCGATGACACCGCCCGACATCTCTTCAAGGCCTGCGACCATGCGAAGAAGCGTCGATTTTCCGCAGCCTGACGGACCGACAAAGACACAGAACTCGCCATCAGCAATATCGAGATCAACACCCCGGATCACTTCGACATTGCCGAATGATTTGCGCACTTTGCGCAACGCCAATCCTGCCATGGTGGTCTACTCCCCAAAATCCTTCGCCGCTTTCAGACGCTTCGCGCCACGCGACATTTTTAGATCATGAAACAGATTGCGATTTTTTCACGACAGGGGCAAGCACTCGTCTCGCCGCAGGCGTAGTTCATTGCAAAGTGATCATGTTGACCGATTAAGCAAGGCGTCAACTTCTGCACGATGCGGCATTGCCGGCGCGGTGCCCGCGCGCGTCACAGCGATCCCCGCAACCGCACAGCCAAAACGGGCGGCGGCCAACGGCTCACGCCCCTCGGCCAGTGCAGCCGCGAAGCCGCCATTAAACGCATCCCCCGCGCCCGCCGTTTCAACAACTGCCGCGACATGAAACGCCGGTACGAGCTCCGAGCGGTCTTTCGCATGGAATAAAGCGCCCTTTTCCCCAAGCGTAATCAGCGCCACGCCAACGCCCTTCTTCAAAAGAACATCCCCGGCGCGCTTAGCGTCATCGATCGTTTCAACGGGAAAGCCAACCATGGCCGCCGTTTCGCTCTCATTCGGCGTGATATAATCAATAAGCGGATAGATCGCCGGATCAAAAGGGGCGGCAGGCGCCGGGTTGAACACGGTGGTAACGCCTGCTTCGCGTGCGATTTTAAGAGCGGCGAGCGCCGCTTCCGCCGGCTGCTCCAATTGAGTAACGAATACGAGCGAGGACCGGATGGTCTCGGCTGCTGCTTCGACATCAGCGACGGAAATATCACCCGCCGCGCCCGGTACGACGATAATGGCATTCTCGCCATTCACATCATTCACATAGATGAAGGCCGCGCCCGTTGGCGCGTGGGGTGAACGCACAACTTTGGCGTCGATTCCTTCTGCAGCCCATGTGGCCATCGCGATATCCCCGAAGGAGTCCTGCC
Organism: Alphaproteobacteria bacterium; assembly: GCA_037131735.1. Lineage (GTDB taxonomy): Bacteria > Pseudomonadota > Alphaproteobacteria > Rhizobiales > Beijerinckiaceae > CAIUPE01. The sequence continues at coordinate 32,440 of JBAXQM010000012.1, forward strand.
CCAGGCGCGAAATAAACCGCGTCTTCGCTCCGGCGCGCGCGGCAGCCACGGCCTGATTTGATCCCTTACCGCCCGGACCCATCGCAAAACCCGACCCCATGATCGTCTCGCCGACAGCGGGCATCCGTCCCGACCGAAATGCCAAATCCGCCACAAAGATACCGAGGATCGAAACGCCGTCCGTCATGCTCCACCCCTTGAAAGCGCTTCTAGTAAGCGCCCCTTTTTGAATTGACCGGGGCAAACAGTAAGGATCCGGTTTTCAGGCGTCAAACACCGATGTTGCGCTTCACCCTCGACTCTGAGATTTTGGCGCTCCTTATAATCAAAAAGGCACACGCCATGCTTAAAGGGCTCGATCCGATCCTCACCGCCGAATTGCTTTATGTGCTCAAAGCAATGGGCCATGGCGATGATCTCCTCTTATGTGATCGCAATCACCCCGCCACAACGCTTGCGGCCAAAACAACGCATGGCAAATTGCTCACACTTTTTGGTGCCGATCTCAAACGCACTGCCGAAGCGGTGTTATCGCTTTTTCCGCTCGATACATTTGTTGATGAGCCCGTGATGCGCATGAAGGTCGTTGGCAACCCGAATGAGCTCGTGCCGATCCATCACACGATGCAAGAGGTAGTCAATAGAGCCGAAGGTCGCCCGATTAAAATCGGCGCTTATGAGCGTTTCGATTTTTATGATGCGGCCGCACGGAGTTTTGCGATTGTGCAGACATCCGATCCCGGTCCTTATGGCTGCTTCCTTTTCCGGAAAGGTGTGATCTGACGTGAGTGTTTCAAACGGATATGCCGCGCGGCTCAATTCATTCAAGATCGACACTAATAATTATTGGCGCGGATTGAACCGCAAACCGAATACGCTTGATCTTGTTGCGCGTGCGGCAACGGTGAAGGGCCTCACCGCCGTTGATCTAAACTATCCGGATCATCTCGAAGGTTTTTCAGAGAAAGAAATTGTCGAAGGTCTTCATAAATCAGGCGTACGGCTTAATGGTTATGCCATGCGCTATTATACCGATCCCGGCTTCAAACTTGGCGCATTCACGAATCCGGATCCAGCCGTTCGCCGCAATGCGATTGATATAACGAAACGTGGTCTTGATTCATTAGCTGCCGCAGGTGGCAATCTCATGACGCTGTGGATGGGACAGGATGGATTCGATTACGCCTTCCAAATCGATTATCGCAAAGCATGGGACGATACGATTGCGGCGTTGAATGAAGTCGCCAAGCATAATCCAACAATTGATATTGCCATTGAGTATAAGCCGAACGAACCGCGCTCTTTCAGCCTCATGCCTGATATCGGCACGACGCTTCTCGCTGTTAAAGAAGTAGGACTTAAAAATCTCGGCGTTACGCTTGATTTTGCCCATGTGCTTTATGCTGATGAAATGCCTGCTTATGCCGCAGCCCTCGTCGCGCGCCATTCGCGACTTTTGGGCGTTCATTTGAATGATGGTTATGGCAAGCGCGATGATGGATTGATTGCGGGATCGGTTCATCCGATTCAAACAATTGAATTACTCGTTGCGCTCAAACATATCGGCTATAATGGCATCCTCTATTTCGATACATTCCCCGATACTGCGGGAATTGATCCTGTCGCCGAATGCGAAACGAATATCGCAGCCACGGAGTCGATGAAGAAAATAGCTAATCGGCTGGCTGACCATCCTGAACTTGCTGAGGCTATTCGCCGGCAAGATTCAGCAAAGAGCATGGCGATTGTGCAAAAGGCTCTCTTTGGACATCTCGTACCTTAAAGAAGAAGTGATAAACTCATGACCTCATCGCTCTCGGCCCTTGGTCAACAGGCGCTTCATGAATTGGGCGATGTGTTCAAACGCGTCAAAGACAACGCCGCTGATGATTTGATTGAAGCCATTCTATCCGCGCGACATATCGCTGTTTATGGCTGCGGGCGCGAAGGCTTGGCGATCAAGGGCTTTGCGATGCGTTTGTTCCATCTTGGTCTTGATGTGCATGTCTTAGGCGATATGACGGTCCCGCATTTCGGCAAAGGGGATTTATTGATTGTGACATCCGGCACAGGCCATCTCAATTCAGGCGAGGCCTTTATCAATGTTGCGCGCGCGGATGGTGCGCGGATTGCAGTCATCACATCACAGCCGGAGTCTTCGACACCCAAAATGGCCGATATTCTGACCGTCATTCCGGCACAAACCATGGCGAATGATCAAAGCGCAAAGGCGGCTGTTCTGCCTATGGGATCAATGTTTGAAATCGCCGAAACAATTTTATTTGAGCTCGTGATTTTGCGCCTTCGCGAGAGGCTCGGTGAGACCGCCGAGACAATGCGTGCACGCCATACGAATTTGGAATGAGCGCGCCCGGCTGGCTCCTCATGGATCAGTCCACTGGGTCTCTGGCAAAAATAGAAAAGTCCGTATAGGAACGCGCAGTTGTTTTTCGATACCAATACAGAAGGTGGAGTTGTCCCATGTCCGCAGCGCTCAAAGATCTTTTGAAAGACAAAAGTCTCTTCCGCGAGGAGGCCTATATTGCGGGCCGTTGGGTTGGGTCCACCGAAAAGATCAATGTGACCAATCCGGCCAATGGCCAAGTGATCGGCACCATTCCCGCTTTGGGTCGCGCCGAAACTTTGGAGGCCATCAAAGCCGCAGAGACAGCGCAAAAGACATGGGCGGCAACGCCCGCAAAACAGCGTGGACAAATTCTGCGCCGCTGGTTCGAATTGATGATGGAGAATCAAGATGATCTCGGCCGCATCATGACGGCCGAGCAAGGCAAGCCTCTTCCCGAAGCAAAAGGCGAAGTTGCCTATGGCGCGAGCTTCGTTGAATTTTTCGCAGAAGAAGCACGCCGCATCTATGGCGAGACCATTCCCTCACCGTGGCCGAATGCGCGGATCGTTGCCATTAAACAACCAGTCGGTGTTGTTGCAGCGATTACACCTTGGAATTTTCCGAACGCAATGATCACGCGTAAAGCGGGTCCTGCGCTTGCTGCGGGCTGCGCTTTTGTTGTGAAGCCTTCGGAAGAGACGCCATACTCAGCGCTTGCTCTTGCTGAGCTTGCTGAACGTGCCGGACTTCCGAAAGGCGTGTTCTCCGTTGTCACCGGACATGCCAAAGAAATCGGCGGCGAAATGACATCAAACCCGATCGTGCGTGCGCTCTCGTTCACGGGCTCAACAGCGGTCGGTAAATTGCTCATGGCACAATGCGCGACGACAGTAAAAAAAGTGGGCCTCGAACTTGGCGGCAATGCCCCTTTCATTGTGTTTGATGATGCTGATCTCGATGCAGCGGTTGCTGGTGCGATGGCGTCCAAATATCGCAATGCGGGTCAAACCTGTGTTTGCGCCAATCGCTTAATCATTCAAGATGGAATCTATGATGCGTTTGCCGAAAAGCTTGCGAAGGCTGTTGCAACACTCAAAGTCGGTGATGGGTTTGGAGAAGGTGTAACAACTGGCCCGCTGATCAATGCAAAGGCCATTGCGAAAGTTGAGGGCCATATTGCCGACGCCTTGAAGAAGGGCGGCAAAGTCGTTACAGGCGGCAAGCGCCACTCACTCGGCGGATCATTTTTCGAACCAACGGTTATTCGTGATGTAACCGCTGACATGCTGATTGCCCGTGAAGAAACATTCGGCCCTGTAGCACCGCTCTTCCGATTCAAAACGGAAGAGGAAGCCATTCACATGGCGAATGATACGGAATTTGGACTCGCTTGCTATTTCTATACGCGCGATATTGGTCGTGTGTGGCGCGTCGGCGAGGCACTTGAGTATGGCATTGTCGGTATCAATGAAGGCATCATCTCAACGGCGGAAGCGCCTTTTGGTGGCGTCAAAGAATCCGGCATTGGCCGCGAAGGTTCACTTCATGGCATCGAAGAATATACCGAAATCAAATATATGCTGATGGGTGGGTTAGGGAAGTAAGATGAGGGATTAGGGTGTAGTGTTGCTCTATCACTACGCGCTAAGATCTCACTTCTCCACAAATGCCTTCTCGACAACATAACTCGCCGGCGTGCCGCTTGAGCCTTCTTCAAAGCCACGCGCTTTGAGAATAGTTATCAGATCAATATTCAAACCATGCGATCCACAAATCATGATGCGGTCGTCGTGCGGATTGAGCGACGGCATGCCGATATCGCTCGTCAAATGATCAGCTGAAATCAGATCCGTGATGCGTCCGCGATTTTTAAAAGGCTCACGCGTTACGGTTGGATAGTAAATCAATTTATCACGAACAAATTCGCCCAAGAATTCATCTTCTGGCAATTCTTTTTCGATCATGTCGCTATAGGCCAGTTCAGCCACTTCGCGCGTGCCATGTACCAAAATGACTTTCTCGAATTTTTCATAAGTTTCGGGATCGCGGATGAGACTCAAAAACGGAGCCAGTCCCGTACCCGTTCCCAAAAGATAAAGATGTTTGCCAGGCAGAAGATTATCGAGCAACAACGTACCGGTTGCCTTTTGCCCGACGATGATTTTATCGCCTGGCACAATATTCAGAAGGCGAGATGTCAGCGGCCCATCAGGAACCTTGATCGAAAAAAATTCGAGCTTGTCATCATAATTGGGGCTGGCGATTGAATAAGCGCGCAGGAGCGGCTTACCATCAACCGGAAGGCCGATCATCGAGAATTGACCATTGCGAAAACGGAAGCCTCGATTGCGCGTGGTCGTGAAACTGAAAAGACGATCCGTCCAATGATGGACGCTCAACACTGTCTCTTCTTGAAATGCGCTCATAACCGCCTGCCCGCTTTAGCCTGTGCCTTCATCGACGGGGTGCGACATTTTGTCAAACCCGTCGATCCTACCTTATCGCTTAATAATCAAATTTCAACGTAAATTTTTTTATATCACATTTTTAAATGTGATATTAGATATCGACTGATTGCGCCACCGATTTCGTCTCAACGAAGGGCTGAATAGGGTCTTTTGCGATGTCCTGACTTGATCTGGGTCAAGTTTTTGCGGACGTAGCTCGATCCCGCCAAGGGATCGTCCAGCTAGCCACCATTGAGCGGCACCCAGCGTTCGCCATCTTTGTGATAGGAGCGCTTCACAGCCGCCCAGGCAACACGATGAGCGGCGGCTTCCCGCCCCCCACCGAAATGGCGCTTCTGCGGATCGGCATAACGCTCATAAGCGTGATTGAAGGCCTCGCGAAAAATATCTTGAGCATGTGCTGGCAAATGCAAGCGAACGCGATCGGGCAGCTCCCGATTATTGTGATAAGGCATCCCATCCTCCCGAGGATTGTAAATCATGATGATCTAATCAGGAGGCGTGAAACTATCCGCGCTAATGCTTATTAGCGTGCAGAAAAATCACTCCAAAATCGGACACAGAATAGGCCCACCGAGGCTTAGTTCTAACCGATAAGCGAGATCAAGCGCGCGCGCTTCTCGAAGCCCCGGCACAACAAATTGCATACCAACCGGTAAACCCTCTGATGTCACACCCGCAGGCAGACTGATTGCCGCTAATTCGAAATAATTGGCAAAGCGTGTGAACACAGCAGGACTATCATGTTCTGGATGTTCACCAAGCAAGGGCGCCGGAAAAGCCGTTGTCGGCGTCATCAACGCATCAATGCCTTCAAACACTTGTGCGATGACACTTTTGTTTCTGTCACGACTTGCAATATTTTCGATGTAATCGACAGCGCTGACAGACTTGCCGCTTAACATACGCCTGCGCACCGCATCTCCCAATCGATTTGGTTCTTCATTCGCGAAAGCGTGATAATGACGATAACCGTCGACCGCGAGAAACATGCCGCAGGGCGCGGCGTAATCGGCAAGACTTTTTGGAAAGCGGACAGGCACAAGCGTTGCTCCCGCCTCCTTCACGCGCTTCAGAGTCTCTTGCCAGATCGACTCCGTATGCGGATGAAGCGTGATACCAAGATCTTCAGGAACACCAATACGCTTACCGTCGAAGGGCTTCGGTCCCGCTTGATGTGGGGGAAGACTCGTGCCTTCCGCGCGCTCCGTCAGCACATCAAATAAAATCGCTGCATCACGCACGGTGCGCGTCATCGGACCAATTGTATCAAGCATATCCGAGAGCGGTAAAACACCTGTGGTCGGAATTAAACCGGCCGTCGTTTTCAATCCGACCATACCGGAGAAAGAGGACGGTAAGCGAATGGATCCACCGGTATCACTACCGAGTGCTCCCGGCACCATACCCGACGCAACCGATACGCCTGAGCCGCTTGATGACCCGCCCGGTATCCGATCGCGTTTCAAATCCCATGGATTGACGGGAGCACCAACTGTTTCATTGGAGCCCCATCCGCCAAAGGCGTATTCGACGGTCGCAACTTTACCGATGATGATCGCGCCGGCATTCCTCAATCGTTGCACAACAACCGCGTCCTGTGTCGGAGGTGCCACATCTTTTCGTGTGAGCGAGCCGCCGCCTGTCGGCATCCCTGCAACATGGATGATATCTTTGATGGCAAGCGGAACGCCAAACAGCGGACCTTTCGGAGCACCTAACGCCGCGACGCGATCAAGATGCCGTGCGTCCTCAACGGCGCGATCTTTGTTGAGATATACAAACGCCTTTAGCTTTGAGTTTGAAGCCTCAATGCGCTGCAACGCCTCGCTGATCGTCTGCTCTACCGACAAGGTACCGGCGCGGGTTTTTTGAACAGTGGCTTCAAGGGTCAGAGGTAGGTTAGACATTTTATCTTCCGATGTGGGTCATTCATTCAAGAGCCATGTGCTCAACATTAAAACACAGTGGGTATGAGTAAAGCATAGAGCGCGCGTGATGCAAAATCACACCCTCCCCGGAACGCGTTCGACTAGATGTTCCCTCATCTGGCTTGCCAAAGGCACCCGAAAGGCCTTTCATGTGATCTCAACACTGTGCGTTTTTTGTTCAGCCAAGACGTGGCTCTTAGTGAGGGCGGGAGTAAATCGCCATGAAGTTTCGGAATTGGCTCTTTGCCCCATGGCTATTCACATTGCCACTTCTAGTGATGCTGACGGAAAGAGCGCCTGCAGGACCTGTTGAAGACGGCGACCGCGCTTTTCTCCAAGGCCACATTGAAACGGCGATTCAACTTTGGACTCCGCCAGCAACACAAGGCAGTGCCGAAGCGCAATATCGCTTATCGCAAACCTATCTCTCAGGGCGCGGTGTGGCCCGCGATATTGAGCTGGGATTAAAGTGGCTTAATCTCGCGGCCGAACGACATTATTCGCCTGCCCTCATTGATCTCGCCGATCTTAAACTTGATCCGCGCAATGGTATGTATGAACCTGATCAAGCAATTGACTTGTTACGAGACGCTTCTGGTCAAGGCGTGGTTCAAGCACAACGACAACTCGGTCAAATTTTTCGCGAAGGTAAAGTCACGTCCCAAGACTTCACCGAGTCATTACATTTCTATCGGCTTGCTGCCGCCCGTGGCGATCTTGAATCCCAATATGGTCTTGGTGAACTCTACCGTTATGGCTATGGTATTGATCAAAACAACAACAAAGCGTTGATGTGGATGAGCATTGCAGCAAGCTCAGTTACCGGAAACAATCCGCAACTAAAAAAGGTTGCGCATCAAGCCGCTATTGCACGTGATGAGTTATCCCGGCTCGTAGGACCCACTGGTCGTTCAGAGGCCGATCAAATGGCCTCTCAGTGTTGGCAAAAGAAATTAGTCGACTGTGACTAAATCTTGATTTCAATAAGCAAGCGCAACACCATCTTTTCGAGGATCAGTACCGGCTGCATATGAGCCATCATCAGTGATAATAACACCCTGTCCGCCGCCGAGAGGCATAGTAGGGCGCGTCACCGGATGACCACGGTCAGCGAGATCGCGCATAACTGAATCAGGAATTCCGCGCTCACCTTCAAACACATCAAGACGACGGAAGCCGCGCGGATAATCAAAGGCTTCTTGAATATTCATTTCATAATCGATGAGATTTTGTAGCACATGTGCCTGACCAACAGGTTGATAGGCGCCACCCATCACACCATAAGACAGCCAAGGTTTACCGTCTTTAAGCGCCATTGCCGGAATGATTGTATGCAGCGGTCTTTTGCGGGGCTCAACCGTATTTGGATGTCCAGGTTCAACACGGAAACATGCCCCACGATTTTGCAAAGCGATACCGGTTGCTGGTTCGACCTTTCCGCTACCAAAAGAAAAATACAGTGAATTGATAAAAGAACACATATTGCCATGACGATCGGCAACGGTGAGATAAATCGTATCGCGCTGATAGGTCGACGCCTTTTCTGAGGGTGCGTGACCAGCTTTTTTCATGTTGATTTTAGAGCGCAATTCGTCAGCGAATGATTTTGAGAGAAGCTTATCAACTGGCACATCGGCAAAAGCCGGATCGGCAACAAAAGCATCGCGTACGGAATAAGCAAGTTGCGTCGCTTCAATTTGCAAATGGAAGCGGTCTGCACTTAGGGGATCCATCGCCTTTGTTTGATAGCCTTCAAGAATATTCAGCAAGACAAGCGCTGTCAGGCCCTGCCCACTTGGCGGAATTTGATAAAGATCGACGCCACGATAATTGGCTTTAATGGGATCGACGTAATACGTGGCAAAATCCGAGAAATCGGAGAGCGTATGCGTGCCGCCTTGCGCGCGGAGAAAATCGACAAGCGATGTTGCAATCGATCCTTTGTAGAACGCGTCACGTCCTTCTGCCGCAAGCAAGCGAAGCGTTTTGGTCAATTCAGGAAATTGAATTTTTTCGCCAACACGAGGAGCGCGTCCACCCTTCAGCAATTGAGCGCGCGCGCCGTCATCCTTTTGAAGCTTGCCTTCTTCTTCCGCCCAATCGGCAGCGGCGCGCTCATGAAGAATGAACCCCTTTTCAGCAAGCTCAATTGCGGGCGCGAGAATCTCAGCAAAAGATTTTGTGCCGTGATCGGCGAGTAAGCGTGACCACGCATCAATTGCGCCCGGTATCGTCACAGCATGGACCGATTCCGTAGCGATTGAATTTAGGCCCTGACCCAATAACATTTTATCGCTGAGGCCAGCGGGCGCCCATCCCGATCCATTCAGCGCATAAAGTTTTTTCTGATCCGCGCGCCAATAGAGTGCGAAGCAATCACCCCCAATGCCGGTATTATGGGGTTCGATCACGCATTGCACCGCGGAGGCTGTTAAGGCTGCGTCCATCGCATTGCCGCCATTACGCAGTGTTTCGAGCGCAATCAAGGTTGATAACTGTTGGGATGTCGCTGCTGCACCATGGGCACCATAAGCAACTGAACGACCGGGCAGATGTAAATCGCGCATGAATAATTTCTCCGCTATTAGGGGATTAGACTACGGATGATTCCGGCAAGCGCAATCAAGATGAGCATAAATAATGTAATGCGGCGGAAACCTTCCGGCGTTGCACCCAGAAAATGTCTTGTGCCAAGAGTCATGCCGACGAGGAGAAGAGGAAAAGCAAGAGCGGCGGCTTTAATCGTATCCTGGTCAACCAATCCGGCATAAAACAAAACCGTCAAACCCATTACGTCGAGTAGAAAGAAATAGGCTGTGACTGCAGCGCGGATTTTTGCTGGCGAGTCGCCATCCGCCGTCAAAAATAAAGCGACCGGAAGCCCGCCCATACCCACAGCACCATTCGCAACGCCCGATCCGATGCCGACGGCGAAAGTGCCTTTATCATTCGCTTTTTTTCGCAATTTCCATCCGCGCAACAGTAACAAAGCGGCCGTGAAGACAAAGATCGATAGACCGAGTTTGAGGCTCTCTGCGGGAACGGACGACAAAAGCAACACACCCGGACCTGTGCCAATGGCAGCGCCCAGCAAAAGAAACGAAACCCGCCGCCAAGGAATATCGCGCCATACTGAGAAGGCCTGAACGCAACTCGCAATCACTTCGAGAAGCAATGCCACACCAATGGCGCGCGCAGGTACGCCAACGAGCGACCAGCTCGAGACAAGCACAGCAGAAAATCCGAAACCCGAATAGCCACGCGCAAGTGACGCGACAAAGAGACCAGCAATCATGAGTGCAAGCGCGAAGGGAGACGCAGTCAAAACAAACTCAGGAAGTTCCATCGCTCATGCCTTGTTTTTTATGCTGTGAGCGTAGGACGCAGAGAAAATCCGGAAAAGGACCACGCTTGCTAAGCCGTTCAGTCCACGGATCTTACTTGCCGGCCATCATGAGAAGCTGGAGGTAGCAAATGCGGCGCTTGAAGCGACGATTTTCATCCCATTCGAAAATGACAAGACGCGGACGATCGCGTCCGGGACGTTCCACTTTGATTTCGATTTCAGGCGGCAAGAGAATACCCAGATGGCGCAAGGTACGATGCGCATCGCGTTCAATCTCACCCAAAAGCGAACGATCAATCCAGCAGCGTGCTAACACCGCACCAAGATAATCAAGAATCTTCTCTTTGAGTTCGCTCGGATTGATAACGATTTCAATCGGTGGTTCGCGGGCAAAGTCCGCGTCCTCAGAGCCGTCATAGTCATAATGTTGATCATTGGTGATGGTTTGGAAAAGCGCCGGGCGCTTTTCCTCTGCCCCCGCAACGGCTGGCACACCCCCGCTATTCGAACGATTGGCCATAGGGGCGGCTCCTGCCTTCCTCAAAAACACGCAACAAGGACAAAAATAAAACGGCGCCCGGCCCCTAAAATTTAACGGGGTCAAAACGCGCCATATCCCTTTATTCCCATCGTCTCACAGTAGAATTCAGCTGACAAGCCTGGTGTGATCCGTAAATAGACCAAAGCCGATAGACGACTGCGGGGGCGGGTGCGAAGGTGATCGCCGATTCGACCTCCTGCCAATTGAACCTTATGCCTCATTCCGCCTCATTTGCCCGTCCCGATTTGCGAATTCTGGTCATTTTGACTGTTTTCACCGCTATTCGGCTTGCGGTGGCCGCAGGAACAGGGCTCGTTTTCGACGAGGCCTATTACCGGCTGTGGGGCCTTTTTCCCAGTTGGGCCTATTTCGACCATGCGCCGATGGTCGCCTGGTGGGTGGCTATGGGGCACTCGATTGCCGAAGATACCGCCCTCGGCACCCGACTACTGGGCCCGCTCTCAGCCGGCATCGGGTCGCTTTTTCTTTGGCGAACGGCCTTTCTCCTTTATGGGCGCCCGACCGCAGATCGGTCCGTCTTGATCTTCAATGCGATGCTACTGCCGTCGGTCGGCAGCATCGTGATAACGCCTGATGTGCCGAGTGTGTTTTTTTGGGGCATGACGCTCTGGGCCCTTGCCGAATTACGCGCCTCTCAGCGCGGCGTGTGGTGGCTTGTGATTGGCCTCTTTATTGGCCTTGATCTTCTCTCAAAATATTCAGGCGTTTTTCTTGGACTCGGTATCTTAGTGTGGCTCATCGTCGATCGTGATCAGCGACACTGGTTTAAAAGCATATTGCCTTATGGTGGCGCGGTTATTGCGCTCGCGCTTTTCTCACCCGTGATAATCTGGAATACTACGCATGACTATGTGTCTTTCACCAAGCAACTGTCGCGCACACAGGGCGAAAATTTCGATCCCAAATATCTTTTTGAAATGATCGGTGCGCAATGGATGTTAATGACGCCGATCATCGGTGGCATCGCGCTTTTTGCTTTTGTGCGCGAACTACGTTCGCTTCTGCCATCACGGGCAAACGCAACGACTCTGATTATTGCAACATCACTTCCCTTTGCTGCCTATCTTCTGATTCATGGCTTGCATGATCGCGTAAATGCGAATTGGCCCGCCCCCTTAGCGCCTGCCTTTGCAATTCTTGCCGCAGCTTTTCTTCAAAATTCACATTTAAATGTACTTAAAAAAGCCGCTCTTCCGGTTGGCTATGTGCTTTTGGCTCTTGTTGTTCTCGAGGTCACTCATCCTTTCTTGCCACTCCAACCCGATCGTAATCCGGCAATGCTTACCCGCGGATGGAATGAAATGGGTCTTGAGCTGAACAAGATTGCGCATGACAGAGATATGGCATGGATTGCCACATCGACTTATGAACACACAGGCGCTGTAAGTAATGCGCTTCGCAACAAATTGGATGTCGTGCAGATCAATGAGAGACTGCGCTATGGCTTCATGCCAGCGCCCGATCCCTCCCTCACATCAAAACCCGCTTTATATATCAATGGGGTAAATGATGCTGAAGCCGCTTTAAAGATACTTTCACCTTGCATTGGTGCAGCAGAAAAAATCGGCACAATCGCGCGAAAATATAATGACGTGATCATTGAAACATTCGCGCTTTATCGTTTGACGAATGTGAAGATCGGCCCCGCGCTTTATGATCGCAAGGCCGACCCTTCTAAATGCAACTAGTGTTTACAAAGTGCCGTTATAAGCCTTCTCGAAGAGATCGAGCGCGTCCTTCTCCGTAAGCGGAACGGGGTTGCCGCCTGCCGTCGGATCTTCCGGCGCCATTTTAGCCATCACTGCGAAATTCTCGTTTCCGACGCCCAAATCCTTAAGCGTATGCGGAACATGAAGCTCTTTACGAAGATCCAAAATCCAATTCAAGAACGCGTCGAAATTCGGTGCGAGGCCGATATAAGCAGCCATACGATTGATCTTTGTTTCAATCGCTTTGCGATTATAGACGAGCACGTAAGGCATGAAGACGGCATTGGTCATGCCGTGATGCGTATCATGCAACGCTCCGACAGGATGCGAGAGCGCGTGGATAGCGCCCAAGCCTTTTTGGAAGGCGGTCGCGCCCATAGCGGCGGCTGACATCATATGCGCACGCGCTTCGATGTCTTTACCGTCTTTAAAAGCGCGTGGCAGTGACTCTTTCACAAGACGAATGCCTTCTACGGCAATGCCCTCACCCATCGGATGATAGAAGGGCGAGCAATAGGCTTCGAGACAATGCGCCAACGCATCCATGCCCGTACCCGCTGTGATTTTCTGCGGCATACCGACTGTGAGTTCCGGATCACAAATCGTTACTTTCGGCATCATACCCGGATGGAAGATCACTTTTTTTGTATGTGTTGATTCTTGCGTGATCACACCCGCGCGACCAACTTCCGAGCCGGTGCCCGCTGTTGTTGGCACAGCAATAACAGGTGCAATTCCATGGGGATCCGCACGCGTCCACCAATCCCCAATATCTTCGAAGTCCCACATCGGACGTGTTTGTCCGGCCATGAATGCAATCACTTTGCCGGCATCAAGACCCGAACCGCCGCCAAACGCGATGACACTGTCGTGCTTTCCGGCACGATAGGTTTTCAAACCCGCTTCAATATTTGAATCAACAGGATTGGGCTTAATCTCCGAGAACACCGCAATACCAAGGCCCGCCGCTTTCAAGGCGCTGACAGCATCCGCAACCATGGGCTGGGTAGCGAGAAATGGATCCGTCACAAGCAGCGGATTTTTAAAGCCGTTGTCTTTGCAAAGCTGCGGCAAATCCTTGATGCGGCCCGCACCAAATTTAACAGCGGTTGGATAATTCCAGTTGGCGGTCGGAGAGTGAGTCATTGGTATGCCTTATCTATTTTCGAATGAGTCAAAGTGAACGAAGGTGATAGCTCTTCGCGCGTGTCACCATATCGTAACCAATCGCGGAGAGGCTTACGCCGCGGCCCGTATCTTTTACGCCTGTCCATGCAAGAGCAGGATCAAGATAGTCGCAGCGATTCATAAACACGGTGCCGGTTTCAATATCGCGACCCAAACGCTGCGCTGCGGCTTCATCTTGTGTCCAAATGGCGGCGGTTAGCCCATAAGGGCTATCATTCATAAGACGCAAGGCCTCTGCGTCATCTTTCACTTTCATAATGCCAACAACAGGCCCAAAATTTTCTTCGCGCATCAGAGCCATCGAATGATCAACATTCGTGAGCACTTGCGGCATCAAATAAGGGCTATCAGTTTTATCGAGCGGGAAGAGCGACGCGTCGATATGGGCTTTTGCGCCCTTCGCAAGCGCTTCTTTGATTTGCGCCCGCACGACATCGGCGCCTTTTGCTGTCGCAAGCGGGCCAAGTGTTACGCTCTCATCAAGCGGATTTCCCATTTTGTAGGTTTTTGTCAACGCTACAAACCCGTCAACGAAGCGATCATAGAGGCTTTCATGAACATAAATGCGCTCAATACCGCAGCATGATTGTCCTGAGTTAAAGAAAACGCCATCGACAAGATTTTCAACGGCGTGATCGAAGTTTGCGTCGGCTCTCACATAAGCGGGATCCTTACCGCCGAGTTCAAGGCCGAGGGTTGTGAAAGTGCCCGCTGCCGCCTTCTCAATTGCGCGGCCACCGGCAACAGAGCCTGTAAATACACAATGATCAACCGCATGCGATGACAAGATTCTCGCTGTGTCATCATGCGTCAGGACAATATTTGTGAAGAGACCTTTTGGGAGTGCAGCAGCTTCCATCGCTTTCGCAAATCGTTCTCCGACGAGAAGCGTTTGTGCAGCATGTTTCAAAATCACCGCATTGCCCGCAACAAGAGCCGGAACGATCGAATTGACCGCCGTAAGATAGGGGTAATTCCACGGCGCGATCACAAACACCACACCAGCGGGTGCCTTTTCAATGAAGCGCGTGAAACCGTCTTTTTTTTGCGGAACATGCGGCGCCAAGCTTTCAGGCGCAATTTTAATCATGTGCCGCGCGCGTTCTTCGAAGCCACGAAATTCACCGCCCCATTTAACGGGCCGCCCCATTTGAATAGCGAGCTCAGGCACGGCATCCTGATTCATTGTCATCATCGCATCGACAAAGGCTGTGAGTTTGGCCATGCGTTCAGCGAGGGGTACATCGCGCCAAATCTTTTGTGCCGCACGCGCTTCTTTTAACACGCGATCAATTTCGGACTGCGATGCGCTGGGACGTCGTGCAACTTCGCGACCATCAATGGGAGAAATGCAGATAATGTCGGTCATGAATGATGTTCTCAGATGGTAGAGCTTAGGGATTAGGGCGAAGGGTGTAGGGTGTAGGGTGTAGGATGTAGGGTGTAGCGAGTAAGAAAACTAAACCGTTGTCGATCAGCAATTCTCTTTAAGGCAATAATTGAATCTATGCCCTAAACCCTAAACCCTAAACCCTAAACCCTACACCCTAAGCTCTTAGATAATCTCGAAATAACGCTGCATCTCCCAATCGGTAATGGCGCGGCGGAACTCGCGTTCTTCCCATTCACGCGTTGCCGCATAGTGGTCGACAAACACATCACCGAAAAGTTCGCGCGCTGCTTTCGAGGCTTTAAGTTTTTGTGCCGCTTCCCAGAGCGTACGCGGCAATGCGCGATTCTTGGGAAGCTTGGCTTCGTAAGCGTTACCCGTTTGCGGATCGCCTGGTTCGATTTTGTTTTCGATACCGTAAAGACCTGAACCAATCGCGGCCGCGAGCGCAAGATAGGGATTAATATCCGCAGCAGCGACGCGATATTCAACGCGTTGCGATTTTTCCGATCCCTCAATCACACGCAAAGCCGTCGTACGATTATCAACCGCCCAAGCGGAATCAGTTGGAGCCCAAAAGCCTGGAATGAGACGCGAATAGGAATTTACCGTTGAAGCCACCATCGCCAAAAGCTCGGGCATTAAGGCCTGTTGACCACCAACAAACCAGCGCATCGTGTCGGACATTTTATGTTTTTTCTTCGCATCATAGAAAAGACCGCGGCCGGTTTTCTTGTCCGCAAGCGAGAGATGCAAATGGCCGGATTGTCCGGGCCATTCATGTGAACTCTTCGCCATGAATGACGCCATCCACCCACGTTTCTGTGCAAGCACCTTTGTATAGGTTTTAAAGAGTGCTGCTTTATCTGCAGCATTCAAGGCTTCATCGACTTTGATCGCTGCTTCAAGAACGCCCGGACCCGTTTCCGTGTGCAGTCCTTCGATTTCGAAATTCATCTTGCGGCCGAGATCAAGAAGGTCGCGGTAGAAATCCGCATGCACTGAAGACCGCAACATCGAGTAGCCAAAAAAGCCCGGCGTAATGTTTTTGAGATTTTTATAATTCTTCTCACGCACAGAATGGGGCGTTTCTTCAAAAAGGAAAAATTCAAATTCAGCGGCGGCATTTACACGGAAACCATGGTCGGCCGCACGCTTCAAGACGCGACGCAGCGTTCCGCGCGGGCAAACATCTTCCCACTTACCTGTAAACTCACAGAGGAAGAGCGGGAGATCATCTTCAAAAGGAATAAGGCGCATCGACTCCGGCACCATGCGCACTTCAGCATCGGGATAGCCCGTGTGCCAGCCGGTAACGCTCACATTGTCATAAAGCTGATCATTCGAATCCCAGCCAACAACAACGTCACAAAAGCCCAAGCCTTTTTCCAGCGCACTCTCGAACTTGTCACGGTTCACATATTTGCCACGAAACACACCATCGATATCGAACACGCCCAAGCGGACATAAGGAACATCACGCTTGCGGATATAGGCAAGGGCATCAGCGGCATTTTTAAGAACGGGTGAGGATGTCATGTCGGCTCCGGACTTCAGGCGTTAGGGGCAATTCCGTGGAGGAATGGTCGGGCGCATGAAAGCCGCCAGCCTCCCCCTTGGCAAGCCAGAAATGGGCGGCTTCAGCTTCTTTTGCTTCCCTCGACCATAAATTTTTAAGGTCCTGTGGTAAAAAGAGGTGAGGTGATTCGTTTTTGTTCGTTCGCTCGCCTGAGTTGTTGCGTTTCAGTGTGTTTCAGGTTGCGTATCATGCCTGCATTATCCCAGACCGCCGTAGCGGATCTTTCGCTTGCGGATTTGCCGCCTAGCCACGAGACCCGTTGGGTCATGAGCCGGAAGGCGAAACTAATCGAAGCCATTCATGCGGGGCTAATCAGCCTCGAGGATGCCGCCGCACGTTACCGCCTCACGCTCGATGAGCTCACCGAATGGCAGAGCTATTTTGCGCGTCATGGCGCACGCGGGTTGCGGGCGACCTTCCTGCAACAATATAGGCATATCCGTCGGCCCTGATCCGGCGCGGCCCCAATAAAAAACGGCGGGAGAACACCCCCGCCGCTTCTTTTGCTTTGTTCGGGACTTATCTCTCGCCGATGGCCGCTTCCGCCGCAGCAATCTCAGCCTGACGCTTGGCAATCGAGTCACCAATCGGCGGGCCTTTGAAGCGCTTGTTTTCAAAGACGAACCAGATAATCGCCGTCAGCACGAGGAAGCCGACGGTGATGGTCAGCGCCATGTCATTTGGCGGCTGAACGCCGAGATAGAAGATCAAGGCCATGCCAAGGATCGAGAGGACGGCTGTCAATTTGAACAGGCCCGCACCCAAATCCCATGGACCCATCTTGTTCCATTTCGCCGTGCCATGAGCAAAGAGACCCAGTGCAATCGGAACAGTGAAGGACAAGAACAAGAAGATCACAGTGCATGAGACAACGACCGTATAGGCCGAAGCGCCGCCAATCGAAACGCCCGGTGCCGAAGTCACAGCAACGAAGAGAACAGCGAGAATAGACGCCGTCCAAATCGCAGCAACCGGAGTCCGGTGCTGTTTGCTCACCGACGCAAGCGCTGATGAACCAGGCAAACCGCCATCGCGCGAAAACGCGAAGATCATGCGAGAAGCTGATGTCACCGTTGCGAGACCGCAAAGCCATTGCGACAAGAAGATCGCAATAAAGATTATCTTTGCGAAGGTCGGGTTCATCTGCGTATTAACGCCCCAGAAGAACACGTTCCAGCCCTGCTGTGCGGCTTCATCCATGCTTGGAAGCATGAGGACGAAGGAGCAGAGCATGATCCAGCCCGCAAGCGATGACCAGATGATCGACGACATGATGCCACGCGGAACGGCATGCGCCGCACGCTTGGTTTCTTCTGACGTGTGAGCAGAAGCATCATAGCCAGTGATCGTGTAGATCGGCAGCAGCAGCCCAAGCAGGAAAACACGCAACAATGATTCTGATTGCGGCCAGACTGACGCATCAGCTGGTTGGCCGGAATAATTGGTGAATGTCCAAAGACGTGAGAATTCTAATTGGGGCGCCGCAATCAAACAACCGATTATGAGTGCGAGAGCCGTTGCGAAAATCAGATAACCTGACAAGTCGGTTAATTTGGCGGTAAGCCGAATACCGAAATGATTCACAAGAGCTTGAAGGCCTGTGATTGCAGCAAGGAAAATGACTTCGTTCTGGTAATTGGCGGAATCAAAACCAAAAGCGCCACAGAAGAAATACCACGTACCGACATTGATCGCACCGAGCACGGTGACAAGACCAAGAAGATTAAGCCAAGCCGTCAACCAGCCCGTGAAGCGGTTACCAAGGATTGAGCCCCAGTGATAAAGACCGCCGGCTGTTGGATAGGCAGAGCCAATCTGCGCCATAGCAAGACCGAACACGCCTGAGACCACGCAACCCACAATCCAACCGATGCCAATTGCACCACCGCCTGCACCTGATGTCGCCTGCGCGAGCGAATTAATGCCGCCGGAAAGAATGCAGATGATCGAGAATGAAATTGCAAAATTCGAGAAGGCACTCATCGAGCGCTCTAGTTCCTGAGCATAGCCCATGGAATGGAGGACCTTCATGTCCTCTTTTTTTGCGTGATCGTCGTAATGATTCTCAGACATATATGTGAACGCCCCCTCGCGTCTTCAGTGAGTGTCGTAATGATTTTTACAAATTCTCGGATCGCTACGAACAGCGACGAGATGACACAACGCGGAAGAAGTTACCGATATTCGACAAAGCGCAAAGCTTTGATTTCAAAAAATCAGTCTAGTGCGGCATAAGGTCGCAACTAAAGAATGTGTCTCTCGTAACAATAACTTAGCGGAAAAGCCGCTGAGCTAGGTCCGGTTGCCCCATTGCCACAAAAGGCCCGCTTTCAAATCGGTGTTTGCCGTAGCGGAAGGGATAACCCTCTCCATCGAGAACAACACCACCGGCAGCGGCAATGATGGCATGGCCGGCAGCCACATCCCATTCCATCGTCGGGCCAAACCGCGGATAGACATCCGCGCGCCCCTCAGCCACGAGACAGAATTTAAGCGAGGATCCGGCAGAGATGCGCTCCTCAACCGGAAGACGATCGATAAACGCGCCGGTTATCCTATCCGGATGCGACCGGCTGGCGACGACCGTCATCGCGCCTTCAGGCGGCTTGCGCGTGGCAATCGTCCGCCGATCGCTTGCGGAGTCGAGCGAAGTGCCTGCCTCAATGGTCAACACACATGCGGATGTTCCCCCCATCCAGAGTTTTGAAAGAAGCGGCGCGTAAATCGCTCCCGCTATGGGCTTACCGTTCTCGATGAGACCAATATTGACCGCAAATTCCGCTCGCCCTTTGATAAATTCTCGTGTGCCATCGAGCGGATCAACGAGAATAAAGCGCTTGCCGATAGAATGCCCAATACCCGCCGACTGCTCTTCTTCGGCAATCACCGGGATTTCAGGCAAGTGCTCGCGTAAGGCGCCTAAGATATATCGTTCGGAGGCTTCATCGGCATCAGTGACCGGACTGCCATCAGCCTTCCGCCGCGCCTCATCGAGCTGGGCATGATAGGGCAGAATGATTGCGCCCGCATGGACGGCAATCTGCCCAAAGAGCTCCGCCAGCGCGTTCCGATCCATACTCCATAACCCCTTACCGATTGCACTCGTCGCCAACCACGATTACGTGACTTCGCGGGCGCACCGGTTAGAGTCAAGTTCGCAGCCCCGCGAGTACAGGAAAGTCGCCAATGAGTTCTTCTTTTCCCATCGGCATTGTCACCATCTCGGACCGCGCGAGTCGCGGCGATTACGAAGACAAAGGGGGACCGGGAATTATCGCTGCTCTGACTGATTTAGTGGCCTCATCTTGGCATCCCGTGTCTGCGCTCATTCCGGACGAAAAGCCCGCGATCATGGCCGCTCTCGCCGATCTTGCCGATCGCGAAGCGTGTTCCTTGATATTGACGACGGGCGGCACAGGCCCAGCGCTGCGTGACGTCACACCCGAAGCCACCGAAGCCGTATGTGAAAAAATGATGCCCGGTTTTGGTGAATTGATGCGGATGGCAAGTTTGAAAGACGTGCCGACAGCCATTCTCTCGCGTCAAACGGCAGGCATTCGCGGCAAGAGTCTGATCATCAATTTACCCGGCAAGCCTTCGGCGATTCGCACCTGTCTCGATGCTGTATTTCCGGCGGTGCCTTACTGCATCGATTTGATCGGCGGTTATCGCCTCGAAACCAACGAAAAATTTTGCAAAGCCTTTCGCCCAAAAAATTGATCGTTTAGGGGCGCCCAACACTCAGATAATCAAAGCCCTTCGCACGCATTTCTATGGGCCGATAAATATTGCGAAGATCAACAAGCACGGGCGTTTTCAAGAGAGAACGAACGCGATCAAGATCGAGCGCACGAAATGCATCCCATTCCGTAACAATCACAAGTGCGTCAGCATTTTCTACGCACGCATATGCATTTTCAGTAAATGTTACATTTGATACGAGAGTTGCAGCTGCCTCCATACCTTGCGGGTCATAAGCGCGAATCTGCGCACCCGCATCTTGCAACGCAGTAATCAAGGCTAATGATGGCGCGTCGCGCATATCATCCGTATTCGGCTTGAACGTCAGACCTAAGACAGCAATGGTTTTACCGCGCGCATCCCCGCCAAGCGCTGCAACAACGCGACGCGCCATGCCGCGCTTGCGTTGATCATTAACCGCAACAACACTCTCAACAATTCGCAGTGCCACGCCTTCATCTTGCGCTGTTTTGACAAGTGCTTGTGTATCTTTTGGAAAACATGAACCGCCATAACCCGGGCCGGGATGAAGAAATTTTGATCCGATACGATTGTCCAACCCAATGCCGCGCGAAACATCTTGCACATTCGCACCAACCGCTTCGCACAAATCCGCAATCTCATTGATGTAAGTGATCTTGACCGCAAGAAACGCGTTCGCAGCATATTTGATAAGTTCAGATGTTCGGCGATCTGTAAACACAAGGGGTGGCTCATTGAGATAAAGCGGCCGATAGATTTCAGTCATGACTTTGCGCGCGCGCTCATCGGTTGTTCCGATCACGATACGATCGGGTCTTTTAAAGTCACCAATTGCTGCGCCTTCACGCAAGAATTCCGGATTTGAAACCACCTCAATTGAATGTTCTGGACGGATCTCACGTAAAATCCGTTCGACTTCGTCGCCCGTTCCAACCGGCACTGTTGATTTGGTGACGACAATCGCGTCAGGATGAATAGATTCAGCAATCTGGCGCGTTGCGGCATAGACATAAGACAAATCGGCATGACCATCGCCACGTCGTGAGGGTGTACCAACCGCAATGAATACCGCATCCGCTTTTGATACGGCCGAAGGCAGATCCATCGTAAAGGACAAGCGGCTTTCGCGGACATTCTTGGCAACAAGGTCGGAAAGGCCCGGCTCGTAAATTGGCATTTCGCCGCGGTTCAACCCATCAATCCGGTCACGGCTGGCATCAACACAAATGACCTCGTGACCGAAATCCGAAAAGCAGGCACCCGAAACCAAACCGACATAGCCCGCGCCAATCATGGCAATACGCATCGACCCATACCCCGCAGTTCAGGGCCCCGCTGGCCCACAAGACGCCATGGCTCTAGCCCACCAGAAAAGAAATGTCTGCTCCCTTGTCTTCAAGGCGCCTATATGTAACGGGCTTTTTAACCTTTCACTGAGGATCCATTATCGTGAGCTCACATCCCGTTCTCGTTGAAATCTTTCGTGGCCAAGCGGTCGAATCAGTCCACCGGGGGTCAGTTGCGGTTATCGACGCCGATGGCGCGACGGTCCTGTCACTCGGGGATGTTGAAACGCCGATTTTTCCACGCTCAGCTGTGAAAGCGTTTCAGGCCCTGCCGCTCGTCGAATCGGGCATCGCCGAACGGTTCGGGCTAAATGACGAGGAACTAGCACTCGCGATCTCGTCCCACTCCGGTGAGCCACGCCATGCGGAAACGGCCCTTAAAATCTTGAAAAAAGCAGGGCAGGATCATACCTGCCTCGAATGCGGCGCGCATTGGCCCTCAAACAAAGAGGCGGAGCGCGCATTGGCAGCTGCCGGCCAAAAGCCCTCAGTCCTACACAATAATTGCTCGGGCAAACATTCAGGCTTCATTTGCCTCGCTTGCGGCCTTGATGAAGACCCCAAAGGCTACATCAGGCCCGATCATCGCGTGCAAAAGGAAATCCGCGCGGCAGGTGAAGAGATGACGGGATTTCGTGTGCGTGAGGAATGGACAGGCACGGATGGCTGTTCGATCCCGACTTATGCCGTGCCGCTCAAAAATCTCGCATACGGTTTTGCGCGCCTCGGCACAGGCGCAGGCCTTGCCCCTGAACGCGCCAAAGCGGCAGCGCGACTGCGCCAAGCTGCGGCTGCGCACCCCTTCATGGTCGCGGGCACCGGTCGCCTCGATACGGTGGCGATGGAAATTTTTGGAACCCGTTTATTTGTAAAAACGGGCGCCGAGGGCGTCTATTGCGCGGCCTTGCCTGAACATGGCCTCGGCATCGCGCTGAAAGCGGATGATGGTGAAACGCGCGCGGCACAAGCCATGCTCGCCGGCATTGTTCATCGCTTCCTGAAAATGACGGATGATGAACGCATCGCCTTTGATAAAAAGGCTTGGCCAACGCTTACGAATTGGAATGGCATGACGGTTGGATCCGTAAAGCCCACAGCGGCGCTCACCGGCGCATAATATAAACGGTCCTATTCTCGCCGCATTCACCCGCGAAAGAGACGGTCTATTGCCGCAAGCATGAATGTTTTCTGATAAAATGTCTCGCAAATCTCAGTATCATCTTCTTAAATTTGGCCTCATTGGCGCAACGCTTGTCGCGCTTTCAGGATGTATGGGTGGTATTGCGGGAACACGTTTTGCTGACACAGCTGAAACAAAGACCGGCGATGTGATGCCAATCTTTGTTGCCACATCGCGCAAAATGAATGCCGATGGTTCGGTAACGGCGGAGCTTTCACCGACAACAAGTTATTTGATGAATCTCATCAATATTCCAAAGAATCATAAGACAGGCCAAATCGAACGCCCAAGCTTTGGTTCAGAAAGTCGCAATTCACATTTTACATTTGTCGGACAGCGTTTGCTTGATCACGACAAATTCAACGCAGAGATATCTTCGCAACTCTCCGGCCGCGTAGGTACGGCTCGCGATATTCTCGTTTATGTCCATGGTTTCAACACAGGCTACGATGAAGCACGCTTTCGCCTTGCTCAAATCGCAACCGACTCAGGATTTACCGGTGTTCCCGTTCTCTTCACTTGGCCATCGCAAAATCGTGCATTCGCTTATGGTGCTGACAAAGACAATGCGACGGCTTCACGCGATGATTTAACGGCCGTGTTGTCCGAGCTCAGTACAATGCCTGGCGTCGGTCGTATTCACATTCTTGCCCATTCGATGGGTACATGGCTGACGATGGAAGCGTTGCGTGAAGCAGCGATTGGCGGACGCGGGGATCTCTCAGGCCATTTGGGTGAAGTCATGCTGGCTGCCCCTGACATCGATCTTGCTGTCTTCAAGCAACAATATGCGCGCGTAGGATCTTTTGCACGCGTTTCGATTTTTGCGGCTGCGGATGATAAAGCACTTAATATCTCAAGCGTTTTGGCCGGCGATCGTCAGCGCGTCGGCACGCTTGACCTCAATGATAAAGGGCAGCGCGACGAGATTTCTAAACTCGGTATCCGTGTCTATGATCTTTCAAACACCGAAACGGGTGATTTCTTCAGGCACGGAACATTTGCAGCCGCACCGGCGGCCATCCGCGCGATCGGTGCGCAACTCGCATTGCCGCCCGATGATGCACGACAAGCCCAAGCCTTCGAAGCGCAATAAACTCCTTACGATTTAAGCTGCCGATAGCCTCTGCGCTCATTGAGTCGATCGAGCACATTCATCGCCGCATCCGACACGACTGTGCCCGGCGGGAAGATTGCATCGGCTCCCGCTTGTTTCAACGCTTCAAAATCCCGCTCAGGAATAACGCCGCCCACAACAATCATGATGTCGGAGCGCCCAGCCTGATCGAGCGCGGCTTTAAGCGCAGGCACGAGTGTGAGATGTCCGGCAGCAAGCGTTGACACGCCGACGACGTGAACATTCTTTGCAATCGCGTCTTTTGCTGCTTCCTCAGGTGTAGAGAAGAGATCGCCGACATCGACATCAAATCCCAGATCCGAAAAGGCTGATGCGATGACTTTCTGTCCGCGATCATGACCATCTTGTCCCATCTTAGCGACAAGAATACGCGGCAAGCGGCCATCATTTTCTTTAAAGGATTGTACCATGTCACGTGCGCGGCCAAAGGCTTCGTTCATTGCACCAATTTCTTTGCGGTAAACGCCGGTGACAGCCTCCGCTGTCGCCTTGTGACGGCCGAAAGCCTTTTCAAGCGCCATCGAAATTTCTCCGACTGTCGCCTTCGCGCGCCCGGCATTAATTGAAAGGGCGAGTAGATTGCCGTTGTTTCGTGCACCCTCTTCCAGCGCGTTCAAAGCGGCCTGTGTTTCCGTTTCATTGCGTTCGGCGCGAAGGCGTTTCAGCTTTTCAATCTGTTGCGCAAGCACCGCAGAATTATCGACTTTCAACACATCGATCTGCTGTTCGTTTTCGGGGCGGTAACTGTTCACGCCGATGACGGCCTGTGTACCGGAATCAATGCGCGCCTGTGTGCGTGCAGCAGCTTCTTCAATACGACGCTTCGGGATACCGGCATCAATTGCTTTGGCCATGCCGCCAAGCGCTTCAACTTCTTCGATATGCGCCCATGCCTTTTGAGCGAGTTCTATTGTCAGGCGCTCGACATAATAGGATCCACCCCATGGATCGATGATTCGCGTCGTACCGCTTTCTTTCTGCAAGAAGAGCTGCGTGTTCCTCGCAATGCGCGCCGAGAAATCGGTCGGCAAGGCAAGCGCTTCATCAAGCGAGTTGGTATGGAGCGATTGCGTATGACCTTGCGTGGCGGCCATCGCTTCAATCTCAGTGCGAATGATATTGTTGAAGACATCTTGCGCGGTCAGCGACCAGCCCGATGTTTGGCTATGCGTACGCAAAGGCAGGCTCTTCTCGCTCTTCGGGTCGAATTGTTTGACGAGCTTGGTCCAGAGAAGACGCGCCGCACGAAGCTTTGCGACTTCCATGAAAAAATTCATGCCAATCGCCCAGAAGAAGGACAGGCGCGGTGCGAAGGTATCGATATCCATTCCGGCCGCTAATCCCGCGCGAAGGTAATCAACACCATCGGCGAGCGTATAAGCGAGTTCGAGATCCTGCGTGGCTCCCGCCTCCTGCATGTGATAGCCGGAAATAGAAATCGAATTGAATTTCGGCATATGCTTCGACGTATAAGCAAAAATATCTGAAATGATGCGCATCGACGGAATTGGCGGATAGATATAGGTATTGCGCACCATAAATTCTTTGAGAATGTCGTTCTGAATTGTGCCCGAGAGTTTTTCTTGCGCAACACCCTGCTCTTCAGCAGCGACGATATAAAGCGCGAGAATAGGAAGAACGGCGCCATTCATCGTCATCGACACACTCATCTCATCAAGCGGAATATCTGAAAAGAGCGTGCGCATGTCATAAATGGAATCGATCGCAACACCGGCCATGCCGACATCGCCTTTGACGCGCGGATGATCGGAATCATAACCGCGATGCGTTGCGAGATCGAAGGCAACGGAGAGGCCCTTCTGACCTGCTGCAAGATTACGACGATAAAACGCGTTTGAATCTTCAGCTGTCGAGAACCCCGCATATTGGCGGATCGTCCAAGGCTGATTGACATACATCGTAGGGTAGGGGCCGCGTAAATATGGTTGCGCGCCGGGAACGGACTCAACAAAGCTTAAACCGTTGCGATCTGCTTCGGTGTAGACAGGCTTCACCGCAATGCCTTCCGGCGTCATCCAGTCAGTAGCTGTCATGCTTTGCGTCGGTAACTGTGCGGCGACATAAGGCGCGTTTGAGAAGTCGGGGATGCTAGTCATGATGCGACTCCGATCTTCGGCATTTTCTGTTCAAAAATCTCGGCTACACGTAAAGCGGTAAGAGGAGCAAAATGTGTGTTGGCAGGCGTTTGCGGCGCGGGCGACGGAGCTAATACCCCAATCGGCTTTTCATGCGCATCGGGGAACAAAGTTACGCCCAGTATGATCGCCTTTTTATTCTCAATTGCGGCATAACGTTCTACTGCAACATTTGTAATACGCTCTTGAATAATACCTTTTTGCAAAGCCGCGACCACACCGCCATCTTTTTCGATGGCCTGAAATTCAGTCCACGCCTTTTCAATCAAAGCATCGGTCAAAGCCTCATAACCACCGGCGCCGGCGGCCGGATCAGCAACAGTTGAGAGATGAGATTCTTGCGCGAATACCAATTGCGTATTGCGTGCCAAACGTCGTGCAAAGGGATCAGCGAGGCCGATGGCAGACGTGAAAGGTAAAATAGAAATTGCATTGGCACCACCAATAGCGGCAGCAAAACAACCCATCCCATTGCGCAACACATTCATCCACGGATCTCGCGTTGTAAGCATGCGCGATGCGGTTTCCGATGTAATAAAAATCGGCTTCGGTTCAAGCCCACATTGCGCCTCAATACTCGCCCAGAGGCGGCGCAAGGCACGGTGCTTCACAATTGAAAGGAATTGATCCGCATCACTCGCAAGACGAAATTCGATCATCGCGCGTGCGTCATCAAGTGCAATGCCCGACGCTTCAAGTCCGCGCAGATAGAAGAGCGCACATGACACCACGAAACCAAGCTCTTGCGCTTCCGATCCCCCCGCTGCATGCACTACACGCCCATCAGCGGCGATGAACGGGCCTTTGAATCCTTGGGCAATGAGATCATTCACCGCGGCAGAAACATTTTTTGCAATCTGCGCGCCATCACCATGAAGTGCGCCGATACGCGCGCCGGTGCCGATGGGATTTAATCCAAAGCGCACACGCAATGTGTTTGCGGGAAAGCCGAGCGCCTTGCTTGCATCAGCAAAAGCATGCGCCGCGTCGCGTCCGCGCGGTCCACAATCAAGCGCAATATCGATACCCGCATCAAGGTAAACGCCTTTGAGCGTATCGGCGACTGATTCTGCTTTCGTGTCTATGCCGAAACTCTGCGCGCCAAGCGAGTCTTTGAAGACAAGCGTGAGGCCATTGGCGCCGTTTTCGAGATCCGTGAGTGCTTGCTTATTCGCACGCGCGACATCGGGATCATCAACACGTTGCATAATCGCCCACGGCGCACCGGCGGCCCGGCCAATGATCGGCGCGCGGCCTTCAGCTTTGGCATAGATCGGTTCGATGCGAATGCCGTCGGCCGTTTTAGCGGTCAGGACCTCGTCGAAATCTGCGCCCTTCAACACAGCTTCGGCGAGCTTTCGCCACTGGGCTAGATCGGTCACCGTCGGTTCATCAAAATGCATCGCCATAAAATACCTAATCTCTTCGTTGACGCATGCCTTTTATCGAAAAACCGGTGTCCCCTTTTTCGAGGCATGCGTTCCCTTATGTCCCGCGTACATTGCCACGAAACAGGACTGTGCCGCCACTTCGTCCTTTGGCGGAGATATCAGCGCGCTTTTCAGGAATGAGCGAGACGCGGACGGCCCGTGGCCACAGCGATAATCCGGCTTTCGACGAAAATATCCTGCCCATCGGCAAAAGCGGAAACGTCCTTGCGGTCAAGGGTGATATCAATGTCATCCGCACCAGCCGCTTCAGCCCGTTTTGCGAGATCAGCCTTAAGGCCAGTGATGGCGGCTGCAGCGGCGGCTTCGAGATCCGTGAAATCATGCTTGTCCGATGGACCATGCACGCGGAACCGTCCAGGGCCCGGCGAGAGGATCACGCTTTCGCCGGTAATGCGCACATGACCCACGACCGCGCCGAGCGCATTCGCAACATCCGAATGCTCGGGCAACACCACTTTTGACTCGAGAAGTTTTCCCACCATCGGATAATAAGTCGGCGCAGAGGCCCCCACACCGACAATCGGCAAATTGAAATCGAAGCGAATGGAGGCGACACCCGATTTCTTCTCCAGCGCAGCCACCATCAAGGGGTGACGGCTTGGATGATCAAGCGTGAAACCATCTTCATCAAGCGCGACATCCACCAAGGCTTCCGCGGAACGGCGCACGAGCCGTGAGATAATGGCTTCAGCAACCGCTTCCGGTGTTTCAAACAATACTTCGCCCTTCGCGCCACGACGACGCGCCATTAATGCGCCCGCGAGACGCGCTGCCGCGCTATCCCAACCGTCATGAATATTCAGAATATGCGCGGCGTCAGAAGGTGTGAGCGATGACATCAACACAAGACCATTCGTCACGAGGCGATTGAGTGCGCCGCTTTCCGCACGTGTTTCAACAATATCTTCAACAGCTTTTGGTTCTCCCTCGATTTTGTCGAGAAGAGCCGCTTCAGCCGGAGATAGACCGGCGCGTGCGGCGTCGGTTGCCGGCATCGGCACAACAAAACGCGCGTCACTTGGTCGTGCGACTTCTGCACGCATTTGTCTTTCAAGCGCGGCATGAACCATGTCGCGATGATCGATGGCTAGAAGACTAATCGGCATCGCACGGCGCGGGCCAAGTTCAAGTGTTACGCGCATGCCTTCTTCAACAAGACGCACTTCACTGTCGCCCCCCAAACCAATCGTGCGCATCGCGACGGCTTGCACCATGGTTTGATAGGGACCAACGCGGGCCCCCAACGGATCAAGGCGCGGCGCGCCATTACGCATCACCGCAATATCAGTTGTTGTGCCGCCAATATCGGAGACGAGCGCATCTTGTGATCCCGTCATAAAGGCCGCGCCGACAAGTGTTGCGGCCGGACCTGAGAGGATGGTTTCAATCGGCCGCTCACGCGCAACATCCGCAGCAATCAATGCGCCATCACCACGCACCACCATGACGGGCGCTTTGATTTTCTGTGCTTCGAGAAACCGTGTCGTTGCGCCGATCAAACCGTCAATGAGCGGGATAAGCCGCGCATTCAAAACGCATGTTAACGCGCGGCGCGGGCCATCAAGCTGGCTTGTGAGCTCATGACTACATGTCACCGGCAAATGCATGCGCGCACGGATATGATCGCGTACACGAATTTCATGATCGGGATTGCGCGTTGAGAAATAGCCGGCAACAGCATAACCCGTCACTGTTTTGCCTGCGCCATCAAGCCACGCATCAAGTGCCGCAAGATCAAGACGGTGCGCTTCATCACCCGTTACATTATGTCCGCCTGCAATACGCACCATCGGATCATTACTAAGCGCAGAGGCGAGACCTTGCCGCTGGATATCATTTTCCGAGAATCCAATCATCACAAGGCCGATGCGGCGCTGCTGACCTTCAACAAGCGCATTTGTGGCAAGCGTCGTCGACAGTGAAACGAGTTCGATTGTTGTCGCATCAATTTTTGCAGCATCGATCACGCGCGTTACGGCACCGGAAATGCCGATAGCGAGATCATGGCGCGTCGTCAGCGATTTCGCTTTCGCGACCACTTTATTCTGCTTGTCGTCGAAGAGAACGGCATCCGTATAGGTGCCGCCAGTATCGATGCCGAGAAGAAGCGCCATATGACTCTATTCCAAATTCTACAACTTCAGCGCTTACGCGATCATCTCAACGCCAGATCTGATATTGTTTTTTTCCGTCCGTGATTTCATACCAGTCAGGCTTATCGGCAACATAAATATGTTCGCAGATATAAAGACCCGTCTTACCATCCAGTGACCCAGCGGTGATCGAAATCGTATCACTATCAAAACGGCGCCAGAAGAGCGCGCTGCCGCAATCCTGGCAAAAGCCACGTTCGGCTTTGTCTGACGACTTGAACCATTTCAGGCCTGATGTTTCGAGAAATGTTACGTCAGCACTTTTTGCATTTGATGTCGCAAAGAAGTTACCCGTCTGCTTGCGGCATTGCGAACAATGACACGCCACGACTTCACGCATTGGTCCATCGACTTTAAACTTAACATGACCACACAAACACCCACCCGTCAGATGTTTCTGACCTTCCGCCATTGCAATCGAGTCGGACATAGCGCGCTCCCACGGGTTAAAACCTTTATCCAGATTGCCGGACCTCTTGGCGACTGACTATCGCGAATAAGACCGTTCAAAGAGAAGTTGCGTCATGGCGCCTCAGCGAAGGTCAGCACGGTCTCACCATAATCGCGCGTCTCGAGTGAAGCTATGCCCTCAGGCAGTACGTCACTCGCCCCGGCTTTTTCTTCGACAATGATGAGCGCGCGCGGTGCCAGCCAGCCGCCCTTCAACGCGCTTTGTACGGCGCGCGCCGCGAGGCCTTTGCCATAGGGCGGGTCGCAAAAGACAAGCGAGAATTGCTCATGAGGTGGCAGAGGGCCGAGATGCGTCGCATCACGGCGATAGACTTTTGTGATACCCGCGACGCCCATCGCATCAATATTTTCTTTGATCGCCCCGCGCGCCGCCGCTGCCTCTTCAACAAATTGGGCGAAAGACGCACCGCGCGAAAGCGCCTCAAGACCGAGTGCACCGGAACCGGCAAAGAGATCGAGCACGCGCGCATCGGTCACCGGATCATCATAGGCATGCAGGAGCACGTTAAAGAGCGTCTCGCGCAGGCGATCAGATGTGGGGCGGGTCGCCATACCGGACGGCGCAACCAATGCGCGCCCTTTGAAGCGACCGGCAACAATACGCATCGATTACCGACCGCGCGGAGGACGCGGGCCTTTTGAGCGCGGCGCGCCTTTTCCTTGTGAGGGTCGGCTGTCCCGCCCAGACTCGGACCGCGTTCGTGGTGCGAGTTTTTCAACCGTCACGCTTTTGCCGCTGCGCGTTTGAATGCGCCCTGCTCGCTCATGCGTGCGTTCGGCATTTTCAGCGCGTGCTTTTTTCGGAGCAAAGCCACGACGAGGCGCTTTTGGCTTTGAGCGTGTGGCTGACTTCTCTTGCACATCATCCGCGCGCCAGATTTTTTTCTGCACTTCATTGCGATGGGGACGCATTGGCCGCGCGGGCTTGTCATCCGCACCCGCTTCAGGTGCACGTGTTTCAAAACGTGGCGGACGATCCGGACGATCACCACGCGGGGGCGCCCGATCATCGCGATCAAAGGAGCGACGTGGGCCGCGATCATCATCACGACGCGGTCCGCGCGTTTGTTCACGGCGATCAGAGCCGCGCGCCTCACGCGGCCGTTCATCGCGTCGCTCGAATTTTTTCGGTGCGATGTCCTCGAATTCTTCGTCATAGTTGAAGATCGGACCGTCAAAATCAACGCCCGACGCCGTCACCATTTCTGGTGAAATCTGATGGCGTAAAAATCCTGTGCGTACTTCTTCAACCGCACCCTCCGCCAATTCACCCAATTGGAACGGGCCAAAGGACACGCGGATCAAGCGGTTAACGGCTAACCCAAAATGCTCAAGCACACGTTTAACTTCGCGGTTTTTACCTTCGCGCAATCCGAGCGTAAGCCAAACATTGTCGCCTTTTTCGCGGTCAAGGGTCGCTTCAATCGGGCCGTAATGCATGTCATCAATCGTGACGCCGTCTCTTAATGAATCAAGCGTTGATTGATCAATTTCACCAAAGCAACGCACACGATAGCGTCGCAACCACCCTGTATCTGGTAACTCAATAATGCGCGCTAATCCGCCATCATTTG
>JBAXQM010000013.1:0-63948 GCA_037131735.1 Alphaproteobacteria bacterium
TGCCACAAGACCGGCAGCCAAAACTGTCTTCAAATTCATGGGATAATCTCCAACAAGGGGATTTCTAAGGTCGATCCCAGCGGCCGCGCCCAACAAGGCAGAACACCGGACCACGGAACGAATGCGCTCCGATCGCGCGGTGCTAGGGGGCTCCTATGACAAGTTTATGACAGTTCTGAGATCTATCGACCGTATATCGAGGATAGCCACAAGGGCGTCACTCTCGTTCAAAACAGCGACTGAATTTTAGTGGTCGGGATTAAATGAAATATTTGCCAGTTCAATGAGATCTGCATTTTTAGATCAAGCTTTATCCAGCTCTACCCAAAAAACGCTGTATAGATCGTAGCATCCCTCTGCTACCACTGCCGTATAAATTGCGACGTGAACAGATAAGTTACGATCGAGTAAAATTATGTATATATTTCAATGATATATATACTATCATCTTCATCCCCAGAGGCGCACCATGACTTTCGTGTTCTCTCGATAATTTGAACGCGTGGACGCGCCTTAAGGGCGTGCGGGGTTTTTTTCTTCTTATGTCCGGTTTGGTTCCGCGATCCGATAACCGACACCTGGTTCGGTTTGGATGAGGGCGGGCGCGTCAGGTGTCGTTTCGATCTTCTGCCGAAGCTGCCCAATAAACACCCGAAGATATTGCGTGTCCTCAACATGGGCAGGCCCCCACACTGTTTTCAGAATATGGCGATGGGTTACGACGCGTCCGCTATGCCGCGCGAGAATAACGAGGAGATCGAATTCTTTTGGCGTTAAATGAATAAGTGATCCGGCCTTAGCCACTTCATGCCTGATTGTGTCGATTGCTATATCGCCGAGCTCGAATTTTGTTTGCTTGATTGGCTCTATATGACCGCGTCGCATTGCGGCACGCATGCGCGCGAGCAATTCGCCGATTGAAAAAGGTTTATTGACGAAGTCGTCAGCTCCAGCATCAAGCGCTTCGATTTTCTCTGCTTCCTCTTCGCGCGCGGACAAAACAATGATGGCGGTTGCGTGTTTTTGGCGGATCGTACGGATCAAATCTTTTCCATCAAGATCGGGTAATCCCAGATCAACAAGGATCAAATCATGTTCACGCTCCGCAATGGCTTTTAGTGCCGCTGTTGCTGTGAGTGCCTGCGCAACATGATAGCCGGCAGCCGTGAGGCTGGGTTTTAAAAACCGCTGGATTTGCGGTTCATCGTCGATCACGAGAATGGAAGGAATAAGAGCCATCGAAATGTTTCACATCATCATGAATTGAGAAGGGGCAATTCAAGCACAAAGCGAGCACCATGGCCGTTGCGGATTGGACTTTCCGCATGTAAAGTTCCACCCATCGCGGTAACGACACCACGGCCGATGGTGAGGCCTAAACCAAAGCCGCTTGTATTCCGCTTTGAGTGGGTAACGCGATAAAATTTATCAAAGATTTTATCGAGATCATGTGGCGCGATACCTGGTCCTTCATCTTCGATGGCAAGGCGCAAATGATGTCCATTTTTGAGTAATTTTAAAAACACAGGATTATTGTTGCCGCTAAATTTGATGGCGTTATCGATAAGATTAAAAATTACTTGTTCTAACAAAACGGCATCGCCGCGCACATTTCCCAATGTATCATCGATAAAGACCGAAAAATGCGCATCAGGAAAATTGCGTCTCGCGCGTTCAAGTGCAGCGCGTGCGCGTTCGGCACAATCGACATGATCCGATTTTATATCGATGATGCCTGTTTCAAGGCGCGTCATCGCCAGAAGATTGCCGACAAATAGATTAAGCCGACCCGCTTCCTCTTCAATTGCCGCAAGAAGATCATCACGATCATCGGCGGTCATATTCTCGCCGAGTTGGCGCAGTGCCGTTGCGGATCCCAAGATCGACGCCAATGGTGTTCGCAAATCATGGGAGAGAGCGGAGAGAATAGCGGATCGCAACCGTTCCTGATCGGCTTGAAGGCGGGAGTCTTGTGACTCGGCGGCGAATTCGATGCGTTCGATAGCAATGCCTGCTTGCTTGATCAGCGCTTGCAGAGCGTGATTTTCAATTTCACTAAAACTATGATTTAAATCTCGCTCAATAACGACAATGCCGATGGTTCCTTGCGCTCCGGCTACGGGGAGATAATCTCGTATTATTTCATTTGCGCGCGCAACGGATTGAGGTTGGGGGTTCCGTGCGTTCAGGATCATCGCGATGACAACACGATCTTGATCGTCGATGTGAAGTGTACCGATATCTGGCAACGTGCTTGACTGTTCATCACGGCGGCTTTTCGAGAGAAAAGCAGCGCGGCAATTCAGTGTCGTCTGAATTTTATCGCAAACGAGACGAAGCGCGGTTTCGAATTGTGTCGTTCCCGCAAGATCACCGGCATAATCATAGAGCGATTGGATCAATTGCGCGCGATGATCGGCGGCTGCGGCATTCTCTTTCAGACGGCCCGCAAGAGTGCCGGTTAAAAGCGCTACCATGAGAAAGGCCACGAGAGCCACAAATTCGCGCGGATCTGCGACGGTAAAGGTAAAAGTCGGCGGAATGAAAAAGAAGTTATAGGCAAAGAAAGAGGCGAAGGCGGCCGTTAAGCCAGCACCGCGTCCAAAGCCTGCAGCCGCTATCAATACCGCGACCAGAAAGATAAGGGCGAGATAGGGTTGCGGTAGATTACCGTTCAACATCACACAAGCCGTGACGGCGAGGATCACCAGACCCAGCGCGGCAAGAATTCGTATCAAAACAGGGAGGGGATTTTTAAAAAACTCTGCCACGCAATCCGTTCGCCTGTGATCTTTAGAAACGCGGTCCGACCGTAGGGCTTTGCGGATCGCGTGATGCGGCTTGTTCTAGCCTAAATGGAAAGATCTTTCTAAGACTTCTCTCGGGAGCTTACCCAATTTTATGGAATCTTTATGGGCAGCGCCCCCTTTCCACATAGTTTCTTTGCATAGAACAAGGTGACACCTCCGATGTCCCATCTTTGGGTCAGCGGAGAATTTGTCATGACGAGTGGCGCAGAGTCCCACGGGAAAAATGGGTTTATTCCGTTGATGGTCGGATCCATCGGGGTTGTTTATGGCGATATTGGAACCAGCCCGCTTTATGCGTTGAAAGAGTCTGTAAAGGCCGCTGCCGGGGGTGGTTCGACCAGTGAGCCTATAGTGTTCGGCGTCGTGTCTTTGATTTTTTGG
The DNA here is from genome assembly GCA_037131735.1 of Alphaproteobacteria bacterium. GTDB lineage: Bacteria > Pseudomonadota > Alphaproteobacteria > Rhizobiales > Beijerinckiaceae > CAIUPE01. The sequence continues at coordinate 3,192 of JBAXQM010000013.1, forward strand.
GCACTCATGGTCGTCGTGACCTTGAAATATGTCGTCATCATGCTGCGGGCCGACAACAAGGGTGAGGGGGGCACACTCAGTCTCATGGCGCTTGCGCAGAGCGCATTGGGACGAGGGGGTTTGGCAATCCCGTTTTTGGGGATTGCGGGTGCAGCCCTCTTCTACGGTGACTCGGTTATTACGCCAGCGATCTCGGTGCTTTCTGCTGTTGAAGGTCTTAATCTTGTAACACCCGCCTTCGACCCCTTTGTGATGAAAATCAGCCTTGCGATTCTCATCGGACTTTTTCTCGTACAGTCAAAAGGCACTGCGGTTGTTGGAGCCTTTTTTGGTCCGGCCATGCTCATTTGGTTTACGGTTCTTGCGCTTGGTGGCATCAGCGGCATTTTCCTGCACCCGACGATCCTTGCGGCTCTTAATCCGATCTATGGTTTGAGCTTTCTTATGGGTCACGGCTACATTGGATTTTTAACTTTGGGTGCTGTGTTTCTTGCTGTTACCGGCGCAGAAGCGCTCTATGCGGATCTTGGGCATTTCGGGCGCGGTCCCATCCAACTCGCTTGGCTCATTTTTGTTTTCCCTTGCCTCGTTTTGAATTATCTCGGGCAAGGCGCTCTCGTTCTCACTCATCCCGAGACAATGGAAAATCCATTTTTCCTTCTGTATCCGGACTGGGCGTTAATCCCGATGGTGATGCTGGCGACAATCGCGACGATTATTGCCAGTCAAGCCGTGATCACGGGTGCGTATTCGATGACACAGCAAGCAGTGCAGTTGGGCTTGTTGCCGCGCTTTGATATCCGGGCGACATCAAAATTTGAGCGCGGACAAATTTATGTGCCCGGTGTCAATTGGCTTTTATTGATCGCGGTGATTGCGCTTGTTGTAACCTTTGAGACATCAAGCAGTCTGGCGGCGGCTTACGGTATTTCTGTCACGGGCACGATGGTGATCAGCGCTTGTTTGGCTTTAATTGTCGTCTGGAAATTGTGGAAGCGCCCCTTATGGTTTGCTGCTTTGATTGTTGGTCCTTTTCTTGTCATTGATCTTGCATTCCTAGCGGCCAACGGCCTCAAAATTATTGACGGCGGTTGGCTTCCTTTGTTGCTTGGCTTTTGCCTTATGGTGATGATGTTCACCTGGCGCAAAGGATCGGCCCTGCTTCGTGCGCGAACAAAGCGTGATGAGGTGCCGCTGCGCGCCTTTATTCATAGTCTTGAGAAGCGTCCGCCGTGGCGCGCTGATGGGACCGCGATTTATCTCACCGGTCATTCTGATACTGCACCGAGCGCGCTTTTGCATAATCTCAAACATAATAAAGTTCTGCATGAGCAGAATATTATCTTGACGATTGAAACGGCAGATCGTCCCCATGTGGCGCCTCATGAACGCGTGGAGATTGAAGCCTTGTCGGAGACATTCCATCTCGTTCGCTTAACCTTCGGCTTTATGGATGAGCCGAATGTGCCGAAATCTATTCCCGAAATTCGTCATCGTGGTCTCAAATTCGATGCGATGCACACATCGTTTTTTCTTTCGCGCCGGAGCCTAAAACACGCGGTAAGATCTGAGATGCCGGATTGGCAGGACTCGCTGTTCATTTTTCTTGCGCGGCGTGCGCATGACGCCACCGCCTATTTCCATATCCCGAGCGACCGGGTGGTGGAGGTCGGAACGCAGATCACGATTTAAGCGACACCTCGTCACAGGCGGGTCATAATATTCGTCGAGAGGCTGCTCATCCGTGGGTTGCCAAGCTTCGATCATGCGCCTAAAGACGCCTTGATCCGCAAGCGGAGCGGGAGGGGCGCATGACCGATCATACCCATCTATCGTCGGGCCCCTCAGCCCCACTGCCCGCGTTCCGCGACGAGGAAGGCGCGCTTGATCCACGCTTCCTTGCTCTTGTCGAGACGGCGCTTGAAAGCGGCGACGCGGATGCGCTGGGCGCGCTTGTTACCGATCTGCATGAGGCTGACCAAGCGACATTGCTTGAGGCCATCGATCATGATCAGCGTCCGACCTTCATTGAGCTTCTCGGTCCGGCCTTCGACTTTGCTGCGCTCACCGAAGTTGATGATGCGGTGCGTGAAGAAATTCTCGAAGAGCTCGACACCGAGACACTTGTCGAAGGGGTGCGCGAACTCGAGAGCGATGACGCGGTCTACATTCTCGAAGATCTCGATAAAGAAGATCAGGCCGAAATTCTTGACGCGCTGCCCGCGCTTGATCGTGTCGCGCTGCAAAAGAGCCTTGATTATCCCGAAGGCTCCGCCGGTCGTTTGATGCAAACGGATTTGATTGCGGTGCCGCCCTTTTGGACAGCGGGGCAGGTGATCGACCATCTCGCCGAAACGCCGGATCTGCCGGATAGTTTTTTTGAAGTCTTTGTTGTTGATCCGTCCTATCATCTTTTAGGCAATGTCTTTCTTGACCGTCTTGTGCGCGCGCGGCGCACGGCGCGGATCGAGGACTTGATGAATGCTGATCGTCGTCGTGTCGAAGCGACAGATGATGGTGAGGATGTCGCGCGTCTTTTCCAGCGTTATAATCTTGTTTCAGTACCGGTTGTTGATGAAGACAATCGCTTGTTGGGCGTTGTCACCATCGACGACATCGTTGACGTGATCCAGGAAGAAGCTGACGAAGAAATCAAAGCGCTCGGTGGTGTGCGCGGCGAAGAAGAACTCTCTGACTCCATACTTGAAACGACAAAGAGCCGTTTTGGGTGGCTCTTCGTGAACCTCCTCACGGCGTTTTTAGCCTCATCCGTTTTGGGTTTGTTTGAAGCCTCGCTTGCCAAGATGGTGGCGCTTGCCGTGTTAGCACCAATTGTGGCCGGGCAAGGTGGCGTTGCAGCGACACAAACCATGACCGTGGCGGTGCGCGCACTCGCGACGCGTGAGCTGAGTGCAGCCAATGCCATTCGCGTGACCTTCCGCGAAACATTCGTCGGCCTTTTGAATGGACTTGCTTTTGGTATCATTACCGCCGCCATTGCGTCGGTCTGGTTCCAAGATTGGAATATCGGCTTTGTGATATCGCTCGCCATGACGGTTAATCTTGTAGCCGGTGCTTTGGGCGGTATCTTGATCCCCTTAACGCTTGAGCGGTTCCGTGCGGATCCGGCGGTTTCGTCGGGCGTATTCGTCACAACTGTCACCGATGTGGTTGGCTTTTTCTCCTTTTTGGGCATTGCGACGATATGGTTCGGCTTGAGCTAACCTTTTTGTTACCGATTTATTAAAATTTTTTGTGCCAAATCACGCGTTCGAATGTGAATGCGGGATCGGGTAGAATGCTGGGCTTTGGATTTTTTGCTATGGCGCGTCGCGCCGGTTTTCTGATCGCGTTGACGGCGGGTCTCGCCGGTTGCTCGGGGTTTAACTTCGACAAAAAGCCTGTGGTCTCTTCTGGATCCTCTTCCGCTATGATCCCCGTCGCCCAGGTCTATCCTGTGCATGGTGTGGATGTGTCACGCTATCAGGGTCAGATTGATTGGCATGAGGCACGCAAAGGCGGCACGCGCTTCGCTTATATCAAGGCAACCGAGGGCGGCGATCATGCCGATGAAAATTTTGCGCTGCATTGGATGATGGCGAAGGACGCGGGTGTGCCGCGCGGTGCCTATCATTTCTATTATTGGTGCCGACCGGTGCAGGACCAGATCAAATGGTTCTTTAATCACGTGCCCGTTGAAAAAGATGCGTTGCCGCCGGTGCTTGATGTCGAGTGGTATGGCGCGGCGTCTGAAAAATGTCCGCATAAAGTGCCGCGTGACAAAGCGCTCAAAGCCATCCGCACATTCCTGGCAGCGGTTGAAAAGCACTACGGCAAAAAACCGATGATCTATACAACAATCGATTTTTATCGTGATATCATCGACGGTGATTTACATGATTATCCTCTGTGGGTGCGCACGGTGAATGCGCAACCGCATGAGCGTTATGGTGATCGTCGGTGGGCGATGTGGCAGTATACAGATCAAGGCCGCGTGCCGGGCATCAAAGGCAATGTTGATCGCAATGTGTTTGCGGGCGATGAAACCGCCTGGCGTCAATTCGCAGGTCCCGCTTTCGTGCCTCACGCGCCGAAGGCGAATGCGGTCGCGATGAATTGAACGAAGCAGGTCGAATAGAACGCAACACAAAAAAGCGGGGTCGAAGCCCCGCTTTTCGTTTTGATCGCGCAGATTATGCCGCTTAGCGGAGAAGCTGGAGGATTGACTGATCCGAGCTCTTCGTGTTCGCCAGAATTGTTTGGGCGAAGCTTTGCTGAACCTGCAATGCCGCCGTCTGAGCGGCAACCTGTGTCATATCGGCTGCGGTTAAACTATTCGCTGCGTCATCCAACAAGCTTACAATGCTCTTGTTGAAGTCAACACGGTTTTGTGTGGTGGCCTGAAACTGCGCGATCTGCGAGTCACCCAAATTGATAGTATTCAGCGAGTTTGTCAGCTTGTTGATTGCGGCGTTAAGACCGACAGTCGAATTACCCTGAGCATCCAAAGCCGCATCTTCGTTGGTTGCAAAGTTTTGGCCGAGGTCGGGAGATGCGCCGGTCGCTGAACTCACCAGGCCGAGGCTTGCTGCCGTGAATGTCATAGCCGCGTTTGCAGAATCCTGAATTTGGAAGTTCGTGCTCGTATTCTTTTCGTCAAAGGTCACTTTCAATATGTCACCATTTAACAGATTGGTGCCCGAAACCGAGGCGTTTCTCAGATATTGATTGATCTGATCGATCGCGAGTCTATAGCTCTTCGCTGCAGCAGCACGACGAGCATCAGCTGTCTGGCCATTGGTGCCTCCTGAAACCGTCCAGTCAACAGCCGACATGGTAAAGCTTTGATAGCCGCCAACGAGAGAGCCTTGTGATTGCAGGTCAGTTGTTGCGCCGTTTGCAGGATTGGCAGGCGTTGCACGACCTGATTGGAACAAGGCTTTTAGATCATTAACTGCCGTTCCAGCCACTTGAGCGAAGCTCAAAGTACCCGCGCCGTTGGCAATAATCCTGTTGTTGTTGAAGTTCGCGATTCCAGCCGAATTGTCAGCGCCGCTAATGCCGCCGCGAATTGCTCCAAGCAACTCTCCAACTGTGCGAACATAGGCCGGAGTGGCTGCACTCGCTCCATCAGTCGCGGTGCCTGCAGGAACCGGATCGCTCGCAGCAGTCCCAGATATTCTATAGAACTTACCATTAATGCTGAATATCTGTCCTTGGGCGAGTGTTTGGCCGTTAATGCGGAGTTGCGATGCACCATTTGCTGCGCCGGTAGGGTTTACGAGTCCTGTAGCATTTGTAATGCCGGCAAGTGATTGAACGCCGTTACCGTCGAACATGGTAAAAGTCATGCCGATTTGGGTATTTGACGCAGATGCAGTTGAGTTGGTTGTTTGTCCTGTTGCTGCGACGAAACTCTGAGTCTGCGATGCGGCCTTCAAAGTATCAAGCGTGTCAGAGATCGTTTTACGGATCGAGCTCAAGCCGGATTGCGCGGCTTTAATGGTCTGCAAGTTACCTGCGAGCGTGTCATTCACGTTCGAGAGGCGGCCCGAACGATCTGTATAGTTCTTCGCGCCGAGATAGGCAGCAAGACCATCCGAGGCGCTATTCACTTTCTTGCCTGAGAGTGCTTGGGCTTGAAGATCTTGGAGCTGTGCGTTGATGCCGATCAAGGCATTCATACCGGCAGCCATTCCGATTGACATAGACATTAGAGTTCATCCTTCTGATGAGGGAGCAGGAGTGCTCCTGTTGGTTCGCTGCGTTCTGCAGCGCATCGAAGGATCGTGGGTGAAGGCGACCTACTCTAGAGAGTCCGCAAAGTCCCGTAGAACATGGTAAATTTCAGCGTAAATTAAAATTGGAGGTTGATTTTAATGATTGGTGCAACCGGAAAAATGCACGTGAGTGCTTTGTCGTTATCGCGCTGCACGCATTGAGAGCGTTAACAAAGTATTAATCGCACCTAGCTTTTTTCAAACCTTCTTTTCGGTTCGTGGCGAAGGGGGGAGCTGTTGCTCGGTACCGCTTTCGGACGTCGTTTCATTCTGCCGCGCATAGGCGCGCAAACGTAACAGTGCCTCTTCCGGGCTTTGGCTAACTGTTTGTCCGCTATGTTCATCGATGACGCGGAAGACGACCGATCCGGTTTCCCAGTCGATCGTTGTGCGTCTCACAGTGGCATTCGGGGAGGGTTTAGCCTCTGCCGATGAGGAGGGTTTCGCGGGGGCGTCTTTATCGTCCCCTTTTGCCTGCATTTCGGTCTTTGTATTCTGAACGCGCGGTACGCCGTTTTCGGTGTCCGCGACAGGGACCCTATTCAGGGAAGAAAGAATCGCGGTGGAGGTCATGGGTGTATATCCTCAAGATCAAAGCCTCTCTTCAAGAGAAAGACCAAGGGATCTTTTGATTACACCTGAGACTCCCAAAAAATCGTATGAAAGATCACTCGATTTCATTTAAAATTTGATCTGTTCTTTTTTGTCTAACTCTTGCGCGAAATCATCAGCGGTTCAACACGCGGGCGCGCTCCCGAACCCGGTTTTCGTCCCGAACTGTTGTACACATCGAGTGTGCGCGGTGCCTCAACATCATCGGCAAGGCCGCGAATGAGATGTTCGGACGCTTTGCTCAAAGTCTGTAATATTTTGAGATTGGCATCGAGTGCGGCTTCAAAACGCGCCTGCTTTGCTTTCAAGCGGTCGAGTCCTTCGGGTTTAAACCTTTTGAGCGCTACGGCATTGTTTTTGAGGTTCAACACATCGCGATGATAGGTTTCAGTGAGCTGGCTTTTTTTTTCATAGAGGGAAAACGCATCACGCAACCGCGCTTCGGCAAGGCGATCTGTCTCTTCGCGGATGAGGGTTTCAACCGCATCAAGACGCTCTTCAACGAGTTTGCATAAAGCTTCGGCCTCACTCTCAGAGTTGATTGCGGGCCGCGTGAGGGGAACGGAGCTTTTAGTGGGGTGTGTCATGGGGTGTGTTTCCGGAAGCTTGAAGGGCTATGAGTTCGGCATGAACGCTACGGGCGATGCCGACGCCACCGGAACGGGATACGCTTTTGGCCAATTCATCTGTGAGCAACGCGCGCCAGGCATCACCACCTGCGCCTTGTCCGCCGAGCGGGCCATCACCATCGAGCAACGATGTCATTTGCCCGAACATTGATGCGAGAAATGTCGTTTCAAAGTCTTCCGCAAGGGATGCGAGTTTAGAATTTGATTTTTGTAAATCTGTTTGAAGCGGTGCTGAGCCGAGAAGCGAGATCGTCATCACATCACCTCGATTTCAGCTTGCAAGGCACCGGCTGCTTTGATCGCTTGAAGGATCGAGATTATATCGCGCGGCCCGATACCCAGCGCATTTAATCCATCGACCAATTCTTTCAGCGTTACGCTATCATTGAGTACCGCGAGTTTGTTGTTCTGTCCTTGATCGACTTGAATGGTCGTGCGCGGTACAACAACCGTCTGCGCTTGATCACCCGTAAACGGTCCCGGCTGGCTCACCAGCGGTTGTTCAGTGATAGAGATGGTGAGATTGCCCTGTGCAATGGCAACCGTTGAGACACGCACATCTTTACCCATCACAATCACGCCGGTGCGCTCATCAATTACAACGCGTGCGACTTGATCGGGATCAACACGCAATTGTTCGATCTCGGTGAGCAATTGCACCATATTGCCTTTGAAGTTCTTCGGAATAGAGAGATTGACTGTTGAGGGATCGGTTGGCTCGGCGGCGGGGGCTGCCATAAACTCATTGATGGCCAAGGCAATGCGTCGACCTGTTGTCAGATCCGGATTGCGCAATGCCAATCTCACCACACGCGTATCTTTGAACTGATAATCGATTTCTTGCTCAATCAGCGCGCCATTCGAAATGCGTCCGACTGTCGGCACGCCGCGCGTCAGAGTGGCTGCGGCACCTTCGGCTTGAAAGCCGGCAATGGCGACTGAGCCTTGCGCCACCGCATAGATTTCGCCCGTGGCACCCATCAGAGGCGTGACAAGCAATGTTCCACCTTGAAGGCTCTTGGCGTCACCCAGCGCCGACACAGTCACATCAATGCGTGAGCCTTTGCGTCCAAAGGCAGGAAGATCAGCGGTCACCATCACGGCTGCCACATTCGCTGTCCGCAAATTCGCACCGCGTGTGTTGACGCCGAGGCGTTCAAGCATTGCGGTTAGGCTTTGTTTGGTGAAGGGCGCGTTGTTGAGTGTATCGCCAGTGCCATTCAAACCGACAACAAGGCCATACCCAACAAGCTGGTTTTGCCTCACCCCTTCAACGGAAGCGAGATCTTTGATGCGCGATGTTTCCGCGTGAAGCGGAGTGAGAGAGATCATCCCGATCATGCAGGCGAGTGTCAGCGTTTTTAAGATCGTCATCCGCACGGGGGTCTCTCCAGCGCCTTGAGAGGCTCAAATTGGCTCACACTTCATAAAGCGAAGCGCATGCCATCAGAGAAGCCATCACAAACCGTTGAAATGACGCATCAAATTTTATTGATCGGCGCGATGCCCTTTTTCATGGGGCAAGTTTTTCAATTCAATCGAGCAGGTTTTGCCGCGTTATTAAGATTTATTTAACCTTGTTTTTCGAGAGTGCTTCTTAGATTTTTTTCAGGGAGCGCGTGTCATGCGGATCACGACCTCATCGGGATCGACAGTGACATCCGGAACCGCACGGTCGGCTTCCGCGCCAGGCTCCGGCCGATTCGAGATCGGCGGAGACGCCTCCGCAGCAAATGCCCCTTCCAAGACGATTGCGACAATCGGTCTCAGTGCTGTTTTGGCTCTTCAAGATGAGGGCGAAACGCCTTCTGAGCGCCGCCGTCGCCAGCTCCGGCGCGGGGTTCGCATTCTTGATGCGCTCGAGGCGCTGGAACGCGACATGGTGCTAGGAAGGCTCGGGGAGATGAGTTTTTCGCAGCTCTCGGGCGCTCTTTCTATGGTGTCGCCTCGTGATCTTGATACGGAAGGGCGCCAAATTTTGCGTGCCATTGATGTGCGCGCCGCGGTCGAGCTTGCCAAAGTCGGCCGGTGAGCTGTTCACAGCCTCTTCGATGATTGTCGTAGCGCTGTCGCAATTTTTTAGCTAACAGACACGCCACTAACGGGTTCGTATCACCAGTCCGGGTGATTTAGCTCGGAAAGGGTGGATGGGATGCCAAAGCGGCAGGGTAAAAGAATGGCTACCGCAGTCACGCTCGACCACGACTATCGGCCGTCCGAGGACGAGCCCTTTATGAATGAAAGACAGCGCCAATATTTCCGGAAGAAATTATTGGCCTGGAAAGATGATATTTTGCGTGAATCGCGCGAGACCATCGCCAATCTTCAAAATGACAGCGAGAACCATCCCGACATTGCGGATCGCGCTTCATCTGAAACGGATCGTTCGATTGAACTTCGTTCACGTGATCGCCAACGCAAATTGATTGCCAAGATCGACTCTGCGCTCGCCCGGCTTGATGATGGCACTTATGGCTATTGCGAAGAGACGGGCGAACCGATTTCGATCAAGCGTCTTGATGCGCGTCCCATCGCGACGCTTTCGATTGAAGCGCAAGAGCGTCACGAGCGTAACGAGCGCGTTCATCGCGACGATTGAGCGCGTTCAAAAATTATTTGTGATAAGAGGTAATTCTATTACTCGGACAAATGTCCCGCGCGTTCGCGCTTTGTCGCGACATAACGCAGATTTGACGGGTTCTCACGTCCGAAGAGGCGGCGATGACCCACGACATCAATGCCTGCGCGTTTCATCGCATCAATCTTGTCAGGATTATTTGTGATCAGCGTGATTGTGTTCACGCCCAATGCTTCAAGCATCGCGGCCGCAAAATCGAAATGACGTTGGTCCATGCCTAGCCCTAATTCAGCATCGGCATCGTAAGTATCCAAACCTTCATCTTGCAGTTTGTAAGCGCGGATTTTGTTGGCAAGTCCGGCGCCGCGTCCTTCTTGATCGAGATAGAGAAGATAGCCGCCGCCTTGCGCTGCCATCATGCGCACGGCTTCGCGCAATTGATCACCGCAATCACATTTGAGACTGCCAAAAAGATCGCCGGTGAGACACGCCGAATGGAGCCGCACGAGTACAGGTGTGTTGGCATCAGGTGTCCCCACCTTCACTGCCACTTGATCGCGCAAGCCTTCACCGCCACGAAACACGATGAATTCGCTCTGCTCTGCGCCTTCGAGTGGAACGGGCGCGCGCGAGACGAGAGTGAGTTTCGTTGCGGCCTGTTTGCGATAATGTTCAATCGCTTCAGCGCGCACCGACAAAATAGATTCACCCGCAAGTCGCTCACTCGTGAGCGGAATAACAATCACTGCCGGCAGCAGCAGGGCGAGACCGGCGAGATCAAGTCCCGCGCGGTCAATGATTGTCGTGGCACCGACCGGCGCGTCGATCCGCGCGTCGGGCTTTGTTGAAAGCGCGAGAATGCGTTCGGCATCGAGCCGGGGTAGAGCCAGCGCTCCAGCAGTTTCGCGTTGTACGCCAAGGCGCGCCAACCGCTTTTCAGTCAGAACGAGATGAGCCTTGCCTTCGGCGAGCGTGGAGAGCGCAGAGAGCATGCGCAAATCAGCGCTGTCAGCTGAAGCGACCAAGCCGGATCGGTCGCCATCAATCAGGAGAACGGGGCGACCCGCGCGCAATTCTGCAATCGCGCGCTCGACGGAAAGCCGGTCGAAATTCTCGATCAAACGGGGCGGACGCGGGCTAGGCATAAGGATTTGAATAGTTCTGCTCAGAATTTGTCGAAAAGGTTGGGAAAGGTCTTTGTACGAGCATTTATTAGGCGTTCACCGCGTTCCTGTCCATTGGTGAAGAGGGTTTGGGCCTTGCCGCGCTGCCGAAGCCTTCTGGCATTCTTGCATAAAGGCGCTCAGGCGTTGTGGTCGATATGGGTGCGGACGGACGCAAAAACCGCCTCGAACATGGCATTCGTCAGAACGCCCGTATTCGTGTTGTAGCGCGAGCAATGATAGCTGTCGAAGAGCATCGGACCATTGAGCTCATGCGTTGCTCCATGCGCAAAGGGATGCGCGGAGAGGGCATCGCCGAAGCTTTTGATCACGGCGTCATGCGCGATGCGGCCGAGAGCCACAATGGCGTGCAAGCCTTTGAGAGAGTCGATTGTTTTCTCGAGATAGGGTCTGCAGCTGCGGATTTCCGCCGGAGTGGGCTTATTTTCCGGCGGCACACAGCGTACGGCATTGGTGATCTGCGCATCGATAAGTGTCAGCCCATCATCGGGTCGCGCATCAAAGACGCCGCGGGCAAAACCGAATTTGATCAAAGTGCTGTAGAGAAGATCACCCGCATAATCTCCGGTGAAGGGACGGCCTGTACGGTTCGCCCCTTTGAGGCCGGGGGCTAAGCCGACGATCAAGAGTTTGGCGGTAGCGGGGCCGAAGGACGGTACGGGCGCATTATGCCAGTCCGGATTGTCGTGACGTGACGATAATCGATAGGCGACCAGCCGCGGACAGAGTTTACAATTCCGTGGCGGGTCGAGCGTTGTGGCCATAATCAGGTTAACACCCGACTGAACTCAGACTTCAGCCGGTTCTATGGCATCTGACGCGCGTGTGGGGCGCTTTTCACGCGGAGCACGTTCGGGCACTTCGCGGGTGTCACGCCCAATCTTCGGCAAGAGATTGACGATATCGATGAAATCATCGGCCTGACGACGCAATTCATCGGCCACCATAGGCGGTTGCGAATTGATGGTCGAGACGACGGACACTTTCAAACCCTTGCGCTGCAAGGCTTCAACGAGCGAACGGAAATCGCCATCGCCCGAAAAAATGACAGCGTGATTGATGAAGGGCGCAAGTTCCAAGGCATCGATGGCGAGTTCGATGTCCATATTGCCCTTCATTTTGCGGCGGCCGGTCGAGTCGACATATTCCTTCGCCGGCTTTGTGACGACGCGGAAGCCATTATAGTCGAGCCAATCGATCAACGGGCGGATCGATGAATATTCCTGATCTTCAACAAGTGCGGTGTAATAATAGGCGCGGAGCAAATCTCCGCGTGACTGAAATTCTTTCAGCAAGCGCCGATAATCGACATCGAAGCCCAGCGATTTTGCGGTCGCGTGGAGATTGGCACCATCGATGAAGAGGGCGATGCGTTCACCTGAACTCATGGGTTATTTTCTTTCCTATGGCTCAGCGCCGCCAGAGCCGTTGCAATAAATGATCAAAAACGCTAGGTCCGGCCAACGGGCCGAGCGACGCAACCTGCAATAAATTGAATAAGAAACAACTTCCTTATTGGTTGCTCTTTTAGGGATTCTCACGATCTTTCGTCAAGACATTTGGAAAAAATCGGCCATTTGTGTCTATTTTGGGGCTTTTGGCTCTCAATTTTGCAGATTTATGAGAAAGTTCTCCCGAAAACCTTGCAAGAACCCCTTGGTCTGTGTATCAGACGGCCTCATTCCCGTTCCGGCCAGCACAGGAGACTGAGCGTCCATGGCTCGCGTCACCGTTGAAGATTGCATCGAAAAAGTAGACAACCGCTTCGAGCTCGTTCTGCTCGCAAGCCATCGCGCCCGCATGATTTCGGCAGGGTCGCCGATCACGATTGATCGTGACCGTGATAAAAATCCGGTCGTGGCGCTCCGTGAAATTGCGGATTCGACGATATCGCCCGAAGATCTCAAAGAAGATTTGATCCACTCGCTCCAGAAGCATGTTGATGTCGACGAGCCGGAAGCGGAAGCTGTGCCGATGATCGGTGCTGCACCTGCTGCCAATGACGATGCCAATGTCGAATTCGACCGCATGACGGAAGAAGATCTGTTGCGTGGTCTTGATGGCCTTGTGCCGCCCTCGGGCTCGGATGACGACGCGGACTAATCTCGTCGCATTTGGTCTTAGACAATTCCAAGCCCGGCTCGTTTCGCCGGGCTTTTTCTTTTTGTCTTAACGCTGTTTATCGGTCATCTCTTGCGAAGTAGCGCCTAAATCGCGATAGTTTAGGGGTCCGCTTCCTTATCTTGAGCGGTTTTGTGCTTGGGGAGACTATGACCGCGTCATGATGCGACAATATGAGCTTGTCGAGAAGGTCAAAGCCTATAATCCGCAAACGGATGAGGCGTTGCTTAATCGTGCCTATGTCTATGCGATGCGCGCGCATGGCCATCAGAAGCGGGCATCCGGTGCGCCCTATATTTCGCACCCGCTTGAAGTCGCAGCCATTCTGACTGATCTGAAGCTTGATGACGCGACCATCGTCGCGGCTTTATTGCATGATACGATTGAAGACACGGAAACGACGCGCGAGGAAATTGATCGACTGTTCGGCGCAGAGATTGGTCATCTCGTCGAAGGTCTGACAAAAATCCAGAAGCTCGATCTCGTTTCCAAAAAAGCCGCGCAGGCTGAAAATCTTCGCAAGCTCCTTTTGGCGATTGCTGATGACGTGCGCGTGCTGTTGATCAAACTCGCTGATCGGCTCCACAATATGCGCACGCTTCAATTCATGGCTGAGGCCAAGCGCGCGCGTATTGCGGAAGAGACGCTCGATATTTATGCGCCGCTCGCGGGCCGCATGGGGATGCAAGATCTTCGTGAAGAGCTTGAAGATCTCGCCTTCCGTCATTTTTCACCGGAAGCCTATCAAGCGATTAAAAATCGTCTTGAAGAATTGAGCGAGAAAAGCGAACCGGTGATCGGGCGGATTGAAAAAGAACTTTCACAAAAATTATCGACATCGGGCATTCATGCGAGTGTCAAAGGACGGTTGAAGCGCGCTTATTCAATCTGGAAAAAGATGGAGCGCAAATCGGTTTCCTTCGAGCAGCTCTCAGATATTTTCGGGTTCCGCGTTGTCGTAGATACGCTTGCTGCCTGTTACGCCACGCTCGGCATTGTGCATACAACATGGCAAGTTGTGCCTGGACGCTTCAAAGATTATATTTCAACGCCGAAGCAAAATGATTATCGGTCGATTCATACGACTGTTGTTGGCCCAGGCAAGCAACGTGTCGAGCTACAAATTCGTACTGAAGATATGGATCGCATTGCGGAATATGGCATCGCCGCTCATGCGATCTATAAAGACGGACGCGCTTTACCTTCTTCGGCGAAAGAGTCGAGCGAGAGCAATGTCTATGCATGGTTGAGACGCACGCTTGAGACGCTTTCAGAAGGTGATAGTGCTGAAGAATTTCTTGAACATACAAAACTTGAACTCTTTCATGATCAGGTTTTCTGCTTCACGCCCAAGGGTCAATTGATCGCGCTGCCACAAAATGCGACGCCGATTGATTTTGCCTATGCCGTTCACACCAATGTTGGTGACACGGCTGTGGGCGCGAAGGTGAACGGTGTGCTTGTGCCTTTGGTGTCGACCTTGCGCAATGGCGATGAAGTTGAAATCGTCCGCGCTGAAGGGCAATCACCACCGTCGGCATGGGAAGAAATTGTTGTTACCGGAAAAGCGCGCGCCGCGATTAGACGCGCGACTCGCGCTGCGGTTCGTAAACAATATGCAGGCCTGGGACAAAAGATAATCGAACGCGCTTTTGAGCGTTTCGGAAAAGAATTTTCTGAAGAGCGCTTGAAGGCCGCGTTGCCGCGTCTTGCGCGCGCGACGCTTGAAGATGTTTTGGCGGCGGTCGGGCGCGGAGAAATGTATTCCGGCGATGTGGTGAAGGCCGTCTATCCGGATTATCGCGAAGAACAGGCAGCGGGCGCAGGCGCGAACCTAGCCGAGGGTGGTTGGTTTGGTGTGAAGGGCGGGCAGGGTCTCGTGTTCAAAGTGCCGGGCTCGAGTGAAGGTGACGGCGGCGGCGACATGTCCCGGGCGATTCCGATCCGCGGCATTGGCGGTGATTTGCCGGTGCAGTTTGCGCCCAATGGCGGGGCCGTTCCCGGAGATCGGATTATTGGCATCCTTACGCCCGGCGTCGGGATCACGATCTATCCGATCCAGTCTCCCGCTTTGACCGCTTTTGATGACGAGCCTGAACGCTGGCTCGATGTGCGTTGGGACATTGACGAACAACAGCCGCAACGCTTTCCGGCCCAATTGAATATTACGGTCATTAATGAGCCGGGGGCTTTGGCGCAGGTGGCTACTGTCATCGGTGAAAGCGATGGAAATATTGATTCCATGTCGATTGCTGGAAAGACCGCTGATTATCGGGAAATGGTCATCAATCTCGAAGTGTGGGATCTCAAACATTTGAATTCGATCATCAGCCAGCTGAAGACCAAGCCGGTGATTAGCGCCGTTCAGCGCGTGAATGGCTGATCGCCTCACGAAGCGGGGATAAAAGCGCTTCGGGGGGTCGAAAGGCCCCAAAATCATGCTAGAGAGCGCCAATCCGACGAAAGCCCGCCCGATAGGAGCTGATTGCTATGAACGAAGATGAGGTTCTTGCCGAATTCCGCGCGGCGGGCGCGTTGCTCGAAGGCCATTTCATTCTCTCGTCAGGCTTAAGAAGCTCCGTATTCTTGCAAAAGATGTTTATCTTTCAGGATCCCATTCGGACCGAGCGTTTATGCCGCGCGTTAGCCAAAAAGATCGAGAGCCGCTTTGGCAAAATCGATGTTGTCGTATCGCCTGCGGTGGGCGGCATCGTGCCGGGCTATGAGACAGCGCGTCATCTCGGTGCGAAAGCGATTTTCGTTGAGCGTGAAGAGGGGCGTTTTCAATTGCGCCGGGGCTTTACCATTTCCGATGAGGCGAAAGTCTTGATCGTTGAAGACATCATCACAACGGGCCTGTCATCACGTGAATGTATCGAGTCGATTTCTGCCCTCACAAAGAACTTGGTTGGTGAAGCCTGTTTGATTGATCGCTCGGGAGGCAAGGCCGATCTCGGTATTCCATATGTCGCATTGGCAACGCTCGATATTCCCACTTATCCTGCTGACCAACTTCCGCCTGAATTGGCAGCCATTCCTCCGATCAAGCCCGGTAGCCGGGCATTGAAGGCTTAACGCATAATGTCTCTTCTTCCACCTATTCGTCTTGGGTTGAATATCGATCACGTCGCGACCATTCGGAATGCGCGAGGCGGGAATAATCCCGATCCTGTTCGCGCGGCATTGATGGCTGTTGAAACAGGCGTTGATGGTATTACCGCGCATTTGCGTGAAGATCGTCGCCATATTCGCGATGAGGACATGGCGCGGTTGAAGCTTGAACTGACGAGGCCCTTGAATTTTGAAATGGCGGCGACGGAAGAGATGAAAGCAATTGCGCTGCGTGTAAAACCGCATGCCGCCTGTCTTGTTCCTGAAAAGCGTCAAGAGCGCACGACCGAAGGAGGCTTGGACGTCGTTGGTCAAGCCGCTTCGCTTAAGCCCTATATCGCGGATCTTGCGCGCGCCGATATTCGTGTCTCGCTCTTTATAGAGCCTGATCGCAAAGCGATTGAAACCGCGCATGCACTGGGTGCGCCTGTGATCGAATTACATACTGGCACATATTGTGAAGCCGTCGCGCATGGTGAGCATCACAAGGCGGCCGAAGAGTTGGCACGGCTATGGAGTGGTGCGGCGATTGCCGGCGATTTGGGATTGGAAGTTCATGCTGGTCATGGGCTTGATTTTGCGACCGCTGAAAAGCTCGCCGAGATTCCGGAAATTCGGGAATTGAATATAGGTCATTTCATCATTGGTGAAGCGATCTATATCGGGCTCACACAAGCGATCAAACAAATGCGTTCGGCGATTGATGCGGGTCGCGCGCGGGCGAGACACCGCTCATGATCATCGGGCTTGGCTCGGATTTGTGCGATATTCGCCGGATCGAGAAGACGCTCGAACGGTTCGGCGATAAATTTGTGAACCGCGTTTTTACAACCGTCGAACAACGCAAAGCTGAAAGCCGCGCTCACCGCGCAGCAACCTATGCTAAACGCTTTGCCGCGAAAGAAGCCTGCGCGAAGGCCTTGGGAACGGGCTTCAGCCGTGGTGTGTTTTTAAAAGATATTGGGGTTGTAAATGGCCCCTCGGGCGCTCCCACGGTGGCGTTGACGGGCGGGGCGGCAAAGCGTTTGGCAGCGCTTATACCCCCTGACCATGAGGCCCGCATTCATTTGACCCTGACTGATGAGGCGCCGCTCGCCATGGCAGTATGTTTGATCGAGGCTTTACCGCGCACCATAGCCGCGACTTGATTGCGAGTCAGGAGTGGCAGGACTATAGATTGCGGCGCGCCAAGGCGGACGGAGCCCTGGCCGATCAGAGAGAGAAAGTTGAGCTGAGATGAGCGACCTCAAAACACCGATAGAAGACAAGGCGCAGGACTCAGGGTTTGTCGAAACCGTTAAGGTCATCGTTCAGGCGCTCTTGATCGCCGTCGTGATCCGGACCTTGCTTTTCCAACCTTTCAATATTCCTTCAAGCTCGCTCGTGCCGACTTTGCTTGTGGGTGATTATCTATTTGTCTCGAAATTTTCTTATGGGTTCTCAAAGCATTCGATCCCATTCAGCCCGCCGCTTTTTTCGGGTCGAATTTTGGGATCAGAACCGCAACGCGGGGATATTGCCGTTTTCAAGTTACCGCGTGATCCGTCGATTGATTATATCAAGCGTGTGATCGGTTTGCCCGGTGATCGCATTCAAATGATTGATGGTATTCTTCACATCAATGGACAACCGGTGCCTAAGCAAAAAATCGGCACGAAGGAATTAAGTTCTGGTGCGGGCTATAAAGATGAAGCCACCTATTATCGGGAAACTCTTCCGAATGGTGTGAGCTATACAATTCAAGAGCTCGAAAAATTCGGGAATAAGCTCGGCCGTAATACGTCCGTCTATGTTATTCCCGCCGGACATTTTTTCATGATGGGCGATAACCGCGACAATTCACTCGACTCGCGTGACATGTCCTCACAAGGCGTGGGCTATGTGCCCTATGAAAATTTTGTGGGACGCGCGGAAGTTATCTTCTTCTCGGTTGGAGAGGATTCGGCGGCATGGAAGATTTGGGAATGGCCTTGGACTGTGCGGTGGTCACGTATTTTAAGCCGGATCGGATGAACGCGTGGCGTCGAAGCGCATAAGCCCTGATCTTGCCGATCTCGAAAAGCAGATCGGCTATAATTTTAAGACCCGCGCACTGCTCGAGCAGGCTTTGACACATGTGAGCGCTGTTAAAGGGCCCGTTACGACAGACGCCTATTATGAGCGTCTGGAGTTTTTAGGTGATCGCGTTTTGGGTCTAGCGATTGCGGAAATTCTCTATCGTACTTTTCCGAGCGAGGATGAGGGTGTGTTGTCGCGTCGCCTTGCGACATTGGTCCGTAAAGAGAGTTGTGCGCAGGTTGCCGAAGCGTGGGGTGTAAGTCCTTTCATTCGTTTAGGCCCCGGCGAAATGCAATCGGGCTTACGCAAGAAGGGCGTTCTTCTTGGTGATGTCTGCGAAGCGATTATCGCAGCGATTTATCTCGATAGTGGTTTTGAGGCCGCGCGCTCTGCTGTAGAGCGAGGCTTTGGCGTGAAACTTCATGAAAGCGATGCGGGGCGGCGCGATGCGAAATCGAGTTTGCAGGAATGGGCGCTGGGGCGTGCCTTGCCAGTCCCTGTCTATCGTGAAGTGAAACGCAGTGGCCCAGATCACGCCCCGCTTTTTGTCATTGCGGCAGAAGTGCAGGGCTTTTCTCCGTGCGAAGCGGAAGGGCCGTCGAAGCGGTTGGCAGAACATGCTGCCGCTGAAGCGTTTATGAAGCGTGAAGGTGTAGAAAGACCATAATGACTGAACAAACGTCCACACGCTGCGGCTATGTTGCTTTGATCGGCGTTCCGAATGCCGGAAAATCCACGCTTGTAAATGCGCTAGTCGGTGCGAAAGTATCGATTGTCTCACGCAAAGTGCAAACAACCCGCGCACTTGTGCGGGGTATTGCAATGGTTGATCAGACACAAATCATCTTTGTTGATACGCCCGGAATTTTCTCGCCGAAAAGACGTCTTGAACGCGCGATGGTCACCTCTGCTTGGGGTGGGGCAGGGGAAGCCGATGCCGTGGGTCTTGTCATTGATGCACGCAAAGGTATCGACGAAGATGTCGAAACATTGGTTCAATCGCTATCCGAATGGAAGAAACCGATCCATCTCATCTTGAACAAAGTGGATCTTGTTGATCCGCCGCATCTCTTGAAGCTTGCAGAAATGCTCAATCAGCGGATCGCCTTCAAAGAAACCTTTATGGTGTCGGCAACTTCGGGCAGCGGTGTTGATCGGGTTCGCAAACATTTTGCCTCATTGATGCCGGAAAGCCCTTGGCTTTACCCCGAAGATCAAGTGTCAGATGCGCCGATGCGTATGCTCGCCGCGGAAATAACACGCGAGAAAATGTTCGAACGCTTGCATGATGAATTGCCCTACCGGTCAACCGTTGAAACCGATCAATGGCAAACGCGCAAAGACGGTTCAGTGCGGATCGAGCAAACAATTTTTGTTGAGCGCGAAAGCCAACGCATGATTGTGTTGGGCAAAGCAGGACAAACGATCAAGGCGATTGGTGCCGCGTCACGTAAAGATTTAGCAGAAGAAATAGAAACGCCGGTGCATCTCTTTTTGCATGTCAAAGTGCGTGAGAATTGGTCGGATGATCCGGCGCGTTATCGCGAAATGGGTCTTGAATTCCCGAAAGAGTGAACGGCAAGGGCGGTTAGCAAGACAATGGAATGGCAGGACGATGCCATCGTAATCGGTGTGCGCCGCTTGGGCGAGACGGATGTCATTCTCGAAGCGATGACGCGTGTGCATGGCCGGCATTTGGGCGTTGTTCGTGGAGGGCGGTCACGGCGTCTGCAACCGGCATTACAAGCGGGCAATGCGGTTTCGCTGTCATGGCGTGCGCGGCTTGATGAACAGCTCGGGCAATTTGCCGTTGAACCGATGCGGATGCGCGCCGCCGCATTTATGGGTCAAAGACGCACGCTCTATGCGTTGACGACCATCGCTTCACTTGTGCGTTTGTTGCCTGAGCGTGATCCACACACATCGCTTTATGAAGCACTTGAAATCATCCTCGACACTATGGCGCAAGATGATCTCGCGGCCCCGCTTCTTGTGCGCTTTGAAGTGGCTCTGCTTGCCGAGTTGGGTTTTGGTCTCGATCTTTCCGAATGTGCGGCAACGGGTGCAAAAGATAAGCTTATTTACGTATCACCCAAATCGGGTCGTGCCGTTTGTGAGGAGGCGGGTGAGCCCTATCGCGAGCGGCTTTTTAAGCTTCCCGCCTTTTTGCTCGAGCAGGCAAATGCGGGCTTGCCGGATATGAGTGAGATTGCCGATGGGTTGGCATTGACGGGCTATTTCCTTGAGCGGCATCTCTTTGGCGCGCGCAATTTGCCGCTTCCCGAGGCCCGAGAGGCGCTTTCCGCGCTCTATCGACAGGGAAACGAGGCCTAAAAGCTCTGTAATGAGGCCTCCGGCTTGCCGCGAATCGGATCTAAGGGCATCCGGACACCAGTAAAATTTCGAGGTTTTGGTTCTATGGGTAAGCGCGTCGTTCCGCCGGATGACAAGGGTATTGAAGAAGTTTCGCTGAAGGATGCGCTCGAAGAGCGCTATCTCGCTTATGCCTTATCAACCATCATGCATCGCGCGCTTCCTGATGCGCGCGACGGACTGAAGCCGGTTCATCGGCGCCTTCTTTACGCGATGCGGTTGTTGCGTTTGGATCCCGGCCAAGCCTTTAAGAAATGCGCGCGCGTTGTTGGTGACGTGATCGGTAAATATCACCCTCATGGTGATCAATCCGTTTATGATGCGCTCGTGCGTCTCGCGCAGGATTTTGCGGTTCGTTATCCGCTCGTCGATGGGCAAGGCAATTTCGGCAATATCGATGGCGATAATCCGGCCGCGATGCGTTATACCGAAGCGCGGTTGACGGAAGTTGCACGGCTTCTTCTTGAAGGGCTTGATGAGAACGCGGTTGATTTTCGCGAGACCTATGATGGCTCTGAGGAAGAGCCGCTTGTGTTGCCAGCTGCTTTCCCCAATCTTCTTGCGAATGGATCGCAAGGCATTGCGGTCGGTATGGCGACTTCGATCCCGCCGCATAACGCAGCTGAACTTTGTGATGCTGCGCTTTATTTGATTGCGCATCCGAAAGCGACAACTGATCAGATTGTAACCTTCGTACCGGGGCCCGATTTTCCAACGGGCGGCATCATTGTTGAAACGCGCGAGTCGATTGCAGAGACCTATCGCACGGGGCGTGGATCATTCCGCGTGCGCGCACGATGGACAAAGGAAGATCAGGGGCGGGGATTGTGGTCAATTGTTGTGACCGAAATTCCCTATATGGTTCCGAAATCGCGCCTCATCGAAAAAATTGCCGAATTGCTCAATGATCGCAAATTGCCTTTCCTTGCCGATGTACGCGATGAATCGGCCGAAGATATTCGCATCGTTCTCGAGCCGCGCGCACGTACTGTTGATCCCGAGATTTTGATGGAATCGCTGTTCAAGCTCACCGAGCTTGAAGCCCGCGTGCCGATGAATATGAATGTTTTGACCGCTGGTCTTGTGCCGCGTGTTCTCGGTCTTGCTGATGTTTTGCGCGAATGGCTTAATCATCGCCGCGATGTGTTGGAGCGCCGCTCGCAGCATCGCCTGACCCAAATCGAGAAGCGTCTAGAAATTCTCAAAGGCCTCTTGATTGTCTATCTCGATCTTGATCGCGTGATCAAAATCATTCGTGAGAAGGATGATCCGAAAGCCGAACTTATCAAGGCCTTCAAACTGAGTGATGTTCAGGCGGAAGCTATTTTGAATACGCGGTTGCGCTCCTTGCGCAAGCTTGAAGAAATGGAACTCAAGCGTGAATTTGATACGCTTACGGAAGAGAAGTCGCAGATTGAATCTCTGTTGTCATCGCCGGACAAACAGTGGAAAGCAATTTCTTGGCAAATCCGTGACGTAAAAAAGAGTTTTGGGCCTGATACAAAAATCGGCAAGCGTCGTTCAACTTTAGGTGAAGCCCCTGAAATGGGCGATATCGACCTTATGGAAGCGATGGTCGAACGTGAACCGCTGACCGTTGTCTTGTCTGAGAAGGGCTGGATTCGCGCGCTGAAAGGCCATGTAACGGATCTCGGTAACTTGCAATTCAAAGGTGACGACGCACTCAAACTTAGTTTCCATACGGAGACGACCGCAAAAATATTGGTCTATGCGACGAGTGGTAAAGTCTACACCGTTGACCCGTCAAAATTGCCCGGCGGGCGCGGCTTTGGTGATCCGGTTCGTCTTCTTGTTGATATTGATGAAGGCGCGGAAATTGTTACGGCATGGCAACATAAAGCGGGTCAAAAACTTTTGTTCGCGTCATCAGCAGGGCGCGGCTTTATTGCGTTGTCGGATGATACTATTGCGAACACACGCAAAGGCCGTCAGGTGTTGAATCTTGATGATCGTGAATTGGCACGGTTTGTTGTGCAGGTCGAAGGCGATTATGTGGCTGCAATTGGTGAGAACCGTAAATTGCTCTGCTTCCGCCTCTCGGAGATGGTCGAGATGTCGCGTGGTAAGGGCGTGCGTATTCAAAAATACAAAGATGGCGGCATGGCCGATATCAAGACCTTCAAATTGTCAGAAGGTCTCACGTGGAAAGATACCGCCGGGCGCACATGGACCGTTGGCAAGCCTGATATCAAGGAATGGATTGGCAGTCGTGCCGATGCGGGTCGTTTGCCGCCAAAAGGATTTCCGAAGTCGAATAAATTTTCGGTCTGATCAATAATACGTGATCACGTGTCGGAGTAACGTTCGACACGGGCCCATCCATTTGAGCCAAGACGTTCTTGCGGCAAGAAGCGCGCTTTATAAGCCATCTTTCGTGAGCCCGGAATCCAATATCCCAAATATAGATAAGGTAGGCCGCGTTTGCGCGTGCGCTCTATATGATCAAGGATCATATAGGTGCCGAGACTGCGTGTTGTCTTGCGCGGATCATAAAAGGAATAAACCATCGATAAGCCGTCGGTGAGTACATCTGTCAAAGCCGTACCCAATAATGGACCTTCAGGCTGACCAAAAAAGCCGGGCTCCCGGCTGCGCCGACGATAATCGACAAGTTCTGTATCGACATGGCTGTCTTCGATCATCAGCGTAAAATCGAGAATATTCATATCAATCATGCCGCCTTCTGTATGGCGGGCGGAAAGATAGGATCGGAACAGGCCGTAATGTTCGGCACTCGCGGTATTCGGCATTTCAGTGCCGATGATATCCGCATTGCGTTCGAGCACGCGGGCAAGATTACGCGACGGCTTAAATTCGTCGACGGGAACGCGGACCGATACGCAGGCCGAGCAGCGTTCGCAGGCCGGGCGATAGGCAATCGTTTGCGACCGACGGAAACCGGCTTCCGAGAGAAGATTATTGAGGCTCTTGGCCCGTCGGCCGATCAGATGCGTAAAGACCTTCCGTTCCATCTGGTCCGGAATATAGCCGCAGGGACTCGGCGCGGTCATGAAAAACTGGGTCGGATCCTGTGCTTGATTTGTCATCCGCCGTTCCGCAATCGACCCTAAAGCTCTAGCTCAGATAAATGATACGCCTGAGTCACCGCTTCGCGCAATCGCTTTGGGAAAGTCCTGTCAGCCGATATTGGGGGCTAGTCAGCGGGGGTACGTATTCCCTATTATGTCTAACTGATGACAATTTGATCGAACGGGAGCTTAACAGCATGGTGGGTAACGGAATTCGGCTTGCCTTTGTGGTTTGCGTGTCTTTGTTTGTCGCGTCTTGTGCCACAACGCCGACCTCTCAAATGGCTGGAAATACTGGCGTCTCGGATGTGTCCTATGAGGCCGTCGGGCTCGTCAATTCCTTCCGCGCGCAACATGGTCTTGGGCCTGTGAGCGTCGATTCCGGAGTTACCGAAGCCGCGCGCTATCAGGCGGTAGCGATGTCGTCGCGCGATGTGCTCTCGCATGAGGTGGCGGGAGACTTTACAACCCGCATGAACAATGCCGGCTTTACCTATGCATTAGCTACAGAAAATGTTGGCGCAGCAGATCGCACTGTTGCCGACTCTATCAATGCTTGGATCCGCTCACCGCATCATCGCGAAAACATGCTGATGCGAGAGGCCAAATATATGGGCATGATCAGAGCCAGCGCGCCAGGCTCACGCTATCGGACTTATTGGGCACTCATTCTCACATCCGCTCAGGCAGGGTCGGGACCCCGGATTGTTTACTCGAACGCAAAACCGGGAAAAGGCAAAGTGGGCACGCCGTTTGAAAATGATGGCGTCCAGATCTTCTTCACCCAGCAATGAACTATCGCGCGTCATTTAGCGCGCAAGCATTTCGGCCACACGCGGTGCGAAATAAGTGAGGATGCCATCAGCACCCGCGCGTTTGAAGGCGAGGAGGCTCTCGAGCATGGCCTTGTCGCCATCAAGCCAGCCATTCTGTGCGGCGGCCGTGATCATCGCGTATTCGCCGGAGACTTGATAGGCAAAGGTCGGAACACCGAAGTTCTCACGTACGCGTTGGACAATATCGAGATAGGGCATGCCCGGTTTCACCATGACCATATCGGCGCCTTCTTCGAGATCGAGCGCGACTTCGCGCAACGCCTCTTCGCCATTGGCCGGGTCCATCTGATAAGTGCGCTTGTCGCCGACCAACGTTGCCGAGGTGCCAATCGCATCACGGAATGGGCCGTAGAATGCTGATGCATATTTGGCCGCATAGGCCATGATCTGCACTGCATCGAAACCATTCTCATCAAGCGCCGCGCGAATGGCACCAACCCGGCCGTCCATCATATCGGATGGTGCGATGATGTCAGACCCAGCTTCGGCCTGAACCAATGCTTGCTGTGCAAGCTGAAGAACGGTTTCGTCATTGAGGATGGTCTCACCCGAGAGCAGGCCGTCATGGCCATGGCTCGTATAAGGATCAAGCGCCACATCAGTCATAAGGCCGATTGAGGGCGCTGCCTTTTTCAGTGCCCGACAAGCTTGGCAGACGAGATTATTGGCATTGAGCGCTTCGCTTCCATTTGGATCCCGTTTGGCTGGGTCGGTATAGGGAAAGAGCGCAATCACGGGGATGCCGAGTTTTGCGGCTTTCTCCGCATCGCGTGCTGCTTCATCGACGCTGACACGTTCAACACCTGGCATTGACGCTACCGGAACCCTCTTATTCACGCCATCGATAACAAATATCGGCCAGATAAGATCATCCGTGGTCAATCGGTTTTCGCGCACCAGACGACGCGCCCAATCCGCCTTGCGGTTACGGCGGGGACGATGAGGCAAAATCAATCTCGTAGGCTCACGGGACGCCATGATCACAAACTCCATTCCCATCCAAATTTGTATCTTTGACCGGGACATTACCATTGCCGAGGTTGTCTTCGGAAGGGGAATGGTCGATATTTCTGCTTAGTCCTTCGGGCAGGCGTGGGCGCCCATTTGGGTGCTTAAAGCGGGATTATTCATGGCCATTCACCTCGACGTATCTCAGACGCGGCTCCATTTTGTTCTCCAGAGCGTCTATCGGGTCTTGGCCATGTTCTGGCTTGTGAAGGGATTTTGGGGCTGGGCAGGCCTTGTCGGCGCGGTTGGGCCGGGGCTTCACGTATTTCAGGCTCATTTTGACCCTGAAATGATCATGAGCGTGGTTTTTGCCATTCTTGATCTGATTGCTGGGGTGGCGCTCTGGATGTCCTGGCGGTGGGGGGCAGGGGTCTGGTTTCTCATTGCGACAGCCTTCGGATTTTCGGCGCTTTCGCTTTCGACCGCTCTGGCTGCTAAGCTCTTGGCGGTAATCTCGCTTATTCTCGTCACCGCCCATCTTTTGCGGATCTTTTTTGTCCGCGCTCAGCCAGAAAAGCGTCTAACCATCGTCTAAATTTCGATTGGTTCATTTTTAGCCTTTCGCTTTCCGCCTCGCTTACCCTTTTAAAAGTAAGGATTTCTTAGGGACAAAAATTAAGTCGTCTTTTACGAGCATTCTCATATTCCCTAACGTAATGCGTGTATTACGCAACGGCAATAAGGGATGCAGTCCAATGAACAAGATGGTCACGATTTCCGCGAGCGACGCTTCTGTTAAACCTTTGGGATCAGCCGCGCCTGTCTATCTTGAATCGCTTTCCCTCGTGGAACGGCTTCATCGCGGCCTTCTTGATGTTGTGAAGGACGAATTTGATCGTCGAGGCCGGTCAGACGTCAATCCGGTTCAAGCTTTGCTATTGTTCAATATTGGCGACAAGGAATTGACCGCCGGTGAATTGCGCACGCGCGGATATTATTTGGGCTCAAACGTCTCCTACAACGTCAAGAAACTCGTCGAGACCGGGTATTTGTCACATGAACGGTCTCGGGTCGACCGGCGCGCGGTCCGTATTCGCCTGACTGAAAAGGGTCGGCAGATCCACGATATTGTGCAGGGCCTATATTCCAAACATACGCGGACGGTCGAGCGCGTCGGCGGGATCAGTGAGCCGGAGTTCCGCTCGGCGAACGCGATTTTGATGCGGCTTGAGCGCTTTTTCAGCGACAACGTTAAATACCGGCTCTGAGACGTATAATTCGTCCACCGTCATCAAATTGCCAAAACTCGGGCGCCTAAGGGGCCTCGCTTGTGTATGCGACAGGAATCGTTAACGCGATTCAGCGCATATATCCCCCAATTTGGGCTTCGGGATATTGAATATGACTGCTTCCTTCGGGACCACACGCCGCGGATTTTTACGCGGATCGACCGCTTTGGCCTTGGTGGCCGCTTTCAGCGCCCGCTCTTGGGCGCAGGAGATAATGGACGACACCGGCGATCAGGCCGAATGGGTCCAAAGCTATGACGCGGCGACCTCCAAGACTCTTGATCGATCTACTGTTCCGCTTCTCTCACCGGGGACGATTAGCGCGACCGAGGCTGCTGTCGAGAATTTCAAAATCTTTATAGCTAAGGGCGGCTGGCCCCAGATTCCGAATGTGCCGCTTAAGCTCGGCATGCAAGATCCCGCTGTTATTGATCTTCGCAAAAGACTGATGGCATCGGGCGATCTCGATCCAGAAGCGGGTCTTTCTGATGTGTTCGATTCATTTGTAGAGACGGGTGTGAAACGCTTTCAGGAATTGCACGGTTTGCGCCCTTCGGGTCTTGTGACGCGTCAAACGATTACGGCGTTCAATATTCCTGCTGATGTTCGTCTGAAGCAGTTGGAAGTGAATCTTGTGCGCTTGCGTTCTTACGCATCGAATCCGGGCAAGCGTTTTGTGACCGCTAATATTCCTGGTGCGCTCGTTGAAACGGTCGAAGATGGCATTGTGCAAACGCGTCATGCCGCAGGCGTTGGCAAGATCGACCGGCAATCGCCGATCATGACGACGCGCGTGATTGATATTAACTTCAATCCGTTCTGGACGGTGCCCCCTTCAATCATCAAAAAAGATCTTATTCCGAAGATGCAGGCCAATCCGAATTATCTGACGGAAAACAAGATCCGGATTTTCACCAAAGAAGGCAACGAGCTTCAGTCAACCCAAGTTAATTGGAAAACGGATGAAGCGACGCGCTATCAGTTCCGGCAGGATCCCGGCGGCGAATTCAATTCGCTCGGATTTGTCCGCATCAACATCGCTAATCCCTATGGCGTTTATATGCATGATACGCCTGCTAAAGGGATTTTCGGAGATGATTATCGCTTTGTGTCTTCAGGGTGCATGCGCGTTCAAAATGTGCGCGACTATGTCGAATGGTTATTGAAGGAGACACCAGGCTGGGCGCGTGAACAAATTGATGAGGCGATCCAATCAGGCCAACGTGTCGATGCGAAGCTTACGAAGCCTGTTCCCGTGTTCTGGGTTTATATAACAGCCTGGGCAACGCCTGATGGCCTTATCCAATTCCGCGATGATATCTATAACAAAGACGGATTGGGGCAGGTCCCGCTCGTAACTACGGTTAAAGCGACGGATGAGTGATCATTGTTCTGGTGTTGTGCCTTGACGTTTTAAGATACGGCCAACATCGGGCGTAAGTATCGGATCGTCGAAGCTCCCCGTCACAGTATAAGGCAAGATCGCGGGTGCGGTTCCATTTTCGGGATCGGGTCCTGTTGCTAATCCTTCAAGCGTTAAACGACGCTCGCCAATATTAATTTCACCCGTCATCGTCATGCCATTGGGTGCAAAAAGCATTTCCGCCTTCTCAAGTGTTGCATTGCCATTGGCGATTGTTGCACTGACATGCGCGCGATCAAAATCGGTCTTTCCGCCTTTCATATCACGAATCGCGGAGAGGGGACGCGTCTCAATGCGCTTGAGAACATTAGCGAGATTAATGCCATTCAATGTGCCATTCGTGATCGACACATCGGTCGTGCCCGAAAGCGCTTTCATGATGCTTTCCGATGTTGTACCACGCGATTCAAAATCGAATTTACCTTCAGTCGTGCCTTCGATTTTTCTCATATCCATGAAAGCGAGCGTTGCTTGCGCCAAATCGATATTGTCGAAGCTGCCGTGAGCCGCTACGCGATAGCCGTGATTATCAGGTTGGATCGACAGTTTACCCTTTGCAGATCCTTGAAAGAGTTTTGATCCACCGAGTGTTAGATCCAACGCACGATCCTTCGCAATGATCGATACGGCAAGATTAGCAATGCGAACGATACCGAGATTTACGCGTTCGGCCGACAGGCGCACATCGAAATCTTGTTCTGGAGTTAAACCGCTTGCGAGCGGATCAGTGCGCCATCCCTGAGCTTGTTTAGGCCAAAGCGGGCGCAAGAATTCGGTGACATCCATGTCGCCTGCTGAAAGACTTCCGAACACCAGCGGCCGTTGACCAGCAACATCAAGCCCGATCCCGCCCTTCATCTCAATTTTCCCCAGGCTGATATCGGCGTCGCGGATGGCAACGCGATCGCCTGTCATTTCAGCCATACCTTTTACCGTAAGTGGCGTGGTGAACGTCAGAGGGGGATCGATCTCGAGCCAAGTGCTCAGCCGATCGAGCGCTTTGATCGAGAGATCGCTCTTGCCGATAAAATTAAGTTCGGGCGCCGTCGTCAGCGTTCCCTCGAGCGTCAATGTTACGGGCGCGCTCTTGATTGACAGAGATGCCGCCTTCGTTCCGGTCTTTGTATCGGTCGGGTCGATACGGCTCGACAGTTCGATAGCTTCATTCTTCCACAGTGTTCTTAGGTCGAGTGTTAATCGTCCTGACGCGGAAAGGGACAAATCCGCATCGATCTTTTCAACCAGTGCGAGCGGGATATCGCCCGAAATCATGACGCGCCCGGAGCGGATGGTCACCGTATCAAGTGCCCGCGCTTCGTTAGTCTCAGAGGCGGCGATCAAACCACCGAGAAGGGTAACGGCGCTTTGTCTCGTATCGGGTACAGCTGAAGGCGGCAGCATAAGGACGGGTTCGTTGATCGTGAGGCTTGAGGCGGAGAGCCCGCCTGACAGCAAACCAATAACACCGACCGGTGCAGACGCTGTTCTTGCCTTGATCAGAATTTTATCTTTTTTTGAGATATTTAGGCCGTTTATCTCAAGTGTCGGACGAGGTAAAATTGATAAAGATGCAGAGAGATCGAGCGTGACATCAGGGCCGAAAAGCGCGCTCAAAGTAGGCCGCAACAGGCGAGCCGCCCGCTCACCATCAACGGGGACGGAGATCAGGCTGCCAGCGCCGAGCAGGACGAGTAAAAGGAGGACCGCGATGCCGAGGCGTCGTCCTTGTCGCTTTATGTCAAATTCTCGCATCGATGCGGGCTATCTTTTTCCGACTCCAAACTCGGTATACATCGCCTGCGGGGTTACCGGAAGCAATCGGAAGTAGACGCTACGGGATAAAAAGCGGGGGGAACGGACTATGCGGCAAGATCCACTTTGGCGGCCCACGCCTGCGCGCGCAGCGTCGAGCGAGATGGCAAGGTTCCGGACCTTTTTCGGCGAGCGCCTCGGTCAGGCTCTTCCCGATTATCCCGCGCTCCATCGGGCGTCAGTCGAGGAACGGGGTCTGTTCTGGTCGGCTCTATGGGACTATTGCGGGGTCATCGGCGAAAAGGGCGTCCGACCCTTGGGCGAGGACCGGATGCCTGGCGCTCAATTCTTCCCCGAAGCGCGCTTGAATTATGCCGAAAATCTCTTGCGGGACGCGGATGATCGCGAGGCGATTGTGTTTCGCGCCGAGGACCGCGTCGAACGCCGGATGACCCGCCGCGAGCTTCTGACGGCAGTCGGTAAGGCGCAGCGCTTTTTAAAATCGAAAAGTATTGGCGTTGGCGATCGTGTGGCGGCGATGCTGCCCAATTGCCCCGAAGCGATTGTGATGATGGTGGCGACGGCGTCGATTGGAGCCATCTGGTCGTCTTGTTCGCCCGATTTTGGCGCGCGCGGTGTGCTCGATCGCTTTTCGCAGATCGAGCCAAAACTCTTCATCGGGTGCGATGGCTATTTCTATAACCGGCAACAGCTTTCTATTCGCGATAAGATCGCTGAAATTCTTGACGCTCTTCCGACTGTTGAAGCCACTTTGATCATCGATCTTATTGGCGAGGCCGAGGATGTTGCGGCTTCTCTCACCCATGCGGTTGCGTATTCGTTATTGATGGCTGAACCGGATAAC
Organism: Alphaproteobacteria bacterium; assembly: GCA_037131735.1. Classification (GTDB taxonomy): domain Bacteria; phylum Pseudomonadota; class Alphaproteobacteria; order Rhizobiales; family Beijerinckiaceae; genus CAIUPE01. Next base: position 33,801 of record JBAXQM010000013.1, read on the forward strand.
ACGCCTCCACATTTTATGCGACTTCCTTTCAATCATCCGCTGTTCATTTTGTTCTCATCGGGAACAACCGGCATTCCGAAATGTATCGTCCATGGGGCAGGGGGGACGCTCCTTCAACACATCAAGGAGCACCGCTTACATTCAGGCAATGGTGAAGGCGACCGTGTATTCTATTTCACGACGCTTGGATGGATGATGTGGAATTGGTTGGTGTCTGCACTCGCTTGCGGATCAGCATTAATTTTATATGATGGGTCACCCTTTGCGCCACGGCCGACCGTTCTATTTGATTACGCACAAAAAGAGCGCGTTACATTTTTTGGCACTTCTGCAAAATATCTCGACTCCTGTCGTAAGCTTGATCTCAAACCAAATGAGACGCATGATTTGTCTCCTCTGCGTGCCTTGGCTTCAACCGGTTCGCCGCTTGCCGCTGAAACATTTGAATGGGTCTATCGCGCGATTAAAAGTGATCTCCATCTTGCTTCGATTTCGGGGGGCACGGATATCGTTTCATGTTTTGTGCTCGGAGATCCGGCTTCGCCTGTTTATGCGGGCGAGATCCAACGTGCAGGCTTAGGAATGGCGGTCGATATTTTTGATGATGATGGCTATTCATTATCATCGGGCAAGGGCGAACTTGTTTGTAAGAAAGCCTTTCCTTCGATGCCGATTTCATTCTGGAATGATCCGGAAGGCAAAAAATATCGTGCGGCCTATTTCGAACGGTTTCCGGGGCTTTGGCATCATGGTGATTTTGCAGAATGGACCGCGCATGGCGGGTTGATCATTCATGGTCGTTCGGACGCGACACTTAATCCGGGCGGCGTTCGTATCGGTACTGCAGAAATATATGCGCAGGTCGAACAAATACCCGAAGTCATTGAAGCGCTCGCGATTGGGCAAGACTTCGCCGGTGATGTGCGCGTCATTCTTTTCGTGCGACTGCGCGAAGGCGTGGCGTTAACATCCGAATTGCAGGATAGGATACGTAAACAAATCCGCACGGGGGCTAGCCCGCGTCACGTGCCACAAAAAATAATTGCGATTGCTGATATTCCGCGCACCAAATCAGGCAAGATCACTGAATTGGCCGTGCGCGATATCATTCATGGGCGCGAGGTTAAAAATCGTGAAGCCCTCGCTAATCCCGAAGCACTGGATCTTTATCGAGATCTCACTGAATTAAGGTCTTAAGCGCGTTAAGCCGCCATCGCTTGTTTGGCGCGCACGGCAGGGCGCCGTTCGGGCAATGACGGGTCGGTCCAATTCGGTGTTTGTCCGATGAGAAGATCAAGAAACGGAATTGCGTAATCGGGGTTGTCGCGAATATTTTCGCGAATACTTTCCCACACGCGTCGATCAGTGCTCGCGTCAGTTAGCGGCGGAGCGCCATCGAAATCCTGTTTCAAAACCGAAAGAGCGACACCCAAGCAATAGCTCGCATAGATGGAGCCTTCAGGCCATGCGGCTAAATCAGGGTCAACCGTATCATTGACGTTGGAAAGTGACAGCGGTGAATGCCGAAAAAGTTCCGCTAACATGCGTCCTGCGGCATAACAGACGAAATCACGACGATCCGCTTCGGCAATTTCTCGCGTCACGTGAAAATTATCGACCCATGCAAGAAAGGCTGCGTGAAGTTTTGCGCGATCTGTGCGGCTTGTGATGCCGGTATTCTCTAAACGGAGTGCGAGATTGCGACGAAAAGAGGCTTCAAAGAAGCGAAGCTCACGCACGCGATGGCGCACATCTTGTTCACGCGCTAATTCTGGCAAGATCGGCAAACGCATCGCTCAGGCCTCGGCAAGATGAGGAGCTAAGAGTTTTAATTCAGCAGCCAAAGCGGCAGAAGGATCAAACCCGTCCATGATTGCGTCAAACGTACTTTGGCGCAAGGCCATGACTTCAGCGGCAATCTCAAGCGCGCCCATAACGGCGGCACTGTCATGGTTTGGTGATAAATACAAAAGCGCTTCAGCGAGTGCAAGCGCCGAGAAAATGCGGAAAGGAAAGTGCCGATCGTCTGACGATGGAATTGCTCCCGATTGGGTCAAGCGTAGTGCTTGGTCGGCAAAATGCGCAAAATGGGTTTCGGAATTTGCGCGATTATCCAAAGAGGTGTTTGCCGTCTCAGCCCAGACACGCGCTATGGGGCGTTCGAGAAGAAGTGTATCGTTATGACCCATCCGTTTCATGAGATAACGCGTGGCTTGATAGCGCGCCTGAACATAGGCCGCGCGTTCAGCCTGTCGCCCCTCACCAAGGGCCAAAAGCGCATCATCCTGTTGGGGATCGATAACATCGCGGGCTAGCGAAGAGCCGAATTTTGCGGCTTTGCGTGTTTCACGCACAAGTTCGGCGGCGAGAGCCAGAGGGGACAGCGGCAAAGGGAAGGGCGACGCGGCCGCATTTTGGGCGAGCGTTTCAAGATCGCGCGTCGGGTCGAGTTGCCTGAGATTATGACGGAGACCACGCAGAAGATCTTTGACGAGGCGCGGTGCCTCCTCAAGTACTTCTGGAAATGGGGATCGGGACCCTGTTTCGGGTCGAGTCATGGGTGCAACTCACGGGACGAGAAACTCAATAGGGCGATTATAGCCATGTTCTGGATAGCGCGCATCCCATGAATTACGTGCCGGCCCGCTATGCTCGGATTATTGTCGATGAAGTGATTGGCTGGCGACGCAGTCATCGCGGACCGGTCTTAGGCAGATTGGTTACAGGAAACAGGGTAAATTCAGGGAATTTTGCAATTTCTAAGCAGTCGAAAGCCGAATTGCCATCGAAACGATGTGAAATTTCAGATTTTATGAGCGAATTCCCTGCAGCGCATAACAGGGTAATTTGCTTTTAAAACATGGAATAGGGTTAGCGTTAGGAAAGCAATACAGGGTTTGGCAAAGTTCAAGATGGTCTTGCTCTTTTGATCTGGGTCGCAACTACAAATTGGAGGCGCGCACGTCTAAGGACCGTTTTGAGGCAGTTTCATGCCTCATATCCAATCGGAATGTCCGTGGTGTAGCCTTAAACCGCTTCTCAAAAGCGGCATAAAAGGTTGAAAGTGAACCAAAGCCCGTCTCGAACGCGATGGTTGCAACAGGCTTATCTGTCGCAATCAGCAGCGACTGGGCGATATCGAGCCGGTGCCGCTCGATGGCTTCGTGAATGGTGAGCCCGACAAATTGCCGGAACAGCGTCATCGCATAATTCGGATGAAGATTGGCCGCTTCCGCCACATCGCTGACGCTGACATTGCGCGCGGCATTCTCGCCAATGAAGCGGATCATGGACTCGGCATTGATCGCGCGCTTCGCGTCAAACGGAGCGCGCTCTTCGCGTTTCGAACCGAGCCCGCGCAAATCGCGCCACCCCTCATGCGCAAGACGCCGCATCCGCGCAGTCAATTCATCGCGGACGAGCGCGCGCAGCTTTGCGTCGCCCGATAAAAGCTCCTCACGCCAACGGAAAAATTGCGGGCGGTCCCAGTCCGTCATGTTTTGTGCAGCAATCACGCCGCCACGCAAAATCGCGCGCCGCAGCTGATCAAGTCCGGGCATGTCGAGAAATTGCGAGAACGGCACATAAAGACAGACAAAGCGCGTCGGCTCTTCGACCTCGCAAACCTGATGCGGCACCATCCCCCAAAAGAGAATGAGATCTCCTGCTTTTGCGGAGATCGTCTCGCCGTCGAAGCGATAGGTCATCGTGCCTTCGATAAGAAAATTGATCTCGATCTGGCTATGCATGTGCGGCGCACGCATACGGTTCACGTCAAGCCGCTCGCCCGCGCAAAATTGATGATCGCCAAACACAACAAGCGGATGCCCCGAGCCCGCCTCCGGATCAGCCGGACGGCTTTCATCTTCGCGCTGCGGTTTGCGGCGCTCGAGCGACATCATCATTCCTCCCCTCGCAATCCGTTCATATGAAGCGCGAAGCTCCGCGACCTTTTGGCCGGATTGCACGCATCGAAACCTGAGATTCCCGAAATTTTTTCCAAGGATTCCGGTAGAAGCTTAACCCGACATTCCGCAACGTCAAGAATAGAAGCGGGGCGGATCTTTAGGTTGTAACCGACACCCGCTGCAATCGCCCGCACTCCATGCGGGTTATATGGGGAGGTGTTTATGCGCATGAAAACTGCATTGCTCGGCCTTGCTTTAGGCGTCAGCGTTTCGACGCTCGCTTTTGCAGGCCAGATCACAATCAATACCGACGCGTCTGATCCCGCGCCGAAAAAAGCCTTTGAAGAACTCGTTGCCGATTTCCAGAAGGCCAATCCGGATGTGACCGTGAAGGTCAACACATTCGACCATGAAGGCTACAAAGGCGCGATCCGCAACTTTTTGACGGCTGACGCCCCCGATGTCGTCAACTGGTATGCGGGCAACCGCATGGCCCCCTTCGTCAAAGCGGGCCTCTTTGAAGATGTCACCGACCTCTGGGCCAAGGAAGGCTTGAACGATCAGCTGAAGTCGGCTGCATCGTCGATGACTATTGACGGCAAGAAATGGGGCGTGCCTTACACCTATTATCAGTGGGGCATTTATTATCGCAAAGACATCTTCGCTGCGAATGGCATTACGCCTCCTAAGACATGGGACGAGTTGAAAGCCGCATCGGCGAAGTTGAAAGCTGCAGGCGTGACACCGTTTGCCATTGGCACGAAAGCCCTGTGGCCGACGGGCGGTTGGTTCGATTACATGAACCTCCGCGTCAACGGCTATGAGTTCCACATGGATCTCACATCCGGCAAAGTGCCCTATACCGATCCGCGCGTGAAAGCCGTGTTCGATAAATGGGCGGAACTCGTGAAGCCTGGTTACTTCCTTGAAAATCACGCAGCGATTGACTGGCAGGATGCGGTTCCCGCTTTCGTGCAAGGCAAAGCCGCGATGTATCTCATGGGCAATTTTGCTGTCGCCGCTTTCAAGTCCGGTGGGTTAAAGGATGACCAGATCGGCTTCCTGCAATTCCCGTCGATCACGGCGGGCCTGCCAATGGCGGAAGATGCGCCGACCGATACGGTTCACATTCCTGCCAAGGCGAAGAACAAGGACGATGCGCGGAAGTTCCTCGCTTTCATCGCATCAGCCGGCGCGCAGACAAAGATGAATGCAACGCTTGGCCAGTTGCCTGTGAACAACAAGGCGGAAAAGCCCTCCGACGTGTTCCTCGATCAGGGCTTCGCGATGCTCTCGAATGCCTATGGCCTCGCGCAATTCTATGATCGCGATGCACCGGCTGAAATGGCAAAGGCCGGTATGGAAGGCTTTCAGGAATTCATGGTGAAGCCGGACAATCAGGCAGCCATTCTCGAGCGTCTCGAGAAGACACGCGCGAAAGTTTATAAATAAAACCTGCGAGCGGAGGCCGGACAACCGGCCTCCGTTTTTGTTTCCAATCGAAAACGGGAGGGCCATGTCATGACGCATGCGTCAGCGATTTCGCGCTCCGCAAAGCGTGGACTCAAAAGCCGCGTTCTTGCGCCTTGGGTCTTTCTTGCCCCAGGTCTCATCTTTTTTACGATCTATGTTCTCATACCCATTATCCGCTCGATCTGGATTGGCTTTTTCGATTGGGACGGCTTGGGTGAGATGAAATGGATTGGACTAGCCAATTATGTTGAACTCGCGAGCGATGAGTCCTTTTACGTCTCGCTTAAAAACAATCTTGCTTGGTTGATCCTCTATCTTCTCGCCATTCCTGCGGGCTTGGCGATTGCGCTGTTTCTCAACCAGACGATACCAGGAATCCGGATTTACAAATCGCTCTTCTTTTTTCCCTTTGTCATTTCACAAGTCGTTGTCGGCCTTGTCTTCTCATGGTTTTACGCGCCGGATTTCGGTCTGCTGCCCGCGCTCATCAAGACACTCACCGGCGCGAATATCGCCATTCTCGCAGACGAGCACTACGCGACCTATGGCATTATTGCAGCGGGGCTATGGCCGCAGATCGCCTATTGCATGATCCTGTATTTAACGGGGCTCAACGCGATCAATCCCGAGCAGATTGAAGCCGGACGCATGGACAATGCCAAGGGTCTCAAAATGCTTTGGTATATTGTGATCCCGCAATTGGGGCCTGCGACCTTCATCGCGCTTGTGGTCACCGTCATCGGCTCATTACGCTCGTTCGATCTTGTGTCGATCATGACAAGCGGCGGCCCTTATGGCTCCACGCGCGTGCTCTCTTATTTCATGTATGAACAGGCGCTGTCCGAATATGGCTATCGCATGGGTTATGGCGCGGCGATTGCCGTAGTGCTCTTCGCCATCATGATGGTGTTCATCTCGCTCTTTATCGTGCGGATGCTCTCCGAGCAAAGGAGAGCCTGATGTTTCCAAAACCGATTGAACGCTCTGCTCCATGGGTCGCGCCGCTATACAAAGTGCTTGTGCCAATTGCGTTGTTCATTTGGCTCTTGCCTCTGATCGGCGTTGCTGTGACGTCCGTGAGACCAGCGGGCGACCTTGCTGCGGGAAATTATTTCGGCATTCCGTCAGGCTTTGCGGGGCAAGAGAATTACACAGCGGTATTCCGCGATAGCCCCATCGGCCATTACATTCTGAATTCATTCAAGATCACAATCCCGACCGTTATCGGTGCCGTCGCACTCTCATGCCTCACCGGATTTGCACTCGCGATTTACCGGTTCCGCGCCAATATGCTGCTGTTCTTTGTTTTCGTCGCCGGCAATTTCGTACCCTTCCAGATTTTGATGGTACCGGTGCGCGATTTCACGCTGCATCTCGGTCTCTATGACACGGTGCTCGGTCTTGTTCTGTTCCACACCGCGTTCCAAACCGGCTTCTGCACGCTCTTCATGCGGAACTTTATCGCCGCGCTTCCCTTTGCGCTGATTGAATCCGCGCGCGTCGAAGGCGTGTCGGAATGGAAGATTTTCCGCCACATCGTTTTGCCGTTGATGCGGCCTGCGATTGCGGCGCTCGCGGTGCTGATCTTCACGTTCGTATGGAATGATTATTTCTGGGCCACAGTTCTCGTTCAGGGTGAGCACGCAATGCCCGTGACGGCGGGGCTTTATTCGCTCAACGGTCAATGGGTCGCAGCCTGGCATCTTGTCTCTGCAGGCTCGATTGTCGCCGCTCTGCCGCCTGTCATCATGTTCTTCTTGATGCAACGCCATTTCATCGCCGGTCTCACTTTGGGAGCGACCAAAGGATGAGCTTTGTGTTTTCCTATTCTCATCGAGATGGAGCGATCCATATCAAAGTGCCTGACTCGGGCATGCCTGAAATTCTAGCTTGGGCACCGAGTCGTCTCGATGCAGCCTCTATTTCTGATCGCGCGAGCCGTATCAATGGCATGGATGACCCGCCCCCGAGCGCTGTGATCTTGCCAACAGGCGGCGCAGGGTTTTTTGGCTGGCCCGCCATTCAAGGACATCGCGATGGCCAAGACTTTACGCTTCTCTTTGCAAATTGGCGACATGAGGAACGTGATGGCGCATTGATGCTGCGCGCGCATGATGCCGTTGCGCGCGTGTCAGTTGCTCTTCGCATCGCAATTCATGACGGCGATGTGCTGACCTTTGCAACGACGCTGACCAATGAGGGCGACACGCCCTACATGCTCGAACGCTGTATGGCCCGCAGTATGGTCGCGCCTGCAGGGCCTGCAACGCTCACGACATTTACCGGCATGTGGGGACGCGAATTTCAACAACGCGAAACGGCATGTCCGGACCGGCTCACTGTGCAAGAAAGCCGGAGAGGTCGCACCTCGCATGATCGCTTTCCGGCACTGGTTTTCAAGCAAGGCGCAAAACAGATTGCGATGCATCTCGGCTTCAGCGGCAATCATGTGATCGCGATGGATCCGCTCGATGATGGCCGTCGTCTTATCCATGCGGGTGAATTGTTCGAGCCGGGCGAGATGCGGCTTCAGCCGAATGAGAGTTACGAAAGCCCGCCCCTCTTTTTCGCGCGCGACCCTGCAGCGCTCCGCAATCATGTGCGCAAGAAAATTTTAGCTTGGCCAAACGGTTCTATGCGTCCGCGTCCTGTGACGCTGAATTCGTGGGAAGGCAATTATTTCGATCACAAGATCGAGGCGCTGAAAGCGCAGATTGATGAAGCGACCTCTCTCGGCATCGAACGCTTTGTGCTCGACGACGGCTGGTTCGGAAAACGCAATGATGACACGTCAAGTCTCGGCGATTGGGACATTGATCCGGCGAAATATCCGGACGGCTTCAAGCCGCTCGTTGATCATACGCTTGCGTGCGGACTTGAATTCGGAATCTGGATCGAGCCGGAAATGGTCAACCCGGATTCGGATTTGTTCCGCGCGCATCCCGACTGGGCGCTTCAAATCGCGGGCCGACCTTTGCTCACGTCACGCAATCAGCTTGTGCTCGATCTCACACGACCAGACGTGTTCGACTATCTCTTTTCAAAATTTGATCAGTTGCTCCGCGCGAATGCGATTTCCTATCTCAAATGGGACATGAATCGTGATCTCACTTTCGCCGGCGATCACAGCGGGCGCGCAGCCACGTCGCGGCAGACACGCGCCTTTTACCGATTGATGGAAAAGCTGCGGTCAGCCCATCCGGATGTCGAAGTCGAATCCTGCGCGTCGGGTGGCGGGCGCGCTGATTATGGCGTGCTGAAATACACACACCGCATCTGGACGTCGGATTGCACTGACCCGCTTGAACGCCTCTCCATTCAAGATGGCGCGCGGATCTTTCTTCCGCCAGAGATTTTGGGATCGCATATCTCCGCTTCGCCCAATCATCAGACACATCGCGTGACGACGCTTGATTTCCGTGCGCTCGTCGCGTTTGCCTATCATTTCGGCGTTGAGTTGGATCCGACAAAGCTCGACGCTGACGCGAAAGCAAAATTGCGGGACTGGATTGCGCTTCATAAAGAATTGCGTCCGCACTTGCATGATGCCGATGCGCAATTTGCGCTTGCTCCGCTTGATGGCCGGTATGTCTGGGGTGCGATCACCGATAAACGTGCGGTTGTCATCATTGCGCAGGGCGCGCAAATGCAATCCGAACATCCTGCGCCCTTAACACTTCCCATGCGTGGCTCGCATTTGAAGCGTTGGCGGGTCACGAAATGTCATCCGGTCGAGCCCGATTTTATCCGCATCAACGAGAGCCAAAAGAAATTCTTGAAGGGCGAGGGCGATGCGTCGGCCTTCGATCTTGCTGAGATCGGCATCAATCTGCCGATGCTGAGACCGGAAAGCGGCGTCGTTCTCATATTTGATGCAGAAGATCGGGAGGCACGGCATGGCTGATGTCCGTTTGCGGAATTTGCGGAAGTCCTTTGGTGACGTCGCCATCATCAATGGCGTCGATCTTGATATTGCCGATGGCGAGTTTTGCGTTTTTGTCGGGCCATCCGGCTGCGGAAAATCGACATTGCTGCGGATGATTGCAGGGCTTGAAGACATCACATCCGGCACGCTCGAGATTGGTGGCCGAGCGATGAATGATGTCGAGCCCGCCGAGCGTGGCGTGGCAATGGTATTTCAATCTTACGCACTCTATCCGCATATGACGGTGGAAGAGAATATCAGCTTCGGTCTCAAAATGACGGGCCATGACAAGGTGGATATTGCCAAGCGGACCAAGCATGCGGCGGATCTCCTGCAACTTGGCGAGCTCTTGCACAGAAAGCCCGGACAACTCTCCGGAGGGCAACGCCAGCGTGTCGCGATTGGCCGCGCGATTGTGCGTAACCCGCAAGTTTTTTTGTTCGACGAACCGCTTTCCAATCTTGATGCCGCTTTGCGTGTTCAGATGCGCATTGAATTGTCAAAGCTCCATCAAGACCTCAGATCGACGATGATTTATGTCACCCATGATCAGATTGAAGCCATGACCATGGCCGACAAGATTGTTGTGTTGAACAAGGGATTGATCGAGCAAATAGGCTCGCCGCTCGAACTCTATCATCGGCCAAACAATCTATTCGTTGCAGGTTTCATCGGTTCGCCGAAAATGAATTTTATCCCGACCAAGGCCGAACAGCTCAACGGCCAATTGGGAGTCAGCCTGCAGGATCGCTTGCAACTGATATGGGATACTCCGCACGCCAGCATCATGTCCGGTGATGCCGTCACACTCGGGATCAGGCCGGAACATCTGCTCCTTGATCAGCCAAGTGATGCGAATTGGATCGGCATCGTCCGTCTCGCAGAATATCTGGGATCCGAGACGATGATTTATCTCGTCGGAGATGACGGCTCAGAATTGACAGTGAAGGCTGAGGGTTCACGAAAGGTGACAATTGGAGATCGTCTTCAAATAGGCATTCCTCAAGATGCCTGTCACTTGTTTGGTCCGGGTGGCCGCGCGGTTTTTCATGGAGCGCGCAATTAATATGGCGCTTGGCGTTTGTTATTATCCCGAACATTGGCCTGAAGCCTGGTGGCGCGACGATGCGCGGCGGATGCGTGAACTCGGCATCACCTATGTGCGCATCGGCGAATTTGCGTGGTCGCGCATTGAACCCGCGCGTGATCACTTCGAATGGGATTGGCTCGACCGAGCGATTAATGTGCTGGGCGAAGCCGGTTTGAAAATCGTTCTCGGAACGCCGACAGCGACGCCACCCAAATGGCTGATCGACGAATTTCCCGACATCGTGCCGACGGATGCCGAAGGACGCCCCCGCGGCTTCGGATCGCGGCGGCATTATAGTTTCTCCTCGTATGATTACTGGCGGGAGAGCGCGCGCATCGTCAAGAAAATTGCCGAGCGCTATGGCGAGCATCCGGCGCTTGTTGGGTGGCAGACGGATAATGAATATGGCTGCCATGATACAATCCTTTCTTATGGCAAAGAGGATTTGAAAGCGTTCCGCGAATGGCTGCGTATGCGCTATCAAGCCCCCGAGCAATTGAATGAGGCATGGGGCAATGTGTTCTGGTCGATGGAGGTCAAATCTTTCAGCGAAATTTCACTACCCAATCTGACTGTTACCGAAGCCAATCCGGCAGCGCGATTGGATTTCTGGCGGTTTCAATCGTCACAAGTTGAAGCCTATAACCGGATGCAATGTGATCTGATCCGCGCTTTTTCGCCTGATCGTTGGATCACGCATAATTATATGGGCTTCTTCAACGAATTCGATCATTGGCCCTTGGGCAATTCGCTTGATCTCGCGTCATGGGATTCCTATCCGATCGGCTTTGTAGAACGCTTTCCATTCTCTGAAATCGAGCGCAATCGCTGGGCTGAAACATCGCATCCCGATATCGCGCCCTTTCATCATGATCTCTATCGCGGTGTCGGGCGTGGCCGCTTCTGGGTTATGGAGCAACAGCCGGGTCCCGTGAACTGGGCGCCGTGGAACCCGGAACCGAAACCCGGCATGGTGCGACTGTGGACTTGGGAAGCACTAGCGCATGGCGCCGAGACGGTGAGCTATTTCCGCTGGCGGCAAGCGACAGCTGCGCAAGAGCAAATGCATGCAGGCTTGAATCTCGCGGGACTGCACGAGCTCTCCCTTGGCGGTCGGGAGGCTAAACAAGTTGCCGAAGAATTGAAGGCAATTGGTCCGCTCCCCGCAACACAGAAAGCACGCGTTGCGCTTGTCTATGATTATGAAGCGTCTTGGATCACACGTATTCAGCCGCAGGGTGCGGATTACAGTTTCGTCGACATCATGTTCCGCTGGTATGAAGCCGCGCGCCGGTTGGGGCTCGATATCGATGTCGTTCCGCCCGGCGCTCCCCTTGATGATTACGCGCTGATCCTTGTGCCATGCTTGCCTTATGTGTCGGATGCCGCCGCGCGCGCATTCGACAATGCAAAGGGTGTGATCCTGCTCGGGCCACGGACCGGATCAAAGACGCGTGATTTTAAGATTCCGGACGGTCTGCCACCCGGACCGCTATCCAAGCTTTTGGGTTTCCGCGTTTTGGCCGTCTCGTCAGCACGGCCGGGACTGGTCTCGCACGTCAGAGGCGCATTAAACGGCACCATACGCAAATGGCGCGAACGCGTGGAATGCCACGCCGACGCAAAGGTCCTAGCGCAATTCGATAATGATGCGCCCGCCATCATGCAAAACAATAACGCCATTTCTCTTTTGGGTTGGCCTGATGAGGACCTTCTCACAGGGGTCATGCGATACGCGGCGCGCGGGGCCACGCTCGACTTTCAGCCGGTTCCCGATTCCGTGCGGCTCAGACGCCGTGGCAATCTGATCTTCGCATTTAATTATGGCGATATGCCCTGGCCGCCGCCGGATTTCGGAGCGCGTATTCTTGGCACGGGAGATGTCGGCGCTCAGGATCTCGCGATCTGGCGCGACGGTTAGTGTGTTCTGAAAAGAAATGGCTGGGGGACCTGGATTCGAACCAAGATTAACGGAGTCAGAGTCCGCTGTTCTACCGTTGAACTATCCCCCAACGGGACCGAAATTGGGACACGGGCGCTTCAACTTTCCGTGCCATGGGTAGCGCGCTGTTTAGCGAAGCTCCCCCCGAATGACAAGCCGAGCCTATCATCATGACGAAAATTTCACGTGCCGCGGCGGCTTAGCTCTGCCATAAGAACGCGTCTTCTCCCCGATTTTCCAGGTTTTCCTGAAATGAGTGATCGTCCGATGATCCGCCCGGCATTTTCAAAAATTACGGCGTTGGTGACGCTTCTTGCGGCATTCTCGAGCCCCGCAGTGGTTTTCGCCCAGCAAAGTGGCGCGCCGCAGGGGGGGGCTCAACAAGGGGGCGCGTCGCAAAGGGTCGTTCCCGTACTTCTGGGAACCGCTAAACGCGAGGCCGTTCCCGTCCAGTTTGAGACCATCGGAACCGTGCAGCCCGTGGCATCTGTCACATTGCGTCCGCGGGTTGAAGGCCAAATTCTTGAAATCAGCTTTGCCGATGGTGCCTTGGTAAAGGCGGGCGATGTTCTCGTTCGTCTCGATTCACGCGGTATCGATGCGCAAGTGCGGCAGGCAGAAGCGACTGTGCAACGCACGACCGCGCAGCTTGAACAGGCGCAGCGTGACGTCAGTCGTAATGAGGCTTTGGCCGCCAATGAGTTTGCTTCAAAGGTTAATCTTGAGAATGCGAAAACGCAGGTGGCTGCTTTCAATGCTCAATTAGCGTCGGATCGCGCTGCGCTCGACAATCTTCGAGTAACGCAAAGCTATTATACGATTGCAGCACCGATCAGTGGCCGCGCGGGTGTTGCCGGATTGAAGCCGGGTAATATCGCCAAGACCGGTGATGGCAGTGTGCCCTTCACCATCATCAACCAGATCTCGCCGATCTATGTCGCGTTCAGCACGCCGCAACGCTTCTTGCCGGATCTCAAATCAGCGCTCGGCAATGCCGGATCAAACGTTGAAGCGACCATTCAAGGTGTCGGTGAAAAGGTGAAAGGCAAAATCGCGGTTATCGATAATGCTGTCGATACGACCTCAGGTACCGTGATGGTGCGTGCAATATTTGATAATGACAAAGAAGCGCTGTGGCCGGGCGCGTTGTGCAATGTGCGCGTCACATTGAAAGTAATCGATAACGCCGTGACAGTGCCACGCGAAGCGGTCCAAACAGGACCACGCGGCACTTATGTTTATATAGTCGATAAGGATGTCGCGAAACTGAAGCCCGTCAAGACGGGACGCACCGTGAATAACAGAACCGAGATCACTGAGGGACTTTCGGGCGATGAGCAGGTCGTTACCGATGGTCAAATTCAATTAACGGATGGCGTGAAGATTGAACCCAAAGGTTCTTCGACGGGAGCGCCGTAATGTCTCTCTCAGAAATCTGTATTCGCCGACCGGTGATGACGACGCTCATCACGTTGTCTTTCATCGTCTTTGGTCTGTTCGCTTATCGCTTGCTTGCGGTTGCCGCTTTACCGCGCGTTGATTTTCCGACGATTAGCGTGTCGGCCAATTTGCCCGGTGCAAGTCCGGAGAGCATGGCCTCGTCTGTGGCAGCGCCGCTTGAGCGGCAATTTTCAACGATCTCCGGCGTTACCGCGATGACGTCGATCTCGAGTCTTGGATCGACCAATATCACGTTACAGTTTGATCTTGATCGCAATATCGACGGTGCAGCGCTTGATGTGCAAGCCGCGATCAGCGGGTCGTTGCGACGCTTGCCGCCCGATCTTCCTAATCCGCCCAGTTTCAGAAAGGTCAATCCGGCTGATCAGCCCGTGCTCTTCATCGCGCTGACCTCTGACACAATGCAATTATTGCAGGTGAATGATTACGCCGAGCAAATCTTGCAGCAACAGATCTCGCAAATTAATGGCGTGGCGCAAGTTCAAGTCTATGGGTCGCAAAAATATGCAGTGCGCGTGACCGCTGATCCTGAAGCGGTATCCGCACGCGGATTATCTTTCGCCGATATTCAAAAAGCGGTGTCGTCCGCAAACTCCAATCAGCCGACAGGGACACTACGCGGCACGGAACGCAATGTAACGATTGAGGCCTCGGGCCAATTGAAAAGTGCCGCTGATTATGGCGCGATTATTGTCAGTTCCAAAAATGGCGTTCCCGTAAAACTGGAAGATATCGCGACGGTTCGTGACTCCGTTGAGAACGATCAGACGGCGAGCTGGTATGGCACGAAAAGATCGCTCGTATTGGCGGTTTTCCGTCAATCCGACGCCAATACGGTTGATGTCGTTGATCAAGTGAAAGCGAAACTGCCGCAATATCGCGCCCAGCTTCCGGCATCGATCACGATGGATGTGCTGTCCGATCGTTCGATTCCGATCCGCGAAGCGGTCGCCGATGTGCAAGTCTCGCTCGGCATTGCCATGGTTCTTGTTGTTTTGGTGATTTTTCTTTTTCTCAAATCGCTTTCGGCAACCATCATCCCGGCGCTTGCCTTGCCCGTGTCGCTCATCGGCACCTTTGCGGCCATGTATGCCTTCGGCTACTCGATTGATAACATCTCATTGCTCGCTTTGACACTCTCTGTCGGCTTCGTGGTCGACGACGCGATTGTGATGCTTGAAAACATCATGCGTCATATTGAAGAGGGGATGAAGCCCTTTGATGCCGCCTTGAGAGGTTCTCGGGAAATTGGCTTTACGATTATTTCGATCACGCTATCTCTTGTTGCCGTTTTCATTCCGGTCTTTTTTATGGGCGGCGTTGTTGGTCGCGTGTTCCGTGAATTTGCGGGAACCATTTCGGTGGCCATTCTCGTTTCAGGATTTGTGTCCCTCACATTGACGCCGATGATTTGCGCGCGAATTCTGCGCGAGCATAAGCCGGATCGTCGGGAGGGACTCTTTTCTCGCTTTGTTGATGCCGGGTTTAATGCGGTTCTCGCGCTTTATCGCGTGGTGCTCGATTTTGTAATCCGGTTCCGTTTGATAACGCTTATTTTAACAATCGGCACGATTGGTGTGAGCGGATGGCTTTATGTTCAAATTCCAAAGGGATTTTTCCCGCAGGAAGATACAGGCCTGTTGCGTGCCTCTGTTGAAGCGGCGCCTGATGTTTCATTCAGTTCCATGGCTGCCTATCAAATCAAATTGAATGAGGCGATTAGCAAAGATCCTGCCATTGATTATTTTACTTCGTCTGCCGGCTTTGGATCAACCAATCAGGCCTTTATGTTTATCCAGTTGAAGCCCCGTCAGCAACGCGATGATATTGGAAAAATCATTGCGCGCTTAAGAAAAGCAGCATCCGGCATTCCGGGCATCAACGCGGTCTTTGTACCGATCCAAAACTTCAACTTAAATGCGGGTCGTCTCGCGCGGGCGCAATATCAATATACGATGCAATCATCAGATATTAGCACGCTGTTTGCAGCCGTTCCTAAAATACTTGAACAGTTCCGCAAAACACCAGAGCTTCGCGATGTGACAGGTGATCTTCAGATTGCCAATCCGCAAATCGTCGTCGATCTTGATCGCGAAAAGGCCGCCAATCTAGGTGTGACATCAGAGCAAGTGCGGCAAACGCTTTACAATGCGTTTGGCTCGCGCCAGATTTCAACGATCTATACGGCCTCGTCAGATTATGCCGTTATTCTAGAGGCTAATCGCGATTATCAATCTGATCCGGCAGCATTGTCGCGTCTCTTCGTTAAAAATGCGACCGGACAAAATGTACCGCTAGAAGCGGTTGCGAATATCCGTCGCAATATCGGCCCTTTGTCGATCAACCGACAATCGCAGCAACCCGCCGTTACATTGTCCTTCAATCTCGCACCAGATGTTGCTTTGGGTCAGGCCGTTGAAGCGATCCGCAAAGCTGAGAAAGTGTCAGGACTGCCCTCGACGATCATCACGGGCTTTGCGGGCTCGGCACAGCAATTCCAAGATTCACTAAAAGGGCAGGGCCTGTTGATTATTGCTGCTGTTCTGGTGATCTATATTGTTCTTGGGGTTCTCTATGAGAGCTTTATTCATCCCATCACAATTCTGTCTGGACTCCCGTCTGCAGGATTGGGTGCCTTGCTCGCACTCCAGTTCTTTAAGCTTGATCTCTCCGTGATTGCGATCATCGGCATTTTGATGCTCGTCGGCATCGTCAAAAAGAACGCCATTATGATGGTGGATTTTGCGATTGAGAGACGGCAAGCGGGGGCCGATGCGTTAAGTGCCATCCGCGAGGCGGCGCTCGTGCGGTTCCGTCCGATCATGATGACGACATTTGCGGCTTTGTTTGGAACATTGCCGATTGCCTTAGGCAGCGGCGCCGGATCCGAATTACGGCAGCCGCTCGGGATTGCCGTTGTCGGCGGCCTCGCCGTGTCACAAATCCTGACGCTTTTCATCACGCCGGTCGTTTATATCTATCTCGATAGGCTCGATAGTTATTTCAAAGGACGCGCTAAAGTAGTACCCGTCATTGAGACCGAAGCCGTTTGAATTTTAGCGAATTCTTTAGGCGCGATTTTATGCCTTTCTGCGAGACATAAGCTCTTCGGCTTTCGTTTCGGGGATTGTGGCGTCATGGGCGAACAGGGATTTGCGGGAGCCGCGAAGGTCAAGCGGCACTGCCTATTATTGACGGCGGATCACTATTGCCGGGCGGTGATTTCTGATCTCTTTGACGACTATGGCTATTCAATTGTCTGTTTGCCATCGCTCAAAGAGGTCGTTCATTACGCGGCAAGTGACCGGTCTGATCTCGTCGTCATCGACGATAATCTCGGCGATATGACACCTTATGAAGCGGTTAACATCGTGCGGGCTGCTATGGCGAATGGTGGGCCAATTAAGGCAATCCTGTTGAGTGCAGCCGCAACCCGCCGCACAGTCGAAACGGCGCGTAAAGCCGGCTTTGACGCTCTGGTTGCAAAGCCGATTGCGCCAGCACCCTTCATCCGTACACTGAGAAATCTGACCCAGGCTTTAGCTGCCTGAACGGGGAAAAGTCCTAGACCACCGCTCACGCTTGGCATTTTGGACGAGTTGATGCTAGGTTTCCGCTCGATTGAGTGTTTTTCGAACGGAATTTCATGTCGCGGGCCGGTGTGCATCGCGCGGATGAGAGTAGAGGCGGGACGGGGCAGCATCATGCAGCGGGCAGTGATGCGCCGCGCTCTGCCGTTTATGCCGCGCTGGATTTAGGGACCAATAATTGCCGCCTTCTGATGGCGCGGCCGTCGCGGGACGGGTTCCGTGTCGTCGATGCGTTTTCGCGCATCGTTCGTTTGGGCGAGGGCGTGTCCTCATCCCGTCGACTGTCCGATGATGCGATTAGTCGAACAATCGAAGCGCTCAAAATTTGCAGCAACAAAATGGTTCATCGCGGGGTCAAGCGTGCGCGTTTGATTGCCACTGAAGCTTGTCGGGCCGCTGAAAACCGGCAGGACTTTATGAGCCGCGTTGAGAGCGAGACGGGGCTTAGACTTGAAATCATCGACCGCGAGACGGAAGCCGCTCTGGCTGCTGCGGGCTGCGCGGCACTTGCTGACCCGAAAGCGGAAAGCGTTGTCCTTTTTGATATTGGTGGGGGATCAACCGAAGTCGTATGGCTTGATGCGGCAAGTGAGGGCCGACGTTCCATCCGCAAGCGGATAAGGTCGTGGCTCTCTCTGCCGGTGGGCGTTGTTAATCTCTCGGAGCGCCATGGCGGGCGTGATGTAACCACCCATTCCTATCAACGCATGGTCGATGAGGTGCAATCGCATCTTGTGTCATTTGCCGCGTCATTGCCGAAGAGCGGCGAGCCGCGCGATTTTCATCTCTTGGGCACATCGGGAACGGTGACGACTCTGGCGGGCGTTCATCTCGGCTTGCCGCGTTATGATCGGCGCGCGGTTGACGGTATCTGGATGAGCTCCGATCAGGTGAGTGTGATCGTCTCGCGTTTGTTGTCGATGGATTATGCTGAACGCGTCGCGAGCGCTTGTATCGGCGTTGAACGGGCTGATCTTGTCTTGTCGGGCTGCGCTATTTTTGATGCCATCCGGAAAGTCTTCCCGTCGGATCGTGTGCGTGTTGCTGATCGCGGATTGCGTGAAGGCATTCTCATGCAATTGATGGTCGAAGATGGTGTGTGGCACGATCAAGCTTTAGGTGCCGCATGAGTGGCGAGCGTCTTTCAGGGCGCGAAGGCGGGCGTTCGCTCAAGCAACGCGTAAAGACTGCTAAAAAGCGTACCGTCTCCCAAACGCGATGGTTAGAACGTCAATTGAACGACCCTTTTGTCGCGCGTGCTAAGCGCGAAGGTTATCGTTCGCGTGCGGCGTTCAAAATCATCGAGCTCAACGAGAAATTCAAACTCTTTAAGCTAGGTGGCCGCATCGTTGACTTAGGCGCGGCACCGGGTGGATGGGCGCAAGTCGCAGCGAAAATCGTTCAATCCGATAAGGGCAAGGGCAAAGTGATTGGTATTGATCTCCTCGAGATTGAACCGATCATCGGCGTTGATTTTACCGTGATGGATTTTCTTGAAGCCGACGCGCCTGAGAGGCTCAAAACGATGCTCGGTGGCGAAGCCGATGTCGTGATGTCGGATATGGCGGCGAATACAACCGGCCATAAGAAAACCGATCATTTGAAAATTGTGGCGCTTGCCGAACTCGCAGCGGAATTTGCGCGCGAAGTCTTGGCGCCAGGTGGCTCCTTCCTAGCCAAAGTCTTGCAAGGCGGTACAGAGGGTACATTGCTCGCTGACCTCAAGCGAGATTTCGCGCAGGTCAAACATTACAAGCCCGCGGCCAGCCGCTCTGATTCGGCGGAACTTTATGTGGTTGCGACCGGATATCGCGGGCGCGCCTCGGCCTGATCCGATCCAACCGGAGCTTTTTTCGGGGTTTGGCGGGAAATCA
Source organism: Alphaproteobacteria bacterium (assembly GCA_037131735.1). Lineage (GTDB taxonomy): Bacteria > Pseudomonadota > Alphaproteobacteria > Rhizobiales > Beijerinckiaceae > CAIUPE01. The sequence goes on from JBAXQM010000013.1 coordinate 53,064, forward strand.
CGATATTAATTGCCACTCTGCGCGGTTTCCGCTTCCCGAGTCCGGGGGAGCGTGATACGTCCCACTGCCAATCCGATGACCGGCCCCAAGTTGCCGCCGCGCTTTAAAAGCCGGTTGTCCCCGCCTCATTTTCGAGCGTCCAGGAGTTGGCCATGGCCGTAAAATCGGCAATCCGTGAATCATTCACTTTCGATGATGTTCTCTTGCAGCCGGGCCATTCTTTGGTGATGCCGGGCGATGTCGATGTGACGACGAGGCTCACGCGCACGCTCAGCTTGAAATTGCCGATTATCTCTGCGGCGATGGATACTGTCACCGAACATCGTTTGGCAATTGCTATGGCGCAAGCGGGTGGCTTGGGTGTTCTTCATCGCAATATGACGCTTGAAGAACAAGCCAATGAAGTGCGCGCAGTGAAAAAATTCGAAAGCGGTATGGTGGTTAATCCACTGACCATTTATCCGGATGAAACGCTCGCCGATGCGCTTGAGCTCATGAAGCGCAATCATATTTCCGGTGTACCAGTGGTCGAGCGCGGCCCTTCTGATAAGCCGGGCAAGCTTGTCGGCATTCTCACCAATCGTGACGTGCGCTTTGCGACGAACCCGCAGCAGCCTGTTTCCGAATTGATGACGAAGGATCGTTTGATCACGGTGCGCGAAGGTGTCAGCCAAGATGAAGCGCGGCGTCTGTTGCATCAATTCCGGATTGAGAAGCTTCTTGTTGTGGACGATCACTTCCGGTGCATCGGTCTTATCACCGTCAAGGATATGGAAAAGCAGGTCGCGCATCCGAATGCGTCAAAGGACGCGCGCGGTCGCCTTCTTGTGGCAGCAGCGACAACAGTCGGTGATAATGGTTTTGAGCGCGCTGAAGCGCTGATTGAAGCGGGTTGCGATGTCATTTGCGTTGATACCGCGCATGGTCATTCGCAACGCGTGCTCGACAGTGTAACGCGGATCAAGAAATTATCGAACGCCGTGCAAATCATTGCCGGCAATGTCGCAACAGCGGGGGGCACGCAGGCGCTTATTGATGCCGGTGCTGATGCGGTTAAAATCGGAATTGGTCCGGGTTCAATCTGCACAACGCGCATTGTTGCGGGTGTGGGTGTGCCACAACTTTCCGCGATTATGGATGCTTATTCGGTTGCCGAGAAAGCGGATATTCCTGTGATCGCCGATGGCGGCATTAAATTTTCAGGCGATCTTGCAAAGGCGCTCGCTGCCGGTGCAGAAACCGCGATGATCGGTTCGCTTCTTGCGGGCACGGATGAAAGCCCCGGCGAAACATTTCTCTATCAAGGTCGCACATACAAAGCCTATCGCGGTATGGGTTCGGTGGGTGCCATGGCGCGCGGCTCGGCGGATCGCTACTTCCAACAAGACATTAAAGACGCATTGAAGCTCGTGCCGGAAGGCATTGAAGGGCAGGTGCCTTATAAAGGTCCCGTCGGAAGTGTCTTGCATCAGCTTGCGGGCGGATTGCGCGCCTCCATGGGATATGTCGGCGGCGCGACATTGAAAGAATTTCGCGATCGCGCTGAGTTCGTAAAAATCACAGCGGCAGGCCTTCGAGAAAGTCACGCGCATGATGTTACGATCACGCGTGAGAGCCCGAATTATCCGACATGAAAATTGTGAACCGTAGCTCCTCATTTGTTGCGAAAGTTGTGTCATGATTCCTGCAGCACGACTTTCTGCGGCCATAGAAGTTCTCGACGATTTGATCACGCGTCGGCGTCCGGCGAGTGATGCGTTAAAGGACTGGGGGCTTGCCCATCGCTTTGCAGGTTCAGGCGATCGCGCGGCTATTTCAGCGCTTGTTTATGATACGCTTAGACGTCGCGCTTCAGCGTGTTATCTAATGGGTGCTGATACACCCCGTGCGATGCTGCTCGGCGCTTTGCTTCTCGAGCGCGGACAATCGCCTGACGAGATTGCCGCGCTATGCTCCGGTGACCGGTTTGCGCCTGAACCTTTGACGGCGGATGAACTTGCAGCGCTTAAGAGTAACAGGCTTGATACAGCTCCCGCGCATATTGTGGGCGATTATCCCGAATGGCTTGATGGTTCATTTAAAGAGGCATTTGGCGATCAGCGTGGTGTTGAATTAAAGGCCTTGGCGCATCGCGCGCCAGTGGATCTGCGTGTGAATAGTCTCAAAGCGACACGCGAACGTGTTCTCGAGGAGCTTCATCATCTGAATGTCACGGCAACGCCGCATTCAATGATGGGCGTTCGGATTCTTCCCTCCGTTGATGGGCGCGCGCCGAGTGTTCAAGCGGAGCCAGCCTTTCAAAAAGGGCTTTATGAAATTCAGGATGAAGGTTCGCAGCTTGCCGCTACGCTTTGTGCTGTTGATCCGGGAATGCAGGTGATCGATCTTTGCGCGGGCGCAGGCGGTAAAACTCTCGCGTTGGCCGCGCTGATGGATAATCGCGGACAGATATTTGCAACCGATAGCGACAAGCGACGCCTTGCGCCGATATTTGATCGGTTAACGAGAGCCGCCGCGCGCAATGTGCAAGTTCGCGCACCAAAGACAAAAGAGGATGAGCCGCTTAAAGGACTTGAAGGGCAGGCGGATCTCGTTGTGATCGATGCGCCCTGTACGGGCACAGGCACATGGCGTCGCAACCCCGATGCGAAATGGCGTTTGCGCCCCAATGCGCTTGAAGACCGGATCAAAGAACAACGTCTTGTGCTCGAACGCGCTGCGCCTTTTGTAAAGCGCGGCGGAACGCTCGCATATATTACGTGCTCGCTTCTTCCGCAGGAGAATGATGTGGCGGTTGAAACATTTCTCGCCTCGCATGAGTCATTTACGCTGATTGGCCCCGAACATGTCGCATTACAAGCCGGACTTCCTGCGCTTTCGTCCTTCGTTTCCGCGAAGGGTAAAGGCCTGCAATTGACGCCTGCGCTCACGGGGACTGACGGATTTTTTATTGCCCTTCTCAAGAAACACTGACAGACCGACACGGACTTAACCGATGACTGCACCGCTTGATCCTCACGCGCATGAAAAAATTCTGATTGTCGATTTTGGTTCTCAGGTCACGCAACTTATTGCGCGGCGTGTGCGCGAAGAAGGCGTCTATTGCGAGATCATTCCGTTTCAATCGGCAGACAAAGCCTTTCATGAGCTCAAGCCGAAGGCGGTGATCTTGTCGGGTGGTCCTGCCTCTGTTCTCGATGAGAATGCGCCTTTCGCGCCTGAGGCGATTTTTAAATCGGGCTTGCCGGTGCTCGGCATTTGCTATGGCGAACAGACCATGGCGAAACAATTGGGCGGCACAGTCGAGAGCGGTCATCATCGTGAATTCGGACGCGCTGAATTGGAGATTACATCCACATGCGCCTTGTTTGAAGGCGTGTGGTCGAAGGGCCAGAAATATCCGGTGTGGATGAGCCATGGTGATCGCGTGACGCGTTTGCCTGGCGGATTCTCTGTTGTCGCTGTGTCTGAAAATGCCCCCTTTGCGGCTATCGCTGATGAAGCGCGGCATTATTATGGCGTGCAGTTCCATCCTGAAGTGGTGCATACGCCTGGCGGCGAAAAGCTCATCCGAAATTTTGTCCGCACTATTGCCGGATGCCGCGCTGACTGGACAATGAAAGCATTTCGCGAAGAGGCGATCAAACGCATTCGTGATCAAGTCGGAAAAGGCCGCGTGATTTGCGGTTTGTCTGGGGGCGTTGATTCATCGGTCGCCGCCGTGTTGATCCATGAAGCGATTGGTGACCAACTGACTTGCGTATTCGTTGATCACGGTTTGCTGCGCTTGGGTGAAGCGCAAAAGGTCGTCACGCTCTTTCGTGATCATTACAATATTCCGCTTGTGCATGTGGATGCGAGCGAGACCTTCCTCACTGAACTTTCCGGCGTTGATGACCCAGAAACCAAACGCAAAATTATTGGCAAGCTCTTTATTGATGTCTTTGATGCGGAAGCTAAAAAAATCGGTGGCGCTGATTTCTTGGCACAAGGCACGCTTTATCCGGATGTGATTGAAAGCGTCTCCTTTACCGGGGGCCCCTCAGTCACAATCAAAAGTCATCACAATGTGGGCGGGTTGCCCGCGCGCATGAAGATGAAACTCGTCGAGCCTTTGCGCGAATTGTTTAAAGATGAAGTGCGCGCGCTTGGCCGCGAGCTCGGACTACCTGATGCGTTTGTTGGACGTCATCCTTTCCCAGGCCCGGGTCTTGCCATTCGTATTCCCGGTGCGATCACCAAAGAGAAATGCGATATTCTGCGCTTGGCCGATGAAATCTATCTCGAAGAAATTCGTCGCGCCGGACTTTATGATAAAATCTGGCAAGCCTTTGCTGTTCTGCTTCCCGTGCGTACGGTCGGCGTGATGGGTGATGGCCGCACTTATGATCATGTGTGCGCGTTGCGCGCCGTGACATCGGTTGATGGTATGACGGCGGATTTTTATCATTTCGATATGAATTTTCTGGGCCGCGCTGCCAACCGCATCATCAATGAGGTGAAAGGCATAAACCGCGTTGTCTATGATGTGACCTCGAAGCCTCCCGGTACGATTGAGTGGGAGTGAGTGCTATGAGTGATCTCAACGCCTCAATTCAATTGGTTGAACTTGAGCATCGCATCGCGGAGCAAGAAAAAACAATTGCCGATCTCAGCGAGATGGTGGTTGAGCAGTGGAAAAAGATCGACATGTTGGAGCGTCGTCTGGGCGCTCTGCGGGAAGAGTTTGAAGCCTCATCATCATCGCGTAGTCAGGCATCAGAGCCACCGCCGCCCCATTACTGAGGCGTTGTCGGGATTGCGGGAGATATAATCCGGCAAGGCCATGGTTCATGACGAATTAATCAGATAGAAGACTTTAGAACACGGGCGCCTACGAAGGCGCAGTATGGATTTTGCGGAGAGAGACATGACGATTTTGATTATTGGCTTGATTGTGTTGCTCTTGGGCCATTCGGTTCAAATGGCGCCTTCGCTTCATGCCAATGTGCAGCGGACACTTGGGCGCAATGTTTATCGCGGCATCTATAGCGTCGTCGCCGTCGTCGGGGTGGCAATGGTGGTGGAAGGCTTTGGTCGCTATCGCGCGGATGGCATGATCCCGCTTTGGGAGCCGCCGACCGGTATGAAGCATCTCAATCTGCTTCTCATGCTTTTTGCTTTTATTGCGCTTGTGGCGAGCCAGGTGCCGCGCGGGTTTATCAAGGCGCGTCTTAAACATCCCATGCTGGTTGGCATTAAGGCTTGGGCCTTCGGGCATCTTCTCGCCAACGGCGATTTGGGCAGCATCATTTTGTTCGGTTCGATCCTCGCTTGGGCGGTCGTGAACCGGATTTCGTTTAAATGGCGTCCGGCACAGGCTGAGCCGCCCGCGCCACGCGTCTTGGGCGATGTGCTTGCGGTCGGGATCGGCGTCATCGCCTATGTCGCAATGCTCTATCTCCATCCGATCCTCATCGGTGTTTCAGTCCTCGGCTAACCCGACCGCCCGATTTTTTGCTTACAAAAGCGGCCGGTCTTCCTTATAGAGGGCCGGTTGCAACCTGTTTTATGAGCGTCTTCAGGCCATGAGCGATATTTTCCGCGAAGTTGACGAGGATCTCCGCCGCGATCAGGCGGTGGATATCTGGAAGAAATATGGGCCGATTTTTATGGCCATCGCTGCCGTCATCGTAGCGGGCACGGCGCTTTACCGCGTTTACGTCCATTTCGAGACTGAGAAGGCCCAGACGCTCGGTGGCCGTTATCAGGCGGCGCTTGAATTATCACGCACTGGTAAGGGCGAGGAAGCTGCCAAGGAATTTGCGGCAATCGTGGCGGAGGGCGGGGCAGGCTATGGCGTTCTCGCACGGTTCCGCGGTACGGCTGAAATCCAGGTGAAAGATAAAGCTGTTGCTGTTGCTCAATTTGATGCGCTCGCCAATGACGCGTCGATCGGTTCCTTGTTGCAAGGCTTGGCGCGGTTGCGTGCGGCCACATTGCTCGCCGATACGCTGTCGCTTGATGAACTTAAAAAGCGTGTCGAGCCGCTCTTGCCGCAAGGCTCGCCTTGGGCGCCGAATGCGCGCGAATTGATTGGCCTTGCCACCATGAAGGCGGGCGATCTTGAAGGTGCGGGCAAGCTCTTCGATCAAGTGATGACGGATCCAGCGTCGCCTCCCGGTTTGAAGCAACGCGTTGAAGTATATTTGGCCCTCGTGAAAGCGGGCAGCAGAGCCCCATAAGGGGGCATCATCAAAAGGTGATGAGAAATGTCGTTTACGGTCGCGCTGATCGGCCGACCGAATGTCGGCAAATCTACATTGTTCAACCGTTTGGTCGGGCGAAAGCTCGCGCTTGTCGATGATCAACCGGGTGTGACGCGTGATCGCCGCGCGGGTGAAGCGCATCTCGGCGATTTTGATTTCACAGTCATTGATACAGCAGGGCTTGAGGAGAGCGCGGAGACAACGCTTACCGGTCGCATGCGCATGCAGACCGAAGCCGCCATTCTTGATTCCGATGCCGTGATTTTTCTCATCGATGTGCGCGCGGGCATCACGCCGTCCGATCGTCATTTCGCGACTTTAGTGCGGCGTGCGGGCAAGCCCGTTATTCTTCTTGCCAATAAGGCCGAGGGTAAACTCGGCATGATGGAAAGCTATGAAGCGTTTGAATTGGGTCTTGGTGATCCCATTCCGTTTTCAGGCGAACATGGCGAAGGACTTGCTGACCTTTATGAAGCACTTCGTAATATTTTTCCGCGTGAAGAGCGTGACGAGGATGATGACTCAAATGACGATGAAGACGATGACGGCGTTGAACGCCCTTTACGCATCGCGATTGTCGGGCGCCCGAATGCCGGTAAATCAACGCTTATCAATCAGCTGATTGGTGAAGATCGTTTGTTAACTGGCCCCGAAGCGGGGATCACGCGCGATTCAATTTCTGTTGAATGGTCTTATCATGGTCGTGGCGTAAAGCTTTACGATACAGCGGGAATGCGTAAGCGCGCCAAGATTGAAGACAAGCTTGAAAAGCTTGCGGTGTCTGATGGGTTACGCGCGGTAAAATTTGCCGAAGTTGTCGTGCTTTTGCTCGATGCAACAATTCCGTTTGAGAAACAGGATCTCGCCATTCTCTCGGTGATTGAACGCGAAGGACGAGCGCTCGTTGTCGGCGTGAATAAATGGGATCTTGTTGCCGGTGAAGCCGGACGATTCCAACGCATGGTTGAGGATGCCGAACGCTTGATCTCGAATGTGAAAGGCGCATCCATCGTGCCGCTCTCGGGGCTTACAGGCTCAGGCACGGATCAATTGATCGACGCTTGTTTTAAAGCGGCTGATGTTTGGTCAACGCGTGTTTCAACAGGACAGATCAATCGCTGGCTTGAAGGGGTGCTTGAAAAACATCCGCCGCCGGCGATCTCGGGACGCCGCATTAAAATTCGTTACGCGACACAAGTGAAAGCGCGTCCGCCGCATTTTGCTTTGTTCGGATCGCAGCTTGATGGTTTGCCCGATAGTTATTTGCGCTATCTGATTAATTCTTTGCGCGAGACATTTAATCTGCCGGGCACACCGATACGCTTATCGATGCGCACGGCAAAAAACCCTTACGCAAAAGACTAAGTCAGGCTTTCACGTCGACCGGTTTGCCGAAGTCGCAGAGTCTCGGCGTTGGGCCCGAGAAATCAAAAAGACGACCAGTATCGGTCCAAGACGCAGCGGCCATATCAATGAGATGCGGCACGAGCTCTGAAGGTTCACGCAATCTCATCGGATCTTCACCGGGAACAGCGGTCGCGCGCATATCGGTACGCAGCGGACCCGGATCAACCATCATTACTTTGATAGGCGTTGACGCAACTTCTTGCGCGTAAGTGTGGCCAAGCGCTTCGACAGCCGCTTTCGACACACTATAAGGTCCCCAATAAGGACGATGTTTCCACGCGGCTGCAGAACTCATTAAAATCACGCGGCCCGACTCTGAGCGTTGCAACAGCGGATCGAGAATGCGGATCAGGCGAAAATTCGCCGTCACATTCACCAGCATCACATCGTCCCATTCTTTCGCAACGATATGACCAATCGGCGAGATAGGGCCAAGGATCGCGCCATTGCCAAAGAAAATATCAAGCTTGCCCCAACGCTCAAGAAGCGCCGGTCCCAGACGATCAATACTATCCATGTCTTTAAGATCGGCGGGCACCAGTGTAGCGGTGCCACCGACATTGCGGATCGCGTCATCAAGCTCTTCAAGCGCGCCTTGTGTGCGGGCAAGCGCAATCACATGAGCGCCTTCTTTAGCGAAAGCGAGAGCGGTTGCGCGACCGATGCCGCGGGATGCGCCGGTGATGAGCGCAATCCGATTTTCAAGTTTTTTTGTCATGAGGTTTAACCGGCTTCAGCAAGCAAAGAGAGTTGTTTGGGTGAGTCACCCGATTGATCTGTCAAACCGGTTGGATAGTCGCCGGTGAAACAATGATCGGTGAATTGCGGGCGATCGCTGCTGCGACCAACTTCGCCCATCGCGCGATAGATTCCATCAACCGATAAAAAGGCGAGAGAATCCGAACCGATGAATTCACGCATCTCCTCAAGCGAGTGCGTGGCGGCGAGGAGATTGTTTCGCTCGGGCGTATCAATGCCATAGAAATCAGGAAACTTAATTGGTGGTGATGAAATGCGGAAATGCACTTCGCGCGCACCGGCATCGCGCATCATGCGTACGATTTTTACAGAGGTCGTTCCCCGCACGATTGAATCATCAATCAGAATAATGCGCTTGCCTTCAACAACGGCGCGATTGGCTGAGTGCTTCATGCGCACGCCAATCTCGCGCCCCATTTGTGTGGGTTGAATGAAGGTGCGGCCCACATAGTGATTGCGAATGATTCCCAATTCATAGGGAAGACCCGAGGCTTGCGCGTAACCAAGCGCAGCAGGCACACCTGAGTCAGGAACAGGGATCACAACATCGGCATCAATGGGGCTTTCGCGCGATAATTCAGCACCCATCTCTTTGCGCACTTGATAAACCGATTTTCCATGCACAACAGAGTCGGGTCGTGCGAAATAGATGTATTCGAAGATACAAGGTCGCGCGGGCAGAATGCCGAAGGGCTTCAGCGATTCAATGCCCGTCTCGCTGATGATGACGATTTCACCATTTTCGATATCGCGCACAAAACGCGCGCCGATAATATCAAGAGCGCAAGTTTCTGATGCGAGTATATAAGCACCGTTCAATTCGCCGAGCACCAAAGGCCTAATGCCCAAGGGATCACGCACACCAATCAGTTTCTTGTTGGTGAGGCCAACAAAAGAATAGGCGCCTTCCAACTGCATGATGGCTTCGATGAAGCGGTCGACAAATTTTACTTTCTTTGATCCGGCAACGAGATGAAGCACGACTTCTGTGTCGCTCGTTGACTGGTAGATCGCGCCGTTGCGAATAAGTTCACGGCGCAGCGAAATGCCATTGGTGATGTTGCCATTGTGGGCAACCGCAAACCCCCCGCCATCAAGCTCGGCAAAGAGCGGCTGCACATTGCGCAAAATCGTCTCACCCGTTGTCGAGTAGCGGGTATGGCCAATCGCGGCATTACCCGTCAGTCGATCCATCACGGAACGTTTTGAGAAATTGTCGCCCACGAGGCCCATACGGCGCTCAGAGTGAAAGCGACGCCCGTCGAAGCTCACAATGCCGGCGGCTTCTTGGCCGCGATGTTGGAGCGCATGCAGGCCGAGCGCGGTAATTGCCGCGGCGTCCGGATGGCCATAAATGCCGAATACGCCGCATTCTTCCTTGAGACGATCGGCGTCGAGGTCGAAGAGCTCGTTTGTCATCGGAAATCCCGGCTGTTGCGGCGGAGATATGCGCTTTCAGTCCGGCGTTTGCAACTTGTATAAGCCGCCTTCAACAACCTAGGTGGAATGCCGGGGCCTCAGAGCTCAACTTGGCGTAGTTAGGGAGTTTTGGGCTGTCCATCCTGTCCGGATTGCCCCTCGGCTGGCGTTGCGCCTGAAAGTGCCTTGGCCTTCAGTTTTTCGAGAAAGCCCGCATCGGTTGGCAAAAGCGCTATGAGCTGGTCGCCTGATTCTTTGAGAAGGGGGCGCATTTTCGCGTCGCGGACCCAGTCCGGATATTGTTTCTCGCCAACGAGCTTGTCGAAGAACAGGAAGGCGACGGCGGCAATCAGAAAACCTCGGGCTGCACCGAATAAAAAGCCAAGCGTGCGATCAAGCGCGCCAATGCTTGAATCGAGAATAGCATCCGACAATTTGACGGTGATCATCGTAACGATCACAAGCGTTACGAGAAATACAGCGGCAATGGCGGCGGCGAGCGCAATCTGGCGGTTGGCAATATGCGGTTCCAGGAAGGCCAGAACTTGCGGATGGAAGGCATAGGCCGCAACGGCCGCAATTACCCAGGAGCCAATAGCGAGGACCTCACGGGTAAAGCCGCGAACAGAGGCGAGGAGTGCCGAAAGGAGAACAATGCCGATCACAAGTAGATCGAGCAGGCTGATCGGTAGTTGGCTCATCTCTCTTCCATTTCCTTTGATGCTTGGCGCGCAACCCGGCGCTTATAATCGCAGCCAAGGGCCGCGTCACGCCTCTTTCGTCAACTGCGTGGTCTTTACCCTGCGCGTGGCGCTTTCTTTCCCGCAATGATCGAGGTGACCAGATCGGCCGCATCGGCGATTGATGCCACCGAGAGCGGAGAGGGGCCTGCGGCTTCCGCCCCCGCTTTCGGAATAACGGCCGAGGCAAAGCCGAGTTTTGCGGCCTCTTTGAGGCGGGCCGCCACTTGACCCACTGGGCGTAACGCCCCGGTAAGGCCAACCTCACCCATATAAACGCGCGTCGCGGGTAAAGGTGTCGCGCTTAACGAG
>JBAXQM010000014.1:0-63474 GCA_037131735.1 Alphaproteobacteria bacterium
TGGTCAGGGCGACACGGTGATTGTCAGCGCAACTTTCCCGGCCGAATATTCGGCGGCGCATCTCGCTGGAAAAGCAGCGACATTCAATACCGTAATCAAGAAAATTGAAGCGCCAGGCGAAGCCAAGATCGACGATGACTTCGCCAAGACTTTCGGCTTTGAAGCGCTCGATAAATTGAAAGACGCCGTGCGCTCAAATATCGCTCGCGAATATGAAGCCGTCGCGCGCAGTAAGACCAAGCGCGAACTTCTCGATGCCCTCGATGGACAGTATGAATTTGAATTGCCGCCCGCGCTTGTCGAGCAGGAATTTAACGGCATCTGGAACCAGGTGATGGGCGAGATGCAGCAGTCGGGCAAGACATTCGCTGATGAAGATACGACCGAAGAAGCGGCCCGTGAAGAATATCTCGGCATCGCCAAGCGTCGCGTCCGTCTGGGTCTCGTGCTCGGCGAAATCGGCGAAACGGCCAAGGTTGAAGTCACCGACGAGGAGATCTCGCGTGGTGTGATGGACCGGGCTCGTCAGTTTCCCGGCCAGGAAAAGATGGTTTGGGATTTCTATCGCCAAAACCCTCAGGCATTGGCTGAAATCCGCGCGCCGCTTTTTGAAGACAAAGTCGTCGATCACATTCTCGCAGGCGTTAAGGTGACCGAAAAGACGGTGACCCGCGAAGAGCTGATGAAGCAGGACGATGAGGACGCGCCGGCCAAGGGCAAAGCGTCCAAGAGCAAGGCTAAAGCGAAAAAAGACTAAGGTTTTTCAACGCGTTAACGAATTAAATGAGCGGGCGCCAGGCGTCCGCTCTTTTTATTTCGGCCGAAGTCTTTATATCTTGTTCAGTCCGATCCGATTCACGGGTCGTATTGTCAATGTCCCCCTGATGTTCCGAAGGCCCCCATGCGCGATCCGATTGAGACCTATAACCAGCTCGTCCCTATGGTGGTCGAGCAGTCGAACCGTGGTGAGCGGGCTTTCGATATCTATTCCCGCCTTTTGCGTGAGCGCATTGTTTTCCTGACGGGTCCCGTCGAGGACAATATGGCATCGCTCGTGGTGGCGCAGCTTCTGTTCCTGGAAGCCGAGAACCCCAAAAAGGAAATCTCGCTCTATATCAATTCGCCGGGCGGGGTCGTGACCTCAGGACTCGCGATTTATGATACGATGCAGTTTATCCGCCCGCCGGTAACGACGCTTTGCGTCGGCCAAGCGGCCTCCATGGGCTCGCTATTGCTGGCTGCAGGCGCAAAAGACATGCGTTTTGCCCTTCCGAATGCCCGGATCATGGTCCATCAGCCCTCAGGTGGCTATCAGGGTCAGGTCACGGACATTATGATCCACGCCAAAGAGGTCGAAGGCCTCAAGCGGCGCCTGAATGAGATCTATGTGAGCCATACGGGCCAAGACTACGAAACAATCGAAAAAGCGCTCGAGCGCGACAATTTTATGACCGCTGACGGTGCCAAAGAGTTCGGTATCATCGATAAAGTGATGGATAAGCGGCCCGGCGACCCGGAACCCATTAAGGAATAAGGGGTTTTCAATTGGCCCGCCGGTTGCAGTGAAGACCGGGCAGGGGCGGTTAACCTTAGCTCCGGGTTTTAAGGGTTTTGTTTAGGTTCCTGCGCTATTGCTCGATTCGTCCGGGCATGATTGCATAGGGGGACGTCTAATCGTCCGGTCTCCCTGTGGCGGGAATGATCCCGTTTCGGGCAGGGCTGGTCGGTTGAGGTGCGGAGAAAGTCGATGAGTAAGGTTGGCAGCACGGATTCAAAGAGCACGCTCTACTGCTCATTTTGCGGCAAAAGCCAGCATGAGGTCCGCAAGCTGATTGCAGGGCCGACCGTGTTCATCTGCGATGAATGCGTTGAGCTCTGCATGGATATCATTCGCGAGGAGTCGAAGTCCTCACTGGTGAAGTCGCGCGATGGCGTTCCGACTCCGAAAGAAATCCGCAAGGTTCTCGATGATTATGTCATCGGCCAGGAACACGCGAAGAAGGTTCTCTCGGTCGCGGTTCATAATCACTATAAGCGTTTGAACCATGCGACGAAGCATAATGATGTCGAACTCGCAAAGTCGAACATCTTGCTTGTGGGTCCGACGGGTTCGGGCAAGACTCTTCTCGCGCAAACACTCGCGCGTATTCTCGACGTGCCCTTCACAATGGCTGACGCGACAACGCTCACTGAAGCCGGTTATGTCGGTGAAGATGTCGAGAACATCATTTTGAAATTGCTGCAGGCGTCTGATTACAATGTTGATCGCGCGCAGCGCGGCATCGTCTATATCGACGAAATCGACAAAATCAGCCGCAAGTCTGACAATCCTTCGATCACGCGTGACGTGTCGGGTGAAGGCGTTCAGCAAGCGCTGTTGAAAATCATGGAAGGCACTGTGGCATCGGTTCCGCCGCAGGGTGGCCGCAAACATCCGCAGCAAGAATTCTTGCAAGTGGATACAACGAACATCCTCTTCATCTGCGGTGGTGCGTTTGCGGGTCTCGAGAAGATCATCTCGATGCGCGGCAAGGGCACATCGATCGGCTTCGGTGCAAAGGTTGAATCGCCTGATGATCGTCGCACCGGCGCGATCTTCCGTGAGACCGAACCGGAAGATTTGTTGAAGTTCGGTTTGATCCCGGAATTTGTTGGTCGTCTGCCTGTTATTGCCACGCTTGAAGATCTCGACGAGCCGGCATTGAAGCGCATTTTGACCGAACCGAAAAATGCGCTCGTGAAGCAGTATCAACGCTTGTTCGAAATGGAAGATGTGGAACTCACCTTCTCCGACGATGCGGTTTCGGCGATTGCCAAGAAGGCGATTGAACGCAAGACCGGCGCGCGTGGTTTGCGCTCGATCATGGAAGGTATTCTGCTTGAGACCATGTATGATCTGCCAAGCCTTGATGGGTGCGAGCAGGTTGTCATCGGGCCTGAAGTGATCGACGGAAAAGCCCGTCCGCTCTATATTTATTCGGACAAAGTGGCCGAGACCGCCTCAAGCGCCTAACAGCCTTGCAAGCGCGGTGGGGATTAGGGGCTGTTCCGGCTTGAAACTGGAGCGGCCCTTCTCCATTTATGGGGTGTCGGCCTTTGCCTAACGCGAGGGAATCGTCCCGAGGGGAAGGCCGCACGTAAGACCTCACGGGTTTTGCGGGAACCGGATCGCCGCTCTTGGGATCAGGGTCCATCATTAGAAGGACGTCTCTATCATGCCCCAGTCAAAACAGCGCACGAGTGTTGAAGCCGGAAGCCGGGCGACTTACCCCGTTCTGCCTTTGCGCGACATTGTCGTTTTCCCTCATATGATTGTGCCGCTTTTTGTCGGCCGCGAGAAATCGATCAAAGCGCTTGAGGACGTCGTCAAGACGGAGAAGCTCATTCTCCTCGCCACGCAGAAAAACGCGGGCGATGATGATCCGGCAGTGGATGCCATTCATTCGGTCGGCACGCTTGCCAGCGTGCTGCAGCTTTTGAAATTGCCTGACGGAACCGTGAAGGTTCTGGTTGAAGGTGTGAGCCGTGCGAAAGCCGAAAGCTTTATTGCGGGTGAGTCCTTCATGCAGGCTGATGCGATTGCGGTGCCTGATCTCGTTTCAAGCCAGATTGAAGCGGAAGCGCTCGCGCGTTCTGTCGTCACCGAATTCGAAGGCTATGTGAAACTCAATAAGAAGATTTCACCGGAAGTTGTCGCAGCGGTTACGCAGATCGAAGATTATGCGAAACTTGCCGATACTGTCGCGTCGCATCTCGCTGTCAAAATTTCCGACAAGCAAGATGTGCTCGAGACCAATGATGTTGTGAAGCGTCTCGAGAAAGTGCTCGGCTTCATGGAGAGCGAAATCTCTGTGTTGCAAGTCGAGAAGCGCATCCGTTCGCGCGTGAAGCGTCAGATGGAAAAGACGCAACGCGAATATTATCTCAACGAGCAGATGAAGGCGATCCAGAAAGAACTCGGCGACGAGGAAGGTAAAGACGAACTCGGCGAACTCGAAGATCGCATCAAGAAGACCAAGCTCTCCAAAGAAGCGCGTGATAAATCACTCGCCGAATTGAAGAAGCTGCGTCAGATGTCGCCGATGTCGGCGGAAGCAACCGTCATCCGCAATTATCTAGATTGGATGCTCGCGCTGCCATGGGGCCGTCGCTCAAAAATCAAGAAGGATTTGCCCGCTGCGCAGGGCATTCTCGATGCCGATCATTTTGGTTTGGAGAAAGTCAAAGAACGCATCATCGAATATTTGGCGGTGCAACAACGCGCGAACAAATTGACGGGTCCTATTCTCTGCCTCGTCGGTCCTCCGGGCGTGGGTAAGACATCGCTGGGTAAATCCATTGCGAAAGCAACGGGTCGTGAATTCGTGCGCATGTCTTTGGGCGGTGTGCGCGATGAAGCGGAAATCCGGGGCCATCGCCGGACTTATATCGGTTCCATGCCGGGCAAGATCATTCAGTCTTTGAAAAAGACAAAGACGCAGAACCCACTTTTCTTGCTCGATGAAATCGACAAGCTCGGCATGGATTTCCGCGGTGATCCGTCATCGGCTTTGTTGGAAGTGCTCGATCCCGAACAGAACTCATCGTTCAATGATCATTATCTCGAAGTGGATTATGATCTGTCGAACATCATGTTCGTGACCACGGCGAATACGCTTAATATTCCGCCAGCCCTTCTTGATCGTATGGAAGTGATCCGCATCGCCGGTTACACGGAAGATGAAAAGCTTGAAATCGCCAAGCGCCATCTTATTCCGGAAGCCCGCACGAAGCACGGGCTCACCGACAAGGAATGGATGATTGATGATGAAGCGGTGATGATGGTGATCCGTCGTTACACGCGGGAAGCGGGTGTACGTAATCTCACCCGTGAGATGTCGAATATGGCGCGTAAAGCCGTCAAAGAAATCATCATGGCGGGCGGCAAGATTAAAGCCGTGAAGGTGAAGGCTGACAAGATTCCGGATTATCTCGGCGTGCCGAAATATCGCTTCGGTGAAACGGAGTCGGAAGATCAAGTCGGTCTCGTCACCGGTCTTGCCTGGACCGAAGTCGGTGGTGAGTTGTTGACGATTGAAGGTGTCATGATGCCGGGTAAGGGCCGCATGACGGTCACCGGCAATCTCAAAGACGTGATGAAGGAATCGATTTCGGCGGCAGCATCCTATGTGCGCTCGCGTGCGGTTGATTTCGGCATCGAACCGCCGCTCTTCGATAAGCGTGACATCCACGTGCACGTGCCGGAAGGTGCGACACCGAAAGATGGTCCGTCTGCCGGTATCGGCATGGCGACAGCGATCGTGTCGATGCTCACAGGCATTCCGGTGCGTCGCGATGTGGCGATGACAGGTGAAGTCACCTTGCGCGGTCGCGTCTTGCCGATTGGTGGCTTGAAAGAAAAACTTCTCGCGGCTCTGCGGGGCGGCGTGAAGAAGGTGCTCATTCCGGAAGAGAATGCGAAAGATCTCGCTGACATTCCGGACAATGTGAAGAGCGGTATGGAAATCGTGCCGGTCTCGCGCATGGATGAAGTGATCAAACACGCACTTGTGCGTGAGCCGACGCCGATTGAATGGAAAGAAGTGATCGATGCGAAAGCACCGGTTGCCTCCGAAGAAGATCGCGGCGGCATGGTCGCGCATTAGGGCATCGCTCACGAAAAAGTGGATTCCGGTTTTTCGATAAGGGCGATGCTAAAAATAGAAAATTAGATCGAAGTACAAAAGGGCGGCCCGCAAGGCGGCCCTTTTTCTTTGTCTTGCGTCATGCGCATGAGCGCGGTGACTTGCATCTTGCGCGCCTCTTCACGACGATCGCGCGCGTTGTAGTTTCGATTCGGTGTGGTGGTGCGTGAGGAGTGCGTTTGAATGAATAAGGTCGAGCTTGTGGCGGCGATTGCGGAAAATGCCAATCTCACCAAGGCGGAGGCGGGCGCGGCGGTTGACGCGTTTCTCGATGCGGTCACGGCGACGCTTAAACAGGGCGACGAGGTCCGGCTTGTGGGCTTTGGCACCTTCACCGCCACCCATCGCGCCGCGGGCGTCGCGCGCAACCCGCGCACGGGCGAGGAAATCCAGACAAAAGCCTCGGTAACCCCCAAATTCAAACCCGCCGCCGCCTTTAAAGCGGCTTTGAACTGAGGGTAGGGCGTAGGCAGTAGGCAGCTATTCCCTAATCCCTAGTCCCTCTCTTTACCCCCTTTGACGGCACCGCTTCTGTCGGCTAAGAGGGCGCATTCCCTGTTGGAAGGGGCGATTAGCTCAGTTGGTAGAGCGTCTCGCTTACACCGAGAATGTCGGCGGTTCGAGTCCGTCATCGCCCACCAAACATCACCCGAAGGGTGATGTTTGTCGCGCCGAAGTTGCGCAGCAACGAAGGCGGACAGTCTTCGCACTTTGGGCTTCGGTTCGGCACGCTAGAAACCTTCACGTCATTGCGAGCGAACGCGAAGCAATCCAGTTGGAGGTTTAGAATAGAGTGCTATGTCAACATGGCATTCAAATAATCATCATCAGCTGGATTGCTTCGCTCCCGCTCGCAATGACGATGCTTTAATCGCTCGAAGTTATGAGAAATGAATGCGAGCCAATTCAAAGCACTTCGTCATTGTTGTAAGGTGTCAAAGAGATCGTTCCATTCCGGATTTAAGTCCTCGATTAATCGCAATTTATCATTTCGTGATGAGCCTTTGATTTTCTTTTCGCGTTCGATGGCATCGGTCATTAATTCATAAAATTCATACCAGACAAGGCGCGTGCAGCCGAAGCGTTTTGTAAAACCTGCGATCAGGCTCTCGCGATGCTCGAAGGCACGACGGCCAATATCGGATGTCACGCCGACATACAGCGTGCCATTGCGTTTATTTGCCATGACGTAAACTGCGGGTTCGCGCTTCATAGTTAAAGCGTAACTTTAATGACGTTATTATTCAATTGATGCGACATTCAATCAGTCATTGCGAGCGAACGCGAAGCAATCCAGTTGGAGGTTCAGAACAGGGTGCTACGGAGACATCGCATTACAACAATTATCATCAGCTGGATTGCTTCGCTCCCGCTCGCAATGACGGATAGAAGTTTAATCACACCAACGAATTATATAGCACTTTAATAAAAATCCCTCTCACAACCTAACCGTGTATCATCCTTTTCTCGTTAGCCTCCTCACTCCGCGCGCTAGCACGGGGCAGGTTGATCTTTGGTGCGGGTTTTGGTCTAATTGACTTTAGGTCATGTCACTCATGACTCGGGGTCTCAAAAGCCCCAACCAGGTCGGCAGCGCATCTGCCGTCACCAAACTGCCCTGACGCTTCCACGTCGGGGTGGCGGCGTTATGTCCAGGTCGCGAGACTAAAAGCGTCGCGACCACACTTGGTTGGTCTTTTGAGCACCCCGACTCCAGCGCGTTCCGCGTTGGAGTCGTTTTCATTTTGGGGACTCTGCTCCAGCGCGTTCCGCGTTGGAGTCGTTTTCATTTCGGAACTTTGCTCCAGCGCGGCCCGCGCTGGGGTCGTTTTTATAACAGGGGGTGCCGCATGGTTTTGAAAGCGTTCCCGAAAGATGCCGATGTCGGCGCGCTCGTGCAGATGAGTATGGATATGACGCAAACCGCGTTGCTGCGCGTTTATGAAATCGTCGAGCTTGAGAAACGGCCTTTAACCGAGGAGGAGCACCGCGCTTTGGATGCGTTGCTTCACTTGTTCGGGATCGCCGAAAGCGATGTGATGAAATTGAAAAAGCGGAGGGCGAACTAGCCTCTTACCCCACCACGCGTTTCGCAATCTCGGTATAGGCGGGAATGCCGATCAGAATATTGATCGGGAATGTCACGCCGAGTGAAAGGCCGAAATAGAGCGAGGGGTTTGCTTCCGGTATCGCAAAGCGCAAAGCCGCTGGCACCGCGATGTATGACGCACTCGCAGCAAGCACCATCAACAAAGCTGTGTTGCCTGCTTCCAATCCTGTGAAGACGCAGAGGGCGAGCGCCAGCATCGCATGGATCACAGGGCCTAAGATCGCATAGGCGATCAACCAGGGTGAAAGCGATTTGAGCGGCGGAAAATTCCGCGCGGTGAGCAAGCCCATATCGAGCAAGAAGAAGGCGAGCATGCCTTTGAAAAGATCAACAGAGAAGGGCGCCATCGCCGCTTTGCCCGCTTCGCCGGAAATCACGCCCACAAGCAGCGCGCCGATCAATACAATCTGCGCGCCATCGGTCAGCGCATGTTTCAACACCGCGCCGACACCATGTGCGCCTTGTGTTGTCTGGCCCTTTTCATTCTGCTTGCGCACGAGGCTTGCCATCACAACGGCAATGATAATGGCCGGTGACTCCATGAAGGCCATCGCCGCCGCCATATGTCCGCCATAGGCCACGCCACTCGCATCGAGATAAGCGGCGGCCGTGATGAAGGTCACTGCACTCACCGAGCCATAAGTGGCGGCAATCGCGGCGGCATCATAGGCGGATATTTTTGAGCGCAGGAACGCATAGCCCAGAAGTGGCACGAGGACGGCGAGGATCAGCGCGACCACAATGCTTGTGAGCACTTCTGCGTGGATGCCGGATTGCGCGAGCGCAAAGCCGCCCTTCAACCCCAAGGCCATCAGCAGATAGAGCGAGAGAAAGCGCGAGATGGGCTGCGGGATTTCGAGATTGGATTTCAGCGCGCCTGCCACAACGCCAAAGACAAAGAACAAAATCGCGGGATCGAGAAAATTGGACATGCGTACCCTCCGTGTCCGGCTCGGGTAGCAGGGACGGCAGTGAAAAGATAATTGATAAATTCATCGAAATGCATAGATTATAATCTATGACTCCAAGCTTTCGGCAACTGCAGCTCTTTTTGGCCTTGGCCGAGCGTGGCTCGGTAACCGAGGCTGCGCGGGTTTGTGGTGTCACGCAGCCCACCGCCTCCATGCAACTCAAAGATTTGGCCGATACGGTCGGCCTGCCGCTTTTTGACGTGATTGGCCGCCGCGTTCATTTGACAGAAACCGGGACAAAACTCGCCGACACCGCGCGGCTGATGCTCGGCGAGTGGGCGGGCTTCACACAGGAAGTGGACGGGATGCGCGGGCTCACGCGCGGGCGGTTGTCGGTGGCGGTGGTGAGCACGGCGAAATATTTCATGCCGCGTTTGCTGGCAGGCTTCTGCCGGAAATATCCGGAGATCGATATCGCTTTGGAAGTCCTGAACCGCGACGGGGTCGTGGCGCGGCTTAGAGACAATCGCGATGACCTTGCCATCATGTCGAAGCCGCCTGAAGATTTGGAAACGGAGGAGGCGCGGTTCCTGTCCAACCCTTTGGTGGCGATCGCGCCTTTAACCGACGCCAATAAGTACAAAAAACTGATATCTTTGAATATGCTCGCGGAAGATCGTCTCATCTTACGTGAAAAAGGATCGGGCACGCGGCTCGCCATTGATGCGCTCTTTGCGGGTGCGGGCTTGAAACCGCGCATAAGGCTAGAGCTTGGCTCCAATGAAGCGATCAAACAATCGGTCGCGGGTGGCATGGGTGTCGGCGTTGTATCGCGTCATGCGCTGAATGCCGATCCGGCGAGCGAAGGTTTGTTTTTGCCAGAGGTGGAAGGTTTCCCGATTGAGACCTCATGGCGCATCGTGTTTTTGAAGGGCAAAAGATTGTCGCCTATCGCGCGCGCCTTTCGCGATCATTTGCTGATCGAGGCGCGGTCTTTGTAAGGTTTATGCGCCTTTAGGCCGATGCTCTTTTCACGCGCTGCGCGTTAGTAAGAGATCATGCGCGCGTTTTTGAGCCGGTTCGATTTTCTCCTGTTTGCGATCACGTTGCTCGGCCTCGCGGCGGGGGCGGGGTTCACCGCGTTTGACGTGCCCCTTTATGCGTCGATCTCCTTTGCGAGCGGCACAGCACTCGTTCTTATCGCGCTGATCGTGATCATCATCCGCAGCCTCGCGCGCGGTGCCGTCGGGCTTGATATTGTTGCCGCCCTTTCAATGGCGGGCTCGCTCGCGCTCGGTGAATGGGTGGCGGGCAATGTCGTCGCGCTGATGTTTGCGGGCGGGCAGGTGCTTGAAGCCTATGCGCAAGCGCGCGCGCGGAAGGATATGACTGCCTTGATTTCCCGCGCGCCGCGTCGCGCGCAGATTTATCGCGGGCGCGAGATTGAAGAGATTGCGGTGGAGGCTATTCAGCCCGGTGATCTCTTGATGATCCGGCCGGGTGATGTGTTGCCAGTTGATGGCCAGCTTTCAAGTGATGACGCGTTGTTCGATGAATCCGTGATGACGGGTGAGGCGGCTCCCGTTCACCACCAAAAGGGCGATGCGCTTTTAAGCGGTATCACCAATATTGGCGGGGCCATTGATCTTGTCGCAACAACCGATGTGCGCGCGAGTGCCTTTGCCGCGATCATTCGCATGGTCGAAGACGCCGAAGCGCAGAAGGCGCCGATGGCGCGGCTCGCTGATCGCCATGCGATTAGTTTTCTCGTCTTCACAATCATGCTGGCCGCTTTTGCTTTTCTTTATAGTGGCGATCCGGTGCGCGCGCTTGCCGTCTTTGTCGTGGCAACACCTTGTCCGCTTATTCTCGCGGTGCCAGTTGCGATTGTTGCGGGGCTTTCGCGCGCGGCAAAACAAGGCGTTCTTGTAAAACATGGCGGCGCGCTTGAAACGCTCGCCGAAACAAAAACCATTCTGTTTGATAAAACCGGAACACTCACACGTGGTGAGCCGGTCTTGCGTGATGTCGTCGTCGCCCCGGGCTTTGATCGCCGCGATGTTATCCGTGCAGCGGGCGCTTTGTGTCAGGGCTCAACGCATGTTGTCTCTGCAGCTTTGGCACGCGCGGCGGCTTTGGAATGCGGTGCGTTACCGGTTCCCTCTGCGGTAATTGAATCCGCAGGCGAAGGGGTGAGCGGTGTTGTTGAAGGCAAACGCATTGCCGTTGGTACTTTTCCTTTTGTGTCACGCATGGGATCGCCGGAGGGGTGGCATCCCGTAGCGCGCGATCTCGTGGCATCAGAGACCGGTCTTATCGCCGCCATCGGGATTGAGGGCGCGATGATCGGCTTTGCGCGTTTTGTCGATGCGGTGCGTCCCGAAGCGGCTGAGGTGTTTCAAGATCTACGCGCGCTTTCCATTTCACGCACCGTGTTGTTGACGGGTGATCGACGCGAAGTGGCCGAAGAAATCGGGAGGGGTCTTTCCCTCAATCAGATCATTGCGGAAGCAACGCCTGCCGGAAAAGTCGAGGCGGTTATTCGCGAGAAATCCCGTGCGGTGACCGCGATGGTGGGGGATGGGGTCAATGATGCGCCGGCTTTGGCCGCCGCTGATGTCGGCATTGCTTTGGGCGTTAGGGGTGCGGGGGCACCTGCAGAGGCCGCCGATATTGTTCTGCTCGTTGACCGGCTCGATGCCTTGCCGGAAGCGATTTTGATTGCGCGGCGTTCATTTTCGATTGCGCGGCAAAGTGTCTATGCCGGCCTGGCCTTTTCCGCTTTGGGGATGATTTTTGCTGCCTTTGGTTATCTCCAGCCTGTTAAAGGTGCAATTTTGCAAGAATTTATTGATGTTGCCGTGATTTTGAATGCGCTCAGGGCATTGAGCGACAAAAAAACTGTCACAATTCAACATTAATGCTGCGTTCATGGCGGCCTCGTTAGAAGCTTGCCATCAGGTTGCCTATCGTGCGGCTTGACAGGCCATAAACGCTCCCTTAATGCCTCGGTCACCGTCAATCGGTGCGCCGTATTGGGGGAGTAGCTCAGTTGGTTAGAGCGTCGGCCTGTCACGCCGAAGGTCGCGGGTTCAAGTCCCGTCTCTCTCGCCACGCTCCGGTCTCGTCCGGTTTGGACGGACGGGTAGGGGCGCCGGGTCCGTCCGTTACGATCATCGTGTAGCCACCTGTTAGTCGATCACATCGTCCTTTTGTGCGGGACGTGGGGTCGGTCTTTGTGTCTGGTGCACTGTCCGTTCGGAAGTTTACTTCGATGATCGAGGCCGGTTTTATCTTCGCGTTCTTCGCAGCCCTTGCGGCGGCGGCGTTCACATTTTTCGTGATCCCCGTGATGATGCCGTTTCTGCGTCGTCATGCGTTGGCATCCGTTAATGCGCGCTCAAGCCATAAGGTTCCCACTCCGCAAGGTGCGGGCATTCCGATGACGATTGCGATTGTTGGCGTATTTGCCGTAGCAATCATCTTCGCGCCGTTTCTTGCGGGTATTGATCGCACAATTCTCGCGGCACTGGCTGCAGGTGCGGCGCTCATTTCGGCGCTCGGCTTTTTTGACGATGTGAAGCCACTTCCTGTTTTGCCACGTGTGGGGGGCCAGATCGCGTTGATCGGTTTGCTTCTCTATGTGACGCCGTCTTATGTCGCCTTGTTCGATGGCGCGTTGCCTTTGTGGGTTGAGCGTTTGTTTGCGGGTGTCGCTCTCTTCTGGATGATCAATCTCACCAACTTTATCGATGGGCTTGATTGCTTGACGGTCGCGCAATTCATACCCGTTGCGACGATCCTGATCATTCTTTCGATTTTCGCGATGCCGACCCCGCTTGTTGCCATGATCATGGCGCCCGTGCTTGGCGGCCTTATCGGCTTTGCGCCCTATAACAAACCCGTTGCGAAATTGTTCTTGGGCGATACGGGTAGCCTCGTGATCGGTCTTGTGGGCGGCTATGCGCTTTATCGCGTCGCTACTGATATTAGCTTCTTTGCAGCCGTCATCATTCCGCTTTACGCTTTGGCTGATACGACGATCACCGTTATTCGTCGTCTGACACGTGGTGAAAAAATCTGGACGCCGCATCGCAGCCATTTCTTCCAACGCGCCACGACAATGGGCTGGAGCGTGAAGCAGATTGTTGGAATCGTGTTTGTCTTGAACATTTTCCTGGCGTTTTGTGGGTGGATGGCCGCGCATGCGACAACCAGCACGGTCACAATGATCGCGTTCATGATGGCGCTGGGTGCGGTGCTTGTGACCTTGCGCGCGTTCACCAGAGCACCATCAGAAGTCATGGCGCCGTCGAGCCTCTAATTTCTAAAATCAATCGGGAACGCGTGTGATGTCAAATGGCGTTCGCGGTATCGGCATGACGGCGATGGGGGTTAGTAATGACCTCAGCGATCTTGGTGCGCGTCTCGACGAGATTGCCTCAACCGGTCTCTCTTTTGTTGAACTGCCGCTCTATGATCTTGATTGCGTGATTGCGGGAAAGATTTATCGGCCGCAATTGGACGCCGTCAAACGGATCACTCAATCCCGAAACCTCACTTATACTGTGCACGGTCCGCATCCGATCAATTTCTTTGATGATGTGTTTCGTCTGCCGCGTCATTTTGAAGTTTTGAAAGCGTCGATGGAGTGCGCCGCTGAATTGCAGGCCGTCCATTATGTTGTGCACGCCGGCATGATGCCGCTGACCCAAAGCGCCGGATTGGACGCCGCCTATGAGCGGCAGCGTGAATGGCTCATGCAAGCCGGTGATTTGGCAAAATCACTTGGTCTCTATCTGTGCGTTGAGAATATTTTTGGCGAGTATTTCGGGAAGATCCATACACCGACGCCCAAAAGGCTTGCGCAGGAATTGGCCCTGATAAACCATTCTCATGTCTGTGCGACGCTTGATATTGGTCATGCATGGATTGAACTCGATTTTCATGGACTCGATCTCGTGAGTGAGTGCGCTGCCCTTGCGCCCTATGCGCGGCATGTTCACATCCATGATTGTTTCGGTCGGCAAGACGATATCTGGATGTATACGGAAAGCGAACGTCTCGCCTTTGGTCATGGCGATTTGCATTTGCCCGTAGGAATGGGCGCCCTTCCGTGGGAAAAACTTTTGGATGCGTGTGTGTTCCCACAAGACTCGATTTTCAATATCGAGCTCGCCAAGCGTTATTGGCATTGGCGGCAAGACTGCGTTGATGCGATGATCGCGCTTCAACAGAAAATAAATACACGCGGTTGAGCGTTAAGCGGCGTGGCGCAGCTGAGCGCGCCACCATTTGAGCGTTGATTGAAGTCCATCTTCAAGCGTGATTTCTGGTCGCCAACCAATAGATCTAAGCTTTTGTGTATCTGCGAAGAGGATAGGCGGCTCGTGAATTTGGGCGGGTCTTGCGCCAATAAGAAAAAGATCGCCGCGATGCGAGAGTTTTGCGAGGGTCTCAACCAACATGGATTGGCGAACAGGCTCGCCGGTAGCGAGATTTACAACGCCCTCGAATGATGAATTCATCAGCAATGAAATGGCGCGGCCGAGATCATTGACATGGATATAATCGCGCCAGAGATCGAGGGGCCCGAAAGTGACCGGCTCATTCAAGGCAATGGCACGACAGGCTGATGCAATAAGTTTGGTTTCATATTCGTACGGCCCATAAACATAAAAAATTCGCCCTATGGAGGTTGAAATGCCGCTAAACTTCGAAAGTGTCATTAGATGGCGATGGAATGCTAATTTGCATTGCCCGTAAAATGTTGTTGGCTCCTCGGGCGTTACATTTTCGATTATGCGGCCGGATGTGTTTTCATATTCCGCCACGCTGCCGAGCGAGATAAATCTCTTGCCACCATTCATAGCGAAGGCTTCCGCTAATGCGACGCTCGCCGCTAGCCACTTCTCATTCTCTGGCGATGTCCAAAAATGCGGGGGGCGGGCTTCCCATGCTGCATGAAGACAATGTGTTGGTTGAATTACCTCTATGAGTCTTTCAGCAGATCCGCTCTCCAAGAGATCCTGCGTATGCCATGTAACGCCGGGAATAAGCGGGACGGGACCACTATTGGCTTTGCGGACCGCATGAATTGATGCGCCACCATATTGTTTTGCAAGGGCTGTGAGGGCTGCGCGCCCGATAAAGCCCCGAGCACCTGTAACAAGAAGTCTTGGTTCTGCGACGCTCATTGAAATTGCGCCCTTTCATTGTCTGAAAGGTCTTTCAAGCGCGGCCAATTCTGATCACGCTCATTGATGAGCTGAGGGACGCCGGGCCAGGTAATCGCAAGGTCAGGATCGTCGTAGCGAATGCCCGAAGCTGCAGATGCTTGATAGGGATCAAAGAGATGATAGGAAACGACGCTATTCTCCGTGAGGGTTAGAAACCCATGTGCCACACCTTTCGGAAGGAAGAGGGCCTGCGCGTCATTCTCTTTTAGACTGATGTGATAGTGTTTGCCCTCTGTCGGCGAGTCTTTTCGTAAATCAACGGCAACATCGAAGACTTCGCCTTTTACGCAGCGGACAAGTTTCCGTTCTTCATAAGGTGGTTTTTGGAAATGAAGGCCGCGAAGGGTTAATCTATGCGGATTTATGCTTTCTGCGGTGTAATCAACTAAAACATCATCTCCAAAGTACGAGAAAAATTTTAGATCAAAGATACGCATAAATGATCCGCGTACGTCACAAAGGGGTTCGAGTTCTAAGAGCGCGGCACCGGGAAAGGGGCGATCAATAATCTTCATGATGCCTGTCGCTGAGCATGATCAAAAGGCGTGATGAATTCGGGCTCCGGAATGGGAATAAGAAAACGTGCGCCCCATTCTGAAGTAAAAGACAATTCGGATATGATTTCGTTCTTTATATTCCACGGCAAGATCAGGATCGTGTCGGGTTTGAGAACAGAAATCAGCGACGGATCTAAGATCGGAAGGCCGGATCCGGGAAGATAACGGCCTCGTTTTGAGGGCGCTTTATCGACAGTGAACGAAATTAGAGAGGCATCAATGCCGGCCGTATTGAGCAGCGTATTTCCTTTTGCCGGTGCACCATAGGCGGCAACAAGTGCGCCCCGCGCCTTCTCAGCGTTTAATATGTCTTTAATCGCCACGCATGTTTTTCTAATTTTCTCTGAAAAGTCGCGATAAGGTGAATCGGTATCAAGCTGCGCTATTTCTTCCCGCGCGCGAAGCAGTGAAACGCGCTCATCGGGCGCTGCTGCAGAGTCCTCATGAACCACTGAGAGCCGCAAAGACCCGCCATGAACGGCGATGGTTTTAACATCAATTACTCTAAGCCCCGCGCGGTGAAAGAGGGGCTCAAGCGCGAGAACCGAGAGATAGGAATAATGCTCGTGATAGATCGTATCGAATTGCAGTCCCTCTAAAAGAGAAAGGAGATGCGGAAATTCGAACGATGCTAACCCCTCCGGCTTCAGTAGTGCTTTAACGCCCACGAGAAAGTTAAAGAGATCAGGCACATGCGCGAGAACATTATTGGCGATGATAACATCGGCTTGACCGATCTCGGTCACAAGACGACGTGCTTCAACGGCTCCAAAGAAACATTCTATGGTGGGAATGCTGTGACGCTCCCGTGCAATTTTGGCAACGGATGCGGAAGGCTCGATTCCCGTTACGGGAATGCCGCGCCTTTTAAAAAACTGAAGAAGATAGCCATCATTGCTCGCGAGTTCGACCACGTGATGGCGGTGGTCAAGGTCACGTTCTTGAATCAGCTCTTCAACATGGTTGCGAGCATGTTCAACAAAACTCGACGAGATCGAGGACTGATACACATAATCTTCGCGGAAAATACGATCTGAGGGTAGATCATCCGCAATCTGTACAAGGCGACAGGTGCGACAACAGGCAACGCGCAAAGGGTAGCGGGGTTCGCTACCAATTTTTGTTTTGTTATCGATTAAATCATTCGCGATGGGCTGCGCCCCTAAATCAGCGAATATGAAATCTAATTCTTTTTGACAGGCGCGGCATTGTTTCGGCGCATTGCTTATTGAATAGCTGCTCGAGGATGTCATGCGTCATCCTCATTCCAGAACTTCCACGGCGCTTTGCCGGTATGCCATAAATCATCAAGATAAAGACGATCCCGCATCGTATCCATGGGATGCCAAAATCCATTATGGCGGTAGGCGTTGAGATTGCTTGATTTCGCGAGTGTTTCGAGCGGCTCGCGTTCCCAAACCGTCTCATCCCCTTTGATCAGATCAAGCACTGCGGGGCTCAACACAAAGAAGCCGCCATTGATAAAACTATGATCACCTTCGGGCTTTTCCTGAAATTGGGAAACCAAGTTTCGATCATCAAGTGTTAGCGCGCCAAAGCGGCCGGGCGGTGTGACGGCTGTCACGGTTGCCAATTTGCCGCTAGCACGATGGCTTGAAGCCAGATGTTCAAGATCAATATCGGCTACACCATCGCCATAAGTCATATAAAAGTGGCTGTTGGTGAGATGGGGACGAATGCGCTTTAACCGTCCGCCGGTCATCGTGTTTTCGCCCGTGTCAATGAGCGTAACGCGCCAGTTCTCGGCACGATTTTTGTGATAGCGGATGTCACCGGACGAGAAGTCGAATGTGACATCTGAGCGATGAAGACGGTAATTGGCAAAAAATTCTTTGATCAAATAGCCCTTGTAACCAAGGCAGATAATGAAATCCTGCACGCCTTGGGCATAGAAGAGCTTCATGATGTGCCAGAGGATCGGCGCGCCACCAATTTCGACGAGCGGCTTGGGCCGCAGCGTCGTTTCCTCCGCGAGCCTTGTGCCGCGCCCCCCGGCTAATATGACCGCCTGCCGGATCATCCCTACCTCGTCATTTCCGAATAATCTTACCTAACGGAATATAGAGGAATTTAATAGGCGAGAGGAATGAGTAAAGTCTGAATGACCGTGGTCAAAACTGTGTTTTGTATTTGGCTCGTATTTGAGAGATTTTTTAAATCACTCATCGGCCATCATAGGTCTCGATTTGTCTGCGGGTGAGGGCTGCGAGGTCGTCAGGGTTATCAATGGCGGCTTGATACCATTCAACAGTCCATTTGAGCGCTTCGTCGAGGGAAAGACGGGGCGTCCAGCCGAGTTCTGAGCACGCTTTGCTTGAGTTAAGGGCGAGAGTCATCGTCTCAGGCGGGCCGGTTTCGATGTCCAGCGGCACTCGCTGCCATGTCGCCTCAAGTTTCCTGATGAGGTCGATCACTTTTACTGATTCCTCAGCGTCAGGACCGAAATTCCAATTCTCGCCTGTTGAAATGGCGTCCTCGTCAAGCACGCGTTCGAGGAGAAGGCGATAGGCATCACAGAGATCAAGCACATGTTGCCATGGTCTCTGGGCATCAGGTTTGCGAAGCTTCAAGGGCGTTCCGTTTTGTACGGCACGGTAGAAATCAGGGATGATCCGATGCGGGGCAAAATCGCCACCACCGAAGATATTGCCGCCTCGCGCCACCTCGATCCGCATTGGGCGGTTCCAGGCTGAAAGACTATGCCGATATCCGTCGATTACCAGTTCCGCAGCGGCTTTTGAGGCGGAATAGGGGTCTTTGCCTCCCAAA
Source organism: Alphaproteobacteria bacterium (assembly GCA_037131735.1). GTDB lineage: Bacteria > Pseudomonadota > Alphaproteobacteria > Rhizobiales > Beijerinckiaceae > CAIUPE01. The sequence goes on from JBAXQM010000014.1 coordinate 18,292, forward strand.
CGTGCCCCTTCTGTAAAGGGCAGGGCCTTGGGATCGGGCGCATAGACTTTATCCGTTGTAATGGCCACGACGCCTCGAACTGACGGCGCGAGGCGGGCGGCTTCCAAAATATGAGCGGTACCTTGCGTGTTGGTCATGAAGGTGCGCAGCGGCTGCGCATAACCTGTCAAAACAAGCGGCTGGGCCGCGAGATGCAAAATAGCATCAGGCGCGACGCGATTGATGGTATCACTTAGCAGCGAAAAATCAGCGAGGTCGCCAAGCGTATGGCTTTTGAACGCCGACCAAATATCTGCAAGATCGAAAAGGGCAGGTTTGGTCTCGGGTGCCAAAGCAAAGCCATGGATTTCCGCCCCGAGAGCCGCCAATTTCAGAGACATCCAGCTTCCGGTAAAGCCGGTATGGCCGGTAATCAGGATCCGCGCGCCTTTAAGGCGCGATGAATTGGACATGAGGAACTCCGGACGGCGAAAAAAATGCTGCAGTCCAGGTTCCCTTACGTCAATAAAGCGAAAAAGCCGTTAATAAAATTCGGATCAATAGGTCGCCCGACCGCCGGAAAGGTCAAATACGGCACCTGTCGTGAAGGAGTTTTCCTTCGAGGCGAGCCAGGAGATCATATTGGCCGCTTCATCCACCATGAGAAAGCGACCGCGCGGGATACGGGAGAGCATATAATCGATATGTTCTTGTTTCATCTGGTCGAAAATAGCGGTTTTAGCGGCCGCGGGTGTTACGCAATTCACCGCGATGTCCTGTCCGGCCAATTCCTTGCCGAGCGATTTCGTGAGAGCGATCACGCCCGCTTTGGATGCTGAATAGGCCGACGCATTGGGGTTGCCTTCTTTACCCGCAATCGAGGCGATGTTGACGATGCGACCATAGCCTTGCGCTTTCATAGCCGGCACAACGGATTTGCAGCAATAAAAGACGCCGTTGAGGTTGATATTGATGATGTCGTGCCATGCGTCGAGGGGGTAATCGGCCAGTGGCATATTCGGACCAGCGATCCCGGCATTGTTAACGAGCACATCGATACGACCAAAGGCTTTCAAAGTGGCGTCAGCGGCAGCCTGGACGGAGGCTGCATCGGACTGCTCGACTTTAACGACAATCGAACCGGGAAGGCGGGCGGATGATTCGCGCGCTAAGGCCTCATCGCGATCCCAAAGAGCGACGCGTGCGCCCGATCTAGTGAACCGCTCGGCAACCGCATAGCCGATCCCCTGTGCGCCCCCGGTAACAACGGCGAATTGTCCGGCAAGGTCGATTGAATTGGCCATGAGTGCCCCCTTTTTACATGAACTTCGGGGCGGATATGGCCTGAAAACCCTAAAACTACAAGCGCGGGATGGGTGAACAAGAGGGCGAAGCCTTCGACCTTGCGGCGGTATCGGGACAGATCAATAAAATCTGAACCTTTTGATACCAGAAGTAGAGATTATGGGGCCTCGTGTCACCTTGCGCGATGCACAAGGCTGGGCTATCCGTTGCACCGCAAAAAGGCGATGTTCGAAACGAATCTCGTCGAAAAAGGGTCGGCGGTCCGTAAGGGCGGTCGGCTACCGGGTCGGTCTAGGGCTCTTAAAACGGCCTCGAAAACTGGTCCGCTAAGGAGAGCTACCTGATGGGACAATCCCTCGACCATCTTCTTGTCGATTACCTTCCGCTTGTCGTGTTTATCGGCTTGAGCCTTGTGATTGGTTTAGGCTTGTTGGTCGCGCCTTTTATCGTCGCCTATCAAAATCCCGATCCTGAAAAATTATCGGCTTATGAGTGCGGCTTTGAAGCTTTTGACGATGCCCGCATGAAGTTTGATGTGCGGTTTTATCTCGTTTCGATCCTTTTCATTATTTTCGATTTGGAAGTCGCCTTTCTTTTTCCTTGGGCTGTGGCCTTCAAAGAAGTTGGGCTGTTCGGTTTTTGGTCGATGATGATCTTCTTAGGTGTTCTTACCATCGGCTTTATCTATGAATGGAAGAAGGGTGCGCTCGAATGGGATTGATGCCTGACATTGCGCCCGCGCCGCGCGGTATTATCGATCCGTCGACCGGCAAGCCGATCGGCGCGAATGATAAGTTTTTTTCCGAAGTGAATGCTGAGCTCGGCGACAAGGGTTTTCTTGTCACGTCAACGGATGAACTCATTCAATGGGCACGCACGGGCTCGCTGATGTGGATGACCTTTGGTCTTGCCTGCTGCGCCGTTGAGATGATGCAGCTATCGATGCCGCGTTACGATGTTGAACGCTTTGGTTTCGCGCCGCGCGCTTCGCCACGCCAGTCCGACGTGATGATCGTCGCCGGCACTCTTACAAACAAAATGGCCCCTGCGCTCCGCAAGGTCTACGACCAAATGCCTGAGCCTCGTTACGTGATCTCCATGGGCTCATGCGCCAATGGGGGCGGCTATTATCATTATTCCTATTCAGTCGTGCGCGGCTGTGACCGTGTGGTTCCGGTAGACATCTATGTCCCGGGCTGCCCGCCAACAGCGGAAGCCCTTCTGTATGGTGTTCTTCTTTTGCAAAAGAAGATCCGCCGTACGGGCACTATTGAACGCTGAGTTCTGAGAAGAAAAGACGAGATCTGATGCAACAGGATGGTGACACACTCAAAGCTCTCGGCGATGCCATCAAGGCAACGCTTGGTAGCGCCGTGCATGCGGTTGACGTCGCTTATGGCGAATTGAATATTCGCGCCGAGGCCTCCGAGACTGTTCGTGTGCTCACAACCTTGCGCGATGACGCGCGGTTTCTGTTCAAGAACTTCACCGATCTAACGGCTGCTGATTATCCTGCACGCGAAAAGCGTTTCGATATTGTGTGGCATCTTCTGTCGCCAAAGCACAATACGCGCGTGCGTGTGACGTTCGAAGCGGATGAGACAAATGCCGTTCCCTCAGCTATTTCCGTTTTTCCGGCGGCAAATTGGTATGAGCGCGAAGTCTACGACATGTATGGCGTGATCTTCGATGATCATCCGGATTTACGCCGCATGCTAACGGATTATGGTTTTCAGGGTCATCCGTTGCGCAAGGATTTCCCGACATCCGGTTATGTCGAAGTCCGTTACGATGATGAGCAGAAGCGGGTGGTCTATGAGCCCGTAAAGCTCGTCCAGGAATTCCGCAATTTTGATTTCCTCTCGCCATGGGAAGGCACGGACTATGTGTTGCCTGGTGATGAAAAGGCGAAGTCATGAACGAGCATCAACTCAGAAATTTCACGCTCAATTTCGGCCCGCAGCATCCTGCAGCCCACGGCGTCTTGCGCCTCGTGTTGGAACTTGATGGCGAAGTCGTTGAACGCGTCGATCCACATATCGGGCTTCTGCATCGTGGCACCGAGAAACTGATCGAGACCAAAACCTATTTGCAGGCTGTGCCCTATTTCGATCGCCTCGATTATTGCGCGCCGATGAACCAAGAACATGCTTACGCATTGGCGGTTGAGAAGCTTTTGGGCATTACCGTGCCGCGTCGTGGTCAATTGATCCGTGTTTTGTATTCGGAAATCGGCCGTCTTCTCTCGCATATGTTGAATGTCACGACGCAGGCGATGGATGTTGGTGCGTTGACGCCGCCACTCTGGGGTTTTGAAGAGCGCGAAAAACTCATGATGTTTTATGAGCGCGCGTCAGGCTCGCGTATGCACGCGGCTTATGTGCGTCCGGGTGGTGTGCATCAGGATCTGCCCGATGATCTCGTTTATGATATTGAAGCGTTCTGTGATCCGTTTTTGAAAATCTGTGACGATCTCGAAAGTCTTTTGACCGACAACCGTATCTTCAAACAGCGCAATGTCGATATTGGTGTTGTGTCGCTTGATGATGCGTGGGCATTGGGGTTCTCGGGCGTAATGGTGCGTGGCTCGGGCGCAGCATGGGATTTGCGCAAGTCGCAACCTTATGAATGCTACGCTGAAATGGATTTCGACATTCCGATTGGCAAGAATGGTGATTGCTATGATCGCTATTGCATTCGTATGGAAGAGATGCGCCAGTCGATCAAGATTATGAAGCAATGTATTCGCGAATTGCGCAAACCTGAAGGCAAAGGCGCGATCGCTTCAACGGATGGCAAAATCGTTCCGCCGAAGCGTGCTGAAATGAAACGCTCGATGGAAGCGCTCATTCATCACTTCAAACTTTATACCGAAGGCTTCAGGGTGCCGGCCGGCGAAGTCTATGCAGCCGTCGAAGCGCCTAAGGGTGAATTTGGCGTCTATCTCGTCGCGGATGGAACGAACAAGCCTTATCGCTGCCGCATTAAGGCTCCCGGCTTTGCTCATTTGCAGTCGATGGATTTCCTCTGCCGTGGCCACATGTTGGCTGATGTCTCCGCCATTCTCGGTTCGCTCGATATTGTGTTCGGTGAGGTGGATCGGTGATGCGTCTTTCTTTAATTCAAGGTGAGTGCCAATGAGTGTCCGTCGCCTCGCACCCGACGCCATCCAACCCGCGTCGTTTTCGTTCACGTCAGAAAATGCGGCGTGGGCACAAACCATAATTGCGAAATACCCAGAAGCGCGCAAAGCCTCAGCCGTTATTCCGCTGTTGTGGCGTGCGCAGGAACAGCATGACTATTGGCTGCCCAAGGCAGCGATGGAATATATCGCCGATATGTTGGGAATGGCGAAAATCCGCGTGCTTGAAGTGGCGACATTCTACTCGATGTTCAATCTCGCGCCCGTCGGTCATCATTTCGTGCAAGTGTGCGGCACAACTCCATGCCGCCTGAATGGCGCGGAAAAAATCATCAAGGCCTGCAAAGACCGGTTTGGCGAAGAGCGTCATGTGTCTGCGGACGGCAAATTTTCATGGCTCGAAGTCGAGTGCCTTGGCGCGTGCTGCAATGCGCCGATGGTACAGATCAATAATGATTATTATGAAGACCTCACGGTCGAGAGCTTCAACACGCTTCTTGATGATCTCGCTGCCGGTCGCTCTGTGAAGAAGGGCCCGCAGATAGAGCGTCGCAATTCGGAGCCTCTCGGTGGTCCGAAAACATTGCGAGACCCGTCGTTATATGATGGCTCGGTTGTAGGGTCATGGAAAGCTCGTTTCGATGCTGAAGAAGCTAAACGGGCCGATGCTGCGAAAGCAGCAGAAACCGCGAAAGGATAAATTATGCTCGCGGATAAAGATCGCATCTTCACCAATCTCTACGGCTATCACGGCGCGGATCTTCAATCGGCGTTGAAACGTGGCAATTGGGACGGCACAAAAATTTTCATCGACAAGGGTCGCGATTGGATCGTCAACGAGATGAAGGCCTCCGGTCTTCGTGGTCGTGGCGGCGCGGGATTCCCAACGGGTATGAAATGGTCCTTCATGCCGAAGCAATCGGATGGCCGTCCGCATTATCTCGTCGTGAATGCGGACGAATCCGAACCCGGCACCTGCAAAGACCGCGAGATCATGCGTCATGATCCGCATCTTTTGATCGAAGGTTGCTTGATTGCATCCTTCGCCATGGGCGCGCGTGCCTGTTACATCTATGTGCGCGGCGAATATATTGCTGAACGCGAAGCGTTGCAGCGCGCGGTTGATGAAGCATACGATAAAAAGCTTATCGGCAAAGACAATGTGCATGGCTGGCCGTTTGATCTCTATGTCCATCACGGCGCGGGTGCTTATATCTGCGGCGAAGAAACCGCTTTGCTCGAAAGCCTTGAGGGTAAAAAAGGCCAACCGCGTTTGAAGCCGCCATTCCCCGCCAATATGGGTTTATATGGCTGCCCGACCACTGTGAACAATGTTGAATCGATCGCTGTTGCCGGCACAATTCTTCGCCGTGGTGCGGGCTGGTTCTCGTCGATTGGCAACCCGAACAATGTCGGCACCAAACTCTTTTGCGTGTCGGGCCATGTGAATACGCCGTGCAATGTCGAAGAGGCGATGGGTATCACCTTCCGCGAACTCATTGATCGCCATTGCGGCGGTGTCCGCGGCGGCTGGGACAATCTCAAGGCTGTCATTCCGGGTGGATCATCCGTGCGTATGGTGCCTGCTAATCAAATCATTGATACGCCGATGGATTTCGATTCACTTTCAAAATTGCGTTCGGGTCTTGGCACGGCCGCTGTGATCGTGATGGATAAATCGACCGATGTTATTCGCGCGATTGCGCGTTTGTCGGCGTTCTACAAGCATGAAAGCTGTGGCCAATGTACGCCGTGTCGCGAAGGCACGGGCTGGATGTGGCGTGTGATGATGCGCATGGCGGAAGGTCGTGCGCAGAAGCGTGAAATCGATATGTTGCTTGAAGTCACCAAACAGGTTGAGGGCCATACGATTTGTGCATTGGGCGATGCGGCGGCTTGGCCTATTCAAGGGTTAATCGCGCATTTCCGGCACGAGATTGAAGAGCGGATCGATCAATATTCAGCCAATCCGCATGCTGATCCCGTGCGCATGATGGCAGCGGAATAAGAGGACGTCATGAGCAAGATTATCATCGACGGCAAAGAGATCGACGTTCCGGCCGAATACACGGTACTTCAAGCGTGCGAAGAAGCGGGTGCGGAAGTACCGCGGTTTTGTTTCCATGAGCGTTTGTCGATTGCTGGCAATTGCCGCATGTGCCTTGTGGAAGTGAAGGGTGGCCCGCCAAAGCCGCAGGCCTCCTGCGCCTTAAATGTACGTGATCTGCGTCTGGGTCCGAATGGCGAGCCGCCGGTCGTGTTCACAACCTCGCCGATGGTGAAAAAAGCGCGCGAAGGCGTGATGGAATTTTTGCTCATCAATCACCCGCTTGATTGCCCGATTTGTGATCAGGGCGGGGAATGCGATTTGCAAGATCAGGCCATGGCCTATGGTGTTGATACATCACGCTATGATGAGAATAAGCGCGCGGTCGAAGACAAGCATATCGGCCCACTGGTGAAGACCACCATGACGCGCTGCATTCAATGCACGCGCTGTGTGCGCTTCTCGACTGAAGTTGCGGGCGTCACCGATCTTGGTTTGATCGGTCGTGGCGAGGATGTTGAAATCACGTCCTATCTCGAAGCCGCGATGACGAGCGAGTTGCAGGGCAACATCATTGATCTTTGCCCGGTTGGCGCGCTGACCTCGAAGCCTTATGAGTTCAAAGCGCGTCCCTGGGAACTGACCAAGACGGAATCCATCGACGTGATGGATGCTGTGGGTACCGCCATTCGTGTTGATAGCCGCGCCAATGAAGTGATGCGCGTTATGCCGCGCCTCAATGAGAGCGTGAATGAAGAATGGTTGTCTGATAAAGGCCGCTTCATTTTTGACGGGTTAAAAACACAACGTCTTGATCGCCCTTATCTGCGTGTGAATGGCAAACTCGCGCCTGTGTCTTGGGCCGAGGCTTTTGCGGCCATTACGGCAAAAGTAAAGGCGACAACACCGCAAAAGATTGGTGCGCTTGCCGGACAATTGGCAAGCGTTGAAGACATGTTCGCGTTGCAGGCGCTCATGAAGGCGCTTGACTCTTCCAATACCGATGCGCGTTATCCCGGTTCGCCGCTCCATCCCAAGCATGGCCGCGCGTCATACCTCTTCAATTCGACGATTGCCGGTATTGAAGAGGCCGATGCGATTTTGATCATCGGCTCCAATCCGCGTCACGAAGCGCCGGTGCTCAATGCGCGCATTCGCAAGCGCTATTTGAAGGGCGGCCTGTCGGTAGCGTTGGTCGGCGAGAAGGCAGATCTCACATACCCCTATGCATACGAAGGTGCGGGTCCTGAAAGTATTGAGGCTGCGGCTTCCAAACTCTTCGCGGGCAAGACCAGGCCGATGATCATTGTCGGTCAAGGCGCGCTTAATCGCGGTGATGGTGCGGCTGTTCTCGCATTGGCTGCGAAACTTGCCAAAGTCCATGGCGCGCTGACCGCAGAGTGGAATGGTTTCAATATCCTCCACACGGAAGCAGCGCTTGTTGGCGCGCTCGATGTTGGCTTTGTGCCGGGTGAGGGTGGTCTTGATACCGCAAGCATGATCAAGGCCGGTGCTCTTGATGTGCTTTATCTCTTGGGTGTCGATGAAGTCGAAATCCCTGCGGGCACTTTTGTGATTTATCAAGGCACGCACGGAGATCGCGGTGCGCATCGCGCGGATGTGATTTTGCCAGGCGCGACTTATACCGAGAAATCGGGTCTTTACGTGAATACGGAAGGACGTGTTCAGCTCGGCAATCGCGCCGTTTTCCCGCCGGGCGAAGCGCGTGAAGATTGGGCCGTCATTCGCGGTCTTGCAGAAGCGATGGGTGTGGCATTGCCGTTTGATTCACTTACCGGATTGCGTAAGGCTCTTTATGCCGCGCATCCCCATTTCGTGGTGTTGGGTGCAATTGAGGCGGGTTCAACGTCATCAATCGAAGCGCTTGCTTCTATAGGTGCGGGTGTATCGAAAGAGCCCTTCCCTGCCGCAATTAAAGATTATCATTTGACCAATGCGATTGCGCGCGCCTCGCGTGTGATGGGTGAATGCGCATCGATCGCGCGGCGCCCCGTAGCGGTTGCGGCGGAATAGGAAAGTACGAAGCATGGCTCAAGATATCGCTTCCTATGGCTGGGTTCTCGCACTCGGACTTACCGTTCTGAAAAGCCTGTTGCTGCTCGTAGCACTTCTCATTTTTGTCGCGTTCATTCTTTTGGCTGACCGTAAAATTTGGGCCGCCGTACAATTGCGTCGGGGACCGAATGTGGTGGGTCCGTTCGGCTTGTTTCAAAGCTTTGCGGATCTGCTCAAATTCATACTGAAAGAGCCGACCATTCCGGCGGGCGCGAATAAGGGCGTGTTTCTGTTAGCACCACTTGTAACCGCCACTCTTGCTTTGGCCGCTTGGGCTGTGTTGCCGGTGATGGAGGGATGGGCCATCGCCAATATCAATGTTGGCGTGCTTTATATCTTCGCCATTTCATCGCTTGGTGTTTATGGCGTGATTATGGGTGGATGGGCGTCTAATTCAAAATACCCATTTCTTGGTGCGCTGCGCTCGGCGGCTCAAATGGTGTCCTATGAAGTCTCTATTGGCTTCGTAGTGATTACTGTTCTCCTCTGCGTCGGTTCGCTTAATCTGTCCGACGTGGTGAACGCCCAACATGGCAATTACGGCATGTTCAGCTGGTTCTGGCTGCCGCTCTTCCCCATGTTCGTAATCTTCTTCATCTCGGCACTTGCTGAGACAAACCGTCCGCCTTTTGATCTCGTCGAAGCGGAGTCGGAGCTCGTGGCTGGCTTCATGGTCGAATATGGCTCAACGCCTTACATGATGTTCATGCTTGGGGAATATGTTGCCATCGTCACGATGTGCGCGTTGACGACAATTCTCTTCTTGGGCGGTTGGTTGCCACCATTTGATGTCGCCCCTTTCACATGGGTGCCGGGCGTTGTGTGGTTTGTTATTAAAACCTGCCTCGTCTTCTTCATGTTTTCGATGGTGAAGGCTTTTGTACCGCGTTACCGTTATGATCAATTGATGCGCTTGGGTTGGAAAGTATTTCTCCCCATCTCGCTCTTTATGGTCGTCGCTGTTGCCGGTGTGTTGCAATATACCGGCTGGGCGCCGGGGCAGTGAGGGAATAAATCATGTCATTGCAACAGGCTGCCAAATCACTTCTCTTGAAAGAATTCGTCGGCGCATTTCTCTTGTCGATGCGGTATTTCTTCAAGCCTAAGGCGACAATCAATTATCCATTCGAAAAAAATCCCGTAAGCCCGCGCTTCCGGGGAGAACATGCGTTGCGCCGCTATCCAAATGGTGAGGAACGCTGCATCGCGTGCAAGCTCTGCGAAGCAATCTGTCCGGCGCAGGCGATCACGATTGAAGCCGGTCCACGGCGGAATGACGGCACGCGCCGCACGACACGCTATGACATCGACATGACGAAATGCATCTATTGCGGCTTCTGCCAAGAAGCCTGCCCGGTGGATGCGATTGTCGAAGGTCCTAATTTTGAATTCGCTACCGAGACGCGCGAAGAGCTGTTCTATGACAAAGAGCGCTTGCTTGAAAATGGCGCGCGCTGGGAACGCGAGATTGAACGTAACATCAAAGCTGATGCGCGCTGGCGCTAGGCTCTAACGGGATCATGGATATGAGCGTCGCTCAGGCCTTCTTCTATCTCTTTTCTGCCGTCATGATCGGTTCGGCGCTCATGGTGATTGTGGCGCGTAATCCCGTTCACTCGGTTTTGTTCTTGATCCTCGCATTCGTAAATGCCGCTGGCCTCTTCCTGCTCATGGGGGCTGAATTTTTGGCGATGATCTTGATCGTCGTCTATGTCGGCGCCGTTGCCGTTCTCTTCCTCTTCGTTGTGATGATGCTCGATGTCGATTTTGCCGAGCTCAAACAGGGTTTTGCAAAACATCTTCCGCTTGGGGTTATTCTCGGCCTCATTCTTTTTGTCGAATTGGCCATGGTTATCGGTACCTATCTCGTGAGCCCCGATACCGCGCACACGGCGCCCAAGGTCGAGACCGGCATGTCAAATACCGAAGCGCTCGGTCGCGTACTTTACACCGACTATGTCTATTATTTTCAAGTTGCTGGTCTTGTTCTGCTCGTCGCCATGATTGGCGCGATTGTTCTCACTTTGCAGCATCGTTCGAATGTAAAGCGGCAAGATATTGCGACCCAGGTCGCGCGGACGAAAGAAACCGCCATGGAAGTGCGCAAAGTTGCGCCGGGCCAAGGGTTGTAAGGAGCGTGTCATGATCGGATTAGGTCAATATCTCACGGTCTCCGCCATTCTCTTCACGCTTGGCGTGTTAGGCATTTTCATCAATCGCAAAAACGTCATCGTCATCTTGATGTCGATCGAACTCATTCTGCTGTCGGTCAATATCAATCTTGTTGCGTTCTCAAGTTATGGCGGAAATCTGATTGGTCAGGTGTTTGCGCTACTCATTCTCACGGTTGCTGCAGCTGAGGCAGCAATCGGGCTCGCTATTCTTGTCGTCTTCTATCGCAATAGAGGTTCCATTGCGGTTGAAGACATCAACACGATGAAAGGTTGAGCGGGTTCAACCGCTTAAATCGTCATGATCCAGGCAATTGTCTTTTTCCCGCTCCTTGGTTTCTTCATCGCTGGTCTATTAGGCCGTGTGATTGGCGCGCGCGCGAGTGAGATCGCCACGACCGGCCTTATGGTGGCGGCGGCGGTGTTTTCGTGGGTGACCTTTGTCAATGTTGGGTATGGTGGCGGCGGCAAGGTTCATATGATCGCTTCATGGATCCGTTCGGGTTCATTCGAGGTCGATTGGGCCCTTCGGGTTGATACGCTTACAGCCGTGATGCTTGTGGTCGTTAATTCGGTGTCGGCGCTCGTGCATCTTTATTCAATCGGGTACATGCATGAGGACCCGTCGCGTCCGCGGTTCTTTGCCTATCTGTCGCTCTTTACTTTCGCGATGTTGATGTTGGTGACGTCTGACAATCTTGTTCAGATGTTCTTCGGTTGGGAAGGTGTTGGCCTCGCGTCTTATTTGCTGATTGGTTTCTGGTATGATCGTCCGACAGCAGTTGCGGCGTCTATGAAGGCATTCATTGTCAATCGTGTTGGCGATTTCGGCTTTGCCTTCGGCATTTTTGTCATTTTCGTTTTGACTGGTACTGTCGAGTTCGATGCCTTGTTCGGTAAGATTGAGATGTTGCAAGGTGTGCAGGTTGATTTCATTGGTATCGATTGGGATGCGTTGACCATTATCTGTCTTCTGCTCTTTATCGGCGCGATGGGTAAATCCGCACAATTCCTTCTCCACACATGGTTGCCGGATGCCATGGAAGGCCCGACACCTGTGTCCGCTTTGATTCATGCGGCGACCATGGTGACGGCAGGCGTATTTATGGTTGCGCGTTTATCACCGCTTTTCGAAGCGGCACCGGGTGCGCTCACAGTTGTTGTGGTGGTCGGTGCAACGACGGCGTTTTTTGCGGCGACAGTCGGACTCGTTCAAAACGACATCAAACGCGTGATTGCCTATTCGACCTGCTCGCAATTGGGTTACATGTTTGTGGCACTTGGATCAGGCGCCTATGGCGCCGGTATCTTCCATCTCTTTACGCATGCGTTCTTCAAAGCATTGTTGTTCTTGGGCGCGGGCTCAGTCATCCATTCGATGCATCACGAGCAAGACATCCGGAAAATGGGCGGCCTTGCCGGAAAGATTCCGTTTACCACTACAATGATGGCGATTGGTACTCTCGCGCTGACCGGCTTTCCGATGACTGCCGGTTATTTTTCAAAAGACGCGATTATTGAGGCGGCTTTTGCCTCGCATAATGCCGCGCAGACTTATGCGTTCATTCTGCTTGTTGCCGCTGCCTTTATGACAAGCTTTTATTCTTGGCGTCTGTTTTTATTGACCTTCACCGGCAAGCCGCGTTGGGGCCATGCAGCACATGGCCATGATGATCATGGTCACCACGCCCATGGTCATGATGATCACGGTCATGGTTCACATGAGCCGCATGAAGCGCCCTTTGTGATGTTGCTGCCGCTCTTGCTGCTCGCTATTGGAGCCCTTGTTGCGGGCTTTGTGTTCGCTCCGGCCTTTATTGGTGAGTCTTATGATCACTTCTGGAAGGGCGCGCTCTTCACTGGCGAAAACAATCATATTCTTCATGATATGCATGGCGTCCCGGGCTGGGTGAGATATTCGCCCTTCGTGATGATGATTTTGGGTTTCCTTCTGGCGTTCCTGTTCTATGTCGCAAAGCCACATCTGCCGCGTGAACTCGCCGAAAGCCAACCGATCCTTTATCGTTTCTTGCTCAACAAATGGTATTTTGACGAGATCTATGATTTCATTTTCGTCAATCCCGCAAAGGCGATTGGCCGCTTCTTATGGAAGCAGGGCGATGGCCGCGTCATCGACGGCATCGGTCCTGATGGTGTGGCCGCCCGTGTTTCGAATATCGCGGCTGGCGCCGTTAAACTTCAATCCGGCTATCTCTATCACTATGCGTTTGCGATGTTGATCGGTCTTGCGGTCTTCGTCACGTGGTACATGTTCGGTGGAGCGCACTGATGCATAATCTTCTCTCCACTCTGATCCTCATTCCGCTCATCGGTGCCGCTTTTATTCTGTTTGTACCGAAGGGCCGCGAGGGTACCTTAAATAATATCCGCTGGATTGCCTTGATCACAACGCTTGTGACCTTTGCTTTGTCAGTGCTCGCTTGGCATCGCTTTGATCCAACGAGTCCTGCGTTTCAGCTCGTTGAAGAGGGACCGTGGATTTCGGATGCCATCCGCTTCAAACTGGGTGTTGATGGCTATTCGATGCCCTTTATTCTGCTTTCAACCTTCTTGATGCCCTTTTGCATTGTGGCGTCTTGGGTGTCAGTTGAGAAGCGCGTCGCGGAATATATGATCGCGTTTCTCGTGCTTGAAGCGTTGATGATTGGCGTGTTCGCAGCGCTTGATCTCGTTCTTTTCTATGTCTTCTTCGAGGCAGGTCTTATTCCGATGTTCCTGATCATCGGTGTGTGGGGTGGCAAGCGCCGCATTTATGCGAGCTTTAAATTCTTCCTCTACACATTGCTTGGGTCTGTCTTGATGCTTGTTGCCATCATGACGATGTATTGGACAGCGGGCACGACTGACATACCAACATTGATGAAATTCGCTTTCCCGGCTTCCATGCAAAAATGGCTGTGGATCGGATTCTTCGCGTCCTTTGCCGTTAAGATGCCGATGTGGCCGCTTCATACATGGCTACCAGACGCTCACGTTGAAGCGCCTACCGCAGGCTCCGTTATCCTTGCTGCTATTCTCTTGAAGATGGGTGGTTATGGGTTCTTGCGCTTTTCATTGCCGATGTTCCCGATTGCATCAGCAGAGTTCGCGCATTTCATGTTCTTCCTCTCACTCGGCGCGATTATCTACACGTCGCTGGTGGCGCTTGTGCAGGAGGATGTGAAAAAGCTCATCGCATATTCGTCTGTGGCACATATGGGTTATGTCACGCTCGGCATTTTCACTTTGACGGAGCAGGGCATAGAAGGCGCCATGTTCCAGATGATCAGCCATGGCATTATTTCAGCTGCGCTCTTCCTTTGCGTCGGTGTCATTTATGACCGGATGCACACGCGTGAAATTTCGGCCTATGGGGGGCTCGTTCATCGTATGCCGCTTTACGCTGCCGTTATGCTCATATTCACGATGGGTAATGTTGGACTTCCGGGTACATGCGGTTTCATCGGTGAATTCTTGACGCTGCTTGGATCGCGAATTGCCAATTCATGGGTTGCGTTATTTGCAACAACCGGCGTTGTGCTTTCGGCAACTTATGCGCTCTGGATGTATGCGCGTGTCGTATTGGGTAAGCTCGTGAAGCCGGAATTGATGAACATTAAGGACATCAATTTGCGTGAAGCAACGCTCCTTATTCCGCTCGCTATTCTCACGATTTATTTCGGTTTCCACGCGAATGCCATTCTTGATGTTGTCTCCGTACCAACAGAGCCTTTGTTGGCATCGATCAAGGCGGCCGTTAGCTCTGTGAAAACCGCATCACTTCTTGCACCATAAGGTTTAGTCGATGTCATCGCCTCTTGCTGCTCTCCCGGTCATCATGCCCGCCATTCCCGAGCTCTTTACGGGTGTCGGCGCTTTGGCGCTTGTTCTGTTCGGTGCGGTCTTCGGAGATAAATCCTACGCTTTTGTGCGCTGGCTCGTGATGCTTGTTCTCGGTGTGGCACTCATACTTGTTTATTTGTCTTCGGGCGCGCGGATCGAAGCTTTCGGTGGTGCTTTTATTCTCGATGGCTTTGCGCGGTTTATGAAAATCGCCGTGCTGTGGGGTTCGATCATCACGCTTTATATTGCGGACTCTTATCTGAAGGATACAAAGCGGCAGGCTTTTGAATTTCCGCTGCTCATCCTGATTGCCACGCTCGGCATGATGCTGATGATTTCGGCAAATGATCTGATTGCGCTTTATCTTGGTCTCGAACTTTCCTCTCTGTCGCTTTATGTCATCGCGTCCTTTGATCGTGACAATGTGAAGTCGACTGAGGCAGGTCTCAAATATTTTGTCCTTGGCGCGTTATCGTCTGGGATGCTTCTTTATGGCGCATCGCTTGTCTATGGAATGACGGGCGCAGTGTCCTTCGCCGCCATTGCGAAATCACTGTCATCGGGCGCATCTGTTGGCGCGATATTCGGTCTTGTGTTTATTCTTGCCGGACTTTCATTCAAAATTTCTGCTGTTCCGTTTCATATGTGGACGCCCGATGTCTATGAAGGCGCACCAACACCGGTGACGGCATTCTTTGCGGTCGGCCCTAAGATTGCGGCCGTAGCCCTTCTTATCCGCGTTATTGAGCAAGCCTTTCCGGGCATTGAAACACAATGGCAGCAAGTGATTGTGTTCATTTCGATTGCGTCCATGGGTCTCGGGGCCTTTGCCGCCATCGGGCAGAAGAATATCAAACGTCTTTTGGCTTACTCATCGATTGGCCATATTGGGTATGTGTTGGTGGGTATTGCTGCTGGTTCGCCCGAAGGGGTTGCCGGTGTGGCGACCTATCTTGCGATTTATCTTGTCACGAGCTTTGGCGCCTTTGCCTGTGTGCTCGCGATGAATCGTAACGGCCGTTATCTGGAGGACATTAATGAGCTAGCCGGCCTGTCACGCACCAATCCGGCGTTGGCCTTTGCATTCGCCATGTTGATGTTCTCTCTTGCGGGTGTGCCGCCGCTCGCGGGATTTTTCGCAAAATGGTATGTGTTTTTAGCAGCTGTAAATGCGAAGCTTTATCCGCTTGCAATTATTGGTGTGGTTACCAGCGTAGTCGGTGCTTATTATTATCTGCGCATCGTTAAGATCATTTATTTTGATGAACCGCGTGAAGCCTTAACGCCTGCGCCCGTTGCGATCCGCTTTGTTGCATCAGTGGCAGCCATTTTGGTTTTAGCTTTTGTGCTTGCGCCAGCTCCACTCGTTAATGCCGCGTCATTGGCTGCGAAGTCCTTGTTCTAATCGTGAACATCGTTTCCGCCGCAGCGCGGTTAGGCTTTACGCTCGAACATCATGAGACTGTCGGCTCCACGAATGATCTTGCCATGGATCATCTGCGAAGAGGTGGAGCGTCGCGGCATTTCGTGATTGCTGCGAGCCAATCAGGTGGGCGCGGACGGCTCGGTCGGCAATGGGTTTCAAAGCCGGGCAATCTTTACGCATCCCTTGCTCTTATTGATCCGGCGCCGCAGCCTTTAGCCTTTCAACTCGGCTTTGTAGCCGCTTTGACTATTCATGAGACGCTGCTTGCTTTGGGCCTTGATAATGATTGTGTCTCGCTCAAATGGCCGAATGATGTACTCGTTGATGGGCGAAAAATTTCGGGCATTCTTGTTGAGGGCACACCATTGGCAGATGGGCATATTGGCGTTGTTATTGGATGTGGCATCAATGTCGCGCATCATCCATCCGAGACGCTTTATCCCGTGACCAACCTTACCGAGGCCGGTATATCGACTTCGGTCGATGATGTGTTTGCGGCCTTTGCTCAGGCTTTCGACAAGACTCTAGCGCTTTACAGGGGCGGAATGGGTTTCGCCGTCATTCGGGAGGCGTGGCTCGGCGCTTCGCATGGTCTGGGCGGTCCGATTGTCGTGCGCGACCGTAAAGAAGAACGTCAGGGCATGTTCAAGGGGCTCGATCCGGAAGGGCGGCTCTTACTTGAACAGTCAGGAGCCATTGTGCCGGTCATTGCCGGCGATGTCTTTTATCAAAGCGAAGGGAACGCCTAATGGCGGAGTCGAAGGCCGATTTTGTGTTTTGCGCGCTGGGAGGTCTCGGCGAGATCGGCATGAATGCCGCGCTTTACGGCTATGGACTGCCGCATAAACGCGAATGGATTTTGGTAGATTGCGGCGTGAGCTTCGCGGGCCCCGAATTGCCTGGCATTGATCTCGTATTGCCGGATCTCAAATTTCTCGAAGGCGTCAAAAAGAATCTTAAAGCGATCATCATCACCCATGCGCATGAGGATCATATCGGCGCATTGATGGATCTCTATCCGCGTTTGGGTAAGCCGCCGATTTATGCAACGCGGTTTGCTGCTGGTCTATTCGATATTCGTCGGCAATCTGATCCGATGCAAAAGCGGCTCGCACTCACTTTGATGGAGCCGGGTGATCGCTTGGTGCTCGACCCCTTCAATGTTGAAATTATTCCCGTTGCTCATTCGATTCCTGAATCGACAGCTCTGGCAATTCGCACGCCGCTCGGCACGGTTGTTCATACGGGCGATTGGAAAATTGATGAGACGCCGATTGCAGGTTGGACCACGGATGCTGCGCGGTTAAAAGCGATTGGAGATGAGGGCGTTCTCGCGCTCATTTGTGATTCAACCAATGTGATGCGCGAAGGTGAATCGCTGAGCGAAACCGATGTTGCAAAAGGTCTCTCTGAAGTCATCGCCGCAGCTGATGGCCGTGTTGCGGTTACAACTTTCGCGTCGAACATCGCGCGTATCCGATCCGTTGCACTCGCCGCGAAAGAGAATGGTCGTGAAGTTGTCGCCATCGGTCGAGCGATGGATCGCGCGATTCAAGTCGCTCTAGAATGCGGTTATCTTGATGATGTGCCTGAGTTTCGTTCAACCGAAACCTATGGCTATCTACCGCGTGATAAGGTTGTGGCGCTTCTTACAGGGTCACAAGGTGAACCACGCGCCGCCTTGGCGCGCGTTGCTGACGATCAACATCCTGATGTGACGCTTTCGCCCGGTGATACGGTTGTATTTTCATCGCGCACAATTCCGGGAAATGAAAAGGCGGTTGGTCGCATCATCAATGGTTTGGTGCGGCAAAGCGTGAATGTAGTCACAGACCGTCACGCGCTTGTTCATGTGTCGGGGCATCCGAGACAGGGTGAGTTGCTGAAGATGTATGAATGGGTAAGGCCGCGTTTGCTGATCCCCGCGCATGGCGAACCACTTCATCTCGAAGAACATCGCAAATTCGCGCTGCGATCTGGCATTGGCAATGTCGTGATCGGACATAACGGCGATATGATCCGCCTCGCACCGGGTCGCCCCGATATTGTTGAAGAAGTACAACATGGGAAGATTTACAAGGACGGCAATGTGCTTGTGACATCGGCTGACCCCGCTATTTCAGAGCGTCGCAAGCTTTCCTTTGGTGGTCTTGTTTCAATTGCCATCGCGCTCGATTCTAAAGGCGTAATTGTGGGGGAACCTGCCTTTGCGGTGTCCGGCATCCCGCAAGTCACGCGTGGTGGACGTCTCTTTGAAGATGTCATTGAAGAGGCAGTATTTGCTGTCCTTGAAGGTTTGCCGAAGAGTAAGAAGCGTGATCCGGATTTGGTTGAAAACGCCATCGAGAAGGCGGTGCGTTCCGCGGTTGATGACGAATGGGGTAAGAAGCCGCTCTGCCATGTGCAGATTGTCGTGATCTAGAAGAGGGCATCATGATCGGACGTCTCAATCATGTGGCCATAGCGGTAAAGGATCTCGCGGCCTCTATGCGGCTTTATCGCGAGACTTTGGGTGCTACGGTTTCGGAACCTTTGCCGCAACCCGAGCATGGCGTCACTGTCGTCTTTATTGAATTGCCGAATACGAAAATCGAATTGTTAGAGCCCTTGGGCGAAGCAAGCCCGATTGCCAAATTTCTCGAAAAGAACGCCGATGGCGGCATCCACCATATTTGCTACGAAGTGGATGATATTCTGGCGGCTCGGGATCGGCTTTTAGGGCAGGGCGTGCGTATTTTGGGCTCTAGGGAGCCAAAAATTGGCGCCCATGGCAAACCGGTTTTGTTTCTGCATCCGAAAGATTTCAACGGCACGCTGATCGAGCTCGAAGAAGCGTAAAAAGAGGCTGATTCCCATGTCATATCCAACTCTTTTTGCCATTTATGCCATCGCCTGGTGGCTCAGCCTTTTTGCCGTTTTGCCGCTCGGCGTCAAAAGTCAGGAAGAGAGCGGTGAGGTAACGCCCGGAACCGAGCCTGGGGCGCCGGTCGCCCCCCGCTTGGGACGGAAGGTTCTGATTACGTCGATTGTCGCTTTTCCGGTCGCGGGGGCCATTTACGCCCTCGTCGAATTTGCTAATTAATCCGTTTAAACATCTGAAAATATTGCGGAAATAAAAAAGGCAGGGACACGCCCTGCCTTGAAACTTTTACTGTCCACATCGCGTCCGGACCGCGTTGACCGCCGTCCATTATCGCTCTCAATGTCCTCATACGGGACTCGATGCGGTGTCCCTCCCTAGACTTAGCCCTGTGCCGATTGCCTCATGGCAGCGACCTCTTTTTTTAACGCAAGGCGTAGTAGTGCTAACCTGTTTTTTCTCCCCTGTCACGGCTTCGTATACGCTTCTGCCAAAATTTTAGCTCTTTGCGGAAAAACCATTCAAGGGGCCGGGATTTGGCCCATCGGGCGGGTTAGAGGAACCAAGGTGTGCGGCTTGTGTTTTCAGGGCCGATGCGGTTCAAACGCCTGTGACCTAGGCTGCTTCACCCGATTCCTTCACGATAGAGATGCATGATGCGTTTAAGCCGTTTTTTTCTGCCCATCCTCCGCGACAATCCTAAAGAAGCAGAGATTGTCTCGCATCGGTTGATGTTGCGCGCGGGTATGATCCGTCAGGAATCGGCTGGGATCTATGCCTGGCTGCCTCTGGGCCTTCGGGTTCTCGACAAGATCAATCGCATCATTCGTGAGGAACAGAACCGCTCCGGCGCGGTTGAACTTCTCATGCCAACCATCCAGTCGGCTGATCTCTGGCGCGAGTCAGGCCGCTACGATGCCTATGGCAAAGAAATGTTGCGCATTGCCGATCGCCACGAGCGTGAGATGTTGTTCGGCCCGACCAATGAAGAAATGATCACCGAGATTTTCCGCGCGTCGGTCAAATCCTACAAGGATCTTCCGCTTAATCTTTATCATATCCAATGGAAATTCCGTGATGAAGTGCGGCCGCGTTTCGGCGTCATGCGCGGGCGCGAGTTTTTGATGAAGGACGCGTATTCCTTCGATCTCGATCAAGCTGGTGCACGCCACGCTTATAACCGGATGTTCGTGGCTTATCTGCGGACCTTCAACCGGTTAGGGCTGACCGCCATTCCCATGCGCGCCGATACAGGCCCGATTGGTGGTGATCTCAGTCACGAATTCATCATTCTTGCTGATACGGGCGAGAGCGAAGTTTTTGCGGATCGCCAAGTGCTGGATCAACCGATTCCGGCTGTTGATACTGATTTCGATAATGTGGCTGAACTCGATGCCATCGTGAAAGCCTGGACAACGCCTTATGCCGCGACATCGGAAATGCATGATGCCGCACGATATGAGGCCATTCCTAACGAGCGCCGTGTTTCCGCGCGCGGGATTGAGGTGGGACATATTTTCTATTTCGGCACGAAATATTCCGAGCCCATGAAGGCGACGGTAACAGGACCTGATGGTCGTGAAACCCATGTGCATATGGGTTCATATGGTATTGGTTCGTCACGCCTTGTTGCAGCCCTAATCGAAGCGTTCCATGACGAGAATGGAATTGTCTGGCCGCAATCAGTTGCGCCTTTCGATGTGTCGCTTCTTAATCTTAAAGTGGGCGACTCGGCGACGGATGCTACTTGCGCCACACTATATAAAGCACTCACCGCGCGTGGTCTCGATGTGCTTTATGATGATCGCGATGAACGCCCGGGCGGAAAATTTGCGACGGCTGATTTGATCGGTTCACCATGGCAGGTGATGGTCGGTCCTAAATCGCTTGCTGAAGGCAAGGTTGAATTGAAGCGCCGCAAAACGGGTGAACGCCAACTCCTTTCGGTTGAGGACGCGGTCGTCGCGCTGACGGCGTAACAGATGAAGAATGACGCTTCCCGCGCGGATGCGTCGAACGGTGCCTTTGCGCCGTTCGAATGGATGATTGCCTTCCGCTATTTGCGCGCACGGCGACGTGAGGGGTTTATCTCTGTTATTGCTGGGTTTTCCTTCATCGGCATCATGCTGGGTGTCGCAACGCTCATCATCGTCTTGTCGGTGATGAATGGCTTTCGCAAAGAGCTTCTCGATAAAATCGTCGGCGTGAATGGCCATATTTTTGTTGGCGCCATCGAAAAACCATTGACCGATTTTTCCGATTTATCGTCTCTCTTTGAGAAAATACCGGGTGTTACATTGGCGCTTCCTTTGATTGAAGGGCAGGCGCTCGCTTCATCACAAGCCAGTGCCGGTGGTGTGTTGGTGCGCGGTGTTCGCGAGAGCGATTTGCGTCGCATTCCGTCAATCGCGAATAATATTAAGCTTGGCGCGCTTGATGGCTTTGATAAAGCCTCCGGTGTCGTGATTGGCAAACGTCTCGCGGAACAACTCTATCTGCGTCCGGGCGATAACATCACGTTAACTGCGCCGCGTGGCCCACAAACCCCTTTTGGTACTGCGCCGCGCATTAAGTCTTATCCCGTCGCTGCGGTCTATGAAATTGGCATGTCTGAATTTGACTCGACCTTTGTCTATATGCCGCTTCCCGAAGCGCAGAACTATTTCAATCGGTTGGATGATGTGAGTGCGATTGAGATTTTTCTAACCAATCCCGACCGGATTGATGAAACGAAATTAGCTATACAGAAATCAACCGAACGTCCGATCTTTTTGACCGATTGGCGGCAGCGCAACAAAACATTCTTTGGCGTGCTCGAAGTTGAACGCAATGTGATGTTCTTGATCCTCACTTTGATTGTTCTCGTGGCAGCATTGAATATCGTTTCGGGCCTTATCATGCTCGTAAAAGACAAGAGCGCGGATATTGCGATCTTGCGTACAATGGGTGCGACACGATCCTCGATCCTGCGTGTATTTTTGATTACTGGCGCATCAATCGGCATTGTGGGCACGTTGGCCGGGTTTGGTTTGGGCCTTCTTGTTGCTTTGAATATCGAAACCATTCGGAGCTTTTTGTCAGCTGTTACGCAGACCAATTTGTTTCCGGCAGAATTCTATTTCCTCAGTCATCTGCCGGCCGATGTGGACGCCCGTGAAGTGATAACGGTCGTTGGCATGGCGTTACTCTTGTCACTTATCGCGACGCTTTATCCTGCTTGGCGTGCGGCGCGGCTCGATCCCGTGGAGGCGTTACGTTACGAATGAATACGTCCTCGCCCCGGGTTGATCCTGTTCTTCTCTTATGGAAGGTCGAGCGCCGTTTTGTGGATGCGGTGCAAATGCTCGACATTATTCGCGGGGCTGATCTCGCGATTAGGCCAGGGCAGTCCGTAGCCCTGATCGCGCCTTCGGGAACTGGCAAATCAACCCTCTTGCATATGGCTGGTCTTTTGGAGCGGCCCGACGGCGGAGAAATCTATATTGGCGGAACCGCTACATCGACGCTTGATGATAAAGCGCGCACGATGATCCGCCGTGAGACACTCGGCTTTGTCTATCAAGCGCATCATCTTCTTCCCGAATTTACCGCGCTAGAAAATGTCATGTTGCCGCAAATGATTGGTGGGCTTGATCAGACGGAAGCGCGCCTGCGTGCGGCGGATCTCCTCCGCTATCTTGGGCTTGGCGAACGTCTCACGCATCGGCCTTCTGAATTGTCTGGCGGCGAACAGCAAAGAGTCGCCCTCGCGCGCGCCGTCGCCAATAGACCGCGCATTCTTCTAGCCGATGAGCCGACGGGAAATCTCGATCCCGCGACGTCGGAGCGGGTCTTCATCACGCTCCTCTCGCTCGTGAAAGCGACAGGGCTCGCCGCATTGATAGCGACCCATAATCTTGATCTCGCCCGCCGTATGGATCGCCGCGTCACGATCCGCGATGGGCTCGTTGTCGAGCTTGACTAAGCCCGAATTTATAATTTTTTAACCATGTCGAGCGGCAAACGCAATCACGGCTTGCAATAAGAACAAAACAAGAACACTATGACTCCATCGTCAAGACATGGAGGTTTTTATGCTTCGCTCTGTATTTGAAGATATCACGGAAATTGCCGCACTCGCTGCGTTTTTGGCGACCATTTACGCCTGGTCTGGAATCTTCGCCTGATCTTGTCCACGACCTGAATGCCCCATCATCTTGCCTCGGAACGGATCTTCGAGGCATGTGTGGGCGGGTCGTAGGAGAAACAAAGAATGGCGCGTGTTTTGGAAGAGGTCGGCTTTGTCCATCTTCACGTCCATTCGTCCTATTCGCTCCTTGAGGGCGCGCTGAAGATCGATGATCTCAAAAAGCAGGCGCTCGGCGACCGGATGCCGGCGCTGGCGCTGACCGACACGAATAATCTCTTCGGGGCGCTCGAGTTTTCCGAAAAATTATCGGGGTCGGG
Source organism: Alphaproteobacteria bacterium (assembly GCA_037131735.1). GTDB lineage: Bacteria > Pseudomonadota > Alphaproteobacteria > Rhizobiales > Beijerinckiaceae > CAIUPE01. The sequence continues at coordinate 41,587 of JBAXQM010000014.1, forward strand.
AATCCAGCCGATCATCGGCGTCGAATTATCTATCGATTTCGGGGATGAGCCACAAACACGCGGCAGTGTCGCGGGGGCGGCTTTTCCATCAATCGTTCTGATTGCCGCGACTGAGGCGGGTTACGATCATCTGATGGCACTGTCCTCCGAGGCCTATCTTAAGCCCTTGTCAGGTGAGGCAGCCCATATCGCTATTACGTCACTCGCAGCTCATGCTGATGGCGTGATTGCGCTTACAGGAGGGCCGAAGGGGCCGCTCGATCGGGCGCTCGCATCGGGGCAAGGCGACCTTGCTGAGCAACGGCTTCAAAAATTGAAAATTTTGTTCGATGACCGGTTGTACATGGAGCTGCAGCGTCATGGCTTGCCCGAGGAAGAGCGGGTTGAGCCGGCGCTGATTGATCTCGCTTACCGGTTTGATGTGCCACTTGTTGCGACAAATGAGCCCTTCTTTCCGAAGCCGCAATCCTATGAAGCCCATGATGCGTTAATGGCGATTGCCGAAGGGCGTTTGATTTCGGACACTGAGCGCCGACGCGTGACGCCTGATCATTATTTCAAGACGCGCACGGCGATGAAAAAACTCTTCGCTGATTTGCCAGAAGCGCTCGCCAACACAATCGAGATTGCTCTCCGCTGCAGCTATCGCCCACAAATGCGCAAACCGATTTTGCCGCGCTTCACCGATGGGCAGAATAGCGAAGCACAGGAGTTGCGGAAGCAGGCGACTGCCGGGCTCAAAGAGCGATTGACGATGCATGGTCCCGCCGAGGGATTGACGGAAGCGGATTATCACGCGCGGCTTGATTTCGAGCTCTCTGTTATCGAGCGGATGGATTATCCAGGTTATTTTCTGATCGTTGCGGATTTCATTCAATGGGCGAAAGCGCAAGGAATTCCCGTGGGGCCAGGTCGTGGCTCGGGCGCGGGTTCGCTTGTCGCTTATGCTTTAACAATTACCGATCTTGATCCCTTGCGGTTCGGCCTGCTGTTTGAGCGGTTTCTCAATCCTGAACGCGTATCAATGCCCGACTTTGATATCGATTTTTGTCAGGATCGGCGCGATGAAGTCATTCGCTATGTCCGTGATAAATATGGCGCGGATCGTGTTGCGCAAATTATCACCTTCGGCACCTTGCAAGCGCGCGGTGTGTTGCGCGACGTCGGCCGTGTGCTTGAGATGCCTTATGGCCAGGTCGATAAGCTCACAAAACTCGTGCCGCAAAATCCCGCAAACCCCGTAACGCTTGAACAAGCAATTGCAACCGAGCAAAGATTGCGTGCGGCGGCCGATGAAGACCCAACTGTTAAACGTCTTCTCGATATGGCGTTGCTTCTTGAAGGCTTGCATCGTCACGCGTCAACGCATGCGGCGGGCCTTGTGATCGGTGATCGGCCGCTTGAACAGCTCGTTCCTCTTTATCGCGATCCAAAGTCGGACATGTTGGTGACCCAATTCAATATGAAATGGGTTGAATCAGCAGGCCTTGTGAAATTCGACTTTCTCGGATTGAAAACGCTGACCGTATTGCAAAAAGCTCTGGAGCTTTTGCGCAGTCGGGGCGTTGTTCTTGATCTCGCAACGATCCCGCTTGATGACACGCGCACCTTCGACATGCTCGGGCGTGGCGAGACGGTGGGCGTGTTCCAGCTTGAAAGTGCGGGCATGCGCAAAGCGCTTGCCGAAATGCGCGCGGATCGGTTCGAAGACATTATCGCCCTTGTGGCGCTTTATCGACCGGGCCCGATGGCGAATATTCCGGTTTATAATGCGCGTAAGAACGGCAAGGAAAAACCGGATTATCTTCATCCCAAACTCGAAGTCTCTTTGAAAGAGACTTATGGCGTCATCATTTATCAAGAACAGGTGATGCAGATTGCGCAAATCCTTTCGGGCTATTCGCTCGGTGAAGCTGATCTCTTGCGCCGCGCGATGGGTAAGAAGATCAAGAAAGAGATGGATGCACAGCGTGAGCGCTTCGTGTCGGGTGCGGTTGAACGCGGATTAGATGAAAAAATCGCCGACGAGATTTTTGATCTTCTCGCAAAATTCGCTGACTATGGTTTCAACAAGAGTCACGCCGCTGCTTATGCGCTCGTGGCTTATCAAACTGCTTATTTGAAAGCGAATTATCCCGTCGAATTTCTCGCAGCATCAATGACGCTTGATCTTTCCAACACGGATAAGCTTTCAGAATTTCGTCGAGAAGCGCAGCGTCTTGGTTTTAGAGTTGATCCACCATCGGTCAATAAATCAGGCGTTGTGTTCGATGTGCACGCTGACCCAGATGGACAATTGTCGATCCGCTACGCTTTGGCGGCGATTAAGGGTGTAGGCCAACATGCGGTTGAAAGCTTAGTTACAGCGCGGGCAAAACAACCTTTCAAAGATCTTTCCGATCTCGCACGGCGCATAAATCCGCGTCTCGTCAACAAGAAGACGCTAGAAAGTTTAATTGCAGCGGGCGCACTCGATGAGCTTGAAAAAGATCGTGCACGGGCCTTTGCAACGGTCGATCAGATTTTGGCGCTCGCGAACCGTTCGCAAGACGAAGCCAGTGCGGGGCAGGGTGATATTTTCGGTTCGATGGGCGAGAAAGAACCCTTGCGGATTCCGCCGCATAAGCCTTGGCTCGCCTCCGAAAGGCTGCAACGGGAATATGACGCCATCGGGTTCTTCCTTTCGGGTCATCCGCTTGATGACTATACGACGATTCTGAAACGGTTGCGGCTTCAGACTTACACTGAGCTGGCCCGCGCGGCGCGCGCTGGTGCGCCAGCCGGCCGCATCGCGGCGACCGTTTTGGACCGCACCGAACGGCGGACGAAGTCGGGCTCCAAGATGGGTATTTTGGCGCTATCCGACCGGACGGGCCATTTCGAGGCGATCATTTTCCAAGAGGGTCTCAATCATTACCGGGACATCCTCGAGCCGGGGCAGGCCGTAATCCTGATGGTTCAGGCGCAGGTCGAGGGCGAGGATGTCCGGTTGCGGATCAATGGCGTCGAGCCGCTTGAAAAGGCGGCAGCGAAACTCCCCACCGCGCTTCGGGTGACAATTGGTGATGAAAAGGCGATTTCCGAGGTCGCAGGAGCCCTAAAGGCCAAGGGAGACGGCGAAGTTTCGCTAATTATTCCGGTCGAAGGTGGTGGCCGCGAGGTCGAGATGAAGTTGCCCGGCCGGTTCCAGGCGACGCCGCAGGTCGCTGGTCTCTTGCGGACCCTTCCGGGGGTCCTCGCGGTCGAACACGCTTGATTTTACGCCGGAATCTACGGTTTCGGCCTTGCCAATTCAGGCCTTCGCCAGTATAGCACGCCCCATCACACATGCAGGGACTGGGCTTACGGGTCCTTTCCGGTGGCTGCTCATGAGGAGTGGTTCACATCCCCTGCAGAGGACATAACCGGAGAATACCCAATGGCTTTGCCAGATTTTTCCATGCGTCAATTGCTTGAGGCAGGTGCCCATTTCGGTCACCAGTCGCATCGTTGGAATCCGAAGATGCAACACTTCATCTTCGGCACACGTAACAATATTCACATCATCGATCTCGCGCAGACCGTGCCGATGCTTCATCGCGCTTTGCAGGCTGTTTCGGACACGGTCGCTAATGGCGGTCGCGTGTTGTTCGTTGGTACGAAGCGTCAGGCTTCGGAACTCGTGGCGGATGCTGCCAAGCGTTCGGCTCAGTATTACGTCAACTCGCGTTGGCTCGGCGGCATGCTCACAAACTGGAAGACAATCTCCGGTTCAATCCAGCGCTTGCGTAAGATTGATGAGATGTTGGCTTCAGGCGTGCAGGGCTTGACGAAAAAAGAACGTCTCATGATGTCGCGCGAAAAGGAAAAGCTTGAGCGCGCGCTCGGTGGTATCCGTGAAATGGGCGGCACACCCGATCTCATTTTCGTAATCGATACCAACAAAGAACAGCTCGCCATTCAAGAAGCGCGTCGTCTTAACATTCCGGTCGCGGCAATTATCGATACGAATTGCGATCCGGATGGCATCACATTCCCGATTCCAGGCAATGATGACGCGGGTCGTGCGATTGCGCTTTATTGTGATCTCATCGCGCGTGCTGCGCTTGACGGCATTTCACGCGGTCAGGGTTCGGCGGGCGTTGATGTTGGCGCTTTCGAGAAGCCTGTTGTTGAAGCACTTCCCGCAGAATTGCCTGCTTACTCGGGGGATGCGTTCGAGCGTTTGGCTGCCCCACCCGGGGCGCCGAAGGCCTTGAGGAAGATCTGGGGTATTGGCCCGCAGCTTGAACAGAAGCTCAATGAAGCTGGTGTTTATCACTATTGGCAAATTGCAGCATTGAACGATGCCGATACCGCATCGCTTGATCGCGATTTGAAGCTGAATGGTCGTGCCGCTCGCGATAATTGGATTGCATCTGCACGCGCTTTGATTGAAGCAGCTTGAACTTAGTCATGCTGCTGACGCATCCGATGAATAGGATGCGGTTTTAGACAACAGGACGGCGAAAACAATTTCGCCGTTCTTTCATTATGGATGTGAAAGGATCAAACCGATGGCTGCGATTACCGCCGCGATGGTCAAGGAACTGCGCGAAACCTCAGGCGCAGGCATGATGGATTGCAAAGCTGCATTGGAAGCCAATGACGGCAATATTGAAGCGGCCATTGATTGGCTGCGCAAGAAGGGTCTCTCGAAGGCTGCAAAGAAATCAGGTCGTGTCGCTGCTGAAGGTCTTATCGGCTTGAAGGTCGAAGGCAACAAAGGCGTTCTCGTTGAAGTCAATTCCGAGACAGACTTTGTGGCACGCAATGATGCCTTCCAGGCACTTGTTCGTTCAATCGCTGGCGTAGCGCACAAGGCTGGCGCTGACGTTGAAAAGATTACGTCTGCAGCGCATCCCGCTGGCGGTTCGGTTGCTGAAGCGATCCAAAACGCGATTGCAACAATCGGCGAGAACATGACTCTGCGTCGTGCGGCTGAAGTGGCTGTTCCAGAAGGCGTTGTCGGTGCTTATCTTCATACATCGATTGCAGACGGTCTTGGTAAAATCGGTGTCCTTGTCGGTTTGAAGTCATCGGGCAAGGCCGATGAACTTGCGGCTTTGGGCCGCCAGATTGCGATGCATGTCGCCGCGACGAACCCGCTCGCGCTTGATGCGTCGGGTCTTGATCCGGCTACCGTTGCTCGTGAGAAAGCTGTTCTAGCTGACAAGAATGCGGGCAAGCCGGCCAATGTTCTCGAAAAGATTATCGAGAGTGGTTTGAAGACCTACTACAAAGAAGTGTGCTTGCTCGAGCAGGCCTATATCCATGATCCGTCGAAGACGGTCGGCCAAGCGGTGAAAGACTCCGCTGGCAAGGTCGGCGCGCCGGTCGAACTCACCGGTTTCGTGCGTTACGCGCTCGGCGAGGGGATCGAGAAACAAGAAAGCGATTTTGCCGCCGAAGTGGCGGCAGCCTCCGGTGTAAAAGCCTGAGGACATCAAAGATAAAAGCGGCGCTTCGGCGCCGCTTTTTTTATGATGCGCGAGAGAATCGGGAGAGTGGCTCATGTCGAAGATTAAACGCGTCCTCGTAAAATTGTCCGGCGAGGCTTTGATTGCCCCCGATGGCTATTGGCTCAACCCGGCAACGCTATCGCGCCTTGCGGCCGATCTCGCGGCTGCATCGCAATCGGGTTACGAGATCGCGGTCGTTATCGGCGGCGGTAACATCATCCGGGGCGCAAAAGTGGGTGCAGCGGGATGGATTGATCGCGCAACCGCTGACTCTATGGGCATGCTCGCGACAATTATGAATTCCATCGCGCTTGAGGGTGCGATCGAAGCGCAAGGCGCTTCTGCCCGTACTTTGTCGGCCGTGGCAGTACCCACTATCTGCGAAACCTATGCGCGTCAGCTTGCGTCGCATCTGATTTCAAAAAAGCGGATTGTTGTTCTCGCGGGCGGAACCGGGAGCCCCTTCTTCACGACCGATACTGCGGCGGTGCTGCGCGCGGTAGAATTGAAATGCGATGCGGTGTTGAAGGCGACACAGGTGGATGGTGTTTACACAGCAGATCCGAACAAGGATCCGACCGCCACGCGCTTTGATACGCTGACCCATGATGAGGCTATTTCCCGCGATCTGAAGATTATGGACACCGCCGCTTTCGCTCTTGCCCGGGAAAACCGGTTAAACATTCTCGTTGGCTCTGCCCATCGGGAGGGGGCGATTACGGCGATCTTGCGTGGTGAGGCCAAATCGACTTTGGTGACCCCCTAAGAGATCTACCGCCTTGAATGCCCGTCCGCTAAGGCGTAATCAGCGGCGGTTCACCTCGTAAATACGGAAACCGGTTCCATGAGTGCCACTTTTAATCTTGATGACATCAAACGCCGTATGCAGGCCTCGATCGCGTCCTATAAGCATGATCTCGGCGGCTTGCGCACGGGTCGCGCCTCAGCGAGCCTGCTCGATCCTATTCAGGTCGATGCCTATGGGTCCTTGATGCCATTGAACCAAGTGGCAACGGTCACCGTCCCTGAACCGCGTATGTTATCGGTTCAAGTTTGGGATAAGAGCATGGCTCTTGCCGTGGATAAGGCCATTCGGGAATCAAGCCTGGGCCTTAATCCCCAAACGGAAGGTCAGGTAATTCGCATCCGGATTCCTGAACTCAATGAGCAGCGCCGCAAAGAAATGGTCAAAGTGGCTCATAAATATGCCGAAGAAACCCGTGTGGCTGTTCGTCATATTCGTCGCGATGGTCTCGACCTTTTGAAAAAGCTCGAGAAGGATGGCAAAATGAGTGAAGATGATGCCGCTCGTCATTCCGAACAGGTTCAAAAGGCCACTGATCAATCGGTGACTGAAATCGATCAGATCTTGGCGGCCAAAGAAAAAGAAATCATGCAGGTTTAAGGGGCAACCCTTCGACGGTCCCACAAGTTAGAAAATTAGCGTTGTTTTTAAACTGAGGCTTTCGCGCGGAAATTCATGACGGCTCTGATTCCCGATCTCATACCCCAGCATGTTGCTATCATTATGGATGGCAATGGCCGCTGGGCGTCTCAACGGGGGTTGCCGCGTTTCGAGGGACATCGTCGTGGTGTCGAGGCGCTCCGAAAAACGATCCGTGCAGCGGAAGACTTCGGTATTCGGTATCTGACCGTCTATAGTTTTTCGTCCGAGAACTGGAAACGCCCGGCCGCGGAAGTTAGCGATTTGATGGGCTTACTTCGTCGGTTCATTCGCAACGATCTTGCCGAGCTTCACTCGCGCAATATTCGTGTCCGTGTCATCGGTGTAAAAGAGGGGCTGGCACCTGACATCATCGCGCTGCTTGATGAGTCCGAACAACTGACCAAAAACAACACCGGCCTCACCTTTGTTGTGGCCTTTAATTATGGCGCACGGCGGGAGATTGCCGATGCGGCACGTTTGATTGCCCAAGCGGTGAAAGTGGGCGAAATCAATGTTAATACAATAGATGAAAAACTTGTTTCAAACTATTTGAACACAGTTGGAATTCCCGACCCAGAACTCGTTATTCGAACGTCTGGTGAACAGCGGCTTTCCAATTTTCTTTTGTGGCAGTCATCTTATTCTGAGTTTGTATTTACGTCTGGTCATTGGCCGGATTTTGGTCGTGACGCGCTTGAAGATGCACTTCTAGTTTATCAATCGCGTGACCGGCGTTTTGGCGGCCTGAGTTCTGCGATGGGCGGTGTCCGTTGAGTAATGACGGTTCGGCAAAGAAATCCCTTGGGGCGTCGGAACTCGCTGCCCGTGTTATCTCGTCGTTAGCACTCGCCGGGCTTGCCTTGGTCAGCGCATGGTTCGGTGGGATCGTTCTCGCTATTGTTTGGTCCGTTGCGGCAATCGCTGTGCTCTGGGAATGGCTGAAGCTGATTGGCATATCCGGCAGCTCGCTTGTCGCTTTCTGGATTTTTGGCGCAGCGAGCATTCTTTTTTCAGCTTTTTCCGATGAGCTTTTCGGTCTCGAAGATTATGCGATGCTCTGGCCGGCGATTATCGCAGCACTCATCCTCGGTGTGGTGGCGCAGCTTCGAAAACAATCCTTTGTCTGGACTGCTGCCGGACCGATTTATGCGGCAATCGTTGTGCTCGCGCCGATTTGGTTGAGAGGGCGGGAGCCCGACGGATTGGTCGCACTTCTCTGGCTGTTCCTTGTTGTATGGATTTCAGACATTGGCGCTTATTTCGTTGGGCGTCGGATTGGTGGGCCAAAGTTGTGGCCAGCCATTAGTCCTAAAAAGACTTGGTCAGGTTTGTTTGGAGGTCTCTTTTTCGGGACGCTCTTAGCGTCTGGCTTTGTTCTTTTCGACCGGATGGTGATTGGCCCGATTTTTATCGGGGGGATTGGCCTATTTATCCTTACACTCGGAACGTCCTTGGTATCGGAGCTTGGTGACCTTTTTGAATCGGCAATGAAGCGGCATTTTGGTGCCAAAGATTCGGGTCAGATCATTCCGGGTCATGGTGGCATCATGGATCGGCTGGATTCATTTGTCGCCGCGGGACTTTTCGCCGTTATTGCGCTCGATCTCTTTGGTTTTTGAGCCTTTTTCTCCAAGTCCTTCATTGTTCTTGCCGCATCTTCGCCTTATTGATTGCGCATCCGGAGCAGTAGCCCGAGTCCGTTGAAACTCACTCCCCGCATTTGAAGGAAAACTGATGTCCGTCTCCGAACTTCCCATTTTGATCGGTGGCGGTTTCGTGACCTATGTGATCCCGTTTCTTTTTGTGCTCACATTGGTCGTGTTCTTTCATGAGCTTGGCCATTTTCTCGTCGGCCGTTGGTGCGGCGTAAAGGTCGAAGCCTTTTCGATTGGCTTTGGGCCAGAATTACTCGGGTGGACGGACCGCTCCGGCACACGCTGGCGGATCGCTCTTCTGCCGCTCGGTGGCTATGTTCGCTTCTTAGGTGACTTAAATGCGGCAAGCGCACCTGATCTTGAGGGCGTCTCGCAACTAAAAGCCACCGAACGCGCGGTGAGTTTTCCAGCCCAACCCGTTTGGAAGCGCTTTTTGATTGTTCTCGCTGGACCGGTCGCGAGTCTCTTGTTGGCGGTGATTATTTTTGCAGGAAGTGCCTACACGTCAGGACGCTATATTCTGCTGCCCAAGATCGCCTCGGTTGCGCCCGGAAGTGCAGCGGAGGAGGCCGGGTTTAAAGCCGGCGATCTGTTGTTGTCAGTTGATGGGGAGACGATCGAAAGCTTCACAGACTTGCAGCGGATCGTAACCATCAGGCCCGGCGTTACGCTTCAAATCAAGATTGAGCGAGAAGGGTCGATGCTCGATCTTAAAGCTGTTCCCCGACTTGAGGAACGTGACTCATTTGTGGGCAAGAAGCGAGTTGGGGTGTTGGGGCTTTCGGCCTCCCGCGATGCGACGACCTTGGTCTACAAGGACGAAACACTGGCGGGTGCTGTGCAATTTGGCGTGATCGAGACCGTTAATGTGGTTTCGGGCAGCCTGACCTATCTCAAAAATATCATCGTGGGGCGCGCTCCGCCTGATCAGCTCTCAGGGCCGGTGGGCATCGCGCGGATGTCAGGCGAAGCTGCAAAGCTCGGATTTCTGGCACTGCTCAGCATGGCGGGGCTGATCTCGGCCTCGATCGGCTTTTTGAACCTTATGCCCATTCCGCTGCTCGATGGTGGCCATTTGGTTCTTTATGTTATCGAAGCGGTGAGGGGGCGTCCTCTGGCAGCCAATACCATCGAGACGGCTTTCCGGATTGGTTTGGCCTTTATCGTTGCATTGACCCTTTTTACCCTGTTTCTTGATATCGGCCCGTTAGTTCATTGATAACGTTAACCTTTGACTAAGGCTGTTGGGAAAATTAGCCAGGTTTCCCTGGCAAAAATGCGGTCGGTCTGTTTGCAGTTGCGAGCAAACCGTCTAAAAGGAAAGAGACGGATTAGGATCGCGCTCGCGCGCGAGTACGATCTTATTTGACTGGGATTGGACCAGAATGACACTGATTAACGCGATCACTTCTCTTATTCGTTCGGCGGGCCTCCGTTTTGCGCTTCTGGGCATGTTGTCCCTTGGGGCCGTTTCAGTGGCTTATGCCGAGACAGTTGTCGTTGAGGGCAATGTCCGCGTCGATAAGACCACGATCCAGTCCTATGTCACAGGTCAGCCCGTTGATGCGGCAAAGAAGGATCTTATGGCGACGGGACTCTTCCAGAGCGTCGATATCGTCAAAAAGGGTGACCAGATCATCGTCACGGTTAAAGAGAACAACATCATCAATCGCGTCGCGTTTGAGGGCACCAAGCGCTTGAAGAGCGAGATGTTTGAAGGCGAGTTGCAGTTGAAGCCGCGCGGCGCGTTCAGCCAGGCGGCACTTGATGCCGACGTCGCACGGATCAAGGAAATCTATGCGCGCGTTGGACGTTCGAATGTCGAGATAACGCCCCGTACTGTTCAGCTTGATAACGGCAAGATCGATGTTGTGTTCAAGGTTGATGAGGGATCGAAGACGGGCGTGAAGACGATTGATTTCGTCGGCAACAATTCATTCTCAGCTGGGCGTCTGCGCGATGAAATGCAGACAACGCAAAGCAACTTCCTCTCTTGGATTAAGACGACTGACGTTTATGATCCCGATCGTCTTGCGGCCGATGGTGAACTTATTCGTCGCTTCTATCTGCGTCATGGATACGCTGATATGCGCGTTCTCGACACGAAGGTCGATTATGATCAGTCAGCTGGTGGCTATAAGGTTGTGATCTCAATCGACGAAGGCAAACAATATAAGGTTGGCGAGATCTCGGTTGAGTCAAAGATTGCTCAAATTGATTCCGCTACATTGAAGTCCCGCGTCCAACTTGCCAAGGGTGACGTTTACAACGCGGACCTCGTGGAAAAATCAATTCTTGGTATTACGACTGAAGTGGCTTCACGTGGTTATGCCTTCTCGCAAGTACGCCCCCGCGGCGACCGCGATGCCGCTTCGAACACGATTGCTTTGTCTTTCGTCGTTGAAGAAGGTCCGCGCGTTTATATTGAGCGTATCAATGTGCGCGGTAACACGCGTACACGGGATTATGTGGTCCGCCGTGAATTCGATATCGGCGAGGGTGATGCCTATAACAAGGTGATCATTGACCGCACTGAGCGGCGCTTAAAGAATTTGGGCTTCTTCAAGTCTGTTCGTATCTCGAATGAGCCTGGTTCAACGCCGGATCGTGTGATAATCAATGTTGATGTCGAAGATCAGTCAACGGGCCAGTTTTCTGTCGGTGGGGGATACTCAACGACTGAAGGTGTTCTCGCTGAAGTGGGCATTCAAGAGTCCAATCTTCAGGGTCGTGGACAATTTGCGCGTTTACGCGGTTCCACAGGGCAATGGTCTAAGGGCGTGGAGTTGAACTTCACGGAGCCTTATTTCCTCGAACGGCGTCTTCAAGGTGGGTTTGATATTTATTCGAAGGAAAGTGACAATAGTCGTTTTGCCTATTACTCGAACATGAAGACAGGCGCTACATTGCGTCTTGGTCTTCCGCTTACAGAAGAGTTTACAGTTATTGGTCGTTACTCCCTCTATAACAACAGAATTAAGGTGACGGATTCGACCAATGTATCGTCGTCTATTTCAGCATCTGAGGGCCAAAATTTAACTTCAGCTGTTGGTTATACGCTCGAATATAACACGCTCGATAATACCATTAATCCGCGTAACGGCGCGATCTCGAACCTGAAGCAGGATATTGCTGGGCTCGGTGGTGACTCGCGTTATCTTAAAACAACAACCGATGTAAAATATTATCGCGAACTCAACGATACATTCGTCGGAATGATCCGTGGTCAGGCCGGCTATATCTATGGCTCTGATCTTCGTGTCATTGATAACTTCTTTTTAGGCCCTGATTTGGTTCGTGGCTTTTCATTATCCGGCATTGGTCCGCGCGATGGCGATACGTCGAAAGATCCGTCGCGCAACGGTTTGGGTGGCACGACCTATTGGGGAACATCGGCAGAAGTCACATTCCCGCTTTTTGGATTACCACGTGAAGCCGGGATCAAGGGCGCGTTTTACGCTGATGCTGGGTCGGTCTTCGGTTATTCGTCGCCAGCCAGCTTGACGATTGTCGGTAATGATCAGTCGGTCAGAACATCGGTGGGTACAGGTCTTCTCTGGTCGTCGCCGATTGGGCCAATTCGCCTTGATTTTGCTGTGCCGGTTACGAAGAATGATTACGATCAGGTGCAGAATTTCCGCTTCACCGCGGGTTCAGTGTTCTAAGGTTCGTGTGTCCAAGCGGGTCTTTGTCCTTGCTCGGCTGAACAGGGTCTGACGTGCCGGAATTTTTTCGTTCCTCACCAAAAAGCGTCGCGGATCTCGCGGCGCTTCTTTCGTTGGATGTTTCGGCTCTCGGTGAGAACAAGCCTATTCTCTCAGGTGTTGCGGCGCTCGATCGCGCCGGTCCAAATGACGTCGCGTTCCTTGAAAACACGCTTTACAAAGATGCGCTTGCAAAAACAAAGGCAGGCGTCGTTCTTATCGCCGCTCCCTTTGCGTCGCTTGTACCGTCAGGCACGATCCCTTTTATCGTTGCCCATCCGCATTCCGCTTTTGCGACGGTTGCCTCAGCACTTTATCCGACGGCGGCTCATCCGGGTTTGATCTTTGGTCATAACGGCATTTCACCCGGAGCGGCTGTTCATCCTGAAGCGCGGCTTGAGCAAGGTGTCGCGATTGATCCCGGTGTTGTGATTGGTCCCGGCGCGGAAGTTGGTAGCGGCTCAACGATTGCGGCCAATTCTGTTGTTGGTCCTCAAGTTCGTATCGGGCGCAACTGTCATATCGGATCGAATGTAACGATTCTCTCAGCCTTAATTGGGAACGATGTGATCATTCATTCGGGTACATCAATCGGCCAGGACGGATTTGGCTTTGCTATCGGTCGTCAGGGTCACACGAAAGTGCCGCAGATTGGTCGTGTGATCATTCAAGATCATGTTGAACTTGGTGCGAATGTAACAATCGATCGAGGTGGCATTCGTGATACGATTATCGGTGAGGGATCAAAGCTCGATAATATGGTCCATATCGCGCATAATGTTGTAATGGGTCGTCATTGTTTGATAGCTGGTCAGGTTGGCATTGCCGGTAGTAGTGAGATCGGTGATTTCGTTGTGGTGGGCGGGCAGGTCGGCATAACCGGCCATGCGCATATTGGATCTGGAACGCAGATTGCGGGCGGAAGTGCTGTCATATCGAGCCTGGCGGCGGGTTCAAAAGTGGGTGGTTACCCGGCACGCCCCATCAAGACGTGGTTTCGTGAAGTGGCCGCTATTGCACGGCTTGCGCGCGGATCGCGCGGTGGTCGTAATTCGGACTCTTCTGAAAATGAGACAGAGAGCTGAGCGGTTTTTTAGGAGCAGAGCAGATGACGGATGGTGCAAAGAAGGAATTAGGAACTGCGGATATTTTACGCATTCTCGAATTATTGCCTCATCGCTATCCATTTTTGCTCGTCGATAAAATTATCGAAATGAATGGTGATGAGTCATGCATCGGCATTAAGAATGTCACTTTTAATGAGCCTCAATTTAACGGTCATTTTCCAGGTCGTCCGGTAATGCCTGGTGTTATGTTGATTGAAGGTATGGCGCAAACCGCAGGCGCTCTTTGTGTCGCGTCTAAGGGGGACAAGGCGCCAAAGATTGTTTACTTTATGACGATCGATAATGCGAAATTTAGAAAACCTGTCGGCCCTGGCGATGTTGTTGAATATCACCTTACAAAGATGAAGCAACGCGCGAATATGTGGTGGTTTAGAGGCGAAGCAAAAGTTGATGGACAGATCGCTTGCGAAGCAGAAATCAGCGCGATGCTGGTCAACTGAGGTATATAAGTAATGTCAGTTGAAACCAAAATTCACGCGCTCGCCGTTGTTGATCCTGCCGCAAAGTTAGGCGTTGGTGTAACAGTCGGTCCCTTTTGCACCATTGGTCCTCATGTTGAACTAGGTGATCATTCTGAATTGATCAGTCATGTCGCCCTTGCAGGTAAAACAAAGATTGGCACGGGCGCGCGCATTTTTCCTTTCGCTTCCATCGGACATATTCCTCAGGATTTGAAGTTCAAGGGTGAAGACTCTGTGCTTGAGATTGGGTCGAATTGCATGATCCGTGAAGGTGTCACGATGAATCCGGGCACGGAAGGCGGCGGTCTCGTCACACGTGTGGGTGATAATTCAACGTTCCTCGCAAGTTCTCACGTTGCTCATGATTGCCATGTCGGTAATCACGTCATCTTCTCGAATAATGTGATGCTCGCCGGACATTGTCATGTCGGTGACTATGCTATTCTTGGCGGCGGCGCAGCTGTTCATCAATTTTGTCGTATTGGCGCTCATGCATTCATTGGTGGATTGTCGGGCGTAGAGAATGATGTGATCCCTTATGGGATCGCACTCGGTAATCGTGCCCATTTGGCCGGCTTGAATATGGTCGGATTGAAACGTCGCGGCTTCTCGCGTGAGGCGATTCAAGATATTCGCCGTGCTTATCGTTTGCTGTTTGCCGAAGAAGGTACGTTGCAAGAGCGCATCGAAGATGTCGCCGGTGATTTTGTTGCCGATCCAATTGTATCTGAAATCATTGAATTTCTTCGCGCTGCTGGTAATCGCTCGATTTGTACGCCACGCGATTCAAAGGAAGGATAAGGAGTGTCGGGTCAATCCGACATCGCGATCATTGCAGGCAGTGGTGCGTTTCCCTTTGAAATAGCGTATTCTTTGAAGGAGAATGGGCAAACCCCATTTCTCTTATGTCTTCGTGGATTTGTTGGGCGTGATGACTCACTTCATGAGTTTGATCATGCCTATGCGGACATGCTCGATCCGCAAAAGATTTTAGCATTATTACGCGAAAAAGATATTAAGCGCGTCATCCTTGCAGGCGGTGTATCTCGTCCCGGCCCAATGGCGCTGTTATCGATCTATAGTTTTTTTCGCAATCGCGATGAGTTAAAACGTATTGTGAGTGGCGGAGATGATCGCATCTTGCGCGGTGTCATTCGGTTGCTTGAGGAAAACAATTTTGCAGTGATCGGTGTTAATGAAGCCGCGCCAAAGCTTTTGACCAATGAAGGTCTACTGGGTTCAATAAAAGATACTCCCTCTTCGAACGCCGATATCGACATGGCGCTTTCATGCCTTCGTATGATGAGTCCCTATGACATAGGTCAGGGCGTCGTGGTTGCTCAGGGTCGCGTTCTTGCGGTTGAGGGACCGGAAGGCACTGATGAGATGCTTGATCGTGTGCGGATCATGCAGAAAAATCGTCGCGTCATTCTTGAAGACGGCACTGCGATTCTTGTGAAGGCATCGAAGCAAGGACAGGATCATCGCGTTGATTTACCCGCTATTGGTCCTCGAACAATCAAGAATGCAAAAGCTGCAGGACTCGCTGGTATTGCCATCGCAGCAGGTGAAGTGATTATCGTTAATCGAAACGATACGATCAAAGACGCTGATCGCGCAGGACTTTTTGTTAAGGGGGTGCGTTTGTCATGAGCAACATGCGCCCGCGATTGAAAATTGGCATTGTCGTCGGCGAAGTGTCTGGCGATGCGTTGGGAGCAAAACTCATCCCCGCACTTCTTGCGCGCTTTTCATCATATGATCTTGAATTTATAGGAACAGCGGGGCCTCTCCTTCAAAGGCAAGGCATGTCGTCCTTCTTCCCGCTGGCCGATATCGCTGTGATGGGCATCGTTCCGGTCATTAAAAGATTACCGTCATTGGTGAGGCGCATTCGTGAGACCGCGGATCGTTTGATTGCCGCGAAAATCGATTGCCTGATTATCATTGATAGTCCTGACTTCACGCATCGCGTAGCGCGTAAAGTGAAGGCGGCATTACCCAACATTCCGATTATCGATTATGTCAGTCCATCAGTGTGGGCATGGCGTCCGGGCCGCGCGAAAGAAATGCGTGCCTATATCGATCATGTTTTAGCGCTATTGCCCTTTGAACCTGTTGCGCATCAAACGCTTGGTGGACCGCCATGCACTTATGTCGGGCATCCTCTTATCGAACGCAAAGATCTTTTTGATCCGTCAGCTGACGAAGAAGCGCGTCGATTAAGTGAGCCGCCAATCTTACTTGTTCTTCCGGGGAGCCGACGTTCTGAGATTACACGCTTGATGCCGATATTTGGCGAAACTATTGCCCGCACCAAACATATTCACGGGCGTGATTTTGATCTCATTCTTCCCGCTGTCGATCATCTTCGCGATGAGATTGAAACCGCTGCTAAATCTTGGGCGGTTACGCCGCGCATCATTCACGGCGAGGCTGCAAAATATCACGCTTTTCGTAAAGCTTATGCGGCACTCGCCGCGTCAGGGACCGTGACACTTGAGCTCGCTCTCGCCCATGTGCCGATGGCTGTTGGCTATCGCGTAGGAGCTATAGAAGGTCAGATCCGCCATTTTGTGAATGTGTCATCTGTCGTTCTTGCCAATCTCATTATCGGAGAGAATGTTGTGCCGGAGCGTATTCAAAGCGCGTGCAATGCGGAACAACTCACTGCTGATCTCTTGCCCTTACTAAGCGATACGGAAGAGCGGCGCCGACAATTGAAGGGCTTTGATCGCCTCGATCATTTAATGGCGATTGAAGAGGGGAGCCCAAGCGTCAAGGCTGCCGAAGTGATCGCGCGCTACATCGCGTGAAGTGCTTACAAATCGACGGGAATTGTTAGAGTAGTCCGAAATGAAAAAGCGCCCCGTGTTTTCACACGAGGCGCTCAATTCTTCTCCCCGATGATTAGCGCATATTTGCGGCAACATAATCTCGACGCGTATGGCCCGTATAGAGCTGACGCGGGCGACCAATTTTCTGGCCCGGATCTTCAATCATTTCTTTCCACTGCGCGATCCAACCGACGGTACGCGCGAGCGCGAAGAGTGCTGTAAACATGGAGGTTGGGAAGCCCATCGCCTTCAGGGTAATGCCCGAATAGAAATCGACATTCGGATAAAGCTTCTTCTCAATGAAGTACTCATCGTGAAGCGCAATACGTTCGAGCTCGATGGCGATGTCGAGGAGCGGGTCGTCTTTGATGCCCAACTCATTCAACACTTCATGCGCGGTCTTCTGCATAATCTTCGCGCGTGGATCATAGTTTTTATAAACGCGATGACCAAAGCCCATCAAACGGAATGAATCATTTTTGTCTTTCGCCCGCGCAATGAAATGCGGGATGCGTTCTACAGAGCCGATTTCCTGAAGCATTTTGAGAGCGGCTTCATTCGCGCCCCCATGGGCAGGTCCCCAGAGGCACGCAACGCCGGCAGCAATACAGGCGAAAGGATTTGCACCTGATGAGCCGGCCAAACGTACAGTTGACGTTGACGCGTTTTGCTCATGATCCGCGTGAAGGATGAAAATGCGGTCAAGCGCACGCGAGAGTACTTTATTGACCTTGTATTCCTCGCACGGCACCGCAAAGCACATGCGCAAGAAGTTCGATGTGTAGTCGAGATCATTCTGCGGATAAACGAAAGGCTGGCCGATTGAATATTTGTAAGCCATTGCCGCAAGTGTGGGGAATTTCGCAATCATCCGCATGGAGGCAATCATGCGCTGGTTCTCATCCGCAATATCAATCGAGTCATGATAGAAGGCGGACAGCGCGCCCACAGAAGCAACCATAACAGACATCGGATGCGCGTCACGGCGGAAGCCTTGGAAGAAGCGCATCATCTGCTCATGGACCATCGTGTGGCGCGTGACACGATAGTTAAAGTCGGCGCGCTGCGCTGGCGTTGGCAACTCACCATAAAGCAGAAGATAGCAGGTCTCGAGGAAATCGCCGTGCTCGGCGAGTTGTTCGATAGGGAAGCCGCGATAGAGCAACACCCCTTCATCGCCATCAATATAGGTGATTTTCGACTCGCAGCTTGCTGTCGACGTGAAACCCGGATCGTAAGTGAACATTCCGGTTTGCGCGTAGAGCTTGCCGATATCGACGACGCTTGGTCCGATGGAGCCGCCCTTTACGGGCATATCAAGGGCTATATCGCCAACTTTGAGGGAAACGGGCGTGGACATGGGCGACCTCTCTGGCCTTTACTCGGGCGGTATCAGGGTTTCATTTCAGGAACTGGGTTAAACCAGACGCGCGTATTGGACAATCACGCTTAAGGCTAATCTCGCACTGCAACATTGCATGCCAGAGCTGAGAAAAAGTCAATTTCCCTGACCCATATTTTGGTCTTTAGGGGCAACAATCCTTTAATCGCGCGAGACATTCTTCCCGCCCGACAATTTCCATAACATCGAAAAGCGGCGGCGATGTTGCCCGGCCGGTGAGAGCAGCCCGAAGCGGTTGGGCTGCTTGGCCGAGTTTAATGCCGGACGTTTCGGCAAAATTTCGAATGGCGGCCTCGGTTGAGGCGGCTGTCCATTCGGGGAGCGCCGCAAGAAGGGGGATGAGAGCAGCAACCTTATCACGTCCGCCTTCAGCCAGAAGCGCTTCGGCCTTCGGTTCAAAATTAAGAGGACGCGAGGCGTATAAAAAATATGCTGAATCAAACAGTTCTAGCAAAGTTTTCGCACGCTCTTTTAAGCCCGGCATGGCTTTAAGAAGCATGGCGCGCAAAGTCGCGTCGATACTCGCAGGCCAAGACCGCTCTGGCCCAACATCCGATAGAATGGTTTCAATCGCTGCGAGCAGATCTTCGTTGGCGCTGGCACGCATATAATGGCCATTGATGTGTTCAAGCTTGGCAAGGTCAAAACGTGCCGGCGACCGGCCGATGCTTTCAAGGCCGAATGCCGCAATCATTTCTTCGGTCGAGAAGAATTCTTGGTCTCCATGGCTCCAGCCAAGGCGCACGAGGTAATTGCGCATAGCGGCGGGCAGATAGCCCATCGCGCGATAGGCATCGACCCCGAGCGCTCCGTGGCGCTTCGAGAGCTTGGATCCATCGGGACCATGGATCAGCGGGATATGGGACATCTCGGGCACATCCCAGCCTGCTGCCTGGTAGATTTGCGTCTGGCGGGCAGCATTGGTCAGATGGTCGTCACCGCGAATGATGTGAGTGACGCCCATATCGTGGTCATCGACCACGACGGCGAGCATATAGGTCGGGTTGCCGTCCGAGCGGAGGAGAACGAGATCATCGAGATCCTTGTTCTGCCAGGTCACACGGCCTTGCACATGGTCATTAACCACGGTCTCGCCGGTCTGCGGTGCCTTGAGGCGAATGACGGGCTTACGCCCTTCGGCGATCGCTTTGGCTTCCGCCTCTGTGCCAATTAAATCCCGCCAGCGGCCGTCATAGCGCATGGGGCGGCCTTCGGCGCGGGCGAGCTCGCGCATGGCTTCGAGCTCTTCCTGTGACGCGTAGCATTTATAGGCTTGGTCCTTGGCGAGAAGCTCATGGGCCACCTCGCGATGCCGGTTAGCCCGCGAAAATTGATATATCACCTCATCGTCCCAAGAGATGCCGAGCCACTTCAATCCATCGAGAATGGCGGTGATCGCCGCGTCGGTTGAACGCTCGCGATCCGTGTCTTCAATACGAAGCAGCATTTTGCCACCCTGGCGCTTGGCAAAGAGCCAATTGAAGAGCGCGGTACGTCCGCCACCAATATGAAGAAAGCCGGTGGGCGAGGGCGCGAAGCGGGTCACAACGGGACGGGTCATTGAAAGGTCCTGCACGAAAAGCGTGTGGCGGAATGAATTGCTACTGGGCGTTTGTTCCGCCTCGGCGCGCGTGCTGTAGCATCCTTCGCCGAGAAGGTTAAGGCGGGGGCGCCTCACCATATCAGGAATTTGGTCGTGAAATTTCCCTTCGGCGCGCGGGGCGCTCGGGCCTATGCGGATACGCTTGTGGCGCAAGGTCACCCTGTGCGTGGTCTGTCGTTGCGCGCCCGGCTCTCAGAGTTTTGGCCCGTATTGTCGATTTGGATCACGCGCGAGAATGATGCGCGGCGGCCTTTTTTGTTTCTCGCGCCTGCCGCAATGGCCGGTGTGCTTTTATATTTCATGGCTGATGAAGAGCCTTCACTTTACGCGCCGTTGGCTGCGTTGATCCCAGTCGCTCTTTTGATCCTTTATGGATTGCGGCGTCCGACGCGTGAGCTTCTTTATTTTGGATTTATGCTGGCCGCGCTCTTTATCGGGTTTGCCGTTGGGACATGGCGCACGCAGCGTGTTGAGGCACCGACTATTAATGAAATTTCTATCGCGCCCGTGATCGGCATTGTTCAAACAATTGATGTTCGCCCTGATGGCGCGCGTCTTGTTATCAAACCAATTGAGATTGCCGGACAGAGAGAGTCACTTCCCAATACAATCCGCGTGACGATGGCGAGCGCGCCTTTATTTGAAGCAGGCGCAAAAATTCGTGCGACCGCGCGACTATTACCGCCACCAGGTCCCGTGCGTCCTGGCGGTTATGATTTCGCGCGTGATGCCTATTTCAATAAAATCGGAGGTGTAGGTTCGGTCCTTGGAAAGGTAACCGCTTTATCAGCACGTGAGTCTACTTCGTGGCGTTTTGATTTTGTTGCCATGATCGATCGCTGTCGCAATCATCTCGCCACACGCATTGCCCATACAATCGGGGGACAAGCCGGCGCGGTCTCTGCGGCGCTGATTACTGGTAAGCGTGGAGCAATTTCAGAAGAGACCAATGAAGATCTTCGCGCGGCAGGGATTTATCATGTCGTATCAATTTCGGGTCTACACATGGTTCTCGTTGCGGGAATGATATTTTTTATCGTACGGCTTTGTCTTGTTCTCATTCCCGGATTGGCACTACGTTACAAAGTGAAATCATGGGCAGCGGCGGCAGCGATGATGGGTGCCATCGCTTATGATATTTTTGCAGGATCGGAAGTCGCAACAGAGCGCTCCCTCTTTATGACTCTTGCTTTGTTCGGTGCGATATTGGTGGGGCGACCAGCGCTCTCGATGCGCAATCTTGTATTTGCTGCGCTTATCATCATCGCGATGGAACCGGAAAGTATTTTAGGCCCAAGTTTTCAAATGTCGTTCGCCGCTGTTGCGGCTTTGATTGCAGCGTTCGAAAAAATCCCCTCCGCCTCAACGCAAAAGGCTCAAAAATCGCTACAGGACAATGAGCGAAAGATCGCGATAAATCGGACGATTATAGATCGGGCAGGGCTCGGGCTTTTTCGTCATGTGAAAGCAATTATTCTCACAACCTGCCTTGCCGAAATCGCAACTGCGCCCTTTGCCCTTTATCACTTTCAACGATTTCAACCCCTAGGCCTTATCGGCAATATGTTCACAATCCCGCTTGTCGAGATGGTGGCGATGCCTGCCGGATTTATTGGGCTCTTGGCTTTGCCCTTTGGGCTTGATGCACCCGTATGGCAGTTTATGGGTTATGGCGTTGGCGCAATGTTGGCTCTATCGCGCTACGTCAGCGACTTGCCTTTTGCGTCAATTGTTGTTTCAGCAATCTCTCCTTCATCCTTACTCTTTGTCAGTGCCGGAATGATTTGGATTTATCTGTGGTCAACAACTCTCAGATGGTTTGGTCTTTTGCCCGTTATGGTTGGATGTCTGCTCGCAACCGGAACAGCACACCCTGATTTTTATATCGCACGCGATGGGGCGTCGCTTGCTGCGCGGGGAAGCGATGGTCGATTGCATGTGATGGGGCGAGGCCTCACTGATTTTACTGTGGCGCAATGGCTCTCCGCTGACGGCGATCCGCGACAAAGTGACGATCCGTCTTTGAAACAGGGCGCATTCTGCACATCATCGGGATGTGTGATGACAAATACCAGAAACGAAAAAATTGTCCTCGGACTAGCGCGTGATGATCTCGATGAGGACTGTAAAATTGCGTCTATTTTGATCACGCCCTATTACGCGCCACAAGCC
>JBAXQM010000015.1:0-56420 GCA_037131735.1 Alphaproteobacteria bacterium
TCGCGCCCGATCCCCAATTGATTGGCAAGGCCAAAGGCCGATATGCCGTAAATGATGCCGAAATTGATTGCCTTGGCGCGACGGCGGATCATCGGATCCATATCTTTCACCGGCACACCAAACATTTCAGATGCCGTCATCGCATGAATATCGATTCCTTCCGCAAAGGCTTTGCGCAAAGCGGGAATGTCGGCGATATGCGCGAGAATGCGCAATTCAATTTGCGAATAATCGGCGCTCAATAATTTATGGCCCGCAATCGGCACAAAGGCCGCGCGAATTTTACGACCTTCTTCCGTGCGCACGGGAATATTTTGTACATTCGGCTCAGAGGATGAGAGACGCCCCGTTGTAGTGGCCGCAAGCGAGAAACTCGTATGCACGCGCTTGGTTTCCGCGTTCACAAAATCCGGCAGCGCATCGGCATAGGTCGATTTCAGTTTGGAGATTTGCCGCCATTCCAAGATGCGTTTTGGTAATTCATGGCCCTGATCGGAGAGCTCCTCAAGAATTTGCGCGCCCGTGGCCCATGCACCGGTTGCGGTTTTCTTGCCGCCGGGAATGCCCATTTTGCCGAATAGAATATCGCCCAATTGTTTGGGAGACGCAGGGTTGAAAGTCTCGCCTGCTGCTTCATGAATCTCATGCTCAAGTCGCGCCATGATCTGCGCGAATTCACCGGAGAGGCGCGAGAGCATTTGGCGATCAATCGATATACCGCGCCGTTCCATGCGGGCGAGCACATCAAGCAAAGGCCGCTCAAGCGTTTCATAAACGGTGGTCATGCGTTCAGCCACAAGACGCGGCTTCAATACGCGCCACAAGCGCAAAGTCACATCGGCATCCTCGGCCGCATAGGCTGTTGCTTTATCAAGGGGCACGCGCGCAAAGCCGATGAAATTTTTGCCTGAACCCGCCACTTCCGAGAAGGGGATGGTTTCATGACCAAGATGACGCTTCGATAGTTCATCCATGCCATGCGAGCCTCGGCCCGCATCAAGCACATAGGAGAGCAACATCGTGTCGTCGAAGGGCGCAACTTCGATGCCGTGGCGTTTCAAAACGAGCCAATCATATTTGAGATTTTGGCCGATCTTCAAAACCGACTTGTCTTCAAGTAGCGGCTTCAGATGTTTGATCGCATCGCGCACCGGAATTTGTCCGGGCAATAAATCATTGCCGCCAAAAAGATCACCTGATCCTTCGCTGCGATGCTGCAACGGAATATAGCAGGCGCGGCCCGGACGCGTGGCGAGAGAAATACCAACCAGATCTGCCGCCATCGCATCAAGCGCGCTGGTTTCGGTATCAACCGCGACCACGCCTTCTTCACGTGCTTCGGCTATGAATTGATCCAGTGTTTTAAGATCGGTGACGGTCACATAGGCCGAGCGATCTATTTTCGATGCCACCGCCTCCGCCACGCGATGGCTTGCAAGCTGTTGCGGCGTCTGCGCAGCAGCTTTGCCTTTCGCATCACCCGACGATGAGGATGTTTTGTCGGAGGATCCCGTGCGCGTTGCGTCATCGCCATCATTTTTTTCTGAGGTGACAGTTTCTGTCGCCCCCTTCGCCCATATTGTTCCTGCGCCGGCTCTGGAGAGTTCGGGGTCGGCGTCGATCAGCGACGCGTCGGCCTCATAGGCTTCGGCCACGCGGCGCGTGATCGTGTTGAATTCCATCGCTTTCAAGAAGGCGATGAGATTGCGGGGGTCGGGATCATGCAACACAAGGTCATCGAGCGGCACTTCGAGCGGCACATGTGCTTCAAGCCGCACAAGATCGCGCGAGATACGCGCTTTGTCGGCGTGCTCAATAAGAGACTCGCGACGCTTGGGTTGTTTGATTTCTCCGGCTCGCGCCAGAAGCTGATCAAGATCGCCATATTCCTCGATCAGCTGCGCCGCCGTCTTGATGCCAATGCCCGGCACGCCCGGCACATTGTCCACGGAGTCACCGGCCAGCGCCTGCACATCGACCACTCGCTCAGGGGGCACGCCGAATTTCTCGATCACTTCATCGCGACCGATCCGCTTATCTTTCATCGAATCGTAAAGCGCGACACCATTTCCGACGAGCTGCATCAGATCCTTATCGGAGGAGACAATCGTGGTGGTAGCACCCGCTTGGGATGCCAAGCGCGCATAGGTTGCAATCAGATCATCCGCCTCGTAGTCTTTCTGTTCGATAGATGGGAGATCAAACGCCCGAACCGCGTCGCGTATCAGTTTGAACTGGGGGCGGAGATCCTCAGGCGGCTCGGTGCGGTTCGCCTTGTAGTCCGCATAAAGTCGGTTACGGAAGGTTTCGGAGGAATGGTCGAAGATTACCGCGAGATGCGTGGGCCGCTCACCAGCCACGGAGTCGCGCATCAGCTTCCAGAGCATATTGCAAAAGCCCGCGACGGCGCCGATGGGCAATCCGTCCGATTTACGCGTCAGCGGCGGCAAAGCGTGAAAAGCGCGGAAAATATAGCCCGATCCATCGACCAGGAAGACGTGGTCGCCGCGCTTGATCTGTTTCTGTGTCATAATTCCACCCGATTCACTGCCATTATCCCACGGCAGAGCGGCGGGGGCAAAATTTTCAGCCGTCGCCCCGTCCGAGGCCTCGCCTACCCTTGCGGATCAGCCCGATGACCCAGCCCAAATTATCAATCCGGCAGGTCGAAATCGTCGAGGCAGTGGCGCGCCATCGTTCCGTTAGCAAAGCGGCAAACGAACTGCATGTTACGCAATCGGCGTTGTCTCACGCCTTGGGTGTCATTGAAGACGGTCTCGGCGTGAAGCTATTTACCCGCGCTCAGTCAGGCGTTGAGCCGACCGCCTATGTGGAACCTTTTATTGCGCGTGCGCGCACGCTGCGTTCCGTCATCGCCGATACAACGCGCGAGCTGAAAAGTAAGGCGAAACAACCGGTCAGATCCCTGACGATACAATGCGGATTTAGAGCGGGCGTTTTGTGGGTCACGCCGGCACTTGCCAAAGTGGCAGCGCAGATTCCTGAACTCCACATCAATATCAGTTATAATGTGCAATCAATTCAGAGTGATGTGGAGAGGGGTATAACCGATATCGGCCTCGCGTCACCTCAGCAATATAACGCGACAGACGCGTTCCTTGTTGAACCACTGGGTCAACTTACAAATCAATTATACGCATCGCCCCATCACCCTCTCGCAAAACTTGATGTCGTTACTTTGGATGATTTGCGTAACTATCCAATGGTTGGAAATCTGATTATTCTACCCCATGCGGATATTTTCGAAGGAAATCCGGGACGTTTAGGAACCTATGATCCTGTAACGAGAACCATGCGATGTGCCATTTCGATTAACACCATCGGCGGTGTGATTGACGTCTTGAGGCAGTCTGACGGCGTTGCGTGCCTCCCTCCTCCCCTCGTAAGCGAGGCTGTAAATGCCGGTCATATTGTTCAACTCAATGATGAGCTTGTTACGCATTTACCGATTGACGTTAACATCATCGCGCGCAGATCAGCCTTGGAGCGCCGTGAAGTTCAGTTATTCATCAACGCACTCAAAGAGGTTGAACAGTATCGGCATTCAAACAGCGACGTCTAAAAAGATTATTTTTCAATCTGCGCAAGAAGCCTTACGATATCAACTTTAAGTGTGGCAAAAGCAACAATATGCCGCCGCTCGACCGGGGCCTCACAATCGAGATCAGAAAGGAGTTCAGCATCGAGAATGGATAATTTTGTTAAAACCTGATGCGCTGACGTTGCAGGCATTGATAATATTTTTTGTGCTGATTTTTCAGACTGCAAAGCATTCTCGGCAATGGCATCAAAAGAGCCATGATCGGCCTCAACGCTTTTTGATTGATAATAATCCATCACAGCGCGATCAAAGCGCTCTTCATCGGACGGAATATCTGGCGACTCTATAGATATCCTAACATTGGAATATGCCCTATGATCTAAGAGATCTAAGACTTGGCGGGCTTCTTTAGAGGGCTGCAATTTTTTTTGGCGCATTATAAGATGTCCGAAATCATTTCTTGAAAATGATCCTAACGACGCGCCAGCTGAGATTAATAATGAATTTTTTGCATTAAGATATATGACAGGTATATTATGAATTCCAAGTATCTTAGTATGAAAAACAGTTATAGAAACAATGTTGCCCTGATATGCACCTAACCTTACGTCATTTTGAGCTCGTTGAGGCGGTCCATAGGTATGGCAGCTTTACCTTCGCCGCGAAATCGCTTGGGCTGTCCCAACCAGCCCTATCGCGCGCCATCAAAGCACTGGAAGAACAAATCGGCGGAAGGCTTTTTGAGGCGAGCGAGAAGGGCCTGGTCCCTACGCCGCTTGCCGAAGTGTTTATAAAACGCCACGAAACCCTGAGTATCCCTCTTGAAGAAATCCTTGTTGATATTGATCATCTCAAAGCCGCACTTAAAGGCAAAGTGATTGTCGGCGTAGGTACTTATGCGCCGTTGTTATCGGTTTACGCGACCATCGCGCAGATTCATCAACAAAACTCGTCGATTGCTATTGATCTTATCGAACGAGACTGGCGCGACATCATGCTGGCGCTCATTTCAGGCAAAATCGATCTCGGTGTCGTTGACGTTTCGGCAGCTCGGCAAAATAGCCAGTTTGAAGTCGAGAAATTACCGGCACATTCATGTGGAATATATGTTCGCAAGGGGCATCCGTTGGCGACCAAGCGGGAAATCACGGCGGCGGAACTTTCACACTATTCTTATTGCGGAACCTACCCCTCCCATTGGGTCCTCGAGCGGGTGGGCAGCCAAAGCGCCGTTTTCGGAGTGAGCACACACGGATCAAAAGCGCTGTCTGCCCCGATTACCCTCCACACATTAGAGGCTGCCCGCCAGGTTGTTCTTTCCAGTGACGCTTTCGGAAGCTTTCCGCGCATTCTTCTTCAAAAGAGTAAGGCGGCCTTTATGGGTGAGGGATTAACGCTCCTCAATGTTCCGGAACTCAACTGGCTGAGCACAACTTATGGTATGATCTGGCGGCGAAGCCGCCCGCAAAGCCCGGCCCTTGAAGCCTTTATGGCGCAATTGAGAACCGTAGAGGCTGCGATCGCCCAAGAAGAAGTCCGCTTGGCAATTACCCCCCCCCCCCGCCGCTTAGGCACTATTCGTTGACAAGCGGAAGCGCGCGCCCTTAAGAACCCCCTCATGCCCAGGTGGCGGAATTGGTAGACGCGCTGGTTTCAGGTACCAGTGATGCAAGTCGTGGAGGTTCGAGTCCTCTCCTGGGCACCAAATCCGAAGCGTCCGCCCATCATAAGCGCGGACATTTTGTTTCCATCCGGTTCAAAACCGGAACTCTGGCCCGAATGGGACGTTCTTGCATATGACCATCCGTCTTCATAAGGGCGATCTGCCCGCCGATCACGCTCTCGGGCCCGTTGTCGCCATCGATACGGAAACGCTCGGTCTCAACCCGCATCGCGATCGACTTTGCCTTGTGCAGCTCTCACGCGGAGACGGTAGCGCTGATCTCGTCCAAATCCCGGCTGGTGATGCGCCTGCACCCAATCTGCAAAAACTTCTTGCCGATCCGAAAGTGCTAAAACTCTTTCATTTCGGCCGCTTCGATATTGCCGTGATGCAAAACCGCTTCGGCGTCAGAACGGCTCCGGTCTATTGCACCAAAATCGCCTCACGTTTGGTGCGCACCTATACCGACCGGCATGGCCTCAAAGATCTCACGCGCGAACTCCTCGGCATCGATCTTTCAAAGCAGCAACAATCCTCCGATTGGGGGGCGGCCGAACTGACCGAAGCACAATGTGCCTATGCTGCCTCCGATGTGCTCCACTTGCACGACCTCAAGGCCAAGCTCGACATATTGCTTGAGCGTGAGGGGCGCACGGCGCTTGCCCAGTCCTGCTTCAATTTCTTGCCGGCCCGCGCCGCGCTCGACCTTGCAGGTTGGGACGACATCGATATTTTCGCGCATAGCTGACGCGAACCCTGATCGAGATCTGCTCGGTCGAAAGGCCCTTAATCCATGTCCATGGGCGCTGCCCTTCCCCTTCGTTCTCCTGCGCGCCGCGAGGCGGCGTTCAAGGCGGCGTGGCGCCATACAAAATGGGTGCGGTTTCTCCGCTTTGCCCTGCCGACCTGCGCGGCACTGGCAATCATCGGACCAGTCTTGTATGTTTTTCTCGAACCATTGAAATCCCTTCCGGCCGATATTGATATTGGCTCGCTGAATTTGGATGGCAGCAAGATCACGATGGATCGTGCCAATCTCAAAGGCTTCAAGGACGGCGATTTGCCCTTCACCATCAATGCAGACCAAGCCATCCAAGATGTCAGCACGCCCTATATTGTCGATCTCAACGGCTTGAAGGCCGATGTGACGATGCCCGACCGCTCCTTAGCCAAAATCTCGGCCGACCACGGCGTGTATGACAGTCAGAAGGACGTGCTGACGGCGCGCGGCAACGTCGATATCAAATCGCCGCGCTATATGATCACCATGCGCTCGGGCGTGATTGATTTCAAAACCAATCGTGTCACCTCAAAAGAGCCCGTCACGGTGACCATAAAGGGCGGCACGATTGACGCCGACAGTATGAATGTCTTTGATAATGGCGATCGCGTGCAATTTGGAGGCCGCGTCCGCTCGGTCTTCCGCAGAGCGGGCGCGCCCATGAGTGGTGAGGGAACAGCGCCATGATCAAGCGGCTTATCGCAGTATCTTTGATCGGCCTGGGGCTCGCTGCTGCCCTTACACCCGCGTCTTATGCCCAAGAGACCAAGGGCAAGCCAAGCGGTCTTTCCAAAAACTCGAAAGATCCGATCAATATCGAGGCCGACAGTCTCGAAGTCTTCGATAAAGAAGGGAAAGCCATCTATTCGGGCAATGTCATCGTGACCCAAGGCGAAACGGTGATGAAGGCCAAGAAGATGCAGATTTTCTATGTCCGGAGTGAAGAAGGCCAAGCCACTCCTGCAGAAGGCGAGAATGGCACGACGATCAAGCGTGTCGAAGCTGATGGCGAGGTGATTATTCTCGAAAAGGATCAGATCGCGACCGGCGACAAGGGTGTTTATGAGGCAACAACCGACGTCATGACGATGACCGGCAATGTGGCCTTGAGCAAAGGCCAGAACGTCACCAAGGGTCAGAAGCTCGTCTATAATCTCGGGACCGGCGTTGCCACGGTTGATGCGGGCGGCACTGGCCGCGTATCGAGCAGCTTTGTTTCAGGTGGCGACGCCAAAAAGCCAGCCGCTCAGGGGAAAACTCCCAAACCATGAGTTTTGATGGCTCCGCGCGGGATACTGATCCCACCGGCTGGCTCATCGCCACTGGTCTGCAAAAAGCCTATCGCGGCCGTCGTGTAGTGCGCGATGCGTCGCTTGCGGTTAAAAGCGGTGAGGCGGTTGGGCTTCTCGGCCCCAATGGGGCGGGCAAGACAACGATCTTCTACATGATCACCGGTCTTGTACCCGCTGATGGCGGCCGCATCACGCTTGATGGTCATGACATCACGCCCTTCCCGATGTATCGCCGCGCGCGGCTCGGCATCGGCTATTTGCCGCAAGAAGCGTCGATTTTTCGGGGGCTTTCGGTCGAGGACAATATCCGCGCGGTTCTCGAACTTGTTGAAAAAGACCGCGACCGCCGCGAGGCCGAGCTCGACCATCTCCTTGAAGAATTCGACATCAGTCGCGTGCGTAAGAGTCCCGCCATCGCGTTGTCAGGGGGCGAAAGACGGCGCTGCGAAATCGCCCGTGCGCTCGCCTCACGCCCGTCCTTCATGCTGCTCGACGAGCCGTTTGCCGGCATTGATCCGATTGCGGTCGGCGATATCCGCGCTTTGGTGCGCCAGCTCACGGCCCGCAAGATCGGCGTCCTGATCACCGACCATAATGTGCGCGAAACGCTCGGCCTGATTGACCGCGCTTATATTATCCATTCAGGACAAGTGCTTATGGAAGGCACGCCTGACGCGATCATCGCCAATGACGATGTCCGGCGCGTCTATTTGGGTGATGAATTCCGCCTTTGACAGGCGACGTCCACACGCAGGACGTGTTTTGACCAAATACAATTTTAAGTATTTAATCGGATATTAAGCAAAATCTGTGCCGATAGGCGGCCAGAGTATTGCGTCCGGAGCTGCGTATCGTCCCGTGTCAGTAAAGTTCTCGCAAAGGCTAGAACTACGCCAAAGCCAGTCTTTGGTGATGACGCCGCAATTGTTGCAGGCGATCAAGCTGTTGCAGCTCTCCAATATCGAATTGGCTGACTATATCGAGACGGAACTTGAAAAGAATCCGCTGCTCGAACGTGCGCAAGAAGAAACAGGTCCCGTTGCGCCATCCGATGCGCCCGCGCCCGACTCGACGTTAGGCACAGATGCCGATTGGGAAACGCGGACTGTTGCGCCCGAGCGCGGTGAAATTGATCCGCGTCACGATGTTCACCTCGACAATGTTTATCCCGATGATGCGCCAACCCTGACACCGGCTGCCAAAAATGATGCCGAACCAATGGGGCTTTCAGCAACAAGCTGGAGCGGCGTTGGCGGACAAGGCGGCGATGGCGAAGATTCAAATCTCGAAGCCTATGTCGCCGCTGAAATATCGCTCCATGATCATTTGACCGAACAATTGCACGTCGCGACAACCGATCCGATTGAACGGATGATCGGTGCGACGCTCGTCGATCTTGTCGATGAAGGCGGTTATATTCGCGAACCGCTTGCGGATACGGCAGAACGTCTGGGCGTGCCGATTGAACGTGTCGAAGGCGTTTTGAAACTCATTCAAAGCTTTGATCCGACGGGCGTCGGGGCGCGCGATCTTGCGGATTGCTTGCGTCTGCAACTCGTCGACAAAAATCGTTATGATCCGGCGATTGCTGCGCTTCTCGACAATCTCGATCTTTTAGCGCGACGCGATTTCGCGTCTTTGCGTAAAATTTGTGGCGTTGATGACGAAGACCTTCTCGACATGGTCGCCGACATCAAAAAACTTGATCCCAAACCCGGTTTGAAATTTGGTGGCGGCACCGTTCAGCCTGTTATTCCTGACGTTTATGTGCGGCGTTCGGCTGATGGCAGCTTCATGGTTGAATTGAATTCGGAAGCACTGCCGCGCATTCTCGTCAATCAAACTTATGCGGCGAAAATTTCCTCGAAAGTTAAAAATGACGAGGAAAAATCCTATGTCAGCGAAGCGTTGCAAACCGCGAATTGGTTGACAAAAAGCCTTGAACAACGGGCAAAAACCATTCTCAAAGTCGCCAGCGAGATTGTCCGCCATCAGGAATTATTTTTTACCAATGGTGTTGAATTCTTGCGCCCGCTCAATTTGAAAGCGGTGGCCGACGCGATTCAAATGCATGAATCAACTGTGTCGCGCGTGACTTCAAACAAATATATCGCGGCGGAACGCGGTCTGTTTGAAATGAAATATTTCTTCACCGCTTCGATTGCCTCTGCGGAAGGCGGCGAGTCTCACTCGGCGGAAGCGGTGCGGTTCCGTATCAAGCAAATGATTGATCAAGAATCGGCTGAAAATATTCTCTCCGACGATACAATTGTTGCCAAGCTTAAGGACTCCGGCATCGACATTGCCCGTCGCACGGTTGCAAAATATCGCGATAGTTTGCGAATTCCGTCATCCGTCGAGCGCCGCCGCGAGAAACAGTCGCTTCCCGCAAAAGCCAGCTGACCGCTTCGCGTATAATCCTTACGCGCCCGCCATTGACTTGAGGCTAAAGCACCTTAACTCTCTCCTTAGGGGAGATGGGCCCCTTTAAGACGTCAAATATAAGCGGAGGGTTTTTCATGCCACTACGCGTATCGGGTAAGAATCTCGACATCGGCGAAGCGCTTCGCCAGCAAGTCACCCAGAGATTGCAGGAGTCAGTTTCCAAATTTTATTCGGGCCTTGTCACAGGTCATGCGACCGTCAAGCGAGAAGGATCGGGTTATGAGACCGATTGCGTATTGCATCTGTCGTCCGGCGTGACGCTTCACGCTTTGGGCTTTGCGCAAGAACCCTATCAAAGTGCAGACCGCGCGGCCGAGAAGGTGGAAAACCGCTTACGCCGTTACAAACAACGCCTCAAAGATCACGGCCCCGGTGGCGCGGTGCGTGCGGTTGAAGCCCCCTCTTATGTCATTCAATCGCCAGAAGACGATGACACGCCCGACGAGTCGGACGCCTATAATCCCGTTGTGATTGCCGAGACCAAAAAGAGCATCCGCACCATGTCGGTGAGTGACGCTGTTCTCGATCTCGACATGACCGGCGCGCCCGTTGTCGTCTTCCGCCATGCGGGGTCCGGGCGGATCAATGTCGTCTATCGCCGGACCGACGGGAACATCGGGTGGGTTGACCCGCCGACCGCGGACCACTAGAGGAGCGTCCACCGTAGAGACCGCCCCAAGGCGGCGCGCCAAGAATGGCCCGGTTCATGCTTCGCCAAATTGGCGAAGATCACACACAGAGACGAACCCATGCCCTTGACCGATGTCCTGACCCCGGAAGCCGTGCTTCCCGCGCTGAAGGCGTCTTCCAAAAAGCAGGCCCTACAGGATCTGGCCGAACAGGCCGCGAAACTGTCAGGTCTGCCGGAACGCGAGATATTTGATGCGCTTTTGCAGCGCGAACGGCTCGGTTCGACTGGAATTGGCAATGGAATTGCCATTCCGCATGGCAAAATGGGCAAACTCGACCGGCTCTTCGGCGTCTTTGCGCGGCTGGATAAGCCCATCGATTTTGAATCGCTTGATGGCGAGCCGGTGGATTTGATCTTCCTGCTGCTCGCGCCTGAAGGGGCGGGTGCCGACCACCTCAAAGCCCTTTCTCGCGTCGCTCGATCGCTGAGAGATCCGGCAATTGCCCAAAAACTGCGCAAGACTAAGGACGCTGATGCCTTGTTTGCGCTTTTGACCCAATCCCCGACCGCAACGGCGGCTTAAGCGGGTAAAACCGCTTAGCGCAGCCAATCCCGCTCTTTGTAATCGATCGCATAGCGGTCCGGTGCGGCGGCAATGGCGGCCATACCATAGAGAACCGCGTCCGGTTCCATCAAAAGCCGGGTTGAAATCCGGCGGGTGAGCGCATCGACCGGCGCCTTGGCCTCGAACGCTTTGCGGAACGCCGCCCCGTCAATCATCGAAGCGATGCGCGGCAAAATGCCGCCCGCCAATGTCACGCCCCCCGCCGCGAGGAAGGTGATGGCGACGTCGCCCGCAAACCGCGCGATGATCTTCATATAGGCGTTGATGGTTGCCCGTTCCTCGGAGTTCGGATCAGCCAATGCAACATTGACGATCGCCACCCCGTCCTCGGCCGGCACGGTGAATCCGCGGGCGATCATCCGCGCCCGATGGATGCGCACAAGACCGGGCCCCGACATGACCGACTCGGTGGTGTTGCGCTCGTGAACCTTTTGCAGATAGGGCCAGAAGGATTCTTCGTCCTTGCCGACCGGACCGAGATCGATATGGCAACTCTCGCTCGCCAAGGGAATATGGCGCCCATCCAGCGTGAGGAGCGCGCCGATCCCCAACCCTGTGCCGGGCCCGAGAATCACCTGCATCGCCCCGCCTTTGGACGGCGCCGCCTCGCCGATTTGTTTCAGCCATTCGGTGCGCAGAGCGGGCAGCGACAAAGCCTGTGCCTCGAAATCATTAAGCAGCAAACCGGAGGTGAGCTGAAACGCCTTGCCGATTTCGCGCCCGTCAATCGTCCATGCCGCATTGGTCAAATGACAGCGCATATCCACCACGGGACCGGCCACGCAAATCACCATGGAAATCGGCACGAGATCCGTCTTGGTCAGCGCGGCTTTGATGGCATCAACCGGCCCCGGAAAATCTGCGGTCTGAAACCGCCCCAACATCTGCGGATCATGGCCCGGTTCAGCCACGATGGAAAAGCGCGAATTGGTGCCGCCAATATCGGCAACAAGAACGGGATAGGCGAACATCGGAACCGGACCTCTGATTCAATCCTTAAGTCTGAGCAGCGAGATGTAGCGTCTCGGGGCCGGATGATCTATCTCTTTCGCAACTTTTCGACGGGACCTCCGGTCTCGTCACCGGTCTTTTTGCATCCGGTCTTTTTGCATGGAGTGCGCCATGGCTTCCGCCGACGGTCTTTTCCCGCTGGGTCCCGACACCACCCCCTATCGCAAACTCTCGAGCGAGGGCGTGAAGGTTGAAACGCTCGGCGACAAAACGTTTCTGTCGATCGCGCCCGACGCGATCCGGATGCTCTCGAAGCAGGCCTTCATCGACATCAATCATCTCTTGCGCCCCGGCCATCTCGCGCAGCTCCGCAAAATTCTCGACGATCCGGAAGCCACACCCAATGACCGCTTCGTGGCCTATGATTTGTTGAAAAACGCGAATATCGCGGCGGGCGGCGTGTTGCCCATGTGTCAGGACACCGGCACCGCGATTGTCTCGGCCAAGCGCGGCCGTTTTGTTTTGACCGACGGACAAGACGAGAGCGCGATTACCGGCGGCATCAAAGACGCGTATTTCGAAAAAAATCTGCGCTACTCGCAGGTCGCGCCGCTCACTATGTTTGAAGAGAAGAACACGAAGACCAATCTTCCCGCCGAAATCAATCTCTATGCCGACGGCGATGATGACTATAAATTCTTATTCGTTGCGAAAGGCGGCGGCTCGGCAAACAAAAGCTTTCTCTATCAAGCGACACCCTCGGTGCTGACGCATGATCGTTTGATTGCGTTTTTGAAAGAAAAAATTCTGACGCTCGGCACCTCGGCCTGCCCGCCCTATCATCTCGCCATTGTGATTGGCGGCACCTCGGCGGAACTCGTGATGAAAACGGTGAAGCTCGCCTCCACGCGTTATTATGATGATCTACCCACACAAGGCTCGGAAGCGGGCCACGCGTTCCGCGATCTTCAGATGGAAGAAGAGATTTTCAAACTCACGCAGAATTTGGGCGTCGGCGCACAATTCGGCGGCAAATATTTTTGCCATGATGTGCGCGTGATCCGCTTGCCGCGCCATGGCGCATCGCTCCCCATCGGTTTGGGCGTGTCCTGCTCGGCTGACCGCCAAGCGAAAGGCAAGATCACCAAAGACGGCGTGTTTTTGGAACAACTTGAAACCGATCCGTCGCATTATCTGCCCGAGCTTGATGACAGCGCCTTTGATGGCGATCATGTCGATATTGATCTCAACCAGCCGATGCAGGCCGTGCTGGCAAAACTCTCGTCCTATCCGATCAAGACGCGGCTTTCGCTCACCGGAACAATGATTGTCGCGCGCGATTCCGCGCATGCCAAAATCCGCGAGCGGTTAGAGCGCGGTGAACCCATGCCGGATTATTTCAAAAATCATCCGGTCTATTATGCAGGCCCTGCAAAGACGCCTGTAGGTTATGCCTCGGGTTCTTTCGGCCCCACCACCGCAGGCCGCATGGATTCTTTTGTTGCGCAATTCCAAGCGGCGGGTGGTTCAATGGTGATGCTTGCCAAAGGCAATCGCTCGGCCGAAGTGCGCGAGGCGTGCAAAAAATATGGCGGCTTCTATTTAGGCTCCATCGGCGGCCCCGCCGCACGCCTTGCCCAAGACTGCATCAAGCATGTCGAAGTGCTGGAATATCCCGAACTCGGCATGGAAGCGATCTGGAAAATCGAAGTCGAAAATTTCCCGGCCTTCATTGTGATTGATGACAAGGGGAATGACTTTTTTAAGGAATTGAATCTCGGTTGATTTAATTCGTCATTTCGACTGAACCTCAATCCGTCATTGAGAGTGAATTTCGATTCGTCATTGCGAGCGAACGCGAAGCAATCCAGTTGATGATTCAGAAAAGAGCACAATGGAGCCATTGCGTTTAAACAACCAACACTAGCTGGATTGCTTCGCTCCCGCTCGCAATGACGGGGATTACCCCCTCACCTTTGCCAACCGCTCCAACGCGCCATCTAGCACGGCGTCGCCTTTTGCGAAGCAAAAGCGCACAACGGTTTTGACGGGGTCTTCTGCATAAAAAGCGGAAACCGGAATCGCCGCCACACCATGATCGTTCACAAGCCGCATGCAGAACTCGACATCATCCGTTTCGGCCAAAGGCGCGATGTCGATATTGACGAAATAAGTGCCTGCACTCGGCAGCACCGAGAAGCCCAAATCCACCAAGCCTTTTGTGAAGCGATCACGGCTGCGTTCCAAATCCGCACGCATGCCGGTGAAATAAGAGTGGTCTTTTTGAAGCCCATAGGCGACCGCGCTTTGCAAATTCGGCGGCGTGGTGAAAGTCAAAAATTGATGCGCTTTGGTGAGCACGCGGAAAAGCTCCGGTGCCGCGCAGGAAAAACCGACCTTCCATCCGGTCAGCGAAAAAATCTTTCCGGCTGACCCGATTTTCACCGTGCGGGGGCGCAAGGCCTCGATCGCCAACAGCGAAACATGGTCGCGTTGATCAAATACAACATGTTCCCACACTTCATCCGAGATCACATAGGCGTCGTGCTTCTCACAAAAACGCCCGAGCAGTTCGAGATCGGCGCGCGGCATCACGCTGGCTGCAGGATTCAATGGATTGTTCAACAACACCACGCGCGTCTTGTCGGTGAAGGCGCGTGCGAGCATCGCCTCGTCAAAGCGCCAATGCGGCGGCTCGAGACGCACGAAACGCGGCACGCCGCCGGCGCGCAACACGAGCGGCAAATAGGCGTCATACATGGGCTGGAAGAGAATCACCTCGTCGCCCGGGCGGATGAGCGCCATCAGTGCGCCGGCAATCGCCTCGGTCGCGCCGGAAGTGATCATGACCTCCTGCTCCCAATCGAGCGTCACGCCTTGATGCGCGGCATAATGAGCGGCGACCGCCTGGCGGAGTTCGGTCAGGCCCGGCATGGGCGGGTATTGGTTCCAGCCATTGATGACGGCGTGGGCGGCTTTTTCGAGCACATCGCGCGGGCCCGGCCCGTCCGGAAAGCCTTGGCCAAGATTGATTGCGCCGGTTTCGCGCGCGCGCTTCGACATGACCTCGAAAATCGTGGTGGGCAGGCCGGAAAAAACCGGATTAAAGGCGCTTTTTGTCATAGGTCACGACCATAAAGGCTCGGGACCGCGTCTTCAACGGATTTAGGCGACGCGCCCCGCGCGCGCCGCCTTTACAGTGCCAAGCGCGCTATGCCATCACTCGGAACAACCAGTTCCAACGATGGGGAAACATCCATGACCGATATCAAAGGCGCTATCTATCCTGACCTCGAAGGCAAAAGCGTGTTGATCACAGGCGGCGGCTCGGGCATCGGCGAATCCATCGTCCATCATTTCGCGCGCCAAAAGGCGAAGGTCGCCTTTATCGATATCAATGAAGAAGCCTCGAAAAAAGTTGTGGCCGATTGCGCAGCCAAAGGCTGGACGGTTCATTTCGAACATTGCGATCTTACCGACATTCCTGCGCTGAAAGCCTCCATTGCACGCGCGCGCAAAGTTATTGGCCCCATCTCGGTGCTTGTGAACAATGCCGCGCATGACCAGCGCCACAAAATGGAAGATGTGACATCAGAATATTGGGACGAGCGGTTTGCCACCAACATCAAACATCAGTTCTTCTGCGCGCAAGCGGTGATTGAAGATATGAAAGCCGCCAATCACGGTGTGATTTTGAATTTCGGTTCGACGTCATGGATGGTTGGCCAGGGCGGCATGGCCGCTTACACCGCCGCAAAATCAGCCGTGCTCGGTTTGACTCGCTCACTCGCGCGCGATTTCGGACAATTCAATATCCGCTGCATGGCGATTGCACCGGGCTGGATCATGACCGAGCGTCAAATCTCGCTCTGGCTCACGCCGGAAAGCGAGAAGGAATTGATGACGCGCCAATGCTTGAAGCGCAAACTCGTGCCCGCAGATCTCGCAAAGGTCACGGTGTTCTTAGCCTCGGATGAAGCCGGTGCCTGCACCAATCAGCAATATGTCGTCGATGGCGGCTGGATCTGATTTTATCGCATTATGAGCACACCCGCTTTTGTCGGCATTGATTGGGGCACCACGCGATTCCGCGCTTATCTGATCGATGAGACGGGCGCGGTGATTGATCGCGTCACAAGCGATGACGGCATTATGGCGGTGAAGCCCGGCGGCTTTCCCGCCGTGCTCGCAATCCGTTGCGGCATGTGGCTTGCGCGCGATCCCGATCTTCCGGTTTTGATGGCGGGTATGGTGGGCAGTCGCAATGGCTGGGTTGAAGCGCCCTATCGCGCGTGCCCTGCCTCCGCGTCTGATCTTGCGCGTGCGATGATACCGATCGATATCGGCAATGGTCGGGTTGCGCATCTTGTGCCGGGGCTTTCAACACGGGATGCGCAAGGCGCGCCCGATGTGTTGCGCGGCGAGGAAACGCTCGCACTCGGTGCGGGGCTTGATAACGGTCTTGTGATTTTACCTGGCACGCATTCGAAATGGATCAGCGTTGAAGCGGGTGTGATGTCCGGCTTTTCAACCTTCATGACGGGCGAATTTTACGCCACGCTTCTGGGCCACACCATTTTGGGCGCGTTGCGCAAAGAGCCTGATACACAGAGCGGATTCGAAAAAGGTTTACGCGCCGCAAAGCGTGGCGGCGGCCTCACCCATCAAGCCTTTGCCGCGCGGACTGCAGTATTAATGGGTGATATGACGGGCGAGGACGTTGCGCCCTTTCTCTCAGGGCTCTTGATCGGCGTGGAAATTGAAAACGCATGCGCGCTTTATCTAAACACCTCCGCGATCACATTGATTGCCGAAGGTGTGATTGCCGAGAATTATAAAACTGCGTTGAAGGCCAGAGGCCTCACTTGTGAATTGATGACACCGGAAGCGGCCTTCATCAAAGGCCTGTTTCAACTGACCCCTAAAGGATGAGCGACTCATGGCAGCGCTTACACACTTCGAAAAAGCCTTCGCCCAATGCCCGCTGATTGCAATTTTACGCGGTCTTCATCCCGATGAGTCTTTAGCGATTGGTGAAGCCTTGGTTGAGGCGGGTATCACGATTCTCGAAGTGCCGTTGAATTCGCCTGATCCCTTCAAGAGTATTTCACGTCTTGCGAAAGCGCTTCAAGGCCGCGCGGTTGTGGGCGCCGGCACTGTTTATCGTCGAACAGAGGTCGATCAAGTGATGGATGCGGGGGGGACTCTAATCGTTTCTCCCAATGCTAATCCTGATGTGATTTCG
Source organism: Alphaproteobacteria bacterium (assembly GCA_037131735.1). Taxonomy (GTDB): domain Bacteria; phylum Pseudomonadota; class Alphaproteobacteria; order Rhizobiales; family Beijerinckiaceae; genus CAIUPE01. The sequence goes on from JBAXQM010000015.1 coordinate 17,196, forward strand.
CACGCGGTTTCTGAACATCTTGTATCGGCACCCGGCGTGTTCACACCCACGGAAGCCATGACTGCGCTTGATGCGGGCGCGCATGCGCTCAAACTTTTTCCCGGTGAATTGATGTCGCCACAAGGCGTGAAAGCGCTTTCCGCCGTTCTGCCTAAATCCACACGCATGGTGCTTGTCGGCGGTGTCAATGACACAAGCTTCGCCTCTTATGCTGCAACGCCGCTTGCGGGTTTCGGTTTGGGCTCATCGCTCTTCTCACCCGGTGTTGATGCCGTGGAAATTAAAAGACGCGCGACACAGTTTATTGCCGCCTATCGAAAGGCAAAATCATGATCATCGTATTCGGATCGATCAATGTTGATTTTGTCACGCGCGTGAACGCGATTCCGAAACCGGGCGAGACTGTGCTCGGCCCCAATTACGATGTTATCCCCGGCGGCAAGGGTGCCAATCAAGCGCTCGCGGCACGACGCGCGGGCGCATCGGTTGCCTTAGTCGGCGCGGTGGGTCGCGATCCGTTCGCCGAAATCGGTTTAGCGCTTTTGCGTAATGATGGTGTTGATCTTTCAGCAACCGAATCTGTTGATGCGCCGACGGGTGCCGCTTTCATTACCGTTGATGCGCAAGGTGAGAACGCCATCACGGTCGCTTCCGGTGCCAATGCGGAAGCGCGTGCAACGTCGCTCGCAAAAGTCTCCATTGGCCAAAAAGATGTGCTCCTAATGCAGCGCGAAGTGCCGGAGCAAGAACAAATCGCGGCGGCGCGTTTTGCAAAAGACAAAGGCGCGCGCGTTATTCTCAATGTTGCACCCGCAGGTGCAATAGCTGATGAGCTTGCGGCACTGGTCGATGTGTTGATCATGAATGAACATGAAGCCGCAGCTGTTGCCAAAGGCATGGGACTCAAAGGCGATGCGCCGGAAGATCACGCGCGCATGATTGCGGAGACCCGCAAGCTCACAACAATTGTAACACTCGGCGCGGAAGGTGCTGTGGGCTGGACCGATGGTGTGCGCCGGCATATTTCCGCCTTTCCCGTGACGGTTGTTGATACAACGGCAGCGGGGGATGCGTTTTGTGGCGCCTTTGCCGCAGCGCTTGATCGCGGCTTTGGTTTTACAACCGCCTTAGCGCGCGGTGTTGCCGCCGGAAGTCTCACTTGCACCAAAGCGGGCGCGCAACCAAGTCTGCCCTCATCCATTGACATTGAAACCAAACTCAAAGACTGGAACGCCTAATGCGTTTCATCTCATTATCGAATGAGCTTCCCCATGTTTCCTAAACCCGTCGCTGCCCTAACCCCTAATACCTATGCTTATGAGACGACACCGCTCGTAAAGCCTACCGGTTTTCGCGAATATGACGCGCGTTGGCTCTTTGAAAAAGAATTGAACTTGATGGGCGTGCAAGCGCTCGGTTTGGGTCTTGGTACGTTGATCCGCGAAATGGGCGTGACGCCAGAAATCGTCACGGGTCATGATTACCGCTCCTATTCAGCCTCAATCAAATTAGCGCTGATCAACGGGTTGATGGCGTCGGGCTGCATCGTGCATGACATTGGTCTTGCAATGTCGCCCATGGCATATTTCGCACAATTTGAATTGGATGTGCCCTGTGTGGCGATGGTGACCGCCTCGCATAATGACAATGGCTGGACGGGTGTAAAAATGGGCGCGCAGCGTCCTGTCACTTTTGGTCCCAATGAAATGTCGCACCTCAAAGAGATTGTGTTGAACGGTCTTGGCAAAGCGCATGCGGGCGGTGCCTATCATTTTGTCGATCAATTTGCCGAACGCTATATTAAAGACCTCACCACGCGCGCGCGCTATAAGCGCAAGATGAAAGTGATTGCGGCGTGCGGCAATGGCACCGCAGGCGCTTTTGCGCCAGGCATTTTGGAAAAACTGGGCGTTGACGTTATCCCGCTTGATGCCACGCTCGATTATAATTTCCCGCGTTACAATCCAAACCCTGAAGATATGGAAATGCTGCATGCGATGGCGCATGCCGTGACCGAGCACAAAGCCGATGTTGCTTTGGGCTTTGACGGTGATGGTGATCGCTGTGGTGTTGTCGATAATGAAGGCAATGAGATTTTCGCCGATAAAATCGGCGTGATGCTCGCGCGCGATCTGTCCTCATTGCACAAGAATGCGCAATTCGTGGTCGATGTGAAATCGACGGGTCTGTTTATGACGGACCCCGTTTTGCAATCACAAGGTGCAAAGACGGATTATTGGAAGACCGGCCATTCCTATATCAAACGTCGCGTTGCCGATTTGAAAGCGCTCGCAGGTTTTGAAAAATCAGGTCACTTCTTTTTCAACACGCCGGTCGGACGCGGCTATGATGACGGACTTGTGACCGCGATTGCGGTGCTCGATATGCTCGATCGCAATCCCGATAAAAGTATGGCGGATCTTTATCGCGCTTTGCCCAAAACGTGGGGCACGCCGACCATGTCACCGCATTGCGCGGATGAAGTGAAATATGGCGTCGTTGAACGTGTCACCGCCGATATTCAGGCTCTCGCAAATTCCAAGGCGTCATTCGCTGAACAAAAAATTCGCGATGTCGTCACCGTCAATGGTGTACGCGTGACATGCGAAGATGGCACTTGGGGTTTGGTGCGCGCGTCCTCCAACAAGCCCGAACTCGTTGTCGTATGCGAAAGCCCTGTTTCGGAAGCGCGTATGCGTACAATGTTTGCTGCCATCGATGCGCTCATCCGCAAGAGCCCCGATGTCGGTGCGTATAATCAAACGATCTGATTAGATTTTTGAATGGCGCGCTGCCCTAAGGCCGCAATTCTTCGGCCGTGAGGCGGAAGGCTTTACCAAAGCCGCCATTGAGGGAAGCGCCCAAGGGCTTCAAACGGATAAAAACAAAATCCGGGAAGTCGGCATAGAGCTGCGCTTTCGGATGCCGCGCGAGATAGAGTGTCTTCAAGAGGATGATATCGTCACAGTCCTTCGGTACCGGCTCCGCGTGGCATTGCACCGTCATGCGCGCATGCGCCAGCGGATCGCCCTTGCCCGGTTCGCCCACCAATAAGGCCGCGCGCGGATTGACCAAGAGATGCTGCGTATGCGCGGAGAGGCGCGAGACAAATAAAAAGGGCTGACCCGCACGATCCAATGCGAAACTGACGAGACTCGCGAAAGGGTGCCCTTCCGCATCCAGCGTGGCGAGCGAGGCAAACCGCGTGTCCTTCAACAAATGATGCGCCGTGCGAAGCGCCTCTTCATTAGCGTTGCGGACGGGATCAAAAGGTTTTTCGGGCGCGTTGACCATGGGCTGACACAAACGGGCCGAAGGCGCTTCGTCAAGGCATTAGACCACCAAAGCGAGGCCTCTGCCACAATTTGGCCTCGCTATGTTCTAGGATCAGGGTTAAATATGAACCTCTTTCTTGGAGCCCCCTATGCCCACAATCGCCCTTGTCGATGACGACCGCAATATTCTGACCTCCGTTTCGATCGCGCTCGAAGCCGAAGGCTATCGCGTCCAAACCTATACAGACGGGGCCGCGGCGCTTGAGGGGTTGAAGCAGACGCCGCCCGATCTTGCGATTTTCGACATTAAGATGCCGCGCATGGACGGTATGGAGCTGCTGCGCCGCTTGCGGCAGAAGTCTGATCTTCCAGTGATCTTCCTCACCTCAAAGGATGAAGAGATCGACGAATTATTCGGCCTCAAAATGGGCGCCGATGATTTTATTCGCAAACCGTTCTCGCAGCGTCTGTTGGTTGAGCGCGTGAAGGCCATCCTTCGCCGCGTCAACGCCAAAGATATTCCGCAAACCAAAGAGAGCGAAGCCAAGATTCTCGAGCGGGGCTCTCTCCGCATGGATACCGAGCGTCATGCCTGCACCTGGAAAGGGTTGCCGGTCATTCTGACGGTCACCGAATTTTTGATCCTGCAAGCGCTTGCATTGCGTCCCGGTGTTGTTAAGAGCCGCAATGCGCTGATGGACGCCGCCTATGATGATCAGGTCTATGTCGATGATCGCACCATCGACAGCCACATCAAAAGACTGCGCAAGAAGTTCAAGGCTGTTGATGATGATTTCGATATGATCGAAACACTCTATGGCGTCGGGTACAAATTTGCCGAATGAGTGCATCGAACAACGAGACCGAGGCAAAAAATAAATCTGCCCGCCGCGAATCCGTCTTTCGCGTGCGGCGATTCTTTCGCCTGATTGCACTGCGTGCGTCATCGAGTCTTGTTCGCCGCATCGTTGTTTTGAATCTCGCGGGTCTCGTCGCGCTCCTTGCCGGCTTTCTTTATATCAACCAGTTCCGTCAAGGGCTCATTGAAGCGCGCGTCGAAAGTCTTTTGACTCAGGGCGAGATCATGGCCTCTGCGGTTGCAGCCTCCGCCACGATCGAGATTGATTCGATCACCATAGATCCGGAAAAGCTCCTGCTCTTGCAGGCCGGTGAAAGTGCGATTGCCGGAGACGACTCCACGGAATTTTCAATTAATCCCGAAAATGTTGCGCCGCTTCTGCGTCGCCTCGTAACACCGACGCGGACACGTGCGCGCATCTATGATCAAGATGGCGAGCTCTTGATTGATACCGCCGCGATGTATTCGCGGGGTGATATTTTGCGATTTGATTTGCCCCCGCCAGAGCCCGAAGGCCGCACATTAATTACCCGTACATGGGATTTAATGACGCATAAACTTGGCAACCGCGTTAAAGAGAATAAAGAAGATCTCAATCCGGCTCATGGCCGCACGATTACAGAAGTGGCGAGTGCCTTCAATGGCGCACCGGCAAGCGTCGTGCGTGTCAATGGACTTGGCGAAACGATTGTATCCGTAGCAGTCCCCATCCAACGGTCACGTGTTGTTCGCGGGGTTTTACTTCTTTCAACACTTGGCGGTGATATTGACGGGATTATAAGATCAGAACGCTTTTCTATTTTGCGCGTCTTTGCTGTTGCTGCCGCTTCTATGTTGATTGTGTCGGCGTTTTTTGCAGGAACGATTGTTGGCCCTATCCGCCGTTTGTCATCAGCTGCTGAACGTGTCCGACGCGGGTTGCGGACACGTGAAGAAATTCCTGACCTAACGAGTCGTAGCGACGAAATCGGCCATCTCTCCGGATCGTTACGCGATATGACTCGAGCGCTTTATGATCGCATCGAAGCAATTGAGAGTTTCGCGGCTGACGTTGCGCATGAATTGAAAAATCCCCTCACGTCTTTGCGTAGTGCCGTTGAAACATGGCCGCTCGCTAAAAGCGATGACAGTCGCATGCGTTTGCTTGACGTAATAAAACATGATGTGCAGCGACTTGATCGTCTCATCAGTGATATTTCAAACGCGTCGCGTCTTGATGCAGAACTTGCGCGGGTTGAAGCTGAACCCGTGAATATCTTACGTCTTGCAGAAACTGTCGTCGATGTTGCCAACTCAATCCGCTCAGGCGAGCATGTCACAACGCAACTGCTTCGTGGCAAAGGACTTCTTACCGAACAGGATGCAATCATTATCGGTCATGATTCGCGCCTCGGTCAGGTGCTTAACAATTTAATCGATAACGCAAAATCCTTCTCTGAATCGGGCGGTGAAATTCGCGTGACGGTGACACGCGAGCCCGAGGCCGTTGTGATCACTGTTGATGATGATGGTCCCGGTATTCCCGCTCATGCATTTGAAAAAATCTTTGACCGTTTTTACACTGACCGACCTGATCGTGGCTTTGGCGAAAATTCGGGTCTAGGTCTTTCAATCTCGCGTCAAATCATTGAAGCGCATCGCGGTCGAATTTGGGCTGAGAATCGCATGAATGCCGAAGGCACCATCGAGGGTGCGCGATTTACTGTCAGATTGCCGGCCCTCTCCTCATGAAGCCCGATCAAGATGAATGGATTCATGCCACATGCGTTGTTGTTGAGGGCGCGGGTGTTCTGATCCGAGGACCATCGGGCAGCGGAAAATCAACTTTAGCGCGTCGTTTAATCGAACTCGGTCAAGCTCGGGGTTTGGAAGCGGCTCTGGTGGGCGATGATCGCATACACCTCATGCGCTATGGCACCCAGATTCTCGCTGAAGGTCATCCCACGATCCGGGGACAGATCGAAATTCGGGGCCTTGGCATCGGCCAAACAAATGTCGAAGATCGGGCCGCAATCCGTCTTCTCGCGGATTGCGTATCCGTGCTAGAAGCTCGGCTTCCCGAGTCTGAGGATGGCATCGGGGACGTGTTGGGTTTAACCCTTCGGCGGGTCGCGGTAACAACAGAGAGCGCGGACAATGTTCTGGTCGCGCTTGGTTTCGGACCCGTCAGAGTGAGCGAGTGAGCGACTAGGTGCTAAAGACGAAGCTCTCCCTGATAGATGTGAACGCCGGCCCCTTTATGGTGCCGCACTGTCTCATGGGGAAATGCCCCCGATGATCGGCATGGTGCTTGTGACTCATGGGCGGCTCGCGGTCGAATTTCTCGCAGCGCTCGAGCATGTTGTTGGTCGCCAAAAACAGATCCAAACCATCACGATTGGCCCAGAGGACGATATGGATATGCGTCGGGGCGAAATCATTGCCGCGGTTCAAGAAGTGGATAGTGGCGACGGTGTCGTCGTTTTGACCGACATGTTCGGCGGCACGCCGTCAAATCTCGCGATTTCAGTTATGGGCACCTGCCGGACCGAAGTTGTTGCCGGAATCAATCTTCCGATGCTCATCAAGCTCGCCAGCGTGCGCGGCGACTGCGATTTAAGCCAAGCTGTGGGCCAAGCCCAAGACGCCGGTCGGAAATATATCAACGTCGCAAGTCAGGTTCTGGCGGGCAAATAGAACATCCAGAGGCTGTTATGAGTGAAGAGTGGATCCGGCGCGACGTCGAGATCGTCAATAAAAAGGGCCTTCATGCCCGCGCGACCGCCAAATTCGTCCAATGCGCAGATAGTTTTAAGGCGGATATCACGGTCACCCGCTCGGGTGAGACCGTCGGCGGCACCTCAATCATGGGCATTCTGACACTCGGGGCCGGAATTGGTTCGACGATCACCCTCGCCGCGCGGGGCGAAGAAGCGGACGCCGCCATCGCCGCCCTGACTGCTCTGGTCGCCGACCGCTTCGGCGAGGACGAGTAATCCTTTCTTGGATGATATAAAGTTTTCTTTATATCGAGATTGCTTTGACAGGGGCGCGCTGATATAGCGGCGCTCAACGCATCACCCTTTCCCTCCACACTGCTGTTAGGAACACCATGTCCACGCATTTTAACGACTACCGTATTGCCGATATCGGTCTCGCCGATTGGGGCCGCAAAGAAATCAACATCGCCGAAACCGAAATGCCGGGCCTGATGGCCACCCGCGCCGAATATGGTGCCGCGCAACCTTTGAAGGGCGCACGCATTGCCGGTTCGCTCCACATGACCATTCAAACGGCCGTTCTCATCGAGACATTGAAGGCGCTCGGCGCCGATGTCCGTTGGGCCTCGTGCAACATCTATTCGACGCAAGATCACGCCGCCGCGGCAATTGCTGCTGCTGGCACGCCGGTCTTTGCGATCAAGGGTGAGTCGCTCGAGGATTACTGGGACTACACCCACAAGATTTTCGAATGGGGCGATGGTGGCACGCCGAACATGATTCTCGATGATGGTGGCGACGCGACGCTCCTCATCCATTTCGGCATCCGTGCGGAAAATGGCGACACGGCATTCCTCGATGGCGCAACGAATGAAGAAGAAGAAATTCTCTTCGCCTCGATCAAGAAGCGTTTGAAAAGCCATCCGGGCTGGTACACACGCAATGGCACAGCCATCAAGGGCGTGACGGAAGAAACAACCACAGGCGTGCATCGCCTCTATAACATGGCGAATGAAGGCAAATTGCTCTTCCCTGCGATCAATGTGAATGACTCGGTGACGAAGTCGAAATTCGACAATCTCTATGGCTGCCGTGAGTCACTCGTTGACGGTATCCGCCGCGGTACCGACGTGATGATGGCTGGCAAAGTCGCCATGGTTGCAGGCTTTGGTGACGTGGGCAAAGGCTCTGCTGCTTCGCTGCGCAATGCTGGTTGCCGCGTGATGGTGTCGGAAATCGATCCGATCTGCGCATTACAAGCCGCGATGGAAGGCTATGAAGTTGTCACCATGGAAGACGCCGCTCCGCGCGCTGATATCTTCGTGACCGCAACGGGCAATCTCGATGTGATCACGGTTGATCATATGCGCGAGATGAAAGACCGCGCCATCGTCTGCAATATCGGCCATTTCGATTCCGAAATTCAGATTGCCGCTTTGAAGAATTTCAAATGGCACAATGTGAAGCCGCAGGTGGACGAAGTTGAATTCCCCGATGGCAAGCGCATCATCGTGCTCTCAGAAGGCCGCCTTGTGAATCTCGGCAATGCCACCGGCCATCCCTCCTTTGTGATGTCGGCGTCATTCACCAACCAGACGTTGGCGCAGATCGAATTGTGGACCAAGCCCGGTCACTATGAGCGCAAGGTCTACACGCTGCCGAAGCATCTCGACGAGAAGGTCGCAGCGCTTCATCTCGCCAAAATCGGCGTGAAGCTGACGACACTCAACAAAAAGCAGGCGGATTATCTCACGCTTTCGCCAAATGGCCCGTTCAAGCCGGATCATTACCGCTACTGAGATGCGACTTTATCGCGAAATCATCAAAAGCCCGGCGAGAGTCGGGCTTTTTCTTTATCCGCATTCCTACTTTACCCCCTTCCACCGCGAGTCACGACAATTGTAATGTGCAAGTGATTCGCGGCTCGCGTGTTGAAACAAGCAGCGCCGCGTCAGGGGCGATCGGGATCCGGCATTGATGATGGTGAATGGCGAATGGACACGCCTGATCGGATGGGTTGGCGCAAGCGACCTTTCTGGTGCGGGCTATGTCGCGCTGGGCGCGGGACTCGGCCTTTTATTCGGTGCGATGACCTATGGGCGTTTGTCGGAACGCCGTCGCGAGAAAGCGGTCCTGGCAGAGTTTCAAAAATCAAATGCAGACCTGAGACTCGAGCGCGATCGCCTTTCGACTCTCCTGATGACCGATGCGAATCTTATCGTGACATGGGCCGAGCAAGGCGCCGACCCGTCTCTCGCGGGTGATCATGCCCTTCTCGCTGAGGCAACCGGCGGCGGTCATCCTTTAGCATTCGGCCAATGGTTGGCACCAAAACGCGCGCAATCGATTGAAGTGGCCGTCGATACACTGCGCCGCGATGGCACGCCCTTCGAACTCGTGCTTCAAACCAAGACAGGCCGTTATGTAGAAGCGCAAGGTCGCCCGCTTGGGGGCCGCGCGATCATGCGGCTTAAAGATGTCAGCAGTCAGCGCCAAGATTATCTTGATCTCGCGCGCGATCATGAAAATCTCAAAGTCGAAACACTTGGATTGCGCGCGATGCTGGATACGCTTGCGCAACCGATCTGGCTTCGCGACCGTAGCGGCCGTCTCACATGGGTGAATGAACCTTATGCCTTCGCGGTCGATGCTGAAAACAGCGCAGATGCCATTGCCCGTCAGCTTGAATTGCTCGATGCCACCATTCGGAAAGACTCAGCTGACACCATTACGCATGGTGATGTCTTCCAAACACGCTCCCCGCTGATCATTGCGGGCGAACGTCGTATTTTTGATCTCGTTGAAACACCACTGGCTGCCGGCTCAATTGGTTATGCGGCTGACGTGTCCGATCTCGAATCAATTCGTAGCGATCTTGAGCGGCAAATGGCCAATCATGTGCGCACGCTTGATCAATTGCCCACAGCAGTTGCCATCTTTGATGAGAAACAAAGGCTAGTCTTCTGCAATCTGGCCTATCGGACGCTTTGGCAACTTGATGAAGCCTTTATAAAGACCACGCCAACCGATAGCGAAATTCTTGATCGTTTGCGCGATGCGCGGCGGTTGCCGGAACAAGCTGATTATAAAGGCTGGAAAGCGACACTTCTTGAGAATTATCGGCAGCTCGAAACACGCGAAGCCACGTGGTATCTTCCGGGTGGTCGCATGTTACGCGCCGTTATCAATCCGAACCCGCAAGGCGGCGTCACCTATCTCTTTGACGATGTGACTGCGCAATTCCATCTGCAATCGAGCTTTAACGCGCTCACCCGCGTGCAAAGTGAGACGCTTGATTCACTTAAAGAAGGCGTGGCGGTGTTTGGCACCGATGGGCGGCATAAATTTAATAATCCGGCTTTCGAAAAGATTTGGGCACTGGATCCGAAGCGGCTCGAAAATCATCCGCATATCGATCAGGTTATTCTTGATGCGCATCATCTCTATGCCGATGTTGATGTGTGGTCATCCATCAAGGGTATGATCGCGGGCGTCACTGATAGCCGTCAAGCTCAATTCTACCGCATGGAGCGGCATGACTCTTCGATTGTCGATTGCACCCTCGCGCCTCTTCCCGATGGCTCAACACTCGTCACCTTTATCGATGTATCGGCTATTGTGAATGTTGAGCGTGCGCTGACTGAAAAGAATGAAGCGCTTGAGCGCGCCGCGAAATTGCGTGAGAACTTCGTGCATCACGTTTCGTATCAATTGCGTTCGCCACTTACCAATGTCATCGGCTTTACCGAATTACTCGCAAGTGGGACGGCGGGATCACTCACCAACAAGCAATCTGACTATGCCGGTCATATTCTCCAATCCTCAAATGCGTTGATGGCGATCATCGACGACATTCTCGATCTCGCATCGTTTGATCGTGGAGAAATTGATTTGTCGATTGGCGATGTTGAGTTGCCGCCGCTTATTGATTCAGCGGTCATTGGCCTCAAAGACCAAATGCGGGAATTGGGACTCGATTTGAAGATCAATATCGAGTCAACAATCGGTATTGTTTCGCTCGATGAAAAGCGCATTCGCCAAATCCTCTTCAATCTTATCTCAAACGCCATTGGCTTCTCCGACAAGGGGCAGACGATCAGCGTGCACGCCCGTCGCGCACAGAGTGAATTGATCATCGAAGTCAAAGATGAAGGTCGCGGCATTCCGTCTGATTTGCTGCCTCATGTGTTTGATCGCTTTGAGACACGCAGTGGCGGCACACGCCATCGCGGTGCGGGCTTGGGGCTTTCTCTTGTGCGTGCCTTGGTCGAATTGCATGGTGGCCATGTTTCGATCGAATCCGAAACAGGTCGCGGAACACTCGTCACATGCGCCTTCCCGCAAGCGCTTCCCGCTGACGACGCCACAAAAGCAGCATGACGCCGCACAGTGCTGCTCCTCAAGCGAAGTCCACACGCTGGCTTTTCGATGTCGCGGATGAGAATGATACCATCGTCTTTGCGCGCATACTCGCACCATGCTTGCAGAAAGGCGATCTCATTACGCTGTCGGGGGACCTTGGATCGGGAAAAACAGCCTTTGCCCGCGCATTGATTCGCGCGCTTGCGAATAATGATATGCTTGAAGTCCCAAGCCCGACTTTCACGTTCATTCAAACCTATGACACGCAAAAACTCTCCTTGATCCATTGCGATCTTTACCGACTGCGCGAGCCCGACGAGTTGATTGAGCTCGGCTTTGATGAATTGTCACGCGACTCTCTGGCGCTCGTTGAATGGGCAAGCCATGCGCCGGAGCTTGAAGCGCGGGCGAATATCGACATTCAATTGTCACTAAAGCCCCATACCCAGGGCATTGGTCGGGCGATTATTGTGACAGCGCGAGGAGAGCATATCTCACGGCTTAAAAGCACGATGGATGTTACAACGCTCTTAGCATCTCACGGCTGGCTTTCAGCAAAGCGTGTCGCGATTGCGGGCGATGCATCAGGACGGCATTTCGAGCGGCTTACCAAAAATGAGGTAAGCGCAATTCTAATGCACGCACCGCCACCGCTCGCAGGACCTATTCTACGCGATAGCAAAACCTATCGCACGCTTGCGCGGCTCTCCGATTCGCTTGGCTCATTCGTGGCGATGGCAAAGGCTCTTCGTGAAGAAGGCGTAAGCTCTCCAGATATCTTAGCCGCTGACATCGAAAATGGTTTAGCGCTTGTTGAAGATCTTGGCGTGGAAGGCCTTACCCGCGATCAGGCGCCCATAGCTGATCGCTATCGTGAGGCCGCATCGCTCCTCGCTCAACTTCACGCAAAAAGCCTACCGCAATTTATCGCAGACCAAGAGGGCGAATCCTATCACCTGCCCTCCTATGATCTTGAGCCTCTTCTGACAGAGGTCGAACTCTTTCTTGAGTGGTATTACCCTGCGTTTTCTAGAGTGCCACTATCTGACAAATCACGAATGCAATTTTTTAATCTCTGGCGCGGGTTGATTGAGCCTTGTCTTAAAGATCGTAAAACATGGACCTTGCGTGATTTTCATTCGCCTAATCTGTTTTGGCTTTCGGGACGTAAAGGCTTTCAGCGCATCGGCGTGATTGATATTCAAGATGCCGTCTATGGCCACCCCGCCTATGATCTTGCGTCACTCTTACAAGATGCGCGTATAGCCATTCCTGAGACGCTCGAACTCAAACTCATCAAACATTATGCGGATCTGCGTGAAGCGGCTGACCCCGCCTTTAATCTCGCCCAATTTCTCAATGCTTACGCGATTTATGGCGCGCAACGTGTGACAAAAATACTGGGAATATTTGTACGGCTCGACCGGCGCGATCATAAGCCCGATTATCTTCGTCATTTGCCGCATATGCGCGCCTATCTTAAGCGCAATCTCGCTTTTCCCGCACTTGCGCCGCTCAAGACATGGTTTAACACTATCATGCCCGAACTCTTTGACGGGGAAAAAGCGTGATCTCTATTCCGCAAGCGGCGATGATCCTATCAGCAGGGCTCGGCTTACGTATGCGGCCTCTCACGGAGACATGTCCGAAGCCGCTCATCAAAGTGGCCGGCAAAGAGTTGCTCGCACATAATCTTGATCTTCTAGCCAAAGCGTCAGTTGATACAATCGTTGTTAATATTCATCATCTCGGTGCGCAAATACAAACATTTCTCGACCGCTCGGATTACCGCCACGTCAAAGTTTCAGATGAGACAGATCGTCTTCTTGATTCAGGGGGCGGCATAAAAAAAGCGCTGCCGCTTTTAGGGTCAGCCCCCTTCTTTGTGATGAATGCTGATTCTTTTTTTATCAATGGTCCGCAAAGCAATCTCCATCGGCTGGCCGAAGCCTTTCGGCCCGATGATATGGATATTCTTTTGCTTGTCGCAGGCGGGCTTCAGATCACGGGTTATGACGGCTTAGGCGATTTTACGATGGATGCCGAAGGCCTGCTCTCACGCCGCCCCGAGCGCGTGGTTGCGCCTTTTGTTTATACGGGTGTCGCCCTCATCAAGCCGGCTCTTTTTGCCGACATGCCGGATGGGCCTTTTTCGCTGAATCTTTTGTTTGATCGCGCTATAGCAAACAATAGACTCTTCGGCTTGCGACTCGACGGCGAATGGCTTCATGTCGGTACACCGGATGCAATTGCCACCGCTGAAGCGCGGCTTGCATATGGCGCAAACACAACGGGACTGTGATACGAATGGCAATGCCAAGGCCGCGCGTTTTCACCATTGCCTCGGGAGCGCCGTTTCTTCCGACGCTGGCGCAAACGCTACTCAGTGGCATTCTTGTTCCGAATTGGGCGCTAGAGGATCAAGCGCTCGCAGACGCAACAATTTATCTGCCGACGCGGCGCGCGGCGCGCGCTTTTTCAAATGAACTCGCAACACGCTCAGAAGCGGAAGCGCTTCTGCTGCCGCGTGTCATCCCGCTTGGCGGACTTGATGATGTCGAAGATCGGCTAATCCTCGAGCATGGATTTGAAGCCGTTGAAACGGACACCGCGCTGCTGCCGGATATCGACCCTGTTAGAAGACGCCTCATCTTAACGCGTTTGGTTCTGGCCTGGTCAAAACGCATCTCGGCCACATTACGTGATGGATCGACAAATGATTTTGCCAAAAGTCTTGCTGAGGGATGGCGCGATGATCCGCAGGGTTTCATCGTTGCCGCCACGCCGCATGATGCAGTGGATCTTGCCGATGCGTTGGGCACGCTGATTGATACGCTTGTCATTCATGGGAAGACATGGGCCGATCTTCACGCGCTTGTGCCGACCGAGAATGATGAATATTGGCGTATCTCGCGCAATTTTCTTGAAATCGCCGCCGCTGCTTGGCCGGCCTTGAAAGAGGCGGAAGGCGTGATGGATATGGCGGAGCGCCGCCACCGTCTCTTAAATCAAGAGGCCGAGCGTCTTCGTAGCGAACGTCCGGATAAGCCAATAATTGCTGCGGGCTCGACGGGTTCAATGCCCGCCACCGCAGCTCTACTTGCCGCTATTGCAAATCTCCCGAAAGGCGCGGTGATTCTGCCTGATCTCGATCTAGGCCTTGATGAGGAAAGCTTCGCGCTTTTGACGAATGCGGAGGGTCAAAGCGTTGAGCCTTCGCATCCGCAAGCGCAACTTGCACATCTCTTAACAAAGATTGGTATCAAAAGAGGGGATGTTGTTCCACTCGGTTTGGTTGCAGAGTCTGCTGACGCGCGCATGACACTGCTCTCCGAAGCGATGCGTCCGGTTGAATCAACCGATCAATGGAAATCGGCAACACAACGCGTCACTGATACATCGCTTGATCATGCGCTTGAGGGCCTCACGATTATCGAAGCGCAACATGAGCGTGAGGAAGCCCTCGCCATTGCGATTGCATTGCGCGAAACACTTGAAACGCCAGATAAAACGGCAGCACTTATTACGCCAGATCGGTCACTCGCTGCGCGTGTCAGCGCTGAACTCAAGCGCTGGTCCATCGAGGCCAGCGATTCAGCCGGTCAATCTTTAAGCGATTCGGCGGCGGGTCGAATTGCGACGGCGCTTGCGCAAGTGTTAGCGCATGATTTTGATGTTGTGCCTTTGATGGCACTGCTTGATCATCCTAAAGTACGCTTAAGCCTTGACGATACCGATTATATGAACGCACGGAAAGTGATTGACCTCACTTTGGCGCGCGATCCGTTTCGGGACAAAGGTCTTTCCGGTCTAAAGGCGACTCTGGCACGCGAATGTGCTGATGCAGACGGGCACTTTAAACCGCGTCCTGTGCAACGTCTGAAGAAAAAAGACTTCGAAGCGGCTGTGCGTCTTCTCGATACCTTTGATCTGATCGAAAAGCGATTTGAAACGGCCGGCCAAGACCTTGCGCGACAGCTCGAAGCCTTGGCTGAAGCGCTTTATCTCGTTGCGGCGACAAATAAAGAACCGCAACATTTTGAAACACTCGATGGTGCTGCTGAGTTACTTGATCTTCTTGCTTCCGCAGCGCCTGTCTCAACCGGATTAATTGAAGCTGGCATTTACGACCTTCCGCCCTTTCTCAACCGCTTGATGCGCGGGGTCATGGTCAATCACTCCCTTCGCCCCCATCCGCGCATTGGCATATTTGGTTTGCTTGAAGCACGTTTGCTTCATCCTGATCGCATCATTCTCGCAGGGCTCGATGAAACAATCTGGCCGCCGCAAACGCGTTCTGATCCATTTCTCACACGTCCCGCACGCGAAGCACTCGGCTTGCCCTCGCCCGAGCGCCGCATTGGACAGACAGCACATGATTTTGTCTCTGCGCTTGGCGTAAAAGACGCTATGATCACACGCGCGAGTAAACGTGGCGGGCAGCCCATGGTTGCCTCGCGCTTTCTCCAAAGGCTGCGCGCGCTTACAGGCGAAGCCCGTTACAAAACTCTCACGGCACGCGGCGATGCTTATCTTGATCTTGCGCATCACTTGGATGCCGGATCTGCTGCGCCCTCACTTCCGCAGCCCAAACCTGTGCCGCCGCGCGCGCACTTGCCAAAGCGTCTTTCGGTGACGTCAATTGAAACGCTGCGTCGTGATCCTTACTCGATTTATGCGCGCTATGTTTTAAAACTTGATCCACTTGATCTCATCGGGCGTGACATCAGAGCTTCCGATCTTGGCACGATGACGCATGATGCGATCAATGCCTTCACACAGTCCTTTCCAGCAGCCTTGCCGAATGATGCGCTAGACCATCTCCTTGCCTTCGGAAAAATATATTTTGCACCGCTCGCGGGTCGCCCCGATTTCGAGGCCTTCTGGTGGCCGCGTTTTTGCGCATCAGCTGAATGGTTGATCACATGGGAAAAGAAGAGACGCGCGCAGCTCTCAGCGCCCTTACTGGCAGAAAAATCAGGCCATATTGATATTGCGCTCGGCAACAATGAACATTTTCGTCTCTCGGCGCGCGCGGATCGCATCGAGATTTTAAAAGACGGTACGGCCGTTTTGATCGATTACAAAACAGGCCAACCACCCTCACCGAAGCAGATACGCGTTGGCATCGCGCCGCAATTGACACTTGAAGCCGCAATTGCCCAGCAAGGCGGCTTCGAAGACATCGGCGCTCGAAAGAGCAGCGCGCTTCTTTATGTGAAGCTTGGCGGCAAAAAGCGCGGTGATGAGAAATTCATCAAACCCGAAGACGGTACACTCGGCGAATTGATCGACCGGCATTTCTCAGATTTCACGGCCATGATCGACGCGCATTGGAATAAGGGTCATCCTTTCTTGTCGCGTCCCATTGCAGAATTTGCGCGACGTTTTGGTGATTATGATCATCTGGCGCGCGTGAAAGAGTGGTCACGTGGTGGCGACGAAGGAGGCGATGACGAATGAGCGCCGAAACCCTTCGTTATGACACCGAGGTCAAACAACGGCGCGCGTCCGATCCGAAAGCGTCGGCCTTTGTGGCGGCGAACGCGGGATCAGGTAAAACCCATGTACTCGTTAAACGGCTCTTACGTTTACTTGTTGAAGGCGTTGATCCAGGAAAAATTCTGGCGCTGACTTATACAACGGCTGCAGCCGCCAATATGGCTAATCGCGTCTTTCGTGATTTGTCGCGGTGGGTCACGCTTAATGACGAGGCGTTGGCGGACGAACTTTATGCACTCGATCAACAGCGCCCCAATGAACAAAAGCTCAAAGAAGCGCGTCGCCTTTTTGCGCGGGCGGTTGAAACGCCGGGTGGTTTGAAAATTCAAACCATTCACGCCTTTTGCGAACGCGTTCTACATCTCTTCCCCTTCGAAGCGAATGTTCCGGCGGGCTTTGATATACTTGACGAGAAAGGCGTGAGTGACCGGCTCGCGCGGGCGCGGAACGATATTATTTCTGATGCCGGACAATCGAATCCGCATTTACGGGATGCCCTTGCCCTCACGATCGAAGCTGCGGGTGAGTTTAAATTTAATAAGATTATTGCGGAGCTTCTCTCTTATCGCGGCGCATTACGCGACCTCGTTCACAATAATAGTGCAAAGGGCACGCTCGAAGAACGGATCAAGCGCGCGCTGGGTTTAAGCACTGACGACTCAAGCGCGTCAATCGCACAAGAGATCTATAACGGACGAATTCCCGATCACCGGATGCGTGCGATGATGGGAAGTCTTGCCAAATCAGAGGCAAAGACGGATCGGGCCACAATTCTTGCTTTTGAAAACGCGATGCGTCTTCCCGCAGGGATTGAATGGGAAGAAGTTTATTTTGGCGTTTTTCTCAACGCGGATGGGGGACAGTCTGCAGAGAGCCGCTTAACCACAAAGGCCGTCGATAAGGTCGATCCTTCACTTCGCCCGACGCTTATTGCTGAACAACAGCGCATCGTTACTCTACTTAAGAAGCGCCAAGCGGCGGAATGCGCTGAGCGCTCCTGTGCCGCTCTTCGTGTGGCGGAGGCTATTCTCAACCGTTATGAGTTGGAGAAAATTCGGTCCGGCACACTTGATTTCGATGATCTCATTCAACGCACAAGCGCGCTCTTTGCTCGCGCGGGCACGCGCTGGGTTCTTTATAAGCTTGATCAAGGCATCGATCATCTCCTTGTTGATGAAGCACAAGATACAAGTCCGGAACAATGGACGATCCTTCACGCACTGACAGAAGAGTTTCATGTTGGCGAGACGGCACGAAGCAACAGGCGTACCGTCTTTGCGGTGGGCGATCCCAAACAATCGATCTATAGTTTCCAGGGCGCCGAACCTGAATCATTTTTTATCAGTCGTGATCTCTTCAAAGAGCGTGTTGAGACGGATGGGCGTTCCCAATTTCACGCTGAAGATCTCACGCTCTCATTCCGGTCTTCACCTGTGATATTGGATGCGGTTGATGCGGTGTTCTCCGCACCGCATCGTTATCAAGGTCTTGAAAAAGATCCGCGCGCCACCAGCCATGCAAGCCAGAGAATGAATGCGCCGGGCCTCGTTGAGCTCTGGCCATTGGTGGAGACACAAGAGAAAGACCCTCCCCAAAATTGGATCGCACCGCTTGATGAACCCGGTATTGGCGCGCCCGCCGTGCGGCTTGCTATGCAGATTGCCGATCACATCAAGGCGCTCACCGCCCCTTCATCATCTGAAGTCATCGAGGATGAGAAAGGTCACCCGCGCGCAATCCGTCCGGGTGATATTCTCATTCTTGTGCGCAATCGCAGTGTCTTTTTTGAAACGGTGATCCGCGCGTTGAAAGATCGTGGTCTTCCCGTTGCAGGTGCTGATCGCCTGAAATTGCAAGATCATATTGCCGCGATGGATCTTGAAATTCTTGGACGTGCGATGCTGACGCGCGACGATGATCTCGCGCTCGCCACTCTCCTGAAAACACCATTAATCGGACTCGATGATGACACCTTGATGGTGCTCGCTCCGGAACGTCTTGGCTCTCTTGCCGACGCGCTTGATGCCGTTAGCAATGATTCACCCCTCGCAGACGCGCGCGATAAAATCAAAATCTTGCGTGACGCTGCCTTCACACAGTCTCCTTTTGAATTTTACGCTTTCGTTTTGGGTTCCTTTGGCGGGCGGCGCGCGTTTCGTGCGCGGCTTGGTGCAGAGGCTGAAGATGCGCTTGATGAATTTCTGCGCCTCGCACTTGAATATGAACAGAAGGCGATGCCGTCCTTGCGTGCATTCCTTGCGGAGTTTTCCGCAAGCACGCTTGAAATCAAACGCGATATGGATGCCGTACGAGATGAAATTCGTGTCATGACCGTGCATGGCGCGAAAGGGCTTGAAGCCCCTGTCGTCTATCTTCCTGATACGTCGGGTGCCGCCGTTACAGGCAATCGAATCGGGCCCATTTTCGATCTTGGTCGGGGAACGGGTGAAAGCCTTCCTGTGTGGTCACCTACCAAGGAGGATGATCCTGAGATTGTGCATGACGTAAGAGCGCAAGACAGGGCGCGTGAAGCTGATGAGCATCGACGTCTGCTTTATGTTGCGCTCACAAGAGCACGTGATCGACTTTACATTGCTGGTACATCAACAAAAAATAAACGCGGTGAAGGTAACTGGTATGACATGATTGCTGAAGGACTCGCTGATCGGCTACAGCCTGTAGAGGGCGATTACAAACCCGAAGGCGCAATGCGTTATGCACAAGGCGCGCTGACATCACATGAACAGGATGCGAAGAATGTTTCACGCGTAACAACGCCGACACCACCATGGTTGTTTACAACGGCGCCGGCGGAGAAAGCGCCGCAACCGCCGCTGAAACCATCAAATGCGCTTGATGCTGCCAATCGACCGGAGCGTTTAATCGATCGTGGTCTTCAACAAAGCGCGCGGCGACGCGGAACACTTGTGCATGCGCTGCTCGAACATGTGCCGCATCTTGCTGCTGAGCAGAGAGAGGCAGCGGCGCTGCGATGGTTGGCGGCAAAGGCTGCGGATCTTGATGAGGCAGCGCAAAAGTCGATTGCTGACGATGCGCTCGCACTCATGGCCCTCCCCGCTCTTCAACCGCTTTTCAACGCGTCTGCCCGCGCTGAAAGCCCCATTGCCGGAACTGTGACTTTGGCTAATGGCGAAAAACGCGCCGTCTCCGGCCAGATTGATCGGCTCTTCATTGGCGAAGAGTCCATCATCATTGCCGATTTCAAGACCAGCGCCTTGCCACCCAAGGCCATTGACGACATTCCGCCCGCAACCGTGGCGCAACTCGCGCTTTATGCCGAACTGATGCGCAAAGCCGTGCCCGGGAAAGCGGTTTCTTGCCTCGTTGTTTATACGGCCACGCAGGCCGTTTTCGCGTTGGGGGAAGACTTGATTGCAAAGGCGCTTGGCACGATTGCAAGCGCTCCTTCCCTTGACGGGACGGGTCGGCATTCCTAGGTTCCGGCCGACACGGAGTCCGATTCTCACCTGGGCTTCCCCTTTTCCGCCGGATGCGCTCCGGCCCATCCATGAGGCCCATAATGACCGCTCACGTCACCGACCAAAGCTTTGAAACCGATGTGTTGAATTCGACCGACCCTGTTGTTGTCGATTTCTGGGCCGAATGGTGCGGCCCTTGCCGCATGATTGCTCCGGCGCTTGAAGAAATTTCAAACGAAATGGCCGGCAAGGTCAAAATCGTGAAATTGAATGTCGACGAAAATCCGCGCGTTGCCGCTCAATTCGGCATTCGCTCGATCCCGACTTTGATGATCTTCAAAGGTGGCCAACTTGCCGCGCAAAAAGTCGGCGCCGCCTCAAAAGGCGATTTGTCGAAGTGGATCTCGGCGTCTGTTTAATCTTCTCGCGTCAGCGGAAGAATATCAGCGTTGCCAAAGCGAATGTCGGGAGCAGCACCGCTCCCGACCATAGCATATAGCCAAAGAAGCCCGGCATTTTAACGCCGCTTGAGCGCGCAATCGCATAGACCATGAAGTTGGGCGCATTGCCGATATAAGAATTGGCCCCCATAAACACGGCGCCCGCAGAAATTGCCGCGAGAGTCAGCGCGCCTTCAGTCATCAATTTTGCCGCATCGCCGCCTGCTAACTCGAAAAAGACGAGATAGGTCGGCGCATTATCGAGAAATGACGAGAGACCCCCTGTCAGCCAAAAATAGGCAGCAGGGTTTGGTGTGCCATCACCATGCGAGACCAAATTCACAAGCGGCGCAAAGGCACCTGCTGTTCCGGCTTTCAACATCGCGAGCACCGGGATCATCGTCACAAATATGCCGGCAAATAATTTTGCTACTTCGACCATCGGCGCCCACGAAAAGCCATTGTCGCTTCGATCGTCCGCGCGCGTCAAAAGAAGTGACGCCATAACAACGAGGATCATGATCGCGTTGCGGGCCATATCTTGACCTTCAAACGCAATGCCAAACAGTGTGAATAAAGGGCCGGGCTTCCAGATCGCGCTCATCAACACGGCCGCCACAACAACGGCAATCAAAAACACATTGATGAAACCGGAAACCGAAATCGGTGAATCGGGCGTCGGATCGCGCGTGACGCCTTCTTTGCGATAAAGCAAAAGATCGAGAATGAAAAAGACGACGAGAACAACGCCCCCCACAAACAGAGTCTCAGGGAAGATGTTGCGCATCGTCCAGAAAAAATCGACGCCTTTCAAAAAACCTAAGAACAAAGGCGGGTCGCCCAACGGCGTGAGCGACCCGCCAATATTCGACACAAGAAAAATAAAGAATACGACGACATGGACATTGTGACGGCGATTATCGTTCGCGCGGATGATCGGACGTATCATCACCATGGAAGCGCCGGTTGTGCCGATAAAACTCGCAAGCACCATACCGATAACAAGCAAGAAAACATTGGTAATGGGCGAGCCATGAATATTTCCACGGATCACAATTCCACCTGCAGGCACAAACAACGCCATGAGCAG
This sequence comes from Alphaproteobacteria bacterium, assembly GCA_037131735.1. GTDB lineage: Bacteria > Pseudomonadota > Alphaproteobacteria > Rhizobiales > Beijerinckiaceae > CAIUPE01. The sequence goes on from JBAXQM010000015.1 coordinate 38,863, forward strand.
GAGAATGAAAGGCACATAATCAAGCGCCATTGTATGGATGAGCACTGTTATTGACGGCATGAAGCCGCTCAATGCCACCAAAGGCAAAAGCAAAATCAGCGACCAGAGAGCGGCGATCTTGCCTTGATGGTGTTCCCAGAAATGCGCGGCAACCAAAGGACCGAGCGCAATCGACAACAACATGCCCATAAAAGGGAGGGCCCAGATAACACCGAGCTGACTACCATCAAGTGCTTCTGCGGCAAAAGCCGGAGTGGTCAAGAGAGATGCAGCAGACAATACAGAGGCAGCTTCTATAACTCTCTGTGCCTTGCGCATCGTCATTGCCCTTCCCTTACTTTCACTCATCGGTTTGCCCGTTTCGGAAAGTGTCGCCTGTCTAACGCGTTCTGGCAATATCTGCGAAGCGTTGCGCGAGCGGAAATCCAAAACCAAGCGGATCACGATCTTCGATGATAAACTCACCGCGACCGGCATAAAAACTACGTCCGCTGATTTCGACCGTTACCGACTGCGGCATCGGGCCTGCAACCTCGGCGCGCACCATGCCTGTAAAGGCTTCACCGGAAATGCCACGAAAGACACGTGTCATGCCGGGCTTAATGAGACCTTTCGCATGATCAAGGGCCATGCGCGCGGTCACGCCCGATCCGGTCGGACAACGATCAATTTGTCGCTCGGCGAAAATGCAAAGATTGTAACTTTCCTCATGCGGCGCGGCGTCATCAGTAAGGATCGTGCCGTAAAGAAAGCCGAGATCATCCGCATCCGGATGAGAAAGAGGAATGGTTGCTCTCGCTTTATCGGTAAGTGCTGAAGCCGCGTCGAGCAGACGCTCTACGGGATCATTAAAAAGATCGAGACCAAAACGTGACGCGGGGAGAATACAATAAAACGCGCCGCCATAAGAAATATCCGTGATGATCGATCCGAAGTTGGGCACATCAACCGCAAGATCACGCTTCACCGGAAAAGCAGGAACGCTTTCGAACGTGACATTAATCACCTCGCCTTTCTCGACGCGGCATGAAAGACGCAACACCCCGCAAGGCGCTTCAATCGCAAACTGCGTGAGGGGCTCTTTCTTTTCAACAAGGCCTTGATCGATAACATAGCGGCCAATGGCGAGTGTCGCATGGCCGCACATCGTCGAATAACCTTCATGATGCGTGAAGAGCACGCCAAGCACCGCGTCCGGATGAGAAGGATCGACCGGAATCACGCCATACATTCCCGCATGACCGCGCGGCTCGAAATTCATCGCGCGCCGCAGCGCATCGTGATTCTCACGCGCATCGCGACGTTTTTCGAGAATGTTTCGCCCTTTTAAAGTCGGATAGCCTTTTGTCACAATGCGCACGGGCTCGCCTGCCGTATGCATATCAACGTAACCGAGTGTGGTCGTCATGAGCGGCTCCTTCAAAGCAGAGTGGGCCAATTACTGCGGTGGCGTTCCATTCGCTGCCAAAATCTCGCCCGCAAGATAAAGCGATCCCGTGATCAAAATTCGTGAAGGCTTGCCATTCTGCGCAGCAACTATCGCTTTAATGGCATTTGCGGCATCAGTAGTTTCAGTCGCTGTTAGACCCGCACTCCGCGCAAGGTCGCAAATTTCATGTGGCGTCCGCGCCACTTTTTGTGACGGAATGGGGATCGCGTGCAAGGAGTCCGCTTGACCTGTGAAGGCACTTAAGAACGCATGCGCATCTTTTGTGGCAAGCATACCGACAATGAGGTGCAAGGGTTTAGCTTCTAATCGTTGAAGCGCTTTGAACGCCTCGGCAATCACTTGCCCGCCTTCTGGATTATGTCCGCCATCAAGCCACAGCTCTGATCCTTGCGGCAGAAGCTCCGCTAATACGCCACGCGACAAAGGCTGCATACGTGCAGGCCATTCGACACGACGCATACCGCGTTCATAGGCCTCATGCGGAAGATCGAAGCCGGAAGCGCGTAAAGCGGCAATCGCCGTAGCGGCATTGTTGATTTGATGCGCACCGATTAAACGTGGCATCGGCAAATCAAGAAGACCCTGTTCATCCCGATAGACGAGACGTCCATCTTCTTGATGCGCATCAAAATCTTGTCCTGCAACAAAAAGTGGCGCGCCAAGCCGCGTGGCCTTTCTTTCGATCACATGTTCTGCAGCTGGAAAATTCTGACGCGAAACGATGACAGGCGTCTTCGCTTTTATGATGCCGGCTTTTGCGCGCGCAATGTCGTCAATGGTTGAGCCCAGATATTCGGCATGATCAATCGAGATGGGTGTGATGACACTCGCTTTGATCGCCTCAATCACATTGGTTGCATCAAATTCGCCACCTAATCCCACTTCAAGCAGCAACACATCGGCGGGATGTTCGGCGAATAAGAGAAATGCCGCAGCGGTCGTCATTTCAAAAACTGTGATCGGCGCGCCGTCATTCGCACGCTCGCAGCGCTCAAACGCATTAACAAGAGTTGTTTCATCAACGAGCTGACCAGACGCATCTTTCTGGCCTAGTCTTATGCGCTCATGAAAACGCACAAGATGCGGCGAGGTATAAACATGAACAGATTGTCCCGCCGCTTCGAGAAGCGCGCGCAAAAAGGCAACGGTTGATCCTTTGCCATTTGTGCCCGCCACATGAATGATCGGCGGCAGACGCCGATGCGGCGACCCAAGCTTTTCGAGAAGCGTTGTGATACGCCCCAGAGAAAGATCAATCAGTTTGGGATGGAGCGCTAGAAAGCGCTCCATGTAAGTGTCAGAGGTCAATGTCACGCGCAATAACTCAGCGCGCTGCCGTAACCATGATTTCGACTGTGTATTCCGGCGCGGCGAGCTTGGCTTCAACCGTTGCGCGTGCCGGTGTGCATCCCGGGGCAACCCAGGCATCCCATGCCGCATTCATTTCTGCGAATGTGGAAATATCAGCGAGCCAGATATTCGTCGTGATGAGTTTTGTCTTATCGGTTCCGGCTTGTGCAAGCAGTGCATCAATTTGCGAAAGAATGTCTTTCGTTTGCTCGCCAACGCTTTTGCCTTTTGCGGTATTCGCGACTTGGCCAGCGAGGTAAACCATGGAGCCGTGAATAACAGCCTGACTCATGCGGGGGCCGGTGCCAATACGTGTGATAGTCATGGGTAAAGATCCTTCCCTTGTTAAAAAACCTGGCGGGATCTCGAGCCCCGCGACACGTGTTTGCCCTAACCGCGATTGGGGCTTGGTGCAACCCATAGGGTGTTGCCCCTGACGACAGAGCGCGATAGGACACGGGCCAACCCCGTCACCGGACATTCTTTCATGGCTTTGAACTCGGATTATCTGATTGAACGACGTCGGCTCGGACAACGCGTGAGCTTCTGGCGCTGGATGACCGCAATTGTGTTGCTCGTCGCGCTTATTGGCGCAGGGCTTTACGCATCAGGCGGCGCAGATTTCGAACGCCGGACGGCTCATATCGCGAAATTGAAGATTTCGGGTGTCATCACAGGTGACGAAGAGACATTGCGCCTCATTCGCGAGATCAGCGAGAGCCCTGCTGAAGCGGTAATGATCTCGATTGAAAGCCCCGGCGGCACCGTCACCGGCTCCGAGGCTTTGTATGACGCGTTGCGTAAGCTCGCAGCGAAGAAGCCCACCGTAGCTCTGGTTGAAGGCATGGCCGCCTCAGGCGGTTATATCGCCGCCTTGGGAACGGATCGTATTTTCGCGCGCGAAACATCGATCGTCGGGTCCATCGGCGTTTTGTTTCAATATCCGGATATTGTCGGTCTGCTTGATCGCGTTGGTGTGAAGGTCGAAAGCATCAAATCCTCGCCACTCAAAGCCGCACCAAGCCCGATTGAGAGCGCCACGCCGGAATCCCGCGCCGCGATTGCGGCTCTCGTTCAAGAAAACTACGACTGGTTCAAACGTCTCGTCCGCGAGCGACGGGGACTTGATGATGCTGGCCTTGCCACGGTTTCAGATGGCCGCGTTTTCACCGGCAAACAAGGGGTAACGCTCGGTCTCGTGGATGCGCTCGGATCGGAAGAGCAAGCGCGCCTTTGGCTCGAGAACGAGAAAAAGCTCCCTCAGGATCTGCCCATTCGTGATTGGCGGCGCCATGGGCTGCCGGAACGTTTAGGTCTCGCAGGGCTGGCACGTTTGAGCGGTTTTGACCGCTTCGCCGCGCTTCTCGATCGCCTCGCCACTGTGCCTGAAACGCAACTCCTTGACGGTGTGCTGGTCCTCTGGCACCCTTCGGTGCCGTAATTTAGTCACAATTCGAACGGCAGCGCCCTGATCGACGAGCCTTCTCGAACCCAATAAATCTAAGCGAAAAGAAACGTAAACGATGATCAAGTCAGAACTCGTCCAGAAAATCGCCGACCATTATCCTGATCTCTATCAACGCGATGCCGAAAATGTCGTCAATGCGATCCTTGACGAAATCATTGCCGCTTTGTCGCGTGGTGATCGTGTTGAAATTCGTGGCTTTGGTGCCTTCTCTGTGAAGAAACGCGATGCGCGCATGGGACGGAACCCGCGCACGGGCGAGAAAGTTTCTGTCTCTGAGAAAGTCGTGCCGGTCTTCAAAGCCGGTAAGGAAATGCGCATCCGTTTGAATATGGATGGCGCTGACGCTTGATGCAGGAAAGGGGCATCCGTGAAGACGCTCCTCAAATCAATTCTGATTGCGCCTTTCGCCCTTATTTTATTGGGCTTTGCGCTTGCCAATCGCAGCCCGATCACGATTGCGCTTGATCCTTTTTCTTTATTTGATCCCCCGTTGAATTTTACGGTGCCTGTCTTTTTGCCAATCTTTCTTGGCTTAATCCTCGGCGTGTTCTTAGGCGGAATCGCGATGTGGTTTTCCGAAGGCCGTCACCGCCGCGCCGCAAAAATTCATTTGCGCGACCTCGAACGCCAAAGACGGGAAATGGAAGAATTGCGGCGCGAAAAAACATTGCCGCCTTTGCCGCCATCAACCCTCATCGGTTGATAGAAAAAACAGTAAACATGAACGGACACGCGCCATGAAAGTGATTTCAGCTGACGATATTGATGCTGCGCTCGATCCGAAAACGTTAGCTGATGAGCTCAAAGCTGCATTTCAAAGCGACATAGAAGTTCCAGTGCGCCATCATCATGACATCGCCCGCCCCGATGAAGATGCAACGCTTCTTTTGATGCCCGCATGGACCGGGCGCGACGCGAAAGAGGCCTATGTGGGAACGAAGATCGTTACGAGCTATCCGGCCAATGGCATGAAATCCTTGCCCTCTGTCATGGGCACATATCTGCTGATCAAAGGTAATACGGGTGAGCCTTTAGCCTCGCTTGATGGCGCGCGTTTGACATTGTGGCGCACGGCCGCAGCTTCCGCATTAGCAGCACGTTATCTCGTCAAACCATCAGCATCGCGCATGGTGATGATTGGTGCCGGTGCGCTGGCCCCTTTTCTCATTCGTGCACATTGCGCGGAAAGTCCCATCAGCGATGTTGCGCTGTGGAATCATCGCCCCGAACGCGCAGTGCACGTCGCGCGCGAATTAAAAGCACAAGGCCTGCCTGTGCGCGCGGTCGACAATCTCGAAGCAGCAATACGCGAAGCAGATATCGTCTCATCCGCAACACTCTCAAGCACGCCGCTCATTCGTGGTGCATGGCTGAAGGATGGTGCACATCTCGATTGCGTCGGCGCGTTCAAGCCCTCAATGCGTGAGACCGATGATGTAGCGATTACACGCGCCAGCCTCTTTTGCGATACGCGCGCGGGCGCGTTGAAAGAAGGCGGTGATTACGCGCAGCCGATTGCCGCAGGTCTCGTCAAAGCAAGCGACATCAAAGCTGATCTTTTTGATTTTGCGCGGGGTGCCCATCGCGGCCGCGCGAGTAGCCAAGAAATCACAATGTTCAAATCGGTCGGTACAGCGATTGAAGATCTCGCTGCGGCGATGGCGGTTTGGAAACGGGTTTCCTGACATCTTTAGAGCGATTTATTGGACAGGTGCGGTCCTGTCGTGCGACAGACACTCCATGTCCCTGATCATCAAAATCTGTGGCCTCAAGACCCCTGAAACGCTTGAATCGGCGATCAATGCCGGGGCGGATTGGGTTGGTTTTGTGTTTTTTCCGAAGTCGCCCCGCCATGTGACCCTCGAGCTTGCCGCCGAGCTTGGCCGGATCGCCGGCATCCGCGCGAAAAAAGTGGCCCTCGTTGTCGATGCGGATGACGCGGCACTCGAGGCTATCGAGAAAGCGCTCAATCCCGACATGCTCCAACTCCATGGCCATGAGACGCCTGAGCGGGTAGCAGCCATCCGGAAGCGTTTTGGCCACCCGGTCATTAAAGCCCTCGGTATTGCGGACGCTGCCGATCTCAATGCCGCCCGCGCCTATGTACCTGCGGCAGATTGGCTCCTTCTTGATGCCAAACCGCCGAAAAATGCTGATCTTCCAGGCGGCAACGGGGTAAGCTTTGACTGGCGGCTCCTCGCGGGGCTTGACCTCGAAAAGCCCTTCATGGTCTCAGGAGGGTTAGACCCCTCGAATGTGGGACAGGCCATCGCCATTTCACATCCTGCGGGGGTTGATGTGTCTTCCGGCGTCGAAACGGCGCCGGGGGTTAAGGATCCCGCAAAGATCCGCTCGTTTATTGAAGCCGCGCATGCGGCGTCGCGTTAGGATTTGAGGAACAGAAAATGACAATTCAACAGTCGCTCAACTCCTTCCGAACAGGACCGGATGAAACCGGCCATTTCGGAAATTTCGGCGGACGTTTCGTCGCCGAAACGCTGATGCCGCTGATCCTCGATCTCGAGAAAGCCTATGCAGAGGCGAAAGCCGATCCGGCATTCGACGCCGAGCTCAAAAGCTTCCATACGCATTATGTTGGCCGTCCAAGCCCGCTCTATTTCGCTGAACGTCTCACTGAACATGTTGGCGGCGCGAAAATCTACTTGAAGCGCGACGAGCTCAATCACACGGGCGCGCACAAGATCAACAATGTGCTCGGTCAAATTCTACTCGCACGCCGCATGGGCAAAACGCGCATCATCGCGGAAACCGGCGCGGGTCAACATGGTGTCGCTACGGCAACCGCCTGCGCGCGTTTCGGTTTGAAATGCGTCGTCTATATGGGCGAGGTTGATGTCGAACGCCAAAAGCCGAATGTGTTCCGCATGAAAATGCTCGGCGCGGAAATCGTGCCGGTTGTGTCAGGCTCGAAGACCCTCAAAGACGCAATGAATGAAGCGCTGCGTGATTGGGTCACGAATGTGCATGACACATTCTATTGCATCGGCACCTCTGCAGGCCCGCATCCCTATCCGATGATGGTGAGAGATTTCCAATCGATCATCGGTAAAGAGGCGCGTGAGCAAATGCTCGAACGTGAAGGCCGCTTGCCTGACTCGCTTGTAGCCTGCATCGGCGGCGGTTCGAATGCCATCGGTCTTTTCCACCCGTTTCTTGATGACAAGTCTGTTGAGATTTACGGCGTGGAAGCGGCTGGCCATGGCGTGGCCTCCGGTATGCATGCCGCATCATTGAATGGCGGCAAGCCCGGCGTGCTGCATGGCAATCGTACTTACCTCCTTATGGATGGTGACGGACAAATTGCCGAAGCGCATTCGATTTCTGCCGGTCTTGATTATCCCGGCATCGGGCCGGAACACGCCTGGCTGCATGATACGGGGCGCGTGACCTATCTCTCGACGACTGATGGTGAAGCGCTTGAAGCGTTCCAGCTTCTCTCAAAACTCGAAGGCATTATTCCCGCGCTTGAACCCGCACATGCGATTGCGCGCGCGGTCGAAATTGCAGCAAAGAAACCAAAAGACCATCTGATGATCGTCAATCTCTGCGGCCGCGGCGATAAAGATATTTTCTCGGTGGCCGAGCATCTCGGAGGTATGGCGTGACCACTCGTATCGATACACGATTTGCAGAACTCAAAGCCGAGGGCCGCGCCGCGCTTGTCACCTTCTATATGGGTGGCGATCCGGATCCCGAAACGTCGCTCAAAGTCATCAAAGCACTGCCTAAGGCAGGTGCCGATCTCATTGAAATCGGAATGGCGTTCACGGATCCGATGGCAGATGGCCCAACGATTCAAGCCGCCGGATTGCGCGCTTTGTCGAAAGGCATCACGCTTGAAAAGACGCTCGGAATCGTAAGCGATTTCCGCAAAGACGATGAGAAAACACCGATTATTCTGATGGGTTACTTCAACCCGATCTTTATCTATGGCGTTGAAAAATTTCTTGTCGATGCGAAGTCTGCGGGCGTTGATGGTTTGATTGTTGTCGATTGCCCGCCCGAAGAAGATGATGAGCTTTGCAAACCCGCATTGAAAGCGGGATTGAATTTCATTCGTCTCGCCACACCGACAACCGATGAAAAGCGTTTGCCGAAAGTCCTGCAAAACACATCCGGCTTTGTCTATTATGTATCGATCGCCGGGATCACGGGCGCTGCACGTCCTGATCCGCAAAAAGTCGGCGCATCAGTTGCGCGCATCAAGTCGCACACAAATCTTCCCGTCGCTGTGGGCTTTGGTGTCCGCACCGCCGCCGATGCCGCAGAAATCGCAAAAGTTGCTGATGGCGTTGTGGTGGGCTCGGCACTTGTTGATGCGGTGCGTCATTCGCTTCATGCTGATGGGCGGCCAACCGAACTTACAGTGGGCTCTGTCGTGGCGATTGTCGAAGACATCGCCAAAGGCGTTCGCTCGGTTAAGAAGTAATTGAGCATGGCGCGCAAAAGTGGGCACCGGTTTTGCGTTAAAAGCCATGCTCAAAAGAGAGATTAAAGGAGCAGAGACATGGATTCGATCAATTGGATTTCCAATGTCGTCCGACCAAAGATCCGGTCATTCCTGAAACGCGACACGCCGCAAAATCTCTGGATCAAATGTCCGGAAAGCGGCCAGCTCGTTTTCTCAAAAGATGTCGAAGCCAATCTCTTCGTGATTCCCGGCTCGGGCCATCACATGCGCATGTCCACAGGCGCGCGTTTGACCTCCATGTTTGATGAGGGTGCTTATGAAGAGATCGTACTTCCCGAAGTGCCGCTTGATCCTTTGAAATTCCGTGATGAAAAAAAATATGTCGACCGCTTGCGCGATGCGAAAGCAAAAACATCGCTCATCGATGCGGTAAAAATCGCCTACGGAAAAGTTGAAGCGATGCCACTCACTATTGGTGTGCAGGATTTCGATTTCATGGGCGGCTCGCTCGGCATGGCTGCTGGCGAAGGCGTGATCAAAGGCATGGAAACCGCAATCGCCAAGAAAACACCGTTCGTACTCTTCGCTTCATCCGGCGGCGCGCGCATGCAGGAAGGCATGTTCTCGCTGATGCAAATGCCGCGCACCACAGTTGCGGTGAGAAAACTGCGCGAAGCAAAGCTGCCTTACATCGTTGTGCTCACAAACCCTACGACTGGTGGTGTGACGGCGTCTTATGCGATGCTCGGTGATGTGCATATTGCGGAACCCGGCGCACTGATCGGCTTTGCGGGTCCCCGCGTGATCGAACAGACCATCCGCGAAAAATTGCCGGAAGGATTCCAGCGCGCCGAATTTTTGAAAGCGCATGGCATGGTCGATATGGTCGTGCATCGGCATGAGATGAAGGCGACGATTGCGCGCCTTTGCCGCATTCTGACAAAATCCGACAAAAAGGCGGCCTGAGCGGATTGCCGCTCTCCTTAACCGCCGCTTAAGCGCAACGCTCTAATTGTTCCACTCGCGGAGAGGTCCTTCGCGCAGTGCATAGGGATGATTATGGCTGATCGGCGCGGCACGGGCCCAGGACGGCACGAGCCCTATTTCGAAGAGGACAAGCCGGACGAGGCGCATAAGGCGCGTCGGCGGACTGCCGCCTCTTCGCGCGCCTCTTCCGACGAATCCCATGACGAGCTGCGACCTCAAAAGCGCCTAATCCGACAAAAGACTCGCCTCCCCGAAAGAGAGCCACGAAGCGCAAAGCCGCGGCGGTCGATAATTGGCCGCCTCTTCTATTGGAGCGTTGTGCTCGGGCTATGGGGCATCATCGCGCTCGGTGTTCTCGTCGCCTATCACGCATCCAAATTGCCCCCGATCGATCAATTGGCCGTTCCCAAACGTCCGCCCAACATCGCCATTCTCGGCTCAGACGGAACGCTGCTCGCCAATCGAGGGGAAACCGGCGGTCGCGAAGTCTCGCTCTCGGAATTGCCACCCTATTTGCCGCAAGCCTTCATCGCGATTGAAGATCGGCGTTTTTATACTCATGCGGGCATTGATCCCATCGGCATTGGCCGCGCGCTTATGCGTAACATTCTGCGTGCCGGCGGCGGCGTGCAGGGTGGCTCAACGCTCACGCAACAGCTCGCCAAAAATCTTTTCCTCACGCAAGAGCGCACTGCATCGCGCAAAATTCAAGAAGCGATTCTCGCGCTCTGGCTTGAACGCAAATATTCGAAAAATGAAATTCTCGAACTCTATTTGAACCGCGTTTATTTCGGCTCCGGCGCTTATGGTGTTGAAGCGGCCGCTCAAAAATATTTCGGTAAATCAGCGCGTGAGGTGACAATTGCCGAAGCCGCTATTCTTGGCGGTCTGGTGCAATCGCCGTCGCGTCTTGCGCCCAATCGCAATCCTGATGCGGCGCATGCGCGGGCAACGCTTGTGCTTGCGGCCATGCAGCGTGACGGATTTATTTCTGATGCCCAAATGAAAGAGGCGCTCGCCCGCCCTGCCGACGCGCAAAAATCAAAGACGGCGAATTCCGTTCTCTATGCGGCCGATCACGTCATCGACAAGCTTGACGATCTCATTGGTTCCATTGAAGGCGACTTGATTGTCACAACGACGCTCAACCCAATCATGCAAACCGCAGCAGAAAAGGCATTGACCGACGAACTCAATGCCAAGGGACAAAAATTTGGCGTCTCACAAGGGGCGCTCCTTGCAATGGACCCCGATGGCGCCATTCGTGCCTTTGTTGGCGGGCGCAATTATAGCGAGAGCCAATTTGATCGTGTCACAAGCGCACGCAGACAACCGGGCTCGGCCTTCAAAGCCTTTGTCTATCTTGCAGCACTTGAAAAAGGCCTGACGCCTGACACGCTGCGTGATGATGCGCCCATCAATATCAAAGGCTGGCAGCCTGAGAATTATGCGAAAGAGTATCGCGGGCCCGTCTCTCTGACCGAGGCGCTTTCGCAATCCTTGAATACGGTCGCTGTGCGACTTGGGCTCGAAGTCGGACCCAAGACCGTTGCAACAACGGCGCAGCGTTTGGGCATCAAATCAAAGCTTGATGCCAATGCCTCTATTGCACTCGGCACATCTGCCGTGACGCCAATCGAACTTGTTTCGGCCTATGCGAGCTTTGCCAATGGCGGCGTGAGTGTTGAGCCCTATGTGATCACTGAAGTGATTACACGTGAAGGTGATCTCCTCTACACGCGCCCCGACGCGCTCCCACATCAAGTGATTGATCCCGGCATTCTGGCTTCGTTGAATGTCATGATGCGCGAAACGCTTAAAAGCGGCACCGCAAAAAGAGCCGATCTTCCCAACTGGGATTCAGCCGGAAAAACGGGAACGAGCCAGGATTTTCGTGATGCCTGGTTTATCGGTTACACCGGCGCGCTGGTGACTGGTGTGTGGCTCGGCAATGATGATAATTCGCCAACCAAACATGTTGCAGGCGGCAGTCTTCCGGTTGAAATCTGGTCACGTTTCATGAAGCAAGCGCTTGCTAAAACGAAGCCAATGATGCTGCCGGCAAGCGATGTACCGCAATCCGATTTATTCTCGGTTTTAGGCCGCGCGCTCTTTGGTGCCCCATCGCAAAATAATGGCACGGCCCAAAAGGGGCCGCTTATCCTGCAGCCGCAAACAGACGGCGTGCAACCGAACTAATTATCGATAGCGATGCAGCGCCATACCATGGCGCTTGAGCCACGCTTCTGCATTTTTGTAATCAGGATAGAGTTGTGCCACGATTTTCCAAAAGCGTGTTGAATGATTGAGCTCTTTTAAATGAGCCACTTCATGCGCGGCGAGATAATCAAGAATTTCCGGTGGCGCCAAAATCAGCCGCCAAGAAAAATTCAACCGGCCGTCCGCAGAACATGATCCCCAGCGGCTTTTCGTGTCTTTAAGCGCGATGCGTCGTGCCGGAACACCAAGCAGCGTTGTGTAACGTTCAACCGCTTGATCAAGAGCAACGCGCGCTTCCTTTTTCAAAAAATCACGAACCCTTCGTGCGGCGTGATCAGCAACGCCCGCGACAACGAGCTGTGGCGAAGTCTCGTGGTCGTGTTCAACCCAGACCGTGCCGCGCTTCTCTGCGCGATGAATGATTTGATGAGGCTTTCCCCGAAACGGAATTTTTGAGCCCGGGGCAATCAGAACCTCATCATCAAATTTTGTGAGGCGTGCGGCGATCCATGCGCCATGACGATGGGCGAAATCGGCAGCTAGATCAAAATCGCTCCGCATCGGCATTGTGAGTGTCACGAGGCGTGTCGCAGCCGAAACACGAAGCGTGAAGCGTCGCGCTTTCGCCATGCGTTTTACGGCAACGCGAAATGTCGACTCGCCATGAATGATGTCGAGATGCGTTGGTGTGGGCTGACGCCGGGCGCGGGTGAAGAAGAGACTCATGCGGCTCCTATCGTGCCGCGAAGGGCGCGCGCTGTCACGCGCGCGCCTTTAACCCACAAGCTTCAAGCTCTTGGTCGTTGATTTCTTGGCGTCATGAGCGCTGTTCGCCATGAAATCAGCAATACGTGGCGCCACCTCGGCGCGGAAGCGCGATCCATTGAAGACGCCGTAATGACCGACTTTTGGCTGCAGCCAATGCACGCGGCGTGACTGAGGAATATTCACGCAGAGTTTATGTGCCGCCTGCGTCTGACCAACACCGGAAATATCATCATTCTCGCCTTCAACCGTCATCAACGCGCAACGCTTGATAGCGGTCAGATCAACCGGCTTGTCGCGATGCATCATCGTGCCCTTGGGCAGCGCATGTTGCACAAACACCGTATCAACCGTTTGCAGATAAAATTCAGCGGTCAAATCCATAACGGCCATATATTCATCATAAAAGTCGCGATGTTTTTCAGCCGAGTCACCATCGCCATGCACGAGATGAGAAAACATTTCGCCATGCGCTTCGATGTGACGATCAATATTCATCGCCATAAAACCGGAGAGCTGCAAAAAGCCCGGATAGACATCGCGCATGAAACCCCGATTAGGGAGTGGTACCTTCACAATGCAATGACGCTTAAACCATGAGGTTCCACGATCCTGTGCAAGCAAATTCACTTTTGTGGGGCTTTCACGCGTATCAATCGGTCCGCCCATCAATGTCATCGACAATGGTGTTGCGGGATCATTTTCTGCTTCCATGCGCGCAATCGCGGCAATCACCGGAACAGAGGGTTGGCACACCGCCATCAAATGAAGATCGGGGCCCAAAAGACGGATCATATCGATCACATAATCGATATAGTCATCGAGATCGAAACGGCCGACACTCAAAGGCACTGTGCGCGCATCAACCCAATCGGTGATGTACACATCATGGGTTGGCAAAAATGTTTCAACAGTGCCACGCAACAAAGTTGCGTAGTGACCGGACATCGGCGCCACCATTAAAATCTTTGGTTGGTTGAGCGGACGACCGACGCTCTTTTTGCGGAAATTGATCAGATTGCAAAAAGGCTTTGACCAGAGAACATCTTCAACCACTTCGGTTTGAACGCCATTGACGCTTACCGACCCATATGAAAATTCGGGCTTACCGTAACGGCGGGTGGTGCGTTCAAACATTTCGCATGCCGCCGCAACACCGCGACCGAAAGGCGACTGGCTCAGCGGGTTTGCCGGATTATTATAGAAAAGCTTGGCGGATCCTGCGAGCGCGCGGGCAGGCCCGAGCAAAGCATGCGTGGCTTCATACCACATGTAGAGGGGAAGCTTCATCAACTGACCGTCCTTCGACCAGCATAAGCTGGACCGTTTTATTGCAGTGCACAATGGGCACTCTAGTCCTAATCGAGCCGATTGTGCAATGCTTCTAAGGTCATAGAGCCATGAAACCCCTTAAAACTCTGTGATCGGCGATTTATTCGCCCATTTGCATCAGAGAGCCCGCCTCTCGGGCCTTTTCGAGCAAGATCCGGAAGGCGAGGATCGCGAGGGCGAAGAGCCCCACATTAAGGGCAAAGGCCTCAGCCATCAGATCGAGACGCAAATTATGGTCGATCAAAAGCGCGCGGAGCCCCTCAAACACATAGGTCGGCGGCAGACACCAGGCGATGGGCTGCAGCCACGCAGGCAACACCGTTACCGGGTAGTAAACCGCGGTTAGCGGTAAGAGCACAAACATCACGGTCCAGGCGAGGCTTTCCGCACCCAAACCATGCCGCATGACCAATCCTGAAACCACAAGCCCCACGGCCCATCCGGTCAAAACAAGATTCGCAAAAAACAAAGCAGCGCTGATGCCGAGTGCGAAATAATTGAACCCGAAAAACATCGTTGCCATCACAGCGACAGGACCTAAGCCAATGGCCAAGCGCACGAGACTCATGATGATCAGCGCCGCGATAAATTCTGAAGGCCGCATTGGGCTCATCAGCAAATTGCCAATATTGCGTGCCCAAATTTCTTCAAGAAAGGAAACCGAAAAACCGAGCTGACTGCGGAACAACACATCCCACAACAACATCGCACCGATCAAAGTGCCCGCCGCAAATGCAGCGCGGCCTGACGCGTTCGCAACATAGACTTGAATAAACCCCCAGGTGAGCATTTGCACGGTCGGCCAATAAACAAGCTCAAGCAGACGCGGCCATGAAGAACGCAACAGATACGTATAGCGCAAGATCAACGCGCCGACACGGGTGAAAGAAAAGCCTGCATTATGGTGATAAATTGGCGTGCTCATGCGGCGGCTCCCTGCGTAGCGGGCGAACGCGCAACATCAAGAAACACTTCTTCGAGTGAATGACGTCCATATTTTTCAATGAGAGACTTAGGCGTGCCTTCATCAGCAATCGCACCCGCTTTCATGATGATGACACGATCACATAAACGCTCAACCTCGGCCATATTATGTGACGCCAACAGAATTGAAGCGCCCCGCTCACGGCGATAGGTTTCAAGACGCGTGCGCACCCAATCAGCCGTATCGGGATCAAGCGATGCGGTGGGTTCATCAAGCAACAAAAGATCCGGCTCATTGATCAAAGATTTCGCAAGCGCGACACGCGTTTTCTGGCCGGCCGATAATGCGCCCGCTTCACGATCAAGAAAGTCTTCGAGATGAAGCTCGCGCGCCAAATCTGCGATCCGGTTTTTGATGGCGCGAATGCCATAAAGCCGCCCGAACACTTCAAGATTTTGGCGCACCGTCAGGCGATGCGGCATATCCACATAAGGGCTTTCAAAATTCATCCGGTGGAGCACCGCGTAGCGGTCTTTGGCCATATCAACGCCGAAAACTTTCACGCTCCCCGCACTCGGCAGGACCAGCCCCATGATCATGCCGATGGTTGTCGTCTTCCCGGCACCATTGCCGCCCAAAAGGCCGAGCACTTCACCTGGCGCGAGGCTAAAACTGATCCCGCGTACGGCCGGCACGCCGCCATAGCGCTTCTCGAGTCGGTCAATTTCGATTGCGGGTGGAGCATTTTCGGCCATTTTGGGCTATCTTTCCATCAAATTGCGAACTTTGGGTCCTTATAGACCCTTAAACGACCCCCGTCGCGCTCCATTTCGGCCGTGCGCGCCATTCTGTCGCGCGACAAGTGAACCAAACCGACCGCCGCCGCGTAACTTAGGCTGACCCCCATCAGGCGAAAGGCGCCCTTGATGAATGACGTTTCAAGTGCGAGCAAGCTAGCCGACCGGTCGCTTCTCATCGTCGACAGCGAGCGCAATTTTGTGAATCGGTTCTCCCGCGAAATGGAACAGCGGGGCTATCGTGTAGCCGTGGTCGAAAGCGCTAAAGAAGGCATCGAAATGATCGAATCGACCCCACCCGCTTATGCGGTTGTCGATTTGAAGCTCGGTGATGGTAGCGGCCTCGATGTAATCTCAGCTCTTTCGAAAAAGCGCCCGGATGCCCGCGGTATCATCGTGACCGGTTACGGCAATATCGCGACAGCGGTCGCCGCCGTAAAATTAGGGGCTGCTGATTATCTGGCCAAGCCGGCAGATGCTGAGGAAATCGACCGCGCGCTGCGTGCCGATGGTCCTTTGACCATGCCGCCGCCGGAAAATCCAATGTCACCGGATCGCGTGCGTTGGGAACATATCCAGCGCGTTTATGAGCAGTGCAACCGCAATGTTTCGGAAACGGCACGCCGCCTCTCGATGCATCGCCGGACGCTGCAACGTATCCTCGCGAAACGCGCGCCGCGCTAATTGGCGCGCCGCTTAAGCGGTTAGACCTGCGGGCTCGGGCAATCCGAGACTACGGCAGCAGGCTGTCACGGTGTTCGCCAAGAGACAGGCAATCGTCATCGGACCAACGCCGCCCGGAACTGGCGTGATGGCGCCTGCAATCTTTGCCGCGCTTTCGAAATGCACATCGCCCACAAGTTTGGCTTTGCCATCGCGCTCAATGCGGTTGATGCCGACATCGATCACCGTCGCCCCCGGCTTCACCCACTCACCCGGGATCATTTCCGGCCGTCCCACAGCAGCCACAAGAATATCCGCACGGCGGCACACGCTTTGGAGATCCTTCGTGCGACTATGCGCGATCGTCACGGTGCAACTATCATTCAACAGCAATTGCGCCATGGGTTTGCCGACAATATTCGAACGACCCACAATCACGGCATCAAGCCCGGCAAGCGAGCCATGATGATCACGCAACATCATGAGACAACCAAGCGGCGTACAGGGCACCATGCTCTTCTGTCCGGTGCCCAAGAGACCCACATTCGAGATATGAAACCCATCGACATCTTTTGCCGGATCAATCGTGTTGATCACGAGATCAGAATTAAGATGTTTTGGTAACGGTAATTGCACGAGAATCCCGTGGACTTTCGGATCATTGTTCAATCGGTTGATCAAAGCCAGAAGATCGGCCTCTGATGTCGAGGCGTCGAGCTTGTGCTCAAAAGACGCCATGCCGACTTCGACCGTCTGTTGGCCCTTATTGCGGACATAGACCTGGCTAGCCGGATCCTCACCCACCAACACGACCGCAAGACCCGGCGTGACGCCTTTGGCTTTCAGCGCGGTCACATGCTCGGCAACCGACGCCCGAACTTTGGCCGCGAAGGCTTTTCCATCAATAATCTGTGCCGCCATGATCGCGGTCTCCTCTGTCGTGTCCCATCTTTTTCTTCTCTCTCGCAAAGGGGCCGGATTTTTTCTAGCCGGTTAGCGACCCTTGCGGCGGTTTTTGCGCCGCTCAGGGACGCGGAAACTCCCGAGATTGCCGAAACCGGGCGGATCGGCTAGGAGAAAGGACGGCAACAAGCACCCGTAGCTCAGCTGGATAGAGTGCTGCCCTCCGAAGGCAGAGGTCACACGTTCGAATCGTGTCGGGTGCGCCA
>JBAXQM010000016.1:0-55152 GCA_037131735.1 Alphaproteobacteria bacterium
AGACTGCATGTGCAGCGACCCGCCAAAGGGCGAGTTCAGCGGCCCGCCGAGGTCGACGCAACCCACAACCCGCAACCCACACCCCGCAACCCGCAACCCACACCCCGCAACCCGCAACCCACAACCCGCACTTGAAACCCGGCAACACCCCCCTCCGCCCCGCAGCGAGGCGACCTCGATGCCGGCGATGGCGCGCCGCGCGCGCGCCGGCGCGGAGCAGCACGCCTTCCAGGCCGAGGTGTCCCGGCTCATGGACATAATCTCGAGAGCCCGACTCGATCCGAAAGGGTCACGGGTCCGTAAATTAGCCGTTTCCTTTTGCCTTGTGCCCGCTTTGAAAGGGTTTTTTGTCCATGAACGATCTCGCCGCCTATCGCGCCTCGCGCCTGTCGAATTCCTTCTTTTCCGCCTCGCTGGCTGATCGCGATCCGGAAATCGCCGAAGCCGTTAAGCTTGAGCTTGGCCGCCAACGTGACGAGATCGAGTTGATTGCGTCGGAAAACATCGTCTCGCGCGCCGTTTTGGAAGCGCAGGGCTCGATCATGACCAACAAATATGCGGAGGGTTATCCGGGCCGCCGTTATTATGGCGGTTGCCAGTTCGTGGATATCGCCGAAGATCTCGCGATCAAGCGCGTCAACGAGCTCTATGGCTGCAAATTCGCCAATGTGCAGCCGAATTCCGGCTCGCAGGCCAATCAGGCCGTGTTCTTGGCGCTCCTGCAGCCGGGCGACACCTTTATGGGTCTCGATCTCGCTGCGGGCGGTCATTTGACCCATGGCGCGCCCCCGAATGTCTCGGGCAAATGGTTCAAGGTCGTGTCCTATGGCGTCGAGCCGGACACGCAGATGATCAATATGGACAAGGTCGAGGCCTTGGCGCTTGAAGTCAAGCCGAAGCTCATCATCGCGGGTGGCTCGGGTTATGCGCGCCATTGGGATTTCGCGCGATTCCGCGCGATCGCTGACAAGATCGGCGCTTACTTCCTCGTCGATATGGCGCATTTCTCCGGTCTCGTCGCCGGGGGCGCGCATCCATCGCCGTTCCCGCATGCGCATGTTGTGACATCCACAACGCATAAGACATTGCGGGGCCCGCGCGGTGGCATCATTTTGTCGAATGACGAAGACATCGCGAAGAAAGTGAATTCAGCCGTGTTCCCCGGTATGCAGGGCGGTCCACTGATGCATGTGATCGCGGCAAAGGCCGTGGCCTTTGGTGAAGCCCTCACGCCGGAATTCAAAGCCTATACGCGCGCTGTTGTTGAAAATGCGAAAGCGCTTGCCGATGAACTCATCAAGGGTGGGTTTAAAATCGTCACCGGCGGCACCGACAATCATTTGATGCTTGTCGATCTGCGTCCGAAGTCGATCACGGGCAAAGCGTCCGAAGCCTCATTGGGTCGCGCGCATATCACCTGCAACAAAAACGGTGTACCGTTTGATCCGGAAAAGCCAACAATCACATCCGGCATTCGTTTGGGTACACCTGCGGGTACATCGCGCGGTTTCGGTGTTGAGGAATTCCGTGAAGTTGGTCGCTTGATTGTCGAAACACTTGATGGTCTCGCGAAGAATGGCGAAGCAGGCAATGGCGCGGTTGAAGACAGCGTTAAAACCCGCGTTCATGCTTTGACGAAGCGTTTCCCGATTTACCAGTAAGAGGTCAACGCCCGTGCGGTGTCCTTATTGCGGCAGTCTTGAAAGCCAAGTGAAGGACTCCCGTCCGGGAGAAGATGGGTCTGTGATCCGTCGTCGTCGGGTATGCCCCGATTGTGGCGGACGCTTCACCACATTCGAGCGCGTACAATTGCGCGAGCTTACTGTTGTGAAGCGGTCGGGCCGTCGCATTCCCTTCGAACGTGAAAAACTTCTTCGTTCTGTCGAAGTCGCATTACGCAAACGCCCCGTTGAGCCCGAGCGTATTGAGCGGATGGTCAATGGCATTGTGCGCCAGCTTGAAAGCATGGGTGAGGGTGAAATCACCAGCCAGATGATTGGTGAATTGGTGATGGAAGGCTTGAAGGGCCTCGATGATGTCGCCTATGTGCGCTTCGCTTCAGTCTATCGCAATTTCCGTGAAGCAAAAGATTTCGGCGAATTGATTGATGAATTATCGAGTGATGATACGCCCCCGCGCGTGCCACCGCGTCGGAACCCCACTGACTCATGAACGCGTCCTCCATTGATGAGATGATGATGCGTCATGCTTTGACGCTGGCCGAACGAGGTCTTGGTCACACTTGGCCAAACCCTGCTGTGGGGGCGGTGATCTGGCAGATGCGCGGCGACCAACCGGTTATTGTCGGTCGCGGCTTCACGCAAAAAACTGGTCGTCCGCATGCGGAAACAGAAGCGCTACGCATGGCGGGTGATGCCGCACGGGGTGCCTCAATGGCCGTCACACTCGAGCCTTGCGCTCATCACGGTAAAACACCGCCTTGTGCCGAAGCGATTGTAAAAGCAGGCATCATGCGTGTGGTCTCCGCGCTTGAAGATCCTGATCTGCGCGTGAGCGGGGCAGGGCATCGCATTCTTAGCGATGCGGGTATCGCCCTCTCAACGGATGTGCTGAAAGGTGAAGCCGAATTTGTCAATCGCGGCTTTCTTCTGCGGGTGCGTGAGCGCCGTCCCTTCATTACGTTGAAGCTTGCACAAACATCAGATGGTTATGCCGGTGCCGATGGCAAAGCCTTGATGATCTCCTGCGCTTTATCTAAGCAACGCGTTCATCTTGCCCGCGCATCGCATGATGCGATTATGATTGGTGTTGGGACGGTGATCTCTGATGATCCTGATCTCACATGCCGTCTTCCCGGCATGATGCATTTGTCACCCGTGCGTGTGATTATCGATACGCATCTTGATACACCGCCGACGGCGCGTGTGATCGAGACGGCATCGAAAGTTCCAACATGGCTCATCACTGCTGAAGATGCGTCTCAAGAACGTGAAGCGGCGTTGATGAAAGACGGCGTGCGCGTGATCCGGGTCATGGAAGATGCCGCGGGTCATGTTGATATCAAGGCGGCGATGGCCGCTCTTGCTGAAATCGGCATCACGCGTGTTTTTTCAGAAGGTGGCCCGACTTTGGCTGAAGCGTTGGTTACTAACCATCTTGTTGACAGCATCGAAATTATCACGAGCCCCGATGCGCTTGGCCGCGCGGGCACTGTGGCCTTGCGTCCGGCGTTGAAATCCGCTCTTTTTAATTCGAAACAATTCGAAGCTGCGCCTTCACGTATGATCGGGCGCGACCAAGTCCAACATTTTGAAAGGGTGCGTTGATGTTTACGGGAATCGTCAGCGACTGTGGAACGATTGCGTCTGTCTCCGCGCATGGCTCGTCATTGAAACGTTTGCGCATTCATGCGTCTTATGATGCCGCAACCATCGCGCTCGGCGCGTCGATTGCGTGCGCAGGCGTATGTTTAACGGTTGTCGCGTTTGGTGTGCGTCCCGAAGGCGGATGCTGGTTTGAAGTTGATGCCGCCGCAGAAACGCTGGCGCTCACAACAGTGGGGCAGTGGATTGAAGGCAAGAAAATCAATCTCGAACGTGCATTAAAGATCGGTGATGAATTAGGCGGGCATTTGGTGTCTGGTCATGTCGACGGTCTTGCAAAAATCATCGCGCGCGAAGAGGTCACTGCAGGCGAAGCGGGATCAGGCTGGGGCGCAACGACACGTTTTGTTTTGAGCGTTCCGCCCGCATTATCAAAGTTCATCGCGGTTAAAGGCTCGGTCGCGCTTGAGGGGACGTCATTGACGATCAACACGGTGGAGAATGATCAGTTCTCAGTCTTGCTCATTCCGCATACGCTGCATGTCACGACATGGGGGCAAGCGAAAGCGGGCGATCTCGTCAATCTCGAAGTTGACCAAATGGCGCGCTATGCCGCGCGACTTGCGGAAGTCGCCGCCCGAATGTAGGTAAGCGCCTCGTCGAAGTGCCGTTTCGGCCGAAATTTGAGGACAGATCATGGCCGGTGCCCGTCAATCCGCTGCGCTTAATCCTGAACCGCTTGAGGACGCCCGCGTTCTCGTGGTCGAGGCGCGCTATTATGACGATCTCGCTGACGAGTTATTGAAGGGGGCATTGGGCGTCTTGCAGGACGCAGGGGTCACGGCAACTGTTGTCACAGTGCCGGGCTCGCTCGAAATCCCGTCAACGGTCGCGATTATGGTTGAAGCCGCTTCAGCGCATGGCACGCCCTTTGATGCCGTGGTTACGCTTGGCACTGTCATCCGTGGTGAAACTTATCATTTCGAAATCGTCGCGGGTGAAAGCGCGCGCGCGCTCATGGATCTTTCGGTCGCTTATGGCATGCCGCTCGGTAATGGTATTCTTACTGTTGAGAATGACGAACAAGCTAGGGCGCGGGCACGTGTGAGCGAAGGCAATAAAGGCGGCGGTGCTGCTGAAGCGGCGTTGAGTGTGCTGCGGATTAAGCGGCAAGCGATTGCCGGAGCTGTCTGATGGCCCGCGGTGAATTACGGAGTGCTGCGCGACTTGCTGCTGTCCAAGCGCTTTATCAAATGGAAATTGCCGGCAAAGGCATTGGCGATGTCATCGCCGAATTTGAAGCTCATTGGCTTGGTCGTGAAATCGACGGCATGGAAATGAAGCCCGCCGAAGGCGCTTTTTTTCGTAGCCTTGTCGAAGGTGTGGTTTCAAAACAACGCGACATCGATCCAAAGATTGATGAGGCGCTTTCTGAAGGTTGGCCACTCCGTCGTATCGAAGCCGTCTTGCGTGCAGTATTGCGCGCGGGATGTTTTGAATTGCTCGTGCGCTCTGATGTTCCGGCTAAGGTTGTTATTCGCGAATATGGCGATATTGCTGCTGCTTTTTATGATGGTGATGAGATCGGCATGGTTAGCGCTGTGCTGGATGGACTCGCGCATAAGTTGCGTAGCGGTGAGTTGGCACCACCTTGAACTCCGTATAAGGTTGATCCTTACCCTTCCGTCAGGGCTGTGAGTGTGTCAGTGGAGTTGAGTATGGACGGAAACATCGCAAGATCCGGCGAAGACAAGCTCATTGCGCGCTATTTTGCGCCAATGGCGGGGCCTGCCGGTTTAGCTTTAAAAGACGACGCCGCGCTGCTCACGCCGCCTGCGGGCACTGATCTCGTTGTGACTGTCGATACGGTTGTCGCCAGCGTTCATTTCTTTGCCGATGATCCGGCAGACGCAATTGCAGAGAAAGCGTTGGGCGTAAATCTTTCCGATCTTGCTGCGAAGGGCGCGACACCGCTCGGCTTTGTTATGGCTTTATCGCTGCCCGATAATTGGCAAGAAGACTGGCTTGCGCAATTTGCTGATGGATTGGCGAAGGCCGCTTCGAAAGGCGTGTGCCCGCTTTTGGGTGGCGATACAACGCGCTCTGCTGGACCTTTGTCGATCTCAATAACCGTCTTCGGTTCTGTACCTACAGGCACGATGGTCCGTCGTACAACGGCAAAGCCCGGCGATCTCATTGCGGTGAGTGGAACAATTGGTGACGCGGCTTTGGGGTTGAAAATTCGCTCCGCGCCCGAGCGTGAATGGGCGGGTGGACTTTCCGAGAAAGACTACAGCCATCTTCTCGGTCGTTATCTGCGCCCGCAACCTCGCCTCGTTCTGGCTGAGGCATTGCGGCGCCATGCATCGGCATCGATGGATGTGTCGGATGGTTTGATTGGCGATTGCAATAAGCTTCTTCAAGCATCGGGTGTGACCGGCCGTTTGCAAATCGAAACCGTGCCATTGTCAGCGGCAGCCCATGTCGCCATTGGATTTAATCCGGGTCTTCTTGCGGATGCCGTCACAGGCGGGGATGATTATGAAATCTTGTTCACGCTGCCGCCCGAGCGGCTTGAGGATATGACTAGAGACGCTCGCGCTGCCGGATGCCCGATCACTGTGATCGGAGAGGTTGGGAGGGGCGATGATCCCTTGACCGTGACCCTTCGCGGTGAAAGGTTCCTCACCCGCGCAGGCTCCTTCAGTCACTTCTGAACGACGCCGTTTCGTTTGGTCCTTTGAAAGTGCCTGTAGTGTCCTCTGCTTCGTCCCCCACGACTTCGAGCCCGTCCGCCTTCGACGATCGCTTGGCGCGTCGCAATGCATTGCTCTTAGCCCTTTCAACGGCTCTCGCCGGTGCGAATGCCACGGTGATTTTTGCGACCGCCGCCATTGTCGGTTCGGTTCTCGCTCCCGATAAGGGACTCGCGACTTTGCCCATTTCGATTTTCGTTGTGGGCATGGCGACGGGTACTCTTCCCGTGGGCTGGATCGCAAAGCGTTATGGTCGCCGCGCAGCGTTTTTTACGGGTGCTGTCTCGGGCATCATCACGGGATTGCTTGCCTGTTTTGCGGTGGTGCATGGGCTTTTTTCTGTCCTCTGCCTCGCAACATTCTTTGGCGGCTTTTATCAGGCTGCTGCGCAGTCCTATCGCTTCGCGGCAGCAGATTCAGCGAGCGCCGCCTTTCGTCCAAAAGCGATTTCATGGGTGTTGGCAGGCGGCATTTTTGCCGGTGTGATTGGTCCGCAACTTGTCACGCATACAATGGATTTGTGGCAGCCTTATCTCTTCGCAGCCACCTATCTCTTTCAGTCTGCAATTGCGGCTTTGTCGATCTTCGTGCTCATCCAAGTGAAGGCGCCGCCGCCTTTAGCGGCTGATGCTCTTGAAACACGTCCGTTGGGTGAAATTGCTCGTCAGCCGAAATTTATTGCAGCGGTCATCTGCGGCATCGTGAGTTACGGGCTCATGAATTTTATCATGACGTCGGCACCGCTTGCGATGAAGCTCTGCGGTCATGCGGTCACGGATTCAAATCTCGCTGTCGAGTTTCACGTGATTGCGATGTATGCGCCGAGCTTCTTCACGGGCGCTTTGATTGCGCGGTTTGGTGCCGTGCGAATCATCCTTGTCGGTATGGCCTTGATTGTGGCTGCCGCCATCGCCGGCCATTTGGGAACCACAGTCCCGCATTTCTGGGCCGATATGATCCTTGTGGGGCTCGGCTGGAATTTCGGCTTTATCGGCGCGTCAGCCTTGGTCACCGAGACTCACCGCCCCTCCGAGCGGACAAAAGTTCAGTCTTTCAACGATTTTCTGGTCTTTGGCACCATGGTTGTTGGTTCCTTCTCATCCGGCCGAATTCTGATCGATTTTGGATGGGACATGGTCAATATGATCGTTTTTCCGCTCGTTTTCATTGGAATCGTCGCGCTCTTTTCCGTCAAAAGGGTCGAATCGCGGCGCGCGGTCTAGGCCTTCAGCGCAAAGTCGCATTTGCCATTCGAGCGTAATTTTGGCAGAGACGGGGCCGGAATCGGGCGGCTTTGGCCGGTGCATACCGGATTCGGTCAGTTGGGGACTTTTCCCTGCGCTCGGGACGAAACGAGATAAAAAAGAGGACGGAACAGCATCATGACAATGGGCTTGATCATTTTGGGTGGCCTTCTCGCCATCGCCTACGGTTTCTGGGCGATCGCAGATGTGAATGGCCGCGACGCGGGCAATGCTCGCATGCAGGAAATCGCCGCAGCGATTGCTGAGGGCGCGCAGGCTTACCTCAAGCGTCAATATACGACGATCGCGATCGTCGGCGTTGTGTTGTTCGTTGTGATTGCAGCACTTCTGAAGCTGCCCGTCGCGATTGGTTTCGCAATCGGTGCGATCCTCTCGGGCGCAGCAGGCTTCATCGGCATGAATGTGTCGGTGCGCGCGAATGTGCGCACAGCGCAGGCGTCTTCGAAGTCACTCGCTGATGGTCTTGATGTCGCCTTCAAAGCCGGTGCGGTAACGGGCATGCTCGTTGCAGGCCTCGCGCTTCTCGGGGTTGCGGTTTACTACTGGTTGCTCACAGGTCCGATGGGCTATACCGCATCCGATCGTATCGTCGTTGACGCGCTTGTCGCGCTCGGCTTCGGTGCTTCGCTCATTTCAATCTTCGCGCGTCTTGGTGGCGGTATCTTCACCAAGGGTGCAGACGTCGGCGCCGACCTTGTCGGTAAAGTTGAGGCCGGCATTCCGGAAGATGATCCGCGTAACCCGGCAACGATCGCTGACAATGTCGGCGACAATGTTGGTGACTGTGCGGGTATGGCCGCTGACTTGTTCGAAACCTATGCGGTGACGGTTGTTGCCACGATGGTTCTCGCTTCGATCTTCTTCGCAGGTCAAAGCGTTCTTGCTTCGGCAATGCTCTATCCGTTGATGATCTGCGCGACCTGCATCGTGACCTCGATCATCGGCACCTTCTTTGTGAAGCTTGGTTCCGACAATTCGATCATGGGTGCGCTTTACAAGGGCCTCATCGCAACCGGCGTTCTTTCGGTTGCTGGTCTTTGGTATTCGACCGAACAGATTGGTTGGGGCGTGATCGGTCAGGCGAATGGTGTCGATATCACCGGCAAGGCGCTCTTCATTTGCGGCTTGATCGGTCTTGTTGTTACAGGCCTCATCGTCTGGATCACGGAATATTACACAGGCACAGGTAAGCGTCCGGTTGTGTCGATTGCACAAGCGTCGGTTACCGGTCATGGCACAAACGTTATTCAAGGCCTCGCCGTATCGCTTGAATCAACGGCGTTGCCTGCTCTCGTCATCGTGGGCGGTATCATTTCGACCTATCAGCTTGCTGGTCTCTTCGGCACCGCGATTGCGGTGACAACGATGCTCGGTCTTGCGGGTATGATCGTTGCGCTCGACGCCTTCGGCCCTGTCACTGACAATGCTGGTGGTATTGCTGAAATGGCGGGTCTTCCGAAAGAAGTTCGTCATGTCACCGATGCGCTCGACGCGGTTGGCAACACGACGAAAGCCGTCACCAAGGGCTATGCCATTGGTTCAGCTGGTCTCGGTGCGCTTGTGTTGTTCGCTGCTTACACAAATGACATTGCCGCCTTCACGAAAGCTGGCGTGCCGTACTTCAAGGATATCGGAACGGTCTCGTTTGATCTTTCCAATCCTTATGTGGTTGCGGGACTCATCTTTGGTGGTCTCATTCCGTATCTCTTCGGTGGGATCGCGATGACGGCCGTTGGTCGTGCTGCGGGTGCAGTCGTTGAAGAAGTGCGTCGTCAGTTCAAGGAAAAGCCTGGCATCATGCAGGGCACTGACAAGCCTGATTATGCGCGTGCGGTCGATATGCTCACTCAAGCAGCCATTCGCGAAATGATCATCCCGTCACTTCTTCCTGTGCTTGCACCACTCGTCGCTTATTTCGGCGTGTTGTTTGTCTCAGGCTCGAAGGCAAATGCTTTCGCAGCACTCGGTGCGTCGCTCTTGGGCGTGATCGTCAACGGCCTTTTCGTTGCGATCTCGATGACCTCGGGTGGTGGCGCATGGGATAATGCGAAGAAGAGCTTCGAAGATGGGTTCATCGACAAGGACGGCGTAAAACACTTGAAGGGTTCGGATGCGCATAAGGCATCGGTGACGGGTGATACCGTCGGCGACCCCTACAAGGACACCGCAGGTCCTGCGGTCAATCCGGCGATCAAGATCACCAACATCGTCGCGCTGCTCTTGATTGCGATCCTCGCCCATATGGCATGATCGTCATAAGCCTCGACTGAAATACAAAACCCCCGGACACTGTCCGGGGGTTTTTTGTTTCGTGTATTTTTTGTGAAGCGCTCGATTAGGTCGAACCGACCATGCGCAACATTTGACGCACAATCGAAAGATCGGTGCCGCCGGTTGGCGTCGCGTTTTTATTGAAGTCGAACACTTCGCCATCCTTCATGCCGTAATTGGCAAGGCTCTCGACCTTCAAAGATTTTGTGAAGATAACTGCGAGCACCCGTTGATCGGTGATTTCCGGTTTCTGGAACATATACTTCCGGTTCGTGCTTTGGCTGATGTAATACCAGCTCTGATTGCCAACTGTAGACACCGTTGACGGTGTACCGAGAATGGCGAGGACTTTCTTCGCGTCCATGCCGGGCTTGATTTCTGCCACTGCTTGCTCGTCGATGACATAACCCTGCGTTTGGGGGCCGGGTGTTGTGCAAGCCGCAAGCGAACCGCCAACGAGAAGGGCGAGCGCCGCTGTCCGCAGGAGCGAGGGGGCGTTTTTACGCGTAAAATCAATCATAGGGCAAAAGACTCCGGTGAGGCCTTTGGCAAGGCACGGGATTTTCCTTGCGCGACCCCTTCCTTATGCCTTACCCCGCAGCCAAGGCAAGGGGCGCAGCCGGTGCGTCTTTCGGGGTTCGGTGGAAGGGTCATGGGAATTTTCTCATATTTCAAAAAAAGACGCGCCAACCGTGAAATTCTCGACCGGCTTTATGGCGCGGTCGTGGCAGCCGCGCGTGGAGAGCGGCTTTACCGCGATTTACGGGTTCCCGATACATTTGAGGGCCGATTTGAATCCTTTACCCTCCATGCCTCTCTCGTAGCGCGGCGACTGAATATGCTTCCGTCCCCTGCGCCGGATCTTGCGCGCGATTTTGTTGATCGGATTTTTTCCGAACTTGATGGCATGCTGCGTGAGATGGGGGTGGGGGATATGGGCGTGCCTAAGCGTATCAAACAAATGGCTGCCGCATTTCTCGGGCGCGCGGGTGCTTATGTTGATGCATTACAGTCGGAAGATCGTCAGGTGATGAGGGATGTGTTGATCCGCAACATCTATGCTTCGAAGCGTCCTGCGGATGATTGCGTTGAAAAACTGATTGATTATGTCAACGCGTTTTCAAGGACACTCGATGGATTAGCGCTTGACGCGTTCACATCGGAAAATGTGTCGCAGACCTTGATGATCAAAGCGATCAAGGAGTGATCTCATGTCGTCATCACACAAAACAACAGACAAAAAACTACCGCTTTCGCATCCCATTGATGTGGCGACTATGAAACCTGATGGCTTTATCGTAACATTTGAAGCGACAGAAAGTGAACGTCAGGGTTTAGCGGCGCTGTTCGACATTCCGGCTGTTGTGAAGCTGACGGCGTCTTTCAAACTCATTCGCAAAGGCGCGCGGGTGAAAGTGCGGGGTGATGTCTCCGGTGTGGTCACACGTCTATGTGTTTTGTCGGTTGAAGCCTTCGACATGGATTTCCATGAACCGGTGTCGGTTGATTTCGATGAGCATGCGGATACGCCGCGCGATGATGAAAGCGATCTCGAAGTTCTTGATCCGATCACAGATGGTCAAATCGATCTCGGTGCACTTGCTGCCGAGTTCACGGCTTTGTCACTTGATCCCTATCCGAAAAAGCCCGGCATTGTGTTCGATTATCATGAAGACGATGATGACAAACCGCCTTCGCCCTTTTCCGCTCTCGCCGGAATTAAACCAAAATCGTGAAGAATGCTGGCCTATACGAGGCAGAGACATCAGCCAGGGGGTTGGCCCGGGGGCCCCGGGTCGCTAATGTCAAAATCAAATCTGAACGAGCCGGACGGGATTCGGTGCAAGAAATCCAGGATCATTCAAGATCCAGAATTGATTGAGGCGCGATGACGGCGGCACGAGTAAGACTTGCGCTTGACGCGATGGGGGGCGATCACGGGCCTGAAACGGTGATCCCTGGCGCGGCCTTGGCGCTTGAACGTCATCCTGAGATCAGTTTCTTGCTGTTTGGTGATCCCGAGCGTATTCGCCTTTTGCTTGAAAAACATCCGCGCCTTGCAACCGTAAGTGAAGTCCGCGCATCTGAAATTTTTATCGCGATGGATGAAAAGCCCGGACAAGCGTTGCGCCGTGGGCGCGGCAAATCGTCGATGTGGCAAGCGATCCAAGCGGTTAAAGACGGTGAGGCCGATGCGGCAGTGTCTGCGGGTAATACCGGTGCACTGATGGCGATGGCGACGTTCTGTTTACGTACAATGGCAGGCGTTGATCGACCGGCGATTGCTGCGATCTGGCCGACCATTCGTGGCGAGTCTATTGTTCTCGATGTTGGGGCAACGATTGGTGCGGATTCACGTCATCTTGTGACGATGTCATTGATGGGCTCTGCCATGGCGAGTATTCTTTTTGATCTCGATACGCCCACAGTTGGCTTGCTGAATGTGGGCACAGAAGATGTAAAAGGTCTTGATGAAATTCGCGAGGCGGGTCGCATAATGCGTGAACTTCCCATTCCCTCATTTCGTTATGACGGATTTGTCGAAGGCGATGATATTGGCCAAGGCACCGTCGATGTTGTTGTGACCGAAGGGTTCTCCGGCAACATCGCGTTAAAGACGGCGGAAGGCACAGCCAAACAGATCGCGACCTATCTTCGTCAAGCAATGGGCTCAAGCCTTATGAGCCGCATCGGATATCTTTTTGCACGTTCTGCTTTTGCAGCGCTCAAAGATCGGTTGGATCCGCGCAAAGTGAATGGTGGTGTGTTCTTGGGGCTCGATGGTGTTGTGATTAAAAGTCATGGTGGCACCGATGGTGTTGGCTTTGCGGCGGCCATCGATGTTGGTTATGACATGGTCAAGTATCAATTGCTGGACCGCATTCGTTCATCCTTGCAAGCGTCACTTGCAAGTCTTGAGGCCGCCGATCATAAGCAGGCCGCAAGCGCGGCGACCGACCAAGGAGCAGCATCGTGACCATGCGTTCTGTTGTTCTTGGCACGGGCCATTATCTTCCGAAAAAATGTATGACGAATGCGGATCTCGAGTCATTGGTTGAGACAAATGACGAATGGATTGTCGAACGCACGGGTATTCGCCAACGTCATATCGCTGGTGAGGGTGAAACAACCTCGATGCTTGCGATTGAAGCGGCAAAGCGTGCGCTTGCTGATGCGAAGATTGATGCAAGCTCGATTGATCTCATCATCCTCGCCACGGCAACACCCGATCACACATTTCCATCAACCGCGACGCAGGTGCAGGCTGCACTCGGCATCACAGGTGGTGCGGCTTTTGATATTCATGCGGTGTGTTCCGGTTTCGTCTATGCACTCACCACAGCTGACAATTTTTTGAAATCAGGTTCGGCGCAACGCGCTTTAGTGATCGGCGCTGAAACCTTTTCGCGCATTCTTGATTGGACTGATCGCACGACCTGCGTGTTGTTTGGCGATGGTGCGGGTGCCGTTATTCTTGATGCTCAAAAGGGAGAGGGCACGAATGCGGATCGCGGCGTGCTCTGCACGCATCTGCGCTCCGATGGGCGTCATCTCGACAAGCTCTATGTCGATGGCGGCCCCTCAACTACGATGACGACAGGTCATTTGCGCATGGAGGGCAAAGAAGTCTTCCGTCACGCGGTTATCAATCTTGCTGAGACGGTCGATGAATCGCTGCATCGGGCGGGGATCGCCGCCTCTGATGTCCAGTGGTTTGTACCCCATCAGGCCAATCGCCGGATCATTGATGCGACTGCCAAAAAACTAGGCATCGATCCCTCGCGTGTGGTCATTACGGTTGATGTCCACGGCAACACATCGGCGGCTTCCATCCCGCTCGCGCTATCGGTGGCGCGCCATGATGGGCGGATCAAACAAGGTGATCTCGTCCTGATTGAAGCGATGGGTGGAGGCTTTACATGGGGGTCGGCGCTGATCCGATGGTAGGGAAGCGCTTGATAAATCTTGGTAAATAGAGCATTGACGCGCTGTTTCGCCCGCAATAGGGTTTGCGGGCGTAAGAGGAGTTTCTATGGCGCAACGAACAGTGACACGCGCAGAATTGAGCGAAGCCGTTTATCAACGGATCGGTCTGTCGCGGAGCGAGTCTTCTGCGCTCGTTGAATTGGTGCTTGAGGAAATTTCAGCCTCACTCGCACGAGGCGATAGCGTGAAACTCTCCTCTTTCGGTTCCTTCCTCGTCCGTGACAAAGGACAGCGTATTGGCCGTAACCCGAAAACGGGTGTCGAAGTGCCGATCGAGCCGCGCCGGGTGATGGTTTTCAAGCCATCAAACATCATGAAAGCCCGCGTGAACGGCGAAGAGGTTCCCGACTCGGATTGATCACGCTAGGCTCCCCACCATGATTTTCGAGGGAGGGCGCGGTTTTGGATAAAGCTCCTGACGCCTATAGGACGATTAGCGAGGTCGCGACCGACCTCGATCTGCCGCAACATGTGCTCCGTTTCTGGGAGTCACGCTTTACCCAAGTGAAGCCGTTAAAGCGCGGCGGCGGACGGCGTTTCTATAAGCCCGACGATATTGATCTCGTGCGTGGCATCAAGCACCTCTTGCACGGCACTGGTTACACGATCCGCGGGGTGCAACGCATCCTGAAGGAAGAGGGGCCGAAATATGTCCAGGCCATCGGCCGGACGGGCAAGATCCCGACGAAAGCATCGGCTCAAGAGGCCGCTGTCGAGCAAATCGTCTTTGCGTCTCCTTTAAAGACTAAAATTGAGGCGGAACCTGCCGGTGACCCACGGCCTGGGTCAGCCGAAGATCTCGCCGCGCTGATTGCCCCCCGTCCCCGTGCGCCCGCACGCACAGCGAAGCGGAACAAGGCGCAACTCGGGCTCTTCGGGGAAGTGGTCGAGGAGGATGCCGATACGTCTTCGTCACAAGCGCTTGCGCGGATGCTGCCCTCGGCATGGCGCGGTGTTTCCGTCTCCAGTCAGGCCGCGCAGAAATTACAAGCGGTGCTGGCCGAGCTTGAAGAATGCGGGCAACTCATCTCCACAGCACGTATTGTCGCCGGGGATAATCGCCCCCCACGCGGGGAGTAAGCTGGGGCTATCACGCATGAAAGAGCATGACCGTCCATGCTCGACTGTGGGCCTTGGGTTGCCATCAGAATTGACACCCAATATAGGAAGTCGCAGTCGGAGTGTAGCGCAGCCCGGTTAGCGCACTAGTCTGGGGGACTAGGGGTCGGAGGTTCGAATCCTCTCACTCCGACCATTAAATATCTAGAACGGTGCCGCAGCTTAACTCCGAACCCACGACATCATTTGATCGCGTGGTTGGGCTTTGCCCAGAACGCGATCATAAAAGTTTTGGGTTCGAATCCTCTCACTCCGACCATTTTTTCCCCACAATGCTCCCCGGTCGATTTTCCAAGATCGTCTGTGTTCACTGCGTTCACAAAGATATTCAAGTTAACTTGAAAACTGAGCCCTCCATGACCGCCCCAAAAATTACCGTCGAGACACTCATCAATGCACCCCTTCAGCGCGTGTGGAGTGGTTACACGACGCCTGATGATATTGTGCAGTGGAATGCCGCGTCCGACGATTGGCATACAACCAAAGCCCAAGTCGATTTGCGCGTTGGTGGGGCTTTCAGTTCACGCATGGAAGCGAAGGATGGAAGCTTTGGGTTCGACTTTGCCGGAACCTATACAAAGATTGTCGATCAAAAATTCATTGCCTATGAGTTTGGTGATCGCACAGCCGAGATCGAATTCATCTCAACATCTGACGGTATCAATGTGCGTGTGACATTTGATTGCGAAACCGTTCATCCGGTTGAGCAGCAAAGAGAAGGTTGGCAAGCCATCCTGAATAGTTTCAAGCGCTTTGTTGAGGCGAAGCCAGCAAATTGATCGCACAAAGCTGCTTATCAATTCACGCGCTTTAAAAATTGAGTCTTCAAGACAAGCCCTTTGATATTTTCAACGCGACATTCGATTTCATCTTCGCTAGCGGTGAGTCGTATGCTTTTGATCTTGGTGCCTTGCTTGATCACTGACGATGTGCCTTTGACCTTGAGGTCTTTGATGACATGCACAGTATCGCCATCATGAAGCTGCGTTCCATTACAATCCTTCACGATGATTTCGTTTTCGTCCGCCACTTTACTCTCCTCAATTGATTATTCAGGCGTCGTCGCTGTCGGGCCGTTCCATCCAGCGGATCAGCGGCATAAGCGGCAGGATCCAGGCGAGGCCTGCGACAAAATAGTATACGCCGTGCCATAATTTATCCGCATCTTGCAGGCGACCTTGCGCGATCGACATCGCCGCGAGGCTGTAGACAATGACAAAGACCAGCATAACAACTGTGCCGATTAACTTTCGTGTCCTGCGCCGCATGAGAGATCCTTTTGGTGGGGCGAAGTGTCAGAGTTGCCCCGTTCACGCGGCGCGACTATGAGAGGCGTGTGGATCGCGATCAAGTCTTTCTCGTCATGATCCCGCATTGTTTTTGAGGTTTTTTCTAATGACCACTGCCGCCGCCATCACAGAGGATCACCGTGTCGAGACGGAGCGTGCTTTTGTGCGCGCATGGTTGTGGATTTTGGTTGCCATGGTCTTCGTTATGGTTGTTGTCGGTGGTGCCACGCGCCTAACGGGCTCAGGCCTATCGATCACCGAATGGAATCCCATCTTAGGCGCGCTCCCGCCTTTGAGCGATGCGGCGTGGCTTGAGGCTTTCGAGAAATACAAAGCGATTCCGCAATATCGTCTCGTCAATGAGGGGATGAGCCTCGACGACTTCAAATTCATTTTCTGGTGGGAATGGTCGCATCGGCAATTAGGCCGGGCCATCGGTGTTGTCTTCGCCTTAGGCTTTTTGTGGGGCCTATTCACAGGCGGATTGCGCGGCGGACTCGCGTTGCGCCTGTTAGGCATTGGCGCGCTCGGTGGACTTCAAGCGACGATTGGTTGGATCATGGTTGCCTCGGGACTTCAGGGCGATATGACCGCTGTCGCGCCTGTAAAACTCATGCTGCATCTCACGACCGCATCGGTGATCTACACATTGCTTGTGATGCAGGCGACGCACCTTGGGACATCGCGCGGTGAAGTTGCTTTGCCGACGATA
Source organism: Alphaproteobacteria bacterium (assembly GCA_037131735.1). Classification (GTDB taxonomy): domain Bacteria; phylum Pseudomonadota; class Alphaproteobacteria; order Rhizobiales; family Beijerinckiaceae; genus CAIUPE01. Next base: position 16,684 of record JBAXQM010000016.1, read on the forward strand.
AAAACGGGCGCGACATGTGTTCTCTTGTTCACATTGCTGCAGATCGCACTGGGGGCCTTGGTTGCCGGGTCGAAAGCGGGTTTCACATGGAACACATGGCCACTGATTGATGGCCATCTCGTGCCGCCAAAAGAGATGTTGTTCTCAGTGTCACCTTTGATTGAAAACTTCGTCGATAATACGGCGCTTGTGCAATTCAATCATCGGATGAGCGCTTATCTTTTATTGGCTGTCGCTTTGTTCCATGGCTGGCAGACGGGTCGTCTGATGCCTGCAACAAGCGCGCGTCGCCGTGCGGTGTCGATTGTTTGGCTCATTGCGTTTCAAGCGATCATTGGGATTGCGACATTGCTTTATGTTGTACCGCTATGGCTTGGCCTGCTTCATCAGGCCTTTGCTTTTATTGTATTAGGAATGGTCGCCACACATCGCGCCGCTTTGACGCGCGGGTGATCACAAAGGCATTACCGGTAAACAAGAACCGGAATGCTTGAATGGGCGAGGACCTTTTGCGTCTCTGAGCCGAGGATGAGAGCTTTAACGCCCCCATGACCGTGGGACGCCATGGCAATTAAATCGCATTTCTTTTTCTTGGCCGTATCGATAATGGCTTCATAGGGATAATCAGCTTCGACATCGAGAAGCGTGCATTTCACCGCGCGTGCCTTGGCCAACGCATCGACTTTTTCTAAGAGTACTTTTGCATGTCCTTTCGCATGCTCTTTATAGATTACCGATGTGTCGGAGATCATCTCTGTTTCGAGCGTGAAAATGTGAAACGGCTCGTGAACCGTGAGGATGGTCACTTCGGCGCCGATCGCTTTCGCGAAATCTAGACCCTGTTTGACGGCTGTTGTGGCAAGCGCCGAGCCATCTGTTGGGATCAATATATGCTTATACATAACACGACGCCTTTCATGGTCCCCATCTTTGCGGTGATGAGTAGATGAAAGGCGTCGCTTGCGCTTTGATCCGGATCAATCAAGTTGGCCGGAGTTTTACGTTGATCAGGGCTTATCGCTATTTGGTCGCCAAAGCCTGATCGAGATCGGCAATCAGATCGGCGACATCTTCAATACCAACGGACAGACGCACGACATCAGGGCCTGCGCCCGCGATCACTTTTTCTGCATCGGTCAATTGCCGATGTGTCGTTGAAGCGGGGTGGATAACCAGCGAGCGGGTATCACCGACATTGGCGAGATGCGAGAAGAGTTTCAAATTCTTCACGAGCGCAATACCGGCTTCATATCCGCCTTTCAGACCAAAGGTGAACACTGCGCCTGCGCCTTTAGGCGTGTAGCGCTTAGCGAGCGCGTGATATTTATCACCTTCAAGGCCGGGATAGCTAACCCATGCAATATTCGGATGCTTTGCAAGATGCTTTGCAACCGCTAGTGCATTGTCCGAATGTTTCTGCATCCGGAGCGGCAATGTTTCAATGCCCGTCAAAATCAAAAATGCGTTGAAAGGTGAAAGTGCAGGTCCAAGATCGCGCAAGCCCAAAACGCGTGCAGCAATTGCGAATGCGAAATTGCCAAATGTCTCGCCAATGACAATGCCGTTGTATTCAGGACGCGGTTGTGACAGCAGCGGATATTTGCCACTCTTCACATAATCGAAATTGCCGCCATCAACGATGACGCCGCCGATTGAATTGCCATGACCGCCCAAAAACTTGGTCGCCGAATGAACGACAATATTCGCACCATGTTTAAACGGCTTGATGAGATATGGCGTCGCAAGCGTATTATCGACAATCAAAGGCACACCCGCCTTTTTGGCAATCGCCGCAATCGCCGCGATATCGGTGACAACACCGCCGGGATTAGCAATCGACTCAATAAAGATTGCTTTTGTTTTCGGTGTAATGGCCGCCTCGAAAGTCGAGAGATCGTCCGGATCAGCCCATTTTACGCGCCAATCAAAGCTCTTATAGGAATGATTGAACTGGTTGATCGAACCGCCATAAAGTTTTTTCGAAGCGATGAATTCATCGCCCGGCTGCAACAGCGTGTGGAAAATCAAAAATTCGGCAGCGTGTCCTGAGGCTACGGCAAGCGCTGCGGTTCCACCCTCGAGGGCAGCAACGCGTCCCTCAAGTGCGGCATTGGTTGGGTTTGTGATGCGCGTATAAATATTGCCGAAGGCCTGAAGGCCAAAGAGCGACGCGGCGTGATCGACATCATCGAATACAAAGCTTGCGGTTTGATAGATGGGCGTAATACGAGCGCCCGTTGAGGCATCAGGTGCAGCACCCGCATGGACGGCGAGCGTGGAAAATCCGGTCGTGGTGGTCATGGAGAGCTCCTCAGTGAAAGCGGTTGGGTCTTCGTGGTCTGAACTCAGGCGGGCTCTAGTATTTCCTGCCAAAATCCGCGGAATCAGTCTGTTTGTTCTTTTTAGAGAACGATCCAAGCACAGTCAATAGGGTCTAGGCTGCTTGAGGTGCTTCCAACGGGCAAATTCTAATTCCTAATATCAACGTGGACCTTGTCGTATATAGATGCTCATTTTTCGACAATGAAATCGGGCAATCGTTGTTTGATTAGAAATTCGAATTCGCTTTGGAAAATTTCAGATCGAGGGACATATATAAAGATTATTGAGTTTATTTCTTCGTATGAACTTGAAATAAAGCGATAGCTAAAGTCTTCGCCACGAGCGTATTTAAACAATACTTCCGTTAATTTCACTAGTTCGGCGGAATTTATTATCTCAGTAAATATAATTTGTTTTACAACGTCGTGTGATGATCCTTTATCAAATATTCCTGCCATTCTCGAATTTTGTATTTGAAATTTCAATAAGATGTTTTCAATATTTCTTTGCATATTCGGGTCGGAAATTTCAATAAAATCGATTAAAAATCGTATGACATCATTAGGAACCGTAAATTCACTTGTCTTTACGAATTTATCCGGAAAGATGATTACTTCGCCTTCGACGTGTTCAAGTAAATCGTCGAAAAATTTTAGGCAGTTTATGAAATAATCGTGTAATTTGCTCGCTTGGAGGGGTAATGCCGCACGCATGGCCGAATGACGACGTGCTTGGGCTTCTTTTGCAGCCGCTTCTGAGGTGGCAATTTGTTTTTGAACAGCAGCATAAGTCAGCCACGCGCCAAATAACGCAATAAGGCCAGCGATTAAGGTCTGATATTTATAGATAAAATCAACGGTTGAATGTTCACTTCCGAATAGTAAAACAAGGAAGATCATACAGACGATACCGGTCAGTATACCGGTCCACAACCATACATATCTGTCGACCATAAGCTTGCCTAGTTGAATTAATATTCTTTAATGACGTTAAGTAAGTGTAATTCATATTATCCTTTTCTGAAAGCCTTTATTCGCCATCACAGGCTTCCTAGATGAAATCAAACCTGTATTAACGCCGCTCCATCCGATCTCGCCGGAGAAGCGACCAAATTCAATTTTCGGACAGCGATTCATAATCACGGTTAAGCCGTGCGCCTCGGCTTTTTCCGCCGCGCGATCATTGCGCACGCCCAATTGCATCCAGATCACTTTAGGACGGGTCGTGAGGGCAAGTGCTTCATCAACGATACCTTCTGCCGCCTCCGCGTTACGAAATATATCGATCATGTCGAGTGGCTCGGGCACATCGCGGAGCGTCGCAAAGACTTTCGCATCAAAAAATTCTTGGCCCGCGAGACCGGGATTTATGGGATAAAGCTTATAGCCGCGTTCAATCAGATATTTTGTTACGAAAAAACTAGGCCGCGATTCATTTGCGGAAAAGCCAACAAGAGCAATTGTTTTAACGCTCTTCAATACATGCTCAATCACCGAATCCGGATAAGAGTCGTGTCGATGGAGATCAAAACTCATGAGCCGCTCCACTGCGGTTCACGCTTTTCGATAAAGGCATTGATGCCTTCTTCCGCGTCACGCGCGAGCATATTCTCAACCATCACCCGCGACGCATGGTGATAGGCATGTTCAAGCGTCATCTCCGCCTGTTCATAGAAGGCGCGTTTACCGATTGAGACTGTTAGCGGTGATTTTGATGCAATAGTCCGCGCCATTACTTCGGCTTGCGCGAGCGCTTCGCCTTCGGTCACTACGCGATTAACAAGACCAATGCGCAACGCGTCTTCAGCGCGCACGGTTTCACCAAGAAGCAACATCTCCATCGCATGTTTGCGTGAAAGATTGCGTGACAATGCGACCATAGGTGTTGAACAAAAAAGACCGATATGCACCCCCGGTGTCGCAAAGCGTGCTTCTTCGCCCGCAACCGCAAGATCGCAACTGGCGACAAGCTGACAACCGGCAGCAGTCGCCACACCTTCAACAGCGGCAATAACAGGCTGCGGCAACGCGATGATCGCTTTCATCACAGCTGCGCACCGCGTGAGGATGTCTTCGAAATAAGCACGCCCGCGGTCGGGATCGGTCCGATGCGCACTCATCTCTTTGAGATCATGACCGGCTGAAAACACGGGCCCATTGGCGGCAAGAACGATAGCGCGGATGTCTTTGCGCTTTTCAAACCGCGCGAACGCGTCTGTGAGTGCCGCCAGAGTTTCCTCCGACAGCGGATTGCGTTTGTCGGGCCGGTTTAAAGTGAGAACGGCATAGCCATGCCGTTCCGCTTCAAGAAGGGGAGGGGTCTGGGTCATGCGGGGAAGGTCGCGCTCCTTGAGTGGTCCGTCAAGTCGGGCGGGTTCCGGGTGGGCTGCTCGCGCCATCCCTTCAACACGGCGTGTCCCGGCGGACTTCCCGCACCTATATTGACCTAAGGTAAGAGTTGGCGTCGATTATGCAGATGAGCCTCATCCATAATGAACGCATAAAACTGACAGCCGCCGCGATTGATCGCATTTCAACGGCGATGTTTGTTGTTGGCTTTTTGGGCCCCTTGGCTTCATCCATTTTTGGTCCGCCATCGACAGCCATAGCCTTTCATGGTATCGTTGATATCATTGAAGGGGTGTTTTGGCTCATAATTGGCGCGTTGCTTCATTTGACGGCGCGCCGACTTTTAAGCGGGTTGAAATCATGAATGCGCTTTATGTTTATGGTCATTTTATTGTGCCGCTTTTGTTTTTAGCCCTTGCATCGTTAGCGAGCTGGTGGTCGCTGAGATATGATCGCGATCCTAGTGACCACACCTCGTAAGCATTTTTTGTTGAGTAGTCATTATTGAATTGTCCCGCCTGGCGCTTGCTGAGATGGACGTGTTTTTGCGTCAGGAATTTCCGCAGCTTTTCATTCAAGGCGAGATTTTCTCCGTCACCGAAATTGGTGCCGGGACGTGTCGCATGCGCATGGCCTGTCATGAGAGCCAGCTCCGCCCGGGCGGTACGATTTCCGGTCCGGCGATGATGCAGCTTGCTGATGTGTCGATTTGGGTGGCGCTTCTGGGTGCCATCGGTGCGGTGCCTTTGGCGGTGACAACCAATCTTTCGATCAATTTTCTCCGCAAGCCTGAACCACGCGCGCTTATTTCAACCTGCCGCATGATGAAAATCGGCAAGAGCCTCGCGGTGGGAGAGGCGAGCCTGACTTCTGAGGGATCCGACGATGTGTTGGCCCACGCAGTTGCCACTTACGCCATTCCGCCTCAAAAATAATGTGGTATCATAATACCTAATTTATTAAGCCATTGAAATTAAATATATATTCTATTTTCCTTTGAAATATTCTCTGTTGACGGCCTTCCGTGCCTTCGTTACACCCCTGTCTCAAGACGAGGGTCGGCGTGCCGGCCCTTTCTGTTTGTCACCGGCCTTTAACGGCCCCTGTATTGGAATTGTCCCATGACCTCTTTTTCGGCCAAACCTGCCGAGGTCCAGAAGAAATGGGTGCTCATTGATGCGAAAGGCCTCGTTGTGGGCCGTCTTGCGTCGATCATAGCGCTCCGTCTTCGCGGAAAGCATCTTCCGACCTTCACGCCGCATGTTGATTGCGGCGACAATGTCATCGTCATCAATGCGGATAAGGTGGTTCTCACCGGCCGCAAGCGTGAACAGAAGGTCTATTATCATCACACCGGTTATCCGGGCGGCATCAAGGAACGGACGGCAAAGTTCATTCTCGATGGTCGCTTTCCGGAGCGTGTTGTCGAGAAGGCGGTTGAACGTATGTTGCCACGCGGCCCGCTGGGCCGCCAGCAACTCGGCAATCTCCGCGTATATGGCGGCGCTGAACATCCGCATGCTGCACAGACGCCCGTCGCACTCGATGTCGGCGCGATGAACCGCAAAAATGTGAGGAGCGTCTAATCATGGCCGCATCGCTTCAATCTCTCTCCGATCTTAAGGGATCGCCCGCCGCGCAAGCCGAAGCTCCGCGTCATGTGCAGAAGCTCGACAAGCAAGGCCGTGCGTATGCCACAGGCAAGCGTAAGGACGCGGTTGCTCGCGTTTGGATCAAGCCTGGCAAGGGCACAATCACCGTCAATGGTCGTGCGCTCGAAGTGTACTTCGCGCGTCCGGTGTTGCGCATGATTTTGCAGCAACCTTTCGGCATCGCATCACGCGTTGGCCAATATGACGTCACCGTCGATGTTGCTGGTGGTGGTCTTTCGGGTCAGGCCGGTGCGGTTCGTCACGGTCTCTCGAAGGCGCTCACTTATTTCGAGCCTGAACTGCGTGGCGTCTTGAAAAAGGCCGGCTTCCTTACCCGCGATAGCCGCGTGGTGGAGCGTAAGAAATATGGCCGCAAGAAAGCCCGTCGTAGCTTCCAGTTCTCGAAGCGTTAATCGAAACCTTTCTCCGGTTTCCAAACTTCAAAAGCTCGCGGGTTCCGCGAGCTTTTTCGTTGTGATCACATTTGATGATTGCGAACGCTTTTATTTTGGCGCGCGCGCTTCGCCTTCAATCGGTGCGAGGCTCTTGAGATAAATCGCCATCGCTTGACGGTCTTGATCGCTCAGTGCTGCGGTGTTGTGAACAACCTCCGCCATTGAGCCGCCGACCGAGTCATAGTCAGGCGTGAAGCCATCCTTCAGTAACGTCACGATGTCGTCTTCGCTCCATGCGGCCAATCCGGTTTTATCCTGTGTGAGATTGGGCGCACGGCCTTTGCCTTCCGGATTAGGGCCGCCAGAGAAGCGCTTGTCAGCGATGATCGCGCCAAGCGCGTTGCGCGGTGAATGACATTCCGCGCAATGACCGGCTGTTTCGACAAGATAACGTCCGCGATTCCATTCGAGCGACTGCGTCGCATCAGCCGTCATCACGGTGCCATTGAGATATAGCAATTTCCAAAGTCCAACGCCCTGGCGAAAGGAATACGGAAAAGCCAAATCATGAACCTGTGCTTTGCCTTCCGCTGCAGGGAGCGTTTTCAAATAAGCGAACAGATCGGCCACATCATCGGGCGAGAGGCCGCGATAAGATGTGTAGGGAAAAGCGGGATAATAATGTTTGCCTTCAGGTGACACACCTTCACGCATTGCGCGGATAAATTGCGCTTCGGTCCATTGACCAATGCCATCTTTCGGATCGGGTGAAATATTTGGCGGATTGAAAATGCCAAACGGCGTCACAAGCGGCTTACCGCCTGAGAGTATTGTACGGCTCTCATCGTCAGGCTTTGCGTGACATGATGCACAGCCGCCTGCATTAAACAGCGTCTTGCCATTCTCGAGATCACGTGCGCGTGTCGGCTCAAACGCATGATCACCGCGCAAGATAGAATAGGTCTTAGGATGCGTTGATATAAAAAATGCGGCAGTCCCAAGGACAGCCGCAATGAGGAGGGAAGAAATTAAACGACGCATCAGCGTGACATCAATCTTTCACACGATAGGCTTCATGGCATGAACCGCAGTTTTTCAAGAGTGCGGGGATTGTTGCCTTGAAGCTCGCTTCGTCTTTAATTGAGGCTTGGGCAGAAGCAATTTCAGTTTTGAATTTTTCATTCGCGGCTTTGAAACCGGCAGCATCGCTCCAAATCTTTGGTGACGCTTCTGTCTTTTCGCCCTTGTCAGAGCCAGCGGGGAAAAGAGTTACAAACTTGGCATTCCCTTCCGCGTAAACACCGAGGCTCTTTTTGACTTCATCGAGCGCGAAGGGCTTCTCACCTTTGAGCATGGCGGCGAGCGGCTTTGTCGCGCCACCAAAGCTTTTCATGATGGCTTGGCGTTCGGCAATTGGAGAGGCGGCTAAAGCAGCCGTGGCAAGGAGAAGGGCGGAGCCGGCGAGGACATAACGATGGATCATTGGGGTGCTTTCATAGAAGCGGTTGACGGTTCATTCCACTTGAGAGATTTGTGGAATAGGTGAGGAGTGATGTCGCTTTATGGCTTTTTGGCGGCCCAGACATCGTCGCCTTTGAGAAAACAGACTATACTCGACTAAGGTTGAAGTTCGGTTAAGTACGAAGTGTCGAAGGGGATCGTTGAATGCCGGATCTTGTTACCTTGTTACGCGACGGCTCAACCAATCTCTGGTTGTTCATTCCTACAGCGATTCTACTCGGTGCCTTGCATGGGCTTGAACCGGGGCACTCTAAGACGATGATGGCCGCCTTTATCATCGCTGTGCGCGGTACGGTAGGGCAGGCGATTCTTCTCGGTCTTTCGGCCACTCTCTCGCATACTTTGATCGTTTGGCTCGTGGCGCTGCTGGGCCTTCATTTCGGATCCGCCTATGCCACAGAGGCGGTCGAGCCTTGGCTGCAACTGATTTCCGGGATCATTATCATTGCCATTGCGCTTTGGATGATGCGGCAGACTTTTGCAGAACATCATCACCATCATGCGCACGATCACCATCATTCGCACGACCATCATCATGATCATCACCACGATCATGATCACAATCATCATCATGACCACGCTCATTCAAAAGCTGAGCCCGCAGGTCTTCAGCTCGGGTCCCTCGATTATGAAGATGCCCATGCTCGTGCGCATCGCCTCGATATCGAGAAACGCTTTGCAGGTCGCAAAGTCACAACCGGCCAGATTGTTATGTTCGGCCTTACGGGCGGGTTGATCCCGTGTCCGGCCTCGGTAACGGTCTTGCTCGTTTGCCTCCAATTGAAGCAGATTACGACCGGGGCTTTGCTCGTTTTATGTTTCAGCATTGGCCTTGCGGTAACAATGGTTGTGGTCGGGGCGGTGGCCGCCTCAGGCATGGATCGGGCGCAGAAATCCTGGGACGGGTTTGGCCGACTCGCTGCCCGCGCGCCTTATTTTTCGAGCGCACTTGTCATTCTGATCGGTCTTTATTCCCTCTGGCTCGGGCTTAAAGGGTTGAGCGTCTAGGCTTAATCATGCGACTCACCACTAGATTAGAACAAATTTTAATTGTGAATATGAGACCGTTCTCATTTTAAGAAAATCAAATGAATACTAGATAGTTTTCAATAACTTACGTTGCGGAATATCAACTCTTTTTTGTGAAGCCAAAGCTTACTAAGTTAAGGGCATACTTACCTTGTCACAGAAATTTGAATAATTTTTATCCCTAATTTCATCCGGACCATTGCCTTTTATCATCAAATCAGTCTTGGTGATGAGGTTATTACGTTAGGTAATGTAAGGTTCTTGTGATGGATGAGCGTTTCGTGAAACCAAGTTCTTTGATTTCGTCAGACCTTGACGGTGACAGCGCCCAACAAACCGCGCTGACAACGCCTGTGAGGCTTGTTGGCTCGATAAAGTGGTTCGATGTTGCCAAAGGCTTCGGCTTTATTGTGCCGGATGGCGGCGGACCTGATGTTTTGTTGCATGTCACCTGCCTGCAGCGGGACGGATTTCGCGTTGCTTATGAAGGCGCGCGGCTTGATTTCGAAGCTGTCGCGGGTCGTCGGGGCTGGCAGGTCTTGAGAATTTTGGCGATGGATCTTTCAACCGCGATCCATCCGGCGCAGATGCCGCCTGCACGTACTCATGTGAATGTCACGCCCGATAGCGGCTTTGTCCGCGTCAGGGTGAAATGGTTTAACCGCCTGCGCGGCTTTGGCTTCGCCTCGGAAGGCGAGGGCATGCCCGATATTTTCCTCCATATGGAAGTCTTGCGGCGTTACGGCTTGGCCGATGTGCGGCCCGATCAGGAATTGCTTGTCCGCTATGGCGAGGGGTCAAAGGGCCTTATGGCTGCCGAAGTGCGGCCTTTGGATGGTCCGGCGATTGATCACTAATTTCCTCGGCGTCACGCGCCCATATTGACCCTAAATCTTAGCAGGGGCAGAAGGCGTATATGACTGATCGTCTTCTGCGCGTTTCGTTCTTTTTCCTGTTTGTGATCCTCGGCGTTGTACGCCCGGGTATGATCCATGCCGCGTCAACACTTGAACCGGTTGTAATTGAAACCGCATCCGGTGGCGTCACATTCGATGTTGAAGTGATGCGGACGGAAGAAGAGCGGCAACGCGGGCTCATGGCGCGCGCCTATCTTCCGGAGACACGCGGCATGCTGTTCGATTTCGGGCATCCGCAAGATGTGCGCATGTGGATGAAAGACACGCCTCTGCCGCTTGATATCATCTTTATTCGTGCTGATGGAACGATTGCGCGCATTACACGCGGAGAGCCCTTTTCAATGCGCACTTTGCCCTCGGGTGAATCGGTGTTGGGTGTTCTCGAAATCAACGGCGGATTGTCCGCACGCCTTGGCATCAAAGAAGGCGCCCTTGTCCGGCATAAGCTCTTCGGCACTGTTAAGTGAAGTTCCGATCGCGTTGAAACGCATACTGGCTGCGGCGAAGAAATAAAAAATTACTTTTTCTTCGCCGCGGGCTTTTTAGCAGCAGCTTTTTTAGCAGGGGCTTTTGCAGCGGCAGTTTTCTTTGCCGGTGCTTTTTTCGCCGCAGGTTTTTTTGTAGCAACAGGTTTTTCAGCGGCTGCTTTTTTGGCGGGTGCCTTCGATGCAGCTTTCTTTGCCGGTGCCTTCTTAGGGGCGGCACGTCCCTTTTTGGCGGGTGCCGTCGCTGCACGTTGGGCGATCAAGGGAATGGCTTCTTCAAGCGTCACAGCATCCGCGCCTGTGCCTTTCGGCAATGTGGCGTTGATGCCGTTCCAGCTCACATAAGGACCATAGCGTCCGTCGCGTGCAACGATGTCACCACCCTCAGGATGTTGACCGACAACACGACCGGGCGCTGCCGCACGACCAAAGCGCGAACCACCGCCACCGCTTTCTTTCGTCACGATGAGATCAATCGCGCGATTGGCACCAATTGTCAGCACATCATCGGCCGCAGTCAGGCTCGCATAGACTTTGCCATGCTGCACATAGGGACCAAAGCGTCCAATGCTTACGAGAATGGGCTCGCCGCTTGTCGGATGACGCGCGACTTCGCGGGGAAGTGAAAGAAGATTGAGTGCGATCTCAAGATCGACGGCACCGCGCGAAAGGCCTTTCGGTAGGCCTTGTCGTTTTGGCTTTTCACCTTCACCCAATTGAACATAAGGACCAAAACGACCATCACGCAATGTGATGTCTTCGCCCGTGGTTGGATCTTGACCGAGAATTTGTGTGCCCGGTGTTCCGCCTTCGGCAGCCGCATCACCATCGGCATTCGGTGCGCCGAGCTGACGTGTGAAACGACATTCTGGATAATTTGAGCAGCCAATAAAGGCGCCGAATTTACCGAGCTTCAGCGAAAGGCGCCCATTGCCACAAGTCGGGCAGCCGCGTGGGTCGGCACCATCGCCGCGTGCGGGGAAAATATGCGCGCCCATTGTTTCATTGAGCGCATCAATGACTTTGGTGCGTTCAAGATCAGTCGTCTCACCGATGGCGGCTGAGAATTCTTTCCAGAATTTTCTTAAAACCTCTTTCCAGCCGATTTCAGAATTTGAAATCCGGTCGAGATCTTCTTCCAAGGCGGCAGTGAAATCATATTCGACATATTTCGAAAAGAAGCTTTCAAGGAAGCCCGTCACCAACATGCCTTTGTCTTCGGCATGAATGCGTTTTTTCTCAATGCGAATATAATCGCGATCACGCAACACAGCGAGCGTCGAGGCATAAGTCGAAGGGCGACCGATACCGAGTTCTTCCATGCGCTTGACGAGCGAGGCTTCAGAGAAGCGCGGCGGTGGTTCCGTGAAATGTTGATCCGCCGCAATTGCGCGCTTTTCAAGCGGATCATTTGCTTTCATCACGGGTAATTTATTCTTGTCTTCATCATCGCCATCATCATCGCGCGATTCCTGATAGAGTTTCAGAAATCCATCGAACAAGATAACTTGGCCCGAGGCGCGGAAATCGAGTTTGCGTGTTTTCGCATCGGCGACAATATCAACGGATGTGCGCTCAAGTTCGGCGCTTTCCATCTGGCACGCGAGCGTACGCGTCCAGATGAGATCATAAAGCTTCGCCTGATCGTCATCGAGGAGTTTGCGCACCTGGGTTGGATGGCGGAAAATATCGGTCGGACGAATGGCTTCATGCGCTTCCTGCGCATTCTTCAATTTCGAGGTGTAGCGACGCGGCGCTTGCGGCACATTATCATCGCCGAACTCTTTGCCAATCATCGAGCGGATCGATGAGACCGCTTCAGGCGCGAGATCCACACCATCGGTTCGCATATAAGTAATGAGACCAACAGTTTCGCCGCCAATATCGACACCTTCATAAAGACGCTGCGCGAGTTGCATCGTACGCGCGGGTGCCAAGCCCAGTTTACGACTCGCTTCTTGTTGCAAGGTCGACGTGGTGAAAGGCGGATAAGGATGACGCTTTGCGGGCTTTGCTTCAACTGAGGTTACAGTGAAACGCGCTGTTTCAAGCGCAGCCTTGAACGCTTGGGCCTCATCGCCTGAACCAATATCAAGTTTGTTGATCTTTTTGCCGTCTGCACCGATGAGGCGCGCTTCGAACTCTTGTCCCTTCGGTGTCGCAAGCGTGGCCGCAATCGACCAATATTCGCGGCTTTGGAACATGTCGATTTCGCGTTCGCGTTCGCAGACTAAACGTAGAGCGACCGATTGCACGCGACCGGCCGAGCGGGCGCCCGGCAATTTGCGCCACAAGACGGGCGAAAGACGGAAGCCGACAAGATAATCAAGCGCGCGGCGGGCGAGATAGGCGTCAACCAACGCTTGATCGACTTCACGCGGATGCGCCATCGCATCTTTAACGGCGTCTTTCGTGATCGCGTTGAAGGTCACGCGTTCAACGGGAATGCCCTTGAGCGCCTTGCGCGCATTCAGCGTCTCAACAATATGCCAAGAGATTGCTTCGCCTTCGCGATCCGGGTCGGTTGCGAGAATAAGGCCGTCAGAATTTTTGACGGCGCTCGCAATTTCGGACACGCGCTTCGACGCTTTCGCGTCGATCGCCCAGGTCATGATGAAATCTTGGTCGGGGTCGACCGATCCATCTTTGGGCGGCAAATCACGGATATGGCCAAAAGAAGCGACCACATCATAGCCTTTGCCGAGATATTTGTTGATCGTCTTGGCCTTAGCGGGCGATTCGACGATGACAACTTTCATGATTTTTTTCCGGCTCAGACCAAAAAAACGGGCGGGTAGGCCGCCGGCGAAGGGCTTCACATGGCGAAACTGGCCGTCAGGGTCAAGTCCTAAGCCCGAAGATTCCGGTTTCGGCCTCGGCTAGAGGACAGGCGTGGATGAGCGTAACCGGGACGGTTGCTTGCCTTGCGGACCCGCCTTTCCCCCGTTATAGCCGAGGCAATATGTCATTATCCGGTCGCGAACCCCGCTTGTTCCCGCATCGCCATCTCCTCGGTATCGAGGGGCTGTCCCCGGAGGATATTTTGCAATTGCTCGACATGGCGGAGGAGGCGGTCGAGGTCTCCCGCCAGGTCGAGAAGAAGAAAACGACCCTTCGCGGGCGTACCCAGATCAATCTGTTTTTTGAGGCGTCCACCCGTACCCAGGCCAGCTTCGAGCTCGCCGGTAAGCGTTTGGGCGCTGACGTTATGAATATGTCGGTCGCCTCGTCCTCGATCAAAAAGGGCGAGACGCTGATCGATACGGCGATGACCTTAAATGCGATGCGGCCCGATCTTATCGTCGTGCGCCATCATGCAGCGGGTGCCGTGGGGCTCCTCGCGCGCAAGGTTGACTGTTCGGTCATCAATGCAGGTGATGGCGCGCACGAACATCCGACACAGGCTTTGCTTGATGCGCTGACCATTCGCCGCGCGAAGGGGCGTATTCGCGGGCTTGTTGTGGCCATTTGCGGTGACATTCTTCACTCACGCGTCGCGCGGTCCAATCTGATTTTGTTGAATGCGCTCGGCGCTGATGTTCGTGTAATAGGGCCCACCACGCTTTTGCCGCCCGGCATCGAGAATATGGGTGCGCGGGTGTTCACCAATATGCGTGACGGTTTGAAAGACGCTGACATTGTCATGATGCTGCGTTTGCAGCGCGAACGTATGAATGGCTCCTTCGTCCCGTCGGTCAAAGAATATTTCCATTATTTCGGATTGGATCGCGAGAAGCTCTCGGTCGCAAAGCCTGATGCGTTGGTGATGCATCCGGGTCCGATGAATCGCGGTGTTGAAATCGCGTCCGATATTGCGGATGGCGCGCAATCCCTCATTCGCGAACAAGTCGAGATGGGTGTTGCCGTGCGTATGGCGGTGCTTGAAGCGCTCTCACGGCATTTGCCGAATGCGGAGGGACGCTGATGGTTCGTCATCGTCCCACCCTCATCATCAACGCGCATCTTGTCGATCCTGAAATGGGTCGTGAAGAAAAAGGTGCGCTTGCGATTGAAAATGGTCTCATTCACGAATGGGGCCATGCGATAGACGCCTCGGCAAAGCCGGAAGGCGCACTCGTCATTGATGCGAAGGGGCGTGTGCTTGCACCGGGTCTGATCGATCTACGCGCTTTTGTTGGTGAGCCGGGCGCTGAGCATCGCGAGTCACTGGCCTCAGCCAGTCGTGCCGCCGCAGCTGGTGGTGTGACAACGGTCATCTGTATGCCGGACACAAATCCGCCGGTCGATGATCCGGCGGTTGTTGATTACATTATTCGCCGCGCACGTGACACGGCGGGCGTGCGTTTAATGCCTTCTGCGGCTCTGACCAAAGGCTTGCACGGCAAGGAGATGACGGAGTTTGGTCTTCTTGGCGCAGCGGGTGCTGTATTTTTTACGGATGGCGCGCGTTCGGTTGCCAATGCGCAAGTGATGCGACGCGCTTTTACCTATGCGCGCGATTTTGATGCGTTGATTGTTCATCACGTTGAAGAGCCAACTTTGTCAATTGATGGCGTCATGAATGAAGGCGAGCTCTCAAGCCGCTTGGGCTTACCCGGCATTCCGAAAGCCGCCGAAACCATTATGCTTGAACGCGATCTCGCGCTCGTAAGATTGACGGGTGCACGTTATCACGCCGCGATGATTTCCTGTGCTGAGTCACTTGAGATTGTTAAACGCGCGAAAGATGAAGGCCTTCCAATCACCTGCGGTGTTTCGATCAATAATCTTGCGCTTAATGAAAATGATATTGGCTCCTACCGCACCTTCTTGAAATTATCGCCGCCCTTGCGCGCAGAGGACGATCGTCGGGCGATGATTGAGGGCGTGGCGTCGGGTCTGATCGATGTCATCGTATCAGATCATAATCCGCAAGATGTCGAAGCGAAGCGGCAACCCTTTATCGAATGTGCGGATGGCGCAATTGGGCTTGAGACGATGCTGTCCGTTGCACTGCGCCTCGTTCACAATGGCGATGTGACGATGTCGCAACTCTTCCGCGCTCTGTCAACAAAACCTGCTGATATCTTGGGTCTACCGCAAGGCCGTTTGCGTAAAGGGACGCCGGCTGATCTTATTCTGTTTGACCCTGATGAACCTTTTGTACTCGATCCGGAAAAGCTTCATTCACGTTGCAAGAATACGCCTTTTGATGGGTCGCGTTTACAAGGCCGCGTTCATATGACGATGGTTGACGGGCGTATCGTTCAAGAATCCTGATCAAAAGATAAAATCGAAACAAGGTCGCGCTGATGTCTGAAGATGTTTTAGCATTCTTGGCTGTTTTTGTTGGCTATCTCTTCGGCTCGATTCCGTTTGGTGTGATTTTGACTCGTCTCTTTGGCGCTGGTGATTTGAGACAAGTCGGCTCGGGCAATATTGGCGCGACGAATGTGTTGCGCACAGGGCGCAAAGAGCTAGCGGCAGCAACTTTGATTGGCGATATGCTCAAAGGCACGGCGGCGGTTTTGGTGACGGGTTATGTGTTTGGACCTGAAACAACTGTGCCTGCTGCGGTTGCGGCCTTTCTTGGGCATTTATTTCCCGTCTGGCTCAAATTCAAAGGCGGGAAGGGTGTGGCGACCTATCTCGGTGTAACGCTCGCGCTTCAACCACTCGCGGCGCTTGCTTTTGCTGTAAGCTGGTTGATCACGGCGCGTGTTTCGCGTTACTCTTCTTTGTCGGCTCTTATTGCGAGCCTGGTGTCTCCGTTTGTTGCCGCGTATTTCGGCGATGTTCGTATCGGTGGCGTTCTTTTCCTTCTCACAATTGTGCTGTGGGTGACGCATCGCGCGAATATCTCGCGTTTGATTGCGGGCACCGAAGGGCGGATCGGAGCCAAGAATGGCGGAGCCACCGAAGCCGGATCAACCGGCGGGACAGGACCTCACGGATCGTCAGCGCCTTGATTGGCTAAGGCTTACCCGCACGTCAAGCATTGGCCCGCGCACATTCAGATCTCTTTTAAATCGCTATGGCGGTGCCGCCGCCGCTCTTGAAGCACTGCCTGCACTTCTCAAAGCGCAAGGACGCGCCTCTAAAGTTGTGAGTATTGCTGAAGCCGAAGATGAAGTGGCACTTGCTTCCAAATTGGGTGTTCGTTTTATCGCGATGGGTGAGCCCGATTATCCGCCTTTGTTGCGTGTGATCGAGTCTGCGCCGCCCATAATTGGTGTGCGCGGACGCGTTTCGGTTCTCTCAAAACCATCGGTGGCAATTGTGGGCTCGCGTAATGCGTCCGCAGCGGGTTTAAAAATGGCAGGCCTCCTTGCAGCCGATCTCGGTAACCTCGCCTTTGTGGTCGTGTCTGGTCTCGCGCGCGGCATCGATGCCTCTGCGCATCGTGCGTCTTTATCCTCAGGCACGGTTGCGGTGCTCGCGGGCGGCCATGATCGCCCTTATCCCGATGAACATCGCGATCTGCTTGATGCGATTGCGGACACTGGCGTTGTTGTGAGCGAGATGCCGATGGGGTGGGAGCCGCGCGGGCGTGATTTTCCCCGCCGCAACCGGATCATTTCTGGATTGAGTTATGGTGTTGTGATCATCGAGGCGGCGTTGCGTTCAGGTTCATTGATCACCGCGCGTTTCGCCGGAGAGCAGGGCCGCGATATTTTTGCTGTGCCGGGGTCGCCGCTTGATCCACGCTCGGAAGGGACCAACGCGCTTATTCGCGAAGGAGCAACCTTGATCACGTCGGCGGATCATATTGCCGAGGCTTTGGCGCCTGTCCTGGGGCGGCTTCCGTTCATGGGCGGGGCCGAGGAAGGGAAAGATTTGTCCCTCGGCCCCTTCTGGGATGAGCTCGATCCCGATCTCGCCGATGCGGAGAGGACGGCCGCTTTCGCCGAGGACGCACCGGACGACAAAATGGAGGTGCTTTTGCCGCGAGATCACATTTTTGCATTACTCGGAACGACGCCGATGCCCATCGATGATCTCGTCAGGCTTTCGGGACGCCCCGTTGCATCAGTACGCACACTTCTCGTCGAGCTCGAACTAGAGGGACGTATCGCGCGGCAAGACGGCGGACTGATTACAGCCGTCTTACCGCGTTAATGTCGCTAGGTCAGATCGCCGCGTGATTTTGCCACTTGGCCATTGGCTTCGATCCGGGCCATTTCGAGGAAATAGGCCAGAAGATCGAAATTTGCCTTGCGCGCAATCGCGCTGAGTTCGAATGTCATTTTGGCAAGATAGACCGCAATCTCGTCATTATCGCTCGTGATCTTCGGCGATGGTTTGGCGTGACGGGGGAACACGGTAACGCTACGGTCGTCGAGTCTTTCTGCAACTTGGGTGGCCATGGCTCAGTCCTCTTTCGGCTTGTGGTCTTCGGTTTTGAAAACGCTGAAGGAAGAACGCACGCAATCCGCTAATACAACTAATAACTGAGATTTTTACAAAATAACTCTTGCGGTTGTGTTACGTCAATCCAGAAAATTGTTCAAGTCGGCGTACACAAACTCATTTCACCGACTTGACGTTGAGGAATTCACACCAAATTTTCGAGAAAGATAAGAAATACACTGCGTTTAACATGTTAAACGAAACAGACTTTTTAAAATGACGCGTAAAAATAGAAAAGATATCCCCTAAAATGCCGAATATAACGTTAGGGAAGAATAAAATATCCATAAATGAGAGGAATCGTTATCATCGCGCCGAGGGTCTGAAGCGTTAAAATCTCGGCCATGAGGGACGCATTTCCCCCAAGTTGTCTCGCTAAAATGTAAGAAGCGCTCGCTGTTGGCACCGACATCGAGAGAATCGTTACCGAAAATGCGGTGCCGGACACACCAAGAATCTGTGCAAAGGCCACAGCCAAAAGCGGCATGACAATTAACTTCGCGGTAAGGGCGATCACATGCGGTGCGCCGATACGGGGGATTTGCTGAAGTTCAAGCCCGGCACCAGCGGCTAGCAATCCTGCCGCCAAAGATGCCTGCCCGATTAACGTGATGGGCGCAAAGATGGGTGCCGGAATCCAGCTAACCACGGAATTAAGAAGAAGGCCGATTACGCAGGACCAGATAAAGGGGTTCTTGATGATTGCTGACCCGTAACGGGACAAAGACATTTCTTGTCCCTGGGCATAGCGCGTGATTACGCCAACCGACAAAAAGTTGAGAAGCGGAATCATTGCGGCAATCGCGACCGCGCAAAGCGTGGCCCCTTCTCGACCATGAAGGCTTGTCGCGAGAGCAAAGGCGACAAAGGAATTCCAGCGGATCGCGCCCTGAAAGATAGAGCTGAAAGACGCGCCATCAACCGCAAAATAGGTTTGCAAGATCTTTCTGAACAGCAAAAGTCCGGCCGCGATGGTGAGGAGCGAGATCACAAGCGTTGCGCCCATGGACAAAAAGGGCGTTGAGCCGAGATCAGCATTCGCCATGGTTGAAATGATCATGGCGGGAAACAGAATGAGATAGGTCACTCTCTCGAACCCGTCCCATGTCTCGCGACGGATCATATGGCTCGATTTCAAAGCCGCCCCAATCGCGATAATGAGAAAGACAGAAAAGAGATTGGACAGGGCCGACATCAAATACGCAACTCAACTGAAAAAGACGAAGGGTTTAAAATCGTGATCCGGAAAAACGGTCGATAAAGGCTTGTAGCAGATAGGCGGCGGCCATTTTATCGACGAGTTCGGCGCGGCGCGCACGTGAAGTATCGGCTTCGATCAGGGTGCGGGTGACAGCGGCGGTTGAAAGCCGTCCATCCTGACAAAGGATGGGCAGGGTCGTTAGTTTGGCGAGATTACGCGCAAAAGCCGTTGTCGCTTGAACGCGGGGGCCCATTGTCCCGTCCATATTGACGGGGAGGCCAAGAACGAAGGCGCCAATACTATGGCGTTCGGCCAAAGCGAGGAGAGCGGCGGCATCTTTGACGAATTTGGTGCGACGAATGGTTTCAACCGGGCTCGCGATCCGGCGTTCAACGTCCGAAATCGCGATGCCGATGGTTTTGGTGCCAAGATCAAGGCCCATCAACCGTGCCGAGCGGGGCAGGGAGGCGAGGCAAGCCCGTTCTTCGTCCGGATCACTGATCATTCACTTAACTGACCTTGCATCCGGCCGGTTGGCCAGATTTCACGGCTTGATACCCTGCCATTGCGGCCCAGACAAACCGGATGCTATAGGCCGGACACGGAATCGGGATCAAACTCAGGCTCTTTTAGCCGATTAGGAACGGGAGCGGAAATGTCTGTCGATCAGGCGACCGTGCGGCGGATTGCGCGTTTGGCGCGCATCGCTGTCACCGACGAAGAAGTCCCTCATCTTCAGGGGGAACTCAATGCCATGCTGTCATTCGTTGAGCAGCTCAACAGCGTTAATGTCGATGGCGTCGAGCCGATGACATCGGTAACGCCGATGGCCATGAAGAAACGTGCCGATGTTGTGACGGACGGTGATATTGCCGATGTCGTGACAGGGAATGCGCCGCAAACCGAGGATCATTATTTCCTCGTCCCCAAAGTTGTTGAATAAGCGAGCGCTCATATGACAGATTTGACAAAGCTGACGCTTGCCGGTGCGCGTGACGCGCTGAAAGCTAAAACAATCTCCGCACGCGAACTCACCGATGCGCATATCAGCGCCATGGAAAAGGCGCGTGCTTTGAACGCCTATGTGCTCGACACGCCTGATCACGCGCGCGCGATGGCGAATGCCTCGGATGAGAAACTCGCAAAAGGTGCAGGTGGTCCGCTAGAAGGCATTCCGCTCGGCATCAAGGATCTCTACGCAACCAAGGGCGTGCGCACCACCGCGTGCTCAAAGATCCTCGGCAATTTCGTGCCCGAATATGAATCGACCGTTACGAGCCAGCTGTGGCGCGATGGTGCGGTGATGCTCGGCAAACTCAACAATGACGAATTCGCGATGGGCTCATCAAATGAGTCATCCGCCTTTGGTCCTTCGGTATCGCCAATCCTTCCCGCGAATTGGTCGGAAGATAAAGCACGCACCGCACTCGCGGGTGATAAAAAAGGTTTGCTTGTTCCGGGTGGCTCTTCAGGCGGTTCGGCTGCCGCTGTCGCTGCACAACTCTGTCTCGGTGCAACGGCCACTGACACCGGCGGTTCAATCCGTCAGCCTGCGGCCTTTACAGGCACTGTTGGTATCAAGCCGACTTATGGGCGTTGCTCGCGCTGGGGTATTGTTGCTTTCGCGTCGTCGCTTGATCAAGCGGGCCCGATTGCGAAAACCGTTCGCGATACCGCGATCATGCTGCGCTCGATGGCTGGCCATGATCCGAAAGATACAACATCGGTGGATCGTGCTGTACCTGATTACGAAGCCGCGATTGGCAAATCGGTGAAAGGCATGAAGATCGGTATTCCGAAAGAATATCGCGTCGATGGCATGTCGAAAGAAATTGATGCGCTTTGGACCAAAGGCGCTGAGATGCTCAAAGCCGCTGGTGCGGAGATCGTCGATATTTCCTTGCCGCACACGCAATATGCTCTGCCTGCCTATTACATTGTGGCACCGGCAGAAGCCTCGTCGAATCTCGCGCGCTATGATGGCGTGCGCTATGGCGTGCGCGTCCCTGGTAAAGACATCATCGATATGTATGAGAAGACGCGCGCCAACGGCTTCGGAGCCGAAGTACGTCGCCGCATCATGATCGGCACTTATGTTTTGTCCGCTGGTTATTACGACGCCTACTATGTGCGCGCGCAGAAAATCCGCACGCTCATCAAACAGGATTTCGAAAACGCCTATTCTGCGGGTGTTGATGCGGTGCTCACACCCGCAACGCCATCTCCCGCATTCGGTATTGGCGAGAAGAGTGGCGCTGATCCGGTTGAAATGTATTTGAACGACGTCTTCACCGTGACGGTGAATATGGCGGGACTTCCGGGACTCGCCCTTCCAGCTGGTCACTCATCAGACGGGTTGCCTTTGGGCCTTCAGCTCATCGGTCGCCCCTTTGATGAAGAGACCTTGTTCTCGCTCGGTGAAGTGATTGAACAAGCGGCCGGTCGCACGACATTCCCGAAGGCTTGGTGGGCGTGATGCCACTTTATGAAGCGCTTTATGAAGGATTGAAGCCCTTTACTTGGCTTATCCTTCAAGCGTTTTTTGATCCGATCGTGATTGCGATTGGTGTGCTGATGGGGTGGAAAGCCAATCAGTTCGGCAAGCTCATTCTTGCGGGTCTTGCCGCAGGGCTTGCTGGCACCGCTGTAACCTTTCTTCTGCGCATGATTGATATTTCATGGTTTGAAGGCGGCTATATGTTCGGTGGTGCGCATGCACTGTTTCGTATTTTTGCCGGATTTGGGTGGAGTGTGATTGGCTATCTCGCGATGCGGATTAAAAATCGACGCGCCGATAAATCGCATCAGGCGTGAGAGTTAAACCCAATCCCGTTATTGCTATCGTTGCCTCCATTGCCTCGATCACTTCGGGCTTCTGCGGAAATCCGTCGGTACCTTTGATCCAAACCCAAACGTACGCTTTGTCCTGCGCAACAATAAGATAGGCTTCAAGCGAAGTGAGTGCGAGATATTCGATTTGCTTGGGGCCGAAATCTTCTGACGTCGTGGAGGGCGAGAGAATCTCAATGATCGCTACCGCTTCGTCTGTGCGGCGATCTTTCCCTGAGCGATTGGAGGGCGTGATCAGAATGTCGGCCAGTCTCAGCGTATCCTCGCCAGTCTGCAGTGCGAAATCGCCTGCTGCGATGTGATAGTCGTCCGGATCAATGTTCTGCAGCAGCAGACCAAGAAGGTTGGTTGTGATCTTCGAATGATTCCATGTCGTCTGGTTCATCATCACGGGGTGGCCTCGCACAAGCTCATAGCGCCCGTCCTGCCTTTCGGCCCAGGCTTCAAACGCTTCGATACTCATACGCGGGACAGAAATTGACGGAACAACAGGACGATTCATGGCGGGCCTCGATTTGTGACGAGCCTTTCAGCATCCGACCTCAGCCGTAGCCTCACAAAGCTAGAATAGGCGGTGTCGAGTGTAAAGGCGCAAAACCCCTTGACCACGCGCCGCTTCAGCCGCAAAAGACCTATAATTGCTTCGGTATTTCAGGATTTTTCCGTAATGAACGCCATTGTCGACACGCGCACACCGGACCCAAAAAAACTCATCAAAGGGGCGACGGGAGATTGGGAAATCATCGTCGGATTGGAAATCCACGCGCAGGTGACCTCTCAGGCGAAATTGTTTTCAGGCGCGTCAGCGTCCTATGGCGGCGAACCGAATGCACATGTCTCGCTGGTTGATGCCGCGATGCCCGGCATGTTGCCGGTGATCAATCAGGAATGCGTCGCGCAGGCCATTCGCTCGGGCCTTGGTCTCAATGCACAAATCAATTTGCGCTCGGTGTTTGATCGCAAAAATTATTTTTATCCCGATTTGCCACAAGGCTATCAGATCTCGCAATACAAAAGCCCTATCGTTGGCGAAGGTCAGGTGATTGTTGATTTGCCCGAGAGTGGCGGCCAGATCACGGTGGGAATTGAGCGTCTGCATCTTGAACAGGACGCAGGCAAATCGCTGCATGATCAATCACCCACGATGAGCTTTGTTGATCTCAATCGTTCGGGCGTGGCGTTGATGGAAATCGTGTCAAAGCCCGATATGCGTTCGTCTGAAGAAGCCCGCGCTTATGTGACGAAGTTGCGTACCATCTTGCGTTATCTGGGTACATGCGATGGCAATATGGATGAAGGCTCGTTGCGCGCCGACGTCAATGTGTCGGTGCGTCGTCCGGGTGGTGCGTTCGGCACACGCTGCGAAATCAAGAATGTGAATTCAATCCGCTTCATGGGTCAGGCGATTGAATATGAGGCGCGTCGCCAGATCGGCATTCTCGAAGATGGCGGATCGATCGATCAGGAAACGCGTCTTTATGATGCGTCGAAGGGCGAGACACGCTCCATGCGTTCGAAAGAAGAAGCGCATGATTATCGCTATTTCCCGGATCCCGATTTGTTACCGCTCGAATTCACGCAAGACTATGTGAACGAACTTGCGCGTCATCTGCCCGAATTGCCCGACGCGAAGAAGGCCCGCTTCATCAAGGATTATGGGTTGACGCCCTATGATGCGAGCGTGCTCGTGGGTGAGCGCGATCAGGCGGATTATTTCGAAAGCGTCGCGAAAGGGCGCGATGGAAAACTTGCTGCCAATTGGGTGATCAATGAACTCTTCGGCCGCTTGAACAAAGAAGGCAAAGACGTCACCACGTCGCCGATGTCGGCTGATCAATTGGGCGCGATTGTCGATTTGATTTCCGAAAATGTGATCTCCGGTAAACTTGCCAAAGATTTGTTCGAGATCATCTGGACTGAAGGCGGTGATCCGCGTGCGGTGGTCGAAGCGCGCGGCATGAAGCAAGTCACCGATACAGGTGCGATTGAAAAAGCCATTGATGCCGTCATCGCCGCAAATCCTGACAAGGTCGAGCAGGCAAAAGCCAAGCCCACCATGATTGGTTGGTTTGTTGGTCAGGTGATGAAAGAAACGGGCGGTAAGGCTAACCCGCAGGCCGTGAATGATCTTCTGAAAGCGAAGCTTGGGATCTGAGCTAACGAAGCTCATTAAAGATTTAATGCCTATTACTGATCAATGAATTGAATAGATATGCTCGCCAGCTTCATTCTTCCCTTGGGTAAAAGATAAATCTATAGCTATTGATTCGCTTTAAGTCATTTTAGTGAATTAAATAATGATCTATATGCATCCATTGCGAGCATAATCAGAAATCTTTTGACTTTTTCAACCCACGATTAGTTGTACCGCCTCAGTAATGATGCGCCTATCATGTTCCAAAACAATTTAAGGAAAAGATGATATGCCGCTAAATCTGATTACAGGAACAATTGGATTCATAAATACAAGTGCGGATGTTAACAAAGGATCTAACTTAGAATTTATTGATGGAATTAAAAGGACGATCCAATCAAATGAGAAAGTAAAATTTTCGGTTCCTAATGGCACTGCTGAATTAGGTAGAATAATTGATCTGATAAAATCACCTACGAATAAAGGTCAGACTCCGCAACCTGTACTTCATATAACTTCAGGAAAAGCGTTGCCACTAAACGGCCAAACGCAGAGAGTTTTTAGAGTTACTTTAGGCGATTTAGCGCCCGCAGCCGTGACGCTTATAATCGGTGCTGAAATTACTAATCCACCAAGATGAAAATTTCCGCCGATAGAAATTTTTAACGTAATTTGTTTTCGAATGGCGTATTTAATCTTTAAAGCTTTTGAGGGATAGATCGTTGGCCATCACTCTCAATGCCCTTATTGAAGCTTTGACAGGCGCTATTTCGGTTGCCCAAGCTGAATTGGGTCGCAATCAAATCATAAATATTGGCCGATATTTTGAAGCCGGCACGAACAGACCACGTCTGCTTAAAGTTGCCCTCCCGTCGATGAAGCCGGCTGATAACGGTAAGGAAGTAACATTCGGTGTTCCACTCTTAACTCTTCATTCGCCTGCACAATTGCGCATCAAGGAAGTTGAGTTTCAATTCGACATTGATCTCGGTGATTTTGATGAACAATCACAGCAGTCAGTTTCGGTCGCGGAGGATTTTTTTGGTTCACAACGTGCATTGAATATTAATCCAACTCCTGGGTTATTGGGGAGAAAAAACACAACCAAAGTCATCTTAAAAGTTGAGGCCGTTGAACAATCAGAGGGAACATCACGGCTAATTGGTGAATTGAATAAAATGCACGGTGAAATTCCAATAAGTGATGGAGCGCAAGACGACGATATTCCTGTTACCCCACCACCGCCGTCACCTACTAATCAAAATCAAAAATCTTGACCGGCCCTCAGGGCCATAACCGAAAGGGAGTAATTATATGGCTGGTGAACTCATAGACATGGCGGCGCAGTTTCGTGGCTTGCCGATGGATCAATTGATCGGATCCCCTTTATCGGCGGCGTGCAATGCACAGGTACAATTGGCCAGTGCAACTGCGGATTTTATTAAAACGGTTGGCTTCTTGCCTCCGACGGGTGATGACAAGACGGGCGTTGGCGATATTCGGAAAGTTAAGTTTTCTTACACGCGTCAGGTTCCTGATCCTCAGAATCCGTCGGTTATGAAGCCCCAAAATACGGATCTCGAAGTTCCATTGATTGCTATCGTAAAAGTGCCGAATCTTTCAATTAAGACCGTCGACATTACATTCGATATGGAAGTTAAATCGCATTTTGCCTCGGCTGAATCCGATGACAGCAAATTTGGCTATGCTGGCGACGCCTCTGTTGGCTGGGGGCCCTTTAGCCTCCACGTGCATGTTGAAGGCTCAGTTTCGGCGCATAAGGAACAAACGCGCAGCTCAGATAGTTCAGCCAAATATCATGTCGAAGTTCGCGCAGAGGATAGTGGCATTCCCGAGGGGTTGGCCCGTGTTCTTGAAATCATGAATAGGGCGATTACAGAACCGCCGGTAGGTGCCGCCGCGGCGGTCGCTGATAAGACCTAAACTATTACTGGTTTCGACATTGCGTTCGAAGCAGGAAGGAAGTCCATTCGTGTTATTGCTTGATCCTCTTCGATAGAGGATCAAGCTTTTATAGCGGGGATCAAAACGGATGGCAAAATCCTTTTTCGACATTTCCGATGTCCGTTTTTTAAAGCGCATTACCGTTGGGAGTGACAGTCCGGAAAATCAAAAAACGGAAGATGAAATTCGGGCGGCAACCGATCTACTTAATCGGTGTTTAACTGATTTTCCAAATGGCAAGATTTTGGCAATTGAGAAAAATTTTTCAATTTTGAATATTGGAGAGCATCAAGTTGTTCTTCAATACATTGTCTATCATATCGGCTTTCCTCGTAAGCCTATTTGGTTAGATTAAATGTCTAGCCCCGGTGATTTTTTTCGTTCTTTGTTCCAAACGAGAATATTTAAGTTATTGATTCAGCGTATAGATAAAATATTAGAGGCTGATAGCGGTCTCGAATCCAATGCTAAGGTGTTGGAACCAACCTTAGAACAAAAGAAAAATTTTGAAGAATATAAGGACGCTTCAAGAACTCTTGAACATTTCGGTTATCGCGCGGATTCAAAAATTCAAGCAACTTATTTGTGCAAAGTGTTTCTTTTAGATCAGCGGCGTGATTTTTTAGTGTCTATCGAGCATGATCTTATGAATCCAATTATCAAGTCTCGTTTACAAATTAAAAAGTTATCAATTGATGACATAGATAAGGCCGAAAAAATTGAGCTATAAAGCGGGAAAAAAGAAATGATTGATTTTGTTAAGTCTGGTAACCCCTTAAGTGAAGGTGATTGGACTCAAACCCTTCAATTGATTGGTGCGGAGAGTTCAGCGTTATGGTCATTGTTAAGTGTTGAAACCTCAGGTTCGGGCTTTTTGCCGGACCGTCGGCCGAAGATTTTATTCGAGCGCCATTATTTTCACCGTTTGACCAATGGCAAATTTGATGAGGATCATCCTGATATCAGTGCTCCATCGGCAGGGGGATATGGTCCTGCCGGCGCGCATCAATATGAACGGCTTGAGACGGCATTGAGTCTTGATGAAAGCGCGGCGCTTCAAAGTGCATCATGGGGCCTTGGCCAGATCATGGGAACGCATTTTGAAAAACTAGAATATGGATCGCCTCAAGAGATGGTTGAAAGCTTCGTGCAATCGGAAGGAGATCAACTTCAAGGCATTGCAAAATTCTTAATCGCGGAAGGACTAGATAAAGCTCTAAAAGACAAGAATTGGGCTGAGTTAGCGAAGGGCTATAACGGGCCCAATTATGCGATCAATCAGTATGATACGAAATTGGCGTCGTTCTATGATCGCTTTTCAAAAGGAAGACTGCCTGATTTATCGGTGCGGGCGGCGCAACTTTATTTGATTTATAAAGGCTATTCGATTTCCGTGGATGGTGTCTTTGGGCCCTCTACATCGAAAGTACTTCAACACTTTCAGACCGACAACAATTTGCCTACAACCGGTCAGCTCGATGATGAGACCTTGACAGCTTTAGCCACATGATAATGTTCGCACTTGTGCGACATTAGTTGAGCACACCCTGCACAAATTCCGCACCAAAGGCGCCAGGCGCGAGAACCACGGCAGCCCATAAAAGCGCTGACGCAACATTGGCCATTTGAAATGGAATGAGCGGCATGGTTGTCGCGCCCGCGATCAAGGGGACGATGGCGCGCAAGGGTCCAAAGAAGCGTCCAAAAAACACGGCAAGAATGCCGTAACGTTCGAACAGCCGGTGGCCGCGTTCGATCATATCAGGATGATTTTTAAGCGGCCATGCGCCGGTAATTTGCGTGTGATAGTGATAGCCCAACCAATAAGAGAGCCAGTCACCGAGCATTGCGCCGACCGCAGCCCCCATCCACAGGGGCCAGAACTCTAGTCCTGCCGCGCCGATCAAAGCGCCGATACCCCAAAGAATGATGGTTGCCGGAATAAGAAGCGACACGAAAGCGAGCGATTCCCCAAAGGCCAAGAGGAAAACGATTGGCACTGCCCATTCTTGATGGGTTTTGACAAGCTCAAGGGTTGTTTCAACGAGAGAGGGCATTTCCAAGGGTACTCGCAGGAGTGGTGAAGTTATGTGTCAATTCGAGGTCAGATAGGTATTCTTCTTGTCAAAATCATGGGGGCATGAAAGATCCATGTCATAATTTCTTTTAAAATCTTAAGGAGAATGCGACCGATGACCGCACGCTACACACTTCATGGTATTTTTCTGTCAGGCCCCACTTACAAAGTTGGCCTTATGCTCACTTTATGTGGTGAGGCATTCGATTATGAGCACATTAATTTGCGCGAAGGTGCCCAGAAAAAGCCTGAGTTTCTAAAGCTCAATCGCTATGGTCAGGTGCCAGTCCTCGTCGATAACTCAAATAGCAAAACATTGTGCCAATCCGGCGCCATTCTCGATTATCTTGCCGACAAGACCGGAAAATTTGGCGGCGCAACAGTGGATAATCGTCTGCGTGCGCGTGAATGGCTTTTCTGGGGCTGGGATAGATTTGACGCGCCTGTCTATCGTTTGCGCGCGTGGAAAAAAGGCTTCCGTCAATTTGAGCCGGCAATTGTGCAACTTTATGAAACGGAACGGAAAGCAGCGTTTGATACGCTTGAACAGCATTTTGCATCAGGCCATGATTTCCTTGCAGGTGATCACGCAACGATCGCCGATATCGATCTTTATGGCGTTGCCGCTCTTGCGCATGAAGGTGACTATGATGTCGCGGCGCATCCGCATGTTGTTAAATGGATGAAGCGTATCGAAGCGTTGCCGCATTTCAAATCAACCGATACGCTATTGCCGCCTGAAAGCCGCAAGGCTTGATCATCGCCGCGAGCTCATTCACGCACGAGAGGACTACTAAATGGCACAGGCACAGACAAAGCCGATTGATCTTTATTATTGGCCCACGCCGAATGGCTGGAAGATCACCATCATGCTTGAGGAATGTGGACTTCCTTATGAGATCAAGCTGATCAATATCGGCAAGGGTGAACAATTCGAACCATCATTTTTAAAGATATCGCCGAATAACCGTATCCCAGCGATTGTTGATCATGATGGTCCGGGCGGCGCGCCGATTTCTGTTTTTGAGTCGGGCGCGATTTTGCAATATCTCGCCCGTAAGACAGGAAAATTTTATCCCAGTGACGAGCGCAAACGTGTTGCCGTTGAAGAGTGGCTCTTTTGGCAAATGGGTGGGTTGGGCCCGATGTCAGGCCAGGCCAATCATTTCCGCATCTATGCGCCGGAAAAAATCGGATATGGGATCAATCGCTACACCAATGAAGTGAACAGACTTTACGGTGTGATGAATCGCCAATTGGCAGATCATGAATATCTTGCTGGCGAATATTCGATTGCCGATATTGCTTCGATTGGGTGGATGAAGAGCGCCGAGCGCCTTGGTCAAAATCTAAATGACTTCCCGCATTTGAAGCGGTGGCATGACGTCGTGCTGGCGCGTCCAGCGGTTGAGCGGGGGATTGCCGTGGGATCCGATGTCCCGCGCCCCAATCTCGCTACGGATAAAGATGCGCAAGCGGTCCTCTTTGGCCAAAAATCGCGCTGAAAACGTCAGATTTTAAAAAAGAACCCCGGCGCGATACGCGGCCGGGGTCATAAAGTCACAGATGGGAGGAATTTGGACGACATCCAAAGTCCGGGAAATTTACGCGAGCGAGCGCGTCCGGATCACTCCCGGTTCTGAAAATAATGACAATGATCTGGACATTTTGCCGCGGAATCGCGGTGGAACCAGTTTTTCTAAGGCATTAGATGGAAAGATAGGCGGGTTGAGGCGTCTCGCCGTACTTCTCGAAATCCGAAGTCTTTCAAAACCTCACGCCCTATATCGAAGGCATAGGCGATTAATGAGCCTTGATTTTTGAAATGGAAAAGATTTTTTTCGATAAAATATTCGAGTGCTGCTGCATCAAAGGGATTGAATAAAAACACCAATGTCGGGGCCGCCGGTAAAGCATAGTCTCGCGCATCGATCTCTAAGATATCGGATTGAACCAAACCGGCGCGGCGCATATTTGCTTTAGCAGCGGACGCTAATCGCGGCGCAAACTCGATGCCCGTGATGCGATCAAAACCGCCTTTCAATCCCATATAGACGCAGGCTTTTCCTTTACCGCATCCAATATCGATAAAGTGCGTCAGGCGTGGTGCTGATTTTTTAGCCTGACGCAAAATACGCGCAAGATAGCGAACGGGGATTGGCTGATAAAATGTTGCGCGCGCAAGTGTAGAGATATCAGCTGGACCATAGTCGCTTTGTTCGATGATGCCTTCGACATCGAGGCCATTCCATCGTTCGAACCAGCGATCCCGCCAGTCGGGATCATAATATTTTTCAGTTTCAACCATTATGTGATCATCACTTTGAAGTTGCGCGGGGTAAAGACCAACTTTGTTAAGTTATAAAGAAAAAGGCCCGCGGAGTGATCCGCGGGCCTCGTTTTACTTAAACCTGCCTGAGAATTAATCAGTGTGAATGGGCGCGATTACCGCCACCGATCACAAGATAAACCACAGCAGCGATAATCACGCCGAAGAACCAACCATAGATACCCCACCATGGTGGCAACACCGTGGTGAAGAAGGGCAGGATGGTTGAGAAGATTCCGGCAATGCCGGCTGCGATGAACGCCTTGATGTTCCAACCACCGGAGAAGCGGAACTCGCCTTGTTCATCATAGAGCGCTTCGACATGCAGATGGCCTTTGCGGATGAGATAGTAATCCGCCATCATCACGCCGAAGATTGGGCCCATCGTTGAACCAATGAAGTTCACGAATTGCGCCGCACCACCTTCCCAAGGAGCGAACGGATAAAGCACAAGCGCGATTAACGCTGCGATATAGCCGCCTTTCTTGAAGTCGATGGTACGCGGGAACACATTCGCGAAGTCGAAGGCGGGTGACACGAAATTCGCAACCACATTGATGCCAAGTGTTGCTACTGCGAATGTCAATGCAGCAAGCAAAGCAAGGAACCAATTGTCGAACTTCGCAGAGATCTGATCCGGATGGAGCAGAACTTCACCATAGACTTTGAACGCCGCTGTCGTCGTGACACCTGCCACAAGTGTGAACAGGATCAGATTGACAGGAAGGCCCCAGAGGTTGCCGGTGCGCACTGCGTTCTCGTCTTTCGCATAGCGCGAGAAGTCGCAGAAATTGAGATAAAGCGCACCGAAATAGGTGATCCATGTTGCAGCCACAGCAAAGAGCGCCGCAACTGAACCAGGTTCACCGAAGTTACCAGCGTCCTTTGTTTTCTCAAGCAACACATCCTTCGGAATATCCGAACCGAATGAAATGCCACCTGCTTGCACAGTCAATGCAATCGCAAGCACAAGCATCATCACCCATACCGCAGGGCCGGCCCAGTCCTGGAATTTCCGGACTGTTTCCATACCGCGCTGAATGATGAGGAGCTGCAACGCCCACACGATCACATAGCAGATCACTTCAAGCGTGGAGTGACCAAGCAAATGACTCGACTGATGGAACGAGAGAAAACCCTCATTACGCACGAGCAGGGCAACAATCGCACCCGATGCTGCGCTTGTTTGGGCGCCATACCAGAAGCAGGCAACAATTGCGCGCACGAGTGCAGGGATATTCGCACCCCAAACACCGAATGACGCGCGTGCGAGAACCGGATAAGGCACACCCGTTTTCACACCGGCATTACCGATCATGTTCATCAAAATGAAAATCACGACAGAGCCCAAGCCGATCGCGATAATGAAATTGATGAAGCTGCCGCAAATCAAAAAGAGGCTTGCGGCGAGATAATAGCCCCAGAGGCTGTGAACGTCTGATGTCCAGACGTTAAAGATGCTGAAAGCGCCCCAGTTGCGCTCCTTCGCTGGCGCCAGGTCCTCATTATAGAGGCCGGGCGACGCATTTTTTATGCTCATTGGTCATTCCCTCACTGTCTTCCATGCCTCAAATTTGGGCATGTTGCGGCAGAGAGGATAAAGTGAATCGCTCATTTGTCGAGCAATTCCTCAGCCTAAAGTTGTAGATTAGCCGCGGTTAAGGGCCCGATCCGCTTCTGTTTCGGGTATCCACCACTCAAAACCGCGCCCCGTTTGATGATAGCGCGGCCAAGGATGTTCGATCGGTGCGGGGTAGTCGCACCAGGACGCTTCCCAGGACGTTCCGCCAATCCCGCCGCCGGTCCGGCGCTCGAATTCCTCACGCGCGGCCTGTCGAAAGGCCCCGTCGGCGATAATGTCGAGAAGAGTCAGCCCGATGGTTTTGGCCGCCGTGTTGAGCATCGGATCAATCGTCTCATTCATGCCGCCGAGCGCATTCATCACCCAATCGGGGTAATTGAATCCATTTGGTGCTTTCAAAGCAGGACGCCCGATGTAAAGCCGCACGGTCGGCGCGTACCAGGTCATGTCGGTGTAATCGTCCGATGTGTAATGCGTTTGCCATGAGGGAATCTCGGCACGGATTTTTTTCTCGGCCTCTTCAGGATCGATCAGACGTTCGATCTCGTCAATGAAGGGCTTGCCCATTGGTGTGAGCCCCAGCTCTTTCTGTATTGCTTGAGCGGCTTTGATCGCGGCTCCTTCAAATCGCGGTGCACCAACACGTTCCAGATTCAAAAAAGTCCGGCGCGCCATCGCATGATTGGCCAAGCCTTGACGCGATTTTGAAACCCAATGTTTTTTCACTGTGCAATGGGCCGCAAGCGCTGCGGCATCGGCTGTGCGATCAAGTACTGCGAGAATTTTATCAAGCATCGCGCGCGAAGGCGCGCGGATCGCGTACATGATCTGCGCCATTTGCGCAGGCAAATTGTCCGCAGTGGCTTGGCCGGATGCGAGGATTGTCTCATTAACCGTCCATGTGCCCGAATGCGGTAACATGTGATCACGTGCGGTCTTGGCGAGTGTGAACATGGTTGTGACCGCATCATTCGCGCCCGGTGCGCGCGCCATCGTATGCGCGGCCGGTATTGGATTGCCGGCATTCGAAAGATTGGTGTCTTCTAACCAGCTTTCCGGTGTCTCGCAGAGAAACTCGTAAATGATGCCATAATAGGGGCCGCAATGCGTGTCCCATCGACACGTATTCGCATAAGGCAACATATAAAACGGATGAAAGGAGACGATGCCATCAAGCCCGTCATAATACCCTTTCGCAGCATGGATCGGCTTTGAGCCACGCACTTTTTCAGCAGGCTCACCCATGAAGCGTAGCGTGCCAGCGATGTTATGTTTTTCCATCGCAGCTTTGGCGGCAAGAACACCACCGAGCCCGCTCATACCCAAAGCCGAATGCGGATCGGTATGACCGCCCGCAAAGCGCGAGAGCCCGTCACGCGGTGCGCGATAGGGCGCTGCCTTTTGGCAATTGCCCGGCACCGCATCATATTCCGCATAGGTCATGGCGGAGGGGCCTGGCCCGTTCGACCAGCGTGCCGAGAAGGCCGTCGGCATGCCGCCCGAGCCTTCCTCGACCGTAAAACCCTCAGCGCGCAGGCGCTCGATATACCAACGGGCTGAGCGTTCTTCGCGCCATGCGGTCTCGCCAAATTCGAAAATCGTCCGGTTCCAGGCCGATAACTCGCCCATGCGCTCGTCAACCGTGGTGATAACGGTTTGGCTTGTGTCCGACATGGCGCAACTCCCTCTGCATTTTTTCTCACTATGCCCAGCGTGTGACGGGCTTCTCAAGACCCACAAACCGCTTTAGCTATAGGGCCAACAAGAAAATCCGTTTCGGGGAATGATGCGATGTCCGCTGTTGATGCCTGCCTGACCATTGCCGAATTGAAAGACCTCGCGCGCCGCCGCGTGCCAAAGATGTTTTTTGATTATGCGGATTCAGGCAGTTGGACCGAGAGCACCTATCGCGCCAATGAAAGCGATTTCGCTAAAATTCTCCTTCGCCAACGCGTCGCGGTGAATATGGAAGGCCGCTCGCTTGCCACCGAAATGCTCGGCGAAAAAATTGCGATGCCTGTGGCATTGGCACCCACCGGTCTGACCGGCATGCAGCACGCCGATGGCGAAATCAAAGCCGCGCGCGCCGCCGAAAAATTCGGTGTGCCCTTCACACTGTCAACCATGAGCATTTGCTCGATCGAAGATGTCGCAGAGAACACATCAAAGCCGTTCTGGTTTCAACTTTATGTGATGCGTGATCGGAAATTCATCGAGCGTTTGATTGATCGCACCAAAGCGGCAAAATGTTCTGCACTTGTTTTGACCATGGATCTTCAAATCTTGGGTCAACGCCACAAGGATTTGCGCAATGGTTTGTCCGCACCACCAAAATTTACACCGAAACATATTTGGCAAATGGCGACGCGTCCGCAATGGTGCCTCGGTATGCTTGGCACTCATCGCCGCACCTTCCGCAATCTTGTCGGTCATGTCGATAATCTTGCGGATCTGAGCTCGCTCTCGGCTTGGACCGCGCAACAATTCGATCCGACATTAAGCTGGAATGATGTCGGTTGGATCAAAGATCGTTTTGGCGGCAAGGTGATTGTGAAAGGCGTTCTTGATCCGGAAGATGCAAAACTCGCGGTCTCGCATGGCGCAGATGGGGTCATCGTGTCCAATCATGGCGGACGTCAGCTCGATGGCGCGCCATCTTCCATTCGCATCTTGCCTGAGATTGTCGAAGCTGTCGGAGGGAAAGCCGAAATCTATCTTGATGGCGGCATTCGCTCTGGCCAAGACGTGTTGAAAGCGCTCGCACTCGGGGCGAAATCAACCTTTATTGGTCGTCCGTTTTTGTATGGACTCGGCGCGGGCGGTGAAGCAGGTGTGACACGCGCGCTCGAAATCATTCGCAAAGAGATGGATATAACCATGGCGCTGTGCGGTGAACGCGATATCAAGAATATCGGCGCGCATACGATTTATAAAAACGAGTTGGTAAAGTAACCGCGCGTTTTCAATTCGAAAGTTGAGACGCGCTTAAAGCGCGCCTCATAAATTGCCGTGCGATGTCACTCGCCCTTCATAAACGCTTCAACTTTGCCCTTGAGCTTGATCGTCATCTGCTTGCCGAAACGGTCTTTGGCCGCGCCGGCTGAAACGCGAACCCAGCCCTCGCTGATGCAATACTCCTCGACATTGGTCTTCTCGACGCCGTTGAACCGGATTCCGATGCCTTTTGCGAGGAGCGCCTCGTCATGAAAGGGGCTGTCGGGATCGACCGAAAGCCGGTCGGGAAGGGGGGTGTCTTGCGCCGTCATGAGGCTGGAGCTCCAAAATTTAGGCGCCGAAAAAGCCGGCGACTGGATGACTTTCAATACAGAACCCCTTTTTAACCCTTTGACGCACAAGCGTAAATTGAAAAGAGCCCGGCGTGCAGCTCCGGATTACCCTTACCCCCTGACCGACTATCACTAAAAAATTTCCGACATCGCGACAATTTATCCACCGGAATATTGCGTCTTTTCCCATTCGGAGTTAGCCTAAATCACCGTCAAAGGGTGACGGAGACTTTGAGGACGTAATGGCGACAGGAACTGTTAAGTGGTTTAACGCGACCAAGGGTTATGGATTCATTCAGCCGGATGGCGGTGGTCCAGATGTGTTTGTACACATTTCTGCGGTCCAACAAGCAGGGCTTTCCGATCTGCAAGAAAAGCAGAAGATCAGCTACGAGTTGATCATGGATCCCCGCAAGAATAAAACCAGCGCGGGTAATCTCAAGCTGGCTTGATGCGACTACGCATCGCGGAAGCGGTGTTCGGCGACCTCTAACAGGTCTATCGACTGTCGTTTTTCCATCCTTAAAGGCGCCCACAAGGCGCCTTTATTGTTTTCTGCCTCTTCTTATGGTTTTGAAATCAAAAACCAACAGATGCGCTGCCCTTCAAGCTTAGAAGTGCGCGCGCTTCGTCAGGCGTTGCGACAGCAAGGCCAAGCCCTTCAATCAGCGTACGCGCAATGCGCACTTGTTCTGCGTTTGATGTCGCGAGTTTTCCGGGGCCCGCCCAAATCGAGTCTTCCAATCCCACGCGCACATTGCCGCCAATTGCGGCAGCCGTTGCGGCAATCGGCATTTGATTGCGGCCAGCGCCTAATACTGACCAGACATAATTATCGCCAAATAAACGATCCGCTGTGCGCTTCATATGCATCACATCATCCGGATGCGGACCAATGCCGCCTAAAATTCCGAACACGGTTTGTACGAAGAGGGGCGGGGTCACGAGTTTACGATCAAGAAAATGCGCAAGATTATAAAGATGCGCGGTATCATAACATTCATATTCGAATCTTGTGCCGGCATCCTTCAATGTTGAAAGCACAAATTCGATGTCTTTGAATGTGTTGCGGAACACAAGATCGCGTGAGTTTTCGAGAACAATTGGTTCCCATTCATGTTTAAACTCATGAAATCGGCCAAGCATCGGAAACAATCCGAAATTCATTGAGCCCATATTGAGCGAAGCAAGTTCAGGCTTGAAATGCGCGGCCGGTTGCACGCGCTCGGCCACGGTCATTGATGGCGCGCCGCCGGTTGTCAGATTGATCACAACATTAGACGCGGCACGAATGGTCGATAAAAATTTTCCAAACGCTTCGGGCGACTGATCAGGCCGTCCGGTCTCCGGATTGCGCGCATGAAGATGCACAATCGCGGCGCCTGCTTCTGCCGCTTCAATCGCTGATTGGGCAATCTCCTCAGGTGTCACGGGTAAATGCGGTGACATCGACGGCGTATGAATTGCCCCTGTGATAGCGCAAGTAATGATCGTCTTACGTTTCGAAGACATGAGAAGCCTTTATGAGTTTACTTATAATGTTTCGACATTGCCATCGACGCCGAGCGATTGGCCCGAGATATGCCGTCCGGCATGTGACAGCAAAAAGAGAATTGTTCCCGCGACATCGCCCGCGGTCACCATGCGCCGCATCGATACGCGATCGAGATAGGTCTTTTCCATCTCTTCATAAGAGACGCCCGTTTGTTCGGCGCGTGCTTTGATGACATTGGTTATGCGCGGCCCTTCAACGATACCCGGTAAAATCGCATTCACGCGAATATTGTCAGGTCCAAGTTCTTTCGCGAGCGATTGGGTAAATCCAACCACGCCCCATTTGGCTGCTGCATAGGGCGTACGAAACGCATAACCCAAGCGTCCGGCTGCTGAAGACAAATTGACGATGGAGCCACCGCCTGCCGCTTTGATTAAAGGCACAGCGAGGCGCGAGCAGAGAAATTGTCCGGTGAGACAAATCTCGATGGTGCGTGTCCAGTCTTCAGGCGACAAATCTTCAACTTTACCTGTTGGCCCGGCGATGCCTGCATTATTGACGAGTGCATCAAGGCCACCAAGACTATGCTTCGCATCATCGAATAAGCGCGCGACATCGCTATCCTTTGATACGTCTGCCTTTGTCACGCCTTGCGTGGGATGGGCACGTTTGAAATCGGCAAGATGCGCCTCATCAACATCGCAAATATGCACGCGCGCCTTTTGCGCAATCAAAAGATCAGCAATCGCGCGCCCAATTCCTGAGGCACCGGCGGTGACGATGACACGCGTTCCTTCAGGAAGCGCAAAAGGGTCTGAGTTCATGGGCGGCGTCACTCCAGCTTTGCGATTGGATAAGAGCGCGCTATCGTATTCACGCGCGGTTGTCCGGCGCAAGGGCCCAAAACGGCAAGAGTTTTAAAGGTCAAGAGTTCTAAAGGGCGGGAGGCATAGAATGAGTATCGAAATACGCTTTGATGATCCGCAATGGTGCGAGAATGAATATAATCCGCGTTTGCGGGTCAGCGATGCGGCAACCTATCAACCCAAATGGGGTGAGTGGGCAGCTGCGACGCGGGCGCGGCGCGCTCCGATTGCCGATATCAGTTATGGGTCAGATCCGCGCGAGATCATGGATATATTCCGCGCAAACCAACCTAAGGGCGCATGCCTCTTCATTCATGGCGGTTATTGGCGCAGCTTTACGAAGAATGAGTTTTCATGGGTTGTCGATGCGCTCGTCGATGCTGGCATCACGGTTGCGGTTGTCAATTATCCGCTTTGTCCGCAAGTGACGATTGCCGATATCGTCGTGTCGCTTCGCAAAGCCGTTGTCGCATTGCATGATCGGCATATGACAGATGACGAAAAGAGGAATTGGGTTGTCGCCGGACATTCTGCAGGCGGCTATCTTGCAGCAGCAATGAGTGCGACGAATTGGTCTCTTCACGGTCTCGATAAGAATACGTTTCGGGGTTCTGTTCCCGTGTCAGGCGTTTTTGATGTCAGAGCTTTGCTACATACGTCAATC
>JBAXQM010000017.1:0-54700 GCA_037131735.1 Alphaproteobacteria bacterium
CCTCTGAGCGATGGCGTGGTGTTGTGGGGGCGCGACCGGTGCTCGATGCGTTTCTCGATGACGAGCTTCAACGACATAATCTCACGCCGGATCGTCTTGCTTTAGTCGGCTTTAGCCAAGGCACGATGATGGCGCTGCATACGGGCCTTCGTCGTTCACTTTCACCCGCTGCAATCCTCGGCTATTCCGGTGTTCTTGTGGGGCCGGAACATCTTCAAGAGGCGACCGGCAAACCGAATATCTTGCTCGTGCATGGGGACCGCGACGAAGTGATTCCGCTTGATGCGCTTTTCATGTCATCCAATGCGCTAGGTGAAGCCGAGATTGCCTGTCAGTGGCATCTCTCTTTCGGCATCGGGCATGGCATTGATGGAGGCGGCTTACGGCATGGCGGATTGTTTCTCGCGCAATCGCTTTATGGCCGTACGCCGGACTAAACTCATGCGGCGATATTGACGTAACGGCATTCTAGAATAGTTATTGTAAGATTGAGAGGGAATTACCATGTGATGCGGGCGCATCTGCATTTCGGAGAATTATCATGACGGAAGGCCACGCACCAGAATCTCCCATTAAAAAATCTCAAAATGAGTTATCGGCAGAGAACATAAAAGCTTCTAACGATGATCAAGCTTTCGTCCAAAACAGGGGTGGCGAGTTAACTTCACCCCGCAAAGAGGAACCCGAGACATTTTGGTCGCGATTTTGGGACCGTGTCGTAACTCTTATTTCGTTTTAGGCGGGTTATTGCGCGACCGTGGTGCCGTCGAGACGATCGCAACGCCAAACAGCACAATCAAACCACCCGCAATCTCACGAAGGCCGATTGTTTCGCCAAGAAAGATGACCGAAAGGAGCACGGCGAATACGGGCATAAGATAACCGATCATCGCTGCTTTGGTTGGTCCTTGTTGACGAATGAGATACATAAAAATTGTGATCGGCATTGCCGTTGAAAAAATACTCAATGCGAATGCGGCGGGCCATGAGGCAACAATAGGCCCATAAACGCTGATACCACCAAGCCCCAGAGCTAAGAGTGTCGCAACCATAGCTGATACAACTTGTTGTCCGAGCGCCATGCGCGCGGGCTCCACATGCGGAATAAATTTCGCGTAGACATTTCCAAGCGCGTAGCAGAGCGACACGATCACCATCGCCAAAGATCCGAACAGCGTGGAGCCATCAGCCGCAAATGCTGCAGGGCCGATCAAAAGCGTGATCCCTACCAAACCAATCAACACACCAAAGAGGCGACGCAGCGTGAGCCGCTCATCCGCAAAGGCGATATGAGATAACACCGCAACCATGAGCGGACCCGAGGCTTGGATCATCGCGCTTGGTCCGGCGGCAGCATGTTCCAACGCAAAGGCGGTTAGAACATTCGGCAACCATCCATTCAACGTGCCGAGCATCAGCCACGGCACAAACTCACGACGTGAAGGCAAAGGTGAATGGCCACGCAGCACAAACCAGAGACTTAGAATAGCAGCGGCAATTCCAGCGCGTGTTGATGCGATGGCAAAAGGATCAACACTGCCCGCAAGAAGCTTCATAAAGATAAAGCCGCTCGACCACATGAGCGAGCAAGTGAAAAGTTGAATGACATAAAGACGCCGACCGGGTGCGTTCATCTTCACGCCCCGAGAAGATCGATGAGCGCGGGGATCAATGGCTCATCAGCGGGCGGCATAGGGTAATCGCGCAATTTACCGGGCTTCACCCATTTGAGATCCGCATGTTCGCGCGCCTCGACAAGACCTTCCCAACGGCGGCACACATAAAGCGGCATGAGCAAATGGAAATCGGGATAGGGGAAACTCGCGAAGGTCAACGGCGCGAGACAGGGTTCTTTCACCGTGATCCCAAGTTCTTCATGAAGCTCGCGAATAAGCGTGTCTTCCGGGCGCTCTCCGGCTTCGACCTTGCCGCCGGGAAACTCCCAAAGGCCCGCCATACCCTTGCCCTCGGGTCTTTTGGCAATCATCACGCGCTTGTCGGCGTCAATCAGGGCACAGGCAACAACAAGAAGAAGTTTCACAATAAGAGAGTCCAAATCAGGGTGGTCAACGCGCGCGCACTCTAACCAAAGCCAAGGCGGGAGCAAGACAATGTGGAGCGGCGGGAGAGCGGTTTACCGGCAATTAATCTTTTTCGGAAAGAAGTTGTTGACCTTGTTTTTAACTGATTTGGCCGGAACGCTCTGGCCATCGAGCCTGAGGCCGACGCGTTTTCATGTTCCTTTCGAAATGTCTTTCCGGAATTCGCGGCGCCATGCCGACGCGGTTCACCGCCGTGTCGATCCTGGCTCTCACGGCACTCGTCTCGTCTGTCGAATCAGGCGGCAATGCCATTGCTAATGGTGAATCGCGAACCATCTCGATCTATCACACGCATACGGGCGAGAGCCTGACGATTGAATATAAGCGCAATGGTAGTTTCGACCGCGATGCGCTTGAAAAGCTCAATTGGTTGTTGCGCGACTGGCGTCGCGATGAACCAACAAGCATGGATCCACGTCTCTTTGACATTGTGTGGGAAGCGCAACGCAGTGTCGGTTCGACTGAACCAATTAATGTCGTTTCGGCCTATCGTTCACCGCAGACAAACGCGATGTTGCGGCGTCAATCCAAAGCGGTTGCGAAAAATTCGCAGCATATGCTTGGCAAGGCGATGGATTTCTATTTGACTGATGCAAATACAGCCGATGTTCGCGAAGTCGGCCTGCGCATGCAGCGCGGCGGTGTAGGCTATTATCCCAATGCGTACACGCCTTTTGTGCATCTTGATGCCGGCAGCGTGCGTCACTGGCCACGTATGTCGCATGATGAATTGGCACGTCTTTTCCCTGATGGAAAAACAGTTCACATTCCTTCAGACGGACGCCCACTTGAGCGCTATGCGGAAGCAGAACAAGAAATTCTCGCGAATGGCGGCACAGTGCTCGGCACATCCTTAGCGGATGCCGGCGAAGGTGAAATTACGTCGAAACCAAAAAGCCTTTGGGCCGTTTTGTTTGGTGGTGGCAATACCGAGGATGATGAGAGCGAAGTCATCGCGCAAAAGCCGGTGTCGCGCGTTGTCGTTGCGAAGGCAACGCCTTCGTCTGATGAAGAAGCGCCCGATACGCCGGAAGCCGCCATTACCCGCAAACCCACGCAGTCCAAACCCTTGCCGATGGCAGCACTGCCGCCACTTTCATCGTTCAAAATGGCGAAAGCCGCGCCTAACGCGCCGATACCGCAGGCGCGGCCGGGTAGTCAGCCTCTGCTGGTGCTTAATTCTTCAACGCCTCAGCTCGTATGGCAGTCCGGCGCACAGCCCCTCGCCAATGGTGCCGCTCGACCGCTTCCTGCGCTCATTCCTCTACGGGGAGTTGTAGCAGCCTCTGTGCCCTTGCCGCCGATCCGCGAAAAAACAACGGCACGCGTCGCTGCTCTCACCGCCGACGAAGGTCCGGCAACAACGGCAAGTCTCGGCTCTAAGTCACAGAAAAGTGCCCTTCCGCCCCTCATGACCGACGCACGCGCTAAGCCTGCGCCGACAATCGCTTTGGCCTATGCGCCTATAAATGACACAGCCGCTCCCGCAGCACCTGCGCCGCGCAATAAAACAGTGTCGCCGACTGAAACCGCAAAGCTCGGTGGACAAAAGCCTGCTGAACCCAAGCCGGCGAACACGGCCGCACTACCCGCGAGCAAGACGCTCTCAACAGAAGCGGTCAACGCCGCGCGTATGCCCGCGGGCGCATCAACGACGCGCTTTTCGATGGCGGATGATCCGGCCCCGAGCGATGGTCATTTCTCGATGAAAAATACCGCCGTTTGTTCGGCGAAAGCGGTTGCGGCCGGTCAGGCCTGCATGCCCAACGCTTCGAGATAGAGGTCCATAATCGCCTCTTCCTCTTTGCGCTCCGCATGATCCTTGCGGCGCAACGTAATAATCTTGCGCATGATCTTTGTATCGAAGCCATTGGCTTTGGCTTCGGAATAGACGTCGCGAATATCGCCCGCGAGCGCAGCCTTTTCTTCCTCAAGCCGCTCAATGCGCTCGATAAAGGCCCTGAGTTCGTCGCCTGATACCGAATTCGACATGAGTGCCTCGCCTGACTTTGAGGTTAAATAAAATGAGGCTTTCCTGTCCGCCATCACAGAACGCGGGTCAAGCGCGGGCCTCACGGGATTTCACAGGCCTGTGGATGACCGGAAATCCTGGCGGTGGATCGGGTCTCGGAGGATCGCCTCGAGCGTGGGAGCAAGCCGATGCCCCCAAGCCCGTGCCGCTTCCCGCGTCGCGATCAAATCCTGCCGGATCTCGATCAGCGTATTGGAATAGCCATGCGAAAGCGCGTGGCGGTCGATCACATCGCCGGTGAGCGCCCCATTATAGGGTTCATTGTCGCCGACCACGAGCGCGGGATCTGACCGCAGGGCATTGATCAGGGCTTGTGACAGTCGTCCATCCTTGGCCCAGAGAATGCCGGCATGCCAGGGCCGCGGCTTCCCGCGCCAGATGGGCGTAAAAGAGTGATTGGAAATGATAATCGGCCGGACCCCTGCCGCGCGCGCAGCCTCAAGGGCTGCTTTGATGGCACGGTCATAGGGCCGGTAAAAGCGGCGGATCCGGCGGTCAATTTCAGACTGATCAATAGATTTATTACCGGGGACGACAGCCCCATCAGACAAGCGCATCACCAAAGTCGGGTCGTCCTCACCCCGATTGGGATCAATCAACAGGCGTGAGAAATTCGTGAGCAAAGCAGGTGCCCCAAGCGCTTCCGCCATGGCTTCTGTCATCCATGCTGCCCCGATATCATAGCCAATATGACGCTCAAGCTCAGCATGCGGCAGACCGAGATCGCGATATTCCGGCGGGATTTCATTCGAAGCGTGATCGCACAAGATCAAAATCCCCGACGCCGGATCGCCCGGAATCGAGGTGATCGGATGGTCGGGAGCATTCTCGGGCGTTAAGGCGTCAAAAGGAGCGGTCATAGAAACATCGAAAAAAAGGGCCCGCCAGCTATGAATTTTGTTGCCGACGCATAGTCATGCCATAGAAAACATTCATTCTTAAAAAGTACAACCAACAGTATGACCGCGTCTTCACCTTCGACTGCCTCAGCGCCCCGCAACGGGATCGACCTTATCGGCTTGGTGGCCTTGATCTTAGGCGCTTGTGCGATGGGGATTTCACCCCTCTTCGTGCGGTTCTCGTCCGATGCCGGTGTGCCCGCCTTTGCCTCGGCCTTCTGGCGCGTGGCCTTAGCACTGCCCGTCCTGTGGCTTTGGGCCATCATGGAGGAAAAGCGCGCGGGTCAGGGTCCGCGTCCCACGCTTAACCGTGCAATCATTCTCGCAGGATGTCTCTTCGCCGGTGATCTTTTGCTCTGGCATATCGCCATCCTCAATACGACGATCGCCAATGCGACATTTCTCGGCACCACGACTCCGATTTGGGTTGTGCTCGTGTCTTGGCTTGTCTATCGCGAAAAGATTCACGCCACCATTCCGCTTGGTATTCTGTTTTGCATTCTCGGCGGCTTTGCTTTGATCGGGCGCTCGATCGAGCTGGATCCGAACCATGTGAAAGGCGATTTGTTCGCCTTAGGAACGGCAGTCTTTTTTGGCCTCTATTTTTTCGCCGTTCAATCGACGCGGAAATTTGCCGGAGCTGCACGCGCGACGTTCGGCATGTCCTTGATTGCCGCGCCCATCATTCTGATTTTTGCGCTGGTACATGGCGATGTCATGCTGCCTGAAAAGCCGTTCGGCTATTATGCCCTCTTCGCCTTAGCGCTGATCAGCCATACGGGTGGACAGGGATTGCTCGCTATCGCATTGGGGCGGCTGCCCA
The DNA here is from genome assembly GCA_037131735.1 of Alphaproteobacteria bacterium. Taxonomy (GTDB): domain Bacteria; phylum Pseudomonadota; class Alphaproteobacteria; order Rhizobiales; family Beijerinckiaceae; genus CAIUPE01. The sequence goes on from JBAXQM010000017.1 coordinate 5,857, forward strand.
CCGTTTTCACATCCTTCGTGATCTTTATCGAAGCCTTCGCGGCGGCACTTGCGGGATGGGTCTATCTCGATGAAGCGCTGTCGGGCCTTCAGCTCCTCGGCGGTGCTGCCATTCTTGCCGGGATCTGGGTTGCGCGTCCCAAAAATGCCAAACCATCATCCGATGTAGCAACACAGACGGCGAAAACTACGTGAGACAAATGTGAAATGATCAAAGGTCTGATGATTTCAACAGGTCTTGCCGGTTTGATCGGCATCTCCGGCGGCTTTCTCTCGCCGGCTCATGCCGATTTGCGCCTTTGCAACACAACGACAAGTCGTGTGGGGATTGCGATTGGCTATAAGACGGCCGCAGGCTGGCGCAGCGAAGGCTGGTGGAATGTAAAGCCGAGCGCTTGCGAGACCTTGCTTAACGGCAATCTGCCGTCACGTTATGTTTATATTTATGCCCAAGATTATGATCGTGGCGGCGAGTGGAGCGGGACATCATGGCTCTGCACGCAAGACCGACAATTTACAATTGATGGGGTAGAGAATTGTCTCGCCCGCGGTTATGACAGAATGAAATTCTTTGAAGTGGATACGGGTGAGCAGAAAAGCTGGACAGTTCAACTGACTGATCCAGCCAAATCAGCCCCGAAATAAGAAAGTTAGAACAGATGAGACGACTGCGGCGGGCCAAAATTATTGCGACACTCGGACCAGCCTCGATATCGGTGAATATGATCCAGAAATTGTTTCTGGCGGGTGCCGATGTGTTTCGTATCAATATGAGCCACGCCTCGCATGATAGCATGCGCGAGCAAGTGTCCATGATCCGCGAAGTTGAAAGCAAAGTCGGCCGCCCGATTGGCATTATGGTGGACTTACAAGGGCCAAAATTACGGCTCGATACATTTGCTGATGGCGCCGTCATGCTCGAGAAAGGGCAGAAATTCATTCTCGACGCCAATAAGCAACCAGGCAATGCTGAGCGCGTCCATCTTCCTCATCCTGAAATTCTCGCAGCTCTTGAACCGGGCCATGTCATTTTGATTGATGATGGCAAAGTGCGTTTACGAGTTGTTGAGGCAACGAAAACACGCGCTGTCACGGTTGTTGAAGTCGCAGGCAAAGCCTCCAATCGCAAAGGTGTAAGCCTGCCCGACACAACAATTCCCGTATCAGCAATGACGGAGAAGGACCGCTCCGATCTCGAAGCGTCGCTGGCCGTCGGCATTGATTGGATCGCTGTCTCCTTCGTGCAACGTCCTGAAGATGTCGCTGAAGTGAGAAAAATTGCACGCGGCCGTGCGCTTGTTCTCTCCAAGATCGAAAAGCCGCAAGCGATCACACGTCTTGATGAAATCATCGAGCTGTCCGATGCCTTGATGGTGGCGCGTGGCGATCTCGGTGTCGAATTGCCGATGGAAAAAGTACCGGGACTACAGAAGCGCATTACCCGCACGGCACGACGCATGGGTAAGCCCGTTGTGATTGCCACACAAATGCTCGAGTCGATGATCACCTCGCCCGTGCCAACACGTGCAGAAGTTTCGGATGTGGCAACTGCCGTATTCGATGGCGCCGATGCCATCATGTTGTCAGCAGAGTCAGCCGCAGGACAATTCCCCGAAGAAGCGGTATCAACCATGAACCGCATCGCCGAAGAAGTTGAAAGTGATCCGATCTATCGGTCAATCATTACCAATCAACGCGCAAAAGCAGAAGCAACCGGTGCTGACGCCATTGCAATGGCGACACGCGACATTGCTGAAACACTTGATCTGAAAGCGATTGTAGCATGGACCACATCAGGTGCGACAAGTCTTCGTATCGCACGTGAGAGACCAGAGGCCCCCGTACTCACATTAACGCCAAATATCTCTACGGCGCGTCGTTTGGCGATTGCATGGGGCATCCACGCGATTGTGACTGAGGACGCGCATGACGTGGATGACATGGCCAATCGCGCCGCTCAAATCGCGGGTTCAGAAGGCTTTGCGAAATCAGCAGAACGCATCATCATTGTTGCGGGCGTGCCCTTCGGAACGCCAGGTGCCACCAACATGGTGCGCATCGCCTACGCGCCTTAAGATTCTAACACATTAAAGAGACGTCTCGCCTTTTTCCTTATCGATTTTTTCGATTGTTAGGCGAGCGCTCTCCATGAGCGGATAAATTGCGAGTATTTTTTCATAAATCTCGCGCGCATGAGCCGTGTCACCGCGCATCAGTAAAATAAATCCTAGGCCCGACAGAGCGCCGAAATGGCGGGGCTCGCGTTTCAACGTCTCCGCAATATCACTTATGGAGCGATTAAAACCCTCCATCAGAAAAAAAACGGTCGCACGTCTGTTCCAGCCCTCAGCAAAATCGGGTTCGCGCGCAATCACCCGATCAAGCATTTCAATTGCGACAGGATAATCTTGATTGGCAATGGCCATCGCGGCGCGCTGCATCAGAAGATCAGTCGTGTCACTCTTTGATTTGACCCATAGACTCTGGATCCGCGATTCAATTTGCGCGGCTACCTCTTTCGAAGGCGCGTCATGGAGTTCCGTGAAGAGGCTGTTAAGTTGCTCATCACGTGTTTCGGCGTTTAGAGAGGACGCTACCAAAAGAAACGTAAGAGACACAATGATGAAGGAAAGAAGTCTTCTTACGTTTAGAAGTGTCATGAAAGCGCGCCGATTGAAGCCTCGTGCTCGACCATCATCTCGTCAGTCATGCCCTTTTTAGCGGCGCGCTGACGCGGTCCAAAACGTTCTTCCGACGGTGTGCGGCCAAAATGTTCACTATAGCATTTCGAAAAATGCGAAGCCGATACGAAACCACATGCCAACGCCACAGACAGAATAGGCATACTTGTTTGCAACAACAGATGACGCGCGCGGGCAAGACGGAGGCCGAGATAATAACGAGTTGGCGCTTGGCCAATATATTTCTGGAACAGCCGCTCAAGCTGACGAGCGGAGAAGCCCACACGATCTGCCAATTCGCTACAGGACAAGGGCTCTTCGATATTCTGTTCCATTGTTGCAACCACAGCAAGTACGCGCTGATTGGCAACACCCAAGCGCGCCCGCAATTCCATGCGTTGCCGCTCATTGGCATTGCGCATCCGATGATGAATCAATTCATCGGTAACAGCGGCTGCCACTTCTTGACCGCACCGCGCATTGATCATCGACAACATCATATCGATCGCCGCCGTGCCACCGGCGCAAGTAAAGCGATTGCGATCGATTTCATAAAGCTCGTCGGTCACATCAAGGCCCGGAAATTCCTCGCGCAAAGATTCATGATTTTCCCAATGAATCGTGCAGCGATAACCGTCGAGCAAACCCGCTTTGGCTAAAACATAAGAGCCTGTGCAAACAGCACCAATTGAAACGCCGTAAAAAGCGAGTCGTCGCAATTTACCAATCAATTGCGAGTGATCCTGACGCTGGATGTCAAGGCCGCCACACACAACGACATTCGGCATAGGGCCGATATCGGCGATGCTACCATCCGCTTCGAGGCGAATACCGTTCGAAGCCTGAACCGGCCCGCCATCGATCGTGTAAATTTTCCAGTCATAGAGCTGCAGATGCGAGACACGGTTCGCGAGCCGCAAAGGTTCAATGAGCGACGTGAACGCGATCATTGAAAAATCGGGAACCAACACCAGACCGAGAGTCTGGGTCGTTCCTTGTCCCTTTTCGCCCGATTGTGTCATTTACGCCTCCACCCTTTTCTTATTTAGTCGGATTTAGGCAAAGTTCAGGCGGTAAGGCAACATCTATCTTATGTTTGGTGTCGGGTTCACAAGTTCAATGTCGTCTGGAAGCCACCAATAGGAATAGGTATAGGCGCCTTCAAATCCGAAAGACCGGTATAGCCGCCGCGCGGCGTCATTTTTAACTTCGACCTGAAGATAGGCTTGGCTAGCGCCAGCCTCACGCCCCCAGTCCAACAACGAGCGAACAATCGCACCCCCAAAGCCGCGCTGCCGCGCTTCCGGCACTGTCGAGATTTGAAAGAGGCCAACCCAACCATCGGCTACAGCCCCCCGGCCAGAAGCGACAGGGCGATCGCCGTCATAGAGCACCGCAAAGGCTTGTCTGACTGACACACGCGACAACGCGCGGGTAATCGACTCACGCTCATCTTCCTCTGTGTCATGGGCATCGCCATAAGCGATCATCCAGTCCGGCGTCATTGTATCGGTTAGCACGCATAACAAAGACGGCGGAGCGATCGCATCGGACAAGGTCAAGGTTTTGACCACAGTGTCCCCTTCGCCGTGAAGACCGAGCGCTTCGAGACGCTGCACAGGCTCTTCACCCGCAAGCGGATGAATGCGGATCAGCGGCCATTCTTCCTGCTCTTCAAAAAGCGCGCGCGCTTTCACCAAGACCTGATCAAATTGACCAGACTCGGGCGCAATCGCATTGACCGAATTCACGCGCCCGGAAGACACATCCGGCGTCCGGCGAATTTCCCAACCACAGAAAGCATCAACGTAAGTTGCTGGCCAGCACCGCGCACTATGCTGCTCAAGCACGCGCACGATATCAAGATTAGGGTTATTCATCGACATTATAAAATCTCATCACGATTTATTTTTGGCTTCGCGTAGCGCTGCAAAAACCTCGACAGGCGCATGGCCCGTTAATCCCATAGACGCTGCAAGTGCAGGCTCTGCCGCGCGCAAAAACGGATTGGTCTCTTTCTCGCGGCCAATGGTTGATGGCAATGTAAAAGCGCCTTTAGCGCGAAGCGCCTCAGCTTCAGATATGCGCGCGCGCAACGCTGAATTATCGGGATCATGTTTGATCGCGAATTTAGCATTTGAAAGCGTATATTCGTGCCCGCAATACAATCTCGTATCATCAGGCAATTTGGCAAGACGCGAAAGCGATGTCCACATTTGTGAGGCATTGCCTTCAAACAACCGCCCGCAACCCAGCGAAAATAAAGTGTCACCTGCAAAAAGTAATTTCTGATCCGCAGAATAAAATGAAACATGACCTGATGTATGGCCGGGCGTTTCCAATGTTACGAAATCAAACGACCCCACTTTAAAATGATCACCTTCACCAACAGCCATATCGACATCAGGAATGCGATGAAGGTCAGCGCGCGGCGCCACCACACGAGCCGAGAACCGCGCCTTCAATGATGAGAGCGCGGCAATATGATCACTATGGTGATGCGTGACGAGGATATCAGTGAGACGCCATCCCTTATGGCCGAGCGCGGCGAGGATCGGCGCCTCGTCCCCGGCATCAATACTGGCGGTTGCTCCGGTCGCAGGATCATGGATCAGCACGCCGAGATTATCAGCGCCAACTGCAAATTGATGGATGATCGCCGTCATTGCATTCCCTTTCTGATCCCCTCTCCCTATATTCATCAGGTACTGTGACGTCGATATGATGCGACGCCCGATAAGGATGGACCATGCCGCTCGACGTGATCGACATTCGAGGATTCTACGCGAGCACTTTGGGCCGTGTCACGCAGGATCGTCTAAGTGAAATGTTACGCGCCGCTTGGCCGCGGACCCAAGGCCTTACCGTTATGGGGCTCGGCTTTGCGATACCCTATCTCGATCAGTTCAGGGGCGAGGCAGACCGTGTGCTCTCCGTCATGCCCGAACGCCAAGGCGTACTCGAATGGCCGCAAGGCGGGCCCTCGGCCAGTATTCTGGCCGCTCCCGGCGCATTACCCTTACCCGATTCCTCAATTGATCGGGTACTCGTCATCCATGCGCTCGAGACACAAGACCGCCCCCAAGACCTTCTGAGCGAGCTCTGGCGCGTGTTGACGCCCGGCGGCCATGCAATTGTCATAACGCCAAACCGGAGCGGCCTTTGGGCACGGATCGACCGGACCCCCTTTGGGCACGGACAACCCTTTTCGCGCCGGCAATTGACCGATCTCTTGCGGGAAGCCCTCCTTTCGCCTGTCCGATGGTCGGAAGCCCTCCATTTCCCGCCCTTTGGAGGCTCTCTCCTCGTTCGGCTCGCCCCGGCGCTCGAACAGGCTGGCCATGCGCTCGCCCTGCCTTTTGCCGGTGTCCATATCGTTGAGGCGACAAAACTTCTTTATCGGCCGGTGCAACTCACTCAAAAAGTAACCCGCCGGGCAGCACTCGCCCCCGTTCTCATCCCCGCCCCGAGCCCCCGTCGGCTTGACGAAACCCCGCTCTGACGTCAGTACTCTGCGCCCGCCTCCCGGGCGCCGCATGCAACAAGGCTTGGCTGATGCGTTCCTATCTCGATTTTGAAAAAGCCGTCGCCGAAATCGATGCAAAAGTCGATGAGCTGACCGGAGTGGTCGCCGCGGGCGGATCTGTGGCGCTCAATGACGAAATCAACCGCTTGGAAACCAAGGCGCAGGCACTGCTGAAAGACCTCTACAGCGCGCTCACCCCTTGGCAAAAAGCGATGGTCGCGCGCCATCCTTTGCGGCCGCATTTCAAAGATTACATCACGGGCCTAATCGAAGATTTTTCTCCGCTCGCAGGCGACCGCGCCTTCGGTGAGGATGAAGCGATTGTCGGCGGCCTTGGCCGGTTCAAAGGGCAATCCGTTTGCATAATCGGTCAAGAAAAAGGCTGGGATACAGAAAGCCGTATCCGTCATAATTTCGGCATGGCGATGCCCGAGGGCTATCGCAAAGCGATCCGTTTGATGGAACTCGCCGACCGGTTCGGCCTGCCTGTGATTTCTTTTGTCGATACAGCGGGCGCCTATCCCGGTATTGGCGCGGAAGAGCGCGGCCAGGCGGAGGCCATTGCCCGTTCGACCGAAGCCTGCCTGGCACTCGGCTCGCCGAATGTTGCAGTCGTGATTGGTGAAGGCGGTTCCGGCGGCGCGGTTGCGATTGCCAGCACTAACAGCGTCATGATGCTCGAACATTCGATTTACACGGTGGCTTCCCCTGAAGCTTCCGCTTCGATTTTGTGGCGCGATGCCGCGAAGGCGCAGGACGCGGCCACAAATATGAAAATTACCGCGCAAGATTTGTTAAAATTCGGCATTATTGACGGCATCGTGTCAGAGCCCGTCGGCGGCGCACATCGCGATCATGAAGCGGCGATCAAATCCGTCGGCTCATCGATCGAGACGGCACTCAAAACGCTCGCGCCGCTTTCAAGCGATCAAATCCGGTCAAAGCGCGCCGACAAATTTCTTGGCATTGGCCGAAAGCTCTGAGCAGCCTCGACATAAGGTAAATTACTGGGCCTTATCGTTAAGACCTGATAAAGAGGCGTCGGATAAACTCATTCCGAATCGAAATTATCCGGCCGGAACCTGTTCATGTTTATGCGCTTATCAAAGGGTGCAGCCCTTCTTCTTACGCTCGCCCTGCTTGCCGGATGCAGCTTGGAACGTCGCGAACAGATTTCATCGCGCGCCGCCGCATCCACTATTCCCGCAGAAACGCTCGCCGCAATGGATACAATTGGCACAGACCGCAATCAGCCGATTGTCATCCGCGCCTTCAAAAAAGAATCAGAAATTGAAATTTGGAAACGGACACGCGCCGGTCAATATGCGCTACTGAAGACCTATCCGGTTTGTCGCTGGTCAGGTCAGCTTGGCCCGAAGACACGCGAAGGTGATCGCCAAGTGCCGGAAGGTTTCTACACCGTCACACCGGGGCAAATGAATCCAAATTCGGCATTGTGGCTTTCGTTCAATGTTGGTTATCCGAATGCGATGGAACGTTCACTCGGTCGCACCGGTGGCGACATCATGGTGCATGGCACTTGCTCGTCGCGTGGATGCTACGCGATGACAAACGATCAAATGGATGAAATTTACGCGGTGATGCGCGAAGCCTTCCAAGGTGGTCAGAAGGCGGTGCAGTTTCAATCTTATCCCTTCCGCATGACGGCTGAAAACCTCGCGAAGTTTCGCAATGATACCAATATGCCTTTCTGGAAAAATTTGAAGGAAGGCAATGATCGCTTCGAAGTCACAAAGCGCGACATGGCGGTCGATTACTGCGGAACGCGTTATACATTCGGCGCAACCAATGCACCGGGATGTGGCGAAACGGTTTCCGATCCTGATGCAGCAGCGGTCAGCGCAAAGATGCGCGAAGATGACGCAAAGGTCGCAAGCCTTATTGCCGGTGGATTTAACCCCGTACGCATGAGCTATGCAGATGGCGATCAGAATATTTTCTTCCGCGATCCTGCAAAGAAGAAAATTCTTGAAAAATATGCCGCCTCTGGTGAATTCAGCCGCCCTGAAGCTTTAGCCGCGGTGAAGGAGCAAAAGCTTGATCTAAAAGGCAATGTGATTGCTGAAACGCCGGCTCAGGCTTTGACCGATAATGCCAATGCGTCAGGCGCGGCAATCGGAACCGCGACGCAAGCCAGTGCGTCGACTCCAAAAGCGAATGCGTCCAAATCTGACCCATCCTTTTTTGAAAAATGGTTTGGCACAACATCATCTACAAGCGACGCCGATAGTATAGCCAATACCGCGCCGGTTCCCTTGCCTCCACCACGCGGGTAATCCTCTTTATACGATAGAGCAAACGCTTCCTCGTTATTTAGTCTTTGCGATCCGATGGATGATTGACGCCATCAAAAACGGGAATCTCTCCGAGATCAAAGGGATTTACACCCTCAAGGCAGCCTACATTATATCCAAAGATATTCGGGAATGAACGCCGACGGTGATGCGTATAAATTCCGCATGTATCGCAGAAAAAATGTTCGGCGATCTTTGTTCCAAATTGATAACGCTTGAGATGATCGGTGCCCTTCACAACGCGAAAGCCATCTTCCGGAATACTTCCGGCAATCGCCCCGCGTCGCCGACAGAACGAACAATCACACCGCCGGGGATCAACAACGCCGTCGGGTAGATCAAGTTCGAGTTCAACAGAACCGCAATGGCAGGTCAGGCGATGTTGAAGGCCAATCTCTGTTGGTCCAATCTTTTTCAATCCCATAGTCTTTGCCTCTTATATTCGTAAATTGATTGCTATGCGGTATGACCCGACACATCGGCACCCGCCTTTGCTTCAAGCCGTCGATGGAAGAGAACCGAACTAGCAACGAGAATAGCAACAATTGCAAAAGCAATTCTGAAATCCTCAGGCTGCAAGGTGAGATCGCCGCGGATAAATTGTAAGCTTTCAAGAATGATCGCTGCAAAGGCCACACCCATGGATCCTGAAATTTGTTGAATTACACTTGCAAAACTGGAGGCGCGACTCAAATCATTCTGCTCGACTTCAGCATAGGCAATCGCATTAAGACAGGTGAATTGCAGCGAGCGGAAAAACCCACCCGTCAACAAGACCGCCAGAATGAGATAGTGAGGTGTTGCTATTGAAAATACGGCAATCGCGCCGAAAAAGCCCGCGCTGATCAACCCATTCACGATCAAGATCTGCCTGAAGCCAAACCTCTTCAAAATGCGCGGCGCGGTGAATTTCATAATCAAAGCACCGGCAGACGACGCAAATGTCAAAGATCCGGATTGAAAGGCGGAAAGACCAAATCCAATTTGAAGCATCAAAGGCAAAAGAAACGGATTGGAGCCAATTCCTGCACGAAAAAGGAAACCACCCATAACGCTGGTGCGAAATGTAGGTAGAGACAAAAGCGAAAGCTTTAGAATGGGGTGATCAATCCGCTTTGCATGAAGAACATAGAGACTCAAACACACAAACCCAAAGAGAATAAGGCCGGGTGAAGCCGCCAACGGTAAGAGGTCGCGTCCTAGAATCGTTAATCCAAAAACAAGACTCGAAAGGCCTAAACCCGATAAGATAAATCCAATACCATCAAGCGGCGCGCGTTGATCGCCTCTCACATCGGGCACGAAACGCGTGGCGAGCACCATGCCGAGAATGCCCATGGGCAAATTGATAAAGAAGATCCATCGCCAGTGAAAATAGGTCGTGAGAAAGCCCCCAATCAAAGGGCCGATCACCGGACCGATGAGTGCGGGTAAAGTGAGATAGGACAGCGCCTGCACAAGTTCAGATTTTGGAACGGCACGCACGAGAACAAAGCGGCCCACCGGCACCATCATGGCGCCGCCCATACCTTGCACGAACCGCGCAGCAATAAACCCCGGTAAAGTGGTTGTGAAGGCGCACGCCAATGATGCGAGTGTGAAAACGGCAATCGCCGCACGAAATATATGACGCGCGCCAAAGCGCTCCGCCATCCATCCACTGATCGGAATGAATACAGCGAGACTTAAGAGATAAGATGTAAAAGCAAGCTTCAAAACAATGGGATCGATACCGAGATCAATCGCAATGGCTGGCAATGATGTCGCCAGCACCGTTGAATCCATATTTTCTAAAAAAAGCGCGCTCGCAATCACGAGCGGCAAAATCATCGATTCGGGAATCAGGCGACGCTTTCCCGTGCCGTCTTCAGCAAGACCAGCGCGCGCCATTAAACTTACTCAAAAATCAAGACGAAGAAATTTCCGCAGCAAATGCGCGACGGAGACATTAACAAAGACCGGCTGTTACGCTTCGGCGCCATGGCAATGTTTAAACTTCTTGCCAGAACCACAAGGGCAAGGCTCGTTGCGGCCAACACGACCCCATGTTGAAGGCTTTGCCGGATCGCGCTCAACCGGCGCTGATGACACCAATTGCGGACGCGTCTCTTCATTTTCACCGGTGACGGGATCAGCGTGGATCGTTTCCATCGGCGGCGGTGTCGGCGGCGGCGGCGCTTGGAACATCACTTCAATGCGCATCATCTGGCTTGTAACTTGTTCGCGCAAATGCGTGATCAACCCATTGAAGAGCTCAAACGCTTCGCTCTTATATTCATTTAGCGGATCACGTTGGGCGTAACCGCGCCAGCCAATCACTTGGCGCAAATGATCAAGCGTCACGAGATGTTCGCGCCAGAGATGATCAAGCGTCTGCAAGAGAACTTGCTTTTCGACATAAGTCATAATGTCGGGCGTGTTCTTCTCTATACGGCGTTGATAGGCTTCATCAGCCGCTTTTCTTAACCGCTCGCGCAACTCCTCATCGGCGATACCTTCTTCCTTTGCCCATTCTGCGACAGGAAGCTGCAAGCCGAGAACACGCGTCGCCATCTCTTCGAGGCCGGGCACGTCCCATTGTTCGGGATATGCGCCTTCCGGTATATGCCGCGCGACGACATCATCGATCACGCCCTGCCGCATATCGTCAATCGTCGGGCGAACGCTTTCTTCGGCCATGAATTCACGACGTTGCTCGAACACGACCTTGCGTTGATCATTCATCACGTCGTCATATTTTAGAATATTTTTGCGCATGTCGAAATTGCGCGCTTCAACTTTCTGCTGCGCTTTCTCGATCGCTTTATTGATCCACGGATGGATGATGGCCTCGTCTTCTTTCAGACCAAGCTTTTGCAACATGCCATCCATGCGGTCCGATCCGAAAATCCGCATCAAATCATCTTGCAGAGAGAGATAGAATTTTGAACGGCCCGGATCACCTTGGCGACCAGAACGGCCGCGCAACTGATTATCAATGCGGCGGCTTTCATGCCGCTCGGTGCCGACAACATAAAGTCCGCCGGCTTGCAGCGCCTTCTCTTTGAGAACGGCAACCTCGGAACGGATTGCGGCTTCTGCGTCATCGCGCGCGGGGCCAACCTCCATGCCGGCAAGCTCATGGCGAATGCGCATCGCGATATTGCCACCAAGCTGAATATCTGTGCCGCGACCCGCCATATTCGTGGCAATCGTCACCGCACCGGGAACACCCGCTTGCGCAACAATATAGGCTTCTTGTTCATGGAAGCGTGCATTCAAAATCGCAAAGCGTTTTGCCGGCTTACCATTCCTCGCTGCTTCATAAATCGGCATCATCGCCTTGGGGTCGGTGAAGTCGATGATCTTGAATCCGTGCTTGCTGAGCAATTCGCCCAGCATTTCTGATTTCTCAATCGATGTTGTGCCAACAAGAATCGGTTGGCCCTTGCTCATTGCCTCATCAATCTCGCGAATGATCGCGCGATGTTTCTCGGTTTCCGAGCGATAAACCTCATCGTCCTCATCAAGACGCTTCACCGGAATATTGGTCGGAATTTCGACAACATCGAGCCGGTAGATGTCCATAAATTCATCCGCTTCGGTCGAGGCTGTGCCCGTCATACCGGCAAGCTTTGAATAGAGGCGGAAATAATTCTGGAAGGTGATCGAAGCGAGCGTCTGATTCTCAGGCTGCACCTTCGCATGTTCTTTGGCTTCAAGCGCTTGATGCAGTCCTTCCGAATAGCGACGGCCTGGCATCATACGACCGGTAAACTCATCAATGATAACGACTTCATCATTGCGGACGATATAATCCTTGTCGCGCTGGAAGAGCGTGTGTGCGCGCAAGGCCTGATTGACGTGATGCACAAGCGTTGCATTCGCGGAATCATAGAGCGAGCCTTCTTTCAAAAGGCCAACTTCAGCAAGAAGTTCTTCAATCTTTTCATTGCCCGCTTCGGTGAGCGAAACAGAGCGTTGTTTCTCGTCGAGATCATAATGTTCTTTTGTGAGCCGCGGAATGATCACATCAATCGAGTTATAAAGCTCAGAGCGATCATCAAGCGGACCTGAAATAATCAACGGCGTCCGCGCTTCGTCGACAAGGATCGAGTCAACTTCGTCAACGATTGCGAAATGATGTCCCCGCTGCACCATTTGCGCGAGTTCATATTTCATATTGTCGCGCAGATAGTCGAAGCCGAATTCATTATTGGTGCCGTAAGTAATATCGCAGGCATAGGCAGCTTTGCGCTCGGCATCATCGAGACCGTGCACAATGATACCGACGGAAAGCCCAAGGAACCGATAGACCTGACCCATCCATTCCGCGTCACGACGCGCAAGATAGTCGTTTACGGTCACAACATGCACGCCCTTGCCAACAAGAGCGTTGAGATAAGTCGGCAAGGTCGCCACAAGCGTTTTGCCTTCGCCCGTTTTCATTTCGGCGATGGAGCCTTCATGCAGCACCATGCCGCCGATCATCTGAACATCAAAATGACGCTGGCCAAGCACACGCTTAGCGGCCTCGCGTACCGTCGCGAATGCGGGAACGAGAATGTCATCGACGCTTTTGCCGGCCGCGAGCTCAGCGCGGAACGCCTCAGTGCGCGCGCGGAGCGCTTCATCAGACAAGGCGGCCACTTCGGCCTCTAGCGCATTGATGGCCTGAACGCGCGGGGCGAAGCCCTTCAAGCGGCGGTCATTGGCTGAGCCGAAAATTTTCTTGGCGAGTGCGCCGAACATCGGAAACCCTATTCCTGAATGTGAAGTCACGGCGCCAGACGGTCAAAACCGCCCTTTGCCGAGGGACGAAAGGGAACGCCCCCGGCACCCCTCCGCGCCGCTCTTTTGGAGCGGGCGTCGGTTAAAGTCCAGAGAAGCCTCTCCTTAAATAGGATGTGCTTCAAAAATTTTCAAAGTGGGGCCCGGATTGCTTGCAACGCAACGCGGCTTAGGCCACTGCTTGCCCCAAGGCGGTTACCCGCCAAAGCATCAAAAGGATATTCGAATGAGTTCTGCCCGCCTTCCGCTCCGCCTGACCCTTCTCGTCTGCGGCTTTATCGGGCTCGCTGCCCTGCCTGCTCTTGCTCAGCAGAACCCGCCGGACAAAATCGTAGCGAAAGTCGATGGCGCGCCGATTACGGAAGCGGACATTACTCAGGCGCTTACCGATCTCGGCGAATCAATCGCCCAGATCCCGGAAGCGCAGCGGCGGGACTACGCGATCACCTATCTCTCAGACCTGAAACTGGGCGCCAAAGCGGCGCGTGACGGCAAATTGGCCGATTCCGAGGATTTCAAGCGCCGACTCGCTTATCAGGCTGATCGGTTGCTGTTTGACGATTATTTAGCTTCCCAGGCCAAAAAGAGCGTTACGGAAGACGCCATGAAGGCGCTTTACGCCGATACAATCAAGACGTTGAAGCCCGAACAAGAAGTCCGCGCCCGCCATATCCTCGTGGAAACCGAAGATCAGGCCAAAGACGTGGTCAAAAGGCTGAAAGCGGGCGAAGATTTCGCCAAATTGGCCAGCGAACTCTCAAAAGACCCCGGTTCGGGTAAAGAAGGTGGCGATCTTGGCTATTTCACCAAGGACCGCATGGTCCCAGAATTCGCCAATGCAGCCTTTGCGATGACGGCGGGACAGGTTTCAGATCCGGTGAAAAGCCAATTCGGCTTCCATGTCATCAAAGTTGAGGACAAGCGCGATAAACCGGTGCCTAAATTCGAAGAGGTCAAGGACCAGATCGAACAATTCATGTATCGGAAAAGCCAGCAGGACGTGATCATGGCGCTCCGGGCAGCCGGTAAGGTTGAACGGCTCGACTCGCCACCAGCGGCCCCTGCTCAGTAAGGATTTTACGCCCGTCGGAGCCTTCGATGTCTGCAGCGATTTCGCCTCTTGCCCCCAAATCCTATGCCGAATTGCCGGCGATTGAGGGGGTGAGCTTTGCGACAAGTGCTGCGGGCATCAAATATCAGGGCCGGACCGATGTTTTATTGGTCGGTTTGGACAAGGGAACCGAGGCAGCAGGCGTCTTTACGAAGTCAAAATGCCCTTCCGCCCCTGTCGATTGGTGCCGGGACGCCCTAAAATCAGGCAAAGCGCGCGGCCTTGTCGTCAATTCCGGCAATGCCAATGCGTTTACCGGTAAAGCCGGTAAGGACACGGTCAAAAAAACCGCTGACATCGCGGCCAAAGCGCTCGGCTGCAAACCCAAAGAAATCGTTCTCGCCTCAACCGGCGTGATTGGTGAACCTCTTGATGCCAAGAAGTTTGACGGCCCGCTTCAGAAGGCTGCGAAAAGTCTGAAAGCGACCCCATGGATCGATCCCGCGCGGGCGATCATGACGACAGATACCTATCCGAAACTCTCGACCGCCAAGGCTATGATCGATGGCGTCGAAGTGACCATCAATGGCATTGCCAAAGGCGCGGGCATGATCGCACCTGACATGGCCACGATGCTCTCATTCGTTTTCACCGATGCACCCATTGGCGCGGCAGCGTTGAAAAAACTGCTGTCGAAGGGCACAGAAACAAGCTTCAACGCCATCACAGTTGATAGTGATACATCGACATCAGACACGCTTATTCTTTTCGCGACGGGCGCGGCTGCAAAACGTGGCGCCCCAAAGATCAAAGAAGCCAATGACAAGCGCTTGAAGCACTTCAAGGCGGCGCTCAATGAAGTGCTGCTTGATCTCGCCTATCAAGTCGTGCGCGATGGTGAAGGCGCCCGTCATTTTGTGGCTGTGACTGTTGCGGGCGCAAAGAGTGCAGCCTCTGCCAAAAAAATCGCGCTCTCCGTCGCCAACTCGCCACTCTTGAAAACAGCCATCGCCGGTGAAGATGCAAATTGGGGCCGCGTTGTTGCCGCCGTTGGCAAAGCCGGTGAGCCGGCTGACCGCGACAAGCTCTCGATTTCTTTCGGCGGTATTCG
Organism: Alphaproteobacteria bacterium; assembly: GCA_037131735.1. GTDB lineage: Bacteria > Pseudomonadota > Alphaproteobacteria > Rhizobiales > Beijerinckiaceae > CAIUPE01. The sequence goes on from JBAXQM010000017.1 coordinate 21,310, forward strand.
CGTAGCGCATAAAGGCATGCGCGATCCGTCTTATGACGAAAAAATTGTATCTGATTATATGAAGGGCCAAGACATCGATATCCGAATCGAATTGGGTATCGGTAAAGGTGAATTCACCGTTTGGACCTGCGATCTCACCAAGGAATATGTCGAAATCAATGGCGATTATCGTAGCTGATTTCTTTTCTCCCTCGTTTCATTATTTCTCTTTATCGAAAGGTTGCCCATGAAAGCCCGCGTCACCGTCACTCTTAAAAACGGCGTGCTGGACCCTCAGGGCAAGGCGATCGAAGGCGCTCTGAAATCATTCGGTCTTGAAGGTGTAGAGAGCGTCCGCCAAGGAAAGGTTTTCGATATCGAGTTAACTGTTTCAGATCCCGCCGAAGCCGAAGCGCTCTTGAAAGTCTCTGCTGAAAAACTGCTCGCCAATATGGTGGTTGAAAATTACCGCATCGAGATCCTCGGTTGAGGTGATGCCATCATGAAATCAGCAGTCATCACATTCCCCGGCTCCAATCGCGAAGGCGATGTCATTCGTGCGCTTCATCAAGCAAGCGGTGTCGAGCCGATGAAAATCTGGCATCAGGATCACGAACTGCCGCAAGGCACCGATCTTGTCGTGTTGCCAGGCGGATTTTCTTATGGCGATTATTTGCGCTGTGGCGCCATTGCAAGCCGCTCACCCGTTATGGATGCTGTGCGTTCGCATGCGGCAAAAGGCGGTCTTGTTCTCGGCATTTGCAACGGCTTTCAGATCCTTGTGGAATCGGGCCTTCTCCCCGGGGTGTTGATGCGCAATGCGGGCCTGAAATTCATTTGCAAAATGCAGCATTTGAAAGTGTGCCGTGCGAATACGCGCTTCACATCCGCATACAAAAAAAATCAAATTATCAAAGTCGCCATCGCGCATGGTGAAGGCAATTATATTGCCGATGATGAAACAATTGAAAAACTTGAAGCCGAAAATCGTGTGGCGTTCCGCTATTGCGATGAGGCGGGCGATACAGATAAGGGCAATCCGAATGGATCAATCAATTCGATTGCCGGTATCTATTCGAAAAAACTCAATGTGCTCGGCATGATGCCGCATCCGGAAAATCTGATTGAGACATTGGTGGGTGGCATTGATGGTCGCGGACTCTTTGCAAGCCTGACGGCTTCGACGGGAGTCGCGTGATGCAGAATAATGTTGCTATGACGCCCGAACTTATCGCCCAACATGGTTTGAAGCCCGACGAGTATCAACGCATTCTTGAGCTTATTGGTCGTGAGCCCACGCTCACCGAACTTGGCATCTTCTCGGCCATGTGGAACGAACATTGTTCCTATAAATCATCGCGCCTTCATCTGAAGGGGCTTCCCACGAAAGCACCCTGGGTCATTCAAGGCCCCGGTGAAAATGCCGGCGTGATCGATATTGGTGATGGCTTGGCTTGTGTCTTCAAGATGGAGAGCCACAACCATCCATCCTATATCGAACCCTATCAGGGCGCCGCGACAGGCGTGGGCGGTATTTTGCGCGATGTGTTCACAATGGGTGCGCGTCCGATTGCGACATTGAATGCGTTGCGTTTCGGTTCACCCGATCATGCAAAGACTCGTCATCTTGTGTCGGGCGTCGTTGCCGGTATCGGCGGTTATGGCAATTCATTCGGCGTGCCGACTGTTGGTGGGCAGATGGGATTCCATACACGTTATGACGGCAATATTCTCGTCAATGCGATGGCGGTGGGTATCGCAAAGAGTGATGAAATTTTTTACGCGAAGGCAACAGGCGTTGGTAATCCCATCGTCTATCTGGGTTCAAAAACCGGACGTGATGGCATTCATGGTGCGACCATGGCCTCAGCAGCCTTTGATGATTCAGCAGAAGAGAAACGCCCCACCGTTCAAGTGGGCGATCCTTTTGCTGAAAAGCTTCTTCTCGAAGCCTGTCTTGAATTGATGCAAACAGGCGCGGTGATTGCCATTCAAGATATGGGCGCTGCGGGCCTCACGTCATCCGCAGTTGAAATGGGCGCAAAAGGTGATCTCGGTATCGAACTCGATCTCGACAAAGTGCCCTGCCGTGAAAGCGGCATGACAGCTTACGAGATGATGCTCTCCGAGAGCCAAGAGCGCATGCTCATGGTGTTGCAGCCCGGCAAGGAAAAAGAAGCGGAAGCGGTCTTCATCAAATGGGATCTTGATTTCGCGATCATCGGCAAGACAACCGATACGCTGCGTTTTGTTATCAAACAGCATGGCGAAGTAATGGCCGATCTGCCGATCAAAGAACTTGGCGATCAAGCACCGCTCTATGATCGGCCCTATGTCGAAACACCGAAACGTCCGGTCATTGATCCGCAAAGCGTTTCAGCACCGCTTTCCAATTCGAATGCGTTGGTCAAACTGATGGGCTCACCGGACTTCGCCTCGAAGCGCTGGGTCTGGGAACAATATGATCATCTGATCCTCGGCAACACCGTGCAGTCACCTGGTGGTGACGCCGCAGTGGTGCGCGTTGGCGACGGTCCGCGTGGCCTTGCGCTCACATCCGATGTGACGCCGCGATATTGCGAAGCGGATCCGTTTGAAGGTGGCAAGCAAGCCGTCGCTGAAGCCTATCGCAACATCATTGCCGTCGGCGGTACACCGCGCGCGATTACTGACAATCTCAATTTCGGTAATCCCGAGCGTCCCGATTATATGGGCCAGCTTGTCTATTGCATTCGTGGACTTGGCGAAGCGTGCAAAGTGCTCGACTTCCCCGTCGTGTCGGGCAATGTCTCGCTCTATAACGAAACCAATGGACGCGGCATTTTGCCAACACCGACGATCGGTGGCGTGGGTGTTGTTGACGATGTCGCAAAGACGGTAACGCTTGCGTTCAAAACCGTCGGTGAATTCATCTTGCTCATTGGTGAAACCAAGGGCTGGCTCGGCTCCTCCGCATGGCTTGCGACAATCGCCGGACGTGAAGAAGGTGCACCGCCGCCGGTTGATCTTGAAGCCGAGAAAAAACACGGCGCCTTTATTGCCTCCTTGATTCAAGACGGCCATGTCACGGCCTGCCACGATCTCTCTGATGGTGGCTTGGCCATCGGCCTTGCCGAAATGATGCTCGCCGGGAATATGGGCGCGAAGATCGACAAACTGCCTCAGGGCATTCCGTCGACGGCGGTGCTCTTTGGCGAAGACCAGGCCCGTTACCTAATTACCGTCAAAGATCAGGCGATGGCCGCGATTATCCTGAAGCGCGCATCAAGCGCCGGCGTTCCCGCACTGGTGCTGGGAAAGACCGAGGGTGATCAATTGACGCTTCCCGGCGAAACCCCCATATCAATTGCGCGCCTTAAAACGGCCCATGAAGATTGGCTCCCGTCTTATATGGCGGGGGAATTGTAAGACGAGGATCAGCCCATGGCCATGAAGGCCGAAGACATTGAAACCATGATCAAGACCGCATTTCCGGATGCGAAGATTGAGATCAAGGATCTCGCCGGAGACGGGGATCACTATGCCGCAACCGTTGTCTCGGAGGCCTTTCGGGGCAAGACCCGCGTGCAACAGCACCAGATGGTTTACGCCGCGCTTCAGGGCAATATGGGCGGCGTCTTGCACGCCCTCGCTTTGACGACAGCCGTACCAACCGCTTAAACTCACACCGCTTGATAACGCCGCGCCTTGAACGCGGGCAGACAAGGATGAAGACAATGACTGTTCAAGATCGCATCAAATCCGAAGTCGACAGCAATGATGTCGTGCTCTTCATGAAAGGCACGCACCAATTCCCCATGTGCGGCTTCTCGGGCCAGGTCGTCCAGATTCTCGATTATATCGGTGTGAATTTCAAAGGCATCAATGTGCTTGATGACGCCGATATCCGCCAAGGCATCAAGGACTACGCCAATTGGCCGACAATTCCGCAGCTCTATATCAAGGGCGAATTCATCGGCGGCTGCGACATTGTCCGCGAGATGTTCCAGTCGGGCGAACTCGTCACGCATTTGAATGCGAATGGCATTGCGGCCACCATGCCGCAAAAGGGCTGATTTTATTTTTTGACGGCAGCGCGGACGAGGTCAAAAGCCTCCGCGCTGTCCCACTTCGCCGGGCCCGCCATGGCGCCGATGAGGCACCCGTCGCGTCCGATTAGAATCGTCGTCGGTAGGCCGGTGACAAGGCCTTCTTTTCGAAGCGCCTGGAACGCCTTCCCCTCAGGATCCCCAAAGCGCTCAAGCGCCTTGATGCCGTTCTCATCCAACCATTGTGGCACCCGCTCGGTATTTCGCGTGTCCATGTTGAGCGCGAAAACCGTAAAATCGGCGCTGCCTTCCTTTGTCTGCAATCGATCCAGCGCGGGCATTTCCTCGCGACAGGGCACACACCAGGTCGCCCAGAGGTTGAAGAGGATCATCTTCCCCCGGAAATCGGAAAGCGCCTTTACGCCTGAGGAACTGTTGAAACCGAAATCCGGCAGTGGGCGGGGCGGATCGACCGGGCGCATGGCCGCGATGTCACCGCGATAAAGCGAGGCCAAACGCGGAGAAAGTGCCGCAGAGTCGGCGCAAAGCCCTTGAGCCGCATTGCCGCGCCCCCCTACTCTCTCGTATAGAACACCCATTGCCGACACGGCGATGAGGAGCCCCAACGCCACGAGCGACACGCGCGTTCGGCGGGACAAGGGCACTCTTGCGGGGTCGGTCATGGACAGTCCTTAAGCGCTAACGGGGCCGGATGAGATGAGCAATCAAATGTGGGGTGGCCGCTTCCAGTCCGGTCCGGATGCGATCATGGAAGATATCAACGCCTCAATCGAATTCGACAAGACCCTTTGGCGGCAAGATATTGCCGGTTCAAAAGCCCATGTCGCCATGCTCGGCAAACAGGGCATCATTGAGGCCAAAGACGCGGACGAGATCGCGAAAGGCCTTGATAAAGTCGCTCAAGAAATCGAGTCCGGCACATTTACTTTTTCGCGCGCGCTTGAAGATATTCATATGAATATTGAGTCGCGGCTTGCCGATGTCGTTGGCCCGGCCGCGGGACGGCTTCACACCGCGCGTTCGCGCAATGATCAAGTCGCCACCGATATGCGTCTTTGGGTGCGCGATACGCTTGATGCGCTTGACCTGCAAATGGCTGACCTTCAACAGGCGCTCGCCGAAAAGGCACTCGATTATGCCGATGCCGTGATGCCCGGCTTTACGCACCTGCAATCGGCGCAACCCGTCACCTTCGGCCATCATCTTCTCGCTTATGTTGAAATGATCGGACGTGATCGCGGCCGCGTGAAAGATGCGCGCAAGCGTATGAATGAAAATCCGCTTGGGGCTGCAGCGCTTGCGGGGACATCATTCCCGATTGATCGTTTTATGACCGCAAAATCACTCGGCTTTGATCGACCTACGGCAAATTCACTCGACAGCGTATCCGATCGCGATTTTGTTCTCGAAGCGCTTTCTGCCGCTTCGATCTGCGCGATGCATCTCTCGCGCTTTGCCGAAGAGATTGTGATTTGGACGACGCCGCAATTCGGACTTGTTGCGCTCTCTGATAAATTCACGACGGGCTCATCGATCATGCCGCAAAAGCGCAACCCTGATGCGGCTGAACTCGTGCGCGCCAAATCAGGCCGCATCATCGGCGCGCTGACATCTCTTTTGATTGTTATGAAAGGCCTTCCACTGACTTATGCAAAAGATATGCAGGAAGACAAAGAAGGCACTTTCGATGCATTGACATCACTCTCGCTATGTCTCGCAGCAATGAGCGGCATGGTGCGCGATATGACACCGGATCGCAAGGCGATGAAAAAAGCAGCGGGTTCTGGCTATGCGACGGCAACCGATCTTGCGGATTGGCTCGTGCGCAGATTGAAAATGCCCTTCCGCAACGCGCATCATGTGACCGGAAAAATTGTAGGTCTCGCGGCTGATAAAAAAATCGGCCTTGAGAAACTAACACTGGCTGAAATGCAATCGGTTGAACCGAAAATTACGGCTGATGTGTTTACAATTCTCGGTGTTGAAAAATCCGTGCGTAGCCGCACGAGTTTTGGCGGCACGGCACCGTCCAATGTCAAACGCGAGGCGCGGCGGTGGCTCTCCACATTGAAGCGGAGCAAAGTGTGATGAGGCGCATCGGATTTCTTTCTCTCATTCTTGCCGCGTCTTTGATCGCCTCAGGCTGTGGCCGTAAAGGACCGCTTGAACCACCAAACGCGCAAGCGCCGGACGCCGCAACAGAAGCCACAACGGATCCTATGACGACTGTGCCGCTTCCTAAATCAGCGAAACCAAAAGCGCCGCCAAAAACGGATTCGTCTTCACCATTCCTTCTTGATCCTCTTTTATAGTTCTTTTTAATCATGACACAGTTTCTTTATCGGAATGGCGCGCTCCACGCGGAAGATGTTGATCTTCACGAAATTGCATTGGAAGTTGGTACGCCTTTTTATTGCTATTCGACAGCCGAACTTGAGCGGAATTACAAAGTATTTGCGGGCGCGTTCACGGGCACGGATGCGCTCGTTTGCTATGCGATGAAAGCCAATTCAAATCAGGCTGTTCTCAAAACCTTTGCTCAGCTCGGCGCGGGTATGGATGTCGTGTCGGAAGGCGAGCTTCGGCGTGCGCGTGCGGTGGGCGTTCCCGGATCAAAAATTACCTTTTCGGGTGTCGGCAAAACAGATCGCGAAATTAATTATGCGCTTGATCAGTCGATCCATTGCTTCAATGTTGAATCAGAACCTGAATTGCTCCGCATCTCGGCTTTGGCAACCGCGAAGGGCACTAAGGCAAAAATTTCGATCCGCGTGAATCCGGATGTCGATGCTAAAACACATGCGAAAATCTCGACCGGCAAAAGCGAGAATAAATTCGGTGTACCGATTTCACGCGCGCGCGATGTCTATCGTGACGCGGCAGCGCTTTCAGGCATTATTGTATCGGGCGTCGATATGCATATCGGTAGTCAAATCACGGACCTTCAGCCCTTCGACGATGCCTTCACTTTGCTAGGCGAATTTGTTGTGCAATTGCGCGCCGACGGTCACGCTATCGATCATCTCGATCTTGGTGGTGGACTTGGTGTGCAATATCGGCCTGACAATTCACCCCCGCCTCATCCTGATGATTATGCCGCTATCATCAAAAAGCGTCTTGGCCATTTGAAAACAAAATATGTTCTCGAACCCGGGCGTTTGCTCGTCGCAAATGCCGGCATATTGGTAACAAAAGTCATCTATATGAAATCAGGCGAAGGAAAAAATTTCGTCATCGTTGATGCGGCGATGAATGATATTATCCGCCCTACGCTTTACGAAGCCTATCATGACATCAAACCTGTTCGTGAGGCGTCGTTTACGCAGCAGCGCATCGTGGCAGATGTTGTCGGCCCTGTTTGTGAATCGGGCGACTATATCGCGCTTGGCCGTGATTTGCCGCAAGCGGAAGCGAGCGATCTCTTGGCGGTGATGTCGGGTGGAGCCTATGGGGCCGTTCAATCTGGTACGTATAATTCTCGTCCTCTCATTCCTGAGGTTCTGGTAAAAGAGAAGAGTTACGCGGTCATTCGCCCCCGCCAAACTTATGACGCGATGTTGGCATTGGATCATCTCCCCGATTGGCTGAGCTGAGAGAGATCGATCCTTGATCGCAAACCATCCGTCCCGCGCGCAGCAAACTTCGACGGATCCTCATGAGGCGGCGCTCTCACAAGTGAGCCGTGACCACAGTGACATCCCCGTAAAACTGCGGCGGGCGCTTTTCGTTTCGCGCGCCTTACTTGTACTTGAACGGCTTTGGCCTTTCATCAGCGCTGTATTCCTTATCATCGCTCTCTTTTTGATCTATGCGTGGTCGACGATACCCTCAGCTTTTCCGGCGTCATTGCGCTTTGTGATTCTTTGCGCACTCGTGCTCGCAATCCTCGCGATTTCACGAAAGGCTCTCCTCGCCAAACGCCCTTCACAAAGCGATGCCCTGCGCCATGTTGACGATGCCTCTCCCCACCGGCATCGCCCCGCACAAACCCTTCTTGATCACCCGAGCGGGGCTGCAACAACGCCCGTTGCAACGGCGTTGTGGCGTGCGCACCAAAAAATCGCTCGCGAACACGCAGGGTTAAACATTGTCACGCAATGGCGTTCTGATCTTGCTGATCGTGACCGCTATGCGCTTCGCTATCACATCGTCCTCATCGCCATTGTCATGGGCCTTCTTGCGGGACCCGAAAAATTTTCACGCCTCGGAAGCGCCTTCACGATCAAAGATCAAAGCACAGCGGTTCTCGCTCTTCCGATTGAGGGTTGGATTGATCCGCCCGTTTATACCGATGTGCCGCCGCTCTTTCTTCAATTCTCATCACTACCAGATGATCGCATGCTGAAACATCGCGTGCCGGTTGGCTCTGTTCTCGTGATCCGCGCAGCGCAAAAGGATGCTCTCTCCTTCACACTCAATCCCCAATTCGAAGAGACCAAATCAACGAATGAGGAGAGCCAAACAAAAGAGACGCGATGGCGCATTAAAGGTGATGGCGTCTTCACCCTTGAAGCCCAAGGCCAGCCTAAAGTCACACTATCGGTGACAACAATCCCCGATCTTCCTCCGATTGTGACCTTCGGTGGCGTTAAAGAGGAGAAGCGTGGATCGCTCACGCTGTCCTATCTCTTGAGTGATGATTACGGTTTTAAATCCGCGGAAATCCATGTGCTAGGTCCCGTTACACAGTCCAGTACAGCGACCGGAGAGATAGATCCTCTCATCTCACCGCCGCGTCTCACTTTGCCTCTACCGCGTCATGCGAAGGAGATTAGCGCGGAATATAAAATTCTTGCGTCGATGATTCCTCCAGCATGGCAAGGATCAGAGGTAAGCGTTGTATTGGTCGGCGAAGACGAAGGCGGGCAGATCACAAAAACTACACCCTTCACCCTCACTTTGCCTGATCATCCGCATACATCGCTTCTTGCACGCGCGTTTGATGAGCAGGGCAAGATGCTTCTGCAGGATGCCCATCAAAAGAACGCGGTTGTCAGCGACCTCTCACTGCTCTCACAGACGCCTGAATTATTTGGTGTGCCGGCAGGATCGCATCTTGGTCTTCGTATGGCGCGTCGCGATATTGAGCAATCAACCACACGCAACGCCCTACGCGAGTCTGGCGAATCGCTTTTGACGCTCGCTGAAACAGTTGATCAATCCTTCAAAAGCGATACGCGCCGCGCGCTAGACGCGGCGCGGGAGCGGCTGCGCGAAGCCATAGACCAAAAGGCTGATAAAGATACGTTGCAAGAGCGCCTCAAGGAATTTCGTGAAGCGCTCGATCGCTATCTCGAGGATTATGCAAAGCGTGCTTTGAAACAAAAGCCACAATCCGAAAAGCCTTCTGCGCAAGCGCGCCCGTTGCGTCAAAGGGATTTGAATGCGCTCCTCGACCGTATGGGCGATCTCATGAAGAAGAATAGCGAGGTCGATCCGCTTTTTCAATCGCTTGAAGCCATGCTCGATGCGTTGCAATCAGGCGAGAACAATCCGCAGCTTGGTGAAGGTGATCCATCTTCGGACTCTGAGACCGCGTTGGATGACATGATCCGCGATCAGCAAAAATTGCGCGATGAGACATTTCGTGACTCGAATAGAGATCAACCCTCTGATCAAGGTGCGCTCAAAGATCGCCAGCAAGCGCTACGCGACGCTTTAGGAAAAATGAAAGAGGCGCTCAAGAAAAAGGGAATGCCCGGCGGCGACGCCCTTGATGATGCCGAGCAAGCGATGCGCGATGCGGAGTCATCCCTTGGTGCGGGTGAAGGACGCAATGCGGTGCGACAACAAGAGCAAGCGCTCAAATCTTTGCGACGCGGCGCCAAAACTCTTGCAGATGCCCTTGACCAGAATGGCAAGGGACAGGGTCGTCCGGGATCTGCCACCGGTCGCAACGGGACAGCCACACAGAAAGATCCCTTCGGGCGCGATGTAGGCAAGGGATCAGCGGATGAAGATCTCAATCAAGATTTTCGCGCGGGTTCGGAACAAAATCGAAGGTTGCTCGATATCCTCAAAGAGCTTCAATCACGCTCGAGCGATCCGACGCGTCCGATTGAAGAGCGCGATTATCTGAAGCGCTTGCTCGAACTTGATTCGAGCCAGTAAAGAGAGACGCCTATTCGCCGCGTTCAGTGTTAAAGGGCCATTATGCTTCGTAAATTATATGATCGGGTTGTGGCTCTTGCAGATCGTCCAGGGGCGCCTTGGGCGCTCGGGATCGTGGCTTTTTCGGAAAGCTCTGTTTTCATTGTCCCGCCTGATGTGTTGTTGGCGCCGATGGCGTTGGCGCGTCCTGATCTCGCCTGGCGTTACGCCTTTATCTGCACATTGGGTTCGGTGCTTGGCGGTATCGTAGGCTATCTGATCGGCCATTTGTTATTTGATACGGCAGGGCTTTGGATTCTTTCACTCTATGGCTATGCCGATAAAGTGTCGCTCGTTAAAGACGCCTATGCCCAATATGGCGCCGCGCTCATTTTGCTTAAAGGACTGACACCGATTCCCTTTAAGCTCGTTTGTATTGTTTCCGGCGCGTTGGATTATAATTTTCCGCTTTTTGTTGTCTTGTCGGTAATTACGCGAGGTGCACGTTTTTATATATTGGCGGGATTGCTCAATAAATTTGGCGATCCTCTACGGCACTTTATTGAGCGGCGTTTGGGTCTTGTGTTGTTTGTGATAACGGCGCTTACAATTCTCGGTATCATCGCCGCTGCTAAACTTGCTTGATAGGCAAATTTGATTAATAGGATTCTGCCCGATGTCTTTAAGACAATGGAACTTTGTTTATCTGACCGCGTTGGCCGTAGCCCTTGGATCTTTGGTCATCATTAGCGGCGCGTGGTTCATTGAATTAGGTCTCGGCATCAAACCCTGCCACCTCTGTCTTATTGGCCGCCTGCCGCATTATTTCGGTATCCCTGTTGCTGCCACAGCTGCAATGCTGGCGCGCTCAAGTCAAAAATATCGCCTTGCGCGGACGCTTCTTGTACTCGCAGCCTTTATCTATCTCGTGGGTACAGGTATCGGCGGCTACCATGCCGGCGTTGAATTTGGTGTGTTTCAAGGGCCCACCGATTGCACGGGGCCTTTGTCGCAACCCGCATCCATGGATGATTTCTTGAAACAACTCGAAACAGTAAAAGTCATCCGCTGCGATGAAGTTGCCATGCGCATCTTCGGTCTTTCGCTCGCGACGTGGAACGCGGTGATCTGCTTTGGATTGACGCTGCTCGCGTCACTCGGCGCACAAGCACGTCGGGCGTAAGTGCATAAACTCTTACGGCTCGAGTTCTGAATCCCAATAGAGATAATCGAGCCAGCTCTCGTGAAGATAGTTCGGCGGAAACAAGCGCCCATTTTGATGTAGATCGAAAACAGTCGGCGCATAAGGTTGCTGGCGCGGATACATCTTCACTTGGTGCGGTAATTTATCGCCTTTGGAGAGATTGCAAGGCGAGCATGCCGCAACGACATTTTCCCACTCAGTCTGCCCACCCTTCGAGCGCGGAATAACATGGTCGAAGGTAAGCTCTTCGCGCGCGCCACAATATTGGCAAGCAAAGCGATCACGTAAGAACACATTAAAGCGCGTGAAGGCCGGACTACGCGAGGGCGGAATATAGGATTTAAGCGAGACGACTGAAGGAAGGCGGAATTCGGCGCCAGGGCTACGGATCGTCTTGTCATAAAAGGAGACAATATTCACGCGCTCAAGAAACACAGCCTTGATCGTGTCCTGCCAGTTCCACAAGGACAACGGATAGTAGCTCAATGGCCGGTAATCGGCATTGAGGACCAGCGCCGGACAGGCTTCCGGCGAAACAGGTGGCGAAACGTGGATCGTCAACGGACCAGCTCCTCCTGTCGAAAAGACCGAATCTTAGCGACGGGGATAGTCTAATGGCCCAGTGACAGGATTGTGAAGCCCTGTTTTTACGAGTTTTGCGATGAATGAGGGGTGTTTTAACGCGTTGGGACGGGCGTCTCGCCCCGGTAGTCGTAGAAGCCCCGACCGACTTTACGCCCAAGCCACCCCGCCTCGACATATTTCACCAGAAGCGGGCACGGGCGGTATTTGGAATCGGCGAGGCCTTCATGGAGTACCTGCATCACCGAGAGGCAGGTATCGAGGCCGATGAAATCAGCGAGTTGCAGCGGCCCCATCGGATGATTGGCGCCGAGGCGCATGGCGGTGTCAATCGCCTCAACCGAACCCACGCCTTCATAAAGCGTATAGATCGCTTCATTGATCATCGGCAGCAAAATACGATTGACGATGAAGGCCGGAAAATCTTCGGCCACTGTAATCGTCTTACCGAGTTTTTCGATATAGACGCGCGCGGCTTCGAAGGTTGGATCTTCGGTGGCAATCCCGCGAATAAGTTCGACGAGCTGCATTTTTGGAACCGGATTCATAAAATGAATACCGATGAACCGATCCGGCCGATCCGTTGCCGCTGCCAAACGTGTAATCGAAATCGATGAGGTGTTGGTCGCAAGCATCGTCTTTGGCGAAAGTGCTTTTGACACTGACGAAAAAATCTTGCGCTTAACCTCTTCATTCTCGGTTGCGGCCTCGATGACGAGATCGCATTCACTAAAGTCAGAGTAATCGGCTGCCGCTGAAATACGCGCCAAGGCGGCTTGCCGCTCGGCTTCCGTCATCGTACCTTTGGTTACGAGACGCGCGAAATTGCCATTGATTGTGGCAAGGCCTCCGGCAATCCGATCCGCATTCACATCATGGAGCCTAACCGACAGTCCGGCTTGCGCGCTCACTTGCGCAATGCCCGAGCCCATTTGCCCGGCGCCAATGATGCCTACGGTTTCGATTGAAACGGTCATGCCCTTCATACTCCGCGCATCGGCTCTGTCATGAATGACAAAGCTAACATAATCGAACCGGTTTGACTAACCGACTTTTGCCAATTCCTTGTCGAGCTCCGGCAAAGCCGTGAAGAGATCAGCGACAAGGCCATAATCTGCAACCTGGAAAATTGGTGCTTCTTCATCCTTGTTGATCGCCACGATCACTTTCGAATCTTTCATACCGGCGAGATGCTGGATCGCACCGGAAATGCCGACAGCGACATAAAGTTCAGGCGCCACAACTTTACCCGTTTGACCAACTTGCCAGTCATTCGGGGCATAGCCTGCGTCAACCGCCGCACGTGACGCACCCATTGCCGCATTCAAGCGATTAGCAACAGGCTCGATATAGGTTTTGAAATTCTCGGCATTCGCCATCGCGCGGCCACCCGACACGATGATTTTTGCCGATGTAAGTTCCGGACGATCGAGCTTTGCGAGCGCTTCGCCTTTGAAAGATGAAAGCGACGGATTAGCTGCTGCTTGTACCGCTTCAACTGATGCCGAACCGCCTGTTGCCGCCGCTGCAAAGGATGCTGTGCGAATAGTGAGCACTTTGATCTTGTCGGTTGATTGAACCGTCTGCAACGCGTTGCCCGCATAAATCGGACGCTCGAATGTATCCGCAGAAATCACACGAATAACATCTGAAACTTGCATCACATCGAGAAGCGCTGCGACACGCGGCATAATGTTTTTGCCGGATGTCGTCGAGGCAGAAACAATCGCCGCATAAGACGATGCCAATGAGACGATCAAAGCAGCCATCGGTTCAGCAAGTTGATTGGCATAAAGCGCGTCATCAACGAGAAGAACTTTTGCAACACCAGTAAACTGCGCGGCGGCATCAGCAGCTGCTCGCGCATTGTGACCGGCAACCAGCACAGTCACTGGTGCACCCATGGCAACCGCTGCACTCAACGCGCGTGCGGTTGTATCCTTGATCGAAACATTGTCGTGATCAGCGAGAAGAAGCGTAGCCATCAGAATACTCCGGCTTCGGTTTTCAATTTGGAAACGAGTTCAGCAACAGAACCGACTTTGACGCCAGCCTTACGGCCAGCAGGTTCTACCGTTGTGACAACTTTTAAACGCGGTGCGATATCGATACCAAAATCAGCTGGCGTCTTTTCATCAATCGGCTTTTTCTTGGCCTTCATGATGTTGGGCAGTGATGCATAACGCGGCTCGTTCAAACGCAGATCGGTTGTAACAATCGCCGGCGCTTTTAATTCGACAGTTTGCAATCCACCATCAACTTCGCGCGTCACAGTGATTGTTCCATCACCGATTTCGATTTTCGAAGCGAAGGTGCCTTGCGGCCACCCAAGCAAAGCCGCGAGCATCTGACCCGTGGCATTCATGTCGTCATCAATCGCTTGCTTACCGAGGATCATCAATCCCGGCTGCTCAGCATCGGCGACGGCTTTCAAAATCTTAGCGACCGACAAAGGCTCAACGGTCTCATCAGTCTTCACGAGAATGCCGCGATCAGCCCCCATCGCCAAACCCGTGCGCAAGGTTTCCGCAGCACCGGCGGGACCGATAGACACGACAACGACTTCCGTCGCCTTGCCCGCTTCCTTAATCCGCAAGGCTTCTTCGACAGCAATTTCGTCGAAAGGATTCATCGACATTTTCACATTGGCGAGATCGACGCCCGACCCATCGGACTTCACGCGGATTTTAACATTGTAATCGACGACCCGTTTCACCGGCACGATGATCTTCATGATGCTCTTTCCAGAACCGGCTCGAGGCAGCGTGATGCTGCACAAGGCCCAAAAAAGACTGGCTTTCCGCAACAAATCAGAAAGCGCTCCGGACCTAAACGGCCCAGACCATCATTGTCAACGCATCTGCAAAAAGAGACAAAAAGCGCGCGACATTCCCTATCGCGTTTCAGACATCCGATCGGATTTAAGTCTAACGGGTCTTGCCCGGCACCCACAAAACATCGTCCTCACCGCGCCTGTTCACATAGCGCGAGGCGACGAACAGGAAATCCGAGAGGCGATTGATATAATGAAGCGCGGGCTCGCTCACCGGCTCATCCGGGAAACTGGACAATTCCACCATCAGACGCTCGGCGCGACGGGAAATCGTGCGCGCTAAGTGAAGGGCGGCCGAGGATGCCGAACCGCCCGGTAGAATGAATGATCGGAGCGGCTTCAACTCGGCATTCAACTCGTCGATTTCGCGCTCAATCCGCTCGACCTGTGACGCCACGATCCGCAAAGAGGGCATACCCGTGTCACGACCCGTCTCAGGCGTGCAGAGATCAGCGCCGAGGTCGAAGAGATCATTCTGGATGCGGGAGAGCATTTGATCGACCAGCGGCTCAGCCTGCCCCGTGTGGATTCGGGCCATACCAATTGCCGCATTGGTTTCATCAACCGTGCCATAGGCGGCGACTCGGCGGTCATATTTAGGACGCCGCGCGCCCGTTCCCAACGCGGTCGTGCCATCGTCGCCCGTCCGCGTGTAAATTCTGTTTAATACGACCATGATTTATCCGCCCTGCCGGTTCCTTAACGCCTACGAAAACCGGACCAAAGAGGATTAAAAAGAATAGCCGAGTTTCACGCCGACATTGGTAATGCCGTTATTCGGCTGGCAGAGATTGGCGTTAGACATATGCTCGGCGATGGCCATAACCGAAAGGCGGTCCGACAAGGGCACGCCAATCACAAAGGCTTCGCGGAAAAGCGCATTGCAGCCCAACTCGGAGCGGTTTGAACCCGCAGGCGGCGAACTTGTATAGCCATTATTAAATGAACCGCCGAGATCAGCCTCGACAAACAATCCGCCTGGAAGCGTCACTACACCGGCAAAACCAGCATAACCCGCGCTTGTGAGCCCTTGCGTGTTGATATTGGCACCCAGTTGCGGATGGAGGGTGAACCCGCCGGTTGAACCGAAATCAAAAGCGGGCATCAACCATTCGATATTCGCGTCAACCGTTCCGGTCTCGGCGCTCGCAATCCCATGCGTCGACGCGCCAACACGGAATTGGCCATTTTTCAACGTGAATTCATTCGCTGAAGCGAGGCTCGCAAAGGCAAACACCGATGCGAAAGCGCACAAAATTGCAGAAAAACGGCCAAAACTCCGACCAAAGATTGAATGAGTCACGAAATTCTTACTCCAAAATACTTCATCTTCACCCTAGCGGGGTTTCATCGCGATGACAAAGGCTAAAGCCGTCAGCGCCTGTAGCTTCACGCCTCGTGGTTAAGAACTTTTCAGATAAATCACTGCCATGACGATGACGATGGCCACAAATTGAAGAATGACGCGCCAGCGCATCAGGGTCTGTGATAGCGACGCGCTTCCACCCCTGAGCATATTCAAAAGGCCGAAAGCAAGAACGACGGCGACAGCCGCCACAGCTACAGGCGCCGCCCAGTCAATCAACCCAGACATGCCCTCATCCATGATCCGTCTCCGATCTCACATGCGCTTACGATCAACAATCTCAAACGCGCTCACGGTGACATAGACGTAAAAACTGTTCATCGTCTCTTCGGAAAATACAAATTTATCAATTTTCCCCGAGAAGCGTACAGAATAGCCGTTGAAAAGCGGCTCAACTAAGGATCCCGCAGGTAAGGCCAGATTGAACACGCTGCCGCGCATCCCGTCTGGATTGAGGCATTCGAAATGCGCCGTCTTGGCCCCCGCAATCAGCGGGACCTCTTTGCCATTCATACTCCAGGGTTTGCATACCCAGTTTTTGATGATTTTATCCGTATAGGTCGTTTTGACCTCTTCGATATAGGCGGCAAGGGCAAAGCCCGATTTGTCCCGCTCGGGGCCCGCTTTATGGCTCACAAGCTCCTGCCAGAGCGACGTAAACCGGTCATCAAGCAGTTTCTGGTCCTGAGGCTTAGGGGCTGGATCGCCCATGCAGCCCGCAAGTCCCAAAAGAAGTCCGCATGCTGCCAATGTGGAGCGCAGGCGATTTCCCCGCAAAGACTGCCCGATAGGACTGGAATTTTGAATCTTGGCGGGATATAGACCGTTCCACCTTGCCCCTATGGCGGAACTGGTAGACGCGTCCGACTCAAAATCGGATTCCGCAAGGAGTGCTGGTTCGATTCCGGCTAGGGGCACCATTTTTACTCTCAACGTGAACGCGACAGAGAGGCTTCGCCTAACACGCGAAACCTTTCGAGTTTAATAATAGCGCTCTCGCAAGAGCCGCCGTTGCGGACACGTAAAGCGCTAGCGTGGCCATCAACTTCATGACAGTCTCCCCAAAAACGGGGAGACGCACATCATGCATGAATTCATCTTTCGCAGTCTTGTGATTGGACTCTGGGGCACCGCCGCGATGGATCTGTGGGCGATGCTTCTGCATCGCCAGGTCGGCATCGCGCCGCCCAATTGGGGTCTTGTTGGTCGTTGGTTTTTGCACCTGCCCCGCGGCAAAATTTTTCACGATGATATTGCAACAGCGCGCGCGTTTCCGTTCGAAGTCGAAGCGGGATGGTTCGCGCATTATGCCACCGGCATTCTCTATGGTGCCGCGCTGCTCCATTTTGGTGGCGCTGATTATGCTCATGCCCCGAAGCTTGTGCCTGCCCTTATTCTTGCATGGATAACAGTGGGTGCGGGATGGTTTATTCTCCAACCCGGTATGGGCGCGGGATGGGCTGCCTCAAAACGCAACAATCCATGGATGATACGCTTTTTGAATCTTGTTGCGCATTCATGGTTTGGTGTGGGGATGTATCTGGGCGCATTAATCGCGCTGAAAATGGTAAAGTAAAAAACCATCAAGTTAAAAAAGCCGCGAAGGTTACCCCTCGCGGCTTTGATCTTTTATGATGATGCGTGTTTACGCAATCACTTCATCGCAAGGGCCTTGTCGATCACAACATCAGTTGTCGCGCCCGCAGGCACTTTGGTGATGACAGGATCAGAACCACCGCCCATCAAGGTCTTCACAGTGCGCTCGTAATCAGCCTTGTCGAGCTTGCCATTTGAACCTTCGGTGAGCTTGTTGATCTCTTCCATCATGCGTGTCTGATGCTTTTCGGTTTGAGCACCTGAGGCATCATTGTCGAGAACGATCTTCGCAGCATCCTTCGGATTCTTGCGTGCCCATTCCCAACCCTTCATCGAAGCGGCAACGAACTTTGCCATTTTGTCGACGAATGCCGGATCTTTCAGCTTGTCTTCCATGACATAGAGGCCGTCTTCCATGGTCGCGACGCCTTGGTCTTCATATTTGAATACGACAAGCTTGTCGGCAGGAATACCGCCGTCAATAACCTGCCAATATTCATTGTAGGTCATGGTCGAAACGCAATCAGCCTGCTTCTGCAAGAGCGGATCAACATTGAAGCCTTGCTTCAACACTTTCACGCCACCCTTTGATCCATCCGTCTTGATGCCAAGCTTCGACATCCAGGAGAGGAAGGGATATTCATTGCCGTAGAACCACACACCGAGTGTGCGATCCTTCAAATCAGCTGGCGATTTGATTCCGGTTTCTGCGCGGCAGGTGAGCATCATGCCCGAGCGCTTGAACGGTTGGGCAATGTTAACAAGCGCGACGCCTTTTTCGCGTGTTGCAAGTGCTGACGGCATCCAGTCAACAACAACATCCGCACCACCACCCGCAATCACTTGCGGCGGCGCAATATCAGGTCCGCCGGGCTTAATCGTGACATCAAGACCGGCGTCTTTGTAAAAGCCCTTATCCTTTGCAACATAGTAACCAGCGAATTGAGCCTGCGTGACCCACTTCAATTGCAATGTCACTTTGTCAGCAGCGTGCGCGGAGGCAACGCCAAGACCCGCAAGGGCCATCATTCCTAAAACCAGTTTCCGCATTCTTTCTTCTCCCCTTTTTCGGGCCGAGGCCCCACTCACTACGCCCCCTGACGATAGGAGGCATGCCAAAACGTGATCCGCTTCTCGATGAAAGCCAAGATCCCGTAAAACAACGACCCGCAAAGAGCCGCAACGACAATGGTCGCCCAGACCATGTCGATATTCATGCGCCCGACCTCCGTATTGATACGAAAGCCCATTCCGACAATCGGCGTTCCAAAGAACTCCGCAACAATGGCCCCGATCAACGCCAGTGTCGAATTGATCTTGAGGCCGTTGAAAATGAAGGGCAAGGCCGAAGGCAGGCGTAGAGCGAATAATGTTTGTCCATAACTCGCTGCATAAGTTTTCATCAAATCACGTTCCATCACGCCCGCGGCGGAAAGGCCTGCCACCGTATTCACAAGCTGCGGGAAAAACGTCATCACAACGACCACCGCCGCTTTTGATTGCCAGTCGAAGCCGAACCACATGACCATGATGGGCGCGACACCAACAATCGGCAGCGCGGAGACAAGATTGCCGAGCGGCAAAAGACCGCGTTGTAAAAACGGAACGCGATCAATCAGAACCGCAACGAGAATGCCCGCACCACAGCCGATCACATAACCACCAAGAATACCTTGGATCGTTTGCATGAAATCGGCACCCAATGTCGGAAGCGATGTAAACAATTTACCAAGAATGGCGGAAGGCGCAGGCAGAATGACCATCGGAACCTGAAAGCCGCGCGCAAGCACTTCCCACAAAACGACAAGTGTAAATCCAAAGACCAGCGGCACAGCGAGATCGGATAATAGGCGACTGCGTCCGCGCGGCGCTTGCTCAGCCAAGATCACATCAACCGCGCGCCACGCTAAGAGCCAGAAGGCTAACGCGGCCGCGTAAAAGCCCCACGCCCGCACACCTTCAGAATGTGCCAAGGAGATCAACTCGATTGCGAAGACGAGACTGCCAAAAGGAACATTCCACCGTTGTGGACCTGTAACTTCGGGCTCGCCGCTTTGCCGTAATGCCGTCACACCGACGATGCCAAAAATTAAACGCGTGATGGCGTGATCATCAAAAAGCGATACGGGCACATCATGTGTGTAAGAGCCTACCGCGGCAAAAATTGCGGCGGCACCGCCGAAAGCGAGAAGCAGATTATACCGACCCATCAGCGTGCCCCCATCGCTTTTGTGACCGCACGATCAAGAAGGCCGATCAGCGATACAAGCGCCCAAGCGCAGGCTGCGGCGGCAAACAAAGCCGCCCAAATCTGAATCGTTTGTCCGTAATATGAGCCCGCAAGAAGGCGTGCACCAAAACCACCATCCTCACTCTTTGTGAGTTCGGCAACAACGGTGCCTACAAGACTTGCTGCGACACCCACTTTGAGGCTCGCGAACAGGAAAGGCACTGAAGCAGGAATACGAAGCTTGAAAAAGGTTTGGATGCGCGACGCGGAATAAGTACGCATCAGATCAAGCTGCAACGGATCAGGTGAACGCAAGCCCTTCACCATGCCGACCGTTACAGGGAAAAATGACAAATAGGCCGCGATGATCGACTTCGGAACGAGTCCGGTGATATCGAATTGATTCATGATGACGATGATCATCGGCGCAAGCGCGATAATCGGGATGGTTTGTGAGGCCACAACCCAAGGCATCAGGCTTTTATCAAGACTACGAACATGAACAACGAGAATGGCAAGCACCATGCCGAGTGCCGAGCCAATCAAAAAGCCAAACAATGTTGCGGTTAGCGTCACATAGCCATGAAACACGAGACTGCGCTTTGAAGTTGGCGCGGTATCGATCACCGTCTTATGGAGCTCGGTTAAAATTTGATCTGGCGCCGGCAGCTTCGGACGTTCTTGCGACCAAGTGCCAATCACCAAATCTGCAAAAGTGTAATTTGTGTTATTCGCATTGGCGAAGGCATCACGCTGCATATCGCTATTCAAAAGAATGGCACCGACATACCATAAAACAATAAGGATCGCAGACACTACGAGCACAGGCAGAGTCTTGCCGGACCAGAGTGCTTTTAGCATGTGCCGTCCTCAATCGACATAAGAATGGCCTTCGCGTAAGCCCTGCCGCACGCGATTGGCGACATCGAGGAATTCTGGCGTTTCGCGAATATCAAGCGTGCGATCACGCGGAAAATTACATTCGATAATATCGTGGATTTTGCCCGGGCGCGGCGACATCACAACAATCTTTGTTGAGAGAAAAACGGCTTCCGGAATCGAATGGGTGACGAAGACAACCGTCTTTTGTGTCATTTCCCAAAGCCGCAATAATTGTTCATTGAGCTTATCGCGCACGATTTCATCGAGCGCACCGAAGGGCTCATCCATCAAGAGAAGTTCTGGATCAAATGAAAGTGCCCGCGCAATCGACGCGCGTTGCTGCATACCGCCCGACAATTGCCAAGGGAATTTATTTTCAAAGCCTGTAAGATTCACGAGCTCAAGACCCTTACGGATCCGCGTTGCTCGCTCGTCTTTCGAATAGCCCATGATCTCAAGGGGCAATCCGATGTTTTTCCCAATCGTGCGCCAAGGGTAAAGCGCGGGCGCTTGGAATACATAGCCATAAGCGCGTTTCAAGCGCGCTTCTTCTGGAGTCATGCCGTGAATGGAGACGCGTCCGCCCGTCGGATGTTCAAGATCAGCGATCACACGCAACAATGTCGTCTTGCCGCATCCCGAGGGTCCGATCAAAGAGACGAAATCCCCCTTCTCGATTCTCAGAGAGACATTTGAAAGCGCATGAACAGGCCCGTCATTCGTCTCGAATGTGAGCGACAGATCGGCAATATCAATGACGGGAGAAGATGACATTCAGCGTGCTACTTTCTTCGGCTGAGTCAATTCTTTCCATGTCGACAGTGCTTTTGATTCCGGCGGGAACGGCTTGCGCGCAACAAATTTTCCGCGACCCGTTTTCGCAGTCACTTTGCCATTTTCATAAACCGCTTCACCGCGCGAAAGAGTCAGACGCGGTAGGCCTTTAAGTTTCTGTCCTTCGAACACATTGTAATCGATCACAGACACTTGCGTAGACGCGGACACAGTCTTGGTCGCTTCCGGATCCCAGATCACGAGATCGGCATCAGCGCCCACAAGCACGGCACCTTTTTTCGGATAGAGGTTGAGAATTTTCGCAATATTCGACGAGGTCACCGCGACGAATTCGTTCATGGTGAGACGACCCGTGCCGACACCATGCGTCCAGAGAACAGGCATGCGATCTTCAAGACCACCCGTGCCATTCGGAATCTTTGTGAAATCGGTAAGGCCAATTTCCTTTTGTTTTGTTGTGAACGCGCAATGATCTGTGGCGACAACTTGCAGTGAGCCTGCCCGTAGACCATTCCACAAATCTTCTTGATTCTTTTTATCGCGGAAGGGCGGCGACATGACACGCCGTGCGGCGTGCACCCAATCCTTGTTCATATATTCACCTTCATCGAGCACGAGATGCTGGATGAGCGGCTCACCATAAACGCGCTTGCCGAGCGCGCGTGCACGTTGAATTGCTTCATGCGCCGGAATCGATGATGTGTGAACAATATAAAGCGGCACACCGGCAGCATCAGCCAACATGATCGCGCGATTTGCTGCTTCCCCTTCAACTTCCGGCGGACGCGAATAAGCGTGGCCTTCTGGTCCTGTGATACCTTCAGCGAGAAGCTTCTGCTGGAGTGCGGCAACGACGTCACCATTCTCAGCGTGAACAAGTGGCATGGCACCCAGTTCGGCGCAGCGGCGGAATGACGCGAACATCTCATCATCATTCACCATCAACGCGCCTTTATAGGCCATGAAATGCTTGAAGGTGGTCACGCCTTTGTTGACGACATCCGCCATATCCGCGCGCACCTGATCATTCCAATAGGTGATGCACATGTGATAGGAATAATCGGTGGCTGCTTTTGATGCGCGCGCATCCCAATCTTTCCACGCATCCATCAGACGCTGGCCGTTGCCGGGGATACAAAAATCAACAACCATTGTGGTGCCGCCGGAGAGAGCAGCCTTTGTGCCGCTTTCATAATCATCAGCAGAATTCGTGCCCATAAACGGCATATCGAGATGCGTATGCGGATCGATACCGCCGGGCATGATGAAACAGCCCGCAGCGTCAATCACCTTGTCGCCTTTGAGATCAGAACCAATGGCGGTGATGCTTTCGCCTTCAATCAGCACATCGGCTTTATATGTGCGATCGGCTGTGACGATCGTTCCGTTTTTGATCACTGTTGACATGATGACTTCCCCCTCTCGCGCGCACTCAACCGATGACTTCGGCTTTTTCGAGCACCGCATGCATCAGTACATTGGTTCCCATTGCCGCCCATTCCTGGCTGATATCTTCCGCTTCATTATGGCTGATACCATCCACGCAGGGCGTGAAAATCATTGATGTAGGCGCAACGCGCGCAATGTAGCACGCATCATGACCCGCGCCCGAAACAATATCGCGATGCGAATAGCCAAAATGTTTCGCAGCACGCCGCACGGCTTCAACGCAGTCTTTGTCGAAAGCCACGGGCTTGTAATAGAAGACTTGCTTCATGTCGTAAGTGAGGCCGATTTTATCAGTGATCTCATTCACGCCCTGGGACAGTGCGGCGTCCATCTCGGACAGCGTTGCATCTTCCGGATGCCTGAAGTCCACCGTCATGAACACTTCGCCCGGAATCACATTGCGTGAATTCGGATAAGGATTGAGCATGCCCACAGTCGCAACGGCATTTGGCGCGTGTTTCAAACCAATGGAATTCACAAGCTCGACAATACGCGCGGCACCAAGCAGCGCATCTTTGCGGCGCGGCATGGGCGTTGAACCCGCATGACTTTCGAAGCCCGTCAATTTGATTTCATACCAACGCTGGCCTTGGCCATGCGTGACGACGCCGACATCTTTGTGTTCAGCTTCGAGAATAGGGCCTTGTTCAATATGCAATTCGAAAAACGCATGAATGGGTCGGCCACCCGTCGGCAGGTCACCCTGATAACCGATCCGCTTTAATTCATCGCCCAGCTTTTTGCCTTCACCATCTTCACGCGCATAGGCGAAGTCTTCCGTATAAACGCCTGCAAAAACACCTGACGAAATCATGGCGGGCGCGAAGCGTGAACCTTCTTCATTCGTCCAATTGGCCACTTCTACCGGATGTTTGGTTTTGATCTTGAGATCATTCATCGAGCGGATGACTTCAAGCGCGCCCAAAACACCCAACACACCGTCGAATTTGCCGCCTGTCGGTTGCGTGTCGAGATGGCTGCCCATCATCACCGGCGGCAAAGAATTGTCTGTGCCCGGCCGCCGCGCAAACATATTGCCCATGCGGTCAACGGAAACCGTGCAGCCCGCCGCTTCGCACCATGCGGTGAAGAGCTCGCGACCCTGTTTGTCGAGATCAGTCAAAGTGAGACGCTTACAGCCACCCTTTGGCGTGCCGCCGATCTTGGCCATCTCCATTAGCGTGTCCCAGAGCCGCGCGCCATCGATCCGATAATTCGACAAGTCAGCCATATCCCCACCCCGGCTTTTCAACGCGATAAGGGTAACGCTATGATGGATTTGACCAAGTGGTCAATTCACGTTTGTAAAATTTCGTTGGTTCGTCACGGGTTCGAAACAGAAGACAATGACCGATACCGCGCCACCTCCCCGACCGGCCCGTTCTGCCGGCCGCGAACTTAAGGAAAAAGGCCTCTTCGAGGCCGCGCGGGCTGTTTTTGCCGAAGAGGGGTTTAAGGGCGCAACCACGGCTGAAATTGCCCGGCGGGCGGGCGTGCCGAAGGCCAATCTCCATTATTACTTCCCGACCAAGGAAGCACTCTACCGGGCGGTGACCGAGGAGATTCTGTCCGACTGGCTCGCCGCCGCCTCGTCTTTTGACGAAAAAGATGACCCCAAAGAGGCCATAACCGCCTATATCGGTGCGAAAATGGATCTGGCGCGGGCCGACCCTCTTGGTTCACGAATTTGGGCCAGCGAGATCTTGCGAGGCGCGCCGGTTATTAAAGACTTTCTTGAAACGACGCTCGCCGAATGGATCGCTTCCCGCGAGGCCATTATGCGCCGCTGGATTGAAACGGGAAAAATCCGTCCGCTCGAGCCGCGCTATTTCTTTTACATGATCTGGGCGACAACCCAGCACTACGCCGATTTCGAAGATCAGATTCGTGCGCTTAATGGCGGCGCGCCGCTTTCTGACGAGCAATTCCAAAAAGCCAAAGCACAAGTGGTGGATACGATTTTACACGGCATCACGCCGCTTTGAGCGATTCGGCTTTTGTTGAAAAAGCTTTGACGCAGAGAAAACACAGTGGCGTCGCAATAGCCCAAGCGATGGCAAAAACAGTCATGGCATAAGTGAAGCTTGTGTGAAGCTCTGCCGCACCGAGTTTTTCTCCCGCGATATAACTCAAAGGTCCGCCGAGAGCACCGAAGATAACCTGAAGCCCCGTGCGCCCTGAGAGCCATGACAATGCGCCATCGGGCAAAGTGGCAAAGGCAAGCCATAGCGCTAGAATCCACAAAGGTGGGAAAGAGGAGGACGCTGTTGATCCACGATAGGTAATCGCCCCGCTTTTCAACAAAAGAAATTCGATAACAATGCCCAAGAGGACAATAACAAGAATTGTCGCGCAAGCCGAAGCCCAACGCCTATGATTTGACGTTAGGTGAAAGGCAAAAAGCGCCAATGCCGGACAGGCGCCAGCAAAATCAAGATTGTGCGCGCCTCCAAGAACCGCCGCAAACCAGGCAATCTGAAAAAAGATAAAGGATAGAATTTTTCCAATCATACGTTCTTCTCGTCCTTCGTCTTCCGTGCACAGGTGATAAAGTCTGATCTGACTATGGGCTGGTTCCGTAAATTGGCCACAAAGCAGACATTTGTATGCACCGCATAAAAGCTGTGATGGAGCAGATACGAAAATGAACCTAGATCGGATGTTGGCGTATTTATCGGCTGCGGCTTTTGCTGCGCCAATGATCTTTGTGCAAGCCGTGACCGTCTATGCAAAAAACATTGCCGCCGGTGAGCCGGTCAAAGGCGAAGCCATCAAATCTTATGTAGAGGGAAAAAGAATTTATCTCTCTGTTCCTCTCGGCGGAGAGATGCCACTCCATTACAAGGAGGAAGGCATTGTTGATGGATCAGGGGAAGCCATCGGCCTTGGAAAATTTCTTGCCCCCAATGATCAAGGTCGCTGGTGGGTGAAGGACGACAGTCTCTGCCAACAATGGCAAAGCTGGTATGGGGGAAAAGTCTTCTGCTTTAAGCTTGAAAGCCTGCCAGGCGATAAACTCGTCTGGCGGCGTGATGATGGCGAAGAAGGTATCGCCCGAATCGGCAATTAAAAGCCGTAATTACTCCGCCGCTTTTGACGACGGATTATTCGGATGCGTCGTCCAATTCGCATAAGGCCTGCCATAGTCAAAGCCCGTGCGCGGATCAGTGCCTTTGGTTTGCGGCACCATCGTGATGCAGCTTTCTACCGGACACACCACGGCGCAGAGATTGCAGCCCACGCATTCTTCTTCCTTCACCGTGAATTTGCGCTTGCCATCCACGAGATTGGTGATGGCTTGATGTGACGTATCTTCGCACACCTGATGGCACCGACCGCACGAAATGCAGAGGTCCTGATCAATCGATGCCTTCACGACATAATTCAAATTGAGATATTGCCAGTCCGTGACTTTCGGCATGGCAAGGCCACGGAAATCTTCAATCGTGCGATAGCCCTTCTCATCCATGAATTGCGAGAGGCCAGAAATCATCTCTTCAACAATTTTGAATCCATAGGTCATCGCGGCAGTGCAGACCTGAACAGTGCCTGCGCCCATCGCAATAAACTCAGCAGCATCTTTCCAAGTTGTAATGCCGCCAATGGCTGAAATGGGTAGACCTTGTGTTTCACGATCGCGTGCAATTTCGGCCACCATGTTCAACGCAATCGGTTTCACTGCCGGACCGCAATACCCACCATGTGTGCCTTGTCCATCAAGAACCGGCCATGGCGACATGTGATCAAGGTCAACCGACATGATCGATGAAATTGTGTTGATGAGCGAGACGGCATCAGCGCCGCCCTTCTTCGCAGCGCGCGCCGGATAACGAATATCAGTGATATTTGGTGTGAGCTTTACGATCACCGGCATCCGCGAATGTTGTTTGCACCAGCGTGTGACCATTTCAATATATTCGGGCACCTGGCCGACGGCAGAACCCATGCCACGTTCAGACATTCCGTGGGGGCAACCGAAATTCAGTTCGATGCCATCGCACTCTGTCTCTTCGACTTGTTTGAGAATCGCTTTCCAATTCTCTTCTTCACAAGGCACCATAAGCGAAACGACAACGGCGCGATCAGGCCAGTCTTTTTTAACTTGCTTGATTTCGCGCAAATTCACTTCAAGCGGACGATCTGTAATCAATTCGATATTGTTCAACCCAATCAAACGGCGATCAGGACCATGAATGGCGCCATAGCGCGGGCCTGACACATTGACGATGGGATCACCATCACCGAGCGTTTTCCAAACAACACCGCCCCATCCCGCTTTGAACGCGCGAACGACATTATACTCTTTATCCGTTGGCGGCGCAGAGGCGAGCCAGAACGGATTGGGTGACTTGATCCCGAGGAAATTAGTGCGAAGATCGGCCATGGATGTCTCTCCTTCGCGTCACGCTGTCAGGGATTGATGAATGGACAAAGCGGCTTGTTTGCCGTCTTCAACGGCAGCCACTGTGAGATCTTCGCCACCGGCAACACAGTCACCGCCAGCCCAAAGACCTTTTACGCTCGTGCGTCGATGCTGATCGACTTTGATACGGCCCCCAACAAGATCGAGGCCATCAACGCCGCCTAATCCATCGGGTACAAAAATCTGCCCGATCGCCGTCAACACCATGTCGGCTTTCAGCGTATAGCGTTGTCCGGTATCGACGAGTTTACCATTTTCAATGTCGGTTTCTTCAAGTGTTACGCCACTGACGACACCATTTTGACTTTCAAGCGCAACAGGCTTCACAAAGGTACGAACGGTGACACCGTGGGTCTGCGCGACTTCTTGTTCATAGGCGCTGGCTTTCATGGCATCCTGACCACGACGATACGCAATCGTTACATGATCGGCGCCAAGCTTACGTGACTGAACCGCGGCATCGATAGCGGTCATGCCACCTCCGATCACAACAACTTCACGACCAATCGAAAGTTTTGAAAGATCTTTCGCTTGCCGCAGTTCCGCAATGAAATCAACCGCGTCACGCACGCCCTTAAGCGTGCCTTCACCACTCACGCCAAGCTTATTCACACCGGCAAGTCCGGTTCCCATAAACACGGCATCATAGCTCCGACGCAATGTGGCGATATCAATCTCTTTACCGAGGGCATGGCTCGTTTTCACCTCAATGCCGCCAATCGCCAAAATGAAATCGACTTCGCGTTGCGCAAAATCATTCGTCGTTTTGTAAGCGGCGATACCATATTCGTTAAGGCCGCCAAGTTTATCTTTGGCTTCGAAAATCGTAACGCTATGGCCGTGTTCGGCGAGTTTATGCGCACAGGCAAGCCCTGCCGGTCCGCCGCCAATCACCGCGACTTTTTTGCCCGTCGTCGCCGCGCGTTTGAAAGGCTGCTTGCCTGCATCCATCAAATGGTCGGTGGCGTGGCGCTGCAAGAGACCGATCTTGACCGGCTTACCTTCAGCGGTTTCGCGCACACAGGCCTCTTCGCAGAGTGTTTCAGTCGGACAAACGCGTGCGCACATGCCGCCGAGGATGTTGGATTTCAGAATGGTTTCAGCAGCACCAAGATCATTGCCCGTCGCGATCTCGCGAATAAAGAGCGGGATATCGATTGAGGTCGGATAGGCGGTCTGGCACGGCGCGTCCGAACAGAAATAGCACCGCTCCGCCTCGACAAAGGCCTCATGCCGCGAAAGTGGCGGGTGGATATCGGAAAAATTGGCTTTGTAGTCCTCTGCGGCGAGACGCCCTGCCGCCAACCCGCTTGTTCTCACTGACCCCATCGTTGCCCCCTCTTCGATGGCGCTAAATCCCAAAGTATGGAATTTGACCAATTGGTCAGATTTCCGCACGGGTCGCGGATTCTGTCAAGGCGGCTTCATCAGTCCTTTTGACCGATCCCTTCAGAGAGCCGCGTCTTGTTGAAATTCGCGTGCCAAACGACGCTCGCGATAAATGACATAAAGTCCGGCAGCGATGACGATGAAGGCGCCTAGAAACACAACGGGGTGCGGAATATCGCCAAAGAGAAAAAAGCCAATCGCAACAGCCCAAACGAGTGAAGAATATTCAAAGGACACAATCACCGACGCGTCGGCAAACCGATAAGAGGATGTAATCAGAATTTGTCCAATGCCGCCAAAAATTCCGGACGCAACAAGCAACATAGCTTGTTCTTGCGTCGGCATTTTCCAAACAAGAAATGACGTCGAAAGACCAATCAATGATGTAACCATCAGAAAATAGAAAACGATTGTTCCGGTCCGCTCGAGCTGCGCCAATTTGCGAATTTGAATGGATGAAAATCCATTACAAAGCGATGCTGTCAAACCGGCCATCGCTCCAAGCGCAGGGCCCTCAGCCAGAAAATCACCTAAGTCACGGCCGTAAAAATGCGGCGCAGCCATCAAGAGTGTACCGGCGAAGCCGATCCCGATTGCGGCCCAGCGATAGGGCCTTACATTCTCTTTCAAAAGCAATGCCGCAAGTGCAGTAGCCACGAGTGGCGCGAGATATCCAAGTGCGGTCGCATCGGGAAGCGGCAAAAAGGCAATGGCGGCAAAGCCAAAATACATTCCGCCAGATCCAGAAATGCTTCTGAGAAGATGGCCCCCCAAGCGGGTTGTTTTTACTGCGCCACGCAATTCATCATTCCACCACAGCCATAGACCGAGCGGCAAGAGCGCGAAAAAAGCGCGGAAGAACATCAATTCGCCGATGGGCATATCCGCGCTCGCGAGCTTTACGAGCGTGGACATGATTAGAAACGCAAAAATCGACACGATCTTTAATGCGATGCCGATTGTTGGGTTGGTGCCGCCGCTCATTGAACCAAACTCAGTGTGTTAGATACGCTGTGCCGCATATAGACTTGTATGAATCGATGGGGAGTAAAGAAACAGCCTGACGAACATGGCAGCTCTGCAATGCCACAAACCGAGAGTGTATTTGCTTCAGAGTGACGTCGCCTTTGAAAATGTATTCAAAATAAAACTGGCAAAACAGAGATGAACTCCGCTTTGCCAGTTCGAATTGGGAGGCAATGTCTCGCCCGAAAAACTCGGGCGAGATACGGCATTACTCTTCTGACGGACCCTTTAAGGTCAGTTTCTTGTCTTTGCAGAAATCCATCGCGACCGGATCGATCGATGATCCATCTTCGAATTTTGCAGAGACAGTAACTTTGCAGTCTTTGCCGAGTTTAAGAACGACTGATTTCTTCGGCGCCAAAGGTGCTGCCAATAGATTGGTCTCGCTCGTGGTTGGCTCAGCCGGCTTGTCCGATGAGAACCAGCTCATCGGTGCCGCCCACCAATCCTGCGACTGCGGCGCGGGTGCTTGAGCTGCAACGACTTCAATCTTCGAGAATTCAACAACGGGAGACGCGCCTCCATTGACGAGGGTCACAGAAACACCTGCGGGGGCTTTCTTGGCAGGTGCCGCAGGTTTAGTGTTCGCGTAAGTCGCTGTAGCTGCAAAAGCCGCGACACAACCAATCGCGAGAGTGTAAGACAAGGACCTCATCGGTCAAACTCCTGAATGAATGAAAGGGTAGGCAACGGCCTATACCGCACAATAGCATCTTCAGGCGAGCCCTACCGCAAGGCAAGAAAAAAGCAATGAGGCCTTAATGTTTTTCCCAATGAAAAGCCGGGGAGTGCCGGAAAGCAGGCTTAAAATGCGTCTTCCAACGGTCGCGCCTCTTCAGGCACCATAATGGGAATACCATTCCGTATCGGATAAGCGAGCCGCGCACCTTCGCTAATCAATTCCGAGCGCGCCGAATCATAACGCAAAGACCCTTTGGTCAAAGGGCAAACGAGAATTTCGAGCATTTTTGGATCAGGCGCCGATGACGGCGAGGCACTTTTTTCGGTCATGATACTCACTGCAGCACAGAATCGGATCCGTCATCACGACGCGCAAGCTCGATTTGTGTAATGGCAACAAGAAGTTCGGCACGGGACTTCAAATCTTTGGCTTCAAGCAAAGCCTGTTTTTCTCGAACACCAAATGGCGCCATCATCGACAACGCATTAACGAGCGCTTCATTGGATGCGGAATCAATGCCTTTCCAATCAATCGATAGGCCATTGGCCTGAGAAAATTCACGCAAGGCCGTAAGCACAGACTCGCGATCCACCGCGCTTTCACCAGCATGCGCTTCGAAATCTGTCACAAATTCGTCATATCGCGGCTGGCATTGCCGAAACGGGGTAACCGCCGTCAATTCTTCTTCGATGCGAAAGCGGCAAACGCCGGTCAACGTGATGATATAGCGATTATCGCCTGTTTCCGCGAATTGTGTGATACGCCCGGCGCATCCCACGGTGAATAAATCCGACGCGCGGGAACGAAGACTTGAATCACCATCGGGCTGAATCATGCCTATCAAACGATGCGTACGAAGCGCCTCATCAATCATCGCAATGTAACGCGGCTCAAAAATATTGAGCGGCATTTGTCCACGTGGCAAAAGCAATGCCCCTGGAAGCGGAAAGAGGGGCATAACTGAAGGTAAATCGGAAGGGCCTCGATAAATCACATTCATCTCGAACCTCTCACTGAACGGGTTGCCATTACTCCTGTTTATCGGAACAGCAGGGCCGAAAGTTTGCGACGACCGGCTTTCGTCTTTTCATCCATCGGGCCCCAAGCGTCAAAGAACTGGATCAATTGCTTTCGGGCACCATCATCGTTCCACGCTCTGTCGCGTTTGACAATCTCGATTAACGCATCAACGGCGTCATCATGCTGACCTTTAGCGGACAAAGCGAGCGCATAATCAAAACGCGCTTGATGATCATTTGGATTAGAAGCAACCGCCGCTTCAAGACCTTTGATATCGCCGACAGATGATGTTTGTTCAGCCAATTCAAGAGCTGCGCGCGCAGCAACAATCTCAGCATCATTTTGTCGATCATCCGGCACAGACTCGAGATAACCTTTTGCCGTTTCGAGCTCGCCCTGATCGATATAGATTTTTGCTAGCGCGCCGATAGAGGCTGTGTTGCCTGGATCCTCTTCAAGCACGGCCCCATAGGCTTCGATCGCTTGCACGACATCACCGGCTGCCAGCACTTGCGCGGCGGCTTCTAAAAGCTCTTTCGTTCCGCCAGCCATTTTGCCCGCGATACGTTCAAGAAACGCTTTGATCTGGCTTTCTGGTAACGCGCCAACGAAACCATCAACCGGCTGACCCTTATCAAAGGCAATGACAGCGGGGATCGATTGAATACCCAATTGTCCGGCAATTTGCGGATGGTCATCGATATTCATTTTTGTGAGGCGCACACCGCCCTTGGTCGCCGCAACGGCCTTTTCGAGCGCGGGCGCTAATTGCTTGCAGGGGCCACACCAAGGCGCCCAGAAATCAACGAGAACCGGCTGCTTCATCGATTCAGCAATAACATCCTGACGGAAGCTTGCTGTTGTGACGTCCTTCGCCCCCGAAGCCGGGCCCGCCTGTTCCTGCAAAGTCATTTTTTGCCTCAACTCACCCCGGGTTCCGCCGGATTACGTGTTTAGCGAAACCGCTCTTTTTTCTCGTGCCCCTGACATAGGCATGGTCGCGCTGCGCGGCAATGCGGCGCGTCGTCCGAAAGTCAAGAATCCTCGGCCGGAGCAGCTTCGCCCACAGTCAGAATGGCGGGGTCATGACCGGTTTTGACCATAAAGGCCACAAGATCGTTGCGGGCAATTCCGGTGGTCATCGTATTGACGAGCGGATGCACATTGATCCGCTCATAAGCCATCAGACGCTTATCGAGGATGGCGCGCACCTTTCCGCCTTTATCATTGAACACTGCAAAAGGCGTGACAGACCCGGGCTCGACGCCCAAATGCTCACGAAGCTGGTCGGCAGAGCAGAAACTCACGCGCCCTGACCCGCCAATCGTCTCGTGGATTGTTTTGAGGTCGATCCGCGTGTCCTCAAGGGCAGAAATGAGGAAGAGATTGCCCTTCTTATCCTTGATGAAGAGATTTTTGACATGTGCGCCCGGAATCTCTCCCCGAAGACTCTTTGACTCCTCGACCGTAAACACGGCGGGGTGGTTCATGGTCTCGGTTTTGACGCCCATCTCATCAAGAAAGGCAAAAAGATCGTCGGGCGTGGCGGGCATAGGTCAATTCCGTAAGGTTTATCGCGAGCCCCCTTCTAAAGGCGTCCGGATGAGTGGGGCAAGAGCACGGAAATAATTGATCTTAAAGGGCCTTGGTAAAATGACGAGGCGCTCTGCCTGTTGCATCTCCCGAGAACTTGAGTCATATAGCCCGCATCGGGGCCCGCTGGGCCCTGCCGATGACGGATGCGGGTGTAGCTCAGGGGTAGAGCACAACCTTGCCAAGGTTGGGGTCGAGGGTTC
>JBAXQM010000018.1:0-52979 GCA_037131735.1 Alphaproteobacteria bacterium
TGTTAGCCTTCCGGTTAAGATCAGGTTTTGTTTCAGAGGATTTTGACAGATGATTTTGCGTTCTGCACCCGCGTCGCCGTTTGGCCGTAAAATAAAAATGGCTGCTCACATTGTGGGCGTTATTGATCGCATCAAGATCGTGAATGCCGATACGTTGAGCGCTGAAGATGATCTGCGTCAGCAAAACCCATTGGGTAAGATTCCCACACTCATTCTTGATAATGGCAAGGTGCTTTATGACTCGCGTGTGATCGTTGAGTATATCGATCATCTTGGGGGCGGTGGACGTCTTATTCCGCCTCAAGGCGATGATCGCTATGATGTGCTCGTGATGCAATCCTTGGCTGACGGCCTCATGGATGCGGCGATTTTACAGATCTATGAAATGCGGTTCCGGGCAGAAGATCGCCGCGAGCCAAAATGGATCGCGCATCAAGCTGGAAAAGTTGATCGCGCGCTTGCGGCTCTTGAAGCGCATCCGCCGCATCTGAGCCCCGTTCCCCATATCGGAACTGTGTCGCTTGCTTGTGCGTTGGGCTATCTCGATTTTCGCTTCGAAGGCGCATGGCGCAAAACTCATCCACGGCTTGTGGCGTGGCTTGATGACTTTGCTGCACGCGTTCCTTCATTTGCTTTGACCGCGCCGTATTGAGTTAAGATAATTGAAATTAATAAGCCCGCTTCCTGGTGAAGCGGGCTTTTTTCTTTTCATGTCATGAGCGATTAGAAACGATAATTCAAACCAACACGCACGAGGCCCCAATCCGCGCCTGAGGATCCCCCGCTCGAAGGAATGTCCTTCTCTTCAAGATGGATGTATAGCGCTTCCGCTTTTGCCGTCCAAGGTCCGGTGATTACCGCTTCAATACCACCGCCAAGCGTATAGCCATTGTGATAATTATCGACGTCTGATCCACCATTCGAGTCATGTGTTGTTGCGCCTGCATAGCCGGCTGTTAAATAAGGCATTGTTTCATTCATGGCGTAGCCAAGGCGGCCACGGATAGTATTCAGATACCGGCCTTCGCTCGAGCCTGTATTGCTACCTTTGATATTGCCAAGTGAGAAATCGGCTTCAATGCCAGCGACCCAGTTTGAGGGCATTTGATAATTGTAACCACCTGTCACACCAAGCGTGCCACCAGTAGGGTTACCATAAACATCCTTGCCTTCTTTGGTGAAACTGCCAAAGCCCAAACCTGCATTCAGGCCACCATAGACGCCGGTCCAGTTTGAGATTTTTTGGACAGGGATAGGAGCCGCAGGGGCTTTTTTGCTTGGAAGATCTGCAGCATGGGCAGACACTCCGATCATGAGAATTGATGCCGTAGCCAGAGTAAAACGTGTAAGAACTGACATGAAAAAAGCTCCTCAATATAAGCTCAAAATTCCGATGAGCATGAGGCTCTCGGACTCGCGGTCGCGCTGATGATTAGGTAAAAGCGCCGATATATCCGTTTCTCAAGAGAAGCGGACACTTTTGTGGAAAGACTATGATCAGAAGAGACAATGCCGGGGCAAAATTATGGTTCCCCGGATCAGCGTAAATCAACGTTTAACAACGCTCGCCTTGTCATGCAAACTGCGCCACAAGTCTTAGAATTTATAGGAGATTCCGAAGCGGAGTAAGTTTGATTTCGTATCGAGCGAAACCGATGAGCCATTGGCGAGATAATTGGATGCCGCAAGATCGTAACGAATGAATTCGCCGCGTAGCGTGACATTGGGCATCACAAAGGTTTCAAGACCCGCGCCATAGACGATGCCATATTTGATGGCATCCGTAGAATTCACATTCGTATAATTCGTTCCGCTGATACCGAGACCGAATGTGCCATAGGCAAGATTGTTCCCGAAAGCATAGCCACCACGTCCGCGACCTGATGCCATCCATGATTGAGTGAAGCTTTCGCTGGTTGAGCTGTTCTTTACTTGTGACGAGTCAAACTCACCTTCGAGCCCGCCGACGAATGAACCGCTTTGGATGTTCATTCCGCCATGCACACCGTAAAGCGTTCCGCCGGTTGTCAGCGAACCGGCCGTGCCCAAGCCTATCCCGCCATGGGCGCCGACATAGCCCCCTTGCCAATTGGACACGCCATCGGTCGAGAACAGTCCTCCCGCGAAGGCAGAACTGCTTTGGCTGATGGCCAAAGCCATTACAATGCCGAGACGGTGATACGGGCGGGTCATCATGAACTCTCAAAAACACAAAGGGCGGCGCGTGCGGGTGCACGACGAACCGGACCAATTTTATCAATCTCCGGTCGCGCCCCTAAGCGATGCCTCAAAACAAGGTCAACAAAAGGTAAACCGATCGGCGGTTTCATCCGTGTGAAGATCATGCGACAGAAGGGGCTGCCCCTTTTTGGCCCCACCCTTTGCCCTAGGCCTCCTATGACCACGCATTCCGGCTCTCCCTTGGCTCAAAAGAACGCGCTTGTTACTGGCGCGGCTCGCCGTGTCGGAGCAACCATCGCCAAAAAACTTGCCAAGTCGGGTTATCGCGTGGCGTGCCATGTGAGGCGCCTCGGACCGGACGCCGACGCCCTCATGTCCGAGATTCAAGCCGCAGGGGGCAACGCTGAGTTATTTGAGGGTGACCTGACGGATGCCCTAGCACGTGCGGACTTGATGAAGCGGGTCGTGGAGCGTTTTGGTACGCTTGATCTACTCGTGAATAATGCCGCCGTTTTTAAATCGGATTCTTTTGACGATTTTTCCGAAAACGCACTCGATGCCCATCTTGCGATCAATCTGAAGGCGCCGATTGATCTTGCGCGTCATTTTTCACAAATGGCATCGGCTAATGATCCTTCAATCATCAATATTGTTGATCATCGCGTTTTAAAGCTCACGCCGCAACATTTTACTTATACGTTGTCGAAGGCGGCTCTTCACACGGCAACGCAAACGATAGCTCAAGCACTTGCGCCTCGCATTCGCGTGAATGCCATCGGTCCCGGCCCGACATTACCCAATCAGCATGAGGGGCAAGCGGGTTTCTTGCATGAAGCCGCAGGCGTGCCCTTACAACATTCGGTCGATGCTGAGGATATTGCGCAAGCGGTTCTTTATCTCGCGTCTGCACGAAGTGTAACAGGCGTGCTGTTGCCGGTTGATGCGGGCCAAGCCGTAGGCTGGAAAACGCCCGATATCGTTTTGTAGATTTTTTATCGCTCTTAAAGAGCGATGGCCGCGATCAAGCGACCGTAATCCGCTTCTTTACGATGGGTTGCGCGTCGATAGCTGAAAAACCGCGTTTCATCGGCATAAGTGCAGAGTGCGAGATTTTCGATTGTTCCGACACGCGCTTTGGTTAGACGATCAACAATATAGGCGGGCAAATCGAAGTGGCATTTTCCGCTTTCATTTACGGGCGTGAAAAAGCGCTGTGATTGAGTATCTGTTGAAAGAATTGTCGCGCGGAATTCAGAGCCGACTTCATAGGCGCTTTGGCTGATTGTTGGGCCAAGAACCGCCACCATTCGTGAACGCGATGCGCCGAGCTTCTCCATGGATTCAATCGTCGATTCAATGACGCCGTGAAATGCGCCTTTCCATCCGGCATGAGCGGCGCCAATAACGCCCGCGTCACGATCAGCAAAAAGAAGCGGCCCGCAATCCGCCGTTCCAATTCCCAGAGCAATGCCGGGACTATTTGTAACCATCGCATCAGCACGCGGACGCTGATCAAGAGGCCATGCTTCGGTGACGGTCACACAATCGGCAGAGTGGATTTGATAAAGACTTAGAAGCTTCGATGGTTTTACGCCGAGAAAGTTTGCCATGCGGGCGCGATTTTCAACAACCGCAGCCGGATCATCGGAAGAACCGAGGCCACCATTCAAGCTTGCATAAAGGCCTTGCGAGACGCCGCCTTCACGCGTGAAAAATCCATGCACGAGTCCACTGTTTTGAAGATGGGGACTAATCAAGGGGCGAGGCATCGTGCTTGTCATGGATTTAAAATCCGGCCGGCGTAGGCCATTCTGGATGCGAAAGGGCAAGCGCTTTAAACAATTGCCCCATGCCTTTTGCCGTTGGTTCGGTCAAACGTTCACGGGCGCTTTGAATGTCTTTTGCTTGTTGCGGTGAAGCTTTGCGTATGAGGGTTTCGGCGCGTGTGGTGAGCCCCAGGCGATCGAGAAGTTCAGCTTGCGTGATGGGCCCATGTGTACGCGCACCATTTTGGCGCGCCGCCTGTTCGAGCCCTTCGAAATTCACGTGAACCGTTACATCCGCTTCACCCGGCGCTTCGAGTGGGTTGACGAATTCATGGGCTTTCATCGCCTGCAATGTGTCGCCGAAGCCAGACGCTGTGTAGCCGTAATCAATAAAGAGGCCTGCCCCACCATGTTGATCAAGATGATGTGCAAGATCGCGCATGATGGTTTCGCTGATGGGTGCATATTCGAGAATATCGCCTTCGGTACCGCCGGGCCCTGACATTCTCATGGGCTCGCTTGCCAAACCAAACATCAATGATCCGTCGTCATCAGCGCCAATCAAACATTCATGCCAGGCCTGATTGCGCTTTTGGAATTGGCGGATGGGCAACGCGTCGAAAAACTCATTAGCTAAGAAGATCGTCGGTTTTTGAGGAAGCGTGGCAATCGTAGGAACCCATTCAATTCTTGGATGGGCGTCGGCTAACGTCTTTTTCTGGATCTCGCTCAACACGGGGCTCATTTCAACGAGTGTGACTTGCAGGGCGTCGTGAAAGCCGGTGACGGCTCTTGTCGCGCGCAATACATCACTCATCAAAGTACCGCGGCCGGGCCCAAGCTCAACGAGAGATAAAGCCGGTTGACCGGCGCGCAACCAAAGATCAGCACACCAAAGACCAATCAATTCTCCGAACATTTGCGAGATCTCGGGTGATGTTGTGAAATCACCGGATGCGCCCAAAGGATCGCGTGTCATGTAATAGCCGTCCTGTGGATCACCCAAAGCCAGAGCCATGTAACGCTCGACACTAATAGGGCCCTCTTGCCGAATGAGATCGACAATGCGTTTTTTTAAAGCGCTCATGCGGACGGGAATTCTTTGCGAAGGCTTCGAACGATCAGCACGACACCGATCAGTGCCATGGGAAGTGATAGCGCCATGCCCATCGTAAAGCCGCCCGGTAAAGCTTCTGTCATCGGATCAGGATCGCGATAAAGTTCAGCAATGCTGCGCGTTACAGCGTAGAGCACGCCAAAGAGACCAGCGAGAAGTCCTGGCTTTTTCAAACCGCCGTGCAGGGCAACGAGACCGACGATGATAAAGATCAAAACACCTTCGAGTCCGGCTTCATAAAGTTGGCTCGGATGTCGCGGTAAATCATCCGCACGGGGAAAGATCATGGCCCACGCAACATCAGTGGGGCGACCCCATAATTCGCCATTGATGAAATTCGCGATGCGCCCGAAAAATATTCCGATGGGTGAAACAATGGCAGCAATATCGAACAGAGAGAGAAGCGGTGTTTTGCGATGCCATGATAAAAACACCATCGCCAATAACGCGCCAATGAAACCGCCATGAAAAGCCATGCCACCATGCCAGACAGCGAGAATTTCTGAAGGATGCGCGAGATAATAATCGAGGTCGTAAAAGATCACATTGCCGAGACGACCGCCAAACACGATACCGAAGGCCATATAGATTAAGAGATCATCGATGGTGAGCCGATCAGGTCGAATGCGTGTGCCCCAAAGTTGATCGGAGGCAGCAAGGGCAATGGCGAGGCGCCATCCGAGCAGCAGTCCTGCGATATAAGCGAGCGCATACCAGCGAATGGCAAAAGGACCGAACTCGACGAGAACCGGATCAATCTGCGGGAAAGGGAGAACAAAAAGCGGCATGGGACCCTAGTATCTAGCTATTCCGTTGCCGAGGCTTGCGCTTTTCAATTTCGCGCGTCAAGCGCAAGGCGTGGGCTGGCGTCATCGTTTTGCCGTGGTAAAAGGATTTTATATGGCTAGCCCCGCTCAGGGTTACTTCGATTACAAGGACGAAAAAGATGACGACATCGCCTAATCCCTTTCTCGACAATATTTCCCGTTTGATGACCGATGCGGCCGGTGTTGCGACCGGCATGAAACGTGAGGCTGAAACCGTGATGCGGGCGCAATTCGAAAGATTGATTCGCGATATGGATGTTGTGTCGCGTGAGGAGTTCGAAGCCGTGCGCGCTATGGCGATTGCGGCGCGCGAAGAGAATGAGCGCTTAGCTGCACGCATTGCCGAACTCGAATCAAAACACGGTGCTTAATTCGATTCGTTTGACGAATTACACCTGATTCGAGGGCAAAGGTCTGTGGACAGGAGTTTCCGGCGATTGTGCGATTCATTCGAATCCGTGAGCGTCCACCCTGCCTGACGGTTTGAGTCGTCCCTGTCGGGGCGGGCTGTCACGGCAACTGGATGCATAATGTCGATCACTGATTCACATGAAACCGAGCGGGCCGAACATCCGCTTGATATGGTCGAGCGGCTCGCTCATCTTAAAGATCTAACGTTCGAGCGCTCGGGCGATGACGAGATTGCCATCTCCGTTCAAGGCCGTTGGACATCTTATGATGTCGCGTTCACCTGGCTCGACGGAATCGAAGCGCTTCATGTGGCTTGTGCTTTCGATTTGAAAATTCCTGAGCGGCGTCGTGCTGAGATTGCTGATTTGATGACACGCATCAATGAGCAATTATGGATTGGTCATTTCGACATGTGGTCGGAAACCGATGTTGTGATGTTCCGCCATTCCTTGATGTTGTCAGGGGGCGCTGAGCCTTCTGGAGCTCAATGCGAAGCCCTAATGAATCTCGCTGTCGATACATGCGACCGGCATTATCAAGCGTTTCAATTTGTCATGTGGTCGGGAAAATCACCGGTTGATGCGTTAGCCGTGACTATGTTTGAAACTGTCGGCGAAGCTTGAGTTTTCGTGATCCGGTGAGCCTGGAGATCAAAACATCATGAGTGCGGAATTTCCTTCTTCTCTTGTTCTTGTAGGCGCCGGCAAAATGGGTGGCGCAATGCTCGAAGGTTGGCTGAGTGCCGGACTTGAAGGGCGCGCGGTTACGGTTATCGATCCTTTGCCTTCGGACACGATGACGGCTTTATGCAAACGCGTTGGCGCCTCTCTCAATCCGAAAGAACAACCATCAGTGCCTGAAGCGCTGGTGCTCGGCATTAAGCCGCAAATGCTTGATGCGGCGGCTCCGACTCTCGCGCCGCTCGCAGGTCCTGAAACATTGGTCGTCTCCATTTTGGCGGGCAAAACCATTGGCAATCTCAAAGCGCGCTTACCTCAAGCACGCTCGATTGTTCGCTCCATGCCCAATCTGCCGGCCTCGGTCGGACGCGGGATATCCGGCGCGGTGGCCAGCCCCGAGGTAACGGCGCGGCAAAAAGCGATGGCTGATCGTCTTCTCAAAGGCGTGGGCTTGGTCGAATGGGTCGATCATGAGGATTTGATTGATGCCGTCACCGGTCTTTCGGGCTCAGGTCCGGCCTATGTGTTTCACCTTGTTGAATGTCTCGCGAAAGCGGGCGAAGCGGAGGGCTTGCCGCCTGACCTCGCTTTGCGGCTCGCGCGGGCAACGGTCGAAGGGGCGGGCGAATTGCTCCATCGCTCTGAGTTGTCTGCCGAAACGCTCCGACACAATGTGACCTCGCCCGGCGGGACGACGGCGGCCGGATTGACGGTTCTTATGGGCAATCAGGCGCTCGAAAAGCTCATTATGGGAACCGTACATGCGGCGCGGCGTCGCGCTGCCGAGCTCTCGGGCTGATACGGGCTAGACTTTCAGGTTCAGGCCCTCCATCTCTAATTGACGAGAACAGGGGGCTTCACCATGAGCACGCACGGACATTCAACCCGCGACCGCATTGTCGATGCGTTGATGGAACTTGCCGCGGAACGTGATTGGGACCGTATCGAGATATCCGATGTCGCTGAACGCGCCAGCGTGACGCTTCTCGAGTTCCGCGAGGCGTTTCCTTCAAAAGGTGCGGTACTTGGCAGCTTCAATCGTCGTATCGATCAGCTTGTTTTGGGCGATGACGATAAGAGCCTTGCGGATGAATCCACGCGCGACCGTATTTTTGATGTGCTCATGCGGCGCTTTGATGCGCTCTCTCCTTATAAGCACGCACTGAAACGCATGGCACCGTCTTTAGCGCGTGATCCGTTGACGCTCGCAGCGCTCAATCAGGCTGCCTTGAATTCGATGCGGTTTATGCTTGCAGCAGCCGGTGTTGAAACCGAAGGGCCGATGGGCGCGATCAAGCTTCAAGGTGCAGTGCTTGCTTATGCGAAAGTGATGGATGTGTGGTTCCGTGATGAAGATCGGGGTCTCTCACGCACTATGGCGGCGCTCGATGAAGAATTGAAGCGCGGCGGAATGGTGATCAATCGGCTTGAAGATCTCGAGCGCATGACCCAACCGTTGTCAGGCGCGCTTCATCGCATGTTCGAACGCGGTATGGCGATGGCTAAGAAGGATCGCAGTGCGCATCGTGCCGATGCCGATCTCGATCCTTCAATTTGATCGCATTTCTCTGCAAGGATCGTTCTGATGTCTGATGCGTCGTCGCTTACGCCTAACATTACTTTTGATGATTTTTTGAAAGTCGATATTCGCGTCGGCACCGTGATTGAAGCTGAGCCCTTTCCTGAAGCGCGGAAGCCCGCCATCAAATTGAAAATTGATTTTGGCGCGCCGATTGGCATTAAAAAATCATCGGCGCAGATTACTGAAAATCACAGTCCAGAAAAACTCGTCGGCAGCCAGGTGCTTGCGGTGGTCAATTTCCCGCCGCTTCAGATCGGGCCATTCATGTCAGAGGTTTTGACTCTCGGCGTTCCCGATGAAGCGGGCAAGGTCATGTTAATCCGTCCTGATCGCGCAGTGCCGAAGGGCGGTCGACTTTATTAAGTCTTTTGTTTTGA
Source organism: Alphaproteobacteria bacterium (assembly GCA_037131735.1). Classification (GTDB taxonomy): domain Bacteria; phylum Pseudomonadota; class Alphaproteobacteria; order Rhizobiales; family Beijerinckiaceae; genus CAIUPE01. The sequence goes on from JBAXQM010000018.1 coordinate 8,942, forward strand.
AGTTATGTGCTTGCTGCAATCGCATCGCGGCGAATGCGCTCGACCATCGACCGCACGCCATTTGATCGCTGCGGCGTGAGATGTTCGGCAAGGCCTAAGCGGCGGAACAGATCAAGCGCATCAATGCTTAGAATTTCACGCGCAGTCTTTCCCGAATAAAGCGCAAGCGTGAGTGCCACGAGACCTTTGACAATATGAGCGTCGCTTTGGCCTTTAAATGATAAAACAGGTTCGAGCCCTGAATGATCAACCGATGTGACGACCCAAACCTGACTTGCGCAGCCTTTGACGCGATTGTCTTCTGTCGTTTCACTCTCGGAAAGCTGCGTAAGGTCTTTTCCGAGCTCGATCAAATAGCGGTAGCGGTCTTCCCAATCTTCGAGGAAGCCAAAATTCTCGATAATCTCGTTGATGCGTGATGCCATGATCGAATCCAAACTCACACGGGTTTAGAGGTGAAACCCCGTATGGTCGAGATCAAATCTTTTTCTGGACGTCTGGTTCGCGACGCGGAGGCAGGGGAACTGACGGAGCGGGGGTTGCGTCGGCCACAAGGTTTTGAGCGTGTGCCTTATCATTGCCCGAAGCGGCATGGGCCGTTTCCGGTCCGATGAGTGCGGCGAGGGGGTCCGTATCTGTCGCGGCCTTTGCGGCACGTGCAGCGAGTTCGAGACAGGATTTTTCATGACCCGTGCAGGCGGTTGCCACGGCGCGCGTGGCCGTTTCCATCGTGGCCTTGAGTGCCGCGATGCTAATTGTTTCAGGGCCCTTTAAAGCGGCGCTTGCGGTGGTCGTGCGAGGTGCGCTTGTCTCTTGTGATTTTAATGTGGCGCTTGATGCGGATGATCCCGAAACGAGTCCCGGACGCGCAAGCCATTCCGGCATGGGCGGCCGCAAGGGCGATGCCAAATAGATGAGGCCAATCACGGCGGCTGATTTGATGACGAATCCCATCGCTGACGAATCGAATCCTGGCTTCTGTAAAATTTTCTTTGATCGACAGGAGCCCAAAACGGGATTGTCATGACCTCATCAATTGACAATGCGTCATGCACGTTGGGGAGACACGCATAGATTGCAAAGATGGTTAAAGCTTGATGAATAAAAGAGCCGTTTTTAGCCGCTTTGTTAACGCTTTGCGGGCGCTTGTTAACAAATGGCCGTGGCTCGCTCAAAATTGATTAATTCGTTTAGGGAAGGCTTAAGCACGATCGGGCACTCTGCGGATCGAAGCGTAACCGTAAGCGGTTGCGCCTTTTATTCCGAGGGATGCCATGATCAAACAGGTTGAACAAATTGTTAGCGACGCTTTGGGCGCTTTGGTTCATCCCACGATTACGGAAGGCACGCCGGCCTTTACCGCGCATCGCTTTTTTATTGGCACTCGACTTGCCATGGCCGTCGCTGGTGTCGTGTCGCTTCTTCTCTTCACGATCGTGCCGCAGGTCGTCTCATCAAGTCTGCATTATCTGGGCATCATCTTATTGTTTCAGGCCGTGATTGCGTTAGGCGTGTCACGCCTCGGCGGGTTTCGCGCTGGTATATCCCTTTCATTACTCACATTATCATTTATTCCTGTGCTCGCAGGCGGCCCCGCTTCGGTCGCGCTGTTGATGCCGCTCATTCTTGAGGGTGCCTTACTGCAGGGACCTCGTGGCGCAGCGTTTTATCTTGTGAGCCTTGCGGCGAGTGCTGCTGTCTCTGCGTTTGCTGGGCCGGTTGTATCCCCTTTGGCGATGGCGCTTTTTTCAGGCGCGGGACTTGCCGGTTTGGCCTTCGGTGTCTTTTTCGCGCTAGATCTTCTTGTCGGTGCCGATCGCCGCGCATCGCGTGAAGAAGATCGCTGGCGTGGCGCAACCGCTTTGGTCGATGGCGGTCTTGCGCGTCATGATGTGTCGGGCAAAGTCAAAGGTGCGAATGAAAAATTCTGCCGCTTTCTTGGCATTGAAGCTGAGGGTCTCTCTGATCGTAGCGTGATTGAAAGATTGCATCTTTCGAGCGCGCCCTTGTTTTTGAAAGCGCTCTCTGATGCGAGCCATGGCGCGCAAGCGGTGGAAGCGCATATTCGCATTCGCGCGGAAGCCGGTGCAGAGGGGCATGATGCGTCTGATCCCTATCGCGATGCGATTGTTCGTTTCCAACGTGTGGCACCCGGTAGCGCGCGTGATGATGGTGAAATTTTTGCGCTTTATCGTGCAGCGCCTGTGCCGCAAGTTCAGCGTAAAGCGGATACTGTTGAAACAACAACTTTCGCTCTTCAACGTTTAGGCCATGAATTACGAACGCCGCTTTCGGCGATTGTCGGATTTACCGAGTGTCTGGCTGATCCCCATTTGGTTGCCGATCACGATTCACGTCGGCAAGATTATGTGCGGCTGATTTCCGTTTCCGCACATCATATGCTTGAGCTTGTTGACGGGCTTTCAGAAGGCAAGGTACCACAAGAGCCAGTCGATCGGATTGACCTCGCAAGCATTGTTGATGAAACGCTCTCGATGATTGCAGCCGATGCGGCGCAGAAGGGCACAGAAATTCGGGCCCATATTGCTCCGCACTTGCCACGGATGGTTGGAAACCGTCGCGGTGTCCGGCAAGTCGCTCTCAATCTTTTAAGCAATGCCATTAAATTTGCGCCTGAAGGCAAGGTTACCGTTACAGTTCGACAAGACGGACCAATGCTGGCGCTGACCATTGCGGATGACGGCAAGGGTGTTGAGGTGGATGAGCTGCCGCGATTGACGGAACCACGCTTCCGTGGTCGGTCAAGCCGCCTTGCGCAGATCGAAGGTCAGGGTCTTGGGCTTTCAATTGTCCGCGAAATCGTCAACCATCACGAAGGTACTTTGGCGATTGATAGTCGTCCGGGTGAAGGCCTTTCAGCGACGGTGCGCTTTCCGTTGGAACGGCAAGTCGCCGAAGTCTTTCATGCCGGTCGTCGCGTGATGGCGGGAGGCCGTCGTTATGCGTGAACGGACGATGCGTCGTGAACCGATCTTCGATGATCCTCATCCCTATCAAGAAAATGATGGCTATGACGATGATCGTTCGCATGACGACCAAAGCAATTCGTCATCATTGCGTCGGATGTTGTCTCCCGCGCGCAGTATCCCCACGACAATTTTAATCCTCGTTACAATCGCCTTTGTTACTAATGCGCTTTACTTGCAGCATGGTAATCGGGGGACGTTACTCCCTGATCTTTTGACGAGCATGAGAAGCGTCTTTATCGCTGCTACTCCGGTTGATCCGGCTTCTGTTCCTGCGCCCCCGCGCCGACCCGATCCCGCTTTGGGCGATCTCACGGTGGCATCGGCCGAGCGAGCCCTGATACGCATAGGTTATTTTTCAGGGCCCGCCGAAGGGCTGAAATCAGCGTCCTATCGTGAAGCCTTGATGCGCTTCCAAAAAGATCGCCGTCTTGCACCTTCAGGCGAGCTTGATGACGTGACAAAGCGGGAGCTCGAAAAGATGTCGGGCCTCCTCGTCGATTAAGCGCCATGGCGCGATTACGCTCTGATCTTGTTGTTGCCGCGATTTTGAGACGTGCGCAGAGTGCGGGTGCAACAGCCGTGCTCAGGCGACGTGGCGCGGGCGAGGCGGGTGCGATTTTCATTTCCGTTGATTATCTTAATGGACAGAGCGATCTTTATGCGCCGGCACCGCCGCGCATGAACGAGGACGATGATTTAGTAAGGCGCTTTGATATTATTCTCCCGACTGCCACACCGCTTGAGGTGAATGATCGCATGGCGCGTGAGATCAAATTTGATTCTGATCTCTGGTGGGTCGAGATTGAGGATCGCCAAGGGCGCAGTTTTGCGAAATAATTCTTTTTAGACTTTAGTGTTCAAATTAAGAGGTCTTGCTCTATGAGTGATCGAACAGGTTCTGTCGCCAGCCATAGCAAGTTATCTTTGGACTCGGATCGCGTTGCTGTTCCAGCTGCGGATGTTCAGCGTGTGATTGAAATGATCCTGGAATACGCGGGTTGCTCATCATCTGTTGCCCGTGAAGTTGCGGATCATTTGATTGATACAGAGTTATGCGGCGTTGAATCGCATGGCGTGATGCGCGTGATGCAATATGCGGATCAATTCACAAAAGGTGTCATGAACTCGAGCGCCGAAGCCGTCATTGTCAAAAATGATCGAAGTGGTGACGAAGTCGATGGTCGCGGCGGCATTGGTATTCCCGCTATGCGGCTTGCTGTTGATCACTGCGTTTCTTTGGCCAAGGAGAGAGGCATTGCCGCTTTACCGGTAAGACATGTCGGGCATACGGGCCGCTTGGGTGCCTATGCCGAGCGTGCAGCACATGAGGGATTTTTAGTCATTATCATTGGCGGCGGCGGACGACAGAATTGGCGACAAGTGACTCCTTACGGAGGTCGTAAAGCGTTGTTGCCAACCAATCCTTTTTGCTTTGGTATTCCCGGAGGGCAACAAGGGCCCGTCATTGTTGATTTTGCAACATCCATCATCGCCGGTGGGTGGCTTTATGCCGCGCGCGCTGCGGGTGCCAAAGTACCTTTCGGTTCGATCATGAACAGGGACGGTGCGCTCTCCGACGACCCAGCAGATTATTTCAATGGAGGCGCAATTTTACCGAAAGGCGGTGCCATGGGTTATGGACTCGCTGTGATGGCTGAATTGATCTGCGAAGCGATGCTGGGGCCTGTGACAACGGAAGTGAATTGGTTTGTAATCGCGGTCGATGCGGGGCGTTATCGTGAACACCATGTCATGATGAGTGTCGCCGAAGAGATTCTGGCAGAGATCAGAGATTGTCCGCCGGCCGATGGGGTCAAGCGGGTTGAAGTTCCGGGCGAGCGTGAGCGGCGGCATCGCGACGACAATCTTGATCGGATGATTGCTCTGCCTCAACTGACGTGGACCGCTATGCGCGAGAGAGCTGCCCGTGCATCCGTCTGAATAAGACATTCATCGCACACAATGTCTTGTTTTATCTATTGAAATTCTTCGCGGTTCTTATTGTCATAAATTGTCGTGTAACTGTCATAATTGAATTGTGACAGTCTTTTTACTTGCCAGTGACAAAGGGCTCCCTCAGTCTGCAGCGGTTACGGACTAAAAAGGCTCCAATCAATTACCTGCCGTAACGTTGTAGTCACTACCGGGAGGCTAGACGGCATGCATACGGTTATTCGGACCTATTCAGGTCAAGGGGCAGTTGAGACGATTGATCTCATCATCGCGAGCAAAAAAGACGTCAAAAAATTGATGCGCGGTGTAAAGGGCTTTATCAGCTATTCCGTCATCAAGACGGAAAAAGGCGGATTTACCATCACAGTCGCCAAGAATGAAAAAGCGTCAGAGGCGATTACAACCGCTGCGCGCGAATGGGTGAGCACGAACGCTGCTGATCTCAAGCCAAAGCCACCGAAGATTGTTGGTGGAGAGGTTGCTCTTCACATTGACGATTAATGCATCGTGTGATGTTCGGCATGCGCTGATGATCTGAAATGCGCCTCAAAAAATTAGGCAACAGCATCCATTACGATTACAGATGGTGTGAGGGATAGAGGCGCACGATCGCGCGCAGCTTTGTCTCTTTTCAAGTGCTGCGGTGCAATCATAGCGTCGAGAAGTATCTTTGCGGCGCCGATCGAAAGACATTCCAGCACGTCTTCAGCGCCTCCTGGACGAAGAGCCTTAACCGGATCGGCTCCGATTAGACGCAGCACTTGGGTGATTGCGTTTTTTTCTAATCCCAAAGAGAGGCATACGAGTGCGGTTATCGCGCCATCGGGATGGTTGAGCCGCGGCTGAAAGGTCGGATCGCATTGATTCATGCCGGAACTTACAGCCAAAGCCGAGATAATGCCTTCACGATCTTGTTGTTCAATCGCCATTGTTAGCGAATGGGGTAGGGTCTTTGGGGCTAACTCATAAGGAGGCAATGAAGAGTATTCTTCTAAAGCTTCCGCCATCAGCGCCGCTCTTTGTGTGGATGAAGCCTTTTCAAAAAGCTTCGCTCTTTGATGAAAAGATAAATCATCACGATCAAGTAAAAGCGTAGCAAGCTTCTGATTTTTTCTCGCGCGATGCAAAAGATGATCGACGACCCGATGGGCGTCTGTCAGTGTCCGGCTTTCGGCCAGAAGATGATCAATCACGGCATCATCACGATCAATCAATCCGGAGAGGATGAGGGGATCAAGATGGGGACGGCTTGCGACCGCGCGCGCTTCATCAAGAGTTCCTGTTGTCGCGCGGTGGAGAAGAATAGCCGGCGGCAGCGATTGGGCGCCCGCAAGCGCAATCAGACTTGAACGATCGCCGCGGGCGAGAAATACATAAGCGAGAGACGGTGTCATGTGTCCTGCCGAGGTCAGCATTTCTGCGCATATACGGGCGATCTTTTCGGAGGCTCGCGGCAAAAGTGCGTAAACCTCGGCGGCGATAGGAGTCTCCGACGAGTGAGCAGGGAGGGCGGCTTTATAAGGTGAAGCGTTTGGTTCGTATTCGTTTTGATTATTGAAAGAATTCTCGGTACGGCGTGACAAGCGTGTCTCTACTGTCGCTCTTTCAAACGCCAAGGCCATGCTTCTTACTGCGCCTCCCCTTCGGGGTTCCCCCCTTCGGCCTAAGCCGAATCCCTAATCGACTTCTCGACCGTAGAGGGTCAATCGTTAGCGAAGCGTTAACCATATCCAGTCAATGGTGATGGTGGTTCTAACCTCATGATCCGAGAGGAGAGTTCCTGTGGCCAAGATCATACAATTTGAGCCTTTGCGGCGTGAAAAGCGCGTGAATGCAGATTTAACTGCGCCGTGCCGGATCATCCTTTTTACTGGCGTGCAATACGAACACTCTGAAAAGACTGGTAAGAGAAAGAGAATTCGCTCGTCGAGTTCTTCACCACGGGCGCGTCGGCGGAAAGCGTGATCGCTTTGCATCTATTAAAAAACTTCGCCCGGATCACTTTGGGCGTAACGCTTCTCGGACTCTTTGGTTGCGCGGCGAGTGGCGATTTAGGACGAAGAAAGCCCGGTCTTCTCGCAGAGGCCTCGGCCGTTGATTTTATCCCTTCGCGGATCAACTCAAATTCAAGTTTAACGGATGACGAGCGTGAATTGCGTAATCGCCTGTTTGCTCTCGTGCACATGCCGCGTCCTTTGCCAATGAATTCCTTATTGGCGCTGCCTGATGAACTCGATCAGGCCATCGGCCCTGATCCCGATTTTTATTATCTATCGATTGCGGGCTCCGCAGATCGCTCACCAACGGCGCGCTACAGCCGCCTGCTATCTGACATCTCAAGTGATCGCGTTCTAATTCCGAAATTTCGTGAGATCGCCTGTCGTGTTGAGCAAACGGATAAAACACGCTCTGAGGCAACCGCGGCAGCTCCCGCGTTAAGCCAGACCGATCACAATGATGTTCAGGCTAGGATAAATGAAAATAATAGCCTCATCGAAAAAGTTGAAGCAGCGATACCCAAGCGTTTTGAGGCCTATCATGCGGCATTGGAGCATCTGGCGGCGGCGTCACCTGATGTGTTGGCGCGTAAAGTGCTGTCTGAACTCAATGCGCTGAATGTCGAGGCAGCTAATTCACACTGCGGGCAGGTGGCGCGTCGCCATATCGTCCGCAAAGGTTGAATCTTTGCGTGTGACGCTTTAAGCCTCCATCATTACCATTGCGTTGAGTAGTCTATATCGTCATGATCAAAGACATTCCCTTTTGGAAGCGAAAATCACTTGAGGAGATGTCAACCTCCGAATGGGAGAGTCTTTGCGATGGATGCGGGCGGTGCTGTCTTGTCAAATTAGAAGACGAGGATACAGGTGCCTATTATGCAACTGATCTCTATTGCCGCTTGCTCAATCCTGAAACATGCCGGTGTAGCAACTATAAGCATCGGCAAGAGCATGTCTCGGATTGTGTTAAACTCACACCAGAAGAAGCGCGCACATTGAAATGGCTTCCCCCGAGTTGCGCCTATCGAATGCTCGCAGAAGGCAAAGAGCTTGCGGACTGGCATCCTTTGATATCTGGGCGTGCCGAGAGTGTTATCGAGGCAGGTGTTTCCGTTAAAGGCCGACTATCAGGATCTGAGACGGATATCCCCTTTGAACAATTTCCTGAACGGATTCGAAAATGGCCCTTGCAATGGCCGCGAAAGAAGACGTCTTCGCGTTAACGCCACCGAAGCTGACGCTGCGACAGGGCTAATCAGCCCAATATAGGAAATTTTTCATTTACCTGTCGTCCTTTTTGTGAGATGCTCGATCCGGTTTCTATGTCTCTGATCGCGGACGGGCATGGCAAAAATTTCACAAGATGATTTTCAATGCATCTCTGTGAGGTCGCCTCCGGGGCGACAAAGAGTCCGAACAGAGCATGACACCGCTCGACGTGCGGACTGCTGAGCGTGGCGTCGGTCCGTGCATTTTCAATAGATGCTCCCAGACGGAAGAGACATGCTATGCCAAAACTAAAAAATCCGGAACCGCCAGAGGCTGAAATTCAATTTTCTCTTCGGAGAGTGAGGCCAAGGAAACATCGATTTATCAATGATAAATCGAATATTTCTCAAATTGATCTTGTAACGAGTACGTTTGACTCTCGTGCGACGTTTTCAAATTCAGAAAACTCGTTTCGTCTGACAATATCAACGCAAATAATAGCCAAAGCGAAACGCCAACAGAGTGCGCCGCATCGCTTGTGGTCGACAGCAAGCCGAGATGGTGCTGACGATCCGCTCCCCGAAGATGATCCGCGTGCGTGCCCCCGCGATATGGAGGATTTCAAACTCGCTGTGGCGTTTGAGCTTGATCGGTTAAGGGAGAAAAAAGCCATAATTGAAGAATAGGATTATTTTCTTGACAAAGGAGCGCTGATCGGGTAGAAATCTTCCATGCTCCAGAGTTGTGCTTGAAAGGCGGGTGCCGCGAAGGCGATGTCCGTCGCGGTTCGCGCAGTTCACTGAGCTCATCATTATAATCTGTTGAGAGGTTCATGGCGCGTGGGATCACCAAGGCGCAGGTTGAAGAAATGCGTCGTCTTTATTGCCATTCAAAGACGAGCGTTTCAGCCATTGCCAAAAAGCTTGGCGTTTCAATAGAGACTGTCCGGCGACACATAAGATCAAAAGCGTGGCCCTTGCGCCGGACAGTTGTTACTCAAACGGGCAAGTCTACCAAAAACAAAGCGAGTTCTAAGCGGGAGATCTCAGGGGAAAGTAATACTCGCAAATCAATATCTAAATGTGTTGGTCTTGCCCAGTGCACTGAGCGACCTGAACTTATCGGCCGTGTCTGGGCAGCGGCGCTTTCGCAAATCGAAGAGCTTGAAAAGCGTACGAAATCATTAGGCAGCAGAGGGCAGAAAAGTCTCGCTCGAGCGAGCGATGACGCACGCGCTATTGCGATCTTGGTGCGCACGCTCAAAGATTTAATGGCACTTGATAATAGGGTCGATGGGGGCGTGTGTGATAAAAAGAAAACAGACGCCGCTGAACAAGCCGGAGACCAAAAAGGATGGAGCAGTCTTGCCGACGACTTGGCTCGACGTCTTGCTGGACTCCGAAAAAGACGAACTCTTGCCGAGTCTCCTCGCGGAGATGGAGGATGATGCGCTGGAGGCCATGTTAACGGATTGGCCTGTTTGGGCGCGCGCTGATCAATTGCCGCCCGCTTACGCTGCGAATGGTGAGGCCTGGACCGTGTGGCTTGTGCTCGGTGGGCGCGGTGCAGGCAAAACACGAACGGGTGCGGAATGGGTGAGGGGTCTTGTCTATGGACGCGCACCTTTTTCTGAAAAGCCGGTTGGTCGTATCGCATTGATTGGCGAAACCCATGATGATGTGCGCGAAGTCATGATTGAAGGCGTATCAGGTCTTATGAGCGTTCATCCCCGCGCGGATCGCCCTTTGTGGCAACCGACAAGGCGGCGTGTTGAATGGTCAAATGGTTCGGTTGCCCATGTTTTTTCAGCTGAGGATCCCGAAAGTCTGCGCGGTCCGCAATTTGAGGCGGCATGGCTTGATGAAGTTGGAAAATGGAGGCAGGCCGAAGCGGTGTTCGATATGTTGCAATTTGGATTGCGCTTAGGCGATCACCCCCGTCAGACTGTGACAACGACACCGCGACCAACCCCTTTACTAAGACGTCTCATTGAAGCGCCTCTTACGGCGATCAGCCGGGCAAAGACCCGAGATAATGCCTATCATCTTGCGCCGGAATTTCTTGATGCGATTGTTGATCGCTATGCGGGGACAAGACTAGGTCGCCAGGAACTTGATGGCGAAATGATTTCTGAGCGTTCGAATGCATTATGGTCGCGTGATCAACTCGAACGCTTACGTTTTTCAGGACCGCTGCCGGAATTTGTGCGCATTGTTGTTGCGATTGATCCACCCGCTTCATCGGGAAGATATTCTGATGCATGCGGGATCATTGCAGCCGGCCTCGTCAGCGATGGGATGATGTTTGTTATTGAAGACGCATCAATAGAGCGGGCTAGTCCATCGGCTTGGGCCGAGAAAGCTTTGGCTCTTTATCACCGCCTTGAAGCTGATCACATCGCTGTTGAAACCAATCAAGGGGGCGAGATGGCTGAGGCGGTCTTGCGCACTCGTGATGCGGATGTGCCGATTATGCCTGTGCGTGCAACACGTGGAAAAATGTTACGCGCTGAACCTGTTGCCCATCTTTATGAGCAAGGGCGTGTCAGACATGCGGGCGTCTTTCCGCTGCTTGAAGATGAATTATGCGATTATGGGCCGACTGATAAAGGTTATGGTCTTTCATCAGGACGGTCGCCGGATCGCATGGATGCTCTCGTATGGGCGATTACCGCCTTGGCGTTGAATCTGCAGACGCGTCCCCGCGTTCGAACGATTTGAAACACTCACTTTGATTGTTCTCTGACATTATGAATTCTAAGAGAGGAAAGCCATGCCCGATATTCTGATGACGGTTTTGAATGGCGCAAACAAAAGACTAAAAGATATGGGTGACGGAACGGTTGCCGAAGTTGTCTATAATGCCAATAGTGGTGGTGCAGGTGGAAGCGTTTCAGTTTCTAATTTCCCAGCGACGCAGGCTGTGAGCGACATCAACATCGGTGGTCTAACCGATATAGCGGCAACCGCTGATACGGGAAGCTTTTCCCTGATTGCGCTTACAAAGCGCATCTTGACGAAGCTTCCTAGCCTTGGCGCACAAACAATTGCGAATTCACTACCGGTTTCGATCGCCTCTGATCAAACCTTATTGGTGAATCCGCAAAGTCAGGTCACGTCAGGCGTATTGAATGCCTTAAATGCAAATATTGCTCTTGTTCTGAATGGCACAAATGGCGCTACCATTGATGTTCGCGGAAGCTTCGTTGCGAGTTTAGCGTTTCAAGGCACAATCGATGGAACAAACTGGTTTACGCTTGTAGCTATGCCAGTGGCCTCTGGTTCAAATAGCGTTCTTGTCTCAACGGCATCTGCACCAGGAGCGTGGCATGTTTTGACTGCCGGTCTCCAGCAAATTCGTGTTTTTGTGACGGGATTTACGTCAGGTACGGCTGCGATAACAATGAGGGCCACGCAAGCGCAGCCTTTTCTCTATACGGCTGCAGCGGGTGCAACAAATACCGTTGCCGTGGCGAGTGGTACGATCAACAGTGCCACGCTTGCTGCCAGCGCTAATCTGATTGGTGATTTAGGGCTTCAATATAGACCGAGTAATGTGGGTGCCGCGTCTGCGGCTGCGGTTATGTCACCGGCAACTGTGACGGTGCAGACGATTAAGGCATCGGCAGGCCGATTAATCGGTGTTGTTCTTCAAAATTCGGCAACGAGTCTGCGATCGCTTAAAATTTTCAATGCTGCTTCGGTTGCGCTAGGAACAACCATTGCTAGTTTCGAAATTGATATTCCCGCCGCATCGTCTTTGGCCTTTAATTTTGATGGCGGGATTGGCTTTTCTACGGCGATAAGCTGTGCTGTGACAAGCGGTAAGGGCTTGAGTGATACGACGTCGACAGGCCTTGCGGCCAATGATGTTTCTGGTGTGCTCATATTTGCTTAAAATATAATTTATCCACGGAGCGATTCATGACCGGATTGAATGACATCGTTTCATCAACTCAATCAGCAGTTGAAAATCTTGATCGTGCTTCTGCGCGCTTCGGGCAAACACTCACGGACGCGTTTGTCAAAGCAGGACTCCAGGGTAAGAGTTTTGAAAGCGTCCTCCAATCGGTTGGTGCCAAAATGGCGGCCTTGGCAGCTAAGGATTTTTTTTCCTCTGGTGGTAATGCTTTTGCCCAGAGTCTTTCATCCTTCTCGGGGTCAATAAGTGCATTTGCAGAAGGGGGAATTCTATCAACGCCCAGCTATATTCCGACCGGTTCGGGATCGATGGCGCTTGCGGGGGAGGCGGGGCCTGAAGCGATTATTCCCTTATCGCGGGGCCCCGATGGAAAGTTGGGATTGAGTGGCTCCCGCCCGACGGTTGTGAATGTTTCGATCACAACACAAGATTTAGACAGCTTCAAACGCTCGGAGCAGCAAGTGGCTTCCGCTCTCGCGCGAGCGGTTAATCGCGGTCGTCGTAGTCTTTAATTTGATCTCATTCGTTGAAAGAAACATAATGATCAGTCGCCTCTTCGGGCTTCGCGGGAAAGCGCGCGCGTCAACATCACCACCGGAAACAAAGACGTCACGCACAGGCCCGCTGATTGCGCTTTATGAAACAGGGCGACCGATCTGGACGTCGCGTGATTATGCCGCTCTTATGCGAGAGGGGTTTCAACAAAACCCGGTTGTATATCGATCAGTACGAATGATCGCGGAAGCCGCAGCGCGTGTACCGATATTATATTTTGATGGACGTCGCGAGCTGGTTGACTCACCTTTGCAGCTTTTGCTTGACGCCCCCAATCCAGCAGAATCAGGAACCGGCTTTTTCGAAAGTGTAGCTGGCTATCTGCTGCTCTCCGGCAATGCCTATTGCGAGGTCGTTGATGGAGGCGCAGATGCAAAGGAGCTTTATGCATTGCGACCTGATCGCATGCGTGTCGTACCCGGGCGCGACGGGTGGCCCCTCGCCTATGACTATTCGGTTTCAGGTGACACCGTTCGCTTTGATATGACTGGCGAAGGCGTTAAGCCTATCCTCCATTTGAAGCTTTTTGATCCGCTTGACGATCATTATGGTCTGTCTCCGATCGTCGCGGCCGCACGCGCGATTGATAGCCATAATGCGGCCTCTGCCTGGAACAAAGCGCTGCTTGATAATGCAGCGCGTCCCTCAGGAGCTCTCGTTTATTCAGGGCCAGCGGGCGCCAGCCTCACAAGCGAACAGTTTGACCGATTGAAGCAGGAGTTATCTGAGAGTTACGAAGGGAGCGCTAATGCTGGGCGGCCCTTGCTTCTCGAGGGTGGGCTTGATTGGCGGCCGCTTTCGCTCACGCCAAAAGACATGGATTTTATGGAGGCCAAGGCTGCTGCTGCACGGGAGATTGCTCTTGCCTTTGGCATTCCTCCTTTGCTTCTTGGACTGCCGGGTGATTCAACTTATGCGAATTTCGCTGAAGCGCAGCGGTCGTTCTGGCGGCAAACAGCTATTCCTTTGGCTATTCGCATTCATGAACAAATTGCACTATGGCTTGCGCCCTTATTCGGCGCCCTTTCAGTTCTCCCTGATCTTGATCGTGTTCCGGCGCTATCAAGCGAGCGTGATGCTTTATGGGCGCGTATCAATGCGGCAAGTTTCTTAACTGAAGACGAAAAGCGTGAGGCCGTCGGCTACGGGCTCCGAAAAAGCCAAAGGCCACAGGACGCGCTGTGATTGATCATATCATCGACACTGTGATTTCACGCGGTGATCTGGCTGACCTTGCCCTATTGATTTGGGCCGCTCTCGCTTCATTCGGTGCGCTTACATTATTGCGTGAGCTCTCTGCAGCGAACAAGCGCTTTGATCTATTTGTTCGCGAACTACACCGGTTCAATTCTGGCCTGTCCAATAAAGAGTAGCGGGAACTAAACGATGGCAAAAAGAAATAATTCTGTTCATCACTCGCGATTTAAAGAAAAGTCTTCGAACGCAAGCGCCGTTGAGCCTGATCAGATCATATCGACATTTTTTCAAAATCTCGGAAGGCTCGGTCAATCAAAGCCTAATCGGCAAAATATGAAGCGTACAGCCTCCCGCGGCACCAAATGATGACTAGCCTTCAATCCTCCGGGACCGGCTTCTTTGAGGGCTATGCCTCACTTTTCGGCATTCCGGATTTATCGCGTGATGTCGTTATGCCCGGAGCCTTTAGAGAGACATTGCAAAGCACGGGTGCGCGTGGCGTGAGATTGCTATGGCAACATGATCCCGCTGAGCCAATTGGAATCTGGCGCGTCCTTCGAGAAGACTCGAAGGGGCTCTACGGATTAGGGCAACTCAATCTGGATACACAAAGGGGACGCGAGCTTGATGCTCTTATCAAACAGGGTGCGGTTGATGGCCTCTCAATCGGCTTTCGCGTCAAACTTTTCCGGCGAGATTTGAAGGGCCAGGGCCGCGAAATTCTTTCTCTCGATCTTTGGGAAATTTCACTCGTTTCCTTTCCGCTTCTCCCGCAGGCTCGGCTGGTAAAATCAGGCCCGAAGAAAAGAGAAGACGGACCGAACGCACTTAATTGAATTTCACGTTCACGTTTAACAGTAAATCATCGACGCGGATTTCCGCGTGAGGAGAAGAGATATGACTGAAGATGCCCTAGATTATTCCTATGAGACGAAAGCGATTGATCCGCATGCAACTGAATTCCACGAAGCTATCATGCGCGGCTTTGAAGTCTATCGCGAGGAAAATGATCGACGAATTTCTCGTCTTGAAAAGGCGAAATCCAGTGATGTGATCGTTGAGGAAAAGCTTGCGCGGATCGACCAATTCATGGATGAGACGCAGAAGCGTATTGCCGATTTGCAGCTTAAGTCACGACGTCCTTTGCTGGGAGGCGAGGACAAAAGCCACGAGGGTGGGGGTGAGCTGCATCGTAAAGCATTCGATGCCTATGTCAGAGGGGGTGAGACGACAACGCTCAAAACGCTTGAATCAAAAGCGCTCTCAGCTGGATCAGGGCCAGATGGCGGCTTTCTCGTTCCGCTGCCGCAAGAGCGGGAAATACTGCGCCGCATGGCAATAATTTCTCCGATTCGCTCTTTGGCGAGTGTACAATCAATTTCGACAGCGACGTTTAAAAAGGCCTATTCAACCACGGGCCCGCAGTCAGGATGGGTGTCTGAGACAAGTGCTCGCACGCAAACTAACTCCCAACAGATTGCCGAACTTAGTTTTCCTGCGATGGAGCTTTATGCGATGCCATCGGCAACGCAAACCATTCTCGATGACGCCGCGGTAAATGTTGAAGAATGGATTTCAAGCGAGGTTGAAACGGTATTTGCCGAACAAGAAGGCGCGTCCTTTGTGTCAGGCGATGGGGTCAGCAAACCGCTCGGATTTACGACGCCTGTAAAGGTGCCACAAAGTACTTGGGCCTGGGGCAAGCTCGGCTATGTGGCAACCGGAGCAGCGGGCAATTTTGCAGCGTCTGCACCTTCTGATGCTCTGATTGATCTCGTTTATGCGGTAAAGGCAGGCTATCGGCAAAATGCGACGTTCGTGATGAACCGGAAAACGCAAGCGGCCGTTCGCAAGCTTAAAATGACAACGGGTGAGTATCTATGGCAGCCACCACTGACCGCAGGCGGCCGCGCAAGCTTGATGACATTTCCTCTTGTAGAAGCCGAGGATATGCCGGATATCGTAGCTGATTCAACACCCATCGCTTTTGGTGATTTCGCTCGCGGGTATTTAATTGTCGACCGCGTTGGCGTGCGTGTATTGCGCGATCCCTATTCAGCGAAGCCTTATGTTTTGTTCTATACGACAAAGCGCGTAGGCGGTGGCGTTCAGGATTTTGACGCGATCAAATTCTTGAAATTCGGAACGGCGTGACTGGGATTATTGATTAAAGCCTGCGGCTTTCTCAATCCACTCCCGATGGGGCGCAATTAGTGTGCCTTGGGTGTATTCACCGCAATCTGATTTGCCTGGGCCCGTTGTCCAGGCAATGATTGCGATAACAGTGCCCTGAGCAAACATCGGACCGCCTGAATCGCCATGGCATCCTCCTGCTCCGGTGGAAGACGTGTCTTGAAGCCAAAGCACGAAGCGACTTGGGCCATAAGGCTCTACGACGCTTAAGGCAGCACTTAAAAATTTGCCGAGAGCTTTTGGCTTTTTCTCTTCTGATAAACCATAGCCGCCGACGATGACTGTTTCGCCGGCGGGGAGCGTATCAGTAATTGCTAATCCGATGGGCGTGAATTGATTGGGAAGTGGATCGTTGAGCACGACTACGGCGAGATCGACCGACCGGACGCGCTTCTTGATAGCCTTCGAATCATATTCTGGATGAACGCGGACATATTTCGGTTCGACGAGTATGGGTGTGTTGTCTGCTGCGCGCCAATGAACACGCCAGGCCGATGCGCTGGCGATACAATGCGCTGCGGTAAGAATGACGTTTTGGGTTAATACAACGCCCGAACAAACATTACCACGGTTATCGAGAACCATCACTACATGGCGTTCCAATGATGGATCCGGTGCGCCTTTAACGACGGCCCATGCTTCACCATTGGGACCACCGCCCCAAAGCGTTGCCATGAGCGCCGCACAAAAAACCGCGGGCTTTGTCAAAAAGCGAAGTGCCGTCATGAGATGTGCTCTAGCAGGCTGTTAATCCCAATGCCAGAAGGAATTCGCAATGATCGAGAGTGATATTCTCGTTTCCCCGACGATCGAGCCGGTAAGCCTGTCAGACGCGAAATCATGGCTCAAGATTGATGGAAGTGATGATGATCTTTTGATTGCGGGTCTAATTTCTTCGGCACGCCTAACCATCGAAGCGATCACGGGGCTCCTGTTGATCGCTCAGACATGGCGATTCCGGATAAAACTTGATCCAAGCGAGCGAAAAATCAAGCTTCCACATCGGCCGATTATATCTTTGAGCGCAGCGCAGCTCAGAGATAGGGCGAAAAATAGCCGTTCGATCTCTCTTGATGGATTAGCCATTGAACGCGCGAGTGCAGGTGTTTTTAAGATCACCGATGAGCGTATCCTCTCGGTCGCTAAATCTTCTCTACTAGAACTTGATGCGGTTATGGGCTTTGGCCCCACAGCAACATCAATTCCATCGCCAATCTTGACCGCCCTTCAGATGTTGATTTCCTTTTGGCATGAACGCCGGGGCGATGACCCGGATGGTTCTTTTGAACCGTGGCCACCTCAACTCGCGACGCTCTTGCAGCCTTATCGTGAAATGAGACTATGAGTGCTCGTCCTCATTCGATCGCAGAGCTTCGCGAAAGATTAACCCTCGAAGCGCGCATTGAAACGCCAGATAGCGGTGGAAACTTGCGCCGTGTTTGGCAGAGTCTCGCACATTTATGGGCATCGATTGAGACGATAGATGCCGACCAGCGCGTAGATGCGGGGCAGGTCGGACAGCGACAAACGCACCGGATCATTATCCGGTTTCGGGAAGACATCGACACGCAAAAGAGATTTCGTCGCGCCGATGATATCTTTCTTATTCGGGGTGTTCATGATGTCGACGGCCGACGGCGTTGGCTACTCTGTTATTGTGAGGAGATGCGGCCGTGACAAGTCCGATCTTAGCGCTTCGCGCAGCCATTCTCACGGAATTGCTTTCAGATGAACAATTGCTCGACCGTCTTGGTGGCCCAGAAATCTTTGTCGTAGCGCCCGCTGGGGCTACACCGCCTTACATTACATTTGGTGAGGCGAAGGCGGAGAAGTGGTCTTCCGCCGACATGACAGGGCATCGCCATCGGATTGTGCTTGATGTCTGGTCGCGCGAGGGGGGTGATGCGGAGGCGTTGGGTATATCGAATAGATTATTCGAAATTATGGAGACAGCTGCTTTCAGGCCGGAAGGACACGACCTCGTTGATCTCAGCATCCTTAGTCAAACAATTGCAACACCTTCAAGCAATGGCATCACGAATGTTCAAATTCAAATCGAGGGATTCACTGAAGTATCAACGTAATTTATGTTGATGGGGAGTATCTGATGGCAGCTATTGCGGGAAAAGATGTTCTCGTCAAAATCAATGATGGGAGCGGCACTTATATTACACTCGGCGGCTTGAGAACAAGACAGCTTAGCTTCAGCGCGGATGCCGTCGATATTACAGATCAGGATTCACCAGGCCGTTGGCGCGAACTTCTATCAGGTGCTGGCACGCGGCATGCGTCGATATCGGGCAGTGGGCTATTTAGGAATGGTGCTTCTGATCAAAGCTTAAGGCTTGGCTTTTTTGCGGGCAATATCGTGGGATTATCCTTTATCATACCCGGATATGGAACAATTACCGGGCAATTCTGCCTCACCGCTTTAAATTACAAATCGGATTATAGCGGCGCAGCACTCTTCGACATGACCGCGGAGAGTGCCGGCGTCATCACCTTCACGGCAGCCTAGTGTGAGGGGCTCTTATGGAAAATCCAAAACGCGGCGAGATTGAAGCCGTGCTCGGCGGACGAGCGGTTAGATTATGCCTTACTTTTGGGGCGTTGGCTTCACTCGAGAAGCGCTTGAATATCGAAAATATTTCTGAACTCACCGCTCGCTTTTCTGAGGGGCGCTTTTCAACTCAGGACTTGTTGGTAGTGATCCTTGCCGGACTTGAAGCTTGTCGCGAACCGATGACCGAAGCGGAGTTGAGAGATCTCGATTTAAAGGAAAATTGGGCAGCGCTTCTTGATGCGGTCGCGCGTCTCCTCATTGCGACATTCGGCGAAGAGGACGCGCGTACACCTTCCCCTCGATAGCCGCAGACATTGATCGGTCGAATGGAGATAATCCTCCCGCAGATTTTCCGTGGGATGAAATTCTCCTTTTTAGCGTGCGTGATCTGCGGCTTTCACTTTGCGACTTTTGGCGGATGAGTCCGCGTGAGTTTACGCTTCTCACAAAGCCCTATTTCAAAAATTTAAACTCAAGCCATCGACCTGATGAACACAGTCTTCGTGCTCTGATGCGTATGTTTCCCGATTAATGCGCTCATGATGTGAGATTTAATTGATGGTCCAAGACTTCCACGAGATTCTTTTTCCTGTCTCCGTTGCATTATTGGGAAGCGGCGGTCCTGAGCGTAAAACAGATGTTATCATGACAGGCTCCGGTTATGAGGAGCGTATCGCGCGGTGGGAGAGATCTCGGCGCCGATATGATGCTGGCTCGGGCGTTAAATCCTTTGCAGAGCTCAATGAAATTTTGACCTTTTTTGAAGAGCGCCGAGGTCGACTCTATGGCTTTCGCTGGCGTGACCGTATTGATTTCTCGTCGTGCTCTTTTCTGACAACGCCAACAGCTTTTGATCAAATATTGGGTCGAGGCGACGGAGCCGCAACTCAATTTCAGCTGATTAAGAAATACGGCTCAGATTTTACGCCGTATCTCCGGATCATTCAAAAGCCAGTTGTCGGGAGTGTAAGGCTGGCAATAGAGGGGATAGAGAAATCCTCTGCAACTGATTTTGTTGTTGATCACCGAACTGGATTAGTTTCCTTCAACGATCCGCCTGCGAGAGGCGCGGCGATCACTGCCGGCTTTTTATTCGACGTCCCCGTAAGATTTGATACGGATTCATTACAGATTGATTTCTCGGCTTTCGCCGCCGGTGAAATTCCTAAAATCCCGCTTGTGGAAATTCAAGTTTAAAGGTGAAGTGATGAAATTTGTGCCGCAGTCCATGCAGCGTGGTGCAATGACATTGTCACGGTGCTGGCGGCTTATCCGGCGCGACAAAGAGATTATAGCCTTTACTGATCATGACGGTGATCTTGTATACGGCGACATATGCCATCGTGCGGTTCAAGGCTTGGAAAGTTCGGCCCATGAATCCGGACTTGGATTTTCAACTAAGGGGAGCGAGGCTTCGGGGATCTTGTTAGCGCCTGGCCTCATCGAGGATGACATTGTCAATGGGCTCTATGATGGCGCTCGTGTTGAAATTGATCTTGTCGATTGGTTGAACACCGAAGCGCGGATCCGAATTGAAACGGGCATTATTGGTGAAATTACGCGATCAAGCTCCGGTTTCAATGCGGAAATTAGAAGTCTAACAACGCTCCTAGATGAAGAACGGGGTCGACTGTTCCGTCCATCTTGCGCGGCAGAGCTCGGTGATAAATCTTGTACAGTTCAACTCGATGGTGCACCCTTTTCAAAAGAGTGTGTTGTTCAGTCTACTGATGGGCGGCGCTTTATCTCTTTATACGAGACTATAGATGTCGAATATTTCAATCGGGGAGCCGTCAGTTTCTTAAATGGCGGTAATAAAGATACACAAATTGAGGTCCAATTGAGACAGGAGAGAAATGGACGAAGCATTTTCCTCCTTTGGCAACCAACCCGCGAAGCAATCCTCGTCAATGAACGCGTTTTATTGATTGCGGGGTGTGATAAAGAGTTTTCCACCTGCCGCGATATCTACAAAAATTCAATCAATTTTCGCGGATTTCCGCATTTGCCTGGAAATGATTTTGTCATCTCATTTGTGGCGGATGGCACGCCGGGTATGGATGGCGGGAGTCTTTTTAAGTGATGGACGAGCAATTTCGGTTGCGCGTGATTACTGAAGCGCGGAGCTGGATTGGTACGCCTTATCATCATGCGGCATCCCGCAAAGGTATTGGGTGCGATTGCCTCGGGCTCATTCGCGGCATTTGGCGCGCGGTTATTGGCGAGGAACCCGAAATTCCTGAGCCTTACAGAGCAGGGTGGATCGATACGCCGGGTGAAGAGCGCTTGCGCGACGCGGCGCGTCGACACCTCATCGAAATTTTACCGTCTAACTTTTGCAGTGGTGATATCCTGATGTTTCGGTGGAGAGATCATTTGCCAGCAAAGCATTTGGGCCTTGCAACATCTGATAAGACGATGGTTCATGCGCATGAAGGCGCGTCTGTTGCCGAAGTCGATTTAGGCCACTGGCGGAAACGACTTGTTTATGCATTTCGCCTTCCTCGACCAATTAACTTGGTTGACGCTTCATGACGACATTGATCTTGCAGTCTGCGGGTGCTGCATTCGGGGGATTGGTGGGCGGTCCCCTGGGTGCAGCCTTAGGACGTAGCCTTGGTGGCGCGTTAGGACAATCCATTGATCGATCATTGTTTCTCGGCGGATCATCCAACACACTTCATGAAGGCCCGAGGCTTACTGAACTCGCGGGAATATCGTCAACCGAAGGCGCGCCTATTCCCCGTGTCTATGGTCGCGTAAGATTGGGCGGAACGCTCATTTGGGCATCACGATTTCAAGAACATGTGAATCAACAAAGTTCCGGCGGAAAGGGTGGTGGTGGCTCTCAATCAACAACTCGGACCTACTCTTACACGGCAAATATTGCGATTGGATTATGTGAGGGCCCCATTGCCTTTGTCCGCCGTATTTGGGCAAATGGAAAATTATTGGATCAAACCAATCTGACCATTCGGGTCCATAAAGGAACGGAGACGCAAACTGCTGACCCACTGATAGTTGCGAAAGAGGGTGCGGAAGACGCACCGGCCTATAGGGGGATAGCCTATATCGTTTTTGAAGGATTGCCACTTTCAGACTTTGGCAATCGGGTACCCCAATTCTCTTTTGAAATCATTAAGCCCGTAAGCGGCCCGCGTACCTATTTGCGTGCCATAAATCTGATTCCCGGTGCGGGTGAATTTGTTTATGATCCCCGATCGATCACAACATCAGATCCGTCGGGTGTTACACGTCATCTTAATCGTCATGATTTAACGGCTGAAAGCGATTTTGCTGCTTCGCTTGATCAACTTCAGGCTTTATGTCCCGAACTTACGACCGTTCAATTGGTCATATCATGGTTTGGCGATGATCTTCGTGCGGGTCAATGCACGATTGCGCCTCGTGTTGAAACGCAAACTGCAAATACGATCGAGTCGATATGGCGGGTTTCTGGTATAGATCGGACGCAAGCACGACAAGTTACGTATATAAAGGAACGAGCAAGCTACGGCGGTACGCCGTCCGATGCGTCAATTCTTCGTGCCATAAGAGATCTAAAAGAGCGCGGTTTAAAAGTTATTCTTTATCCTTTTGCAATGATGGATATTGGACCGGAGTCCCCGCTTCCTGATCCGCACCGACCCGAGATGCTACAGCCAGCATTTCCTTGGCGCGGCCGTATTACCTGTAATCCGGCACCCGGTTTACCAGGATCACCTTCGGGCACATCGCGTGCGACGTCTGAAATAGAAAAGTTTTTTGGACGAGCACGACGCGGCGATTTCAGTCCTGATGGTGAAACTGTCACTTATCATGGCGCTCCGGAATGGGGCTGGCGCCGTATGATCCTGCATTATGCAATGCTTGCAAAATTGGCAGGTGGTGTGAACGGGCTGATAATTGGATCTGAGTTACGCGATTTAACAATTGTTGAAAGCGCACCGGGTGTCTTTCCGGCGGTGGACGCTCTTAAAGAGTTGGCTGATGATGTGAAGGCCATCCTCGGAACCGGATGTCTCGTGACCTATGCGGCTGATTGGACAGAGTATGGTTCACGGGTGATGCCTTCTGGCGCTGTGCGATTTCCGCTCGATACTTTATGGGCCTCGCCCTCGATCGATGCCGTCGGGATTGACGCCTATTTTCCCTTGTCCGATTGGCGTGATGGTTCCGATCATCCGGACGCTAACGAGGCGCGTTCCATTTATGATCCAGACTATCTCAAAAGGCGTTTAGTGTCGGGAGAGGCGTTTGATTGGTACTATCAAGATCGTGATGAATACGAGCAAGGTATCAGACGACCGATCACTGACGGGTCTTACAATAAGCCTTGGGTTTTTAGACCTAAAGACTTAAAATCATGGTGGCAGAATTCACATTACGAGCGTGTCGATAATCAAGAATTGTCACAGCCAACAGTATGGATACCAGAAAGCAAACCGATATGGTTTACTGAATTTGGATGTCCGGCCGTTGATCGTGGCAGTAATGCGCCGAATTTTTTCCCTGATCCAAAATCTTCCGAGAATGCGTTGCCGCCGTTTTCGCGAAGGGGGCGTGACGATCTGATTCAATCATCGCTCATCAAAGCTTATCAAACCCGGTTTGATCCGGGGCAGTCAGAATTTATCGAAAGCGATAATCCAGTTTCAAGTGTTTATGGGCGCCGGATGGTTGATGCTGATCGCATGGCATTATGGGCCTTTGATGCACGTCCATTTCCCTCATTTCCCACAATGGTATCTATATGGGCCGATGCCGAAAATTATCTCACAGGTCATTGGGTCAATGGACGATTTGAAGCATGTCCCCTTGACTCACTTGTTGGCGCTATTCTCTCAGATTTCTCGATTGATGACACTGAGATTGCGATTGATGGCTTTCTCGATGGTTATGTATTAGCCTCACCGAGCTCGGCCCGCGCTGCTCTAGAGCCCTTAGCTACGCTTTATGGATTTGATTGCTTGGCAGCTGAACGATTAAAATTTTTTTCTATCGATCCAAGAATGATCATCGACATCGGTAGGGCGGACAGTCTTCCGCATAAGTCAGGAGCCCTTATCTCAGTCACACGCGCACAGACGAATGAGTTGCCCTGCGAGGTGAGAGTGGGATTTTCTGATGGTGAGGCGGATTATCGCTCTGCTATCGTGGCCTCGCGACGATTAGCGGTTCCAAGTCGGCGCGAATTGACGAGCGTACCCATGGTGGTAACGACTCGCGTTGAGGCTGAAAGGCTCGCCAATCGTCTTCTTAATGATTTTTGGGCGCATCGTGATCGGGTCACGCTATTACTACGTCCCGGACTACTCGGCCTTGAGCCCGGCGATATCATCAGTCTAGATGATCTTGGCCACAGAGGATTTTGGCGAATTAATCGCATAACTGATCGCGGGACGTCGCGCGAAATTGAAGCCCATTCAATTGTTCTTGATGCTCTGGATGCGCCCGCACCCAATGGCAGCATTAAGCACAGTTCGGTGCTGCGTCTTTCAGGCCGACCCATCTATGCCGTAATTGATCTTCCTGTTGTTAAAGGTGACGCGGCTGTTCTTCAGGTCTTAGCAACATCGGTCGAACCCTGGCCGGGGGCTCTTTCGGTTTGGCGTTCAAATGATGGTGCCGACTGGACTTTATTTGGGACGATTGAGCGGTCCTCGTTGATTGGGACAACACTTGCCGATCTCCCGCCGGGTCCCACATCTCGTTGGGATTTATCGAACACGATTTCAGTTCAGCTTGGAACAGGCGCGGTGTCATCGGCAGGTGATGATGCGGCATTATCGGGTGAGTCTGTCATCGCCCTGCAGGGGCCAGACGGGCGCTGGGAATTGATCGCATTTGCGCATGCCGAAATGATCGGATCATCAACATGGCGTTTGTCAAAATTATTGCGTGGCTTGGGATCTTCCGAGGTGATTGCGAGAAGACAGCTTGCGGCTGGCGCTCGTGCAGTCCTTCTCGATCAAAGCGTACTCCCCTTGTCATCGGATCAGAATGATGTCGGCAAGCATTTTTTCTGGCGCGTCGTGACATCTGGATTGGATTACATGCATCCTACGGCGTTATCCTTTGAGGCCACGATCGGATCGGAAGCTTTGAAGCCGCTTCCTCCGGTTCATGGGAAGGCCAGCCGATCCGCGGATGGCATTTCCATTCACTTTATTCGCTGTGGGCGAATTCGCGCGGATAGTTGGGTGCCGTCGGATATCCCAATGGATCAATCGCAAGAAGCCTACGAAATCGAAGTTCTTGACGGTTCAAGGATTGTCCGGACGCTTTCAACAACAACAACCGTTGCTCTATATACCGCTAAAGATGAGATGATCGATTTTTCAAGTCGTAGGTCCAGTCTTAATTTTCGAATCTATCAAATTGGTGATGGTGTCGGCCGCGGATATCCGGCTGAATTCAATTTGAACATTCAATAAAAAACGGTTTTTTACGAGGTCTGAATGCCTGAGACTCCTAATCTCGGATTGCCCTTGATCGTTGCTCAACAAGCGATGAAACATGTCACGCATTATGAAGCGCTTATTCGTCTTGATACTCTTGTTCAATTATCTGTTCTTCAGATGTCAGTTGTTGTTCCACCGGCGTCCCCTAAATCTGGGGATCGTTATCTTATCGGATCCAATCCAACGGGAGCATTCTCAAATTTTGCCGGGACTATAGCCTATTATGATGGAGCTTCTTGGCGTTATTCTATGCCCCTTGCCGGTTGGATATTGTTTAATGTGAGTGACGGCTATTTCTATTTCTATGATGGAACGATATGGAAAAAGCTTTTTGACACCCTTACCCAAGTGCAGAATCTTTTAAGTCTCGGCGTAGGCACAACATCTGACTCCATTAATCGCCTATCAGTTAAGACGAATGGGGCGCTCTTCTCGTCGCTTGGTAGTAATGAAGGGGGCAGTGGTGATGTGCGTTTCACGATTAATCGTGAAAGCGCGTCGAAAACAGCATCTCAATTATATCAGACAAATTGGTCAGGACGGGCCGAGACTGGCCTGATGGGCGACGATAATTGGCGTTTGAAGCTGTCTGCCAATGGATCGACCTGGAGTGATGCACTTGTTGGTTATTCGACAAGCGGAGCCATACGTATCGATCAACTTTTGTCCGGGCGCTCTCAGGCGGCAAATAATGGGCGTTTCGAATCTGATTTTGATGGCACAATGAATTCAGCCGCTGTTTTTACCGATACCTCATCGGCTGCTTCGGCTCTTGCTATAAATTTTCGGAAAGCGGGATCGACGGTCGGGTCTATCCGCCTCTCTTCGACGGGTACAAATTTTCTTACTACGTCTGATTATCGATTAAAGACAAATGTTACGGATCTTGATCAAGCGCTTACACGATTAAAAAAGCTTAAGCCGA
Source organism: Alphaproteobacteria bacterium (assembly GCA_037131735.1). GTDB lineage: Bacteria > Pseudomonadota > Alphaproteobacteria > Rhizobiales > Beijerinckiaceae > CAIUPE01. Next base: position 34,912 of record JBAXQM010000018.1, read on the forward strand.
GGCGTTTTTCATTTCTTTCGGATCCAGAGCATGAAGTTGACGGTTTCCTGGCTCATGAAGTGCATGATGCCGTTCCCGAAGCGGTTTTTGGTTTCAAAGATGCCGTCGATGAGAACAGCCAAATTGTTCCTCAAACTATCGACGCCACTCGCCTCATTCCCTTGCTCGTCGCGGCATTACTCGAGCTGACCGCGCGCGTGGAAGCGCTAGAGACGCAACATCCATAAGTGTTCTCTTCAAGCGCTAATTCTCGACTTTGTAACACTTTGGACTTTTAAACTGAGGAGAAGACCATGGAAGATGTACAACCGATTTATGCAAGTCGTACGATCTGGGCCAATTTGATTGGCGTTGTTTCATTTGTTTTATCATTGACCGGGCATGGTAGTTTAGACACGGCAGGACTGACTGACGCGGTGCTTCAGCTCGTGACGGCAGGGAGCTTTGTGGCGTCGTCGCTCTTTCGCGTGATCGCCTCAAAGGCGATTTCGCTCTGATTTTGTTCAGCGAGCGTTCACGGCCAGATCTTTAGGGAAGTGAAAATGCGCAGTTTTCCTCCCCTTTTGCCTGTGGCCTTTTTGGCCCTTTTTTCATTTGGTCCCGCTTGGGCCGATGGATCGGCGGGATCGTGCCTTACGGACGCTGAATTGCGGGATCTCGTGAATTCTGGACAGATTGTTCCCCAAATCTATGCTTTTCGAACTGCTCGGAACCAAATTGGCGGCGAGGTGGTGCGCGCATCGCTTTGCCCTAATGAGACCGGACTGGTGTATATGATCACGACTCTGACTAAAGATGGGAGGCTTAACCGCATAGAGATTAATGCGGTGACGGGCCGTCCCGTCGAGCCCTAAGGATCAGCTGAGATCGCATGCGTTTGCTCGTTGTTGAGGATGATCGTGATTTGAACCGCCAGCTCGTAAAGGCGTTGGGGCAGGCGGGCTATGCTGTTGATTCCGCATTTGATGGTGAAGAGGCTCAATTTCTGGGTGAGACAGAACCCTATGATGCGGTCATTCTCGATCTGGGTTTGCCGAAGCTCGATGGCGTGAGTGTCTTAGAGGCATGGCGATTGGCTGGACGAAAGATGCCTGTACTGGTTCTGACAGCGCGCGATGGGTGGAGCGACAAAGTAAAAAGCTTTGATGCCGGCGCCGACGATTACGTCACCAAACCCTTTCACATAGAAGAAATTTTGGCGCGGTTGAGGGCACTTGTCCGGCGTGCAACGGGCCATGCATCATCCGATCTCGTATGTGGTCCGATAAGGGTTGATACGCGAGCGGGCCGTGTATTGGTTCATAATGAACCCATTCGACTGACCTCGCATGAATATCGATTAATGTCCTATTTAATGCACCATATTGGACGCATCATTTCACGGACAGAACTTGTCGAACACCTTTATGATCAAGATTTTGATCGTGATTCAAACACGATCGAGGTTTTTGTGGGCCGTTTACGAAAAAAGCTCGGCGTAGATGTCATTAAAACTATTCGTGGGCTCGGCTATTTGATCGAACCACCGCCATCTTCGTGAGCGGTGATGAAGAAATCTTATTTCCCCTTCTCGCGCATTTCTATTGGTGTCCGCCTCGTTGTCGTAGCGATGTTGAGTAGTCTCATAATTCTTGTCGGAGCAGCTTTTGTTCTATCTGAAATTTATAGGCGCGCCGCTGAACGAGCATTCGACGAGCGGCTTCATGTTTATATTCAATCAGTCGCCGCGAATATTGCGTCAAAAAATACGGCTAACGCATTTGACCCCTATGGCTTAGGTGACCCGCGGTTTACACTGCCGCTCTCTGGATGGTATTGGCAGATAAGGATTGAAGGCTCTGCACCGCAAAATATATTTTCCTCTTTATCACTTTTTGGTGGCCGTCTTCCACGTTTGGAAGACCTTCATGTGCCTTCGCATGACGGTTCAAGTCGGGAAGGTTATATAATTGGTCCCGACGAGCGTCGCTTGCGCCTTGTTGAACGTGCGCTCGAGTTGCCGGATGGCGCGCGATATCTCGTGCAGATCGCCGGAAATGCGGACGAGATTGAACAAACAATCCAGAATTTTAAAACGGCTCTCTGGACGGCCTTTGCCTTGCTTGCCTGTGTTTTGGGCGTGACGACCATTTTTCAAACTCGTTTTGGATTGCTCCCGCTGTCACGACTTTCAAATCAAATCAGCTCTATTCGTCGCGGTCTCAGTGATCGTGTCGAAGGCGAATTCCCCGATGATATCGCGCCTGTAGCGGGGGAGTTAAATCTCCTTATTGAATCAAATCGCGATATTCTGGAGCGGGCGCGGACCCAAGTTGGCAACTTGGCGCATGCGCTGAAGACGCCTTTGAGCGTTATTCTTAATGAGGCGACCGGTCAGGAGACTCCGCTTGCTGATAAGGTTCGCGAGCAGGCTGATATCATGCGTGATCAAGTCAATTGGCATCTTGAGCGCGCGCGAGCGGCTGCGCGAGCGGGCGCAATCGGCGTAACGACTGATATTGAGCCGGCGCTTGCTGGATTGCAGCGTACATTTCTCAAGATTTATTCAGAGCGCGCTCTTTCAATTGAATTGAATTGCTCACCGGACCTTAAATTTCGCGGAGAAAAGCGGGACTTCGATGATATGATCGGCAATCTTGTAGATAATGCGGCAAAATGGGCGCGCCACCAGATTAACATCGACGCTCTTGGCATTCCTGTGATTGATGGACGAAATTTTTTGGAAGTGATCGTCTCCGATGATGGTCCTGGACTTCCATCGGAAAAGCGAAAAGATGTGATGCGGCGAGGGCAAAGGCTTGATGAGACGGTGCCCGGGTCCGGTCTAGGTTTGGCTATCGTTGCTGATCTTGCCAGTCTTTATGGCGGTTCACTTACCCTTGAGGATTCTGAGCAGGGCGGTTTACGGGCAGTGCTGCGCTTGCCATCCTTGTGATTTATTTAAAAATTTGCCTGAAAATTGTCGAAATCTCGTGTATCTGTCACGAAGTATTTTGACGAGATCCGAAGGTGGCTCGTCATCGAGGTCACAATCGGATTTGGGGGTAATTTATGTCGATCAGATCGGCGATAGCGGTGTTCCTTGCAGCAGGCGTGGCTTTTGGCGCGGCGGGGTGTTCGCAAACAACGGGTCCGAATGAATCGGGCGGCACTATTTTGGGCGCTATTGCGGGCGGAATGATTGGCAGCCAAATCGGCAAGGATAGTGGCAACACAGCAGCTATCATTGCGGGTACCATGCTCGGCGGTATGGTCGGCAGCTCGATAGGCCGCGGCCTGGATGAGGAAGCCCGCCGTCAAGCGAGTGGCGCGCAGTCCCTTGCTCTGAGCAGCGGACGCCAGACCAAATGGCAGGCACCGAGCGGTTCCTATGGCTTTGTTGAGCCGGGCCCGGTCTATGCTGAGAATAGCCGTACCTGCCGGAGCTACACCCACAAGATTTATATTAATGGCAAGCCTGAAACGGGTACCGGAACTGCTTGTAAGGCTGCCGATGGTGCTTGGGACATTGTAAACTGACGATTTTGAACAGAAATCTGTTGTTTCGGGGCGGGGCACACACGTGCCTCGCCCCTTTTTTTTATTTTTTTCGTGACCTCTTGGTCCGGTCAGCCTAACACTTCCTCATGGTTTTCTGGCTTTTCATTGCATCGCTAACGGGCTTTACAATCTTCGGGTTGCTATGGCCGCTTTCGCGCCCACCGCGCCATGCCCCCGAAATTGATGATCGAGATTTCTACGCGCTTCAGCTGGTAGGTATTGATCAGGACCTTGCACGCGGCTTGATTGCCCCCGAAGCAGCTGAACAAGCGCGAAGGGAGGCGGCGCGTCGGCTCCTCGCGGCTGAAATAAATCAGAAATATCTTCCTCTTGATGTTATGAATGTCACCCGCCGTCGTATAGCGGCTGCTTTATTGATAGTTGTATTACCCCTCGGCGCTTTTGCGCTTTACAGTCACACGGGATCTCCGGGGTTACCCGATCAACCTTTGTCTTCGCGTCTCGATTCATTTGCTCGCGACGCTGATCTCTCAACATTGATTGCACAGGTGGAAGCGCGCCTCGAAACTCATCCAGAAGATGGAATGGGGTGGGCGACTATCGCTCCCGTCTATGTTTCAACGGGCCGTTATGGTGAAGCCGTAACGGCCTATACAAAGGCCATCAGCTTGATGGGCGAAAATGCAGATTTACGCTCCGGTCTTGGTGAAGCGCGAATGGCCGCAGCAGAGGGCATCGTCACAGCTGAGGCGCTGAAAGAATTTGAACGCGCCTTGACGATTGATCCAAAAAATGAGCGCGCACAATATTATCGCGCGGTTGCCGCCGAACAGGATGGTGATCAACCACTTGCGCTTTCGCTTTATCAAGAATTAGCGCGCACAATTCCCCCTGACTCTGAACCTGGTCGCTTGATTGCGCGCCGTGTTGAAGCACTGACGGGAAAGACAGAGCCCGCAGTCCCGGATGCGACGAAGGATCAGGGTGCTATGATCCGTTCAATGGTTCAACGTCTTGATGAAAGATTGACCCAAGATGGGTCAGATCTCGATGGATGGTTGAGATTGATGCGGGCCTATCGAGTTCTCGGTGAAACAGACAAAGCCAAGGCGTCTCGCGAACGCGCCAAACTATCCTTTACGAATGATCTAGCAGCCCTTGCAAAAATTGATGCGGCTGCGCGCGATATGGGACTTTAAGAAGAGCTTTAAATGACACGCAAACAGAAAAGACTCTCTTTGATTGCTGCAGCCGGGATCGTTCTTGCGGCCGCTGCCGGTCTCATTCTTTATGCGCTTAATGATCGCATTGTGTTTTTTTATACGCCCTCTGACGTTTCCAAGCAGGCCATCGGGCCAAATACCCGCGTGCGTATCGGTGGTCTTGTCGATGTCGGTAGTGTCGACAAATCAGCTTTGCCGATCATCCGCTTTGCCATCACCGATGGCGAAGCGAAGTTACCGGTTGTTTATAAGGGATCTTTGCCTGATCTGTTCCGCGAAGGGCAGGGCGTTGTGTCGGAGGGCGTGATCACTCAAGATCATGTTCTCCAGGCTGACACTGTTCTGGCGAAACATGACGAAAATTATATGCCGAAAGAAGTCGCGGATGCTTTGAAAGCAAAGGGCGTGTGGCAGGGGGGAGCTCCCAAATGAGCTTTTTTCACAATGATTGTTGAACTCGGTCATTATGCTCTTGTGCTTGCCGTTGTTACGGCATTCGCGCAATGCGCTTTTCCCTTATGGGGTGCAATCGTTCGCGATCCTGCGTTGCAAAGCATGGCGCGGTCTTCTGCTTATGTAACCTTTGTTCTTGTCGTTCTAAGCTATGGCGCTTTGACTTACGCTTATCTGAGTTCAGATTTTTCTGTGACTAATGTCGTGATGAATTCTCATTCGACGAAACCGTTGATCTATAAAATTTCGGGCGTCTGGAGCAATCACGAAGGATCGATGATGCTTTGGGTATTGATCCTCGTTTTTTTCGCGGCTCTCGTTGCGCTGCGAGGGGGCGGGATGCCTGAGCGGCTTCTTGCAAGCGTATTGTCTATACAGGGAGCGATTGCTTTAGCTTTTCTGATTTTTATTGTTTTAACCTCTAATCCCTTTTTGCGCTTGGGCGACCCGCCTCCAGAAGGGCAAGGCTTGAATCCAATTCTTGCCGACCCCGGTCTCGCGATCCATCCTCCGCTTCTTTACCTCGGCTATGTTGGCTTTTCCGTTGCTTTTGCTTTTGCCATTGGTGCGTTGATCCACGGGCGTATCGATGCGGTATGGGCGCGGTTTGTTCGGCCATGGACCTTGTTGGCGTGGATCTTTCTCACGCTCGGTATCGCTATGGGTTCGTACTGGGCTTATTACGAATTAGGTTGGGGCGGATGGTGGTTTTGGGACCCGGTTGAAAACGCGTCGCTCATGCCTTGGTTGATGGGTACAGCCCTTCTGCATTCAACCATTGTCATGGAGAAGCGCGATGCTCTGAAAGTGTGGACGATCTTGTTGTCGATCCTCACATTTTCATTGTCATTGCTCGGTACATTTCTTGTTCGTTCGGGCGTCATCACTTCGGTTCACTCTTTTGCGAGCGATCCCGGCCGTGGACTCTTTATTCTGGGTATTCTGATTGTGTTTATTGGGGGCGGCTTATTGCTGTTTGCTTTGCGTGCCTCTGCCTTGCGGCAAGGTGGACTCTTCGCGCCCGTGTCGCGCGAAGGGGCGCTTGTGTTGAATAATCTATTTCTGGCAGCATCAACGGTTGCGGTGCTGGTTGGAACTCTTTATCCGCTTGTTCTTGAAACATTCTCGGGGTCAAAGATTTCCGTTGGCGCGCCTTACTTCAATCTGACCGCTGTTCCATTATTTATTATTCTTGTTGTTCTTGTGCCTCTTGGTCAGTCCTTGGCGTGGAAACGTGGTGATCTTCTGGGTGTGATGCAAAGACTGCTTTTCGCTTTTGGTGTCGCAGCACTTGCCGCTTTGATTATATTCGGCTTCACGGTTGGCGGACCAGTTATGGCGCCTGTTGGTGTAGGTTTAGGTCTTTGGTTGATTTTAGGTTCAGCCACCGAGATTTTCACACGTATCAAGCCACAACGTTTTGATCTACGCATCATGCTTTCTCGCGCGATTGGATTACCCCGTTCGGCATGGGGGACAGCGCTTGCTCATGCCGGTTTAGGTTTGAGCGTTATTGGCATTGCGGCCACGGCGTGGGGCGTTGAGCATATTTCGATTGCAAAGCCGGGCGAAAGAATTGCAGTCGGCCCCTATGTTGTGATGCTTGAGTCAAGCTTTAAACGTTCTGGTGCAGGCTACCGGGAGGACGGTGCACGCTTTATGATTTCACGCGATGATCAATCTCTTGGTGAGGTTGAAACATCGAAGCGAGTTCATGCGGGCCGTGAAATGCCAACAACAGAAGCGGGGATTGCTACATTTCGTCTTGGTCAGCTTTATGCAAGCTTGAATGAAATTCTTCCCGATGGCCGCGTAAGCATTCACCTTTATTGGAAACCGCTTGTCACGCTGATTTGGGGCGGCGCTCTTGTCATGGCCTTCGGTGGCGCTTTGTCTTTGTCGGATCGCCGAGTGCGTATTACTGCCGCCGAACGTGTCACGCGATCGGCCGCGAAGAATCGTGGAGCGCCCGCATGATGCGTCGTCTGGGTTACTTCTTTTTTGTTTTGTTCTTCAGCGGCGCTGCTTATGCGGTTGAACCCGATGAGATTCTGAAAGACCCGGCGCTTGAATCGCGTGCGCGCGCCATCTCTTCTGAGTTGCGTTGCCTCGTTTGTCAAAATCAATCGATTGATGACTCGCATGCGCCCTTAGCGCGTGATTTGCGTTTGCTCGTGCGCGATAGGTTGCAGTCTGGTGCAAGCGATTCCGAAATCCGCCAATATCTGGTTGATCGCTACGGTGAATTTATTCTTCTCAAGCCACGAATTGCGGTGGATACAATTTTACTCTGGGCCTCACCATTTTTAGTACTTCTCGTGAGTGGTCTTTTTGTTTGGCGTGCGGCACGACGTCGCGGTTCCCAAACGGCGTCTGATTTGCCTTTGACGGCAGAAGAAAAAGCCCGCCTTGACGCTCTTCTTGCCAAAAAAAGCCGTGGTACTTGAAACCTTACCAATAATTCATGCAGGCGTGAAATCTCCGTAAGGCGTGATCTGTCATTTAACTGATCCATGGTCAGGCGCATTGCCTGATAATGGTTTGGATGAATGGAGACATGAAAATGAGTGATACACTCCGCAAGGATCACCCTAATCGCCCCACGCTTCGCCGCCGCCTTCTTGCGGGTGTTGCGGTTCTCGGTGCGCTCGGCGTCGCTATTCCCTTAATTGCTGATTTGAAACCGGCTCCTGCCTTTGCGGAGACGCAAGGCATGGTGCAATCGATGCCCAGCTTTGCCGATATCGTAGAGAAAGTTCGTCCCGCAGTCGTTTCAGTTAAAGTGAAAGTTGAGTCGGCTGCTGATACCGGTGAAGATGGTGCCGGCATGATGATCCCCGATTTGCCTCCCGGCCATCCACTAGAGAAATTCTTCAAACAATTTCGTGAAGGGCGTGGAGGGCACAAAGGTGGCCCTAAGCAATTTGGACTCTCGCAGGGTTCAGGCTTTTTCATTTCCGCAGATGGCTATGCTGTCACAAATAATCACGTTATCGAAAACGCTGTCACCGTGACGCTTACGACCGATGACGGTAAAACACTGGATGCGAAAATCATCGGGCGTGATCCAAAGACGGATCTTGCCTTGCTCAAAACTGAGCAACCCGGAAATTTCCCCTTCGTGCCCCTTGCATCGTCTGCCCCACGCGTGGGTGATTGGGTTGTCGCCGTTGGTAATCCCTTTGGTCTTGGCGGAACCGTAACTGCGGGTATTGTTTCAGCGCGTGGACGCGATATTGGGTCGGGTCCCTATGACGACTATATTCAAATTGATGCGCCGGTTAATCGTGGCAATTCTGGTGGGCCCACCTTCAATCTCAAAGGTGAAGTCGTTGGTGTAAATACAGCGATTTATTCTCCGTCCGGCGGTAGTGTCGGTATTGCCTTTGCCATTCCCTCCGAAACAGTCTCAAGCGTTATTAGCGCCTTGAAAGACGGCGGTTCAGTTGCGCGCGGTTATCTTGGTGTTCAAATCCAACCGGTGACTCCTGAGCTTGCCGATAGTCTCGGCCTCAAAGAACCGAAAGGCGCTTTGATTGCTGAAACGCAACCGGGCACACCCGCTGCCGATGCCGGATTAAAGCCCGGCGATACTATTATCGCGGTGAATGGTGAAGCGATGGCAACGCCGCGTGATGTGACGCGGCATGTGTCTCAAATCAAACCGGGAGATAGCGCAAAGATTACCTATCTTCGCGCCGGCAAAGAACAGATCGCAACAATCAAACTTGTCGCTCTCCCTGAAACAAAAACGGCAGTCGCTGATCCTGCGCTAGCAAAAGCCTCTCCGGCTTTTGGCCTCGCTCTAGCCCCTTCTAAAGACGGGAATGGCGTCATTGTTACGGATGTTGATCCCAATGGCGTTGGCGCCGAGAAGGGTATTGGTACGGGTGACATCATTCTGGAGATTTCCGGCAAACAAGTCGTAAAGCCTTCTGATGTGCGCGCGGCGATTGACGAAGCGCGCAAAGAGGGACGAAAGGCGGTGGTTCTGCGCTTGAAGGGTGAAGACGGGATGCGTTTCGTCGCGCTCGCCTTTCCGAAAGGCTAATCGACTTTTTAACGGGCCCGTCTCACTCGTCCTCCGAGATGAGGGCCAGTTCTTAAGCGGCAGATCTGGTTGTCCCTCCGGGTCTGCCGCATTTTTTCTTGACGCTCGCTGGCAAAGCGGACCAAGTGTTGGGTATTATGAAGCTTCTTCTGATTGAAGACGATGCCTCCGCGGCCGCCTATCTGGTCAAAGCCTTTCGGGAACTTGGCCATTCGATTGATCATGCATCCGACGGCTTAGATGGTTACGCCATGGCGACCGATGGCCGCTATGATGTGTTGATTGTCGATCGTATGATACCGCGTATGGATGGTCTTGCTTTGATTCGTGCTTTGCGTGAGCAAGCCATCGAAACGCCTGCTCTGATTCTTTCGGCACTCGGGCAGGTTGATGATCGCGTGAAGGGCCTTAGGGCCGGTGCCGATGATTATCTCCCCAAACCCTATGCCTTTTCAGAGCTCTTGGCACGCGTCGAAATTCTTTCGCGTCGAGCACGCATTACGCCAACAGAAGAAACCACCTTTCGCGTTTCTGATCTTGAGCTTGATCGTCTCTCTCATCGTGTTACACGCGCAGGCGTAGAAATTGATTTACAGCCGCGTGAATTCCGCTTGCTCGAATATTTAATGCGGCATGCTGGACAGGTGGTGACGCGCACAATGCTTCTCGAGCAAGTATGGGATTATCACTTTGATCCTCAGACGAATGTGATTGACGTTCACGTTTCGCGGTTGCGAGCAAAAATTGATAAGAGTCACGCGGTGCAATTAATTCATACAATCCGTGGCGCAGGATATACAATTCGTGAAACGCCTCGGTAGACTCTTTCGCACCACCGCTTTTAAATTGACGATCGGCATTTTGCTGATCTTCACCATTTTTGCGTCGGCAATCCTTGTATATGTAGGCTTCAGCGCGCAACGCTTGCTCGACGAACAAGTCAGCATGACCGTGAGTGAAGAGATCAAAGGTCTATTAGGACAGTATAACTCAGGCGGCGTCGTTCGCCTTGTTCGCCAAATCGAGCGCCGTTCACAACAGCCCGGGTCCTCGCTATATCTCGTGACCTCCGCCGCCGGTGAAACGCTTGCCGGCAATATCATGAGCGTCGAGAGTGAGGGGCTTCTTGAAGCCGGCACCTATGAGCTCTTTTATCGTGTGATCGAGGAGGGCGAGCCACGCCCCCATAGAGCGCTCGTTGAAACTGTTATCCTGCCCGGCGGCTTCAGGTTAATGGTGGGACGTGATCTCGCTGAAACAGCACGCTTTCGCGCGGTCATTTGGCGTACGGGCGGATGGTCAATTTTATTTGTTCTCGCGCTCGCGGTGACCGGTGGTGTTTTTGTTGCGCGCCGCGTGTTAACGCGGATTGATCAAATGACTGAAACAACGCGTCTTATCATGGCGGGAGACTTCTCTGGTCGTTTGACGGTATCGGGTACTGATGATGAGCTCGATCGTTTGGCGCAAAGCCTCAACATGATGCTTGAGCGCATTCAGGAATTGATGAAAGGGCTCAAGGAAGTCTCTGACAATATCGCGCATGATCTTAAAACGCCGCTTACGCGTTTACGTAACAGCGCCGAAGAAGCATTGCGTAATTCTCATTCAGTCGAGGATTTACGTTTAGCGCTTGATCAGGTAATCGACGAGGCTGATGGCCTCATTAAACTGTTCAACGCCCTTTTGATGATCGCAAGAGCTGAGGCAGGTGCCGCTTTTGATAAAGGTGACACACTCGATTTGTCCGCAATAGCGCATGATGTTGCGGACCTCTACGAACCGCTGGCTGAAGAGGCGGGTATAAAATTGAGTGTAAACGCCAATGTGCCACTTGAAATTCGTGGTTCACGCGAGCTTTTAGGACAAGCGCTAGCTAATCTTATCGATAACGCAATTAAATATTCAGCAGTTCTTGAGAATGAACACGCGATTCAAGCGAATGAAATTACGGTCAATGTCGAGCGCAAGAACGACATTATTGAATTGTCTGTAGCGGATCGAGGGCCGGGAATTGCCGCGGCCGATCTTGGGCGTGTGCTTGATCGGTTTGTGCGGCTTGAAACGTCTCGCACAAGGCCTGGATCGGGTCTTGGTCTGTCTTTGGCCGCGGCGATTGCCCGTTTACATAATGGGACCTTGAAGCTTGAAGATCATGCGCCCGGCTTGCGGGTTATCCTCTCCTTGCCTGTAGTGATCAAGGCATGACCCAAACCCTCGTCGAGCAAATTAAAACGTCCCCGAAGCCGGTTGATCGTAAAATCGCGCAATCGCATCTTGCACAGTTTTTTTCTTCAAAAGATACGCAAGATACGGCACGTTTAACTTCTCTTGCCGATCACTATCCGAAATTTCACGATCTCCTGCTCGCACTTGCTGGACATTCCCCATATCTCTGGCGTTTGGTACATCGTGATCCGGCGCGGCTCTTACACATCATCGATAGTGAGCCCGAGGCTTATTTTTCTGGTTTAATTTCGTCTTGTGCTCAGGCGGCAACGATTCATGCGGGCGATGAAGCCGCGATGAAACGGCGCTTGAGGCTTATCAAACAGGAGGCCGCACTCTTAATCGCTCTGTGCGATTTGGGAGGCGTTTGGGATGTTGTTCGCGTAACAGAAGCCCTCTCTGATTTCGCCGATGCAAGCCTTAACGCAGCCCTTAACTTTCTTTTGGCAGAAGAAGCGGCTTCGGGAAGGCTTACCGTTTATGATCAAAGCAGGCCTAAAGGCGTTGTTATCTTGGCACTAGGTAAACATGGTGCGCGTGAGTTAAATTATTCATCGGACATCGATATCGTTGTTCTTTATGACACCGCGAAAGCTCCTCTTGCCGAGGGCGTCGAGCCCAGTCCTTTTTTCGTTAAGCTCGTTAAGGGCCTTGTGCGCTTAATCGACGAGATCACCGCTGACGGATATGTATTCCGTGTTGATCTTCGATTGCGTCCCGATCCGGGTTCGACGCCCGTGGCGATCTCGGTTGATTCAGCTTTCGCTTATTATGAAAGCGTCGGACAGAATTGGGAACGCGCAGCTTTAATCAAAGCGCGTCCCGTTGCAGGCGATCTGGCCATAGGTAACGCCTTTCTATCTGATCTTTCTCCCTTTATCTGGCGCAAATATTTCGATTTTGCAGCGATTGCCGATATTCATGCAATGAAGCGGCAAATCCACGCCGTGCGTGGCCATGAGTCAATTGCGGTTGCTGGACATGATATCAAATTGGGTCGTGGCGGCATTCGTGAGATCGAATTTTTTGTTCAAACACAACAACTCGTATTTGGGGGGCGTAGGCCTGCGCTGCGTGGTCGACGAACACTCGAAATGCTTCAAGCTCTGGAGCATGAAGGATGGATATCCAACAAAGCACGCAATGATCTTGGTCAAGCCTATCGCTTCTTGCGGCGTATTGAACATCGCTTGCAAATGCTAAGTGATGAGCAGACTCAACGACTGCCCAGTGATGAAGACACGCTCAAACGCTTTGCGCTCTTTAGTGGTTATGCGAGCGCGGGGGCGTTTTCAAAAGCGCTCGTAGCAGAAGCGAGACGTGTTGAAAGTCATTATGCGCAACTCTTTGAAGAGGGGGCCGATCTCGCAGGCCGCGAGGGCAGCCTCGTGTTCACGGGAACAGCCGATGATCCCGACACGATTGAAACACTGCGCCGTATGGGATTTTCAGAACCTGAGCGCGCAACTGAAACCGTACGGGGATGGCATTTCGGACGCCGTGCTGCAGTAACAAGTGCGCGCGCGCGTGAGGTTTTGACAGAGCTGGTTCCACCTTTGCTTGCAGCATTTGGCAAGACCGCTAATCCCGATACGGCTTTAGCCGGTTTTGATCGTGTCTTGGGAGGCATGTCGGCCGCTGTGGAATTGTTTTCTATTCTACGCGAGCATCGCCCGATCCTGGCGCTATTTTCCGATGTTTTAGGCTCAGCACCGCGGCTCGCCGATATTGTTGCCAGTCGACCGCATCTTCTTGATGCAATTATTGATCCGGCTTTTATTGAACCTTTTCCAAACCTGCCTTTGCTGATCGAGCGCATGAAAGCGTCGATCGGTGAACATGAACTGGCTGAAGATTTTCTTGATCGCATTCGCGAGACCGGTCAACACGAGATGTTTTTGGTCAGCGTGCGAATGTTGTCGGGTGTGTTATCACCCCAACAAGCCGGCAACGCATTTGCGGCAATTGCTGAAGGGCTTATACGCATCACACTCGATGATGTTTTGAGGCGGTTCAGCCGTGATCACGGCTTTGTAAAAAGCGGTCGACTTGCGGTCCTCGGCATGGGTCGGTTGGGATCTCGTGAAATGACCGCGACGTCGGATCTTGATCTTGTTGTGCTCTATGATTTTGATCCGAATGGTGCAGAGAGCGATGGCGTGCGTCCACTTGATCCCGTTGTTTATTTTGGTCGTCTTACTCAACGATTGATCAGCGCGTTAACGGTGCCAACACGTCGCGGAACACTTTATGCAGTTGATATGCGATTGCGGCCTTCAGGTAATAAGGGGCCAGCGGCCACGCAATATCGGGGATTTCTCGATTATCATTTTGGGGCCGATGCTGACTTGTGGGAACATCTTGCGCTTGTGAGAGCCCGCCCGGTTGCTGGCGATCCTGACTTTATGGCTGAAGTGTCGGATGTCCTTCGAAAAATTCTAACGAAGCCGCGTGAGGTAAGAGTCATTCGTGGCGGCGCGCGTGACATGCGTGAGCTCCTTGCCAAAGAAAAGGGCGATAGCGATCCTTGGGATTTCAAACATGTTGCGGGCGGCTTAATGGATATTGAATTCGTCGCACAAGCGCTTGTTCTTGAAAAGGGCGCTACTCATCCTGATTTAATTGCGTCCGAGACAACGACTATTTTAACGAATGCAAAAAGACTCGGTCTTTTATCGCCCGACGAAGTTAACCCTTTGATCGAAAACTATAAGTTGATGCGCGATATGATGCAGTGGCTGCGCGCCATGGTGAGCGGTGAGTTCACCCCAACCAAAGCAGACCACGCATTGTTAAAACGATTGGCCACACTTGCAGGTTTACCGGACTTCAAAATGTTAGAACTTCATTTCGCTGAATTGCGTGCGCGTGTGAGTGGCGTAGTTACAAAAAGACTCGCTGAGCCTTAAGAGACAGCGAGTCGTTAACGCTTGTTACGCGGCCTCTTCAAGCAATGGTCCAGCGCGAATGGGAAAGCGCACGAGGACCGTTGTTCCTGATCCTTCGGTTGAACGGATCGTCAATGTGCCGCCATGCAATTCGGCAAAAGATCTCGCGATGGCCAAGCCCAAACCGGCCCCTTCGGTTGGTTGGCGTGCATCTAGATCAACCCATTCAAAGGGGCGTCCGAGTTTTGCAAGCGCGTCTTTCGGAATGCCGATGCCGGTATCCTCAACATAAAGGTTAACCGCACCCGAAACTTCGCGTGTGGAGACGGAGATACGCCCGCCTTCATGTGTGAATTTGACGGCATTCGAGATCAAGTGTGACAAAATGCGAGAGATGGCGCGCCGATCGGCCATAAGCGGGCTCTGATCCGAGAAATTAGCGTGGAGTTTAATGCCTTTCTCCTCGGCCATAGGACGCATCGCTTCAACAGCTTCGCGTGCTGCATCGCTCAAAATCATTAGTTTTTTGTCGATACGAATTTTACCCGCTTCGAGTTCGGCCATATCAAGAATATCGGCAATAATTGTCAGAAGTGACTGACCGCTGCGTGAGATGTCATGGCAATAATCTTTGTATTTCGCGTGACCAAGAGCGCCATAAAGTTCGGCTTCCATAATCTCAGAGAAACCAAGAATGGCATTGAGTGGTGTCCGTAGCTCATGGCTCATTTTTGCGAGAAACTCGCTCTTTGCCCGGTTTGCACTTTCCGCTTCGGCCTTTTGTTCAAGATAACGCTCGGCCAATTGTGTCAATTGTTCAGCTTGCGTCTCGAGAGCAAGTCGCGAACGGCGTAAATCGGAGATGGTGGCGGTGAGTTTACGCTCTGATTCTTGGAACCGTTGCTCTTCGGTTTTTAACGCCGTGATGTCTGTGCCCACCGAAACATGGCCGCCATCCTTTGTGCGCCGTTCATTGACTTGCAACCAGCGCCCATCAGCGATCATCACTTCATAAGACTGTGTGGAGTCAAATTCCGTATTCGCATAATCGTCCCGAAGGATTTGTTGGGACCGTTGAAGCCAGGGCTTCAGGCGCTCATAAGATGTGCCCCGTTGAACGAGTTCAGCGGGCAGTCCATGCATGTCGCGGAACTTTGAATTGCAAAGAACGAGATCATTATTTGAATCCCAAAGCACAAAGGCTTCGCCAAGGCTTTCAATGGCATCACGAAGACGGAGATCAGCGGTCGCTGACTCTGCTGCAGTCCGGCGTTGTTCGCTGATATCGACCGCAATGCCAATCAGATGTTGGTCCTGCCCCTTACCATCATGAACGAGTTCGGCCCGCGTTCTAATCCACACCCACTCCCCATTTGCGGCGCGAATTCTGAATGCTTGATCAACCGTATCAACACGATCCGCAGCTAGACGGTCGGCTAATTCAAAAAGATCGCTATCATCGGGGTGAACAAGCGCGTTCACTTCTCCGAATGACATGAATTCGGCATGGCGCTTATAGCCCAAGATATCATACATAGAATCGGACCAGAAAATCGTACCTCGTGCGATATCCCAATCCCAAAGACCGCAACGTCCACGATTCAAGGCGAGATCAAGGCGATCTTTTACATTGGCAAGAATCGCATCGGATTGCCGTGCGCGCCAAGCTTGCCCATACCAAGCCGCTGAAAGTGCGAGAATGAGTAGCGCGGCACCTGCGATTATTGCCGCTTGCTCCATCAAATCAAATCTCCACGCTTCAAGAGCCTGATCGATAGGCGCAATCATGATCACTTCGCCGAAGGGCGCATGAAGACGCGCGGTTGCGACAAGTGCTTCGCGCTGATCCGCCAAGATAACCCGAGAAAGGGCACGGCCATTGGCTTCCGTATTCGAGATTGGCGCGAGCGGAATTAAATTCGGTGTTAAGTCTGCTGGCAA
Source organism: Alphaproteobacteria bacterium (assembly GCA_037131735.1). Classification (GTDB taxonomy): domain Bacteria; phylum Pseudomonadota; class Alphaproteobacteria; order Rhizobiales; family Beijerinckiaceae; genus CAIUPE01. The sequence continues at coordinate 51,198 of JBAXQM010000018.1, forward strand.
TGTTGCACGGATGGCCCCCGTATCATCGCTCAACGCCAGGTAATGAGTGCGGTCGATGCGCTGCCCGGCCGCCGCTTGCATGAGAACCGCTTGCCAATTGGTGGGACTCGCGCCGCCTTTGTCACTATTCTGCGTTGTTAATTCGGCGCGGATAAGAGCTGCCGAAAGATCTATTTCATCAGAAACGAGTGTGATGGCTCGCGCGTGAGAAGCAAGTACATGATGATAAAGAGCGAAACCCAATGCTGATAGGCATATAAGTATAAGTACGGGAATAAGGCGTCGTAACATAGGCTCAAACATAAGAGCGCGCGCATAAGTCGGGCTCACAAGCGATCGTGCTAGTCCCTGAATCGTGCCCGCACGAGACCGTGCGCTGGCAACGTTATTGTGCGCCATCGTTAAACCCTTCGGTTTTCGACCCGTAATCTTCGGCGCTTGCTGCCCCCAGCCGCCCGAATCAACGCATCTGAATCATGGCGCGGTGATTTGTCCAGACCTTAACAAAGTCTTGATAAAACTTTTTTTGCCACTCCAGAGGCGCACAAGGCCAAGTCTTTGAAACTGAATCTTTTTATGACTCAGCCGCGAGAGAGCGGGTTACGATGTCGAGAACGTCAGTTGACAGATTTTCTTCCGCTGCAATCCGTTCAAGGGCTATTTTTGCAAAATCGCGCCGTTTTGATTCGAGGGCGCGCCAGGATTTAAACGCGCCCAAGATCCGCGCAGCGACTTGTGGGTTCGAGCGGTCGGTTTCAATCACGATCTCCGCGACGAATTCATGACCAGCACCATCGGCCCGATTGAATTGCGAGGGATTGGACATCGCAAAGGCACCGACCAGCGCGCGCAGCCTGTTAGGGTTTGATCTGGAAAACCCCTTATGGCTCATGAGAGCCTTTACACGATCAAGCGTTTCACTTTCGGGAATAGACGCTTGCAGTGAGAACCATTTATCAAGAATGAGGGGGTCGGATTCAAACCGATCTGCAAAATCCTGAAGTGCACGCTCCCGCGCGTCACCCCGATGTTGTGCAAGAATAGACAGAGCACCAAACCGGTCAGTCATGTTATCGGCATCTTTATAAAGCGTCTCCGCGATAGGTAGGCCGATTTCAGGCTTGCCGCATGACAATAGATCGAGAGCAATGATCCGCAACGCACGGCGACCCGCGCTCTTCGCATCCGGTGAATAGCTCTGCCGGGTTGAAAGTGTTTCGATCAAAGCCCTGAGAGGATCGGCAAGCGCTTCTCCGACTGATTTCCGAAGCGCCAGACGGGCATCGCGGATGGCATCAGGATCAACATCTGAGCCAATGTCACGGGCAATATCGGATTCGGAAGGAACTGTCAGAATCTGCGCCATGAAGGCGTGATCATCACCCGAAAGAACGGCGCGAAGCGCTTCCGAGTAACGAGTGTCCGTTACAAAATCATTGCCCACACGAATATCGGAAACACCGGTTTTCAAAAGTGCGGTGGCAAGGCTTTGCGCGGCCTGCCAGCGATTAAAAGAATCGCTGTCATGAGCGAGACGAATAAGGTTTTCAGATTCGTTGGTTTCATGATGAAGTACAACGGGCGCTGAAAATTCACGGAGAGCTGAAAGAATGGGCTTCCGTTCAAGCCCGTCAAAGACAAGCTTTCCCCTTGCTTCCGAGAGAATGAATACATCCCCTTTCATCCTCCCCTCTTTGGGAGACAGGGTCAATGTGTGTCCAGCCTCATCAATAAATCCAAGAGCAATGGGAATAACAACGGGATCCTTTGTAGGCTGCCCCG
>JBAXQM010000019.1:0-52319 GCA_037131735.1 Alphaproteobacteria bacterium
CACATGCTCGAACATGCCCACTGAGACAATGCGATCATAAAGACCATGCTCGGCCCGGTAATCTTGCATTTTAAACCTGACGCGATCCGTCATTCCGGCGTCAGACGCGCGCTGGTTTGAAACGCGATATTGTTCGCTCGACAGCGTGAGACCCGTCACATCGCCCGCCGCAATGGCGGCAAGATAAAGCCCGAGCCCGCCCCAGCCCGAGCCAATGTCGAGGATTCTCTGTTCCGGCTTTAAGAGGAGCTTGGCGGCCAGATGGCGCTTCTTTTGGGCTTGCGCGGTCTCGATCGTATCTGACGGATCCATGACATAGGCGCAGGAATATTGACGGTCCGGATCGAGAAAGAGGTCATAGAGCCGGTCGGACAGATCATAATGATGAGCGACATTCGAACGGGATCGTCCTGCCGGATTGAATTGGACAAGGCGCCGGAAAGCGGTCCGCAACCCTTCGGTAAGTCCGCTCAGGGGATATTTAAGGGGGGCCATCCCGAGATTGCGTAAGGCCACATCGATGACATCGTAGATTGTTCCAGCTTCGACCGTGAGTTTCCCGTCCATATAGGCCTCGCCGACGGCCATTTGCGGATCAAAGAGGATTTTGATGACCGTTTTCAGGTCGTGAATACGGATTGCGATGTTCGGCCCGGTCCCGTCACCATAGGTCGCCGACCGCCCCCAAGGGTCAATGACCCGGAGTTTTCCCTCGCGAATAGTATGTCCGAGTAGAGCATCAAGCATCGCCATGAGGGTTTTGCTCCCTAGTCCCTGGGTCCCGAATAGGCCGTACGGGACTTTTTAAAGCGCCGCGACGCCCGTGCCCCCTTCGTGCCCTGCTTAAGTCAACTCAGTTCGGCTCTATTTCGGCCTCTACGTCAACTTACGGATAGTAGAGTGGCACATAGTTTGCTTCCTTAAGTTGTGATCCGTGCCAGTGGGGGTATCGGCTCAAAAATTGGGGGGTAAAGCCGTCATGAAAGAACCGACATTTGATCGCGATGCTGATCTTAAATTGCATCAAGCGGAACGTCGCGCGGCCGATTTATTGCGCTGGGCACGTCTGCGGAAGCGTCTCACCAACGCGCTCCGCCGCGAAATTGGCCTCGCTCGGGGCGCTGAGGCCTTCACACAGAAGGCAATTTACTAAGTTATTTCAATAACTTGGTAAAAAAATGCAAAAGATTCAATTTTTTTTGCTCTCGGGGCTAAAAAACTCAAACCGCTAACCGTCTTATGGTTTGTAGACGTGTAACCATGTTCTTCGACGTCCGCGTTGGAGGTGAGAGAAATGATAGACCCAGTTGGAAGCAAAGCTGTTCTTGCTGATCCGTCGGTCCGAAAGGCACCGAAGGCTGACGCTAAGGCGTCGGCTGCGGCTCCTGTGAAACTCGCAGACGCTTCGGTGTCGACGAAAGTCGATGCACCGCAAGTGGAAGTGACGATCGCCAAGGGCAATGGTCTTTCCGAGCCCCCGTTTGATTATGCGAAGGTTATCGCGCTCAAGCAGTCGATCGCCAATGGCGAATACAAAGTCGACTACAACAAGCTTGCGCAATCGATGATCGACTCTGACATCCTCGGTGGTGGAAAGAAATAAATTCGGCGTGCCGCTGGTCGGCTTTAGCCCGCCTTGAGAAAGGCTCTTGCGAGGTCGACCCAGTAGGCCGCGCCGGTGAGAAGTATTGAGTCATTGAAGTCGTAGCCGGGGTGATGCAACGGCTGCGACCGCGCGTTTTTTGCGCCTAAAACAAGATAAGTTCCAGGCTTCTTCTCGAGCATATAAGAAAAATCTTCGGATCCTGTGTAAGATCGTTGCAGGTCAACCACACGGGTGCTCCCCACTGTATCGAGTGCGACCTTTTTCGCAAAATCAGTCATCGCCGCGTCATTCACTAAAACGGGATAGCCCGTCATTTCGGTGATGGTTGCTTCAATGCCAAAGCTTTGCGCTTGCAGGCGGATAACTTCCGGAATGCGTTTCTTTAAAAGCGCTGCAACCTCACGTGTAAACGCGCGGGCATCAACAGTCAGCGATGCTGTTTGCGGAATGGCGTTTGAAGCGCGCCCCGCTTGGAAGACGCCGACTGTGACAACCCCGGCTTCCATCGGATCGAGATTGCGCGAGACAAGTGTTTGCAACGCGAGAACGATACTGGCGCCGGCGACAATCGGGTCGCGTGTTACTTCGGGCGTCGAGGCATGACCGCCTAAGCCTGTGAGTGTAACATTGAACCCGTCGGCATTGGCGAACAAGGTTCCGTGTTTGAATCCAAAAACGCCTTCTTCGAGGTCAGGCATATTATGCATGCCGAAAACAGCGTCGCAGGGAAAGCGTTCAAATAGTCCGTCTTCGACCATAAGTTTCGCGCCGCCAAAATTCTCTTCAGCGGGCTGGAAGAAGAGATGCACAGTGCCATCAAAATCGCCCGTATCTGCAAGATGTTTGGCGGTCGCTAGGAGCATGGCCGTATGCCCGTCATGGCCGCAAGCATGCATGAGGCCTGGTGTTTTCGACGAGTAGGGAAGATTGGTTTCTTCATCGATCGGTAAAGCGTCGAAATCGGCGCGGATGCCGATGGCGCGGCGGCCTGTACCCTTAGAAAGCGTCCCGACCACGCCGGTTTGACCGACGCCGGTGGTCACAGACCAGCCCCATTCGGCGAGGCGGCTGGCCACGAAGGCTGATGTCTTGTATTCCTCGAGGCCAAGTTCGGGATTTTCGTGCAGGTGACGCCGCAAGGCAATCATCTCATCTTTCATCACGATCATCTGGTCTTCGGTCCGCATCATCTACCTCAATTTAGGTTTCGAGAGCCCCAACATGTCTGCCCCCGCCGTTTTCACTTTCAACAATGCACTGGTCCGCACGCCCTGTCACGCCATCGTCAATGGTTTGCGCGCGGTTGATGTGGGTGCGCCCTCTTATCAAACGGTTCTTGCTGAACATGCGGCCTATGTCGCGGCCCTTGAGGCCGCCGGTATGGCGGTAGAGGTCTTGCCAGAACTCGATGCCTATCCGGATTCGATGTTTGTCGAAGACCCTGCACTCGTGTTTTCCGAAGGCGCGATTGTGATGCGGCCCGGTGCACAGAGTCGCTTTGGCGAAGCTGCGGAAATCGCCCCGGTGTTAAAGCGCCGCTTTCCGCGCGTGATCGATTTGCAAGGTCCGGGCTTTGCCGATGGTGGTGATATTCTTGTGTTGCAAGATCGTGTGATGATCGGCCTTTCAGACCGCACCAATGAAACCGGCGCGCAAGCACTATCTGAGGCACTGCGTGCGCTCGGTAAAAATCCCGTGATCGTTCAAACGCCCGCGAATGTGTTGCATTTCAAATCCGATTGCTCGCTTCTTGACAAGACAACCATTCTCTCCACGTCACGTCTTGCGGCATCCGGTGTGTTTGATGGGCTCACTGTGATCCTCACCCCTGATGGCGAAGAGGGTGCGGCGAATGCACTGCGCATCAATGATTGTGTTTTCTTGGGTGCCGCCTTTCCGAAAACGCGCACGCGTCTTGAGCAATCCGGCTATCACGTCATTCCGCTCGCCACGAGCGAGATTGCCAAAGTCGACGCGGGCCTATCCTGCATGTCGCTCAGGTGGTGGGGATAGGAAGTTACATACCCGCCATAAACCGCGCTTCATCAATATCAATCAGCGTCGGTCCTTGGCGCGCAGCGGCCTCGCGCAACAGGCGCGGCAAATCTTGAAACGCTTCAAGCCGCTCCGCATGCATCCCGTAACCGTGTGCAATCGCGCAGAGATCAGGCGCACCGATAACAACGCCTTGCGGTTGAATTTCGCGCGCGATCATGAAGCTTTTGATTTCGCCATAGCCCTGATTGTTCCACACGAGAATGATCACGGGCACGCGCTCTTCAACCGCTGATCCCAACTCGGCAATCGTGAACTGCAAACCGCCATCACCGATCACTGCAACTACCGGATGATCAACACCGACACGCGCACCGATCGCGGCGGGCAACGCATAGCCCAGCGTGCCAAAGCCCGTCATCGAACCGAAAAAGCGCCGCGGTGCATCGGGGGCATAGCCAACCGATCCCGCATAGGTTGCTTGCGTTGAATCGCCTGCAATAATTGCCTGCGGCAGAGTCTCTTTCACACAGTCGAGCAGAGCAAGCCCTGCGCGATAGATCGGTGTGACTTCTTCAAAATCAACGCGACGACGCGCCTCGGCCGCGCGCGCCGCACCGGATGATGATCGTGATTGTGTGACGTGGTCACAGAGTGCTTCCACACTCAATCGTGCATCGGCAATAAATTTTAGCGACGCCTCAATACCGCGTCCGGCCTGCGCCTCGTCAAGATCAATGCGGATCAATGTTCCAGGAATCTGGAAGCCGCCATCTTCATACCAGTCATAATCGGTGGGCCCGAATTCCGTGCCGATGGCGAGCGTCACATCGGCATCAGTCATCGCATCGCGCAGCGGGCGCATACTCGGATTGAACGGCAAAGCGAGCGGATGATCGGAGGGCAAAATACCGCGCCCATTCACCGTCATCACGACGGGCGCATCAAGCCGCTCTGCGAGTGTGCGAATTTCATATGAAGCATTAATCGCACCACCACCCGCCAACAGAAGCGGCGTCTTCGCGTTTGATAAAAGCGATGCCGCTTCGGCAATGCGAACAAGCTCGGGCGCGCGCGGTGAGGGCAGGGGCCGCCGCATAGGTTTGATAGCGGCATCGACTTCAAGCCGCATGATATTGGTGGGAATTTCGATATGAACCGGTCGCGGCCGTTCCGTGGCAAAAAGCGCAAAGGCATGCGCAACCGCCTCATCCAGATCTTCGCGGGTGAGGATCGTTGTGCTTGAGGCAGAAACCTGTTCGTCAAAGGCCTGTTGGTCTTTGAGTTCATGCAACCAGCCGCGGCCCGAACCCATGCGGCCCACCGCATTCACGCCGGTGATCACCAACATCGGAATTGAATCTGCATAGGATTGCGCCATCGCGGTTGCGGCATTGGTGAGACCCGGTCCCGTGATCAGCAAACACACGCCGGGTTTTCCGGTCACCCGCGCATAACCATCGGCCATGAAGCCCGCGCCTTGCTCGTGTCGCGGTGTCACATGGCGAATGCGGGTTAAAGGCAAGCCGCGATAAAGCTCAACCGTATGCACGCCGGGTATGCCGAAGACGGTGTCCACGCCATAGGCTTCAAGCAATTCCGCGAGATAGACGCCGAGCGTGCGCATTGATGAAAATCCTATGCTGAGAGCGAGCGCGCATAGCGCAATATGCGTTGCGCGGCATCGGCGAGCGCGTCATCCGACACCGTAAATGCCACGCGGATATAACCTTCTGCTGCAGGCCCGAACGCAGACGCATCAAGAACCGAAACACCTTCCGCGCGAAATAATCCCCACGCAAAATCATTTGCACTTAAACCGGTGCCGCGAATATCGATCAGGGCAAACATGCCGGAGTCAGGGTATAGAACTTTCAGATTATTGGCGGCCTTGAGCGGATCACACAACACACCACAACGCGCGCGATAAATATCGCGCATCAATGGTGCAACGTGATCCATATCGGTAATGGCTTGGATTGCCGCATTCTGAATAAACCCGGGAAGGCCATAAATCGCACAGAGTGCCAGATGATCCGCATGCGTGATCAAGGCTTCCGGCGCAATCATCCAGCCAATTCGCCATCCCGTCATCGCATGGGATTTCGAAAGCGAGCCCACAGTCACCGTACGTTCGGCCATGCCGGGTAGTGAGGCAATGCTCAGAAATGTGCCATCAAAAACGAGTTCGGCATAGACTTCATCACATATAACCCAGAGGTCATGCTTCATCGCAACAGCTGCGATTCCTTCAAGTTCCGCGCGTGTCATGACAATGCCCGTCGGGTTGCCGGGATTGGCGAGCATGATGCCGCGTGTGCGCGGTGTCACTGCCGCTTCGAGTGCTTCAAGGTCGGGGCGGAAACTGCCATCGCGCTTGGCAGGCGCGCGCACCATCCGCGCGCCGGTGGCACCAATTGTGGCTTCATAAGTGAGATAGGCAGGCTCGGGCACAATCACTTCGTCGCCCGGATCAAAGAGACATTGGGCGGCGGAGAAAAGCCCGTTCTGCGCGCCCGCCACAATCAGCACATGGTCTTCGTGAAGTGCCAATCCGGTCCGGCGCGATTGGTGGGCGGCAATCGCTTTGCGCAAGTCAAGGCGGCCAGCCACGGTCGTGTAATGGGTGTCACCGCCCTTGAGCGATTCAATGGCCGCGTCTGTAATGGCCTGCGGGGTCGCGAAATCGGGATCACCGACCGAGAGCACAATGACATTCTCGCCACGCGCGAGGGCTTCTTTACCGGCATTGTGGATATCCCAAGCCCTCACCGAGCCGCCGCCTAAGTGATCAACCCGCGCCGCAAACCGCATTCCATCCTCCCGAAATATCAAACGGCCTGAGCCTTATCCTCGACCAAGCCTTATCTCAACCCGGGGGAACGCGCGGGAGGCCCCCTAATTCCAACCGAAGGGCCTTGTTCATCGCGCAAAGGAGTGAAATAAATCTGTCATCCGGCCCGCATCAAAAAACCGTCGGCGTGGCGGTCGGGCCAATGATCCAGAAGGGGGATATGAGACATGTTGAAGTCATTTATTAAGGGTGCAGTGGTCGTTGCGTCGCTCGCGCTCGCCACATCAGCCATGGCGAAAGATAAAATCCGCGTTGGTATTTCGCCCGAGGCCTATCCGCCCTTCACCTCGCTCAATGCCAAGAATCAGTGGGAAGGCTTCGAAATTGATCTTCTCGCCGCGCTTTGCAAGCAGATGGATGCGGATTGCAAAATCGTTTCCATTGCGTGGGATGGTCTCATTCCTGCACTCAATGGCAAGAAGATCGATATGATCTTCAATTCGATGTCGATTACCGACGAGCGTAAAAAGGTCATCGACTTCTCGGACAAATATTACAATTCACCGGCTGAACTCATCGGCACCAAAGATGCGGCCAATGTGACCGTCGTCGACAATCCCGACGGCAAGGGCGGCAAGATTGCTAATCCTGCTGACTTGAAGGGCAAGACAATCGGCGTGCAGACTGCCACCATCCATGCCGACTATGCCGCGAAATATTTCAAGGACGCGACGGTGAAGGTTTATGACACGGCAGACAATCACAATGCTGATCTCGTTGCCGGCCGTATCGACTATGCGTTGCTTGACTCGGTTGCTGCCGATGATTTCGTGAAAGCGAATGCCGCAAAGGGTGTTGGCGCGAAACTCATTGTTCCGGCTGATCCGATCTTCGGTGTTGGAGCGGGCGCGGGTCTTCGCAAGAACGATGCAAAGCTCAAGGACAAGATCAACGCCGCCATCAAGGCCGTGCGTGCCTCGGGTGAATATGACACGATTGCCAAGAAGTACTTCAGCTTCAACATTTATGGCGATTGATTAGAATAAAGGGCCGCGGCGGATATTCGTCGCGGTCCTTCTTTCTTGAAAGGGCGATTGGTCAAAAATGGACCAGGCCTCTCTCTTTTCTCTGCTAAGTTTCGGCCCCGATGGCTGGGGCATGCGGTTCGTTGAAGGCCTCGTCGTCACTGTTGAAGTGTCGGTGTCCGCTTATGCCGTCTCCCTCGTTCTGGGATTGATCGGGGCGAGTGCCAAATTATCATCCTCTAAAATCGCGCGTGGTATTGCAGATATCTACACAACGCTTGTTCGGGCCTTGCCCGAATTGCTGCTGCTGTTGCTGATTTATTTTTCAGGCGCGGATGCGATCAAATTTGTATTGAGCTTGATCAGCGAAGACTTTGAAGATTTCGAAGTCGACCCTTTTGCCGCGGCTGTGGCAGCGTTGGGATTCATAGGCGGCGCTTACATGACCGAAGTTATGCGTGGTGCCATTCTATCAATCCCGAATGGTCAAATCGAAGCGGCCAAAGCCAGCGGCATGTCACGCTTTCTCACCTTGCGCCGTGTGATCTTGCCGCAAATGCTGCGTTATGCGCTGCCGGGTATGGGTAATCTCTGGCTGTCGGCGACGAAAGATTCATCGCTCATTAGCGTGCTTGGTAACACGCAAGATCTTCTCTTCATGGGCTATCGTGCCTCAGCAGTGACCAAGCATTACGGATTTTTCTATTCGGTCGCAGCCATTTTGTTTTTGGCCATAACCGTGATTTCCATGATTGTCATTCGCCTCCTCGAGGCGCGTCTTAACCGCGGCTACAAATAGGAGCGGGCATGGACGAGTCACTTTCTTTCTTCCTTTCTATAGCGCCGACATTACTTGCGGCTGTTCCGGTGACGCTTACCTTGACATTTTTCTCGGCACTCATCGGCAATACGCTGGCGGTACCGGTTGCCGTTGCCTCACTCTCGCCTAATCCGCTCTTACGTTATCCAAGTGCGTTTTATATTTTTGTAATGCGCGGCACGCCGCTACTCGCACAAACCTATCTCATCTATTATGGGCTTGGTGAATTGTTGCCGGGAACATGGGTGCAGAAAAGCTTTCTCTGGCCATATCTGCGTGATGGCTTTTGGTATGCTATCTTTGCCTTTTCGCTCAACACGGCAGGCTATACGGGCGAGATTTTGCGCGGTGCCATTATGGCGGTACCCAAAGGCGAAATCGAAGCGGCGCGTGCTTACGGATTTTCGAAGGGCTTAATTTTCTGGCGCGTAACCTTGCCGCGCGCAATTCAAATATGTCTCCCAACAATGACCGGTGAAACCATTCTTTTGTTGAAAGCGACGTCACTCGCTTCGCTCATCACGGTGTGGGAAGTCATGGGGACCGCGCGGCAAATCCAGAAAGTCACGTTTCGCGTTTATGAACCGCTGATCGCGGCCGGTCTTCTTTATATCATTATGGTTTTCATTTTGACGCGATTGATGATGCTCGTTGAGCGACGCATCAACCGTCATCGTCTCGCGCCTGTTTAAGGATATTCACTATGGATACGACGTTGAAAGTCGAGGATCTACATAAGCGCTTTGGCGCAGTGGAAGTCTTGAAAGGCGTATCGCTTGAGGCTCGCACCGGCGATGTGATTGCGATGATCGGCTCATCGGGCTCCGGCAAATCGACGTTGCTGCGCTGTATCAATCTGTTGGAGACGCCCAATTCAGGCCGTGTCACGGTCAATGGCGAATTGATCCGCATGAAGGCACTGCCGGACGGAACGTCAAAGCCTGAAGATATGAAGCAAGTTGAGCGTATTCGCTCGAAACTGGCGATGGTGTTTCAAAGCTTTAATCTCTGGTCACATCGCACGATTCTTGAAAATGTCATCGAAGCGCCGATCCATGTATTGGGCGTTCCGCGCAATGAGGCGATCGAACGGGCTGAGACCTTGCTGGCAAAAGTTGGCATTGCGGAGAAGCGCAATTTCTATCCCAACCATCTTTCCGGTGGCCAACAGCAACGCGCCGCGATTGCGCGCGCACTCGCTATGGAGCCGAGCGTCTTGCTGTTTGACGAGCCGACATCTGCGCTCGATCCCGAACTTGTCGGCGAAGTGCTGCAAGTGATGCGCAAACTCGCGGAGGAGGGGCGCACGATGCTGGTCGTCACCCATGAAATGGGCTTTGCCCGCGATGTGGCGAGCGAAATCGTGTTTCTCCACAAGGGGCAGATCGAGGAAAAAGGCGCGCCACGCGAGGTGCTTTCCGCGCCGAAATCCGAGCGGTTGAAGCAGTTTTTGAGCTCCACCCGCCATTAAGGCGCATTTAACCTACAAAATAGACCCATTTCTTGCATTCTTGACCGAGCACTATACTGACGTTAGGGAAGATTACCTTACGTTAGGAGGGTGCAATTTCTGATTCTCGTTTAAGACCGCGTTATGACCGGGTAGTCTTGCTGTGCCCGCATGCCGTTTCTGGCGGACCAGAGGCCATACACCAATTGTCTGATGCGATTATTGGGTTGGGTGGAGAAATCCTGATTGCGTATTATGGCAATCAAATGGGTATTTCTATCGAAGAGACCGGCATCAATTGTGCATTTTCAGGCAATCCTACGCCGCAGCCTTATCGTGATTATCGCTCGTTTACAGCAGGCCGCATTCCGCTCACGCCGCGATCTTTGGTCATTTATCCTGAGCCCGTCATTGCCTGGGCGTTGCAGACGCGTCCTTTTTCACAAGCGATCTGGTGGCTGTCGGTTGATAATGCGCTGATTAAGACGCCAAATCTTTCTTATGACACGCATCGATCAGCTTTTTTTTCCATTCACCATTTGATTCATTATTTTCAATCTGCCTATGCGCATGATTTTCTGAATAAAGGCGGTGCAAAGCGTGCCTATCCTTTAGCTGATTATATCAGTCAACGATTTATGAGTGCGCCAAAGATGTCGTCAAGGGATCAAACGATTACCTATTTTCCGCGGAAAGGTGGCGCCCTCGCTTCTGTCTTTTTTGATTCTCATCCGGACCTCAATCGATTCCCGCTTGAGAATATGCCAGCCGATACGGTTCATGAAAATTTGAGAAAATCACAAATCTATATTGATTTCGGGCACCATCCTGGAAAGGACCGCGTCCCCCGTGAGGCTTCAATATCAGGCAATATAGTGTTTTTGCATGAGCGCGGCGCAGCGGCTTTTCATCTTGATCACCCGCTGGATAGGTTTTTTCTCTTTACTTCGACCGATGTCTCGAATGGTTCGCTTTATGAACGGGTGAAAAAGGCGCTTTCAGATCCGGATACACATTATGCCTCGCAATCAACCTATCACTCGCGCATATTCATTGAGCGCGAAGAATTTTTAACACAAGTCAAAATGAATTTCTTCGAACCGCTTTTAACGCGGTAGCTCGCGAGATAAGGTTTTTCAATGAAAATTCTGATTGTCGGAGCGGGGCTCTATGGTGCTGTGTTAGCGCGCGCTTTGGCGGAGAAAGGCCATAGCATCCACCTTATCGAGAAGCGCGACCATATTGCCGGAAACTGCTTTGATTATGTTAACGCATTCGGCATTCGCGTTCATCGCTTTGGTCCGCACATCTTCCATACTTCAAATGAACAAGTCATCGCTTATGTAAAACGCTTTGCTGACTGGTTGCCCTATCGCCATCGTGTACGTGCGCAATTGGCCGATGGTACGCTGGTACCTTTGCCTGTTAATCGCGAGACGTTGTATTATGTTTCCAAAGACCGTGTGATCGATACATTTTTTCGGGCCTATTCCGAAAAGATGTGGGGTATGCCGCTTGAAGAGATTGATCCCTCGATTATGGCGCGTGTGCCTATCAATGCCGACGCACCGGATGATTATTTTCCGAATGATTCTTTTGTAGGCTTCCCGCGAGGGGGCTATGCGGGTTTTGTGGATGAGATATTGCGCCATGATCTGATTTCTGTTGCCTTGATGACAAGGTATCAGCGCGGGATCGAGGACGATTTTGATTATTGTTTCAACGCCATGCCGATTGATGAGTTTTTTGGCTTCCGGTTAGGGCGGTTGCCGTATCGATCAATTCGTTTTCATCATTTTGATTTGCCGTCGCCACGGTCCTCGCCTTGGCCGGTCATTAATTTCACCCATAAGGGACCGATGACTCGCGTGACTGAATGGAAGAATTTCCCGAGTCACGGTGGCCATGAAGACTATACGAGCATTACTTTCGAAGAACCCTGCGCCGATCAAGACAATAATTATGAGCGCTATTATCCGGTCAAAGACCGGTTAGGTGTAAATCGTATTCTTTATAAAGACTATTTGGCGCTTGTTCCTTCACGCATGCGCTTTATTGGCCGCACCGGGCTTTATGCCTATCTCGATATGCATCAGGCCATATCATCGGCACTGGCGCTTGCCGATGATGTATTGGCCTGACCTTACTCACAGATAAAAATCATATTCGCGCGCGACAGGCCGCTCGAAAAGTTCGTTGAACTCGCCAAGTTTGGTTTCGCGATAGGCTTTCAGAAATCTCAGCGGAATATAATCGGGGAGATGTTTTGCCTTGATCAGATCGTCAAGCGCGGTATGAAAATGCGAGGCGGGCGTCTTGAACCCTTTCGGTGGATTGATTGTATCTGCACGCCGCAATGTGATCGGTTCTGACGGGGTGAGTTTGTTTTTGATCCCGTAATGAAGCCCCGCAAGCACGGCGGCAAGCGCAAGATGCGGTGAGGCATCGGCGCAAGACGCACGATGCTCAATGCGTTTGCCTTTTGCGTCGCTATGCGGAATCCGGAGTGCGACCGAGCGGTTATTCGGTCCCCAATGCGCATTCACAGGCACGAAATTATATTGCTCATAGCGGCGGAACGCCGAAAAATTCGGCGCGAAAAACGCAAATGATTCCGACAGGGTCTTCTGCAATCCGGCAACCGCATGGCCGAGCCGCGCGTCGCCGCCCTCGGCTTTGCCGAAAAGATTTTCGCCCTTCTCATTCACAAGGCTCACATGGATGTGAAGCCCGTTGCCAGGTTCTTCTAGATAGGGCTTTGCCATGAATGTCGCATCATGGCCTTGCGAACGCGCCACACCGCGAATAAGGCGGCGCAGCAACACGGCATCATCGGCTGCTTTTACCGGATCATCGCTGTGGTGAAGATTGATTTCAAATTGTCCCACGCCATATTCAGCAACGGCTGTCGTTGCCGGAATGTTTTGCAGAGCCGCCGCACGCTCGATGGCATTTACAAAAGGAGCGTATTCCTCAACGGCTTCTACACCGAGATTTTGCGCCACGCGCGGGGCCGCTTTTGTGCGCACGAGTTTCGCGGGTTTGATGCCGCCTTCCGCAGTGCGCTCGGAGTCGACGATATAGAATTCAAGTTCGCACGCGACCACGGGGCGAAACCCGTCGGCATGCAAGCGCTTAACAACATCAGCCAAAATTTTGCGTGGATCAAACCAGAGCTCATCTTGTGTTGTGACATCGCGCATGGAGAGCACGCATTGTGCTGTGGGTGCGCTCGCCCAAGGCACGGGGGCGAGGGTTCCGGCAACCGGAAACCCGACCGCATCGGGATCACCATCCGTGCCGCCGAGTTTGCCCGCATCATGGCCATGGCCGCGCACATCAAGGAGCGGCGCACAGGCGGAGAAGGTCACACCGGATCGATAAATCCGTGCCATGTCTTTGATGGATTCACGCTTGCCCAGAAGCTGTCCGGAGATGGACATCATGAAGGTGTCGATAAAGCGCGTCTCGGGATGCGCATTCAAAAAGGCTTCAACGTCGCTTGGCAAACGATCAGACATCATCTTCTCCTCACAGCATGCGGGCATGCATGCTGTTATGTTATTCTTTCTAGCTCTTTCGGGGTCTATTCGACAATCGCGTAGATTTTACGAACCTCTTCCGCATTGTCCCAGATACCGGAAAATCCGGCAGGAACCACAAAAGCGTCTCCCGCCTTAAATGGAAAACGACTTCCGTCTTCGGCAATCAACTGGCCCGATCCGGCAAGGATCACGCAGAGCTCTTCCTCGTCATAGGACACCCGCCACGCCCCGGGTTCCGCGCGCCATTGTCCCGTATGGAACTTCTTGGTCGAATTTTCGGTACCCGCCAACACGCCTGTTTTTGGCGTACCGCGTGTGAGGCGGCTCACTTCTACCGGCGTATCAAGGGCAATCGGTGATGCGAGATCAAGAAAGATTGGGTGTTTTGCCATGATGCTTAGCGTCCGGCGAGCGCGGCGCGTTCGGCGCGTTCACGTTCTACCTCTTGGCGCTTGGTCATGATCGACGCAATTACCACCGCAATCGTCACCACACCCACCATCAGCGAACATACGGCGTTGATTTCCGGCTTCACGCCCAAGCGCACATCCGAATAGATTTTCATCGGCAAAGTGGTGGCTCCGGGCCCTGTTGTGAAACTCGCAATCACCAGATCATCAAGTGACAAGGTGAATGCAAGCATCCAGCCAGAGATTACGGCGGGCAAGATGATCGGCAGTGTGATGCGAAAAAAAGTCCCAAAGGGCGTGCACCCCAAATCCATCGCCGCCTCTTCAACCGAGCGATCAAAACTCGCAAGGCGTGATTGTACCACAACCGCCACGAAGCACATTGTGAACGTGATGTGGGAGAGAACAATCGTCCAGAACCCGCGATCAAGATTCACCGCCACAAAGAGCAACAACAGAGAAAGGCCCGTAATCACCTCCGGCATCACCAAGGGCGCATAGACCATAGCAGAAAACAGAGTGCGTCCCCGAAAACGGCCATAACGCGCCAGTGCTAAAGCGGCGAGCGTGCCCAAAATCGTTGCAACGCTTGCGGAGAGAACGCCCACTTGCAGCGTCACCCATGCCGCATCAAGCAATTGGTCGTTCTCGAAGACCGATCCATACCATTTCGTCGACCAACCACCCCAGACCGCCACCGAGCGTCCGGCGTTAAACGAATAGAGGATCAACAACACAATCGGCAGATAGAGAAACGAAAAGCCGAGCGTCAGGGAAACAACATTGAATGCGGAGAGGCGTTTCATCAGCGCATCTCCTGTTGGCGTGCTTCATTCGACTGAAAGATCACGATCGGTATCATCAGAACAATTAGAAGTGCAACGGCTACGGCTGATGCTGCGGGCCAATCGCGATTGTTGAAAAATTCTTCCCACATCGTCTTGCCGATCATCAGCGTTTCCGATCCCCCCAGAAGATCAGGGATCACAAATTCGCCGACCGCCGGAATGAAGACAAGAAAACAGCCAGCAATCACACCGGGGATCGAGAGCGGAAAGGTTACACGCCAAAAAGCTTGAAACTGTGTGCAGCCCAAATCTTTCGCGGCTTCGATCAGACTATCATCCATTTTTTCAAGCGCCGAATAGAGCGGCAATACCATAAAGGGCAGATAGGAATAGAGAATACCGATATAGACCGCCGTATTGGTCGAGAGAATTTGCATGGGCTCGTCAATGATGCCCAAACTCACGAGAAGAGAATTGAGCAGGCCCTCCTCGGATAAAATCGAAATCCACGCATAGATACGGATCAGAAAGCTCGTCCAGAACGGCAGGATCACCATCATCACAAGCGTAGGACGAATAGATTTCGGCGCCCGCGCCATGCCATAGGCAATCGGATAAGCAAGAAATAACATCATCAGCGTTGACGTGCCCGCAATCCAGAGGCTCGAGAGATAGGATTCAATGTAAATCGAATCCGTGATGAGACGCTTATAATTGTCAAATTGCAGCGCCTGAATTTTATCAAGCGTATCGACCCAGACATCATTGATGAGATCAAAAGTTGGAGAGTAGGGCGGTTGGGCAATCTCGGTTGATGAGAAAGAGATTTTGAGGACGATCAAAAACGGCAAGAGGAAAAACACCAACATCCACGCATAGGGGATGGCGGTGACAATCCAACGTTGGTTTCCGCGAGCAGACATGATCACACTCACTTCGTCAAAACGACGCCGGAATCCGGCGTCCAGGTGAGATAGACTTTATCCTCCCAGGTTATGGGTCGTTCCACGACGCGGCTCGTGTTCGCGATCGAGGCGCGCATTGTGCCGCCTTGGTCAAGCCGCACATGATAGACCGAGATATCGCCAACATAGCCGATGTCCCATACCGTGCCCTGCGCGCAATTGGTCTGCGGATCATTGGGGGGCAAGAGCGAGATGGCCGCCTTTTCGGGGCGCAAAGCAAACCAGGCTTTATCACCCGCTCCTGCGTTTGAGTCAGCATGCACATCGATCACACCGCCTGTGACATCGCTATCGAGCGTGATCCGGCCGCGTTCATTCTTGGTCACACGCCCTTCAAGCAGATTGATGTCGCCAATGAAGTCCGCAACATATTTGGTCTGCGGATGTTCATAGAGTTCGGCAGGTGGCGAGATTTGTACGAATTGTCCCTTATCCATCACGGCAATGCGGTCGGCCATCGTCATGGCTTCGTCTTGATCATGTGTGACAATGACGAAGGTCATGCCAAGCTGCATTTGCAGATCAAGCAATTCGAATTGTGTTTCTTCGCGTAGCTTTTTGTCGAGCGCGCCGAGCGGCTCATCAAGCAACAATACTTTCGGTCGTTTGGCGATGGCTCGGGCGAGAGCCACACGTTGTCGTTGCCCACCTGAAAGTTGATGTGGCTTGCGATGCGCGAATTGTTCAAGCTTGACGAGTTTGAGCATTTCTTGGACGCGCGCGGCAATCTCCCCTTTCGGTAATTTGTCCATCTCGAGACCAAAGGCGATGTTCTTTTCAACATTCATATGAGGAAACAAAGCATAGGATTGAAACATCATATTCACAGGCCGCTTATGGGGCGGAATGCCCGCCATATCCTGTCCACCAATGATAATCTGACCTGAGCTCGGCTCTTCGAAGCCCGCAAGCATGCGCATCAAGGTTGTCTTGCCGCAACCGGAGGGGCCAAGCAGCGCAAAAAACTCGCGCTCGTAAATTTTCAAAGACACGTCATCAACGGCGGTGAAGGAACCGAAACTTTTTGTGACCTGTCGAATTTCAATAAGGGGTTTTGAAGACGGATCATCCCAGGGGGCAAATTTTCGCCGCACAGGCCCAAGTGTCTTTGCCGACATAGATCACTCTCGCTTCAAATTTGATCGGCCTAAAGAGCCGCTTGAGGGTAAGAAAAAGGCCCGGTTGTTACACCGGGCCTTACTGATTTTTGGATTATCCCTTGCGCTTGATGTCGCGCCAGATTTTGGTCGACTCGCGTTGTGCCTTTTGATCAAGCGGTAAAACAGTGAAGAGCTTTGCCATCGTCGCCTCATCCGGGAAGATGCTGCGGTCTTCGAGGATTTCCTTTTTGATAAAAGCTTGCGAGTCGATATTGCCATTCGCATAGGAAATTTCGTTCGACGCTTTTGCAATTACTTCCGGGCGCAAGAGATAATCAATGAAGGCATAGGCTTCATCGATGTTTTTCGCGTCTTTTGGAATTGTCAGATTGTCATAGAAGGTGCCGGCACCTTCCTTCGGAATGGTATAGCCGACTTCAACCTTCTTCTTTGGGTCCTTGATCGTCTTGCTCTTTTCTTCTGCGCGACTTGCAGCTTGCTTGATATCGCCCGACCAACCGATCACAAGGCAGGCGTCTCCATTGGCGAGCGCATTGATATACTCAGAGGAGTGGAATTTCTTTACGAAGGGGCGAACTTTTTTGAGAAGGTCTTCAGCGGCAGCGAAATCTTCCGGTGCGCGTGAATTTGGATTCTTGCCAAGATAGTTCAACGCAGCGGGGATAACTTCGTCCGGCGCGTCGAGGAACATCACGCCACAATCTTTGAATTTTGAGATCACTTCAGGATCGAAAACCATACGCCATGAATCAAGCGGCGCATCAGGCATGCGCTCTTTTATCTTATTCACATTGTAGCCGATGCCCGTGGTGCCCCACATGTAATTGACTGCATATTGATTGCCCGGATCGAAGGCTGCGAGACGCTTTGAAACTTCAGGCCAAGCGTGCGAGAGGCCTGGCAGTTTCGATTTATCGAGCTTGACGAAAACGCCCGCATCAATCTGGCGGCCGAGAAAATTCGCGGATGGTACAACGACATCATATCCAGTTTTACCGGCAAGCAATTTTGTCTCAAGCAAATCATTTGAGTCAAAAACGTCATATTTGACCTTGATGCCGGTCTCTTTGGTGAAGTCCTCAAGGATTGACGGGTCGATATAGTCTGACCAATTGTAAACATTCACGACACGGTCGGCAGCGGCACTTACCGCTGTCATTGCGCCAAGAGCGAGCGCGGCCAGAAATCCTGTTTTGATTTTCATCGTCATACGAAACCTCTTATGCTCGGCGGCGCGTTACAAAACGGGCCTAGCTTTGTCGTTCCCGCCCTTTCGGTGCGTTGAGTCCCCGATTGCGGTTGAGGCCAGTAAAGCCCTTCATGCCTCACAAGAAAAGCAGTTTTTCACCCGGAACACAGTCCCCACCTGAAGCCGGGGAGACAATTAGGGAAAAGGCGGCTTGCGGTTGTTCAAAATATCGTCAAAATATTCATCAGGATGGCTGTCCCGGGGCTTGCTCCTTCGGAGCGGGACCGGTTTGACCGGCTTAACTAGGGCGGGCAGGCCCTCTCGGGCGCCCGATGTGTGATCATGGCCAAGAAGAAATCAGCTCCCTCGCCAATTCGGGGCGCGGAGGGGCTTTCAGCGGCCGCAAAATGGCTGGAAACGAGGGCACTGGAAGATATTGAATGCATCGTACCGGATATGGCGGGCGTTGCGCGCGGCAAAATGATGCCGGTCGGTAAATTTACCGACGCGCCGCGCATGGCCTTGCCCGCTTCAATTTTCCTGCAAACCATCACCGGTGAATATCCCGAAGATACGGATAATTTTCCGTCTGATGCGGGAGATGGTGACATTTTGCTTGAGCCCGATTGCTCCACGCTTTGTGTTGTGCCTTGGGCCTCTGACCCGACCGCACAGATCATTCATGACGCTTATCATCAGGATGGTCGCCCGGTTGATATCGCTCCAAGACAACTTTTGCGTGCAGTTATGGGATTATATCGCGCAAAGGGATGGAAGCCGATTGTTGCACCCGAACTCGAATTCTATCTCGTTGAGCGTAATCAGGATCCCGATTATCCGTTGAAGCCGCCGGTCGGCCGCTCAGGTCGCGCGGAGACGGGGCGGCAATCTTATTCGCTTGCCGCTGTGAATGAGTTCGATGATCTCTTCGATGACATTTATGATTTCTCTGCCGCGCAAGGGCTCGAGATCGATACTTTGATTCACGAAGAGGGTGCCGCGCAGATGGAAATCAATCTGCGTCATGGCGATCCGCTCGCGCTTGCTGATCAGGTTTTTTTGTTCAAACGCACCATTCGCGAAGCGGCGCTCAAACATAATATGTATGCGACGTTCATGGCGAAGCCGATTGCCAATGAGCCGGGCTCTGCCATGCATATTCATCAATCGGTTGTTGATGCGAAGACGGGCAAAAACATCTTCTCCGGCAAAGACGGAAAGCCGACGGAAGCATTTTTTGCTTTTCTGGGCGGTCAACAAAAATATCTTCCCGCCGTTATGTGCATCATGGCGCCTTATGTGAATTCCTATCGTCGCTTGTTGCGTAAATCGATTGCGCCGATAAATGTGAATTGGGGTTATGACAACCGCACTGTTGGTTTGCGTGTTCCGAATTCAACACCCGAGTCACGTCGTATTGAAAATCGCATTCCGTCATCGGACGCCAATCCCTATCTCGCGATTGCGGCATCGCTCGCTTGCGGCTATCTTGGCATGACGGAGGGTTTAAAGCCGTCTGATCCGATTGAAGGATCCGCCTATGATCTTCCTTACGATTTGCCGCGCGGACTTCTCGAAGCGCTCGAACTCTTCAGCGAGTCTGAAGAAATCTCGAGCATTTTTGGCAAAGGCTTCGTTTCCACTTATCGTGCCATCAAACAAGCGGAATTCGAAACCTTTATGCGCGTGATCAGTCCATGGGAACGTGAATATCTGTTGCTGAATGTATGAATAGAACAATTATAAAATAGGTTGATCATGGCTTCTTCTAATCTCTATCCAACCGCCGAATTGCGCACAGCCGATGCGCGGCATTACCTCCATCCCTTCACTGATTTCAAAGCGTTGGCGGCTGAAGGCAGTCGCGTCATGGTGCGCGGCGAAGGCGTCTGGATTACGGATTCGGATGGTAATCGCTATCTCGACGGTATGGCAGGTCTCTGGTGCACCAATGTTGGTCATGGGCGCAGTGAAATTGCAGATGCTGTAAATGAGCAGATGAAGGAATTGGCTTTCTATAATTCCTTTTTCAAAACCACCAACGCACCCGCTATTCGTTTGGCTGAGAAACTCGCAACACTTGCGCCCAACGGCATGAGCCGCGCGTTTTTCTGCGGATCGGGGTCGGAAGCCAATGATACAATTTTGCGCCTCGTGCGCTATTACTGGTCGCTTCTCGGTAAACCCTCCAAAGACATCGTCATCTCGCGTGTGAATGGTTATCACGGCTCGACCATGGCCGGTGCCTCGCTCGGCGGCATGAAGCCGATGCACAGCCAAGGCGGCATGCCGATCCCGGGCATTGTGCATATCCCGCAACCCTATTGGTTTGGCGAAGGTGGCGATTTGAGCCCCGCCGAATTTGGCCTTCTCGCCGCACGTGAACTTGAGAAAAAAATTGATGAACTGGGCGAGAACCGCGTTGCCGCTTTTATTGCGGAACCGATTCAAGGCGCAGGTGGCGTGATCATTCCGCCAGAAACCTATTGGCCTGAAATCAGCCGCATCTGTGCCGAGCGTGAAATTCTTCTTATCGCTGACGAAGTGATTTGCGGCTTTGGTCGCACGGGCAAATGGTTCGGTTCGCATTACTACAATATCAAGCCGGATCTGATGCCGATCGCGAAAGGTCTCACATCCGGCTATCTGCCGATGGGCGCAGTGATGGTGTCTGATCGCGTGGCCGAAGTGATTGTCGGCATCGGCGAAGAATTTTTCCACGGCTATACGTATTCCGGTCATCCAACATGCGCGGCAGCGGCTTTAGCCAATCTCGCCATCATCGAACGCGAAGGTCTTGTGGATCGCGTTGCCAATGACATCGGTCCTTATTTCCAAAAACAATGGTTGGCTCTGGGCGATCATCCGCTTGTGGGTGAAGCTCGCATGGTTGGTCTGATCGGTGCGTTGGAACTCGTGCCGAATAAACCTTCACGGCGCGAGAAATTTGCCGACACCGGAAAGGTCGGCACGATTTGCCGTGACATCTCATTCAAAAACGGCCTTGTGATGCGCGCCACACGCGACAGCATGATTATTTCGCCGCCTCTCGTGATCACTCATGAGGAAGCGGATGAACTCATCCGCCGTGCGACGAAGACACTTGATGAGACCCATCATGTCTTGCAGGCGCAGGGCCTGATGGCGTGACGCGTCAAGGGCAAGCGCATGCGCCGTCTTATTATGCGGCGACGGCTAAAGGACAAATCAATTTTTCTTCGCTGGATAGCGATGCACGCGCCGATGTCTGCATTATCGGTGGCGGCTATACGGGGCTGTCGGCAGCGCTCCATCTTTCTGAACGCGGCTATTCGGTTGTTCTGATCGAAGCGCATAAGGTCGGATGGGGCGCATCCGGCCGCAATGGTGGACAGCTTCACTCCGCGCAGCGGCGCGAACAATCAACGTTAGAAAAATGGTTTGGCAAGAAACACGCCCGTCAGCTTTTTGATCTTGGTGAAGAAGCCAAAGCGCTCGTTAAAGGCCTCATCAAAAAACACGAGATTGATTGCGATTGGCAAGAGGGATTGATCCACGCGATACATAAAAGGCGTTATCTTGATGATATCGCGCGTGAAATTGAATTGTTGCAGCGCGAATATAGCGTAAGTGATGTTACAACGCTTTCGCGTGATGAGATCGCAGCGGCGCTTGGCACTAATGCCTATTTTGGGGGATGGCGCGAGCAATCGGCCGGACATCTCCATCCTTTGAATTATGCGCTGGGCTTGGCCCGCGCCACACATTTTGCAGGAGCGCGGATTTATGAAAACACGTCAGCGTTAAGTGTGAGCACGGCGGGATCGCCGCGTGTCACGACGCAAAAAGGGACCATCAACGCGGATCATATCATTCTCGCCGGCAATGGCTATTTGCATGGCATTGATGACGAGACGGAATCGCGTGTGATGCCCTTGCATAATTTCATTCTCACAACCGAGCCGTTGGGCGCGCGCGGTGAGGCACTGATCCCTAACCGCGAAGCGGCGGCAGATTCGCGTTTTGTTGTTTATTATTGGCGGCTCACAAAAGATAATCGCCTTCTATTTGGCGGCGGCGAGACATATGGCCAAGCCTTTCCAAAAAACATCAAAGCCTTTGTCCGTCCGCATATGCTCAAACTTTATCCGCAACTGTCGGACGTAAAAATTGATTATGCGTGGGGCGGTACATTGGCCGTGACAATGAAGCGCTTGCCCTATTTGAGGCGCTTGCGGCCTGGCCTTTACACAGCGTGCGGATATTCGGGGCAGGGTGTTGGTACAGCAACATTTGCCGGAAAATTAGTGGCTGAAGCGATAGCGGGCGAGAGCGAACGCTTCGATGTGTTTTCGAAATTGCCTGCGCCCCCTTTTCCTGGTGGTCGAATGTTCCGTACGCCGACACTGGCTCTAGCAATGACGTGGTATGCGTTACGCGATCGCTTGTGAGCGATTGCTTTCTATTTATGTCGCTGGGATAAACCTTGCAGATAATGTTGCACGACGGTTGACGCCGCAATGGCGGTGATATCGGCATGATCATAGGCTGGTGCCACTTCAACAATATCCATACCGCGCCAATCGAGATCTATGATCTTGTTCAATGTCATGAGCAATTGTGCCGAGGATAGCCCACCCGAGACGGGCGTTCCCGTTCCCGGAGCAAAGGCCGGATCAAGAACATCGATATCAACCGTGAGATAAGCAGGCTTCGAGCCGACGCGCTGTTTGATGGAATCAATCAAGCCGCTCACGCCAATTTCCTGGCAGCGATAGGCATCGATGATTTCAACGCCGCAGGTTTCCGGCGCAATTGTTCTTATGCCGATTTGAATTGAATGCGGCACATCAATCAGTCCTTCGCGCACAGCTTCGCGCACAAAGCTCCCATGTGAGAATCCATCCGGACCTGGATCCCATGTGTCTTGATGCGCATCAAATTGCACGAGGGCGAGAGGGCCGTGTTTTCTCGCATGCGCCTGTAACAAGGGTAATGTGATCGCGTGGTCGCCGCCTAAGGTGATGAGATGTGTGCCGCTTGAGAGAATGCTTTCGGCTTGGGATTGAATAGTTTGGGCGACACCTTGCGGACGCGCATGGTCGATGACGCAATCGCCCCAATCAACAACCGCAAGGGACTCGAACGGATCTTTGCCTGAAGGATATTGCGGATCGCCATCAAGAATCGTGGAGGCGCGGCGGATGGCTTGCGGCCCAAACCGCGCACCGGGTCTGTTCGATGTGGCGCAATCAAAAGGAACGCCCCAAATCGCAACATCAATCCCTGAAAGATCACGTGTGAACCGACGTCGCATGAAGGATAGCGCACCCGAAAAAGTGGGCTCCAACGCGCCACCTTTTATATCACCCGTAAAAGCGTGATCGGTTTTGTAGTTGGCCATGCGCTACATCCTATATCCGGTGTCCTCATAGAGGCGTTCACAGATTAACTCTCTTAGGGCATTGTAATGGGCATTCGATTTATCTTGAAGATCATTGCCATCAATGGCGATGATCTTTGTCAGGAATCTCACGGAATTGCTCGAGAACACTATATCCGCGGATAAGAGATCGCGCCGATGCATCGATTTTTCGACGACATCCAAGCCGAACGAGGGCGCAATGTCGATGATAAACGCCCGCATGATGCCGGGAAGTATGGCACCGCTTTTAGAGGGCGTGAGAAGCTCGCGGCCCGATAGAGCAAATAAATTTGCCATGCTTGTGCAGGTAAGATGAGCGTGTTCATCAAGCATCAATGCGTCATCGGCATTACTCTGCTGCGCTTCATGATAAGCCATGACATTATCGAGATAGGAAATTGTTTTGTGCGATGATGTTAAGCTTGTAGAGTTTCGCCGAATGGTCGAGGTGTGAAGACGCGCTTTACCAAAGGCTAAAGTCTCAGTCCACGATGAGCGCGTCGCAAAGAGAGTCGGCTTCATAGGATCAGGAAAAGCAAGGCCCCTCTGTCCCTCACCGCGTGTAAGTGTGACTCGAATAATACCGGGGTCTTGATTGGCTTTTGCCAATTGATCAATCGCCTTCTCAACAGCCTCTTGATCGAACGGCAAAGACAAGCGCGCGGCACTGTCTTTCATTCTTTCAATATGTGCATTTCTGAGAAAGGCATGCCCATTGAAACATGGCAATGTTTCAAACAAGCCGTCGCCAAGGCCGGCGCCGCGATCCTTTGCGGTGAGAATTGTTTCTGAATCAGAAATGATTGTCCCGTCATGCCATAGCATTGTCGTTAAACTCCTTAGCCAGCGACAGGAAATTTCCAATCAATTCGTACCCATGGGTCGTGAGGACTGATTCGGGATGAAATTGTACGCCATGGGTCGGGTGGGTGCGATGTGAAAGTCCCATGATCTCGCCGTCAGGCGCACGCGCCGTGATTTCAAGATCGTGATCATCATGCAACTCGACGATCAAAGAGTGATAGCGTCCTGCGTAGAAGGGAACGGGAAGTTTTGCGAACACCCCTTTACCCTCATGAAGGATCGGCGAGGCGCGTCCATGCATCGGCGTCGTCGCGCGTATGATCGATCCCCCAAAGGCGGCGCCAATACATTGATGACCCAGGCACACACCGAGAATGGGAATCTGTCCTGAAAATGATTTGATCAAGGGCACCGATAGGCCCGCTTCATCCGGCCCACAGGGGCCGGGGGAGATAATAATCGCGTCGATATTGAGCGTCCTTATATCTTCAAGTGTGAGCGCGTCATTGCGCCTCACAGAAGTCGTTGCGCCAAGCTCCTCGCAATAGCGCATGATGTTGAAAACGAAACTGTCATAGTTATCGAGAATGAGGAGGTTCATCACTCACCCTCTTCATGACGAAAGGCTTTGAATAATCGTTCGGCTTTCACCAAAGTTTCGCGATATTCGGATTCAGGATCTGAGAGAGCCGTAATCCCGCCGCCGGCTGAAAAACGGATTTCATCTTGAGTAAATGTGGCGGTGCGTATGGCGATGTTTAAATCCATCGTGCCGTCAAAGGAGATATATCCCATTGCCCCACAATAAACGCCCCGAGGCGTTTTTTCTTGGGTAGCAATAACATCCATCGCTTTAATCTTGGGTGCGCCGGTAATTGAGCCTCCGGGAAAAGTTGCACGGATGAGATCAAACAAATCATGTTCAGGTTTCAACGTCGCTTCGATCACCGAGACGAGGTGGTGCACATTGGCGTAAGTTTCAAGCCCGCATAAAGTTGGAACGCGGACACTGCCGGTTTTAGCAACGCGTGACAGATCATTGCGCAACAAATCAACGATCATTATATTTTCAGCGCGATCTTTTTCGGATTCAAGAAGCGTATGCGCAAGGGCACGATCCTCAGTTGGATCAGAAGAGCGGCGCGCAGTGCCTTTGATTGGTCGCGCTTCAATCATCCCGTTGGGTTCAAGTTTCACATAGCGCTCAGGAGAATTCGAAGCATAGGTGATCGTTTCACCTTCGATATAGGCCCCGAAAGGCGCTGGGCTGACAGCCCGCAAAGCGAGGTAGAAGGCGAGGGGATTATAATAGGGCGGACGCGATGCCGTAAAGCAATGGGAAAGATTGGCTTGAAATATATCGCCGCGCAGAATGGCGTCTATGACTTCACTGACCGCTGTTTCATAGTCGTCTTTAGTGAAATTGGAATGCCAGTCTTTTACCGGCGGATTATTTTTTAACGCGCGCGGCGGTGTATTTAGCTTGTCTTCGAACAGCTGAATTCGCTCTTGAGCGCGGCTTAATCGACGTCTCTCATCAAGCTCCGGAAATCCCGAAGAGATAAGAAAGGATTTTTTTGTAAGCGCGTCATGCGCGAAGACAACGTCATAAAAGCCGAAGGAGAGTTCGGCTTCATTTTCTCGCGACTTCGGCATCGAGGGAATGGATTCAAAGTGGCTTCCCAATTCGTAAGCGAGAAAGCCAATGGCGCCGCTTGTAAGGGGTGGGCCGTCTTTCAGCGGGTCAAGTGTGAAGCCAGAGACCTTATCCTTAAACAACGTCAAGGCGTCACCGGCGATAGGCTCGTTTTGCCAAAATGCTTGGCCATTTCTGATTTCAAAACGTGCGAAGGGATCAGCCGCGACAAACGACCAGCGCGCGAGTTCTGACGGATTTGATCCGCTATCAAGAAAGGCAAGACAAGGCAGTCCTTCAAACGCACGCAGCGCATTAGCCGGGGTTATCGGCGCAATCTCCCGCATGAGGGGCTGACGAGGTGTCATGGGCTGAGAGCGTCTCGCGTGAAGGATCAGAAGTGCGGCATGTCACGGCAAGGATCATATGTCTGTCGTGTTCGCGTCAGGGAGATGACGCGTCGTGGCCTCTCTCGGGTAAAATCGGCGCTTAGCCGATCAATTTGCCCAAAAGCCCTTTTTTCTTTTGCGGCTCCGCACCTTCGGGGGGTGGGGCGACTACGGCGCTGAATTTTTCAAAAAAATCACCGGCGAGTTTCTTGGCTGTGGCGTCGATCAAACGTCCGCCGAGCTGGGCTAATTTACCGCCAATCTGTGCATCGACCGTGTAAGTGAGGAGCGTCGCGTCTCCGTCGGCTTCAAGCGTCACTTTCGCGCCGCCTTTGGCAAAGCCTGCCGCGCCGCCTGAGCCTTCGCCGGAGATCGTATAGCCATTCGGCGGATCGAGATCAGAGAGGGTCACCTTGCCTGTGAAGGACGCTTTTACCGGGCCGATCTTCAGGGTCACTTTCGCGGCCATTTCATTTTCGCCGGTCATTTCCACTGTTTCGCAGCCCGGAATACATTGGCGCAGCACATCGACATTATTGAGTGCGGCATAGACCGCTTCGCGCGAGGCTTCGATGCGTTGGGTTCCCGACATATCCATGGTGGCGTATCCTTCAGAAAGGGGCGCAAAAACCGCGCGTCTCAGGTCAAAACTTTACTCATGAACGGGAGCTCTGGCCAGTAGAACTTCGGGCTGAGATGTCAGCGCGGCGCCACTTGGGCAATCTCGACAATATGCATCCAGGTATCGAGAAGACGCCAGCCGACAAGCCGTCTTTCGACCCCGTCCGGCAACACATGGGTTGTCTGATGGTCGATCCATTCGCCAGAAAGCTTGAGCTGTTCAGCGAGGATTTGCGCCGTCAACGCCTCGCGGGTCGTGAAGGGCGTAGGCAGAGCCGCGCCGCTCTGAATTTTCCCCGAAAGCCGATCATGAATTGATGCCCAATGGCGTGTGCCGAGTTTGGTCTTTACGGATTCGATTTCGAAGCGCGCTTGGTCCGTATCCTCGATGTGATAAATATGTTGGCCAAGCATATTCGGAAACAAAATTGCATGGTCGGGGAAGCGATTAAGAATCGCATCGAAAGAGATAAAAATATTTTCGAGTTCGAAAGTCAGCTTTGTCCCTGAACGGTTTAACGCGCGACCATGGTTGAAGCGAAAGATACGCTCCGCCAAAGGGTCGAGATCGATGGCGTTGATCTCATTAAATCGAATTAAAAAGTCTGTTGGCAAGCACCAGCCCGCGCTTGGCCCCAAGAGCAAGAGCTTCTTTTGCGGCGGATGCCATTGATGAAGTTCTGCCGCGACGGAATCGATAAAATCCATCCAATGACGCCGCCGCCATAGCGCGCGCCAGTGCCAAACAAGGCCACCGCTTGGCGTAAAATAGGCGCCTTTATACTCATCGCGCTGTGTCATAGTGAAGCGCGTATTCTAACCGAGATGCGCTGCAAAATGGGCGAGTGTTCGCGTGCGTGCGAGCGTGGCACTGGCTTCGTCAAAACTGCCGCGCTGGTCGCAATTGAAGCCGTGATCGGCGGCATAAACATAAACCGTGGCATCAGCGCGTGCGGCTTTAAAGTCATTCACGCCGCTCATCGGAATATGCGCATCGCGTTCGCCAAAATGCAGAATTGTTGGCACTTTTGGTGCATGGTCTTTCATGGCAGTAACACCGCCACCATAATAAGCCGATACCGCCGAGAGGCCCGATAGCGAGCAAGCGGCCGCATAGGCCATCGTACCACCCCAGCAATAGCCGACGACGCCTGTTTTACCGCTCTGTCCAGCAAAGGCGATTGCCGCAGCGATGTCGCGCAAAGCCTCATCACGATCGAGTGCGAAGGCGATATCACGACCGGCCTTCACATCATCAGGTCCGTAACCAACTTCGAATTGCTTTGTCTTGCGATCAAAGAGTGCGGGCGCAACCGCAAGATAGCCGTGCTGAGCATAAAGATCGGCAACGCTGCGGATATGGCTGTTCACGCCAAAGATTTCCTGCAGCACCACGACACTGGCCTTCGGTGTGCCTTCGGGGCGGGCGACATAGGCGTCGAGCACAAAGCCATCGCTGGCCGTCAATTTCATCCACTCACCCATCGGCCCCGCTCCTTATACGATCACTGATTACACAAGAGCCGCTTAGCTCTCGCCGAGCTCGGACACAATAGCGCCAATCACGCGGCTGTCGGTCGGGTCCGTCATTGTCGAGAAAGCGGCAACGAGATCACCATTCTTTCCGATGAGATATTTGTGAAAATTCCAACGCGGCGTTTCCGCGGGTTTCCGGCTCGCCGCCCATTGATAGAAGGGATGGGCATCCGTTCCCTTGACCGAAGCCTTGGCGGCAATTGGGAAGGTCACATGATATTCGCCTTCAGCGCGGGCGAGAATTTCAGCCTTGCCGCCCGGTTCCTGGCCGCCGAAATCATTCGAGGGAATGGCCAGCATTTTGAAGCCGCGCGGTTCAAACCGTGTATAAATCTGCTGCAAGCCCGCAAATTGACCGACAAACCCGCATTGTGAGGCGGTGTTGACGATCATGATCGGGTGGCCCTGCCAATCGGCGAGGCGAAGAGGCTTTCCCTCAAGATTTTCAAAGGAAAAGCCCCATGCATTTTGGGCAGCGAAGGCGCTTTTCAGTCCGCCTTGAGAGGCAAACAGCCCGCCAATACCAGCAAGTATCGACCGTCTCGACCATTCAGCCATGGTTATCTCCCGTTTGGATGGAGGAATTTGACCAGTTTACGGAATAAATGGGCGGGCGGACCAATCTTTTCAGCCCTCGTCGCCCGTCCTGCGCTGTGATAATCCCCCGCTCAATGTCGTGATCCCGCGCGCGGGTGACGGCGATGAGGAATATTTCCTGTATGGCACCGAGTAAGACCAGCCTATGAGCGGAATGACGCAAAAAGACTTTGATGCTGCAGGGCGCCGCTTGGGCGGCCATGGGCGAAGCCTTGTCATGGGCATTCTCAATGTGACGCCCGATTCTTTTTCTGACGGTAGTCGGTTTAATGAAGTCGAGCGTGCCGTTTCGCAGGCGCAACGCATGGCGGAAGAGGGTGCCGACATCATCGACATTGGCGCCGAGTCAACGCGACCGGGTCACGAACCCGTTTCTGCAGCCACCGAAATCGCAAGGCTCTTGCCGGTGCTTGAAGCGCTGCAAGGGAAAATTGATTGCCCGATTTCAGTCGACACGATGAAAGCGCCGGTGGCTGAAGCCGCGCTAAAAGCAGGCGCAACGATCATCAATGATGTGTGGGGCTTCACACGTGATTCTCGGCTCGCGCCTTTAGCGGCGGAGCAGGGTGCTGCGATTGTTCTCATGCATAATCGCGAAACAATCGATCCGACGATTGATATTGTTGAAGACATGCTTCGCTTCCTTGATGCCTCTTTGAAATCGGCGCTTCAGGCCGGTGTGCCGCGCGAAAAAATTGCGCTTGATCCCGGCATCGGGTTCGGCAAAACGCTCGAACAAAATCTTGAAGCGCTGGTGTCAATTTCAAAATTGAAGGAATTGGGCTGTGCGGTGCTCGTGGGCGCGTCACGTAAATCGATGATCGGAAAAATTATTCCGTCAGAAACCGATGAGCGGCTTCCCGGAACAATTGCACTTCACACGGCGGCCATTTTGAAAGGCGCGGATGTCATCCGCGTGCACGATGTTAAAGAAGCGGTGCAAGCGGCTCGCGTTGCTGACCGGTTGAGGGGATTATAATGGATCGCGTCCGGATCAATGTCACGAAACTTGCTCTATTCGCTTATCATGGCGTCAATGACGAGGAGCAGAAGCTTGGCCAGCGCTTCTATATCGATATGGCTTTGCTTGTGGCGCCTGTTGCGGCGACACGAACCGACAAGCTTGATGATACGATCTCTTATGAAGACGTGATCCATTGCGCGGAAGATGCGTTTCTCGAGAAAAAATATCGCACGATTGAGCGCGCCGCTTATGCGGTGGGCGACGCGATTATGGGACGTTTCCCAACGATCCAGACTTTATCGGTCACCGTCCATAAACCATCCGCACCGGTTGCGGCTATTTTTGATGATGTTGCGGTGACTGTGGACTTTTCGCGCAATGGCTGACGCGCTGATAAGTCTTGGGAGCAATATTGGCGATCCTTTGGCCGCACTTCATCAAGCCATTGAATGTATAAAGAGTGATCCCGATCTCAGAATAATAAATCGATCAAGCTTTTATCGCACGACTCCGGTCGGTCCTGTGCAGCAAGATGATTTTATCAATGCGGGTTTGCATCTTTCAACGACACTGACGCCTGATCTCTTGATGCAACGCCTTCTTGATATTGAAACGAGAATGGGCCGCGACCGGACAAATGCGGTGCGTTTTGGCCCCCGCGTGATTGATCTTGATTTGATCCTTTACGATGATGTGAAGCAGAAAAGCGCGCTTGTTGAATTACCCCATCCGCGTTTTCGTGAGCGGGCTTTTGTGCTCGTGCCTTTGGCTGAAATCGCACCGGACTGGCGTGTTGACGGCGTCGTGCTTTCTGACCTCGCCACCGCGCTTGATGATGGTGGTGTGGCTCGCATTGTCTGATCAGCCACCCGTTGCCGTCGATTGAGGGGGATTATCTTTTTCGGAATGGCTGCTTTTCCGATAGACTTCTTCCCTAATCCGGCTTTTCCCCTTAGTTTTCTGTTCGAGTGGGTCGATGCGGCCCCATGAGAACGGGAGCGAGATTTATGTCCGGACAGACGGCGCCAGCAGTTGAAAATCTAAACTTTGAGGATATCCGCGACGGCCTTTCGTCAGGCCAAATCCTTCTTGTTGATGTGCGCGAGCCCAATGAATTCGAGGCGGGGCATATTCCGGGATCACTTCTCGTGCCTTTGTCACAGTTTTCAGTCACGGATATCCCTGATGCTGGCGGCCGCCGTATTGTGTTGTCTTGTCGGTCTGGACGCCGCTCTTTGACCGCGGCCGCGATGGCATTCGAGCAGGGTCTGCCGATTGATGCCCATTATGTAGGCGGATTTATTGATTGGGTGGCCGCGGGCGGCCCGGTCGATACGGGAATGTGATAGAGACTCACAGGGCGCGACGAGGCGACACAGGGGTTTGACCTCGCCAAATCGAGGCGCCATTTCTAAAATGATAACGAGTTTGAATTTTTGCAGATAAGGGGAGTGGGCAAATGAGCGTGAAGAAATTCGGTATTGGCCAGCCGATCCGCCGCGTTGAAGATGTGCGGTTGCTGACTGGCGGCGGCCATTACACGGCAGATTACACGCCCGAGAAATCACTTTATGCGTTTGTGCTGCGCAGCCCCTATGCGCATGCCTCCTTCACCATCAAAGATCTTGAAGCCGCGCGCGCAGTCAAAGGTGTGAAACTCATTTTGACCGCCGAAGATGTCACTGAACTCGGTGATGTACCTTGCCTCGCGCCGCTTAAAAATGACGATGGTTCAGCCAATCATGTCGCCGATATTCCGTTGCTCGCTAAAGGCGCGGTGAAATTTGTTGGTGACGCGATTGCCTTCATTGTGGCCGAAACAATGAATGCGGCGAAAGATGCCGCTGAAGCCATCGATATCGATTTTAAGGCGATGCCGGCTGTTGTTGACATTCGCGGCGCCTTGGCAAAAGGCGCGGCTTCGGTTTGGGGCCAGCAAAAAGACAATCTCGCTTATGAGCAAAATCTCGGCGATTTCAAAAAAGTTGATGCGGCCTTTGCCAAAGCGGATCGTATCATCAAATTGGAAATCGAGAATAATCGCCTCATCACCAATTATATGGAAACGCGCGGTGCAGTAGGCGAATATGACGCCGCAACGAAGAGCTTCAAGCTCACAACCGCGAGCCAGGGCGTCCACGGATTGCGCGATGTGCTTGCCAAGAAAATTTTAAAGGTAAAGCCTGATAGAATTCATGTTTTGACAGGCGATGTCGGTGGCGGCTTCGGCACCAAGAGCTTCATGTATCGCGAATATCCGCTCGTGCTCGAAGCGGCGCGTCGGTTGAAGCGTCCGGTGAAGTGGATTGCTGATCGTGCTGATCACTTCCTTGGCGATGCGCATGGTCGTGACAATATCACCGCTATGGAATTGGCTGTCGATAAATCAGGAAAATTTTTGGCATTGAAAGCCGATGTGATCGGCAATCTCGGTGCTTATGCATCGCAATTCGGTCCTTATATTCATTATCTCTGCGCGTCCATGATGACGGGTGTTTACAAGACACCTTTGATCGCGGTGAAGCTGCGCGCGGTTTATACGAATACGGTTCCGGTTGATGCTTATCGTGGCGCGGGACGTCCGGAAGCAGCCTATAATCTCGAACGTCTTGTTGATTTCGCCGCGCGCGAACTCGGCATGAAGCCTGAAACCCTACGCCGGAAAAATTTCATCGCGCCTACGGCAATGCCTTATAAAACGCCGGTCGGTAAGCGGGTCTATGATACGGGCAATTTTGATCAGCATCTCACGCAAGTGCTTTCGGTCTCTGATTGGGAAGGCTTTAAAACCCGTCTCAAAGACTCGAAGAAAAAGGGTAAATTGCGCGGTATTGGTCTTGCCACTTATATCGAATGCACCGCATGGGGCGATGGTGAAGATGTTGCCGTTGATCTCGAGAAGGACGGCAGCGTCACGATTTACTCCGGCACGCAGTCGAATGGTCAGGGGCATGCGACGGCCTATGCGCAATTCGCGTCGCAACATCTCGATCTGCCGCTCGAAAAAATCAAAGTCGTGCAGGGTGACACAGCCCGTGTTGCGACGGGACATGGCACAGGGGGATCGCGTTCAATTCCCGTGGGTGGTGTTTCCACTTTCGTTGCCGCGAGAGATCTTTCGGAGAAGCTGAAGAAACTCGCGTCTGACAAGCTTGAAACGATAGTCGCCGATCTTGAGATCGTTGATGGTGCTGTGCGTGTTGCAGGAACTGATCGTAAAATCACTTTTGCTGATCTTGCAAAACTGCCCGGGGCAACGCCGGATATGACACGCGGCAATGGGTCCTTCACACCGCCTGATGCAACCTACCCCAATGGGTCGCATGTTGCCGAAGTTGAAATCGATCCGATGACCGGAACCGTTTCGATTGTGAATTATACGATCTGCGATGATTTCGGCATCGCGATTAATCCGCTCTTGCTCGCAGGGCAGGTGCATGGCGGTGTGGCGCAAGGCATTGGTCAGGCGCTTTTGGAACATACGGTCTACGACAAGGATGGTCAGCTGATCTCGGCAAGCTTGATGGACTACACACTTCCGCGTGCCGATGATTTGCCGAATTTCCATTTTGAGACGAAGAATGTGCCTTCAACGACCAATCCCCTCGGCATCAAAGGCGCAGGGGAGGCGGGTTCAATCGGCTCAACACCCGCAATCATGAATGCGGTGATTGATGCGCTGGATCGCGCCTATGGCATTCGTCATTTGCAGATGCCGGCAACGCCGCATCGTATCTTCGAAGCGATTGTTTCAGTGCAGCGTCACGCAGCCGAGTGAGTGAAGCGCTCAATTGACGATCAAGAGTTTAAGCGGGCTTCAGGGCCCGTTTATTCCATTACGGCGGCTTTGAGAATACACACCATCGTGGCGTGAGCGGGTGCGTCTGAAACATTGCGCACGATATGCGGACGATCACAGCGATAGCGGAGCGTTTCACCCGCACGCGCAATTTGAATAACGCCTGCGACTTCGACTTCCATCTCGCCTTCAAGCACAGAGAGACATTCAATCGATCCGCGTTGATGCGAGTCTGATTCAAGCACGCCACCGGGATCGGCATGGACGTCGTACCATTGCAACCATTCGACGGTTTTGATCCAGCCGATAATGGCGAGTTTCACTTTGCCGTCATCAGAGAGAAGGATCGGCGTATCACCGCGTGAGGTTTTATCGATAAAGGGCTCGTCTTCTGAAACAGAGAGTACGCGTTCGATGGAGACGTCGAGAGCTTGCGACAAGCGCCAGATGGTCGCGAGCGTCGGATTGGTTTCATTCCGCTCGATCTGGCTGATGATCGATTTCGCGACGCCTGATTGCTCGGCGAGTTCCGACAAAGAGAGTTGATAGGCCTTGCGCAGACGCTGGATTGTTTTGCCGAGTTGGCCGGAGAGAGCCTGAGCGCCGCTGTCGAGGACCCGCGCCCTATCTTTTCCCTCCACGCCCATACGAATTCTCCCAACAAGCCCAAAATCGTTTCGTTCGACGAACGAATTTGTTCAGAATAAAGGATTTTTAGGCCAATGAAAAGTGGTGATCAGCGCGTAGACCGGACCGTTCGGTCGAGCGCGATGGTCGCCAAAAGTGCAATGAGAGCGATGGCGATGCAGGTTGAGAGCGCTGTTACCGGGCCTTTCGCTTCGGCGATCAAGGCGATGGTGGCGGGTGCAAAGGCTTTGGCGAGAAGCGCGGGAGCGGCTAGAAGGCCCAAGCGCCGTCCATACCTCTCGGCGCCGAAAAGCTCATAAGGCATCACCCCACGCGCGATGGTCGAGAGCCCCGCCGACGCGCCGTATACCAAACCGTAGATACAGGCCGTGGCGATTGTCGGCGGCAAGATGAGTGGGATTGCGAGCGCCACGGGAAAAAGCGCCATCGTCACTAGGCCCAATCCCATGACCGAGAGACTGCGACCAAAGAGCAATTCAATGAATCGCGCTGCGACTTGAGAGGGGCCAATCAAAGTACCCGCAATCATCGCTGCGCCCGCACTCATGCCGAGTGTCTCAAAGAGCGAGAGAACATGTATCGACATCGCATTGAGTACGAAACCCTGAGTGGTAAAAGTCAAAGCAAATAAAATCATCGCTTTGAGCATTTTGTCTTTCGGGACAAGTGCTTTGCCACTGGTCGCTTTTGCGCGCTCACTATCCTCATCAAGATCGGTAGCAGATATTGTCGCTAAGGGCGGATAGGGTTTGCGAAGCGCGAAGAAGATCAATGGTCCACTCACGCACAGCATAATTATAGCGTCAAAAAGACAAACACCGCGCCAATTAGTATGTACTAATAATGCAGACGTGATCGGCCAAGTTACGGTTGAAGAAAATCCTGCAACCAAAGTTAAGCCTGAAATCGCGCGCCGTGTTGTTGGACCAGCAAGCTGGGCGAGGCTTGCAAATGAGGAATCGTAAAGACATGCCGACATACCAAGCCCCATCACCGCCCAAGCAACGAGGAATAGGAACGTATTGTCTGCTTGACTGAGGATCACCATGCCGCTCGCGGCGATCAATGTGCCGCATATCATTACAGATCGTCCACCATGCCGATCAACAAGACGACCGGAGAGCGGACCCACAGCGCCGATCAACAATGTCGCAATCGCAAAGCCCGAATAAACAAATCCTTCCGACCATCCCGTTTCAGTGATGATTTTTGGACCAATGAGCGCGAGCGTATAATAGAGCGCGCCCCAATTGATGATTTGCGCCACTCCAAGCGCGGCGATACGCAGACCCAAACCACCGAATGAAAAAGCGTGTTTCATTTCCAGAATGCGTGGAAGTGATGCACTGGTCCCGAGCCACTTCCAATATGCAGTGACATAGAGGCTTCAAGTGCAGCGGTGACATAGGCCTTCGCCGATGCAACAGCCTCATCAAGCACTAAGCCTTTTGCGAGACCCGCAGCAATGGCAGCTGAGAGCGTGCATCCGGTTCCATGTGTGTTTTTTGTTGCCACGCGCCGCGCAGCGTAACGCTTCGTTCCGGAAGGCGTGATGAGAAGATCAACACTTTCGTCGCTCGTACCATGGCCGCCTTTCATCAAAACGGCTTTGGCGCCCAAACCGATCAATGACTCACCCTGCTTTTGCATTTCGGTTTCGGTTGAGGCCATCGCTTGATGAAGAAGCGTCGCGGCTTCAGCGAGATTGGGCGTGATCAATGTCACGCGCGGAAAGAGATCATTGACAAGTGCCGCCGTGGCATCTTCGCGGATCAAACGATCGCCACTTGTCGCCACCATAACCGGATCAAGAACAACAAAAGGTGGTTTCCATTTCGTGATCCCTTCTGCAACGGCGGCGATGATGTCGGTGCGGCTCAACATACCAATTTTTACGGCGTTCACCGCGAGATCGGAGAAGACCGCTTCAATTTCAGCCGTCACGAAGTCGGCGGGCGCATCATGGATCGCTGTCACGCCTTTTGTATTTTGTGCTGTTAACGCTGTGATGACACTTGCCCCATAGACGCCCAGCGCCGAGAAGGTTTTGAGATCGGCCTGAATACCGGCGCCGCCGCCGGAATCTGATCCTGCAATGGTGAGCGCAATGGCGGTCATATGAGCGATCCTCTAACGATACATGGCGGCGAGGGGGGTGCCGCACATAAAACACGCGTTAGAGGATTATGGCCGCTCCTGCAACCTGAGTGCGCGCGGCAGGGGTAGCCGATTTAGTCGGCTTCAATAAGGGCAAAGGCTTTACGACGCAACTCGCCCAAAGAGGCGTCGCCCAGCGCATGGCCGAAATCCTTCTGATGATCTTGTTCAGCGTGACCTTCGGCACGCGCGAGACGTCCACGACAAAAGGAAAGGATTTTCGCGAGCGCTTCGACCTGGCGCCCCAATTGGCTTTGTCGTGCCGATAAAGAAATGATTTGATTAATTGATTGAGTGAGAGACAGCACCGTTTCAGTGGGTAATCCCGTAATATCAATGCCATCAATCTGGTCGCGCAACTTGTCTGCAGTTGCCGCGAGCGCAAAGGCATTTGCAGACACATCATCTGCTAAACCATCAATTGGATCTTTAGCATCGTTATGCGGTAAGGCGATTGCAGCGATTAGGGTTTCAAGATCTGAAGCGAATGTCTGAACAAATGAACTTCCAGTTGTGTATGTCTTCTGATGCAACTCGCTTGCAACCGCTTTTTCGAGTCTTGAAATTGAGGTGAGTAATGTTGCGGTCTCGGATCGGCGATTGCGCGCAGCATATTCGGCGAGAAACCAACGTCCACGCTCGGTCTCAAGAACGGCTTCTTCGATCGCATCGAAGTCTTCGGCTTCGAAATTGATCTTGCTCGGTACCTTATCCATCGTCCTTGATCCCAATTCGTTCATCGTGGTTCAAGGCACGACTAAATCATTCGAAGGTCAATGCTTCGTTACCGAAGTGAAAAAAATCATAATTGAGTTAATCAAATATTTTTAGTCAAAGGGTGATTTTTTGTCGCGAGCGGCCACTAACACTTCGCCAATGCCATTGCCCAATCGGACCCACTCATTGGGATCAGTTTCGCTTTGACGCTGGACAAAGCGATAACCCGAACTTTCCCATGCCAAAATTTCGTTGATGACATTATCAAGAACAAAATCGCCACGATCACTTTTTAAAGTGAGCACCGCATGACCTTCGCCTTTGCGATTTATAACAACAGTCATCAAAAGAGCAGAAGCGGGAACGCCTGCTCGGATCAAAAGCCCTCTCTTCAAAAGAGCATAGTCCTCGCAATCACCTTTGCCGTCCGAGGGATAGTCCCAGCTTTCTGGTTTCCCCCAATGCTCTGTATCCGACATGGCTTCGATTGATTGGTTCACTTTGGTATTGGTTTCGAGAATGGATTTCCATTTTTCGGGGGTCAAAGTGAAGGGTTCGTTTGCGTTAACTTTTTGAACGACGCAATCGGCAGGATTTTTTCGACAGAAATCGCGCCATCCCCACGGTGCCGGTAATGCGCCCTGAGAGAGAGCAGCGGTTGTGATGGCCGGCAATTTTATCTCTCCCGCTTGAGATGCGGTGGTGAGGACCCAAAAATACAGGCTACAAAACGCAATCAGAATCGGGAGCGGTCTTTTCATGGCGCTGCCTTTGGACGGGTTCGACTGATCTACAAGGCTAAGTCTTTAGCTTGGCCGTGAGTTTCAGCTGTTCGCATTTGTCCTAGGGCAAAAATCCTGCGGTAATCTCAAAGCAAACGGTGTAATTTTAACTCAATCTGAGGCTTTCCCTTGCAATTCGGCGCTTGATCAGGTTTCTGCAGTTTAGGGCGTCGATGCCGCACATTATTTGGCAAGCTGCGTAAGAACTGTAGGGGTTGGCGATGGGGCGGGAACCGATTTTCAATTTGCCCCCGCTCATTCCGATTTTGATCGCTTCATTCGTTCTCGTTGAGCTCGTTCTTGGCTATTGGGGTCCTGAAGCGGCAAGCAACATCTATCTTACATTCGGCTTCATCCCTGCCGATCTTGCCGATCGTTTTGGCTCTGATGTTTTTCGTGCGCTTGAAGAAGCTAGTCGTTTAAAACCGGACTCGGAAGATTTTGCGGGGCTAGCAGAAATTGCTGCCTATCTAAGAGCGCATCCTAGCGCGCTACCCTTCTCATTATTCTCCTACGCCTTTCTTCACGCAGGCTGGCCGCATCTCGTTATCAATTCCATATGGCTTATGGCCTTTGGCAGTGTGGTTTTGCGCCGCATTGGAACAATCAGATTCTTGGTATTGTTTGCATTATCCTCAATTGGCGCGGCACTCTTTCATTTCATAACCCATAGCGGTGATGTGATGCCCGTGATTGGTGCGTCAGGGGCGGTGTCGGGCATTATGGCTGCCGCTATTCGGTTTGTGTTTCAGCCGGGAGAATCCCTTTCGGGATTTTCACTTGATGCGAGTGGCAGCTATCGCGCACCCGCGCTTCCGCTCATCAAGACATTTCAGGATCGCCGCACCTTGCGTTTTATTTTGCTTTGGCTGGCTATCAATATTGTGACGGGACTTGCCGGTGTTCCGCTCGGCTTGGGTGAGGGGTCAATTGCGTGGGAAGCGCATGTTGGTGGTTTCATCACGGGGCTTATTGTTTTTTCATGGGTCGATCCGCCCATGCAGGATGATCCTTCTGTTCTTAATTGAACAAGAAGTGATTTATATACCCTATCGTAAGATTGGGTTAGAGCCTTGCGAGTTTAACGCGGTGATCGGCATCGAGGCCGTCAATACGCCGATAAAAGCAAGAGGGGCGTCCTGTGTGACAACAGCCCCCATCGCCTCCGACATCGACCATCAAGACGAGTGCATCCTGATCGCAATCGACGTGAATCTCGCGGATCTTTTGAATTTGTCCCGATGTCTCACCTTTGCGCCACAGCGCGGATCGTGAACGTGAATAATACCACGCCTCATTGGTTTCGATGGTTCTGATGAGCGCGTCTTTATTCATATGTGCAACCATCAGCACCTTGCCTGAGGCGGCATCAACGGCAACGGCAGTCAGAAGGCCGTCCGATCCGAATTTTGGCATCAGGAGTGCGCCATTCTCAACCTCTTCGGTTGAACCGCATTCAGACAGGATCACATTCATTTGAGCGCTCATTAGCAACAATCCGGTTATCGGGCAAAATAAAACCCCGCTTACGCGGGGTTTTACTCAGTGGCTTCCTGGCTGGGAAGGGAATTTTCAAGGGCTCAACGCGCGCGGAACCCCTGAAGCATTGACATAAATCGAGCTTGTTCTGCGGGATCATCGCGGAAAATCCCGGTAAATCGTGTTGTGATGGTCGAAGCACCCTGTTTCTGGACGCCGCGCATCGACATGCACATATGTTCGGCATCAATCAGCACGGCGACACCGCGCGGGTTCAAGGCATCTTCGATCGCTTCAACGATCTGTGCGGTCATTGTCTCTTGAGTTTGCAGACGTTTCGAGAAGACATCGACAACGCGTGCGAGCTTCGAAAGCCCGACAACGCCTTCAGACGGATAATAGGCGACATGGGCGACGCCGACGAAAGGCACCATGTGGTGCTCGCAATGCGACGAGAAAGGAATTTCGCGCACGAGAACCATATCGTCATAGCCGGCAACTTCTTCGAAGACTTTATCGAGAACGGCTTGGCCGTCTTGTTTATAGCCTTCAAAAAATTCGTCATAGGCTTTGACAACGCGCTTGGGCGTATCGAGCAATCCTTCACGAGACGGGTCATCCCCCGCCCACGCAATTAATGTACGCACGGCGGCTTCTGCCTCCTCGCGCGAGGGGCGTCGAACCGGCGTCGGTGTGTCAGTCGGCTTGAGCT
The DNA here is from genome assembly GCA_037131735.1 of Alphaproteobacteria bacterium. Classification (GTDB taxonomy): domain Bacteria; phylum Pseudomonadota; class Alphaproteobacteria; order Rhizobiales; family Beijerinckiaceae; genus CAIUPE01. The sequence goes on from JBAXQM010000019.1 coordinate 39,954, forward strand.
GTCTGACATTCAGGGTCTTAACCACGGCGTCCATGGTGCCTCCGGGAGTGTGAATTCTGGAATCTATACGGATGGTTTGTAGGATTGGACCATGTCCTGTCGATGACATGGGTCAGCGGCACGAAACGATCTCGCATTTTTCCTTGGCGGACCTTATATGGTGTCGCATGTCCAAAACCGCCATATCCCCGTTGAACCGGGTCTGAAAATGATCAACGAGATTTACAATAAGCGGATTCTTGAGCTCGCCGCCGATATTCCGCGGCAGGGGCGGCTTGCCCATCCGGACGCCAGCGCTACGGCGCATTCGAAACTCTGTGGCTCGATGGTGACGGTCGATCTTTCAGTTAAAAATGGCCATGTCGTTGATTTCGCCCATGACGTGAAAGCCTGCGCGCTCGGGCAGGCGTCCTCATCAATTATGGCGCGGCATGTCATCGGAACTACCCCAGATGAGTTGAGGTTATTGCGCGAGCAAGTGCGGGCGATGCTGAAAGACAATGGTCCCGCGCCGACTGGTGATTGGGCCGATCTCGCGGTGCTTGAGCCTGTGCGGGACTATAAAGCGCGTCACGCGTCGACGCTTCTGACTTTCGACGCGGTGGTTAAGGCGCTCGATCAAATCGAAGCGCATCAGGCAGCGTCTTGATCGGCGGCTGAAGAAAGGCCGCTCTTACTGCGCCGGCGGCGTAAAATTCATATTAAAGGACGCGCCCACGCGGACTTCGTCATTAAATCCGGACGTGTTTGTATTTTTCTGGCTTTCGCCACCCGGTGTTACGATCCGATCATAGTTGGCGTAAAATGAAGTCGACCAATTGCGGCCAGATGCAAATTTAACATTGCCTGTCGCGCCGAAGCTTCGCGCACCGATGGTTTCTCCCGGCACATAAGTCGTCCCAACATCTCCAAAGCGGGCATTTGTATAGTCGATGCCGCTCATTCCGACATGGGGACCAGCAGAGATGACGAGTTTACCGATGCGATGGACAAAGTCAGCACCAAGATCACCGGTCATGCCGGCTACACCGGCGGCGCCGAGGCGTAGTTCACCTCGAATACGCAGGAGGTCAGGGCTTGCCCAATATTCGGCAAAGACACCGGGTTCAACCGCCCACCGCTGATTTGAGCCAGAAAACGTGTCGAAGGTCGACCGGTTAGGGTCATAGCGCCCGATCGCACCAACGGAGAGGGCCGGGTTCGGGCTGAACAGAACGAGGCTGAGACTATCATCCTGGCCGATCAGATGGTCTGAAAGGTTAGGGCTTGCCACACTGCTCGCGGGGAAACTGATGAAGCTAAAGTGCTCTGATCCCGGAAAGGATGGGGTCACGACAGTCTTGCCATTAACCGAAATCAACCATCCGGGATTAGGACGTTCGGCGGCCGACGCATCAGTTTGGCCGAGCGCTGCACCCAGAATCGCGATAGACGTGATCGCGAGAAATGAACGCGCGCGCTGTGCGCAAATCGTCAGAAAAGCAAATGACATCCATCTGTCTCTGGCCGCGGCTTCTGCCGCCGTGTTGGCCGGTGTTTTAAGAGGTTGTTAATTCGAATGCAACCTCTCGCAACTGCGAAAAGAATTTTAGGGTTACCAGCGCGTATTGCGCGCATCCTTATTCGCACCTATCAGCTGACATTTTCAGCCATTTTAGGTAGACATTGCAGGCATTTACCAACCTGTTCTGATTATATGGATGAGGCTATTTCTCACTATGGCCTCTGGCGCGGTGGCTGGGTGGGGCTCGCGCGTTTGTGTCGCTGTAACCCCTGGGGCACCTCCGGGCTCGACCTTGTGCCGGATGAATTGCCACCCTCCGCGCGCTGGTATAGACCGTGGCTCTATGGTCGATGGCGCGGGACAAATCCTGGTCCGACCTATCGTTGCGATCCGATTGAAGCCGGCGATCGGAGCCCGCGTTAACGAAATCGGAATCCGGTTTGGCTTACCTGCGTCGTTCGCAGGAGTGAGCAAGGAGACGAGCCGATGATTCATCTTACATTTCCCGATGGGGCGCGCCGTGAATTTGAAGCGGGTGTAACCGGCATTGATATCGCCAAGGGCATTTCCCCCTCGCTGCTGAAACGGACCGTCGCCATGGCGCTTGATGGGACGGTAACCGATCTTGCGGATCCCATATCGAAAGATGCAAAAATCGAATTTCTCGGTCGCGACGATCCGCGCGCCCTTGAGCTGATCCGCCACGACTGCGCCCATGTGTTGGCTGAAGCCGTGCAGTCGCTTTGGCCCGGCACGCAAGTCACCATCGGTCCGGTGATCGAGAATGGCTTCTATTATGATTTCTACCGCGAGACGCCGTTCACGCCGGAAGACTTTCCCGCCATCGAAGCGGAGATGAAAAAGATCATCGCCCGCGACGCGCCTTTCACCAAAGAGGTCTGGACGCGGGATGCGGTGCGCGATCTTTTTGAGAAAAAGGGCGAGGCGTTCAAGGTTGAACTCGTCGATGCGATTCCGGCGGGTGAGGATCTGAAAGTTTACAAGCAGGGTTACTGGCTCGATCTCTGCTGCGGTCCTCACATGACATCGACCGGCAAAATCGGCGATGCGTTCAAATTGATGAAAGTGGCAGGCGCTTACTGGCGCGGTGATTCAACGCGGCCGATGCTGACTCGCATTTATGCGACGGCTTTTGCCAAGAAGGACGAGCTCGACACCTATCTCCATCAGCTCGAAGAGGCCGAGAAGCGCGACCATCGTCGCTTAGGCCGTGAGATGGATCTCTTCCATTTTCAGGAAGAAGGGCCGGGCACCGTGTTCTGGCACAAGAAGGGTTGGACGCTTTTCCAATCGCTCACGAATTATATGCGTCGTCGGTTGTCGCGGCTCGGCTATGACGAAGTCAACGCACCGCAGCTTCTTGATAAATCGCTTTGGGAAACATCGGGGCACTGGGGCTGGTATCAGGAAAACATGTTCGCGGTGAAAAGCGCGCATGCCTATATGAATCCCGAGGATAAGGACGCCGAGCAACGCGTCTTTGCATTGAAGCCGATGAATTGCCCAGGCCATGTTCAGATTTTCAAACATGGGTTGAAATCCTATCGCGATCTCCCTTTGCGCCTTGCGGAATTCGGTGCCGTTCATCGCTATGAACCCTCCGGTGCGTTGCATGGCTTAATGCGTGTTCGTGGATTTACCCAAGACGATGCGCATATCTTCTGCACGGACGAGCAGATGGCTGCCGAATGTCTTGCGATCAATGATTTGATTTTGACGACCTATAAGGATTTCGGTTTTGATAAAATCGTTGTGAAGCTCTCAACACGGCCGGAGAAACGCGTCGGTTCCGATGCGCTCTGGGATCGCGCGGAAAGCGTGATGATGAAAGTGCTCGAGCAGATCAAAGAAGACTCGGGTGGCACGATTGAAACCTCAATCAATCCCGGTGAGGGCGCCTTCTACGGTCCGAAATTCGAATATGTGTTGCGCGATGCGATTGGTCGCGATTGGCAATGCGGCACAACGCAGGTCGACTTCAATTTGCCTGAGCGTTTCGGTGCCTTCTATATTGCTGAAGATGGATCAAAGACGGTTCCCGTGATGATCCATCGCGCGATCTGTGGTTCAATGGAGCGCTTCACTGGTATTCTGATTGAGCATTTTGCGGGTCATTTCCCGCTTTGGCTCGCTCCTACTCAAGTGGTTGTGGCCACCATCACAAGTGATGGCGATGATTATGCGCGCGATGTGGCGGCTCAATTACAAAATGCTGGTCTTCGCGTAGAGACTGATCTGCGTAACGAGAAGATCACCTATAAGGTGCGTGAACATTCACTCGCAAAAGTGCCGGCACTTCTCGTTGTTGGTCGCAAAGAGGCAGCCGACAAAACAGTTTCAATCCGCCGCTTGGGATCACCAGATCAACACGTCGTCAGTCTTGCAGAAGCGTTAGCGACATTGTCGGCAGAAGCCATTCCGCCGGATCAAAAGCGGCTCGCCGCTGAATAAGAGCGTGCTTAATCAGCGGTCGAGGATTTCGACATCCTGGTCGAACCCCGACCGCACTTTAAATTCTTCTGTGAAGATGCGGCCGCCATTGCGGGCGATCAAAATATATTCGCCTTCAGCCAGAATGAGTGACGGAAAGGCACCGACCAGATCACGGATCGTATCGCCACCCGGCGTCAGCACGCTGAATGTCGTGCCGGCATAGGCATCGCCTCCAAGCTTGTTGACGAGCTTCAAAGTGACGGTTGCTGCACGATGGCGTAAACTCGCTTCAATGAGTTTCCCAGGCTCAACTTTTATATCAGAACTCGCAATGGCGTTCGTGTCACCATAGCGCGACACGATGCGATAAATGCCAACGGGTAAACGCACAACGACATTGGGTTTAATATTATCGGCAATCAATCGCCCTTCGGGATCCGTTCCCACCGCAACATAAATAGAGAAACTCACGCGATCAGCGGGAATGGGCGCATCACTGACCGTGGCCGAGAGCGACAAAGCCCCCGCGCTGATGATGACATCTTCACGTAAGGCTTGTGCACCGAGCACAACGCGTCGTGTGGTTCCTGAAAAGCCGTAAGTGACATGAATGATGTAAGCGCCGGGTTGAAGTCTAAGTGTGGGCGCCGCGTCCTGACTGTCGATGACGAAGCGCGCCGGGGTGCCATCCGTAGGGTCGGCATAAACACGCCAGACGAGGCCAGTCGAGATAGGGGTCTTATCGCCTTCAAGATGGGCGACCAGCGCCAAATCCGTCAGCGCAACCGTTTCCTGCGCGCGTGCGGAAGGCACGAGCGCGGAAAACGCCCATATTGCAACAAGACTGAGAGCAAGGCGCCATAGTTTCATCGTGAAAGCTCTGCCTGATCCGCGCCGCTGAAGTCAATCACGCGGAGATTGCGGGGAAACGCGACCTTGGCCGGGGAGGGCACCCCTAAACAATGTTTACGATTTATTCACCATGATTTCTTAAGTTCAACCTAAGGTTTTAACGGAGGATTCTCATGATCTCGCTGTTCACGACGCCGCCTGCGCCGCCGGAGGGCAGCAAATCGCCGGATGGCGCGGTGATTGGCGCGATCAAAGAAGGAGCGCAGAAAAGCGGCGCGGATTTCTCCTATCTCGTTAAAACGGCGCGGCGTGAATCCTCACTTGATCCCAAAGCACGGGCGTCGCGGTCAACGGCTGAAGGTCTGTTTCAATTTGTTGAACAGACATGGCTCGGCACGTTGAAAGAGGCGGGACCGAAGCTCGGCCTTGGCCGTTTCAGTCAATCGATCATTGAAACAAAGCCGGGGCATTATGATGTGCCTGATCCGAAAATGCGGATCGCAATTTTGAGTTTGCGATCTGATCCAAAAATTTCGAGTCTTCTTGCCGGCGCGCTCACGCAATCAAATGGCGAAGCGTTGCAGCAAAATCTTGGCCGCAAAGCCAGTGCGGAGGATTTGTATCTTGCTCATCTTCTTGGCGTTCAGGGCGCGACCGAAACGATTAGACGTTCTGAAGTGACACCTGATGAGGCCGCGTCGGCAATTTTTCCAGATGCCGCGCGGTCAAATCCGTCCCTTTTCTTCGATAATAAAGGACATGCGCGCAGCATTTCTGATTTGAGAACACTTGTGGCGGAGCTTCATAAGAAAGCTGAGGCAGCGAAGGGCGATGTACCAACCGAAGATCCCTTTCCCCCCTTGGCTTTTGCGCATCCTGATGGGCCTGCGCTTTATAGTCTCTTCCGCAATATCGGCCCGATTGATCTTCTCTCTGGTGTTGCACAACAAGCCGAGCCCGCTCAGCCCTTGAGCGCGCCGCCGAAGAAAAAGCCGATTGTGCCCATTGATCTTAAGCAACCTCTCATCAGTCCGGTTGTGGATGATGCGCTTCTCACGGAGGAGATTGACAATGAGCAATGATGACGGACAGGCGGCTTTTCGTGCAGCCGAAAACTTGAAATCATTGGTTCCTTATATGACAATTGATGCGCTTGTTGATCTTGTGGGCATCGGCAATGTGTTTTGTCATCTCTCGCTTGCCTCATCGTCCGCTCTTACCGCACCGGTCGCGGCGGCATTATCTGAAATTGATGATCGCGATGTGAGCCTTGTACTCTTGCTCAACAAAGAGATTACGATCCCGGATTTTTCTTTGCTCCATATGCTTGAGCGATGCGGTGCTGATGCCGAAGTGATGCTCGCGCTTGAAGAGCGCCATGAAACCGATCCTGCCATTTGGAAAGCGCTTCTTGCTGCGCGCCTTAAATGGATAGCCGCGCGAAGCGATCAGACGACAACGCAGGAGACAAGGATCATCACACTTCTGTGGTCATCACCTGCCTCTATGCGGCGTCATTATGTAGAGGCTCTCGCGCAATTAAATCAAATCACGCCGAGTCTCTTATTTCAAACATTTCGCTCCGGCGCGACAGAGGTGGCGATTACGCTTCTGGCGAAAGCGTCGTCTCTTCCTTCGCAGGCGATCGAATATGCGCTTACTACAAATAATCCCAGCCTCATTCGCGCCATCGCGCGCAAAGCCGGATTAGCGGATATTCTTGCCGATGATTTGATTGAGGCGATTGACGCGATCAATAATCCTCAATCGTCGCAAGAGCGTCTTGCAGCGTAAAGAAATTTTAAGCACCAAATTGTTCGCGTAAAATCCGCTCATCGAGAGAATGCCCCGGATCATGCAGCATGATGAGCTCAATGCTGCGATCAATTGAGACTTCTACTTTTTTCACCGACCGGAATTCCGAATGATCGGCGACCGCATTGACCGGTCTTTTATCCGCTTCAATAATTTCAATACCGATTTTAGCAGTATCCGGTAAAAGCGCGCCACGCCAGCGACGCGGACGGAAAGGCGAAATCGGCGTCAAGGCAAGCATCGGTGCGTTCAAAGGCAAGATCGGTCCGTTCACCGAGAGATTATAAGCGGTTGATCCCGCAGGTGTTGCGACAAGAATGCCGTCCGCAATCAATTCATCAAGACGCGAGCGGCCATCGACAGAGAGGCGCAGCTTTGCGGCTTGATGCGATTGGCGAAACACCGAGACTTCATTGATCGCGCGTGCCGAATGCTGATGCCCGTCCAAATCGGTTACCGTCATCAAGAGCGGATAGACCACGCTCCGCTCAGCCGCGTGAAGACGTTCATAGAGTCCATCTTCCGCATAATCATTCATCAAGAACCCGACCGACCCGCGATTCATGCCGTAAATTGGTTTAGATGCGCCCATAAAGCGATGAAGACATGAGAGCATCAATCCATCGCCACCGAGCGCAATGATAATCTCCGCCTGCTCGGGCGCGACTTCACCATAGCGCGCGCGCAAATGCCGTGCGGCATTGATCGCTTCCTCGGTATCGCTGGTCACGAAAGAGAGGCTCGGTCGGGCGGTCATTTTGAGGGTCTCCGCGTCCGGGGGCCGGATGGGCATTGTGTTCAACGTCTTTAAGCCTTTTAATCGGGTTTTCCGCTAGGGGAAAGTCGGGGCGGGCGCCGGGTCAGTCATCCGGACCCTTGCCCCCTAAAAGCAGAGGGACGCGCGCATGAAACCGGTACGTTGGGGCATTTTGTCGACCGCGAAGATCGGCGTCGAAAAAGTCATTCCGGGCATGCTGAAGAGCAAGGACATCGAGATCGTCGCCTTGGCCTCGCGCAATAAAGCGCGGGCTGTTAAAACGGCCGCGGCACTCGGCATCCCCAAAGCCTATGGCTCTTATGAGGACCTGCTCGCCGATCCCACGATTGAAGCGATCTATAATCCGCTCCCTAATCATCTTCATGTGCCGCTTACGCTGCAAGCCGCGCGCGCGGGCATACATGTGCTCTGTGAAAAGCCGATTGCGCTTGATGCGCAAGAAGCCAAGCTTCTTTTGAAAGCGCCGAAAAATGTTTTGATCGCTGAAGCTTTTATGGTGCGGTTCAATCCGCAATGGCTGGCGATTGAGAAACTCATTCGCGCGGGCAAGCTTGGTCGTATCGAAGCGGTGAATATGCTTTTCTCTTATCATCTCACCGATCCAAAAAATGTGCGCAATCAATCCAAGATCGGCGGTGGCGGGCTTTATGACATTGGCTGCTATCCGATCACACTCGCACGTTTTGTCTTTGGAGCGGATCCAAAACGTGTCACCGGTGTGTTTGATCGTGATCCTGATTTCAAAACGGATCGCTTGATGAGTGGTCTTGCCGATTTCGGTGAAGGGCGTCACCTCTCGTTCACCGTGGCCACACAAGGCGCGCCTTACCAGCGCACCGTGATCTTGGGCGAGAAGGGCACGATTGAAGTTGAAATTCCTGTCAACGCACCGCCGGATCAACCTAACCGATTTACACTATCGATCCGCGGCAAAGCACCTGAAGTGATTGCGATGCCGATTGCCGATCAATATCAGTTGCAGGCCGAAGCTTTTGGTAAAGCGATCCGCACGGGTAAGCCTTTACGCTTTGATCAACGTGATGCGGTTGAAACCATGCGCATCATCGATGCCTTTTTCGCGTCCGAAAAATCAGCGAAATGGGAGCGGGTGAAACGGTAAGGAAAAAGCGAACGCTTTGAAAAATGGTGCCGGTTACCTGAATCGAACAGGTGACCTACGGTTTACAAAACCGTTGCTCTACCAGCTGAGCTAAACCGGCGCGCCGATGCGGGCGATGCGCCGTGGATACATTCGGCGGGGCGTCGAGGCAAGAGGTTTAGCGAGCCTGAGCGTCACTTTAGCCGCAAAGCCGCCATATTCGGTTCAGCCCGCATTCAGCGCCGTGGCTCAATTCTATCCTTCATGAAGGCGGGAAACCCGAATCGCGGGCCCCGGACCTTTCGGAGGCACAAATGAGTGATCGCGCGTTGAACCAGGTTTCTTCCCTTAAGACCCGGATCGGGAAAGGGGCGGCGGCACTCGCCGTGATGACCACCCTTGCTACGGCCTTACCGCAGGCGGCCCATGCGGATGGGCGCTGGGATCCGGGTGCTGCGGCGGTTGTTGGCATTATTGGCGGCTTGGCGTTGGGCTCGGCTCTGTCGGGCGGTGGCGGCCACGGGTCAGTGGGTTATTCTTACGGCTATCAGCCGCAGCGCTATGAACACCGCCATCGTCACTATCGCGATTACGGCCCCTCGGTGAGTTATTACTGGGGTGAACCGCAACCTTCTTGCTACATCGTCAATGAACGCGTGTGGGTCCGCGGGTGGGGTTGGGATGTGCGTCCCGTTCGCTATTGCGAATAATCACGGCGTTCAATTTTCAAAATTTACACGCATAAAAAAGGCCCCGTTCGCACGGGGCCTTTTGTATGTCTCAGATCGATTAAAGCACTCAGTCGTCTGCGTAGATGTCGCGGTCTTTCGTTTCGGGAACGAAGATCAGACCGATGACGAAGGTGATAAGCGCAAACACAATCGGATACCACAAGCCGTAATAGATATCGCCGGTTTGTGCGACCAGTGCGAAGGCGGTTGCTGGCAGCAAGCCCCCGAACCAGCCATTGCCGATGTGATAAGGCAGCGACATCGATGTGTAGCGGATACGTGTCGGGAAGAGTTCGACAAGTGCCGCGGCAATCGGGCCGTAAACCATCGTCACATAAACAACGAGGATCGTCAGGATACCGATGATCGTCAATGTTTGCGGCTTGAAGATATCAAACACGCCTGTGAGCTTCACCTTGTTCGGATCATCCGCCTTTGGATAGCCCGCTTCAACAGCTGCTGCGGTCAAGTTCTTGCTGAAGTCAGGATCAAGTTTTCCATCCTTGAAAACTTGAACGTCTTTACCCTGAACAACAATCTTCGCTTTTTCGCCAGCAGGCGCTGTCATCATAGTTGCGTATTTGATCGCACCCTTTGACAAGGCGTCACGTGCCACGTCGCATGACGAGGTGAATTTGCGCGTACCCACAGGGTTGAACAAATCACCGCAATCGGCGGCATCAGCAACAACTTCTACCTTCACGGTTTCGAGCGCATTGGCCAAAGTCGGGTTGGCATTTTTCGTCAAGGCGCCGAAGAGCGGGAAGTAAGATACGGCTGCAAGCAAGCAACCGGCCAGAATGATCGGCTTACGGCCAATGCGATCTGACAAGCTGCCGAAGAAGATAAATCCCACAGTGCCGATTGCGAGCGAGTAAGCGATCAAGAGGTTGGCGGTGTAGCCGTCGATCTTCAAGATCGATTGCAAGAAGAACAGGGCGTAGAACTGACCTGTATACCAAACAACGCCTTGACCCATCACGAGGCCGAACAGCGCAAGAATAGCGAATTTCGCATTCTTCCACTGACCGAAGGCTTCCGTGAGCGGCGCCTTCGAATGCGTGCCTTCTTCCTTCATCTTTTGGAAGGCAGGCGATTCATTGAGTTGCAAACGAATCCAGACCGAGATGCCGAGAAGAACAATCGACACGCCGAAAGGAATACGCCAGCCCCAGGCCGCGAATGCCGCTTCGCCGATAAGTGTTCTTGTCGTCAAGATGACGATCAGCGAAAGGAAAAGGCCGAGTGTGGCTGTGGTTTGAATCCACGAGGTGTAGAACCCTCTGCGGCCATGCGGAGCATGTTCGGCAACGTAAGTGGCTGCGCCACCATATTCACCACCGAGTGCCAAGCCCTGAACCAAACGCAAACCGATCAGGATAATCGGCGCGGCGATTCCGATGCTTGCCGAGCTGGGGAGCAACGCAACGATAAAGGTTGAAATACCCATCAACAGGATTGTGACAAGGAAGGTATATTTACGACCGACGAGATCGCCGATGCGGCCGAACACGATCGCACCGAAAGGACGAACGATGAAGCCCGCAGCAAAGGCGAGAAGCGAGAAGATGTTACGTGTCGCTTCGTCAAACATGGGCTTGCCATCGGCACCGGCCACGTTGAAGAACTGCGCACCAATAATCGCGGCAAGTGAACCGTACAGATAAAAATCATACCATTCGAAAACTGTACCGAGCGACGAGGCGAAAATAACTTTCTTTTCGCTGCTCGTCATCGGCCGCTGCTCATGATGAGCTGTTGAGCCTGATGCTGTGGCCATGACCATTCCTTTTGTAGCGCGCGGGCAGGGATGGGGGAGCGGTGTTCAACCTCTCCGGCGAGCCATGCGATGACCCGCAGTCCTTCCTGACCGTGTCGGTCTATGCGACCGACTGTTTCCCCCAATAACGAATCCGATTTTTCAGACCCGTGGTGATTGACGCCACGTGACTCGATCTTTGCCGAGCACGCAGCGGTCATGGGTAAATACTAATAGAATCGGCTTGGAAATGCGACCGTTTGAAGCCTCGGCCATTGGTCTAATGCGGTTCTGCCTTATTTTGCAGTGCGAAAACGCGTCACAACTGCCAAAGCGACCGCCGCCGCATTCGAGACATTGAGGCTCTTAATCGCTCCCGGCATATCGAGCCGCGCGAGCGTATCGCAGCGCTCGCGGGTGAGGCGACGAAGCCCGCGCCCCTCGGCACCCAGCACAAGGGCCACGGGACCCGTTGCGAGGCTTTTTTCGAGCTCTTCCGGCCCCTCGGAGTCGAGACCGACGCGCCAATAGCCCATATCGCCCAATTTCACGAGCGCTTGGGCGAGATTGCCGACTTCGATCAGTGGCACATGTTCGAGTCCGCCCGAGGCGGTTTTTGCCAGAACGCCGATGGCGTCGGGCGCGTGGCGCTCGGTGATAATGATTGCCTCGGCAGCGAAAGCGGCGGCCGTGCGCAAGATCGCGCCGACATTATGCGGGTCTGTCACCTGATCGAGCACGATGACAACGCCTTCGCCCGACAGATCAACGAGATCAGCGGCAGGGAGCCCATCAACCTCAAGCGCGATGCCCTGATGCACGGCGCCGGAACCCGTCAGCCGGTCAATCTCCTCAGCGCGCGCAAGACGCGGCGTGATCGTCAAACGGGGCAGGGCCTCGTTCAGACGGTTCAACGCGTTCTCTGTAATATGGAGCACCATCGCCTTGCGGCGCGGGTTTTGGAGCGCCTCGATCACGGCGTGAAAGCCATAAATGACCGGCCGGCCGGAAGGCGCATGACGTGGCGTTTGCGTAGGGCGTGCCTCGCGGCCGCCATCCTGTCCGCGTCTTTTAGGGTCAAACCGTCGTGCCATCGAGCATCAATCCTTGCTTGAGGCGCTTTCTGGCATGGCGACGGCGAAGGGGCAAATGCTTGCAGCCGATTTCTGGCCGTTGGAAGGTTGACACCCGGACACGGCCTTATCATAAGGGCGCACTCGTTCCGGCCCCCAAAGGCTCGGCGCGGGCGTGCGCTGGAGCACGGGGGAATGTCCCGAGCGGCAAAGGGGGCGGACTGTAAATCCGCTGGCTATGCCTTCGCAGGTTCGAGTCCTGCTTCCCCCACCACGCTTCGCCTTCGGCTTCGCGTGGCAC
>JBAXQM010000020.1:0-48537 GCA_037131735.1 Alphaproteobacteria bacterium
TCGAACCCGTGTTTTCGCCGTGAAAGGGCGACGTCCTAGACCGCTAGACGAAGGGCGCATCTCGCGAAGACGCGCGCTTATAGGCGATCAGAACGCCCTAGACAAGCCGCCTGTGGCACGGCAGAAGGACTTAAATTGAGCGGCTTCCGCCTCAAAACGAAAAAACGCTCCGCAAAAGCCAGAAAATAGCCCCTCATGACCGCTTCTTCACCGCACGATTCAGATGCGCCCCGCCCCCACACGGCTCTTTTGGAGCCCTCGAGCGGCACGGGTGAGGATCTCGGCGTTGCAGCACCTGAGGACCCTGCGCCCCTCCCTCAGAATATTCCCGCGGGCATCGGTCTGATGATCCTCGGCATCTTTCTCTTCGTCGCCAATGACGTGATGGGGAAATGGCTGGTCGCGACCTACACAGTGGGACAAGTCTTGCTGATCCGCAGCGCCGCCGGTCTCGTTATGCTGAGCCCTTCCCTGTGGAAGGCTGGCGCAAAGGCTCTCTTGTTTCCACCGTCTCCGAAACTCAATCTCCTGCGCGTGCTGCTGACCACATGCGAAGTCGCGTGTTTTTATTGGGCGGTGTCCTATATTCCGCTTGCCGATATTGTTACCCTCTATATGGCCGCGCCGATTTTCGTGACGGCGCTTGCCTATCCGTTGCTTGGTGAAAAAATTGATGCACCGCGTGTGTTTGCAATCGTCTTCGGCTTTGTCGGCGTTATCATTGCGATGCGCCCCTCAAGCGCGAGCTTTTCGCTGCCTGCTCTTGTCGCGCTCTCGGGCTGCATCTTTTTCTCGCTGATGATGATCATCACACGACATCTACGCGGCACCAAAGGTATTGTGCTCGTCACTTGGCAATCAACCGGCGCGTTGGTGCTGGGCGCGCTCATCTCGCCGATCGGATGGGTTACACCAAGTCTTCGTGATTTTGGGTTGTTGCTGATGCTGGGCGTTGTCGCCACGCTCGCGCATATTGCCGTGAATAAAGCGCTGAAACTCGCCCCTGCGGCGATTATCATGCCCTATCAATATACGCAGATCATTTGGGCTGTTCTTTTCGGCATTGTGATTTTTGGTGATTGGCCGGATCAAATGATGATGATTGGTTCAGCGCTTATCATTGCTGCGGGACTGTTTATTTTCTGGCGCGAACAAAAAATCGGACGGAAGCCGCAAAGCGATTAAGCGTTTCGGGTATCTATAAGATCAACAATACGAAGCTGCACACGCTCGCCGCCGCCATAGCGATCAACGGCAAGCGTGCCGGCAATATGAAAAGATTCACCGCGCCCCGCTAAAAGCGCACGCCCAACGGGTGTATCTTCACTGCGAAACGCGATGGCACTGATCATTGATCCGTCACCGGATTTGAAACGCGTGCGCACATGACCTGCACCCACAATGCCTGAATCAACCAAACGATGATCAGGAAAAACCATCATCGGTTCAGGCTGCGCCGATCCAAAGGGCCCTGCTTTCTCAATTTCTTCGACAAGACGAGACGTCGCCCCACCCGCCGTCAGCGTGCCGTCGATGAGTAACCCGCTTTCAGCACGCGCGCGCATCACATCATCATGAAGACGCGTATCGAGAAAGGTACGAAACGCATCGAGATGATCTTGTTTTAAACTCACCCCCGCAGCCATTGCATGGCCACCACCCTTGAGGAGAAGACCTTCGTCTACGGCTGCACGCACTACGCGGCCCAAATCAACACCTGTAAGCGATCGCCCTGATCCGGTGCCTTGGCCTTTGTCATCGAGAGCAATCGCAAATGCGGGTCGACGAAAGCGTTCTTTCAAACGCGACGCGACAAGACCAACAACACCCGGATGCCAAGCAGGTGACGCGGTGACAATCACCGCATGACGATCATCATCGTCAAAGCCAATCATGGCGAGTGCTTCGGCTTCCGCTTCTTCGACCATACGCTTTTCAATGTCTCGCCGCTCGCTATTGAGTTGATCAAGCCGTGATGCGATTGCGGTAGCTTCGCTTTCATCTTGGGTCAGAAGCAAACGTGCACCCAACGCAGCATCACCAATGCGCCCGCCGGCATTGATGCGCGGCCCAATCAAAAAGCCCAAATGAAAAGGCGTGATCGGCCCATCAAGCCGCGCGGCATCAGCGAGAGCACGCAAGCCGATGCGTGAACGCGCCCGTGCGATGGCCAGACCTTGTCGCACAAAGGCACGGTTTAATCCTTTGAGCGGCACGACATCGGCAATCGTGGCAAGGGCCACAAGGTCAAGCGCCGCGAGCAGATCAGGCTCACGCTGCGATGCGTTAAAGAATTTGCGATCACGCAACACGCGTGTCGTCGCGACAAGCGTCATAAACACAACGCCCGCAGCACAGAGATGTCCGAGGCCCGAGAGATCATCTTGTCTATTCGGATTTACAAGCGCATCGACCAGCGGCAGTTCAACAGGCGCTTGATGATGATCAAGCACAATAACGTCCATACCTAAGCGCTTCGCCTCAGCAAGCGTATCGTGACTGGTCGTGCCGCAATCGACGGTCACAAGCAGCTTTGTACCTGCGCGCGCAAGCTCAGTGATCGCCTCCGCGTTTGGGCCATAGCCTTCCGTCAAACGATCCGGAATATGAATACGCCTTGTGATGCCGAAATGATCAAGCCATTCCGCAAGAAGCGCAGAAGAGCACGCACCATCGACATCATAATCACCGAAGATCGCGACACTCTCGCGTCGCATCACCGCGTCAGCAACACGCGCGGCCGCACGATCCATATCGGTTAAAGATGAAGGATCAGGCATGAGATCGCGCAAACGCGGCTCAAGATAGGCAGGGAGATCAGCAGAAGCCACACCACGCCCCGCTAAGATGCGCGCGAGGATATCGGAGAGACCATGCATTTGTTGGATAGCAAGCGCTTGGCTCTCACCTTGGTCATCAAGGCGCCGCTGCCATATACGGCCGGACAAAGAGCGCTCATACGTGAGGAATTGGCGTGTCATGATGCGGTGATAAAAACCTCAATAACGCCTTAGTGCGAGACGCCTCGCCTGAGCGAGACGTCTCGAATATGTAATCAGCCCTTATAGGCTTCAACCTTTTGATGCTGCTCGCCAAGGCCGGAGATGCCGACTTTCATCGTGTCGCCCGCTTTGAGATAGAGCGGTGGCTTCATGCCCATGCCGACACCCGGAGGCGTTCCGGTGGTGATCACATCACCCGCATCGAGTTGCATGAATTGCGAGATGTAATGCACAAGATGCGCGACGCCGAAGATCATTGTCTTAGTCGAACCATTTTGCACGCGCTTGCCATTAAGCTCGAGCGTCATGCCAAGATCTTGCACATCCTTGATCTCGTCTTTGGTGACAAGCCACGGACCAAGCGGGCCGAAGGTTGGCGAGCCTTTGCCCTTCATCCATTGACCACCACGCTCGGTTTGAAACGCGCGTTCTGAAATGTCGTTACACACGCAATAACCTGCGACATAATCAAGCGCGTTTTTCTCGTCGACATAAAGCGCGGTCTTGCCGATGACGATGGCAAGTTCAACTTCCCAATCGGTCTTCTCGGAGCCCTTCGGGATAATGATCACATCATCCGGACCCTGAACGCAATTTGGTGCCTTGTTGAAGAGGATCGGTTGCTCAGGCACCGGCATATTTGATTCAGCTGCATGGTCTGCATAGTTCAAACCGACCGCGATGAAATTGCCCGGCCGCGCGACGCAAGAGCCAAGACGCGTGCCTGCCGGCACCGCTGGCAAAGTCGCTGGGTCGAGTGCCTTCAATTTTGCAAGCGAATCGGGCGAGAGCGTCGCGCCGTTGATGTCCGAAATATGAGAGGACAAATCGCGGATTGTGCCAGAGGCATCGACCAGACCGGGCTTTTCGTGACCGGCAGCGCCAAAACGGACAAGTTTCATCGGAATTTTCCTATTTTTTTAGAAGAGTACGTGGAACCTGACGCGCACCATGGCGAAGCACGCGGCCCGAGGCAAGCCCCGCTAGGTGTGGGCCTGCTTTGCATACACAATGGATAAAAACGGACGCCCAAAATGGATTGCGGGATGGCTTAAAGTGCCGCGATCAGCTCCGCCGTCGTCATCACCTTCGCGAACTCAACGCCGAGCGTGGCGACATGAGCGCGATGGATATCGGCTGCGGCAACGGTTCCGCCCTTGCCATCGGGGAGCGCGCTACAATCACACGCGTCCTCAACCAAGATCACGCGATAGCCCATATTCGAACCCATCCGCACCGTCGTTGAAACACACATATCGGTTGTGATGCCAAAGACAACAATCGTGTCGGCTTCAAGACGGCGCAAACGCAAATCAAGATCGGTGCCGATGAAAGCGGAATTGACGCTTTTTGTGACGAGC
Source organism: Alphaproteobacteria bacterium (assembly GCA_037131735.1). GTDB lineage: Bacteria > Pseudomonadota > Alphaproteobacteria > Rhizobiales > Beijerinckiaceae > CAIUPE01. The sequence continues at coordinate 4,364 of JBAXQM010000020.1, forward strand.
GCTTCATCACCTTGCGGTGCAAAGCCCGGACGATGCGCGTTGCCCGGTTGCCCCGGTCGTAAAGTTGATCCCGCTTCAACACTGTCGTGGCGCACATGAATGATCGGACGCGCCGCTTTGCGCCAGGCGGCGAGTACAGCCAACCCCTTCTCATCAACATGATCGTTCCAGCGCTTGGGCCAAGAGGGCTCATCAAAACCGCGCTGCATATCAATGGGGATCAGAACTGCATCTTTTGGAAGGTAAGACATGATATCGTTATGCCCGCTCAAGAACATAAGTGCCGGGTGCATCGCCCAATGTTTCAAAAGCGCCGCCCGGTTGACGCGCTTCCACTTTCTCCGGTGCTTGCGCCGCGATCCACTCAATCCAGTGCAACCACCATGTGCCCGGATTTTCTTTTGCCGATGCTACCCAATCTTCAAATTGACCGTCGGGCGCGCCACCAGTCCAATATTGATATTTGGGTTTCGCTGCCGGATTGATCACACCAGCAATATGGCCCGAGCCCGCCAACACATAAGTGACATTGCCGCCCAAATATTTTGAACCGACAAATACAGATTTTGCGGGCGCGATGTGATCTTCTTTTGCAGCAAGATTATATATCGGCATCGTCACACGTTTGAGATCAAGCCTGACATTGCCAAGCGTGATCTTGCCTGCTGATAATTTATTATCAAGATAACAATTGCGCAAATAGAAAGAATGATTGGCGCGCGGCATGCGCGTTGAATCCGAATTCCAGAAAAGAAGATCAAACGGAAACGGATGCTCTCCCTTCAAATAGACATTGACAACATAGGGCCAAATCAAATCATTCGGACGAAGCATATTGAAGGCGGAGGCCATGCTCGTGCCTTCAAGATAACCACGCACATCCATTTTCTCTTCAAGCGATTTGACTTGCTCTTCATCGACAAAGACTTTGAGATCGCCTGCATTTTCGAAATCGACTTGCGTTGTAAGAAGCGTCGCGCTGGCGATCCGTTTGTCATTGGTTGCCGCCATATAAGCGAGTGCTACCGAGAGCAATGTGCCGCCGACACAATAGCCCATCGCGGTCACTTGCTTTTCGCCTGTGATTTTATCGATTTGCTCGAGTGAAGCAAAAATGCCCTCACGCATATAATCTTCAAAACTCTTTTCTGCCTGTTCCTCATCGGGATTAACCCAAGAGATCACAAATACGGTGAGACCTTGCGAAACCGCCCAGCGGATGAAACTCTTTTCAGGATTCAAATCGAGGATATAAAATTTGTTGATCCACGGTGGAACAATCAAAAGCGGGCGTTTGTATACGGTCTCCGTCGTGGGCGTATATTGAATAAGCTCGATCAGATCATTTCGAAACACAACCCTGCCCGGCGTGTTGGCGAGATTGACACCGACTTTGAAATCACCGGGTTCGGACTGGCGGAGTTTTAATGTGCCCTGCCCGGCTTTAATATCCTCAACCATCATCTTCATGCCGCGCACGAGATTGTCGCCATTTTGCTCAAGCGTCGTGCGCAAGAGTTCAGGATTGGTCGCAACAAAATTCGTTGGCGAAAGCGCGCTTGATAATTGCTTCACATAAAATTGTGCTTTGTGTTTCGTATGCGGATCAATGTCATCCGCTTGTTGAACAAGATCATCCGCCCAGCGTGTGGTAAGCAGATAAGCCTGTTTCACAAAATCAAAAACAGGATTGTCATTCCACTCGGGATCACGAAAACGTTTGTCAGTCGGCTCAGGCTCGGCAACCGGTGTCACCGTTTCGCCTTGCATCTTTTTGAGATTATTCGCCCAAAGATCGAGGAAGCCTTTCGTCAAAGCGGTCTGCGCCATCACGAGGCGTTGCGGATCGGCGGCGACTTTCTCAACCACCTGTCCCAATGTTTTCACCACATCGCTCACTTCTTCGGACATGCCCGCTTTGGCACGGCCTTCTTCGACGGGCTTGAGGGACGCCGCCGTTACATGTCCCAATTCTTCCATAAGCCGTGCGGTATTATTGGCGAGCGCCTCATAATTCGGGACAGTAAATGTGGAGGGTGTGATGCCGGGAGCCGGTTTGGCCTTATCCGATGTCATTCTGCTTCCCCTCAACTTTCATAGCGCATCGCAAAATCCGGTGGCGCATTTCCACTCTAGCGCGGAAACAAGGCTCGTCGAGCCGATAAATTGGTCGTATAAGGACGCCATGACAAAATTCTGGCAGGCCCGCAGCGCCTTCGCTGCCTCCGTTCTTCTCGTCATGGCCGTTGGCCTGACCGGCTGCGCGACAACGGCGAGCGAGCGGAAGAGCAGCGGTAACTCTCTGAAAGATCTCGCCATTTGGGCAGGATTTGCGACCAATGCCGAAGAGCCCGCCGATTTTGTTAAAGAGACTCGTACAGGCAACCTTACCTATCAGCCGGTGGGGGTTACGCCCGCCGGTCCGAAGAAAAACGCCCGGAAGTTAACGCCTGAAGAACTCCAAGCACTCGAAGCTGAGCTTGAGGCTGCCCGCCTTAAGAATGAGTCGGTTGGCGGACAGGGTCAGTAAAAAAGCGTCCCTTTGTTTCATTGAGTAAATTTTTAGATTTAGCGTCTAGTTTTAGCGTGAATCCGACATCGCCTCGTGTTAGAGGCCGTCGTCCCCTTACTCATTTGACCTTTCCCGAGCCCTCCCATGAGCGATTTCTACCGGATCCAGCGCCTTCCGCCCTATGTTTTCGAGCAAGTGAACCGGATCAAGGCAGCCGCGCGGGCGCGCGGCGCCGACATTATCGATCTCGGCATGGGCAATCCGGACCTTCCTGCGCCCAAACATGTGATGGAGAAGCTCGTCGAAACCGTGGGTAAGCCGCGCACCGACCGCTATTCCTCCTCGCGCGGCATTCCGGGCCTGCGCCGCGCACAAGCCGCCTATTATGAACGCCGCTTTGGTGTCACGCTTAATCCCGACACCCAGGTGATCGCGACACTCGGCTCGAAAGAGGGCTTTGCGAATATGGCGCAAGCGATCACCGCGCCCGGTGATGTCGTGCTCGTGCCCAATCCCTCTTATCCCATTCACGCCTTCGGCTTTTTGATGGCGGGTGGTGTCATCCGCTCGATTCCCGCAGAACCCAACGAAGAGTTTTTCCGCGCTTTGACGCGGGCGGTGGCGCATTCGATTCCGAAGCCGATTGCGCTCGTCACCTGCTATCCCGCCAACCCGACCGCTTATCTGGCCTCACTTGATTTTTATCGCGAGCTTGTGGTGTTCGCGAAGAAGCATGATCTCATTTTGTTGTCGGATCTTGCTTATTCGGAAGTCTATTTTGACGATGCCAATCCTCCCCCCTCTGTGCTGCAAGTGCCCGGCGCAATGGATGTTGCAGTTGAGTTCACGTCCATGTCGAAAACGTTCTCGATGGCCGGTTGGCGCATGGGCTTTGCAGTGGGCAATGAAAAACTCATCGCAGCACTCGCGCGTGTGAAATCCTATCTCGATTATGGCGCGTTTACGCCCATTCAGGTCGCGGCCACTGCCGCACTGAACGGCCCGGAAGACTGTATTCACGAGATGCGCGCAATATATAAAAACCGCCGCGATGCGCTGGTTGAAAGCTTCGGCCATGCGGGTTGGACCATCGACCCGCCCGGGGCATCGATGTTCGCCTGGGTCAAAATTCCCGAGCCGTTCACCGGCATGGGCAGCCTCGAATTCTCGAAACTGATGGTCGAGAAGGCTGATGTCGCGGTGGCGCCCGGCATCGGCTTTGGCGAGCATGGCGACGACTATGTGCGCATTGCCATTGTCGAAAACGAACAGCGGATTCGTCAGGCGGCGCGCAATGTAAGGCGCTTCCTTGAAACGGCGGACAAAACATTGCACAACGTCGTCCCGATGGTGGCCAAAGGCTGATCATCGCCGCTCTGTCTGGAATTTATCTTATGACCTCTCCTCTTCGTATTGGCGTTCTCGGTCTTGGCACCGTAGGTGCTGCTCTTGTTCAATCGCTCAAATCCAATGCCGATGGCATTGCCAAGCGCGCGGGTCGCGCGATCAGCGTGACGGCTGTCTCCGCACGCGACCGGTCGCGCGATCGCGGCATCGATCTTTCAAGCCTTAAATGGTTTGACGATCCGGTTGCGCTGGCTCAGTCCTCCGAGATCGATTGTCTGGTGGAATTGATCGGCGGCGCTGATGGTGTTGCAAAAGCGGCGGTCGAAGCGGCGTTGAAAAGCGGCAAACATGTTGTCACGGCAAATAAAGCGCTGCTCGCCAAACATGGCAGCACCTTGGTGGCCTTGGCTGAAAAAAATAATGTCGCGCTGAATTTTGAAGCCTCCGTTGCCGGCGGCATTCCGATTGTCAAAACCTTGCGTGAATCGCTGGCCGGCAATCACGTTTCGCGCGTGTCGGGTATCTTGAACGGCACGTGCAATTACATTCTCTCGCGCATGGAGCTTGAAGGCTTGACCTTTGAGGATTGCCTTAAAGACGCGCAACGACTGGGCTATGCGGAAGCAGACCCGACCTTTGATGTCGGCGGCTTTGATACCGCACACAAGCTCTCTTTGCTCACAAGTCTTGCCTTCGGCACCGAGATTGATTCCGAAGCCGTGTATGTCGAAGGCATCGCCTCAATCAAACCGCTTGATCTCGTTATGGCGGATGAACTCGGTTATCGCATCAAATTATTGGGCGTAGCCGAGCGCACCGCCACCGGCATTGAACAACGCGTGCATCCGACAATGGTGCCGAAGCATTGGGCGATTGCGCAGGTGATGGGTGTCACCAATGCGGTGAATGTCGTTGGTGATGTTGTGGGTGAATTGACGCTGGTTGGCCCCGGCGCAGGCGGGAACGCAACGGCCTCCTCGGTGCTCTCCGATCTCGTCGATATTGCACGTAACATTCATGTGCCGCCTCTGGGCGTGCCCTCCTCTGCCCTCACCCAAACCGACAAAGCGCCCATGCAGCGTCACGAGGGCGGCTATTATATTCGCCTCACTGTTCGTGACCGTCCGGGTGCGGCGGCAGGCATTGCCACCCGCATGGCCGAACAGTCGATTTCGCTCGAAAGCATCGTCCAAAAGCGCCCGCAGGCCTCCCGCGCGGCCGATCCGGCCGGAAAATCGGGAAATCCGGTGCCGGTTGTCCTGATTACCTATGCAACAAGTGAAGCCGCGATCCGCCGCGCGCTTGACGCGGTGATGGCAGACGGCCATATCGCGGAGCCGCCGCAACTTATTCGGATCGAACGCGGCTGATCAGTTCGGTCCCGGACGTCGAGGAGACTGCCCCGTGGCCGAGCCAACGACCAATGAAATCCATGTGCCCTCGAAAGAGGTCATTGAGCGCATTCTGTCGATGGAGCTCGTGCGCGTGACCGAACGCGCGGCCGTCTCAGCCGCGCGTCTTCGTGGTCGTGGCGATGAAAAGGCTGCCGACCAAGCGGCCGTGGACGCGATGCGCCGCGAACTCAACAAGCTCCCGATTGATGGCACCATTGTGATCGGCGAAGGCGAACGCGATGAAGCGCCTATGCTCTTCATTGGCGAGAAGGTGGGCAACGGCAAAGGTACGAAGGTCGATATCGCGGTTGATCCGCTCGAAGGCACGACCTTGTGCGCGAAAGACATGCCCGGCGCGATTGCGGTGATGGCGATGGCGCCCTCAGGCTCGCTGCTTTATGCGCCCGACGTCTATATGGATAAAATTGCGATTGGTCCGGGCTATTCAAAAGGCGTCGTCGATCTTGATGCGACACCCGCCGACAATATCCATGCGCTTGCAAAAGCCAAAGGCGTGAAACCGAACGAGATTAATGTTCTCATTCTTGATCGTCCGCGTCACGCAGGACTCATTGAGTCAGTACGCAGCACCGGCGCTTCCATTCGCCTCATTACCGATGGTGATGTGGCCGGCGTTATTTTCACCGCGATGCAAACGGTCACGGGCATTGATCTTTATCTCGGCAGTGGTGGTGCACCGGAAGGCGTTCTCGCCGCAGCGGCGTTGCGCTGCGTAGGGGGTCAGATGCAGGGGCGTCTTGTCCTCGATACGCAAGCGAAAGTCGAACGCGCACGCGGCATGGGTATCAGCGATCCAAAGCGCAAATATGATATGGAAGAGCTTGCGTCCGACGACGTGATCGTTTCAGCAACAGGCGTGACCGATGGCGCGTTGATGCATGGCGTGCGCTTTAAAGGCGACGTGATTGAAACGGAAACGATCGTCTATCGGTCCATAACTGGCACAGTACGCCGCATTCATGGCGAGCATCGGGAATTGTCGAAGTTTTTGTTGGATTAGGCAGTAGGCTAAGACCTAATTTAATCCCAGCATCAACTTCAAATTCTGCACGGCGGCACCGGATGCGCCTTTGCCGAGATTGTCGAGCTTTGCGACAAGGACCGCTTGCCGATGCGTTTCATTTGCATAGACGCGGATTTCGAGTTTGTCGGTGTTGTTCAATGATTCAGCCTCAAGGCGGCCTGATGTAATGCTCGCATCATTCATCGGTACTACACGCACGAGGTCACAACCTTCATAACGATCAACAAAGGCCGCATGAAGATCAGCAGCTTTCGGTCTGCCATCCAACGCATCAAGATGAAGAGGCACGCTTACAAGCATGCCCTGTCTGAAATTGCCGACTGACGGCACAAAGATCGGCCGCTGATCGAGATTGGAATAGGTCTGCAATTCGGGCAAATGTTTATGCGTTAATCCCAAACCATATAACTCGAAATGCGGTGCGGTTCCGGCTTCATAGGATTCGATCATGCTTTTGCCACCACCCGAATACCCTGACACCGCATTCACGGTGACGGGATAGGACGGCAAAATGAATCCCGCATCCACAAGCGGACGGATCAACGCAATGCCACCTGTCGGATAACATCCAGGATTTGCCACGCGATGCGCGCCTTCAATCATATCGCGTTGGGTCGGATGCAATTCAGCAAAACCATAGACCCATCCACGCGCAACACGATGCGCGGTCGAGGCATCGAGAATACGCGGCGCATTGGCTCCCAATTCATCCGCAAGTCTCACCGCCTCAATCGCCGCATCATCCGGCAGACACAACACAACCGCATCGACCTCGGCCATCAAAGCCTGACGCGCTTTCGGATCTTTGCGCTTGTCAGGATCAATGCTTTTGATCGTGATACCGTTGACGTGTTGAAGCCGCTCGCGGATGCCTAAACCCGTTGTGCCTGCTTCGCCGTCAATGAATACAGTTGCTACCATGTCACCCTCTTCGCACATGCATGCGTTATTTATAGCCGATCAGACATTTGGTCTCGAGATAATCATGCAGACCGAATGCGCCATATTCGCGGCCATTGCCAGATTGCTTATATCCGCCAAAAGCCGAATAGGGATCAAAGGCCGGATAATTGATCTGCACCGCGCCAACGCGCAAACGCCGCGCGACAGAACGGGCTTTTTCGATATCTGCCGATTGCACATAACCCGCAAGACCATATTCGGTGTCATGTGCAATTTCGAGCGCTTCTTCGATAGAGCCATAACCCATGATCATCAAAGTCATGCCGAAGATTTCATTCTTCGCAATACGCATTTCCCGCGTGACATTTCCGAAGATGGTCGGCTTGACATAATAGCCGCGATTAAGATGCTCGGGCAGACCCAAGCCGCCGGTTACAAGCGTCGCGCCGTCTTCAATACCCATCTTGATGAGGCCTTGAACTTTCTCCCAATGCGGTTTTGAAATCAGCGGTCCGAGCGTTGTCTTCGGATCATTCGGATCGCCCAGCACGTAAGATTCCGCCGCGCGTTTCGCAATCGCCATCACTTCATTCATGCGGTGATGCGGCACAAGCATACGCTGCGGGCTGTCACAACTCTCGCCCGAATTGATATAGCACCCCGCAACGCCATTGGTCACTGCCGCTTCGAAATCGACATCATCAAGAAGAATATTCGCCGAATTGCCACCAAGCTCTTGCGCAACACGCTTCACCGTATCGGCTGCGCCTTTGGCAACCGCGATGCCGCCGCGTGTGGACCCTGTGAAGGACACCATATCGATATCGGGATGCGATGCGATGGCCGCACCCACTGTTGGCCCATCGCCTTGAACAAGATTGAACACGCCTTTCGGCACACCCGCTTCATGCAAAATCTCTGTCCAGACAACACCAGAGAGCGGCGCGATTTCAGACGGCTTCAACACCATGGTGCAACCCGCTGCAAGGGCCGGCGCAACTTTGCACACGATCTGGTTGATCGGCCAATTCCACGGCGTGATCATGCCGACCACACCAATGCCTTCATGCATGATCAAGGTCGAGCCTTGCAGACGTTCGAACTCATAGGTCTTCAAAACTTCAATTGTTGATTCAAGATGCGCGGTGCCGGAGCCCGCTTGCCATTCCATCGCAAATCCGCGCGGCGCGCCCATTTCCAAAGTCATCGCATCAGCCACATCTTGAATGCGGCGTTGATAAACATCGAGCACACGGGACAGTAACGCGATGCGCTCTTCGCGCGTCGTTTGCGAGAATGTTGTGAACGCTTTGCGTGCCGCTGCAACCGCACGATCCACATCGGCGCTTGAGCCCAGCGCAATGCGGCCACAAACTTCTTCTGTGGCGGGATTGATGACATCGAAGGGCTGAAGCGCAACCGGATCAACCCATTGGCCGTCGATATAGAATTTGAAATGATCCGTCATGGTCGCTTCGCCTTTCCTTTAAATCAATCCGCTCGACTTTGATTCAGTACCGCCATCGGGCTCCAGATCATGGAATCGATCATAATTGAGCGTGGTCGACCCGTCCGGATCCGACTCGATGATGTCGGCATAGCGATGATCCCAGCGAATATCGCTCGGATCATACCAGTGCCGCGCTTTGACCTCCTGTGTCATATTCTCGTCATAGCCCGTGATGGTGAGAATGAAAGCCGAAACGGGTACCTCCTTGCCACCGCGCACACCATGCAAAGGCGAACTCTCATCAATCTTGTGAAAAATAGTCCATGAGAGAATGAAAACAGGATTTTCAACCCGCTCGAGTTTCAATTCGACAAAGCGGCGAAACGAATGCCCCTCTTTGCTTTTCCCATCCATCAAGGCCCAGAGCCGCGCCGAGGCATCGCTGACCGTATTGTGACGTTCATTCGCAACGCGCATCATAAGAGTGGGCTGGCCATTAAAGTCGGTGACCACAGGGTGGCGTGCAAACATGAACCGCGCCCGCGCGCGTGCAAAACGTGTGAACATTAAGCCGGTTGTAACCGCCACAAACAAAAGTCCGAAAAAATTTTCAACCGACGCCACCGTATGGCCATAGGTCGTGGACGGATGCATATCGCCAAAGCCCACTGTGGAGAGTGCTTCAACGGAAAAGAAAAACAGCATGGCGAGCGAGCCGCCATTGGTATTGGCAATGACATCGCCGCCGAGCCAATAGAGAAATGCGAAGACAAAATTCGTGGCGACAAAAATCGCTGCAACGGCCAGAAAGAATTTCGGCCAGCTCATGGCGAGGCTGTCGTGATAAAGATCACGGACCGTCGGGCGCGATCCACCCAAAATAGTGAAATGCCGCCGCCCAATCCGGACATGCCGCTGCTTTTTCCGCGAAATCGCCATTGATCGATCCAAAACTACCGCTTCGGAAACACCCTACCCCTCCCATTAGTCTCTGGCCAGACCGGAGAAGCCCCGAACAGGCCTCACCCGAAGGATTGGCTTGGCTTTTGCTCCTAAGCTTGAAACAATGGCGTTGCTTTGGGCTAACCGGATAAAATGATGAAAAATCAGGCAGTCAGTGATCAAGGCGGCGGCAAAATGCGCAACAACACCGGGTTTGACGAGATGATCCGGCCTGATGGCAGTATTCGCCCGGCCTATCAAAAATTGTCGGAATGGCTCGGCGCGCAATCGCGCGGGCTTATGGCCAAAAAGCAGGAAGAAGCCGAAGCAATCTTCAGACGGCTCGGCATCACTTTTGCCGTTTATGGCGATAGTGCCTCCAATGAGAGGTTGATTCCCTTTGATCTCATTCCCCGCATCATCTCGGCGAAGGAGTGGCGCTTTCTCGAACGCGGGATCGAGCAACGCGTGCGCGCATTGAATGCCTTTCTCTATGATATTTATCACCGTCAGGAAATCATCCGCGCAGGTCGCATTCCGGCTGAGTTGATTACGCGTAATGAAGCCTTCTTGCCGGAAATGATCGGCTTTGATCCCCCGCGCAAAATCTACTCACATATTATCGGCACTGATATTGTGCGCACCGGCGAGAATGACTTCTTTGTTCTGGAAGATAATCTACGCACCCCTTCAGGCGTGTCCTATATGCTTGAGGACCGCGAAGCGATGATGCATCTCTTCCCTGAACTCTTTGCCGCCCATCGCGTGGCACCGGTTGAGCGCTATCCAGAAATGTTACGACAAACGCTCGAAAGTGTTGCACCGGCAGGATGCACCGGCGACCCCACCATCGCCGTGCTGACACCGGGTATCTATAATTCGGCCTTTTTCGAACATTCCTTCCTCGCCGATCAAATGGGCGTGGAACTTGTGCAAGGCTCCGATCTCTTTGTTGAAGATGGTGCGCTCTATATGCGCACGATCACGGGCAAAGAAAAAATCGATGTTCTTTATCGCCGCGTCGATGATGCCTATCTTGATCCGCTGACTTTCAGACCTGACTCATCGCTTGGTGTGCCGGGTCTGTTTGATCTTTATCGCGCCGGTCGCGTAACGATTGTCAATGCGCCAGGCACCGGCATTGCCGATGATAAAGCCGTCTATGCCTATGTGCCCGACATCATCGAATTTTATACGGGTCAAAAACCCATTCTCCAAAATGTGCCAACATGGCGTTGCGCGGTGAAAGACGAATGCGCGCATGTTTTGGCCAATCTCGAAACGCTTGTTGTTAAAGAAGTTCATGGCTCGGGCGGTTACGGTATGTTGATTGGTCCGCATGCCACAAAGGCCGAGCGCGCTGCTTTCGCGAAAAAAATTACGGCGAAGCCTTCAAACTATATCGCACAACCGACGCTCAGCCTCTCGACCTGTCCCTCGAATGTCGGCAAAGGCTCATCGCCGCGCCATCTCGATTTGCGTCCCTTCGTGCTTGTCGGTGATCGCGTGCGCATCACGCCCGGCGGGCTTACACGCGTGGCACTCAAGAAAGGCTCGCTTGTGGTGAATTCGTCACAGGGTGGCGGCACCAAAGACACTTGGGTTTTGGAGGACTGACGATGCTTGGACGCACCGCCGCCAGCCTCTTTTGGATGTCACGCTATATTGAGCGCGCAGAAAACATCGCGCGTTTGACGGAAGTTGGTTATCGCATCGCACTGACACCGGATATCGGTTCGGGTCACCGTGAAGATTGGCGTTCAACGCTGATCGCTGCCGCGGGATTAAACGACTATCTCGCCCGTCACAGTGAAATCACTGCCGAAAAGGTGCAGCATTTTCTATTGTTTGATCGCGACAATCCTTCTTCCGTTCGCTCCTGCCTTGAAACGGCGCGTAACAATGCACGTGCGGTGCGAACGGCTTTGACGCGCGAAATGTGGGAGGCGCTTAACTCCACTTACATCGATTTCACCGCCGTAAAAGCGAGTGATCTCGGCTCTGGCAAATTACCTGAATTTCTCGACTGGGTGCGGCAACGCTCGGCTTTGTTTCGTGGTTCGCTGCTCGGTACCTTGCTGCGTGATGAAGGCTTTCATTTCGGGCAATTAGGCGCCTTCATCGAACGCGCGGATAATACCGCCCGCATTCTCGACGTGAAATATTATGTGCTCCTCCCCACCAATGAATCAGTCGGCGGTGAGCTTGATGCGTTTCAATGGGAGACGATTTTGCGTTCGGTCTCGGCGCATCGCTCCTATCGCCATGTCTATAAAGACCGTTATCGCCCTTGGAACATCGCGGAATTTTTGATCTTGCGTCAGGAAATGCCGCGATCCTTCCGTTTCTGCTATGGCTGGATTGAAAGATCGCTAGAAGGTCTTACAGAGATTTTGGGTCAGTCCCCCCAAAGTCGCCATGATGCATCAGCGATTTTAAGTGATTTAAAAAACGCGTCGATGGATGAGATTTTCCAATCAGGGCTTCACGAGTTCCTTTCGTCTTTCATCAAGCGCAATAATGATCTTTCAAGCCGCATAGCGGTAGATTTCCATTTTCTGTGATGACGCGTTTCATAGAGCACACATGCTGATCTCCATCCACCATCGCACCTCCTATCGCTATGATCGCCCGTTTAATCACGCGATCCAAGCTTTGCGATTGACGCCGCCCGCGGGGGATAGTCAGGCTATCCATTCATGGGCCATCACTTGTCCGGGCATTGAACGCGCCGCTCATTATCGGGATGCCTTCGGCAATGATGTTCATCTTGTCACTCCGCCGGGCGAAACCAACGGACTTGAGATCGAAGCAAAAGGCGTGATTGAAACGTTTGATCGCGCGGGTGTTGTCGGCACAACAAACGACTCTGTGCCTCCCGCGATTTTTCTTCGTCCGACAACGAGAACAGCCGAGTCATCGGCGATTGCCACTATGGCCTCACAATGCCGCCGCGCGACGCGTCTTGAAACCTTGCATGCGCTCTTGCCCGCCATCCATGAATCCGTGGCCTATGACACGGATGCCACCCATGCGCTGACCACCGCCGCCGAAGCGTTCAAATCGAAGCGCGGTGTCTGTCAGGATCACGCGCATATCTTCATCGCCGCCGCACGCGTCCTATCAATTCCCGCGCGCTATGTGACGGGCTATCTCCTGATTGCTGGCGAAACATCGGCGGTGGCTCACCACGCATGGGCCGAGGCGTATACTGAAGATTTAGGCTGGATCGGATTTGACGCCGCTAACGGTGTCTGCCCGACCGATCATTATGCACGACTGGCCATTGGCTTTGATGCCGCCGCAGCAGCCCCGGTTCGGGGCACGATGCGGGGTGCAGGTGCCGAAGATCTCTCTGTAGAGGTTGTCGTTCGCGCCGGAGATCAGTAAAACCTCCCCGGCCTTTTCGCCATATTCCCTCTCCTGAAGGAGCCTAATATGACTTATTGCGTCGGCTTGCGGCTTGATGATGGCATCATCTTCGCCTCGGACACGCGCACCAATGCGGGCTTCGACAATATTGCCGTGTTTCGCAAGATGCATGTTTGGGAGAAGAAGGGTGACCGCGTTCTCGTTCTTTTGTCGGCTGGGAATCTCGCGGTTACCCAGGCTGTCATTTCAAATCTCAATGAGCAGATTGATGCGGCGGAAGAAAATGGCAGTGCTTCGCTCGTGAATGTCACCACCTTGTTTCAGGCCGCGCGGCTCATCGGAGAAGCCGTGCGCGATGTGCGGCGTGTCGATGGTCCGGCGCTTGAAGCCAATAATGGCGTCTTTGCCTGCTCATTCATTCTCGGCGGACAAATCCATGGTGAGCCGCCGCGCATGTTTCAGATCTATGCCGAAGGCAATTTCATCGAAGCGACAAAAGACACGCCCTTCTTCCAAATCGGCGAACATAAATATGGTAAACCAATTCTCGATCGCGTGGCCCGCCCGGATATGACGATGGGCGAAGGCGCAAAAGTAATTTTGATTTCATTCGACTCGACCTTGCGTTCTAACCTCTCAGTCGGCATGCCAATTGATCTTTTAATGTATGAGCGAGACTCGCTTGAAATTTCTTATCAGCGGCGTATCTCGCAAAATGATCCCTATTTCGAAAAACTCTCGAAAGGTTGGTCAGGCGCGTTGCGCGAGGCGTTCAAGAATATCGACAATTATCGTGACCCTTCAAGCAACGATGACGCGACTCTTGCTCCCATGAATAACAAGCCTGCTTCATGAATGGTAACGCCCTGCCCTTGACCATTGGCGTTGATGGCGGTGGCACGCGCTGTCGCGTTCGCATCAGAAATAGAGCTGGGCACATTTGTGCGGAAGGTGAAGCGGGCCCGTCGAATATTCATTCTGATTTCGACGACGCGATTATTGAAATTCGTAAAGCGCTCGATCAGGCGCTCGGCAAAATCAATGATAGCGCGACAGTGAGAGCAAGCGCATCACTCGGCTTAGGGTTAGCGGGCATTGTTACACTTGATGATCCCGCGCGTGTGGCAGAAGCCTTTCCCGATTTTAGAACGGTGACAGTTGATAGCGATGCGATGATCGCCTGCCTTGGCGCTCACGCGGGACAAGACGGCGCTATTGTGATTGCCGGCACGGGCTCTGCGGGACTCTATCGGACAAGCGATAAAATCTATCACATTGGCGGGCGCGGCTTTCGTTTGGGTGACGAAGGATCAGCAGCAAGAATGGGCAGCGAGGCCTTGCGTCATGCGCTTTTGGCCGCTGATGATTTACGATCTCAAACACCGCTGACAAAACAGATATTGAAGCAGTTTGATAGTGATCCCTCGGCCATCACGCGCTTTTCTGTCACTGCGAAAGGTACTGATTACGGCGCATTCTGTCCGCTCGTTCTTGAGCATGCCGCCAAAGGTGATGAGGTGGCGTTGCCAATAGCAAAAAGCGCCTCACGCGCCCTTCTCGATCTTGCGCATGCTCTTCAAAGACAGGGCGCAGAGCGTATCGCTTTAACGGGCGGCCTCGCGCAGGTCATGCGCCCGTGGATTGCCCTTGAAGGACCAGATCCTTTTTCCGATCCGCTCTATGATGCTGTTGACGGCGCGATCCTTCTTGCCAGAGGATCTCTCGCGTGAAGCAGATTTTCTTCGGTGCTGATTTATTTGACGGCAAAAAAATTCTGAAAGATCACGCGCTCCTTGTTGAGAACGGTGTGATTAGCGCGCTCATGCCCGTCAGCGAAAGACCGCGCGTTGGCGAGGCAATCGATCTTTCAGGCGGCATCTTGTCTCCCGGCTTCATTGATGTGCAAGTCAATGGCGGTGGCGGCACACTCTTTAATGAAGAGCCGACGCCCGAAGGCATCGATAAAATTGCGAAAGCACATCGCCGTTTTGGTACAACATCTTTGTTGCCAACCGTGATTACAGATAGCCCAAAGATTCTTGATGAAGCCCTGAGCGCTGGTAAAGCGGCCTATGGAAAAATTCCGGGCGTTCTTGGCCTTCATGTCGAAGGGCCCTTTATCGATCCTGTTAAAAAAGGCGCGCATCCTGCTGAGTTTATCAGAGCTCTCATGGACGCTGACATCAAAGCACTGGCCGCCGCTAAAGCGGGCGTTCTACTTTTGACGATAGCACCGAATAAAGTAAGGCCCGATCACATCCGCGCGCTCGTCCAAGCAGGTATTTATGTGAGCCTTGGTCATTCAAACGCGACGGATTACGAAGCCAAACACGCCTTCGATGCGGGCGCGCGCGCTGTCACCCATCTCTTCAATGCGATGAGCCAATGCGACGCGCGGGCGCCGGGCCTTGTCGGCGCGACGCTTGCCGACCCGCGCGTGATCTGCGGACTGATTGCCGACGGCCATCATGTGGCACCAACCGCCATTCTCGCCGCCCTCGCCGCAAAAGGCCCAGAGGGCATCGCGCTGATATCGGACGCCATGCCGTCAGCGGCCGGGGGCCCCGATCATTTCACCCTTCAAGGGCGAGAGGTTCGCCGCGAGAATAATCGCCTAACACTCGGCTCCGGCACATTGGCGGGGGCAGATATTACCCTCCTTGATGCCGTTCATTATGCGCTCTCGATCGGCATTTCGCTCACCGACATATTGACCATGGTCACGAGCACCCCGGCGAGGATGATTGGACTTGAAGAGAAAATCGGCGCTCTCCGCCCGGGAATGCCTGCCGATTTGGTCCATCTTGGCCGCGATCACGCGCTTTTAGGCGTTTATCAGCAGGGAATCCGCCTCGACTGATCCAAATGGGAAGACAATGACGTAATTCCCCCGAGTTTGGTTTATGTTGCACCGCAGCATAAACCTGCTATATTTCTTACGCGGAATCGGACATAATCACGCTCGATCTCGGTAAATTACTCCGTTTTGAAAGGTCGCGGCGATGAGTGCCGTCTGGAAAACCAAGCACGGCTATCGGAAGGTCAAGCAATCGCCCCCTGATATCAAGGAGGCGATTGAGGCTGCGCGCGACATTAGCGACGACCCTGCAGCGCAGGCTGAGATCGCCGCCGCCCTTATGGGTATGCCGGTTGATGATGTAAAGCGCGAAGTCATGCGCGCTGTCGCCCAACGCAAAATGACTGAACGTGTCGCAACAATCGCTCGCGGCGGATCAAAGCCCGCTGTCGTTGTAGAGCGCAACACGCGCCGCCGTGTTCGCGTTTTCGACGTTTAGTCGTTAAACAGATCCCGACATTTCCGATTCTCCCGACTGCGCCGAACGGCCACGAACCGAAAGCCGATTGTAATGGACTATCTCTATTCGCTTCTCGTTGATCCCCATGCATGGGTTGCGCTTGCTGCACTTGTCACGATGGAAGTCGTCCTCGGTATCGACAATCTGATCTTCATTTCAATTCTTTCAAACAAGCTGCCCCCCGAGCAGCAAAAAATCGCGCGGCGCATCGGTCTTCTCGCCGCATTGGGACTGCGTATTGTTTTGCTCGGTGCGCTGACCTTTATCATTCACCTCGTCGAGCCCTTGTTCACAATTTTTGACAAGAGTTTTTCAGGTCGTGATCTCATCTTGATTGCAGGTGGTCTCTTCCTCGTATGGAAGGCGACACGTGAAATTCATCACTCGCTTAATCCAAAAGAAGAAAATGACATGTTCTCCGCACCGACAAAGCGCGGACTGGCCGCCGCTGTGGTGCAGATCCTTCTTCTGGATCTTGTCTTTTCAATCGACAACATCATCACCGCTGTCGGGATGACAGAACATTTGCCCATCATGATTGTCGCCGTTATCGCGGCTGTGCTCGCCATGATGTTTGCTGCTGATCCTTTGTCGAATTTCATCAAACATAATCCAACAATCGTCATGTTGGCCTTAGGCTTCTTGATGATGATCGGCATGACCTTGATGGCCGAAGGCTTTGGTGCGCATGTGCCGAAGGGCTATATCTATACGGCGATGGCCTTTTCAGCCGGTGTTGAAGGGCTGAACATGATGTCTCGTCGCGCGGCAAAGAAGCAGCGCGGTTAAGGGACAATGACGTCGCCATCACCAGGGCATGGACCTTCCGTGTCCAAAGTGGGTCTCGTTCCCAATCTTCTTGGATTGGGTTTGTTCTGGGGTCTATCTCCTGTGATGACAAAAGCGCTCGCCGGTGTTGGCGTGTCGCCCCTGCAGACGATCACCTATTCAAGCCTTGCCGTAGGCATAGTCCTTTTTGGCATTTGGCGTGCCTTTGGTCCGGTGCGATTAAACGATCCGCGCTTGTGGCTCTTCGGCCTTGGTTGCGCGATCATGCTCAATATCCCGTTCGGGTTGAGTTTGACCGTTGTTGGCCACGTGCCTGTCTCAACATTTTCGATTGTGACATCAACAACACCGCTCTTCGGTTATCTGTTGGCCTTATTGGTTGGCATTGAAAAGCCAAGCCGTTTGCGCATATTGGCGATCATCGCCGGATTTCTTGGCGCTGCTCTTCTTATTGTTGATGCCGATATGATCGATCATGGGATCAGCATTGATCCTTGGCTCGCCGCCGCTTTCGGTCTTCCCCTCTTCTACGCGCTCTATCATCTCTTCGCCTCGAAATTCTGGCCGAAAGATCGGGAAACCAGCGCGGTCGGTATTGCGGAAAGTATAGCTGCAGGTTTGGCCTTTCTGCCGCTTTTGCTCATCCATTCAGGTCGTGAGGCCGCTGACATATCTCATGCGGGGCTTCTTCTCCTTGCCGGTGTCAGCGTGCTTTGGGTTGTCGAACGTATCGCCTTTTTCAATCTTGTTCGACATTTCGGCCCGGTATCGACGGTGCAGGCGGTTAATCTCGCGACAGTGAGCACCGTTGTCATGGGCGCGATCATTTATGACGAGCCGATCGACGCGCGGATCATCATCAGCGCCGCACTTGTCATCCTTGCCCTCTGGCTCAATGCCAAGGCCGAGCGTCAACGTCAGGCAGCGTGAACCGAGAGGATTGCCGGAAGGCGGCGCTTTCGCTACGGATCGATCCATGACGATGAACCCGAACCTCCCGCTGGCTATAACGATGGGCGATCCCAATGGGATCGGTCCCGAGCTCTGCGCGAAACTCTTCGCGGACGGCGTTGATCATCCCGCTTTCGTCGTGGGCGATATCGGCACGCTTCAACGCGAGATCGCGGCGCTTGGCCTTTCATTGACTCTGCGCCCTATCAGCGGCCCACAAGACTGCGAGCTGACGCGTGGTGTGATGGATGTGATGGCGGTTGGCGCGCTTCCCGATACGCTCAAAGCGGGCCTAATCGATGCGCGCGCTGGCCAAGCTGCATTTGATTATGTTGTAAAAGCCATCGACCTTGCACAAGCCAAAGAGATCGCGGGAATAGTTACCGCACCGCTGGCCAAAGAAGCGATGAAAGCGGCCGGAATTTCCTTTCCCGGACATACAGAAATTTTAGCAGACAAAACGGGCACGAGTGATTTCGCCATGATGCTCGCGAATGATGAATTGCGCGTGATCCTCGTCACCATTCATGTCGCATTGAAAGACGTGCCCACGCTCATCACCAAAGACCGTGTGTTGAGAACCATCCGCCTCGCCGCGACAGCATGCCATGCTTACGGCATCACAAAGCCGCGCATCGCCGTTGCAGGACTTAATCCCCATGCAGGCGAGAATGGTATGTTCGGCCGCGAAGAGATTGATGTCATCGCACCCGCAATCGCTCATTCACGCACAGAGGGACTAGACGCATCAGGGCCTTATGCGGGCGACACAATTTTTATGCGGGCGCGCAAAGGTGAATTTGATATTGTTGTCGCACAATATCATGATCAAGGGCTGATCCCGGTTAAATATCTTGGCATTGACCAAGGCGTGAATGTCACCGTCGGCTTGCCCTTCATTCGTACCAGCGTCGATCACGGCACCGCCTTTGATATTGCGGGTAAAGGCATCGCTGATCCGTCCTCATTGCGTTATGCTTTTAATCAAGCCTTGCGCATGGTGAAGGCCGCTGCCGCATGAGTGAAGGACCGGCGATTATTCTTGTTGAGCCGCAGCTTGGCGAAAATATCGGCATGACCGCGCGGGCTATGGCAAATTTTGGTCTGCATGAAATGCGGCTCGTGAATCCGCGTGACAATTGGCTTAATCAAAAAACCATCGCCGCTGCTGCGGGTGCAGGCTTTGTGATTGATCAAGCAACGCTCTATGGAAGCGTGCGCGAAGCCACAGCTGATCTTCACCATCTTTATGCAACAACTGCACGCGAACGCGGACAAGGCAAACAAGTGCATGGCCCTGATGAAGCGGCCCGCGTTCTCTTTGATCATGTGAAGCAAAATCACAAAGTAGGCATTCTCTTTGGTCGCGAGCGCACAGGTCTGGAAAATGAAGACATCGCGCTTGCCGATGCGATTTGTACCTTTCCGGTTGATCCTGAATTTGCCTCGCTCAATTTGTCGCAAGCGGTTTTGTTGATGAGCTATGCATGGCGAACAGCGCAAGACCAAGGCATAAAACTGCCCTTCACGCATAAAACAAAATGGCCCCCCGCGACGCGTGAAGCGCTTTTGAATTTTTTTGAATATCTTGATGAGAAGCTTGATGAGCGCGGCTTTTATCGGCCTGCGAGCAAAAAACCGCGCATGAGCATGAACCTGCATAACATCTTCATGCGCATTGGCATGGATGAGCAGGATCTGCGCACCTTGCGTGGTGTGATCGTGCGTTTGGTGGATGGCCCGCGCAAACCCTATTCGAAAAAAGCGCGGCGCGAGGCCGAAGCCGCTCTTAAAGCCGCGTCAGAAAGCGATGACGCATGAGCGCGCGGCCCACAATTCTTGTTTTTGATTCCGGTGTAGGCGGATTAACGGTCCTTGATCCGGTCCGCGCCGCTCGTCCCGATGCCCGCTATATCTATCTCGGTGACACCGCTTTTTTTCCCTATGGTGAACGGGACGAAGATGAGTTGATCGCGCGCGTGGTGAGCGTGATCGATGACGCGGTTGCGCGTTTTAAACCCGACCTGATCGTGATTGCCTGCCACACCGCCTCGACGCTGGTGCTGCCCGCCTTGCGCGCGCGCCATACGATCCCTATTATCGGCACTGTGCCTGCCATCAAACCGGCGGCGGAGAGTTCCAAGAGCCGTCTCATTTCGGTGCTTGCCACTAAAGGCACCGTCAAGCGCGATTACACGACCGCCCTCATTCGCGACTTTGCAGGCGACTGCGATGTGACGCTTGTCAGTGCCTCAAAGCTCGCGGGCTATGCCGAGGCGGCGCTCCATGGGCTTCCCGTCTCGGACGCCGAGCTCCGCGCCGAGATTGAACAGGCCTTTGTTGAAAAAGGCGGACGCCGAACGGATCGCGTCGTTCTCGCCTGCACGCATTACCCGCTATTGCTTGGCGCGCTGGAACGCATTGCGCCCTGGCCTGTCACATGGATTGACCCAGCACCGGCCATCGCACGGCGGGTGGTGCAATTGCTCGGCGATGCGCCGGCAGATGCTTCTGGAGCGGAGGGCGGCCTTGTCGTCCTGACAGGTGCCGAGGACTGGCCGAAAACGCTAGTTTCCGCCTTCGCGGATCGGGGGCTGACCCCCGCAAAGAATTGACATCATCGGCCTCAGTGAGTATTGAACCGCCGACGTCTCGCGGGTCCTTTGGGCCCGCTTGGTGTTTTTAACGCTCCCGTGATCGTTTTTCACTGAAATTCGGTCTGTCGGCCTGAGAGATTGGGCAAAGGAAGGGCGCGTTCCTCGAAACTTCGCTCAAACCATGAGGAACAGCGATGACAAAGCGTATTGACGCAAAACATAAGATCGATCGCCGTCTTGGCGAGAATATCTGGGGCCGTCCGAAGAGCCCTGTAAACCGCCGCGAATATGGTCCTGGTCAGCACGGCCAACGTCGCAAAGGCAAAATGTCCGACTTCGGCACGCAGCTGCGCGCCAAACAGAAGGTCAAGGGCTATTACGGCAACATCTCGGAAAAGCAGTTCCGTCGTTATTATCACGAAGCGCTTCGCCTTAAGGGTGACTCAGGCGAAAACCTGATCGGCTTGCTCGAACGTCGTCTTGATGCGGTGGTCTATCGCGCGAAATTCGTCGCGACCGTGTTCGCTGCCCGCCAGTTCATCAATCACGGCCACGTGAAGGTGAATGGTCGTCGCGTGAATATCAGCTCCTATCAGGTCAAGATCGGCGATGTGATCGAAGTGAAAGAATCATCACGCGAGCTCACAGTCGTTCTCGAAGCGACCCAGCTCACAGAGCGCGATACTCCTGATTACATCGAAGTCGATCACAAGAAGATGGCTGCGAAGTTCATTCGCATTCCCGCTTTGGCTGATGTGCCCTATCCGGTACAGATGGAACCATCGCTCGTTATCGAATTCTATTCACGCTGATCGTTTCGAGATCAGATCGAAATTCAAAAACCCGCCAGAAATGGCGGGTTTTTTGTTGATCTCTCATCATCACGACGACACGACATGACGCTCGTTGGCGCATCTTGAAGGCAATCGAGGTCATCATTTTTGCTAGAATTTCAGGTTTTGATGGTGGGCGCACTAGGGCTCGAACCTAGGACCCGCTGATTAAGAGTCAGCTGCTCTACCAACTGAGCTATGCGCCCATCAAAACAAAGGCGGGGACAACCCCCGCTCGGCAGGGTGAATAGCAAGCGTTACAGGACGATGCAAGGGCTAACGCTAAGATCTGTGGATGAATCCGCACCAGAGCTTCGCTCTTCGCACAGCTTTATGATCATGGTATGAACTATGCAGGGTTGTCGGCGATGTGTGACGGGGTGTCATTCATCCGACAGGACAGGAGCCTATGGCACGAGAACACGCAACCGTTCTCTCCTCCGATGAAGTCGAAGCACTGAGTAAAGCCTTCGACAGAGCCCCTACCCCTCACGTCTTACAGCGCAGCTCACGCTTGAAAAGCCTCATTAAAATGGGTGCGTTTGCCTGTGGCATGATCTTTTTGTCTTATGGAGAGATCACCCCATACGATACGCAAATCATATTGAGTGCTGATCAAGCGCAAAGCGAGCCGACATGGTTGATGGATGCTGCAACGCTTCCCGCTTGTACTTGCTCCCGATGCGCCCTGGCCTCAACCTGATCTCGCTATGCCGACGCTGACCTTGCTGTCGTTGCCTCTTGCGAGACCGCCCAGCAAGTCGAAGCCTCTTACGCAAATAGCCACGATCCGCGCTGGCGATAATCCGTCAAATGGCGACTTAACGCGACAAGCTGCGGTGAACAGCAAAAGCGCGTCGACGAGCGGTTCTACGCCAGCGCAAACCTCATCGGGCGGATCAACCGGAACAAGCAGCGCAACGGGATCACCAAAGCCTTCTGTCAAAACAGCCACAAGCAATCCGCTTACGACGCTGGTTAGCGCAATTACATCGGGCTTTAAACAAACGCCTTCACCACAATCAAATGGCAACGTAGGAAATAAGACGCCGCAATCGACATTTGGCGGCAGTGCTCTTGGCCGCGCGATTGACACAGCGCGCTCGACAAATTCGAGCTTCGGCGGATCTGGTTTTGGAAATCAATCCTTTGGGACGCAATCTTTCGGCAGCCTCAAAAAAGGATAAAGCCCGCTTCCCCGATCAAAAGAAGCGGGCTCTCTAATTTTTTAACACCGTAATCAGCGTTGAACGATCAACCCGCCATCGCTTGCGCATTCGGCCCGCGTGTGCGCTTGACCATCAAACGATTAAGCGCTGCGAGATAAGCACGCGTTGACGCGACAAGCGTATCCGGATCAGCGGCTTTCGCCGTTACCGAGCGGCCATTCTCGCCGAGGCGCACGGAGACTTCCGCTTGCGCATCGGTGCCTTCGGTCACGGCATGAACCTGATAGAGTTCAAGTTCGGCCTCATTGGGCACCAAGGCTTTGATCGCGTTAAAACACGCATCCACCGGACCATTGCCGCGCGCCTGAAATGTTTTATGCGTACCGCCAATGTTCAAGGTGAGCGTTGCGAGTTGCGGGCCTTGTGTACCCGCAATCACGGTGAGGCTTTCGACCTTGATCGGATCCGCACCCGAATTCATCTCGTCGCCCACCAGCGCCTCGATATCTTCGTCGTAAACATGCTTTTTGCGATCGGCCAAATCCTTCATGCGGTTGAAGGCTTCTTCAAAGGCGTTCTCGCCCAATTCATAGCCAAGCTCTTTAAGCTTATCACGGAAAGCCGCACGACCCGAATGTTTGCCCATCACGAGCGAGGTCTTTGATACGCCCACAGACGCAGGCGTCATGATCTCATAAGTCTGCTGGTTCTTCAGCATGCCGTCCTGATGGATGCCGCTTTCATGCGCGAAGGCATTCCGGCCGACAATCGCTTTGTTATATTGCACGGGGAAGGACGTCACACCTGCCACGAGCTTTGACGCACGTGTGAGCATCGTCGAGTCGATGCCAGTCACATAAGGCAATTTATCGCCACGCGTTTTGATGGCCATGACGACTTCTTCCAAAGCCGCATTACCAGCGCGTTCACCAAGACCATTGATTGTGCATTCGATCTGCCGTGCACCACCTTCTAAGGCTGCGAGCGAGTTTGCGGCAGCCAATCCCAAATCATCATGGCAATGCGAAGAGAAAATCACTTTGTCGGAATTCGCCACGCGATTGCGCACCTGAATGAACATATCGCGATATTCATCAGGCGTGGCATAACCGACCGTATCGGGCAGATTGATGGTCGTTGCCCCCGCTTTGATCGCGGCATCGACTGTGCGGCAGAGATACTCAATTGGCGTGCGTGTCGCATCCATCGCCGACCATTCGACATCCGCAACAAGATTGCGCGCGCGGGTAACAGTCGCTGTAATGATATCGAGCACTTCTGTTTCCGACTTCTTCATCTGGAATTCGAGATGGATCGGCGAGGTCGACACGAAGGTGTGAATGCGCGGCTTCTGCGCGAATTTCACCGCTTCGCCAGCGCGATCAATATCGGCATTGATGGCACGTGCGAGACCCGCAACCGTTGCCCGCTTGATGCGCTTGGCAATTTCCGCCACCGCTTCAAAATCGCCATTCGAGGCAATCGGGAAACCTGCTTCAATGATATCGACGCCCATCGCGTCCAAGAGATCGGCGACTTCGAGCTTCTCTTCGAGAGTCATAGATGCACCGGGTGATTGCTCGCCATCGCGCAAGGTTGTGTCGAAGATAATGACGCGGTCTTTTTCGGATCCGGTTGTCATGATGTGTGGTTCCTTCGTCTTGCCCGGGACACGGCTTTTATAGGGTCGCACAGGCTGGTGGAGTGGCTGGTCTGATCATGCTCCCCTGAGCGCCCAGGCTGATGCCCGGCCGGCCCTCAGGGGCGGCTAAGAAGAAGGAGGCCGGAAAGCGGACGAGCCGATGCCAACGCCACCAAAGAGGCGGTCGCGATAAACGCGAAGAGTGGCAAAATCGAACCCAAGACAATGTCCTTTCCGGTCTAACCTCCCGCGGAATCATGCTCTCGCGGCGGTTAAGACTTCCCTATCAATATAAGAGACGTCCGAGAAAAGGCAAGTGAGGCCGGTCAACGTCTCCAGATCACACGCGCAGTGTGCCTTCGCTTACGATCACGGCCGAGCCGCCGATCCGCGCGGCTGCGAGCGCGCCTTGCGCGATGTCAATCTCCAGCGTGATTTGAGAGGGGCGGCCCATCGCATAGCCCTGCTCGATCACGATGCGATGGCTGCCATCGGCGGGCGTTTCGAAATCAACAAAAGCGCGCGCAAAGGCTGCTGCCGCGCCACCAGTGGCGGGATCTTCACCGATGCCCAAATGCGGCGCGAACATCCGCGCGTGGAAGTGATGCCCTGCTTCAACGGTCTCCCGGGTATAGACGAAGACGTTCGGACGACCCGCGGCTTTGAACGTCTCGGTCCACTGCGTACCCTTGATAGAGGCGCGTGTTACCGCACCTCTCGTCTTCAGCGGAATAAAGTTAAATCCGACACCGGCCGAAGCGATCATCGGCTGATGGCGATCAAAGCCGATCTCGTTAACGGATGCACCAAGCGCATCGGCAATCATCGATAAAGGCGCGGCCTCTGCAACGCGTTCAGGCAGACGCGGCAATGAGAACACCGCCTCCCCTGCGTTGGCACTCAGACGCGTCGCGGTGCACGGCACAAGTCCCACCGTCTCTTCCAAACCGAAGGATGAGGAAGCTTGACCATCAAGCACCGCAAATAAAACGGCCGTGCCGACCGTCGGAAGTCCTGCAAAAGGCAATTCAGTGGCGGGGGTAAAGATACGAAGCGCGGCGCGGTTGAGCTGATCTTGCGGCGGAAAGACAAACACGGTTTCGGAGAGATTGAATTCACGCGCGATGGTTTGCATCGCCCGATCATCCAAACCGTCGCTATCGAGCACAACCGCAAGCGGATTGCCCGCGAGCGCGGTCTTCGTGAAAACATCAAGCGTATAGAAGCGACGGCTCAAAATAAAATCTCCGGCGTGAAGAGACGCGGCGGTGATCCAATCGCCTCTTGTGCGGCAATAAGCTTCAACTCACCCCCACCCGCTTTTAATGTCTCATCCAAAATCGCGTGAACGGAAGACGCGGCAAGGGCAAGCGACTGAGCCGCAGAACGTGTTTTAAGATAATGCGCGAGAAACAATGAGGCTGTGAGATCGCCCGCGCCATTGGGCGAGAAACCGAGGCGCGGCGTGCGCACCCGCGCGAGTGATTTTCGGTCGGACACCAGCATATCAATTGCATCCGCTGGCGTTTCATCAATCACAGCGGACGTGAGCACAATCACCCGCGGACCTTTGTCATGGAGTTTTTGTAAGGCGCGTTTTGTATCAACGAGCGTTGTGCAGGGGATACCCGTCAGCGCTTCGAGCTCGAACAAATTCGGTGTCACGATATCCGCCTGCGGCACAACATGATCGCGCATGAAATCGGGCATATCGGGGCGCACGAAAAAACCCTTGCCGACATCACCCAACACCGGATCACACGCATAAAGAGCGTGCGGGTTTGAGGCCTTTACACGCTGAACCGCATCAAGGATCGCCTCGCCAATTGCGGAGGATCCCATATAGCCCGAGAGCACGGCATCACATGTTGCAAAATCTGGTCGTACAGCAATGCCGTCAATCACATCGCGAATATGGCTCGCGTCAAACACTTGTCCCTTGGGTGGGCCATAGCCGGTATGCGCGGCAAATTGCACCGTATGCACCGCCCATACTTCATGCCCCATGCGCTGCAACGGAAACACCGCCGCATCATTGCCGACATGGCCATAAGCAACATGGGATTGAATGGAGAGAACGGGCATGGGTTTAGACTAATCACAGATTGCAGCGTGAGCAAGAATACAAAATAATGGGCGCATCAATTTCATCCGTCATTGCGAATGGTGAGGAGTGTTTTGCAAAGCAAACAAAAAGCTCCAGTGGACCTTTTTGAACGGCGAACGACGCAATCCAGTTGATGGTAAAGAACGGAGTGCGATGGTACTGTTGCGTTTAAACAACAAATACCAACTGGATTGCTTCGCTCGCGCTCGCAATGACGGAAATAAAAAATCCCGCCGAAGCGGGATTTTTCAAACTAAAGAGGCCTAAGAGCCCAAGCACTCAATTCTTCGCCTTGTCGACGAGCTTGTTCTTTGCGATCCATGGCATCATGGCACGGAGCTTTTCGCCCACTTCTTCGATCTGATGCGCATTGTGGCGCGCACGCACGGCCTTGAACGAGGTTTGGTTGACCTTGTTTTCAAGCATCCAGTCACGCGTGAATTTGCCGGTCTGGATGTCGTCGAGAACGCGCTTCATCTCTGCCTTTGTTTCCGACGTGATGATACGCGGGCCGGTGACATATTCGCCATATTCGGCGGTGTTCGAGATCGAGTAATTCATGTTGGCGATACCGCCTTCATAAATCAGATCGACGATCAGCTTCACTTCGTGCAAGCACTCGAAATACGCCATTTCAGGGGCGTAGCCGGCTTCAACGAGCGTTTCGAAGCCAGCGCGGATCAATTCGACGAGACCGCCGCAGAGAACGACCTGCTCGCCGAACAAATCGGTTTCGCATTCTTCCTTGAAGGTTGTCTCGATGATGCCGGCGCGGCCACCACCATTGGCTGACGCATAAGACAAACCGAGATCATGCGCGTTGCCGGTCGCGTCCTGATGGATCGCGATCAAAGTCGGCACGCCGCCACCCTTTTGGTATTCCGAACGCACCGTGTGGCCAGGGCCCTTTGGTGCCACCATCAACACGTCGAGATCTTTGCGCGGCTCGATGAGGTTGAAGTGAACGTTCAAACCATGCGCGAACAAAAGGGCTGCACCCTTCTTCATATTGGCATGCAATTCGTCGCGATAAATATCGGCCTGCAATTCGTCCGGCGTGAGCATCATGACCACATCGGCCCATTTCGCGGCTTCGACAACAGTCATCACCTTGAGGCCTTCGCCTTCAGCCTTCTTGACGGTTGGCGAACCGGCGCGCAGCGCCACAACAATGTTTTTGCAGCCCGAGTCACGCAAATTCAGCGCATGGGCATGGCCCTGAGAGCCGTAGCCGACGATGGCGACATTCTTGCCCTTGATCAGATTAATATCGGCATCGCGATCATAATACACACGCATGGGTTTGGACTCCTGGCCTTATTCGAGTTGTTTATGGGTTATTTCTGTCGGGGAAACCGCTTAAGGGGATGGGTCGCTTTGGTCAAGCGGTCCGCGCCTCACCGCTCTCAACCGAAGGCAAAAGGCAGCGTCGATCCGATCAAAAGCAGCGCCATCAAGATATTAAATGCGCGCAATCGGGCCGGAACCGACAAGAACCCCCGCAAAGCCACGCCAAATCCCGCCCAGACAAACATGCAGGGCAAGGCCACGACCTCAAAATAAAGCGCGACCAAAACAACGCTCACGACATGGTTTTCAGGCGTCGTGTAGATCGCCATGGCGGTCAGGGCCATCGCCCAAGCCTTGGGATTGACCCATTGGAACAGGCTCGCGGCGATAAAGCCCATCGGCTTTGCGTCGCCATCGACCGGCTGCAGCGAGCCGCTCATCGCAAGCCGCCACGCAAGCCACGCCATATAGGCAAGGGAGATATAGCGCAGAGCCGTCACGAAACCGGGCAAAAGCTGTTCAACCGCCGCCATACCGAGTCCTACGGTGATCGTCATCACAACGAAGCCAAAAATGATGCCGAAAATATGGGGCACGCTCCGGCGCAGACCAAAATTCGCACCCGATGCGAGCAACATCAGATTGTTCGGCCCTGGTGTGATTGAGGTTGCGAAAGAATAAAGGCTCAGGGCCAGAAATGTTTCGAGGTTCATGGGGTTATCAACTCAATGGTCGTTTGTGGGTGCGATCTTCAGCAATGTCGCAAGACGCTCACGATAGTCGCGCATCGCGTCATTCGGCACATGATCAATAAAACGCAACACACGCCGACGACGATCAATTGACTTGATCTGGTCGAGCATCACAAAGCCACTCACTTTCAACCCATCGGGCAACGGCATCTTGAAAGGCCATGGCCGCGTATTTGACGTGATGGGACACACGACAACATAAGACGACGCGGCATTGTAAGACGCATCCGTCATAACCAGAGCGGGACGCATACCATCCTGCTCGTGACCACGCACGGGCCGGAAATCGACAAGAACGATATCGCCATCAGCGAAGTCCTCGTCATTCTCCATCATGGAACCCAACATAATCGCCGATTTCGGTCGGCAAGATTTCCCACTCTTCCGCGCCGAAATCATAATCGGCACCGCCCAACTGCTTCATCTCCGCGACGAGCTGATCGAGCGTTGGACTGGGGCCGGTGCGGACGGCGACCGCCCGCAATTCACCACCAACCGTCGTCAGATCGAGTTCGCCACCTTCTCCAAGCCGCATCTCCTCCATCACGGCCTTAGGCAGGCGGATAGCGGCGCTGTTGCCCCATTTGGCGATTTTGACCCGCATGGGCTTAGCCCTTCCCGAAAAGCAAAAATGTATCTACATTGTAGATCATTTGTCGCCTTCCGGCAAGAATTTAACCGGTAAGTTTTTACAACGGCGCGGCGCCCCGGCTCATGGCGGCAATACCGGTGCGTGACACTTCGGCGAGGCCCAAACCAGCCATCACGCGGATAAAGCGCTCGATTTCCGCGCTGTCCCCTGTGAGTTCGAAAACAAAAGAGTCGAGCGTCGCGTCAAGCGTGCGTGCGCCAAAGGCGGCAGCGATACGCAGCGCTTCGCTCCGGCTGTCGCCTTTGCCTATGACTTTCACGAGTGCAAGCTCACGCTCAACGGCACCACCCTCTGCGGTCAAATCAATCACGCGATGAACCGGCACCAAGCGATCAAGCTGATGCTTGATCTGCTCAAGCACCATAGCTGTGCCCGTGGTCACAATCGTGATGCGCGAGACATGCTTCTCATGTTCCGTTTCAGAGACAGTAAGGCTTTCAATATTATAGCCGCGACCAGAGAAGAGGCCCGCAATGCGTGCCAATACGCCCGGCTCATTATCGACGAGCACGGAGAGTGTCCGCCGGTTCGGCAATGTATCGGTCGGGGCGTCAGAGTAATGGGATTTCATCGGATCAAACTTTCAACACACTTTATTCGGTTCAAATTTTAGCGGAACGCACCAATGGGCGTCTCATCAACTTCATCATGCGGAACGATCTGCGTGTTCTCCATCGCGGACTTATGCCATTCAACAAACGCCGGATGATCGAATATCGCATCCATGTAAGAGCGGATCACCGGATCCACTTTGATCGAATAGGTTTGGAAGCGCGAGACAAGCGGTGCATACATCGCATCCGCGGCCGTGAACGCGCCAAATAGAAACGGTCCCTGCCCTGACGGTTTGCCGAAACGCTCGATCGCTTGTTTCAAAATACTTGTAGAACGCGCGACATCTTTTGCCACGAGTTCACCGCGATCCATTTCCGCATAGCGCTTGCGCAAATTCATCGGGCACGCGCCACGCAACCCGCGAAACCCTGCATGCATTTCATTGGCAATCACACGCGCGAAGGCACGTGCATTGATATCTTTTGGCCAGATCGCCTTTTCAGGAAAGCGATCTGCAATATATTCCATGATAGCAAGCGACTCCCATACCGTAACATCACCATCCACGAGGATCGGAACGGTTGAGCCTGCATGATAGTCATTCACACGCGGACGAAATTCCGGCGTGTCGAGGGGGATCAAATCCTCCTCAAACGCAATGTTATGCGCCTTCAACAAAATCCACGGCCGGAGCGACCAGGATGAATAGGCCTTTGTGCCAATCGCGAGTTTCATCTGTTAGTCTTTCAGAGCTTTAAGAGTTCAAGAAAAACGCATTACACGAGAGCTTTGCCCTTGGCGTCGATGACATTGCCGATATCAACGCCGGCATCATCACCAAGATCGTTCAAGAGCATTTCATTATGCGCCTTGCCCGATGGAATCATCGGGAAGCAATTTTCCATTTTCTCGACGAGACAATCAAAAATCACCGGACCCGGAAATGCGATCATGTCGCGGATCGCATCATCCAATTGTTTCGGATCAGAGCAGCGAATGCCCTTGCCGCCATAAGCTTCGGCGAGCTTCACGAAATCGGGCAAGGATTCCGAATAGCTCTCCGCATAACGCGAACCATGCAGCAATTCCTGCCACTGGCGCACCATGCCCATATATTCATTGTTCAGAATGAAAATCTTCACAGGCAGACGATATTGAACGGCGGTCGACATTTCCTGCATATTCATGAGGATTGAGGCTTCGCCCGCAATATCAATCACGAGCTTGCCCGGATGCGCCATTTGCGCGCCGATTGCAGCAGGTAACCCATAACCCATGGTTCCCAATCCGCCCGATGTCATCCAGCGGTTCGGGCTTTCAAAACGGAAATATTGCGCGGCCCACATTTGATGCTGACCCACTTCCGTCGTGATGTAGGGATCCATGTCCTTGGTGAGCTCATAAAGACGCTCCACCGCATATTGCGGCTTAATGACTTTATCAGAGCCACGATAAGCGAGGCATTTACGCGCCTGCCATGATTTGACTTGGTCCAACCACGGATCGAGACGCTTGCGGTCCGGCGCTTTCTCGAGCGCTTTCCATTCGGCAAGCATGCTCTTCAACACATGGCCGCAATCGCCCACAATGCCGATATCCGCTTTCACATTCTTGTTGATCGATGAGGGATCAATATCGACGTGAATTTTTTTCGAATGCGGCGAGAAGGCATTCAACCGTCCCGTGATGCGATCATCAAACCGCGCACCGATGCAAATCATCACATCGCAATCATGCATCGCCATATTGGCTTCGTAAGTGCCGTGCATACCGAGCATGCCGAGCCATTGCGGATCAGCCGCCGGATAGGCACCAAGCCCCATCAGCGTCGAGGTGATCGGATAGCCCGTCAAGCGCACGAGTTCGCGCAATGTGGCTGACGCTTCATCACCCGCATTGATCACGCCGCCGCCCGTGTAGAACACCGGCTTCTTCGCGCTCGCCATCAATTTAACAGCCGCACGAATTTTCTCGATGTCGCCTTCTACTTGCGGACGATAGGTCTTGTGCTGATTGTCCTTCGGGCGATCATATGTGCCCATCGCGAATTGCACATCCTTCGGAATGTCGACGACCACCGGACCCGGACGACCATTGGAGGCGACATAAAAGGCTTCGTGCAGAATGCGCGGCAAATCTTCGACCGAGCGCACGAGATAATTATGCTTCGTGCAATGGCGCGTGATGCCGACAGTGTCGCATTCCTGGAACGCGTCGGAGCCGATGAGATGGGTCGGCACTTGGCCGGTGATGCACACGAGCGGAATGGAATCGAGCATCGCGTCGGTCAAACCGGTCACCGCATTGGTGGCACCCGGACCCGAGGTCACGAGAACGCAGCCGACTTTGCCCGAGGAGCGCGCATAGCCTTCGGCCGCATGCACGGCGCCCTGCTCATGGCGGACAAGGACGTGTTTCACTTTGTCCTGATGAAACATCGCATCATAAATCGGCAGAACCGCCCCGCCGGGATAGCCGAAAATATGTTCGACCCCCTGATCCTGCAGGGCCTTGATCACCATTTCCGCACCGCTCATCGTCTCAGTCATCGTCGTCTCTCCGTGCCTGCCCGCTTCAACCTGCGGGGTTCCGGCTTCAAGGCAATAAAAAACCCCCTGTTGGGAGGGGGTCGGTTAAGCGCCAGTCTCGGGGTTAACGGATCAAAGTCCGCCCCGCTCCTGACGCCCCATAACTACTACAAGAAACTTGCGCACCGCGCCTCTCCTTCGAATTTCGGGGCAAACGCTAAGACGGAAGACGCGGATCGTCAAGGGGTTTTGGCAAATTCAGACCTCTTCGCCACCACCCACGCCTCCGCCTTGTCCGGCTTCACCCATGTGAAGTCGGGCGCTTGATGGCGGAACCACGTGTGTTGCCGTTTGGAATAGGCGCGTGTGTCGGCTTTGCCCTTTTCAATCGCCTCCTCAAAAGAGAGGTCGCCGCGAAGCGCGCGGATCAGCCCCGGCACGCCATGCGCGCGCATGGCGGGCAAAGCAGGATCGAGCCCGCGCGCGGCAAGGCGTTCGACTTCCTCGAGCGCGCCCGCCGCCATCATCCCGTCAAAGCGCGCGTCGATGCGCGCGCGCAAGAGATCGCGGTCTGGCGCAAGGAAAACCGAGAGCACTTCGCCCGATTGCAACACGGCACCTGTCCGCTCGGCATGGAAAGACAGAAGCGGACGCCCTGTTGCCGTGAACACCTCCAATGCCCGCAAATTCCGCTGCGGGTCTGAGGGTCGGAGCGTGGCGGCGGTTTCCGGATCAAGGGCGGCAAGCCGCGCATGGATATCTTCGGCGGCCCGCCCCTCGGCCCAGTCCCGTAACTCTGCCCGTAACGCCTCGGGCACGGGGGGAATAGCGGAGAGGCCTTTCGTCAGCGCGCGGAAATAAAGCCCCGTCCCACCCACAAAGATCGGAAAGCGACCTTCGGCCTCGATCGACCGCAAAGCGGCACCCGCATCGGCCAGCCAGCGCGCGACCGAGTAATTCTCGGCGGCATCCACAGTTCCCAAGAGATGATGCGGCGCGCGGGCCATTTCTTCCGCGGTCGGGCGCGCGGTTATGATAGAGAGATCGCGATAGACCTGCATTGAGTCGGTGTTGATGATGGCGCCGCCGAACTGGTCAGCCAGACTGAGCGCGAGCGCGGTTTTGCCGCTGGCGGTTGGCCCGGCAATCAGGAGTGCGCGCATTGTTGGCTCAGTACCCATGAGGACAGATTTCAGATGACCGATTTCGTCGCGACCCTCGTCTCCAATCCCGACAAGGCCGCCCTGTCCGATGCGCTGCTTTCGAAATTGGCGCAAGCCCTTCCTGAAAACGCCAAAGTCATCCGGCTTGATGGCCCCATTGCGCTCGATATCGTGTTTCCCACCGAAAACGCCAAAACGGCCGCGGCAGCGCTCGCGCCGCTTGAGAAAATTCTAAGCTCAAAACCCATCGACATGATCCTCCAGCCCGTGGCCGGACGGCGGAAGAAGCTCTTCATTGCCGATATGGATTCGACCATGATCGAGCAGGAGTGCATCGACGAGCTGGCAGCTGAATTTCGTTTGAAACAAAAGGTTGCGAAAATCACTGAGCGCGCGATGAAAGGCGAGCTTGAATTCGAACCCGCTTTGCGCGAACGCGTGGCGCTTTTGAAAGGGCTTGATGCGGGCGTTATTCCGAAAGTCATTTCCAACCGCATCAAGCATACGCCGGGGGCGCGCACTTTGATTTCTACTTTGCGGAGCCATGGCGTTTATACCGCGCTTGTTTCGGGCGGGTTTACGTTATTCACGGAGCCCGTGTCACTGGCCATCGGCTTTGACGAACAACGTGCCAATCGTCTCGAAATTGAAAACGGCAAATTGACCGGCCGCGTCATGGATCCGATTTTGGGACGCGAAGCCAAGAGAGACGCGCTCGTCGACCTGCGCGATCTCTTCTCATTGCAAAATCATGAAACGCTGGCAATTGGTGACGGCGCAAATGATCTCGATATGATCAAGGAAGCGGGCATGGGCGTGGCTTTCCATGCCAAGCCCGCTGTGGCCGAAGCCGCCCATGCGCGTATTGACCACGCCGATCTCACGGCCCTTCTTTACGCACAAGGCTATTCACGTTCGAGCTGGATTGAATAATCCAGATCACTCCAAAGGCAGAGCCACAAAGCGCACATCACCTTGATTATTTGCAATAAGGAACAGGGCTGATTTCTTGCCTTCTTTTTTCAACGCATCGACGCGCTTTAAGAGATCATCCGGAGTCGCAACATTGTCTTGTTGCACCTCAACAATAATATCTCCGGCGCTGACGCGCTTTTCCGCCGCTGCTGCAGACGGATCGACCTTCACAATCAACACACCCTTTACGCCCTCTTTGATCTGGAAGCGTTTGCGTAACTCATCCGTAATGGTTGAAACTTCAAGCCCGAGTGTCTTCTTCACAGATGGTTCTGCAGATTTAGGCGTTTCACCTTTCGCAAGCTTCTCGCCTTCTTCCAAACGACCAAGCGTGACGCGGATCGTCTTCTCTTTACCCTTACGCATGACAATGACTTCGACCGCTTTGCCGACCGCCGTCTGACCAACAATGCGCGGCAGGTCGCGCGATTCTTTAATGGGCTTACCATCAAAGGTGATGATCACATCGCCGGGCTCAAGCCCCGCCGCTTTTGAAGGACCCTTATCATCGACTCCCGCAACAAGCGCGCCGCGCGCTTCGCCTAAGCCGAGACTCTCCGCAATCGTGTCATCGACATTTTGGATGCGGACACCCAACCAGCCGCGACGCGTTTCACCAAAGGCGATCAATTGATCAACAATCGGTTGTGCGAGGCTTGACGGAATAGCAAAGCCAATACCGATTGAACCGCCAGATGGCGATAAGATCGCCGTGTTGATGCCGATCACTTCGCCTTCCATATTGAAAAGCGGACCACCGGAATTGCCTTTGTTAATCGCAGCATCGGTTTGCAGATATTGGCCATAGGATTGATCTGAAATATCGCGATTGCGCGCCGAAATAATCCCCGCTGATACCGAACCGCCAAGGCCGAACGGGTTGCCAATCGCCATCACCCAGTCGCCAATTTTCTCGTCATCGGAATTTCCGAATTTGACAGCGACAAGCGGCTTCTCGGGCTTCACGCGCAACACAGCCAAATCAACTTTCGGATCTTTGCCGATCAGCTCAGCTTTCAACTTGCGACCATCATTAAAGATCACAGTGATTTCATCGGCATCAGCGATCACGTGATTATTCGTGACCACAATCCCCGCAGGATCGATCACAAAACCGGATCCGAGCGAGGAGGATTTGCGCTGCGGAATTTTTCCGCCATTGCCGCCGTTCGGACCATTAGGACCTAAGAACTCGTCAAAGAATTCTTGAAAGGGTGAGCCCGGTGGAAATTGCGGCATCGGTACGCCATGCTGTGCGTCAGCGGGCACATTGGTTGCCGCTGAAATATTCACAACCGCATCCATAACTTTTTCAGCCAAACCCGAGAGTGACTCGGGGCCGCGCGCTTCAGCGCGCCCCATCACAGCAAAAGCCATGAGCGCTGCGAGGCCGGCCACGCGTAGCGTAACACCGAAGCTCTCATTGATCCGAGAAAGCAAAATCATAGCGATCACTCCTTTGGGCTTAAAAGAGAGCCGGCGGCTTTATGCCGCCGGTTTTTTTCTTATTCAAAGCCGCCGCTCGGCGCACTGGCAAAGGGCATTTTGAAAAAGCGCATGAACTCCGATTCAGGGCTTAACACCATATGTGTTTCACCGGTGCGGAAGGATTGTTCATATGCAATGAGTGAGCGGTAGAAGGCAAAGAATTCGGGATCCTTGCTGTAAGCATCGGCAAGAATACGATTCTTCTGGGCGTCACCCTCACCGCGTACCTGCTCCGATTTCCGGGTGGCTTCGGCGCGCAACACCACGACATCACGATCAGCTTTCGCCTTAATCGCTTGCGAGAATTGCGAGCCTTGCGCACGGATATCCGCCGCTTCACGTTGACGTTCGGTCTGCATACGCTGGAACACCGCTTGGCTGTTTTGTTCCGGCAAATCCGCACGACGCAAGCGCACATCGACGATCTGGATGCCCAGACCCTTCGACTGTTCATTCACATCATCGCGAATGCGATGCATCAATCCGGCACGATCAGCACGCACAACCGTCGAGAGCGATGCGTCAGCGAGAATCGTCCGCACTGTTGAATTGACAATCGATGTCAGGCGGATATTCGCGCCCGCGACACTGTTCACGCTTTGATAGAAGCGCAACGGATCGGTGATGCGATAACGCGCAAAGGCATCCACAACGAGACGCTTTTGATCCGAAGCGATCACTTCTTGCTGCGGCAATTCGAGATCGAGAATGCGCTTATCAAGCGTAATCACATTTTCGATGAAGGGCAGCTTGAAATAAAGACCCGGCGTCGTGATCGGTGCGCGCGAGATGCTCCCGAAACGGAACACCAAAGCTTGCTGAGTCTGTTGCACAATAAAGGTCGATGACAACACCACAACAAGAATGATCAGGAGGGCAATGCCTCCGAGGAAACGAATAGTCGAGCTCATTTTGGCGCTCCCGGCTTTTTCTGGAAGTCACCAAGCGGCAGATAGGGAACAACACCCTGCTGGCTTGCGCCATTCTGGTCGATCACTGTCTTTTCAGATCCCGCCAATATACGTTCCATCGTTTCAAGATACATACGCTCGCGCGTCACTTCTGGAGCCTTTTTATACTCAGCATAGATTTGGTCGAACCGGCTCGCCTGACCGCTCGCCTCCGCAATCACACGTTCGCGATAGGCTTCCGATTCCTGTTGAATACGGGACGCCTCACCGCGTGCTTCAGGCACAACTTTCGACGCATAGGTTTCGGCTTCGTTTCGTGCACGATCCTGGTCCTGACGTGCCGCTTGCACGTCACGGAACGCATCAATCACTTGTGCTGGTGGATCCACCTTCTGCAATTGCACGAGACGTACAACAACACCAGCACCATAGGAGTCGAGGACGTCTTGCATTAATTGTTTCACGTCGCTTTCAATCGCGCCGCGTTCAGTTGTTAGCACGGCTTGAATATTACGCTTGCCGACAACTTCACGCATCGCGCTCTCAGCAACCGCTTTAATCGATGTATCAGGGTCCTGAATATTGAAGACATAATCAGCTGCGCGTGCAGGGTTCACCTGCCACTGCACGGCGAAGTCAATATCAACGATATTTTCATCCCCTGTCAGCATCAGGCTTTCTTCATTGAGATCACGCGTGCCCGTGCGGGTGCGCGACTCATTTGAACGGAAACCGACTTCTGTGGTGTTCACTGTTGTCACGCTCGGGCGAACAACCGATCCGATCGGATAGGGAAGATTGTAATTGAGGCCCGGTTGCGTGGTGCCGACATAGCGGCCGAAGATCAAATTCAGACCCACTTCGTCCGGCCGCACTGTATACAGGCCGCTCGCGAGCCACAGTGCCACGGCACCAAGGGCTACCAGACCGACGCCGCGGCCACCAAATTGTCCGCCCGGCGCAAAGGATTTCAACCGATCCTGGCCTTTTTTGATCAAATCTTCAAAATCGGGCGTGCGTCCGCCGCCAGAACCACCGCCTTGCGGTCCCTGCCCCCATGGATTCGGGCGTTTCGGACCCCAGGGGCCGCCGCCTTGATTGTTCCAATTCATTCACTTTTCCTTTTTCGAACCGAAAGCGGCAGTTTTTCCGTAATTTCGGGCAAAATTTAGATGGGCATTACCTGTCGATCCGTCAACCGGGACGGATTTGCGACCTCATGTCCCATCAACCTGCCTTTCATAGGTCACAATCGTGAAAGCGTGGTCATCGCGTGGACCCGCGGGATGATCTTCCCGTGCGGTTTCGCGAAAGCCCAAATGTTCAAAAGCAGGGAAAAACGCGTCGCCTTCAGGCGCCGCATGAACATAAGTCATGATGATGCGATCACATTTGTCCATGAGCTGCTGATAGACATCCCCTCCACCCGCGACTGTAATCTCGTCAACACCAAGCGTTGAAGCGAGCGCCTCGCCTTGTGCAAGCGCGTCATCGAGTGACGCGGCCATATGCACACCCTCAACTGAAAATGTTTTATCGCGCGTGAGCACAATCGTTTTACGACCCGGCAAGGGCTTGCCAATCGAAAGAAATGTTTTGCGTCCCATGATCATCGGCTTGCCAAGCGTCGCCGCTTTAAAGCGTTTAAGATCGGACCCAAGATGCCACGCCAACCCATTGTCGCGCCCGATCACGCGGTTCTCGGCCATGGCCACAACGAAAGTGAGATGAAATTTACGAGACTGACTCATACAGCCACCGGCGCTTTGATCGCCGGATGCGGATCATAATTTTCAATCGTGATGTCATCATAAGTAAAATCAAAAAGCGATTTCACATCAGGATTAAGTTTCAAATTGGGCAGTGCACGCGGCTCACGTGTCAATTGCAGTGTCGCCTGTTCAACATGATTGGAATAAAGATGCGCGTCGCCGAAAGTGTGCACAAAATCACCCGGCTTTAACCCTGTCACTTGCGCCATCATTGCCGTCAACAAGGCATAGCTCGCAATATTGAAGGGCACGCCGAGAAAAATATCCGCCGAGCGTTGATAAAGCTGGCAGGAGAGTTTTCCCTCTGCGACATAGAATTGGAACAAGCAATGACACGGTGGCAGTGCCATTTTGTCGAGATCGGCAGGATTCCAGGCCGAGACAACAAGACGGCGCGAATCCGGATTGCGTTTGATCTCGTTGATCACCCATTGGATTTGATCAACCGTGCCGCCATCAGGCTTGGCCCATGAGCGCCATTGCTTGCCATAGACAGGACCAAGCTCGCCGCCCTCATCCGCCCATTCATCCCAAATCGTCACCGCGTTTTTGCGCAAATAATCGATATTGGTCTCGCCGGCGATAAACCACAAAAGCTCATGAATGATCGAGCGGAGATGCAGCTTCTTGGTTGTCACCAAGGGAAAGCCGCGCGTCAGATCGAAGCGCATTTGATGCCCAAAAACGGAGCGCGTGCCGGTGCCGGTGCGGTCACCCTTCACCACGCCCTCGGCCATCACACGCCGCAATAGATCAAGATAGGCTTGCATCGTCGTCCACGAATCTCCCGGAATGAGGCCGGACCTTAGCCGCTCTTGGGCTGAAAAGGCAGATCATCGACCGCCATCAATGCCCCGCTGTCCCCAGTCCTTTGCCGAAAGACAAGTCCTTTGCCGAAAGAATTGCGAAAACCTTGGGCTTTCGGCCAACGGTTGCACCCTGCTCTTCCGTTTCGCACCCAGACGCCTTATATTGAGCGTGCCTTCGCAAGAGGGCTATGACGATAAACTGTCATCGAAATAAGCCTTTCGGACCCGGGGGCAGTACCCGGCGCCTCCACCTGAACCCGTTTTTCGGCAAGTCATGCCGAAGCGCGACGGGCTCTGGCGGGGGCGAACTAGGATCGACGAGGGTGTAAAGGGTGGTCTTTCGTCCGGCATTGTACCACCGTTATCGGGCTAAACTTATAGTTGCCAATGACAACTATGCTCCGGTTGCCGTCGCTGCGTAATGCAGTGCCAAGACCGAAATCAAAGCCCTTGCGCTTAGCAGCGTAAGGCGGGGCCCGGAGGCGCCTGGCAACAGAAGCCTCCACTTTTGTTTCGGGGGAACGCCGGTGTCTCTGGCGGGAAATGATGGGCGAAGATTTAATCCGCTACGACCTGATGGTGCAGGACGCCTTGCGTGGTGTTGTTCGCAAAGTGTTGATTGATGCGGCGGAGAAAGGTCTTCCCGGCGAACATCATTTTTTTGTGTCGTTCCGCACGACCGCACCGGGGGTGAAAGTCTCCACTCGTTTGGTTGAACGCCATCCCGAAGAAATGACGATCGTGCTCCAGCACCAGTTTTGGGATTTGAATGTCACATCATCCCATCTTGAAGTCGGCCTTTCCTTTGGCGGCATTCCTGAAAAGCTCGTCATTCCCTTCGAAGCGATCACAAGCTTCTGGGATCCATCCGTCGACTTCGGTTTGAAATTCGAATTGGCTGGCAATGATGCCGCTGATAATGACTCGCCCGCTGAGGCCTTGGCCGCGCAAGAACAAGCTGAAGCACAAAATGAAAAAGCGGATCTGAGCGAAAAAGAAGTGAGCGACTCGACTGACGACGCGCAACCGCAAGCCGGCGCGGAAATCGT
Source organism: Alphaproteobacteria bacterium (assembly GCA_037131735.1). Taxonomy (GTDB): domain Bacteria; phylum Pseudomonadota; class Alphaproteobacteria; order Rhizobiales; family Beijerinckiaceae; genus CAIUPE01. The sequence goes on from JBAXQM010000020.1 coordinate 44,678, forward strand.
AAGCCTCAGCGCGTTCCGTAAAAAAACCTGAACGAGCAGATCTAGCAATGGCCGAGATTATTTCGTTTCGCAAAGCCAAGAAATCGGCCGATCGCAAAGCGCATGATCAACAGGCCGTCGAGAACCGGGTCCGCTTTGGACGCACCAAAGCCCAAAAAGACAATGATCGGCGTAGTGAGGAACGGCGCGCAGCCCTTCTTGATGGCGCAAAGCGCGACAGCACCGACCACGAATGACATCTGATCTTGTTAAACACTCGGTGACAATTGCCGGTCACCGCACAAGCATCTCGCTCGAGCCAGAATTCTGGACATCCTTGCGTGGCATCGCGGCCCGAAACGGCCGCAGCCTTGGCGCTGAAATCGCGGCAATCGATGCGGCGCGCGGTACGCGCAATCTGTCGTCAGCCATTCGGGTCGCCATATTAAACGACGCGCAAAACAGCAAAAAGTCTTAAGGTGTCGATGGAGCGGATGGCGTTTGATCTGGAATAGGTTGCGGCGTTGTTTCTAGTGATTTTTTCTGCGCCTCTTCTTCTTTGGCTTTGAGCTCATCAAGAATACGCTTCGTCTCAGCCTCTTCTTGCGCCTTGCGCGCTTCCTCAGCCAAGCGCGCGTCCTCGGCTTCACGCCGGGCGCGATCAACAAGCTCGCGTTCCACTTTTAAACGCCGGGCAAAGAAGGCGCGCTCTCGTAAATCAGATTCTTGCGCCTCAATCCGCGCCAACTCACGCGCCACCGCGCGTGTAGTCAAAATATTGGTGAGATTGGTGACATCAACATCACGCGCTAAACCGCTCGTTGTCTGCCCTTTCAGAGTCAAAATCGCTTGCGGTGACGGCGCGGTCCAGTCTCTCGGCACGTCCTTTGTATCAATAACAATGCGGCCATCAATTTTCAGCGCACGAAGATCAAGCGCGAGATTGCCCTGCAAGCCATTATTGCCCTGATGCGTATCAAGCGGACCAAAACGAATAACGCCGGATGATCCTGTTAAAGGCGCGGATAATTCCTTCAATTGCAAAGCACCACGCGTCAAGCCGGTGGTAACCATATCCGTCACGCGTTTGAGTTCAGGCGGATCACGCTCTCCATCAAGCGTGCGCGTTGTTGATGCAAGCGCGTCAATATCGAAGGCCGGAACAGTGAGACCAGAGATTTTCATCTGCCCGCCGCCTGAGAGTGAAGCTGCAAAAGCAGAAAGACTTTCGCCCGAGCCGCCGCCGTCAAATTGAATATCCGCACTGCCGCCCAATCCCGCGCGTGGGAACAGATCAGAAAGGGCAACACCCCTCACAGCGATCTTGCCAAGATAAGAGCCGAGGCTGCCTTGTCGACGCAGGGTGAATGACCCCGAAAACGGAACATCAAACATACGCCCTTCAACCGATCTGAACTCTAACGCTTCCGGTTGCCAGAGTAGTTGTGTTTTGACATTTGAAAGCTTTGTGCCCCATCCGGTATCAAGCCGATCAACTTGCAAACCTATAGCAACATCGATGGGCGGAGGACCGACTTCAGAGAAACGCGTTGAAGACCAAATTGATCCCGAAACCGGATCAGCAAGGGGGCCTGTCATCAAAGACGCAAGAGCGCCAAAATTCACCCCGTCGATTTTTATATCGCCTTCGAGCCGCGCCGCATTCGCCTTATAAGTCAATGCGCCTTTGATCTTCTGGCCGAAAGCGGTCGCCTCAAGCGCGTTCAATGAAATGAGATCCGTTGACGTATCAAGCGATGCCGTGCCGATAAAAGGAATCTTGATCGATGCATCTGGAAGCGGCACGCCAAGTGATGTCAAAAGCGGTGCGGCATCAATGGTCTCGATTTTTACAGGCCCCGTCACACGCGCAGTGTCAGCAGCAATCGCGAATGTCGCATTCCCATTCACGCCCGCAAGCGTGCCCGCCATCGTGACCGTTGTACCCGCTTTATGATCACCCTTCGCTTGTAAATCGATGCGTGCACCGCCCGACAAAGGAAGAGGCATCACGGCCGCACCCGCCTGTCTCAAAAGACTTGCCGCATCCGGCGACTGAAGTTTTGCTCCCATATCAAATGATAAGCCTGCATCATCAAAGCCGATGCGCCCATTGCCATTAAAGATCGTCGTGGCTGCCGTTCCATCAAAAGCCAGACGAATTGCCTGCGCGGCACTCGTCACACGTTCTGCACTCACTGTCATATGCACAGGGCTGATGGATCGTGCACGTTCCGTAATCAAATTCGTCACACGGCTCGGAAACAATTTTCCCAACAAGATCGAAAGCGGCGCCATATCGGGCGCATCAACGACGGCTTCGACCTTCTCACCCGCAGCTGTCAAACGCCCGCTGGCTTTGACATTTGCTCCGCCAAGATCAGCAATATCGAGCGTATCGATGACAAGACCTTCATCAGAGGCGCGCGCTTTCATTTGCACGCGGCCAGCATGTGCGTCTTTAACTCTTGCTGTGCGGACATTGCGGGCATCAATCAAAACAGACGCATCAATCGCACCCAATCGTGCCGCCATCATCGGAAAATCAGGCAGCTGATCGATATCGAAACCATCGGAGGCCAATTGTGCATCGAGCCGCGCGCGTGCGCCATCTTCCGCCATCGCATAACGCACAAGTCCAGTAATGTTGGATTTATCGAGTCGCACTTTCAAATTGCTGGCGCCGATCAAGCTCGACGACAAAGCAATATCGCCTTCAAGCGCAATATCGCGTGCTTCGCCAAAGCGCGTTGAACGACCCGATGTTTCACCATCAACCCACGCGCCAAAGCGTGGAAAATCTTTCGCCGTAAAGTTAGCGCGCCCAAAAAACGCGCCGCCTTCCGAAAGACCAATATCGCCTTTAGCCACAAGACGCGCACCGCCCGGCAAATCCGCTTCACCTTGCTTGAGTTTAACGCCTTCCCCATCAAGATGCGTATCGAGGCGAAGATTTTTGATCGTATCACCACCGGCCAAAACGCTTTCAACCGATAGTGTCACATCAACCGGCAGAGACGGCGTCAAATCCTGATCAGATGCGAGCAAGATGCCGCGCCATGCTGACAACACATCAAGCAAGGGCGGGAAATTTCGCCCTTCAACAGGAAGCGTGCGATCCAAATCGATTTGCCGCGCATCAAGCAGCAGAGTCATGCCGCCATCGCGCCCGAGTTTCCCATTACCCGAGCCAGTGAGTTTAAACCCGCTTTCATCTCCGCCTGCTTGAATTTCTGCAGAAGAAATATCAAAGCCGCGCCCTGCAAGCCGAATGGACGATGTAAGCGATACGGGCCTTACACCAATGTCATTGTCTTCAGGCCACGCCATATCGCCTTCAAGACGCAATCTACCATCAAAACCTGAGTCACCACGTGTTGAGACAATGCCATCGAGTTCAGCACGAAAGCCGCCGCCCTTTCGTTCAATGCCGACGCGCGCACGAAGAAGCCCCGCTTCATCAAGCGCGCCCGTTGAAAGACGCACCGTCACAGGCCGGCCATGCCATTGTCCCGGTCCTTCAACATGCCAAGGTCCTGACAAAGCTGCCGCTTCAACATCAAGATCAAGCTTTGAGAGACGAACAGGCGGCGCGTCGGATGTTGGCGCAAAAGACAATTCGCCATTTCGCAACGCGAGCGTTTCAATCCGCACCGTCCAAGACGAGGATTGATCGCCCTCGGCTGAAAGCGCGGGAAATTTCGGAAGGCGTCCATCGGAGAGAATAGCAAGCGAGACGACCGGATGTTCGACCGTCGCTTCCATCACATGGATCTCGCCCTTCAAGAGCGGCATCGTGCCAATATCGAGCGCCACACGATCGGCCATGGCCGCCCGCCGGCCAATTAGGGGCGGCCCGGGGTTGGGGGATCGCTATAGCC
>JBAXQM010000021.1:0-48246 GCA_037131735.1 Alphaproteobacteria bacterium
AGGCGCGCTTCAAACGGTCGGTCACGGTGATGGAAATCGTATCGCCCTTGACGACGACCGCGCCGCGGGCGATCAAACGGCCATTCGCGCGGATATCGACGAGATCGCTCTGAACCGGATCAAGAATGATGGCGCCGCCGCGTTTGAGCTTTATAAAGTCACCGATCCGGATTTGCCGAGTCCCGAGGACGACATCAACGTCAACCTCCATCGCTTCGATGGGAAGCCCCATGGCCCGCCTCCTCGCTTTTCATCAGTCTTGTATAGCAAATCATGGTTAAGAAATCATGAAGACACGCGACGACAGTGCTCCCCTCCATTTCTTTCGTTCAGACCATAAGCCTGCCGAATGGCGCATAAGCCCCGGCCTGACGCCCTATGACGTCGCTCTCGCGCATATGGAGGATCGGGCCAATATGATTGCGGCGGGAATGGCCGAAGAGGAAATATGGCTTGTCGAGCATCCGCCGCTCTACACAGCCGGTACATCGTCAAACCCGCGCGATCTCGTCTCGAACCAGTTTCCCGTCTATGAAACGGGTCGCGGCGGCCAGTATACTTATCACGGTCCGGGCCAGCGCGTGGCCTATGCCATGCTCGATCTCTCCAAAAGACAGCCGGATCTGCGCGCCTATGTCGCCGCGCTCGAAGCCTGGATCATCGAGACATTGAGCGAATTCTCTATCACGGGTGAGAGACGCGAAGACCGCGTCGGCGTCTGGGTCAAGCGGCCCGATAAAGGGCCCGGCTATGAAGATAAGATCGCCGCTATTGGTATCCGCGTGCGTAGATGGGTGAGCTTCCACGGCATCAGTCTGAATGTTGAGCCGGATCTTTCGCATTTCTCCGGCATCGTGCCCTGCGGCATTTCAGAACAACGCTATGGTGTCACAAGCCTCGTTGATCTCGGCTTGCCAATAACCATGGATGATGCTGACCACGCATTGCAAAAGAGCTATGAGCGCGTCTTCGGAAAAATATCTATCGTTTAAGTGTTGATGAGGGCGCGCCAAAAAGCGGTGTGCCGGGCTTACGACGCGAGATTGCACCAGTTTCGATTTCTTCAATATAGGATGACGATAAAAGTGCTGCGCGCGCTGCAGAAGCCAATTTCGCACGATCAGATGCAGACGCTGATGACGATGATTCAGGCAGAAGATGAAGCACTGCGCGGCGGGGTCCCTCTTTACCGATGATCGGCTGAACAATTTTGGCAGCGCCAACAAAGCGCCGATCAAGAACCGCCATCGCTGAAATGGGCACGTCATAGAGCGTGCCTTCCACTTGTTGTTGCGGATCGCGCTTTAGCGTGACGCGCGCACCGCCTAAAACAATAAGCCGATGACGCGGCAATCGCCCCTGCCCAAGCGCCCGCGCTTGCGGCGCAAGAGACTCCATAGCGGAGGGATCCATCAAATCATCAAACGCAAAGTAAAGAGGCACGATTTATATTTCCGTTACGTCAATAATTTTGCATTACTCATGGTTCATTGCCCCGGCACCCCTAAAAGCGCACGCCATGAACGATACACCGCGAGACACACAAGACACGCTTACAGAACTCGTGCGATCTGGCAACGCTGCCGACGCAGTTTCACAGCTTGAGCGCCAGATTGCGCTGACTCCACGCGATGACCGGCTCTGGTCGCTGATCGGACAAGCTCATTACAATTTAGGCCGATACAGTGCTGCCGTGACCGCCCTGCGTGAAGCGCTGCGCTTGCGACCGGACCACACCCCTTATTTCGCCGATCTCGGCATGGCCCTGCGCGTTGATGGCCGACCCGCGGAAGCGGAGGCTCTTTTAAGGGAAGCGATCAGACGGGATGGCGTCAATCCGCTTGCCCGCTATGCGCTCGGTAACCTCTTTGTTTCACAACGGCGCCATGAGGAGGCGATCGCTGCCTTCGGCAGCATTCTCACGCAGACACCGACTTTCTTTCCGGCCCTTGAAAATCTCGCTTCGCTCTTTTCGGAAATCGGTCGGCTGGGTGATGCGCTCAAACTGATTGAGACCGCACTCAGCCGCGCGCCCAATGATCATCGTCTCTATTCGATGCTCGCGATCATTTTAGATAAAGGCGGTAATCAACCGGCCGCACTCGATGTTACGCTGAAAGCGATTGCGCTTGATCCGCCCCCGACACTTGATATGCGCCTTGCCTCTTTCATGTCTTTAACAGGGCGAACGGGTAGGCTTGAGCTGCGGCAACAGGTTATGAATTTGCTTCGTCCGGCGCTATTAAAAAGCCTCCCTGATGATAATCGTGCATTATGGTCAAGAGCAGACCGCAACGCGCTACGTCGCTTTATTTTTCTCTTTCCCTATTATGCAATCCCTGATCGCGACTTGATGAAAGTTCATTCAACCGTTGGCTCATTGATCGCCGCAAGCATTCCTCCTGAAACCTTACCGCTAAAGCCCCTCGGCAAAAAATTGAAGATTGGTTATCTTTCGTATAATTTCGGCAATCATCCGATTGGCCATTTGCTCTCGTGTTTTTTCGAAGCGCATGGACATGAGCGGCATGAAGTCTTTCTTTATGCGACCCATATCTACACTCATGATGTGAGCGGTTATGGCGAACGGCTTCGTAAGGCCGCGGATCATTTTATTGATTGTCGCGGATTATCAGATCACGCTCTCGCCACCCGCATGCGCAATGATGGAATCGATATTCTTATCGATCTTGATGGCTATATGCATGGCGGACGGCCTGAAATGCTCGCGATGCGGGTCGCGCCCGTCCAAATTCATTGGCTACAATCACTTGCCGGATGCCCTGCTCCTTATATTGACTATACAATTGTTGATCGCGTGCTTGTGCCGAATGACGAACGCGACCAAGGCAATGGACCTTTGATCCGTTTGGCTGATGCGTTTCAGTGCGGAGAATTGTTTGAACTTCCCGCGAAACCGCCTAAGCGCAGAGATCACGGCCTGCCTGATGATGCCTTTGTCTTTTGTGCCTTCGGCAATTGGTTGAAGATTGATGAAACGGTTTTTGAAGATTGGATGACGATCCTCAATGCTATTCCGAAGAGCGTCTTATGGTTGACGTCAGGCCCACTTCCGACCTCGCTCGAGACGTTACAAATGCAAGCGGAGGCGCGCGGTATTGATCGCGCCCGCTTGATAGTCGCACCCCGCACGGATGATAAACTCTCTCACATCGACCGTCATCGCTGCGCCGATCTTTATATCGACACCTACACATTCAGTGCGGCAACAAGTGCGACCGATGCGTTATCGGCGGGTCTTCCTGTGCTCACGATGCGCGGCTCAACCGCGCAAGGCCGGCTGGCCGAAAGCCTCATCCGCGCGACGGGCGTTCCCCAACTCATTGTCGAAGAGCGGCAGAGCTATGTTGAAACCGCGATTGCGCTCGCGAGCGACCCTGCAAGGTTGCGTGAACACCAACAAGTGTTGAAAGACGCACTTCCCCATGCCCCGCTCTTTGATGCTAAGCGCATGGTGCGTCAATTCGAGATCATTTATGATCACGTGAGTGAACGCGTTCGATCAGGCCTCAAACCGGACCATTTCGATGTCGTTCTTTGACATCCGTTTTATGCGAATTCGAGAATGACCGCATCAACCGCGAGACTTTCGCCTTCTTTCGCATGAATTTTGGAAATCTTTCCGTCACGTTCAGCACGCAACACATTTTCCATTTTCATGGCTTCGACAATCGCTAGAATTTCACCGGCTTTGACGTCTTGCGCTTCTTTCACCGCAATCGAACGCACGAGACCAGGCATCGGGCAAAGAAGCGATTTGCCTGTATCCGCTTCAACCCGCGGCGGCATCAATGAATAAAGCTCAGCCTCGCGTTCTGTGAAGACACGGATCGTTGCGGCGACACCGCCATGCGCAACATGAATGCCATTCAGCACCGGATGAATTTGCGCCGCGATCGCTTGCTTATTGATCGTGCCATAGAAAACAGGTTGGCCCGGCGTCCATTCCGAGACGACGGAAAGAGTTTCGCCACTCTGCGGGAAATAGAGTTCAAATACCGTATCATGATCACCGATTTCGATGGTCAAGCGATGCGTCCCGGTATCGACCACACGACGACGATCAAACCGCACCGGGACAGCGGCGCGCATTTGACCGGATATCGTGCGCTTACGCTCATTCAAGCGATGATCCGCGAACGAGGCAATCGCCGCCAAGCGATCAAGCATGGCGTCTTCGGGCTCCGCCGGATGGAACCCTTCCGGAAATTCTTCCGCAATGAAGCCCGTCGAAAGCCGCGCTTCTTTCCAACGCGGATGCGCCATCAACGCTGAGAGAAACGGAATATTGTGACGAATCCCTTCAATCGCAAAGGCATCAAGCGCGTCCGCTTGAGCAGCAATCGCTTCAGCACGCGTTGGTGCGTGGCTTACAAGTTTCGCAATCATCGGATCATAGAAGATTGAGATTTCACCACCTTCATAAACACCGGTATCGTTGCGGATCGTAATGCCGTTGCTGCTCTGCTCAACCGGCGGACGATAGGTGACGAGTCTTCCCGTCGAAGGTAAAAAATTTCGCGTTGGGTCTTCGGCATAGACACGACTTTCCACCGCCCACCCGTTAAGCTTCACATCACTTTGGGCGAGAGCGAGTCTTTGACCTGCGGCCACGCGGATCATCTGCTCGACAAGATCAATACCTGTGATGAGTTCCGTCACCGGATGTTCGACTTGCAACCGCGTATTCATTTCAAGAAAGAAAAAGCTCTTATCTTGTCCTGCAACAAATTCGACAGTTCCCGCTGAGTCATAGCCCACGGCTTTTGCGAGCGCGACAGCCTGCTCGCCCATTTTTTTACGCGTGGCTTCATCAAGCAACGGCGACGGCGCTTCTTCGATCACCTTCTGATTGCGGCGCTGAATGGAGCATTCACGCTCGCCGAGATAAATCACATTACCGTGTTTATCACCCAGGACTTGAATTTCGATATGCCGCGGATTGACGATGAATTTTTCAACAAACACGCGGTCGTCACCGAAGGATGACGCGGCTTCGGATTTCGCACGCGCAAAACCTTCTGCCACTTCACCGGAAGAATAGGCGATACGCATGCCTTTACCACCGCCACCGGCGGAGGCTTTGATCATCACGGGATAGCCAATTTCATCAGCGATCTTCACCGCATGATCGGGATTTTCAATGACGCCCAAAAATCCAGGTACGGTTGACACTTTCGCGGCATTGGCAAATTTCTTGGATTCAATCTTATCGCCCATCGCTTCAATGGCTTTGGGGTTTGGCCCGATGAACACAATGCCTTCGGCCTTCAACGCTTCGGCGAATGCCGCGCGCTCAGAAAGAAAACCATAACCCGGATGAACCGCTTCAGCGCCTGTAGCTTTACAGGCCGCGATGATCTTCTCAATCACGAGATAGGATTGGGCTGCGGGAGCGGGACCGATATGCACGGCCTCATCGGCCATCTCGACATGAAGCGCGTCTTTATCCGCATCGGAATAGACAGCAACCGTCTTGATCCCCATGCGCCGCGCGGTCTTCATCACGCGGCAGGCAATCTCACCGCGATTGGCAATCAAAATCTTCTTGAACATACCCTGCCCCGACCGGCCCCTTTTATGTCATTGCGGTGACTGTTCTAGGGGCAAAACCGGTGGGGGTAAACTCAACCCAAAGGCTGATGTGGCAGTTAGGCGGCGTACGCTGCTGCTGAGGGATAGATGGAAAGCATGGCGGCGACTTCTCTTTGCCGCTCACGACGAGCCCGAGCGCCTGAGAGCGCGTCGAGGCGCCGCTTGAGCGTTACAGGTGGATCAGCGCATTCCTCGCTTAAAATGGTCAAAAGAGCGCGCGTAGACGGCGTAGTACCCGTGCTATCGAGGCCAAGCCGGAAGATAAGCCAGTCGATATCCGGCTCAGAAATATGTCCGGTGGGTCGCCGTTCCCAAATAAAATAATTGGCCATCTGCTCAACAAAGAAGGGCAGCCACAAGGCGCTCATCTCACGCACATGGCGCTCAAGGCGCACAAGATCACCCGCCTCAACGGCGCTTATGCCGCCGCCTGCAGTCAAAAGATCGCGCAAACGCTCAACATCGGCGTCTTCAACCTTCTGACGTTCAATCAGTAGCGATGTGGTCGATCGAATGCGGCTTTTGGTCATGGGCTTTAGATCCGGCTTATCCCGCCTGACACGGGTTAGCCGAGAGCCTTGCAAAGCGAGGCAAGCAAAAGGTTAATATGAAAGGGCAATTCAAAATTCTGGTTAAAGTTCTCTTTCCAAATCGTCTCGAATACGCCTTAAAATCCTGATGCCTGTTTAAGGATATGCCAAGTTTGACCGTCTCGATCATCATTCCCGCTTGCGACGCCGAGGCCACTTTGCCGCGAACGCTTCAAAGCCTCTTGCAGCAAACGGAGAGCGCATGGGAAGCGATTATCGTATCGGATGACACGCGCGACTATGCGGCATTTCTCGCGAGTAAAGGTCTCAGCGATCCAAGAGTCAGCTTCGCTTCAACGGGGCTTAATCGCTCAGGTTGTCACAATGCGCGCAATGTTGGTTTTGATCTCGTCACGGGCGACTATGTCTCACAACTTGACGCCGATGACACATTCACCCCCTCGCGCCTTGCCGAGCTCATTCCACTCGCCAAAAGCTATGGAGCGGCGGCCGACAATTTGAAAATGATCGATGAGGACACGGAAGAATTTATCGGCACTGTGCTTGGTGACATCGTCGATATGAAGTTGCTTACGCTTCAGGATTTCATGAAACTGAATGCGCCGCTCGTGCCTCTCATTCGCCGCGACCATTGTTTGCCCCGTGTTCCGGGCGTTGAATTTTCTGAAGATGTCATTGCGAATATACAACTGATTGACCGCATCGGGCTTTTGCCGGTTACGCCATCATCGAGTTACATCTATCGCATTCGGCAGGGATCGATTGCCAATAGTGCGTCATCAAACGAAAAATTTGAGCGCGGCTATTCGGACTATATTGATCGCCTCGAACATGGAGATGGGTTCGGCTTGAAACCCGAGAACCGAGTGATCGCCAGTGAAGGATTAATCGCCAAACGTGCACTTAATCGCACTTATGACAAAGCCGTGAAAGAGTACCCTTCACTGACCTTCTCAGAATTCGCGCAACGCTCAAGCCGATAGAGCTTACAACGGAATATTATCGTGCTTCTTCCAAGGCCGCTCAGCCTTCTTAGTCGCGAGCATAGCAAGCGCGCGCGCAACACGACGGCGCGTTGAATGCGGCATGATCACTTCATCGATATAACCACGCTCTGCGGCCACGAAAGGCGAAAGGAATCGCTCTTCATAATCCTTGGCACTTTGCGCAATTTTTTCAGGATCATTCATATCAGCACGGAATATAATTTCGACCGCGCCCTTGGCGCCCATCACCGCGATTTGTGCGGTAGGCCAAGCATAATTTACATCGCCGCCCAAATGTTTTGACGCCATCACATCATAGGCACCACCAAAGGCTTTGCGCGTGATCACGGTCACAAGCGGCACACTCGCTTCGCCATAAGCGAACAAGAGTTTCGCACCATGCTTGATCAGGCCCCCATATTCTTGCGCGGTGCCTGGCAAGAAGCCGGGAACATCGACAAAGGTAACAATCGGAATTTCAAACGCATCACAAAAGCGCACGAAGCGCGCGGCTTTGCGTGAGGCATCCGAGTCAAGCACCCCAGCCAAGACCATCGGTTGATTGGCAACGATACCGACCGTACGCCCTTCCATACGACCGAAACCAGTGATGATGTTTTTTGCAAAGCTATCTTGGATTTCGAAGAAATCGGCTTCATCAACCGTCTTCAAAATCAGCTCTTTCATATCATAAGGCTTGTTCGGATTTTCAGGAACAAGCGTATCAAGTGAAAGATCAACACGATCCGCCGTGTCAAAGCTTGGCCAATGCGGCGCGCCGTCTTTGTTGTTCGCCGGCAAGAAATCAATCAAGCGCCGCACTTGCAACAGAGCTTCGACATCATTGTCCCACGCGCCATCAGCAACCGATGACTTTGATGTGTGAACCTTAGCGCCACCCAATTCTTCTGCCGTCACGGTTTCATTGGTCACGGTCTTCACAACATCGGGGCCAGTGACAAACATATAAGAGCGATCACGCACCATGAAAATGAAATCGGTCATGGCGGGCGAATAGACATCACCCCCTGCACAGGGGCCCATGATAACTGAAATTTGCGGAATGACTCCCGACGCAATCACATTGCGGTGAAACACTTCGCCATAACCACCAAGGGCGGCCACCCCTTCTTGAATACGCGCACCGCCGGCATCGAACAAACCGATGATCGGCGCACGCATTTTCAGAGCGAGATCTTGGATCTTGTTGATCTTCTGCGCATGGGTTTCAGAGAGTGAACCACCAAACACTGTAAAATCTTTTGCGAAGACAAAAATCGTGCGGCCATTAACCGTGCCCCAGCCGGTAACGACGCCATCGCCGGGGATCTTTGATTTCTCCATGCCGAAATCGGTCGAGCGATGTTCGACGAACATATCGAATTCTTCGAAGGAGCCTTTATCGAGCAGCAACTCAATCCGCTCGCGCGCTGTAAGCTTGCCCCGCGCATGTTGTGCGTCGATCCGCTTTTGCCCACCGCCCAAGCGCGCCTCTGCGCGTCGCTGATCGAGCTTGTCTAGAATATCCTTCATGCGCCCCCGCCTCTTTGTCCTGCCGCGGCCTTATACAACAAAAACGGCGAGCCCGTGTTAGCACGGACCCGCCGGAAGCGTGAGTGCGACGAAAGAACGGGTTGAAGCGGAAATTCCGGCCCGCCTCGGATCAGAGGTGGAAGGTCACCTCGACATTGTTGCGGGTCGCATTCGAATAAGGGCAGACAATATGTGCGTCATCAACGAGCTGCTTGACGGTTGCTGCGTCTAGGCCCGGAAGGCTGACATGGAGGTCGACCTTGATCGCAAAACCGGTCGGGATCGGACCAAAGCCAACATCGGCCGAAACCTTGGCATCATCCGAGACTTTAACGCCCGCTTTGCCCGCTACAAATTTCACGGCGCCGAGAAAACAGGCCGAATAGCCGGCTGCGAAAAGCTGCTCGGGATTGGTGGCTGCACCACCGCCGCCGCCCATTTCGGTGGGTACGCTCAATTTGACGTCGATGATGCCATCAGACGACACCGCCCGGCCATCGCGACCACCCGTGGCGGAGGCGTGAGCCGTATAAATCACATTAGGCTTATCCATTTGGGAAATTCTCCATAAAACGAATGACAATGTGAAAAAGCACGTTTGAAAATAATTTTCAAGATTATTTAGGCCAGAACGCCTGCCTTATAATCCCGCCAAAATGGTCGCCGCAGCGCAAAAATCCCGCTCGCGGTATTTGCGCCGCTCGAGCGCCTCGGCGTCCTGACCCCAGATTTCCATCTGCACATCTTCGTCGACATGGGCAGCATTCCAGATCGCAGTCGGGCCAAAGGCGCCGTCCGCAAGCGAAAGGGCGAGAAGCACAGAGCCCGTAATCGTTGTCACGACATGCAACGCCGCAAGCTGCAAGGGATTGTCGATTGTATGAAGATGGTCGCGCACCGTAGCGAGCGTCTCTTCCGGCTGCGCGACGTGGATTACGCCCGCCGCAAGCGTAAATCGCCATCCATAAGACTCGCGTGCCCATGAGAGCACCGGATCCCAATGAAGCGCTTGCCGTTCAACCAAACGCTGAGGCTCTTCAGCGCGATAACAAAGTAGATCGGATGAAGCATAACGCGCACAATCATCAGCCACTTCTGCGCGTCGCGGCGTCACTGCATCAAGCGCCGAATTCACGAGGCGCGTAACAGGCATGGATGAGGGATCAATCACCTCTCCGACTTCGCGCCATTCCTGCGCGACGATTTCGGCAAGCGCTCGATTGGGAAGAAGAAGATGTGACCGCGCGGGCGTGCGTGTGGGTTTGCCATCAAGATGAATTGCAAATCCATTCTCTTCAGTAACGCAATCCACCGCCTTCCAAAATCTCTTGGGAAGCGATTTTTTTAAATCACGACGCGCCATCGCAACGGGATCGATCGGTTCAGGCGGCAACTCAAAGATCGAACGTTCAGAGGACATCTAAATTATTCCTCCGGTGCATCAACAATCGGATCATAGCGTTTGGCATCAAGCCCAAGAAGATTGAAACTTTGCAGCATATGCGGGGGAAGCGGTGCGGTAACATCAACGGGCTTGCCGGTGCGCGGATGCGGAATAACAATGCGGCGCGCCATCAGATGCAGTCGATTTTGAATACCACCCGGCACCTCCCAATTCTCAATATCAAAATATTTTGGGTCCCCCAAAATCGGATGGCCAATATGTGCCGCATGCGCACGCAATTGATGCGTACGACCAGTAACAGGCTTCATTGAGAGCCAGGCAAGTTTTTGTGCCACCGTTTCAACAACGGCGTAATAAGTCACGGCATGGCTTGCACCTTCATCGCCATGTTTAGCGACCTGCATCATCGCATCGCCTTCTTTATTTTCACCCTTGGCAAGATAAGTCGAAACGCGACCTTGCTTTACGCGCGGTACGCCTGCCACAAGCGACCAATAGATTTTGCGCGTATCTCGTGAACGAAAACTCTTCGCAAGTGCGGATGCCGCAAAGCGCGTCTTCGCAACAACAAGACAACCCGACGTATCTTTATCAAGACGATGAACGAGGCGCGGCTTTTGGCCCTGAGCGTCACGCAAAGCTTCAAGCATACCATCCAAATGACGCACAGTGCCTGATCCGCCCTGCACGGCGAGACCGAAGGGCTTATTGAGCACCATCATGTCATCATCTTCAAAGAGGATCATCGCGCGAATAGCGGACGCATCCGCCGCTTCCGCTTTTTCAGAGCGTTTCGGCGCTTCGCCTTCAACCGCATCAATCTTCAACGGCGGAATACGGACAGCTTGCCCCGCCTCGAGGCGATCTTTCGTCTCAACGCGTTTGCCATTCACACGCAGCTCACCTTTTCGCGTGATGCGTTGAATATGGCTAAAAGAGAGACCCGGGAAACGATGTTCAAGAAAACGATCAACGCGCATACCGTCTTCGTCAGGTGTCACTGTAACAGTGATCACCGATACGGGAAGTGACGCTGCCTTACGCACGGGCTTTGGCTGCGGTGGCGCTGGTGCACGACCTTCAGAAATTGCACGGGCCTTTTCTTTCGCCTGCTTATCGCGTCTCACGAAAATGCCCTCACAATCCACAAGCCTGCTGCCAATCCCAAGATCGACAGAACAACTGAACCCACAACATAGAACAACGCCGTCATCACTTCACCGCGCTCATAAAGCAGCATGGCATCAAGAGAGAAGGCCGAAAACGTCGTATAGCCACCCAAGATCCCTGTGGTCACAAAAAGCCGCGCATTCTGCGTCCAGTCTTCTCCGGCCTTAAAGGCGAAATAGCCTGCGGCGACGCCCATCAGCAGCGAGCCCGAAACATTGATCGCCATGATGCCGAGCGGAAACTCGATAGACACAAGCCGCCCCATCGCTTGATTGACGAGATAGCGGAGTGCCGCGCCGAGGCCGCCGCCGAAAAATACAATGAGTAAGGGGTTAAGAGCCATGCGCGGCCTTCTAACAGAAAATCTCTTGAGGGGCGATGCCTATCTTGCCGCCGGCGCTTCGTCAGCTCGCTGGACGTCCCCACAATGATGCAGCAGTTTATTCGCCGCGCTCGCGCCTCAGCTTGGTCCAATATTCAAGACGCTTTTTGATCTCGCGTTCGAAGCCACGCTCGACGGGCTCATAGAAAGTTCTGCGGCCAAGTTTTTCAGGAAAGTAATTCTGTCCTGAGAACGCATCCGGTTCATCATGGTCATAACGATAACCGGAACCATAGCCTTCATTCGCCATCAATTTCGTTGGCGCGTTCAATATGGTTTTAGGCGGCATCAAAGAGCCCGCATCTTTTGCGGTGCGCAGCGCACTCTTAAAGGCCACATAAAGCGCATTCGATTTCGGTGCGGTCGCAAGATAGACAACCGCTTGGGCAAGCGCCAAGTCACCTTCGGGCGAGCCCAAAAAATCAAATGCCTCTTTTGCAGCATTGGCAACGACAAGCGCTTGCGGATCAGCAAGCCCGATATCTTCAACCGCCATGCGCACAAGTCGCCGACCCAGAAAAAGCGGACTCTCGCCTGCGTCTAACATTCGTGCAAAATAATAAAGTGCGGCATCAGGATCAGAACCGCGCACGCTCTTATGCAAAGCGCTGATTAGATTATAATGGCCATCATCACTCTTGTCATAAATCGGCGCGCGGCGCTGCACGATCTCGGACAAAGTCGCTGTATCAAAAATCTCACCGGGCTTGGCAGACCGCCAAATCTCTTCTGCCAAGGTGAGCGAGGCGCGGCCATCACCATCAGCCATAGCAAGGAGAGCTGCGCGTGCATCCGTATCAAGCGGCAGAGGCTTACCTTCAATCTCTTCCGCACGATGAAGCAACCGATCAATCGCCACTTCATCAAGCGCTTTAAATGTCAGCACGCGCGCACGTGATAACAAAGCGGCATTGAGTTCAAAGGACGGATTTTCCGTTGTGGCACCAATAAGCGTGATCGTGCCATCTTCCATAACAGGCAAAAACGCATCTTGCTGCGCGCGATTGAAGCGATGAATCTCGTCAACAAAGAGAAGTGTGCCCTGCCCCGCAGCGCGTCGACCGCGCGCGGCTTCAAACACTTTCTTTAAATCGGCAACACCAGAAAAAATTGCCGAGATCGGTTCAAAGTGAAGCGTTGTCTCATGCGCAAGCAATCGTGCGGTCGTCGTTTTGCCTGTGCCGGGTGGACCCCAAAAAATCAAAGAGCCCAAAGACCCCGAGGCGATCAATCGTGTGAGAATGCCGTCCGGCCCTGTAAGATGATCTTGGCCTGCTACCTCTTCAAGTTTTTGCGGACGTAAACGGTCAGCAAGCGGGCGCGGTGCCGCTTTCTCCAGTCCCGCCGCCACAAAGAGATTATCCATGGCTATCAGCCGCCAACCTTACTTTTCAGCAATTCGCCCTTGCGGCGAATGATTAAGGTCCAATAATAGGCCCGTTCCTGCTGCAAGGCCACAACGTCGCGCGTTGTTTTCACGTCATTATTATCAATTGAAATCAGGTAATCGCCTTTTTGAAGACCAATATCATCGGCAGGCGAGCCTTGCTTAACCGATACGACGATGATGCCCTCGCTTCCACTTTCCATTCCAAGTTCTTCGGCAAGTGCAGGCGACATATTCGCGACAACAGCACCCGACAACGGCCACCTGCCTGAAAGCGTTTTCTGATCGCGCGGGATGATCTCTGGAGCAGGATCCATTCTAACGGTCAGTGTTTGCACCTTGCCGCCACGATTGATTTTGAGTTCAACGCGCTCACCAATTGCTTTTGTCGCTAGCCGAAATCCAAAACCATCAGCATCGTCGACCGGTTGTCCATCAAGCGCTAAAATTACGTCGCCCGCTTTAAGGCCAGCGTCGGATGCAGGGCCTTTATCGACCACGGAAACGATCACAGCGCCTACGGGACGCTCAAGCCCAAGACTCTCAGCAAGATCTGGTGTCACCGGTTGCATACGTGCCCCGAACCAGGGACGACGCACAATCTTGCTACCTTGCCGCGCAGACGCGACAACCACCTTCACCATATTCACAGGGATCGCAAAACCGATACCGACACTCGCGCCTGTCTTCGAATAGATCGCCGTATTGATACCGATCAACCGACCACTCACATCAACAAGTGCGCCACCCGAATTACCGGGATTAATAGCCGCATCGGTTTGAATGAAGAGTTGATAATCAGAACTGCTCACTTGAGAGCGCGACAACGCAGAAACAATTCCGGATGTCACCGTTTGGCCAACACCAAAGGGATTACCAATCGCAAGAACAAGATCACCGACTTCAATCGCATCGGAATTGCCTAGCTCAATAACGGGCAATCCATGCACACCGCGCAAACGCAAAACGGCAAGATCTGTTTTCGGATCGCGCAACACAATGTCAGCATCAAATTCGCGTTTGTCAGAAAGCGCGACTTTGACCTCTGTCATGCCTTCGATGACATGTTGATTGGTAACAACGAGGCCTTCAGAGTCGACGATAACACCGGAGCCCGTTGAGCGTTGAACGCGATCAGGCGCAGGGCCTCCATCCAATCCGAAAAAATATTGAAAGAAGGGATCATCAAGCAGCGGATTGCGCACGCCCTTTTGCACCCGCGCGGCATAGACATTCACAACCGCCGGCGTTGCCTTTTTTACAATCGGCGCGAATGAGGATTTCATCTCAGCGGCCGTTTTCGGCGTGTCCGCGAAAAGCGGCATGACGCTGAGTAAAGCGGCGCAAAGGATCGTCAAGGAAACGAGAAGGCGGCGAGAAAATAATGTCATCATGCCGCTCTTATACCCTTTCCCCGGGTTCTAAAAAAGAGAGCAGAGACGACAATGGGCGGTACGAGACCGCCCATCGGCAATCATGATCAAGAAAGTCTTGCCTTAAACGGCAAAGTCATCAGGATTAGACGACGTCCGACTTCATCGTCGGGCCAGAATTAAGGCCCTTCGCATCAACGTCGCGATCAACGAATTCGATAACGGCCATTGGGGCATTGTCACCATAACGGAAGCCGGCTTTCAGAACGCGGGTGTAGCCGCCATTGCGAGCCTTGTAACGCGGTCCAAGAACATCAAAGAGTTTCTTGACGAGATCGACATCCTTGATCTGCGCGATCGCCTGACGACGTGCATGCAAATCGCCGCGCTTGCCGAGCGTCACGAGCTTTTCAACAACAGGACGAAGATCCTTCGCCTTCGGAAGCGTGGTGACGATCTGCTCATGCTTGATCAAAGCCTGGCAGAGATTGGCGAACATCGCTTTGCGGTGTTCGGCGCTACGCGAGAAGCGGCGTGCTTTATGTCCGTGATACATGGCGTACTCCTTCGATGAGGGTTATCCGGCCGCCGTGCCAAGGTACGGCCAGTTTTTGGTTCGACTTAGTAATGTTCTTCGAAACGCTTTGCGAGCTCTTCGATATTTTCTGGCGGCCAACCCGTCACATCCATGCCGAGATGGAGGCCCATGGAGGCGAGCACTTCCTTGATTTCGTTAAGTGACTTGCGGCCGAAATTCGGCGTACGCAGCATTTCGCTTTCCGACTTCTGGATGAGATCGCCGATGTAAACGATGTTGTCGTTCTTGAGGCAGTTTGCCGAGCGCACCGACAATTCGAGCTCGTCCACTTTCTTGAGGAGAGCAGGATTGAAGGCGAGTTCCGGCATGGCCGACTTTTCTTCTTCGCGACGCGGCTCTTCGAAATTCACGAAGACTTCGAGCTGGTCTTGCAGAATGCGCGCAGCATAAGCAACAGCATCATCCGGCGTCACGCCACCATTGGTTTCAACAACCATGATGAGCTTGTCATAATCGAGGATCTGACCTTCGCGCGTATTCTCGATGCGGTAAGACACCTTCTTAACCGGCGAATAAAGCGCATCGACCGGAATAAGACCAATCGGTGAATCTTCGCTGCGGTTACGATCGGCAGGAACATAGCCCTTACCGGTCTTCACAACGAATTCCATACGCAATTCTGCGCCTTCGTCGAGCGAGCAGATCACGAGATCAGGATTGAGAATTTGTACATCGCCGGTAACAGCGATATCGCCTGCATGAACAAGACCCGGACCCTGTTTACGCAGCGTCAAACGCTTCGAGCCTTCACCCTGCATCTTGATGGCAATCGCCTTCACATTGAGGATGATGTCTGTCACATCTTCGCGCACGCCAGGGATCGATGAGAATTCATGCAACACACCGTCGATCTGCACGGATACAATCGCTGCACCCTGCAAAGATGACAACAAAACGCGACGAAGCGCATTGCCGAGTGTCACGCCAAAGCCGCGCTCAAGTGGTTCGGCAATCAAAGTTGCTGAACGCTTGTCATCATGCGGCGTTACATTGAGTTTCGACGGCTTAATAAGATCTTGCCAATTCTTCTGGATCACGGAACCTTTTCCTTCACTTTGGAAGCGCGTGACATATCGGTCCGTCGACCCTGGTCTCGCGCCCTCGATGAACAACCATTTCGCGCCCTCGCCCGTCGGCGAGAGGCACGTCTTTCACAACGCTAAAAATTAAACGCGACGACGCTTGCGCGGACGGCAACCATTGTGCGGGATCGGCGTCACATCACGGATCGATGTCACGGTAAAGCCCACAGCCTGCAAGGCACGCAAAGCCGATTCACGACCCGAACCTGGACCCGTCACTTCAACTTCAAGTGTACGCATGCCGTGTTCTGAAGCCTTACGACCTGCATCTTCAGCCGCAACCTGCGCCGCATAAGGCGTAGATTTACGTGAGCCCTTGAAGCCCATCGTACCCGCTGACGACCAAGCAACCGTGTTGCCCTGCGCGTCGGTGATGGTGATCATCGTATTGTTGAACGATGCATTCACATGCGCAACGCCCGAGACGATGTTTTTGCGCTCTTTACGACGAACGCGTGTTGTTTCTTTTGCCATAGTCTTGATCCTTCATACGCGCCCGTGATGCCAGGCGCTGGGGATGGGAGGTAATGATTACTTCTTCTTGCCGGCGATCGGCTTCGCCTTACCCTTACGGGTGCGGGCGTTGGTGTGCGTGCGCTGACCACGAACCGGCAACTGACGACGATGACGCAGGCCGCGATAGCAACCCAAATCCATCAGACGCTTGATGTTCATCGATACTTCACGACGAAGATCGCCTTCTACGAGGTAATCGCGGTCGATCATTTCACGGATCTGAAGCACTTCCGCATCGGTCAACTGATTGACGCGACGCTCAGCGGGAATCTTCAGAGCGGTGGTAATTTCTTCGGCCTTTTTCGGGCCAATGCCGTGGATATATTGAAGCGCAATGATTACGCGCTTTGCGGTCGGAATATTGACGCCTGCTATACGGGCCATCGTCCATCTCCATGTCGGCCAACGCGATCATCGGGATCGGTCAGCGGGTTACTGATACCGCGCGTCCGGTGGAGACCGGCCCCTGCGCGGGGCTCTCTTCTCAAAACAAAATGGCCCCAGCGACAGCCCAGCGGACTATCCCCAGCGCCTTGATTAAGAATCGAGTAGCGGGTGATTAGGGGAAAGCGGGGGGTGAGTCAACGCCCGACGCCCTCTCCTAGCCCAAAACTTTAGCGATTGACGCGGAGACGGCATCCACCGCCTGCATCCCGTCGATCTTGGTAAGTTTGCCGGCCTTCTCGTAGTAAGGTGCGACAATCGCTGTATCACGATTATAGGCCTCAAGGCGGGTCTTGAAGACTTCTGGATCATCATCCTTGCGGACCGGCTGACCGGCCGCCTTTGCTTCCGCAGCGCGGTTGACGATACGGGCTACAAGCTTTGATTGGTCGACTTCAAGCTCGATAACGGCATCGAGCTTCAAGCCTTCAGCCTTCAGCATCGCGTCAAGCGCTTCGGCCTGAGCAACCGTGCGTGGAAAACCGTCAAGGATGAAGCCCTTCTTGGCATCAGCTTCGGCAATGCGATCCCGAATAATGCCGACAACGATTTCATCGGACACGAGGCCGCCCGACTCCATAACCGCTTTGGCTTTCAGTCCGACTGGGGTTCCAGCCGCAACGGCTGCGCGCAACATGTCACCGGTGGAGAGCTGCGGGATGCCGTGTTTTTCAACCAGTCTGGTCGCCTGAGTGCCTTTACCGGCGCCGGGCGGTCCGAGCAGAATGAGCCTCACCGTCTTCCCCCCTTCAATTTGGACTTCTTGACCAGCCCTTCATATTGGTGGGCGAGCAGATGGCCATGGACTTGCGCCACAGTGTCCATCGTTACGCTCACAACAATCAAGAGCGATGTCCCGCCAAAATAAAAGGGAAGCGCCGCCTGCGATACGAGCAATTCGGGTAACATGCAGATGATCACGAGATAGCCTGCACCCAACACGGTGATACGCGAGAGAACCTTGTCGATAAATTCCGCTGTGCGCTCACCCGGGCGAATACCCGGAATAAAGCCGCCCTGCTTCTTCAAATTGTCCGCTGTCTCTGTCGGATTGAAAACAATCGCGGTGTAGAAGAAGGTGAAGAAAATGATGAGGCCCGCATAAGCAACCATGAACAGCGGACGACCATGTCCGAGATAGGTTGCAATCGCGCCCAACCATCCCGACGCGCCGGATTGTGCGGCAAAACTCGACACGGTTGTGGGCAACAACAAAAGCGATGACGCGAAGATCGGCGGAATAACGCCTGATGTATTGAGCTTCAGCGGGAGAAACGATGTTTGGCCTTCATAGACACGATTGCCAACCTGACGCTTCGGATAATTGATCAGCAAACGGCGCTGTGCACGTTCCATGAAAACGATGAAGGCAATGACGGCAAACGCCATCACAACAATCACCAAAATTAAGAACGATGAAATCGCACCCTGACGACCAAGCTCAAGCATATTCGCAATTGCGCTTGGCAAGCCCGCAACGATACCGGCAAAGATGATCAGCGATGTGCCATTACCAATACCACGTTGTGTGATTTGTTCACCAAGCCACATCAAAAACAATGTGCCGCCAACAAGTGTAATCGTCGTTGAAAGGCGGAAGAACAGGCCCGGCTCAAGAACCACATTGGTCGAGCCTTCAAGACCAACCGCGATACCCCACGCCTGGAACGCTGCGAGAACCACTGTCAGATACCGCGTATATTGATTGATAACTTTACGGCCGGACTCGCCTTCTTTCTTCAACTGATCAAGCTGCGGAACCGACGAAGTCAAAAGCTGAATAATGATCGACGCAGAAATGTAAGGCATAATCGCAAGTGCGAAGATTGCCAAACGGCCAACAGCACCACCAGAGAACATGTTGAACAAGCCCAACATGCCTTGTTGTTGTTGTTTGAAAAATTCAGCAAGCGCGACAACATTAATGCCCGGCAACGGAATATAGGTTCCGATACGGTAGACGATTAGCGCGCCTAACGTAAACCAAATGCGCTGTTTCAACTCGTCGGCTTTTGCAAGCGCGCCGAAATTCAAATTTGCCGCAAGCTGCTCCGCTGCCGATGCCATTGCTGCTGCCCTTCCCGCATACCGTTCTGAAAGAAAAACCGGGCTAACGGAATTTTTTATCCGCCGCCCGGCTTGTCACATCTACTTGGCGTCAACCCAATCTAGGGTTTGGCCGCCGAAAATCAAGCGGAGGCTTCCGCGCCACCGAGGATCTTCACTGAGCCGCCAGCCTTCTCGATCGCCGCTTGCGCAGTCTTTGTGACACCGGCAACTTCAACGGCGATCTTCGCCTTGAGTTCACCCGAGCCCAAAATACGCACGCCATCAAGCGCACGCGAGCACACGCCTGCTGCCACCAAAGCTTCAATCGTTACAGGCTTTGATGCGTCAAGCTTCTTCGCATCAACTGCTGTTTGAATCCGGCCGATATTCACTTCGTTGAAGTGCTTGGCGTGGATATTCGTGAAGCCGCGCTTAGGCAGACGACGATAGAGCGGCATCTGACCGCCTTCGAAGCCCTTGATCGCCACGCCCGTACGAGCCGTTTGACCCTTCACGCCGCGACCACCGGTTTTACCCTTGCCCGAACCGATACCGCGACCAACGCGGATACGGGATTTCTTCGAGCCGGAGTTATCCTTGATACCATTGAGTTTCATAGCGTCCTCCTCACTGACCGTCGACGACGCGAACGAGGTGACGAACCGCATGGATCATGCCGCGCACTTCAGGAGTGTCCAGCAAGGTCGAGCGGCGATGAAGTTTGTTCAAACCCAAACCGATCAATGTCTGACGTTGTTCAGAAATGCGGCGGATCGGGCTGCCGATCTGCTCGACAGTCACTGTCGAGGACGCGGCTTTCGTGGTTGCTGCTTTAGCCATGAGATCTCGCTCCCTTATGCGTCAGCGCCTGCACCATCCGTGTCACCACGGCGGGCTTGCAATTGGGAAACTTTGAGACCGCGACGAGCGGCAACCGTGCGGGGGTTGTCCTGATGCTTCAACGCATCAACCGTTGCACGCACAAGGTTGTAAGGGTTCGATGAACCGAGCGACTTCGACACAACGTCATGCATACCGAGCGCTTCGAACACCGCACGCATCGGGCCACCGGCGATGATACCGGTACCGGCAGGTGCTGCACGAAGAACGACTTTGCCCGAACCATGACGGCCCGCAACATCGTGATGCAGTGTGCGGCCTTCACGAAGCGGAATGCGCACAACAGCGCGCTTCGCAGCTTCGGTTGCCTTGCGGATTGCTTCAGGAACTTCGCGTGCTTTGCCGTGACCGAAGCCAACGCGACCTTTTTGATCGCCGACAACAACGAGGGCTGCGAAACCGAAACGACGGCCGCCCTTCACCACTTTTGCAACGCGGTTGATGTGGACGAGACGATCCACAAACTCGGAGTCGCGCTCTTCGCGGTCGCGATCCTTACGTTCTCTTGGTTCTCTTGCCATTTCAGGCCTCTCACTAAAAACGCGGGCCGGGACCGACCCGCTCGCTTCGAGTTAATGGGGGCAGAGCAATCCGCCCCCGATGATTAGAATTCTAGTCCGGCTTCGCGCGCCGCTTCCGCGAGCGCTTTGACGCGACCATGATACATGTAAGCGCCACGATCGAACACGATCGCTTTCACGCCTGCTTTAACCGCACGTTCGGCAACGAGTTTGCCAACAGCGGTAGCTGCCGCAACATCAGCGCCGGTCTTCAGCTTTGTCTTCAAATCTTTTTCAAGAGTTGAAGCGGCAGCAATCGTGACGCCCTTGGCGTCATCGATAACTTGCGCATAGATCTGCTTCGATGAGCGGAACACCGACAAACGCGGACGGCCATTACCCACTGCTTTGAGAGTACGGCGCACACGGGCCTGACGGCGATCGGTGGCAACAGATTTCTTCGCCATGATGGGCCCCTTACTTCTTCTTGCCTTCCTTACGGAAGATGAATTCATCGGCATACTTCACGCCCTTGCCTTGATAAGGCTCAGGGCCGCGAACCTTACGGATCTCGGCAGCAGTCTGACCGACCACCTGCTTGTTAATGCCGCTTATGATGATTTCTGTCGGCTTCGGCGTGACAATCTGGATGCCTTTCGGAATCGCATAATCGACATCGTGGCTGTAACCGAGGTTCAGTTTCAGCACGCTACCCGCAACCGCGGCCTTGTAACCGACGCCGTTGATTTCGAGTTTCTTCTCGTAACCGCTCGTCACACCTTTGACGAGGTTGGCGACTTGAGCGCGCGACGTGCCCCAAAGAGAACGCGCTTGCTTTGAGTCATTGCGTGGCGTGACCTTAATCGCGCCTTCGCTTTGCGATACTTCAACGAGATCGGGAACGACGAATGACAATTCGCCCTTCGCGCCCTTCACCTTGACCGTCTGACCTTCGACTGCGGCTGTAACACCGGAGGGAATGGCGACGGGTTTTTTGCCTACACGAGACATGGATATGTTTCTCCAATATTACCCTGTGTTCCGATGGTCAGAAGACCATGCAGAGCACTTCGCCGCCCACATTCTTTTCACGCGCTTCATGATCCGCCATAACACCCTGCGGTGTGGAGAGGATTGTCACGCCCAAACCATTCGCTACACGCGGCATCGAGGTCACCGATGAATACACGCGACGGCCCGGCTTCGAGACGCGCTCGATCTTCCGGATGACCGGTTCGCCATCGAAATATTTCAATTCGATTTCGAACTCGGTACGACCATTGCCATATTCGGTTGTCGAATAACCGCGGATGAAGCCTTCAGATTTCAACACATCGAGGATGTGTGCACGAAGACGCGAGCCGGGTGTGGAGACGGACGATTTGCGACGCATCTGCGCATTGCGGATGCGGGTCAACATATCACCGACGGGATCGTTCACTGCCATGGTCCGATCCCCCTTACCAGCTCGACTTCGTCAGGCCTGGAATCAGACCCTTCGAACCCATTTCGCGCAAAGCAATACGCGACATTTTCAGCTTGCGATAAACAGCGCGCGGGCGACCCGACACTTCGCAACGATTGCGAACGCGGTTTGCTGCCGAGTTACGCGGAAGCTGCGCCAATTTCAAACGCGCTTCGAAACGCTCTTCCATTGGCTTCGTCATGTCATCGGCAATCGCCTTCAGACGACGACGACGCGCCGCATATTGCGCCGCAAGCTTCTGCTTGCGCTTGTTGTTCTCAATTGCACTCTTCTTGGCCATGTGGCTCTCTCTCCTGGTGCCCGCGTTTAAGAGCGAACTCTTACTGCCGGAACGGGAAGTTAAATGCGCGAAGCAATGCACGTGCTTCGTCATCGGTTTTAGCGGACGTGCAGATGATGATGTCCATCCCCCACGCATTTTCCGCTTTGTCGTAGTTGATTTCCGGGAACACGAAATGTTCCTTCATGCCCATCGCATAATTGCCACGGCCATCGAAGGACTTCGGGTTCAAGCCGCGAAAGTCACGAACGCGTGGCAATGCAATTGTCACCAAGCGATCAATGAATTCATACATGCGCGCCTTACGCAGCGTCACTTTTGCACCGATCGGCATGTTTTCACGCACTTTGAACTGCGCAATCGCCTTACGAGCACGTGTGATCACCGGCTTCTGACCTGCAATCAAAGCAAGGTCGTTGGCAGCGACTTGGGCTTTCTTTGAGTCCGCAGTGGACTCGCCCACGCCCATATTAATCACGATCTTTTCGATGACCGGGACTTCCATATGGTTCTTGTAACCGAACTCAGCGATGAGCTTCGGAATTACAACCTCTGTATAGGTGTTCTTCAACCGCGGCGCGGCTGCTTCTGCCTGATTAGCCATCGATGAGGTCTCCCGAACGCTTGGCATAACGGACCTTACGGCCATCATCCATGATCTTGAATCCGACGCGTGTCGGCTTGCCATCTTTCGGATCCGCTACGGCGAGATTCGAAAGTTGAATCGGCAATTCTTTTGAAATGATGCCGCCTTCTTGCTGCATCGTCTGCTTCTGATGCTTGCGCACGACATTCACGCCACGCACAACCGCACGGTTTTCCTTCGGGATCACCTGAAGCACTTCACCGGACTTCCCACTGTCACGGCCAGTCAATACGACGACTTTGTCGCCCTTCTTGATCTTAGCAGCCATCACAGCACCTCCGGCGCAAGCGAAATGATCTTCATGTGGTTCTTCGCGCGCAATTCGCGCGGCACCGGTCCGAAGATACGGGTACCGACGGGCTCTTTCTGATTGTTGATCAGAACAGCGGCATTCGAGTCGAACCGAATGACCGAACCGTCAGCACGGATGATGTCTTTCGCCGTACGCACAACAATCGCCTTCATCACGTCACCCTTCTTCACGCGACCGCGCGGAATGGCTTCTTTGATGGAGACGACGATGATATCGCCGACTGAGGCATAGCGACGCTTTGAGCCGCCAAGCACCTTGATGCACATCACCCGACGGGCGCCGGAATTATCGGCAACGTCGAGATTGGTTTGGACCTGGATCATCGTTTGATCCTTTCTCTGTCTCAGACTGGTTTCCGAAAACCCTTAGGTCGAGGGCATCCGGACTTCGACTGACGGGGGTCTACGCCCCCCGCATTTCATTTCTTCAGTAAGTTCAAGACGACGCGACGTCGACCAGAACCCATGACTTCAAGCGGGAGATCGGCTTTGACTCTTCAATACGAACTTCGTCACCGACCTTAGCCTTATTGTTTTCGTCATGCGCATGATAATTTTTCGTGCGACGGACGGTCTTCTTGAGCAGGGGGTGGGTGAAACGACGTTCCACTTTCACCACAATCGTCTTGTCTTGCTTGTCGCTGACAACGACGCCCTGAAGAATGCGCTTCGGCATATCGTGCTCCTTAAGCCTTTTCAGCGGTAGCCCGCTTGGCATTGGCAACCGTTTGCACGCGCGCGATGTCACGACGGACAACGCGAACGCGCGAGGAATTTTCGAGTTGGCCGGTTGCTCTCTGGAAGCGCAGATTGAACTGCTCTTTCTTGAGCTTCACGAGCTCTTCATTGAGCTGATCGGCCGACATCGCTTTGAGATCGGAAAGACGCTGTGCGTTTTTCATGGCGTTGTTCTTCCTTACTCGGCAATGCGCTGAACGAAGCGCGTCTTGATCGGAAGCTTCGCCGCAGCAAGCGTCAATGCTTCGCGCGCGATTTCGACAGACACACCATCAATTTCGAACATGATACGACCGGGCTTTACGCGGGCGACCCAGAATTCCGGAGCACCCTTACCTTTACCCATGCGAACTTCGGCAGGCTTCGACGACACCGGCACATCAGGGAACACACGGATCCACACGCGACCCGCACGCTTCATGTGACGGGTGAGTGCACGACGCGCGGCTTCAATCTGACGGGCGGTGATACGCTCCGGCTCCATGGCCTTCAGGCCATATTCGCCGTAATCGAGCGACGTCGCACCTTTCGAGACGCCATGAATGCGTCCCTTAAATTGCTTGCGGAATTTTGTTTTCTTTGGCTGCAGCATGTTCCTGGTCCTTCGGTCCTTGCCGCCCTATCAATTGGCCGCATCGCGACGGCCACCAGAGCGACCGCCCTCGTCTGCCATGCGCTTGTCCTGCGCCATCGGGTCATTTTCAAGGATTTCACCCTTGAAGATCCAGACCTTGATGCCGCAAGTGCCATAGGTGGTGAAAGCTGTGCCGACGCCGTAATCGATATCGGCGCGCAGCGTGTGAAGCGGAACGCGACCTTCGCGATACCACTCGAGACGGGCAATTTCGGCTCCGCCAAGACGGCCCGAGCAATTGATACGAATGCCTTCGGCGCCGAGACGCATCGCCGACTGAACCGAACGCTTCATCGCACGGCGGAATGCCACGCGGCGCTCAAGCTGCTGTGCAATCGCATCAGCAACGAGTGTCGCATCGATTTCAGGCTTACGCACTTCGACAATGTTCAAAACAACTTCCGACTTGGTCATTTTGCCGACAGCCGAACGAAGCTTTTCGATGTCTGCGCCCTTCTTGCCGATAACAACGCCTGGACGTGCCGAATAAATCGTCACGCGGCACTTCTTGTGCGGACGCTCGATCACGATCTTCGCAACAGCGGCCTGCTTTAAGAGCTTCATCAACGCAGCGCGAATCTTGATGTCTTCATGAAGAAGCGTCGAGAATTCGTTCTTGCCCGCGACCCAACGGCTATCCCAGGTGCGGTTGATGCCGAGGCGAAGGCCGATCGGATTGACTTTCTGTCCCATCGTTTACTCCTTATGCCTCAGCCGATGCGGGAACTTCCCGCACGATGATGGTGAGATTTGAAAACGGCTTTTCAACACGACCGGCGCGACCGCGCGCACGAGCGTGGAAACGCTTCATAACAAGCGCCTTGCCGACGAAAGCCTGCGACACGACGAGATCATCAACATCGAGGTCGTGATTGTTCTCGGCATTCGCAATCGCGCTTTCGAGACATTTCTTCACGTCAGCGGCAATGCGCTTGCGCGAGAATTCGAGATCAGCGAGCGCGCGCGAAACCTTCTTGCCGCGAATAAGTTGCGCGACGAGATTAAGCTTCTGCGGCGAAACGCGGATCATCCGCGCGACCGCTTTCGCTTCATTGTCCGCCAGAGCGCGGGGGGTGGATGCCTTGCCCATCGCGATCAGCTCCTCTTTGCCTTCTTGTCGGCCGCATGGCCGTGGAATGTGCGGGTCGGTGCGAATTCACCGAATTTGTGGCCGACCATTTCTTCCGACACTGAAACAGGAATATGTTTCTGGCCGTTGTAAACGCCGAATGTGAGACCAACGAAATTCGGAAGGATCGTCGAACGACGGCTCCAAATCTTGATCACTTCAGACCGCTTCGAGTCGCGCGCCGCATCCGCCTTTTTGAGGAGGTAGCCGTCGACAAACGGGCCTTTCCAGACTGAACGTGTCATCAGAACCTTCCCTTACTTCTTCTTGCGGGCGTGGCGGTTCGACACAATGAATGTGTCTGTGCGCTTGTTAGACCGCGTCTTCTTGCCCTTGGTCGGCTTGCCCCATGGCGATACAGGGTGACGACCACCCGATGTACGACCTTCACCACCACCATGCGGATGGTCGATCGGGTTCATGGTGACGCCGCGATTGTGCGGGCGTTGGCCGAGCCAGCGTTGACGACCGGCTTTACCGATCGTGGTGTTCATATGATCGGGATTTGAAACTGCACCAATCGTTGCATAGCAATTGCCATGAACGAGGCGCTGTTCACCCGACTTCAAACGAAGAATAACATAGCCCTGATCGCGACCGACGATCTGCGCATAGTTACCGGCTGAACGAGCAAGCGTGCCGCCCGCGCCGATCTTCGTTTCGATATTGTGCACGAGTGTGCCAACCGGAATGTTACCGATCGACATCGCATTGCCCGGCTTGATGTCAGCCTGTTCGCCCGACACCACTTCATCACCCGGCTGCAAACGTTGCGGCGCGAGAATGTAGGACAAGGTGCCGTCCGGATATTTCAGAAGCGCGATGTACCCTGTGCGGTTCGGATCATATTCAATGCGCTCAACCTTGGCGGCAACGCCCGGCTGTGTGCGACGCTTGAAGTCGATCACGCGGTAAGACTGCTTGTGACCACCGCCACGGAAACGCACGGTGATACGGCCATTATTGTTACGGCCGCCCTTTGACGACTTACCTTCGGTCAGCGCCTTAACGGGCTTACCTTTATGGAGGTCGCTGCGATCGACAAGAACGAGCTGGCGAAGGCTCGGTGTCGTCGGCTTGAATGTTTTTAGAGCCATAGCGCGCGATCCTTCCTCAGAGACCCGTCGTGAAGTCGATTGATGAACCCTCGGCGAGAGTCACGACCGCCTTCTTGACGTCGGATTGCTGACCGACCTTGCCTTTGAAGGTCTTGACCTTGCCCATCCGGATCAATGTATTCACGCTCTTCACTTTTACGTTGAAGAGCTTCTCAACTGCCGCCTTAATTTGCGGCTTTGTTGCCGTACGTGAAACCTTGAACACGACCTTGTTCTGCTCAGAAGCAGCGGTCGCCTTCTCGGTGATCACAGGGCTGACGATGACGTCGTAATGGCGCGGATCGATGCTCATTTGAAGCGAGCCTCCAATGCGTCCACGGCGGCTTTCGTCAGCACCAGCGTCTCACGACGCAGGATGTCGTAGACATTGATGCCCTGCACCGGCAGGACGTCGATATTCGGGATGTTGCGCGCAGCGAGCGCGAAATTCTTTTCGACTTCTGCGCCGTCAATGACGAGCGCATTGGCCAAACCGAGTTTGCCGAGACGATCGGTAAGATCCTTCGTCTTTGGCGAAGACAAAGCAGCCGTGTCGAACACGCGCACCGCGCCGTCCTTCACCTTGGCCGACAAAGCATGACGCAGCGCGAGCTGACGCACCTTCTTCGGAAGATCATGCGCATGGCTGCGAACAACCGGACCGAAGGCGCGACCACCGCCACGGAATTGCGGCACACGTGCCGAACCGTGACGTGCACCACCGGTGCCCTTCTGCTTGTACATCTTCTTACCGGTGCGCCAGATTTCAGCGCGACCTTTTGTTTTGTGCGTGCCAGCCTGACGCTTGGCCAACTGCCAAAGCACCATGCGCTGGATGAGATCGACGCGCGGCTCCAAACCGAAGATATCGTCGGAAAGTTCAACCGAACCGGCCTTGCCGCCATCGAGTGTCGTGACATCAAGTTTCATCACGCATTCTCCTGCACTTCAGCGGCCGGTGCTTCAGCCTTTGCTGCGCCATCGCCCTTCAGACGAAACGCACCCGGCTTCGGCGCATCTTTCGGAAGCGGATGTTTCACCGCATCACGAACATAAATATAGCCGCCCTTCACGCCCGGAACTGCACCCTCGACGAGAATGAGTCCGCGATTGAGATCGGTCTGCACGACACGCAGATTTTGCGTTGTCACGCGATCGACACCCATGTGACCAGGCATCTTCTTGTTCTTGAAGGTCTTGCCCGGATCCTGACGACCACCGGTCGAACCAATCGAGCGATGCGAGACCGAGACACCGTGCGTTGCACGAAGACCGCCGAAGTTCCAGCGCTTCATACCACCGGCGAAGCCCTTACCTGTTGTCGTACCCGTCACATCGACGAATTGACCAACAACGAAGTGATCGACCGTGATTTCAGCGCCGACCGGGATCATGTCCTTGTCGTCCACGCGGAATTCAGCGACCTTCTGCTTTGGCTCAACTTTGGCAATCGCAAAGTGACCGCGCTCGGCCTTCGGCACATTCTTGACCTTGGCCAAACCGACGCCGACTTGCAGCGCGGTGTAACCGTTCTTTTCGACTGTGCGATGAGCGACCACTTCACAGCGATCGACCTTCAACACTGTCACCGGCACATGAACGCCCGCTTCTGTGAAGATGCGTGTCATGCCGAGTTTTTGGGCGATAACGCCTGACCTCATAATGGCCCCCGTATTCCGCGCGCCGCTCAGAGCTTGATCTCGACGTCGACACCAGCCGCGAGATCGAGCTTCATCAAAGCATCAACCGTCTGCGGCGTAGGATCGACAATGTCGAGAACGCGCTTGTGCGTGCGAATTTCAAACTGCTCACGCGACTTCTTGTCGATGTGCGGCGAGCGGTTGACTGTAAAGCGTTCGATATGCGTCGGCAGCGGAATAGGACCGCGAACCTGAGCACCTGTACGCTTAGCCGTCGAAACGATCTCACGGGTCGACGCATCAAGAATGCGATGGTCGAAAGCCTTGAGCCGAATGCGGATATTTTGACCGTTCATCGAAGAAATCCCCGGGGCATGTTACCCGAAAGAATGGACGCCGTTTCCGGCGCCCATCATGAAGACGAGTAGCTTAGGCAATGATCGAAGCGACGACGCCTGCACCAACGGTGCGGCCGCCTTCGCGGATCGCGAAGCGGAGCTTTTCTTCCATCGCGATCGGTGCGATGAGCTCAACTTCCATGGCAATGTTGTCGCCCGGCATCACCATTTCGGTGCCTTCCGGAAGCTTCACCATGCCGGTGACGTCCGTCGTGCGGAAATAGAATTGCGGACGGTAGTTCGTGAAGAATGGCGTATGACGGCCACCTTCTTCCTTGGTGAGGATGTAAGCCTCAGCCTTGAACTTCGTGTGCGGCTTAACCGAACCGACCTTCGAGAGAACCTGGCCACGCTCAACGTCTTCACGCTTCGTGCCGCGGAGCAAGCAACCGACGTTATCGCCAGCTTCACCCTGATCGAGCAACTTACGGAACATTTCGACGCCCGTGACGATCGTCTTAACAGTGTCCTTGAGACCAACGATTTCGATTTCTTCGCCGACCTTGACGATACCGCGTTCGATACGACCCGTGACAACCGTGCCGCGACCCGAGATCGAGAACACGTCTTCAACCGGCATCAAGAAAGGCTGATCCTTCGGACGCTCTGGCTGCGGAATGTAAGCATCAACCGTTTCCATGAGCTTCAAGATTGCATCATGGCCGATTTCAGGACGCTTGCCTTCGAGTGCGCAAACAGCCGAACCCTTGGTGATCGGAATATCGTCGCCTGGGAATTCGTACTTCGAGAGCAATTCACGAATTTCGAGTTCAACGAGCTCGAGCAATTCAGCGTCATCAACAAGGTCAACCTTGTTCATGAACACAACGAGTGCAGGAACGCCAACCTGACGAGCAAGAAGGATGTGTTCGCGAGTCTGCGGCATGGGGCCGTCAGCTGCTGACACAACGAGGATCGCGCCGTCCATCTGGGCCGCACCCGTGATCATGTTCTTCACATAGTCGGCGTGGCCGGGGCAATCGACGTGAGCATAGTGGCGGTTCTTGGTTTCGTATTCGACGTGTGCTGTCGAAATCGTAATACCACGAGCGCGCTCTTCAGGAGCCTTATCAATCTGATCATAGGCCGTGAATGTCGCGCCGCCAGCTTCTGCGAGCACCTTTGTAATCGCTGCTGTCAGCGATGTCTTACCATGGTCAACGTGACCAATTGTGCCGATGTTGCAGTGCGGCTTTGTGCGTGAAAATTTCTCTTTGGCCATCGTATCCTCCGTCGCCGGGACCTGAAGTGAAAGAACTCAATCCGATCAAGCGTATTTCGCTTGTACCTCAGCCGCGATGGCTTGAGGCACTTGCTCATAGTGATCGAATTGCATGGTGAAATTCGCCCGGCCCTGAGAGAAGGACCGAAGCGTATTAACGTAACCAAACATGTTGGCGAGCGGCACCATCGCATTGATGACGATCGCGTTGCCGCGCATGTCTTGGCCTTGAATCTGACCACGACGACCGGTGAGATCGCCAATGACCGAACCCGTATAGTCTTCCGGCGTTACAACCTCGACCTTCATAATCGGCTCGAGGAGAACTGCACCGCCCTTTTGCATCGCTTCACGGAATGCTGCGCGCGATGCGATTTCGAAAGCGAGTGCCGAAGAGTCAACTTCGTGATAAGCGCCGTCGATCAGCTGAACCTTCACGTCAACGACCGGGAAGCCCGCAAGCGGACCCGAATTCATGACGCTATCGAGACCCTTTTCAACGCCCGGGATGTATTCCTTCGGAACAGCACCACCGACGATCTTCGATTCAAACTGATAACCCTTGCCGGCTTCGTTCGGCTCGGCAATGATTTTCACGCGCGCAAACTGACCCGTACCACCGGTCTGTTTCTTGTGCGTGTAATCGATTTCAGTCTTCTTCGTGAGCGTTTCACGATAAGCAACTTGCGGCGCGCCGATATTCGCATCGACCTTGTAGGTACGGCGCAAAATGTCGACCTTAATGTCGAGATGCAATTCGCCCATGCCCTTCAAAATCGTCTGGCCCGATTCCTGATCGGTCGAGACGCGGAAGGATGGGTCTTCCGCAGCAAGCTTCGACAACGCGATACCAAGCTTTTCTTGGTCAGCCTTCGACTTTGGCTCAATCGCGATTTCGATAACGGGCTCAGGGAATTCCATGCGCTCGAGGATCACAGGCTTCGCGAGGTCGCAAAGCGTGTCACCGGTACGCACTTCTTTCAGACCAGCCAATGCGACGATATCGCCGGCATAGGCTTCCTTGATGTCTTCGCGGTTGTTCGCATGCATCAACAACATACGACCAATGCGCTCTTTCTTGTCCTTCGTCGAATTCAACACAGTCGTGCCAGAGTCGATCTTGCCCGAATAAACGCGGCAGAAGGTGATGGTGCCAACGAACGGATCGTCCATGATCTTGAAGGCGAGCATCGAGAAGGGCTCGTCATCATTGGCTGTGCGAACAGTTTCTTCTTCCGTCTTGAAATCGATACCTTTGATCGCTTCACGATCGAGAGGTGACGGAAGGTAATCAACAACCGCGTCCAGCAAAGGCTGCACGCCCTTGTTCTTGAACGCTGAACCGCAGAGAACCGGATTGAACACGCGGCCGATAACAGCCTTACGGATCAAACGCTTCAATGTGGCAACGTCTGGCTCTTTACCATCGAGGTAAGCCGACATCACATCATCATCGAGTTCAACTGCCGCTTCGAGAAGCGTGTGACGATATTCTTTTGCCTGCTCGAGAAGATCAGCAGGAATTTCTTCGTCGCGGAATGTCGCGCCGAGATTTTCATTGTCCCACACAACGGCCTTCATGCGAACGAGATCGATGATGCCCTTGAAGTTGCTTTCCGAGCCAATCGGCAACTGAATGCAGACAGGCTTACCAGCAACTCGTGTGACGATTTCTTCAACGCAGTTGAAGAAATCAGCGCCGGTCTTGTCCATCTTGTTCACGAACACAACGCGCGGAACATTGTACTTGTCAGCCTGACGCCAAACGGTTTCCGTCTGCGGCTCAACGCCCTGGTTGCCGTCGAGAACGCATACTGCACCGTCGAGAACGCGGAGCGAACGCTCAACTTCAATCGTGAAGTCAACGTGGCCAGGCGTGTCGATAATATTCAGACGATGATCATTCCAGAAGGTTGTCGTCGCAGCGGACGTGATCGTGATGCCGCGCTCTTGCTCCTGCTCCATCCAGTCCATGGTGGCGGCGCCATCATGCACTTCGCCAATCTTGTGCGACTTGCCTGAATAGAAAAGGATACGCTCGGTCGTCGTTGTCTTACCGGCATCGATATGCGCCATGATACCGAAATTCCGGTAGTCTTTAATGGCATGTGAGCGTGGCATCGGTCAGTCCTCGACGTAAAAGTAAAATTACCAACGATAGTGCGAGAAGGCGCGGTTCGCTTCCGCCATGCGGTGCGTGTCTTCGCGCTTCTTGACGGCACTGCCACGATTGTTAGCAGCATCCATCAACTCGGCCGACAGACGGTCGACCATAGTCTTGTCATTGCGGCCACGCGCGGCCGTGATGAGCCAACGAATAGCAAGCGCCTGACGACGCTCTGTGCGCACTTCAACCGGAACCTGATAGGTCGCACCACCGACGCGGCGTGAGCGAACTTCGATTGCCGGCGCGACATTGTCGAGCGCCTGACGGAACACCTGAAGGGGATCGGTCTTGAGCTTGGCTTCAACCGCTTCGAAGGCGCCATAAACGATCGCTTCCGCGACCGATTTCTTGCCATCATACATAACCGAATTCATGAACTTGGCGACAACAATGTCACCAAATTTCGCATCCGGAATAACTTCGCGCTTTTCTGCACTGTGACGACGGGACATGTTCTTCTCTCCGCCTTACTTCGGACGCTTCGCGCCGTATTTCGAACGGCGTTGCTTACGGTTCTTGACGCCCTGTGTATCGAGGACGCCACGGATGACGTGGTAACGGACACCCGGCAAATCCTTCACGCGGCCGCCGCGGATCGCGACAACAGAGTGTTCTTGCAGGTTGTGGCCTTCACCGGGAATGTAACCGATCACTTCGAAGCCATTGGTCAGGCGCACTTTCGCAACTTTACGAAGCGCCGAGTTCGGCTTTTTCGGTGTCGTCGTATAGACGCGCGTGCACACGCCACGCTTTTGCGGGCAGGCTTGCAGTGCCGGAACCGTGTTCCGGGCCTTTTGAGGTGACCGCGCCTTGCGGATCAACTGGCTGATGGTCGGCATCTTCGCTCGTTCCAGTCCGTGATCGAACCCGGCAAGTGCCGGATTCTTAAGTGAAATTCCTGTTTCTCGTCCTGCACATCGAAACGCGCAAAACGAAATCACGCCTCGGGACCAATGCCCCTTGGCGCGAAAAACTTCCCAGAGGACCACGGTTACCCGCGATCATGGCCCCAAAATAACGACCATTTGGCCGGTGGAGAGGCGACGGTGTCTCGATGGATCCCGGTTTGACGCTAGGCGCAGCAAACACAATAAAAGCCATCGACGTCCGTCGAAGTCCGGTGTGTCTACTCGTGCCCCCTACCCCCGTCAACCCCTTTTCGCCGGATAATTTGATTGGGGCGCCCATTCCGGCATCCATTCTCGAAATAGGCCCGGCGGGTCCAAGAAAAAGGCCGCCCGGAGGCGGCCTTTAGGAATATTATGGAACCAAAACCGGTTCGGAGACGCCTTATTCAGCCGCTGCCGGGCCTTCAATCGATTCCTGCGCCACGATGAGCTCGTCACGCTTTGTAGCGATCTGGCGAATCCGGGACATAGTCGCGCCCGTGCCCGCAGGAATAAGGCGGCCGACGATGACGTTTTCCTTGAGGCCTGCGAGATCATCCGACTTGCCGTTGACGGCAGCCTCGGTGAGCACGCGGGTCGTTTCCTGGAACGAAGCCGCCGAGATGAAGGAGCGGGTCTGGAGCGATGCCTTGGTGATACCGAGCAGCACAGGGTGACCCTTTGCTGGACGCTTGCCATCCGCGATCAGACGCTCATTGACTTCGTCCATTTCGACCTTGTCGACCTGTTCATTGTTCAGGAATTCGGAGTCGCCAATTTCGTCGATTTCGACCTTCTGCAACATTTGACGGACGATCACTTCGATATGCTTGTCGTTGATCGACACGCCCTGCAAACGATAGACTTCCTGGATTTCGTTGACGAGGTAAGCGGCAAGCTCTTCCACGCCCTTAATCGCCAGAATGTCATGCGGTGCCGGATTACCATCGACGATGTAATCGCCCTTCTCCACCACGTCGCCGGCTTGCAGATAGATGTGCTTGCCCTTCGGAACGAGATACTCGACCGGATCCGATCCATCATCAGGGATGAGCGAAATACGGCGCTTGTTCTTGTAGTCGCGACCAAACTGAATCGTGCCCGACGTCTCGGCGATGATCGCGGCTTCCTTCGGACGACGTGCTTCGAAGAGTTCGGCAACACGCGGCAGACCGCCGGTGATGTCGCGTGTCTTCGCGCTTTCCAGAGGAATACGAGCAAGAATATCACCCGCCTTAATCTTCGCACCCGGATCAACCGAAAGGATCGCATCGACGGGCAAAAGATAACGAGCCTCGCCGCCGCGCGGGAGTTTCAAAATCTTGCCCTTCGCATCCATGATCACGACAGCCGGACGCAAATCCGCCGAACGCATATTGGTGCGATAATCGATAACGACGCGCTTGGTGATACCGGTCGACTCGTCGGCCGTTTCAATAACCGATGCGTTTTCGACGAGATCTTCATATTGCACCGTGCCCGCCACTTCCGTGACGATCGGACGGGTATAGGGATCCCAATCCGCCAAACGTTGACCACGCTTGATCGTGTCGCCTTCGGCAACGCGCAGGCGTGAGCCATATTGGATGCGATGAGCAGCACGCTCGGTGCCGTCCGATCCCACAATCGCAATCGTGATGTTGCGGCCCATGGCAATGAGATCACCATCGGAATTCTTTGCAACATTGCTGTTACGCACCACGACCTTACCGTCAAAATTGCTTTCAACGAAGGACGTATCCGCAATGTTAGCAGCACCACCGACGTGGAAGGTACGCATTGTAAGCTGCGTGCCTGGTTCACCGATTGACTGAGCGGCAATAACACCAACCGCTTCACCAATATTGACCGGTGTTCCGCGTGCGAGATCGCGACCATAGCATGTGCCGCAAACGCCATTCGGCGCTTCGCAGGTGAGAACCGAACGGATCTTCACTTCTTGAATGCCGGCCGCATTGATCGCTTCGATGTGATGCTCTTCGATCATCATGCCCTTCGCAACGATGATCTTGTACTCTTGATCGACAAGATCTTCCGCTGCTGTTCGGCCGAGAATACGCGTTGCCAACGACGCCACGATCTGACCCGCGTCAATGATGGCGCGCATCTTAATGCCACCTTCAGAGCCGCAATCACGAACCGTGATGATTGAGTCCTGCGCGACGTCAACGAGACGACGTGTGAGGTAACCCGAGTTTGCCGTCTTCAATGCGGTATCCGCGAGACCCTTACGGGCACCGTGGGTCGAGTTGAAATATTCAAGAACGTCGAGACCTTCTTTGAAGTTCGAGATGATCGGCGTCTCAATGATTTCGCCCGAAGGCTTGGCCATAAGACCACGCATCGCGGCGAGCTGACGCATCTGTGTGGGCGACCCACGCGCACCGGAGTGGCTCATCATGTAGATCGAGTTCACAGGCTTCGTGCGGCCCGCATCATCCTTCTGTACGGCCGAAATACGCGCCATCATTTCTTGCGCGAGTTTGTCCGAGCACTTCGCCCACGCATCAACGACCTTATTATATTTTTCGCCTTGCGTGATGAGACCATCATTGAATTGCTGCTCATAGTCTTTCACGAGCGCGCGTGTTTCGCCAACGATCTTTGCCTTCGTGTCCGGAATAACCATGTCGTCTTTGCCGAACGAGATGCCGGCCTTGAACGCATTGGTGAAACCGAGCGACATGATGCGATCGCAGAAGATCACAGTCTCTTTCTGACCGCAGTGACGATAGACCGTGTCGATCGTGTTCGAAATTTCTTTCTTCGTCATCATTTTATTGACGACGTCGAACGTGATCTTTCCGTTCTTCGGCAGCAGCTGACCAAGCATTGCGCGGCCAGGCGTCGTGTCATAGATTTTCGTGTAAGACTTGCCGGCCTCATCAACGCCCTGATAGCGATATTTGATCTTCGCATGAACGGTAACAGACTTTGACGCGATTGCATGTTCGATTTCGCCCATATCGGCGAAGAGCATGCCCTCACCCGGCTCCTTATCGGCCATCAATGACAGATAATAGAGACCAAGCACGATATCCTGCGATGGCACGATGATCGGCTGACCATTTGCTGGATGCAGAATATTGTTGGTCGACATCATGAGCACGCGTGCTTCCAACTGCGCTTCGAGCGACAGTGGTACGTGCACAGCCATTTGGTCACCGTCGAAGTCGGCGTTGAACGCCGCGCAAACGAGCGGGTGAAGCTGAATGGCTTTACCTTCAACGAGCACAGGCTCGAACGCTTGAATGCCCAAACGATGGAGCGTCGGTGCGCGGTTCAGCATCACGGGATGTTCGCGAATAACTTCGTCAAGGATATCCCAAACTTCGGGCTTTTCCTTTTCAACGAGCTTCTTGGCTTGCTTCACAGTGGCCGAAAGACCCTTCGCATCAAGACGCGAATAGATGAACGGCTTGAAGAGTTCGAGCGCCATCTTCTTCGGCAAACCGCATTGATGCAGTTTCAATTCCGGACCGACGACAATAACCGAACGGCCTGAATAGTCGACGCGCTTGCCGAGCAAGTTCTGACGGAAGCGGCCTTGCTTGCCTTTGAGCATGTCAGCGAGTGACTTCAACGGACGCTTATTCGCACCCGTGATCACGCGTCCACGACGACCATTGTCGAAGAGCGCATCAACAGACTCTTGCAACATGCGCTTTTCGTTACGGATGATGATATCCGGCGCACGCAATTCGATGAGGCGCTTCAAGCGATTGTTACGATTGATCACGCGACGATAAAGATCGTTCAAATCGGATGTCGCGAAACGACCGCCATCAAGCGGCACGAGCGGACGAAGATCCGGCGGGATCACAGGAACAACCGTGAGGATCATCCATTCAGGCTTATTGCCTGATTGAATGAACGCTTCGATGATCTTCAAGCGCTTAGCGAGTTTCTTCGGCTTCAATTCAGATGTCGACACCGAGATCTCGTGACGGAGATCCGCTGCAGTCTTTTCCAAATCGAGCGCGCGAAGAATTTCACGAATGGCTTCCGCACCAATCATGGCGGTGAAGCTGTCTTCGCCATACTCGTCCTGCGCACGAAGATAATCATCTTCCGAGAGCAATTGACGTTCTTTGAGCGGGGTAAGGCCCGGCTCAATCACGACATAGTTTTCGAAATAGAGAATGCGCTCGAGATCCTTAAGCGCCATATCGAGAAGAAGGCCGATGCGGGATGGCAACGACTTCAAGAACCAGATATGCGCAACAGGAGCAGCCAATTCGATATGGCCCATGCGCTCGCGCCGGACGCGTGACAAGGTCACTTCAACGCCGCACTTTTCGCAGATGACGCCCTTATACTTCATACGCTTATACTTGCCGCACAAGCATTCGTAATCCTTGATCGGGCCAAAGATACGCGCGCAGAAAAGACCATCGCGTTCAGGCTTGAACGTACGATAATTGATCGTTTCTGGCTTTTTGATTTCACCATAGGACCATGAGAGGATCTGATCAGGCGAAGCGATCGCGATCTTGATGTGCTCAAAGGTCTGCGGCTGGACCACGGGGTTGAAGAGATTCATGACCTCTTGATTCATCGCCGTCTCCTTACATTCGGATCCTGAAGCGCCCTATTGGCGAAGATCCATAAAGTCCAAATTCAATATCGAAGAGCGAACCCTTCGACGCGAAGAGGTCGGCACGCCTGAGCGCGCCAACCTTCTTTCATCACTCAGCAGCTTCCGCCGGCGGCAATTCGTCTGCAGGCTTCGCTGACGCCGTCAATTCAACATTGAGGCCCAACGAACGCATTTCCTTGACGAGAACGTTGAAGCTCTCCGGAATACCGCTTTCGAATGTGTCGTCGCCACGAACGATCGACTCGTAGACCTTTGTACGGCCGGCGACGTCGTCCGATTTGACGGTGAGCATTTCTTGTAGCGTATACGCTGCGCCATAAGCCTCCAACGCCCAAACTTCCATTTCGCCGAAACGCTGACCACCGAACTGCGCTTTACCGCCAAGTGGTTGTTGCGTGACGAGCGAATAAGGACCGATCGAACGCGCATGGATCTTGTCATCAACAAGATGGTGAAGCTTCAGCATATAGATATAGCCGACAGTGACCTTACGATCGAAAGCTTCGCCCGTGCGTCCATCATACAGCGTAACCTGACCCGATTTATCGAGACCCGCCTGCTCCAACAAATGCTCGATATCCGCTTCTTTCGCGCCATCAAACACCGGCGTTGCAATCGGCACACCGCGACGGAGGTTTTCACCCATACCCGCAAGATTGTCAGCATCAAGCGCGTTCACAGCTTCATTGTCGCCATAGACTTTGGCGAATGAGTCACGAAGCTGCTTTTCATTGTGCGACTTGCGATAGGCATCGACAGCTTCACCGATCTGTTTGCCAAGACCCGCCGCAGCCCATCCGAGATGGGTTTCAAGGATCTGACCCACATTCATGCGCGAGGGCACGCCCAACGGATTGAGCACGATGTCAACATGCGTACCATCTTCAAGGAACGGCATGTCTTCAATCGGCACGATACGCGAAACAACGCCCTTATTACCGTGACGGCCGGCCATTTTGTCACCCGGCTGAATCTTACGCTTCACGGCAACGAAGACCTTTACCATCTTCATGACGCCAGGAGGCAGCTCATCACCGCGTTGCAATTTTTCGACCTTGTCGAGGAAGCGCTGTTCAAGGCTCTTCTTCGCATCGTCATATTGCTTACGCATGGCTTCAAGCGCTGTCATGACAGAGTCGTCATCAACCGCGAAGGTCCACCATTGCGAACGCGGATAGGCATCAAGCATTGCGCGTTCAATCTTGACGTCCTTCTTGAAACCCTTCGGACCCGAAAGCGCCTTCTTGCCGGTGATCAACTCACCAACGCGCGTGTAGACGTTACGATCAAGGATCGCGAGCTCGTCATCACGGTCTTTCGCGAGACGTTCAATTTCTTCGCGCTCGATGGCTTGCGCACGTTCGTCCTTGTCTACGCCGTGACGGTTGAACACACGCACTTCAACGATTGTGCCTTGCACGCCCGGCGGAACGCGGAGCGATGTATCACGAACGTCAGAAGCTTTTTCAC
This sequence comes from Alphaproteobacteria bacterium, assembly GCA_037131735.1. Taxonomy (GTDB): domain Bacteria; phylum Pseudomonadota; class Alphaproteobacteria; order Rhizobiales; family Beijerinckiaceae; genus CAIUPE01. The sequence goes on from JBAXQM010000021.1 coordinate 39,199, forward strand.
CGAAGATGGCGCGCAGAAGTTTTTCTTCCGGCGTCATCGGGCTTTCGCCCTTCGGCGTGATCTTGCCGACGAGAATATCACCCGCCTGCACTTCCGCACCGATATAGACGATACCCGCTTCGTCGAGATTCTTCAGCGTCTCTTCCGAGACGTTTGGAATGTCACGTGTGATTTCTTCTGGACCGAGCTTCGTATCACGCGCCATCACTTCGAATTCTTCGATGTGGATGGAGGTGAATGTGTCCTCCTTCGCGATGCGTTCGGACAACAAAATCGAGTCTTCGAAATTGTAACCGTTCCACGGCATGAAGGCGACAAGCACGTTACGACCCAGCGCCAATTCGCCAAACTCCGTCGACGGGCCATCGGCCAGAATATCGCCCTTCTTGACGATATCACCCACTTGCACGAGCGGCTTCTGGTTGATGCAGGTCGATTGGTTCGAACGTTGGAACTTCAGCAAGCGATAGATATCAACGCCGGCCTTCGATGGATCGAGTTCTTCGGTCGCGCGAATAACGATACGTGTCGCATCCACTTGATCGACGATACCGGCGCGCCGTGCCGCAATCGCAGCACCTGAATCACGCGCCACAATCGCTTCCATACCTGTGCCGACGAAAGGCGCGTCCGCACGCACAAGCGGCACCGCTTGACGTTGCATGTTCGAGCCCATGAGCGCGCGGTTCGCGTCATCGTTCTCAAGGAACGGAATGAGCGCGGCAGCGACCGACACAAGCTGCTTCGGTGACACATCCATGTAATCAACACGATCAACCGGAACGACGATCACATCGCCCGCATGACGCACGATGACGAGATCATCGGTGAGCTTACCGCCTTTATCGACCGCCACGTTCGCCTGCGCGACATGGTGCTTCGATTCTTCGATCGCTGACATATAAATCACTTCATCAGTGATCTTGCCGTCCTTAATCTTGCGATAAGGGCTTTCGATGAAGCCATATTTATTTACACGCGCGAAAGTGGCGAGCGAATTGATGAGACCGATATTCGGACCTTCCGGTGTTTCAATCGGGCAGATACGACCATAATGCGTTGGATGCACGTCGCGCACTTCGAAGCCTGCGCGCTCACGTGTCAGACCGCCCGGACCAAGTGCCGAGAGACGACGCTTATGCGTGATTTCAGACAACGGATTGGTCTGATCCATAAATTGCGAAAGCTGCGACGAGCCGAAGAATTCACGAACAGCCGCAGCAGCGGGTTTAGCATTGATGAGATCTTGCGGCATCACTGTGTCAATATCGACCGATGACATACGCTCCTTGATCGCACGTTCCATCCGCAACAGACCGAGGCGATATTGATTTTCCATCAACTCGCCGACTGAGCGCACACGGCGATTGCCGAGATTGTCGATGTCGTCGATTTCGCCACGACCATCGCGCAATTCAACAAGCGCGCGCACAACTTCGATGATGTCTTCACGACGCAAAGTGCGATGCGTGTCAGGAGCATCAAGCTCCATACGCATATTCATCTTCACGCGACCAACGGCCGAGAGATCATAACGCTCGGGATCGAAGAAGAGCGACTGGAACATATTTTCCGCGGTATCGATCGTCGGCGGTTCACCCGGACGCATTACGCGATAGATGTCAAAGAGCGCTTCTTCGCGCGACGAGTTCTTATCAACGGCAAGCGTGTTGCGGATGTAAGGGCCAACATTGACATGATCGATGTCGAGAACCGGAATTTCTTTCAATCCCGTATCAAGCAAGGACTTTAAAAGCTTGTCGGTGATTTCTTCGCCCGCTTCCGCATAGATTTCACCGGTCTTCGGTGAAGCCAAATCTTCGCCAATATACTGGCCATAGAGATCTTCGTCGGTTGCGATGAGGGCTTTCGTGCCCTTCTCGGCAATCATACGCGCTGTACGTTGCGTGAGCTTCTTGCCGGCTTCGAGAACAACCTGGCCGCTGTCGGCATCGATCAAATCATTGACCGCTTTCATGCCCTTCATGCGATCCGGATTGAACGGCACACGCCACGCGTCTTTTGCACGCTTGTAGGTTACGGTCTTGAAGAAAGTGGAGAGAATTTCTTCGCCATCGAGTCCCAGCGCATAGAGAAGCGTCGTGACCGGCAATTTACGGCGACGGTCGATACGCGCATGAACAATGTCCTTCGCATCGAATTCAATATCGAGCCATGAGCCGCGATACGGAATGATACGCGCTGCAAACAGCAGCTTGCCTGACGAATGCGTCTTGCCCTTGTCGTGATCGAAGAACACGCCCGGCGAACGATGCATTTGCGAGACGATAACGCGCTCAGTGCCGTTCACAACGAAGGTACCGTTCGATGTCATGAGCGGCATATCGCCCATGTAAACATCTTGTTCCTTGATATCCTTCACCGACTTCGCGCCGGTATCAACATCAATATCAAATACGATGAGACGCAGCGTCACCTTAAGCGGTGCGGCGTAAGTCATACCGCGTTGACGGCATTCATCGACATCATATTTTGGCGGCTCAAACGTGAATTTCACAAATTCGAGAAGCGAAGCGCCCGAAAAATCCGAAATCGGAAATACCGATTTGAAAACCGCTTGCAGGCCTTCTTCGATCCGGCCACCCTTAGGTTCCTCAACTTGGAGGAACTGGTCATAGGATGCCTTCTGAACCTCGATCAGGTTCGGCATAACCGCGACTTCGCGGATATGCCCGAAGAACTTGCGCACACGCTTCCGTCCGGTGAAGGTCTGAGCCATTTCGTTCCTCGCTCTTTCAAGGGATGTCCTGCGCGCAAGGCCCGATCCGAAAATCGAAGGAGCCGTCGCAAACATCCGTGTCACATCGCCATCAATGATGTCGGCATTAAGGCCCTACCCCAGACCTTACCGACACGAATACGATCCCGGAGACAAGGTGTCCCCGGGACCGCCTAATTCACTTCGAAGAAAATCGAAGAACCCGCGTCATCGCGGAATCTCGATTACTTGAGCTCGACCTTAGCGCCGACCTTCTCAAGGGTTTCCTTGATCTTGTTGGCTTCGTCCTTCGACACGCCTTCCTTAAGCGGCTTTGGCGCGCCTTCAACGAGGTCCTTGGCTTCCTTGAGGCCGAGACCCGTGATCGCACGAACTTCCTTAATCACTTCGATCTTCTTGTCGCCAGCCGAGGCGAGAACGACTGTGAATTCGGTCTGCTCTTCAGCAGCAGCGGCACCGCCGCCACCAGCTGCCGGTGCTGCCGCTACGGCAACAGCGGCTGCAGCCGAAACGCCCCACTTCTCTTCGAGAAGCTTGGCGAGCTCAGCCGCTTCGAGAACGGTGAGCGATGAGAGGTCGTCAACGAGTTTGTTGAGATCAGTCATTGTAGTTTCCTTATAAAATGAGGTTCGAACCGTTGATATCTATGAAGTGGCCTTAAGCCGCATCACTCTTGGCATAGGCTCCGAACACGCGAGCGAGCTTTGCCGCCGGTGCTGTCGAGAGCTGTGCGATCTTCGTTGCCGGAGCCTGGATGAGGCCGACAAGTTTGGCGCGCAGTTCGTCGAGCGACGGCATCGTGGCAAGTGCCTTGACCCCGTTCACATTCAGAGCGGTCTGACCCATCGCTCCGCCAAGGATGACAAGCTTGTCATTGGTCTTGGAGAAATCGACAGCGACCTTCGCAGCCGCGACTGGATCGCTTGAATAAGCGAGCAGTGTCGGACCCTTGAGAAGGGACCCGATTGACGCGACTTGCGTGCCTTCAAGAGCAATTTTGGCAAGGCGGTTTTTTGTGACCTTCACTTGGGCGCCTGAGGCAGCCATCCGCTTGCGCAGATCCTGCATCTCGGCGACCGTGAGGCCAGCATAGTGAGCAACGACAACGACACTGGTGGAACTGAAGATTCCATTCAGCGACGAAACGAGCTCTGCTTTTTCCGCTTTATCCACGGGGCTCTCTCCGGTTGGCTGGGACTGACGTCCCGCCGGTTGCACGATGGCGAAAGGCCGATGTCCCGCCCTTCCGCCGCTTCCGACGCGTCTGTCCCCGAAGCGTCCCGGCTAAGCCGGCGCCCGGTAAGGTTCGAACCGTTAAACGGGCAAAGCCCGGATCCGGTCGTCCCCGTCTGTGCAGGTCCAATCGATTTAAGGGCGATCCGGGGATCGACCCACCTGCAGTCTCGGACAGGATAAAGCCAGCACGGACAAGGAGTTACCCCCTCGCCTTGCCGGCTCATCGATCACATGGACCGAAGTCCACGCGGTTTCCACGATTTCGTTGCCGAAACCGCTCATCACGCTTATCGAGGGGCCTCATTAGCCCCGTTCGGGACCCTTGTGAAGCCCCCACCTGCACTTTTTCGGCAATGGGGCCAAGAATTCGGCATCCAGGCCCAAAAGGAAAAGCCCCGGATTGCTCCGGGGCTTTTCGAATTTAAATCAAGCAAACCGCCTTAGGCGTTGCCGACGCTCGAAATATCGACCTTTACGCCCGGGCCCATGGTCGAGGAAATCGCCATGCGCTCCATATAGGTGCCCTTCGAGCCTTGCGGCTTGGCCTTAGAGACCGAGTCAACGAAAGCGCGGATATTTTCGGCGAGCTTTTCAGCCGAGAAGGATGCCTTGCCAACGCCCGCATGGACGATGCCGGCCTTCTCGACGCGGAACTCGACCGAACCGCCCTTGGCCGCAGCCACCGCATTCGCGATGTCCATGGTCACGGTGCCGACCTTCGGGTTTGGCATCATGCCGCGCGGGCCGAGCACCTTACCGAGACGACCGACGAGCGGCATCATATCCGGGGTCGCGATGCAGCGATCGAAATCAATCGTGCCGCCATTGACGATCTCGACGAGATCTTCAGCGCCGACAACATCAGCACCCGCCTTCTTGGCTTCTTCCGCCTTTGCACCGCGGGCGAACACGCCCACGCGCAACGTACGGCCCGAACCATTCGGCAACACGCAGACGCCACGGACCATCTGGTCCGCGTGACGCGGGTCAACGCCGAGATTCATCGCCACTTCGATGGTTTCGTCGAACTTTGTCTTGGCACGATCCTTCACGAGCTGGATGGCTTCTGTGAGCGGATAAAGCTTTGTGCGATCAATGCCTTCGACGGCTTTGTTCATTCTTTTTGAATTTGCCATGGTCCCTTACTCCACAATCTCGAGGCCCATGGAGCGGGCCGAACCGGTGATCATTGCGGCGGCAGATTCAACTGTCGAGCAGTTGAGATCAGGCATCTTGGCCTTGGCGATCTCGTCGATCTGCTTCTTGGTAATCTTGCCGATGAAGCCACGACCGGTGGTCTTGTGACCGGACTGGATGCCCGAAGCCTTCTTCAAGAAGAAGGATACAGGCGGCAACTTCGTTTCGAAGGTGAAGGAGCGATCCTGATACGCGGTGATGATCACCGGGATCGGGGTGCCCTTTTCCATCTGCGCGGTCTTCGCGTTGAAGGCCTTGCAGAATTCCATGATGTTAAGACCGCGCTGACCGAGCGCGGGACCAATCGGCGGCGACGGGTTCGCGGCGCCTGCCGGAACCTGAAGCTTTACATAGCCGGCAATCTTCTTTGCCATTCCCATTCTCCAAACAAGGCCGGTCGGGCCCAAAGAGCCCTCGCGGCAGTTTATGGTCCGTGGTTCGGGTTTACGTCATACGACCGGCGAGCCGTATGAACCCCCTCCCACGATGTTCAGCACCGGTCCTTTACCAAAAAAGGAGCCGATGTCTATCGTCAGACCTTTTCGACCTGACCATATTCCAGCTCGACCGGCGTTGCGCGGCCGAAAATCGAAACCGCCACTTTGAGGCGGGCGCGGGCGTGATCGACTTCCTCGACCAGACCGCTGAATGAAGCAAACGGACCGTCCGATACGCGGACCGTCTCGCCGACTTCGAAGCTGATGGAGGGCTTTGGACGATCAACACCCTCGGCCACTTGACCCTTGATGCGCTCGGCTTCGCGCTCGGAGATCGGCATCGGCTTATTGTCGTGACCTAGGAAGCCCGTCACCTTCGGCGTGTTCTTGATCAGATGGTAAACATCATCGGTCAGATCGCATTTGACGAGCACATAACCGGGGAAGAATTTCCGCTCTGTATCGACACGACGACCGCGACGCACTTCGACGACCTTTTCGGTCGGCACGAGAACTTCTTCGAATTTATCGGCAAGATTGCGCTGCACGGCTTGATCGCGAATGGACTGCGCGACCTTGTTCTCGAAATTCGAGTAAGCGTGAACGATGTACCAGCGGGAGGCCATGATGGTGATCTAACTCTGTCTAGCGATAGTTAGCGGCCGAAGCCGAGAACGAGCCCGACGGCCCAGTGAATAATCATATCGGACAAGAGGAAAAAGGCCGAAGCGAAGATCACCATCACAAACACCATGCCGGTGGTGATCAGCGTCTCTTTGCGGGTCGGCCATGTAACTTTCCGCGTTTCCGAACGCACGTCCTGGATGAAATGCATCACCGAAAAACGCTTAGGAGAAGATTCGGTCATCATTGGCCCCGGACGAGACGATAAAAGTGAAGTGTTTCAGGCATGGCACCGTGATCTTTGAAGCTTCGACCCGCCGCCAATGTCAGGAAAGAGCGTCTCTATAGGCGTAAAGCCCTGAAGGGTCAAGGCGGCGCCGCCCCTCACCCCGCCGCCAAAACGGCAAAAAAGAAGGCCCCGAAACCGGAGCCTTCAAGAAAATGGCAGGGGCTGAGGGATTCGAACTCTCGACCTGCGGTTTTGGAGACCGCCGCTCTAACCAGCTGAGCTAAGCCCCTATCGCGGCGGGTTACACCCGCCTTCGCCGCCGTCATGCCAAAGGGCACGGCGGATTGCAAGGGGGGTGAGGACCGGTTCGCGCCAGCGAACAAAACGATCCGGTGACTCGTTTTGAGGGACGAACGCCTTGAGCGGAAGCGAAAGGCGGGCGCTATGAAGCGTTGTTCAATTCAACAACCGCTTCTGCATCTTCTCGACATCCCGCAGGGCGGCGTGGAGCATGTCGCTTAAGCTTTGAAAAGCTCGTATTTCGTCCTCGCTCATTACACCGGCGCTGTCATCAATGCGCTCCTGCACGCGCATCAAGACCGACTGCAAATGAATAAAAAGAACATGCACGGAATAGCCGAGCGAAAGCCATCCGGAAAATCTTTGAGCAGCATGATGCACCCCGAAAACAAAAACGACCCCCGCGCGAAGCGCTGGAGCAATCCCTGAAAACAAAAACGACCCCAGCGCGAAGCGCTGGAGTCGGGGTGCTAGAATAGCCACTCTAACATGGCCGCGACGCCTTTAGTCTCGCGACCTGGACATAACGCCGCCACCCCGACGTTGATCAACGTCAGGGCAGTTTGGTGACGGCAGATGCACTGCCGGTTAGAGTGAGGCTTTCTAGTTCCCCGAGTCATGATGGGCATGACCTAAGGGAAATCATAACCCACACACACCAAAACGCAAACTCAGCCCCGCGCCTTCAACGCGTGAGGCGGGACCGTAAGCGGCAAAGAATGATGGGGCGTTAGGAGAAGGGGTAGAGTTTTAGTAAAATCTGAAAGAGTCCAAAACGGCGAGAGAACAGAACAATTTGTCTGTCATGGCAGGCCTTGTGCCCGCCATCCACGACTTAAGGTTCGATACGTCGAGCTTCGGCTTTTTAATTCGTGGATGGCCGGGCTAAACCCGGCCATGACGTGCGAAGAGACAATGACCTTGTGACTTTATTGCAAGCAAATTTTCACCCGCCATTGCGAGTAAATTTTTTATCGTCATTGCGAGCGGGAGCGAAGTAATCCAGTTGATGAATCAGGAAGGAATGCAATGGCAACACTGCGTCTAAACGGCAACCACTAGCTGGATTGCTTCGCCTTCGCTCGCAATGACGACGGTGGCTCGATACTCAAACTGACGCAACAGCTCTATTACGACTTGCCACAACGATATCCTCATTCGCGATGCAATCAAGCTGTAGCTGATAGCCCATACGATCAAGAAACAATGCGAGTGTTTCAAGCGTCATCGTTGGCGAGTGGCCATTGAGAACGCGAGACACCTGCGCTTTGTCACGCTCAAGCAGTGCAGCGAGTTCATTCGCCGTAAAATCTTCACCGCTGCGTCGTTTCCACGCCTTCCGCAAAACAGAAAAAGCTTTCTGGCGGGCCTCCGCTTTAACGGCGCCTTCGGTGCGTGTGGTCTTGATCGCCATCGAAAAAATCCTTCAGTAAAAAATCCCGCCTATCCGTGAGCGGCAAGTGGTTTGGGAAGAGCCCCTTCCATATGCGCTCTGCCCTCTGAATTGCTGGTGCAAATGAAGTCCGACCCAAAGAGCGCCGGTCTTGTTGGAGAACGACGACAAATTCACCGGACCTCAAAAACCCGCCGAAGAGTCTTGTCTGCGGATTAAAAGTAATTCGGAATTCGTACCACCCACCCGTTCTTGTATTCAGCCTCTTCAATTTGACGTCGTCATCAAAATCCTCGCCCGTGACAAAGCTTTTTAAAAACGCGCGCACATCATCAAAAAAAGTTCTTCTTTGCCGATGCCTTGCGTCTCAACCCAATCCGCCACACCACGCTGGAGCCACAAGCGCCGACGATAGTACTCTCCAGGGGCAAAAATGGGCTCGAAGAGAACCAAAGCCCCTTCCCTGACCCGTTTCTGAATATGCGCTTCAGTTGATTTGGAAGTCAACTAAAATCTCTTCGTTCGGTGATAAAATTTTTGTGCGTAGGTTATTTTACGCAAGGGAATTTTCGAACACGGAATAACTCCCATCAATCCGCGGACGATGCTCGACCGCGGATTGAAAACAGATATGGAGCCGGTGAAGGGAATCGAACCCAAAATCTTGAAACGATTGGCTCTAGGCAAAGCCCAACTGCCAATCGTAAAAAAATTACGAGAGTTCGATACTCAAACTGACGCAACGGAAAAACGGGAGGACAAATACTTACGCCCGATTAGCGGTTGGACTTTGTCCAGAGCGTAATCGGCAACAAATATGGAGCGGGTGAAGGGAATCGAACCCTCGTATTCAGCTTGGAAGGCTGCTGCTCTACCATTGAGCTACACCCGC
>JBAXQM010000022.1:0-45137 GCA_037131735.1 Alphaproteobacteria bacterium
GGCCGCCACGGCCAGGCTTTCACCCGTTTCGGAAAGATCAACCTCCGGAATGCCCGGCATGCCGATGATCCGCGTCCGCTTGATGAAAAAAGTTCTTGGGAGCCTGCGCGGATTTATAGCCGTGCCTATCTTCATCATCTTGTCAAATCCGAAGAGATTCTGGGCATGATGCTGCTCACGGGGATCAATCTCGCTTATTATCAAACCTTGATGGCCGGATTGCGGAGCGCTATTGGCCAGTTACGCTTGAATGATTTCATTGCTCACACAAAAGCGGGATGGGAGAGGGGTGATCTGCCGCCCTATACACGAACGAACATGTCATCGGGTCAGAACAAATGACGGGAACCGTCCTCTCAAGCCTTGATCTTGATGCACGCCGTCGTCGCGTTCTCTATCATTCTTGGCATCGCGGCATGCGCGAAATGGATTTGCTCATCGGGCAATTTGCCGACGCACATCTCGTTGGATTTTCTACGGAAGAGCTTGATGTCTTTGAAACTTTGATTGCACGGCAAGATCAGGAGCTTTTAAGCTGGATCGTGGGTAGCCAGCCTGTTCCCGCCGAATTGGATACGGATATGTTTAAGCGTCTAAAAACTTTTCATGATCATGAAAAGCCGATCAATCTTTGATCTATATTTGATGGCGCATGTCAAAATTCCTTGATCAAATTCTATCCGCCGTCAAAAAGACAGCTTCGCTTGTTCTCTCATCAGCGCCTGATGGTTTTGACGCGATGGTGGTTGCTGATCTTGCGCGACGCTATGCACAAGAAGGGCATGATCACGCCGCGGCTCTTGTATTTGTTGCACGCGATGGCCAACGCCAAGCGCAAATGGAAACGGCGCTCAGCTTTCTCGCGCCGGATTTGGAAATATTAAGTTTTCCGAATTGGGATTGCCAACCCTATGATCGCGTATCTCCTCATGCGGGTATTGTTGCACGGCGGATGACCGTTCTCGCGCGGTTGGCGCGGTCGCATACGGGAGAGGACCGCCCTCGTGTCTTGATCGCGACTGCAAATGGATTAATGCAACGCGTGACGGCGCGGTCAAAAATCGCGTCGGAGAGTTTTTCGGCAGCACCCGGTAATCGCGTAGATACAAAAGCGCTTGCCCTTTGGCTTGAATCAAACGGGTTCATGAAAACCGCAACCGTGCGCGAGACGGGCGATTATGCAGTGCGTGGCGGGATCATCGACCTTTTCGCCCCTGGGATGCCTTTGCCAGTTCGTCTCGATTTCTTTGGCGATACGCTAGAGTCACTTCGGAGTTTTGATCCAGAGACACAAAGAACCACCGGCCAATTACGCGCGCTTGATCTTGTGCCGATGAGCGAAGTGCAATTGACGACGGAAACAATAAAGAGATTCCGGCAAGCCTATGTCGTGGCTTTTGGCGCACCCGGACGCGATGATCTTCTTTATGAAGGCATCAGCGAGGGTCGCCGTGTTGCTGGGTTGGAACATTGGTTGCCGCTTTTTCACGAGCGTCTCGATACGCTCTTTGATTACGTTCCGGATGTACCGCTCATTCTTGATCCGTTGGTTGAGGAAGCGGCACAAGAACGATTAAGTCTTATTACCGATCACTTTGAAGCACGGCGTGATGCGCTTCCGAATCCAACGGCCGGACTTATGCCCTATAAGCCATTGGAGCCAAGACATCTTCATCTAGAGGCCGATGAGCTAAAATCGCTTCTCTCTAAATATCCAGTAATTCGGATCACGCCCTTCGCCGTAGCGGACGGAAGCACTTCGACAGTTGATTGTGGCGTTCGGCAGGGACGGAATTTTTCGGCTGAGCGTGCAAGAGTTGATGGTGATGATCATGCGGATTCAAAAAATATATTTGACGCGGTCGTGTCCTTTATCACGTCAAAGCAAGATGAATCGAAACGCGTCATCGTGGCAACATGGTCTGAAGGGGCGCGCGAGCGATTGTCTCATGTGCTCTCGGATCATGGATTAAAGACTCTTACCTACACGTCAAACCTATCCGATGCTTTGGCGCTTAAGGGTAAAGCGGTTGCTCTTGCAGTTTGGGGGCTCGAGCGCGGATTTGAAACGGACAGTCTCGTCGTTATTGGCGAACAAGATATTCTTGGGGATCGTCTCGTTCGCAAAGCGCGGAAATCCCGTCGCGCTCAAGATGTTATTGCTGAAGCGGCAAGCCTTAATCCTGGTGATCTCGTCGTACACCTTGATCATGGCATTGGGCGCTTTGCGAGCCTAAAGACCATTGATGTAGCAGGCGCGCCGCATGATTGCGTTGAAATCCATTATGCGGGTGGTGATAAGCTTTTTCTCCCCGTCGAAAATCTCGATCTTCTATCCCGCTATGGATCTGAAGATACTGAAGTTCAGCTTGATCGGTTGGGCGGCGGCGGGTGGCAGGCTCGCAAAGCAAAACTCAAGAGCCGAATCCGCGAAATGGCGCATGCGCTTATCAAAATTGCCGCAGCGCGTCTTATGAGAGAAGCGCCGAAATTATCGGTTCCGCACAATAGCTATGAAGAGTTTTCCGCACGGTTTCCTTATGATGAGACTGATGACCAATTAAACTCTATCGATGCCGTGCTTGATGATTTGGGATCAGGCCGTCCTATGGACCGACTTCTTTGCGGCGATGTGGGCTTTGGCAAAACGGAAGTGGCATTACGCGCGGCCTTTGTTTCTGCACTCGCCGGAAAACAAGTGGCTGTCGTGGTGCCAACCACGTTGCTCGCACGTCAACATTTTAAAACATTCTCCGAGCGCTTTGAAGGTTTGCCTGTTGTTGTACGCCAACTCTCCCGCTTTATTCCGGCGCAACAACAAAAAGAAACACGCGATGGACTTGAAGCGGGTGTGGTTGACATTGTTGTGGGTACACATGCCCTCTTAGGTAAAACCATCAAGTTTAAAGATTTGGGCCTGCTGATCATTGACGAAGAACAGCATTTCGGCGTGGGGCATAAGGAACGTCTCAAAGAATTGAGAGCGGAAGTTCATGTCCTCACGCTCACAGCAACGCCAATTCCGCGTACGCTGCAATTAGCATTAACAGGTGTTCGGGACCTTTCGATTATAGCGACACCGCCCGTTGATCGTCTTGCTGTTCGCACTTTTATCACGCCCTTTGATCCGTTGATGATCCGCGAAGCGTTATTGCGCGAGCGATATCGTGGAGGCCAAACTTTTTATGTTTGCCCGCGCATTGAAGATCTTGATGAGGTGAAAGCCTTTCTCTCAGCCGAAGTGCCGGAAGCCAAAATAGGTGTCGCCCATGGGCAAATGGCCGCAGGCGAACTCGAAAGCGTAATGACGGCGTTTTATGACGGCAGCTACGATATTCTCCTTTCAACTTCTATTGTTGAATCGGGTCTTGATATTCCGCGCGCAAATACTTTGATTGTTCATCGTGCTGATATGTTTGGTCTTGCAGCACTCTATCAATTACGTGGTCGTGTCGGGCGTGGAAAAACGCGCGCCTATGCGCTCTTTACTGTTCCCGCAAATCGCGTTTTAACACCGCAGGCCGAGCGTCGCCTGAAGGTACTTCAATCGCTTGATCGACTAGGGGCAGGGTTCGAGCTTGCGTCCCATGACCTTGATATTCGGGGCGCCGGAAATCTTTTGGGTGATGAACAATCCGGTCATATCAAGGAAGTGGGTTACGAGCTCTATCAGCAAATGCTTGAGGAAGCCGTTGCACAACTCAAAGCGGGCGTCTCTGATGACGATATCACCATGGGTGGTTGGTCGCCGACAATTGCGATTGGCGCACCTGTAATGATCCCTGAATCCTATGTGCCGGATCTCACTTTACGGATGCAACTTTACAAACGTCTATCGGGGTTAGAAAACGATTCAGATATTGAAGCTTTTGGAGTAGAGCTTGCTGATCGCTTTGGCCCGTTGCCCCATGAAGTACGTCAGCTTCTTTTGATTGTTGGCATCAAGGCAATGTGTCTCACGGCGAATGTTGAAAAAGTGGAAGCCGGCCCACGCGGGATCATTATCTCTTTCCGAGATAATAGCTTCGCGCGTCCCGAAGAGCTGATCCGTTATGTTACAGCACAAGGATCTCTCGCTAAAGTACGTCCCGACATGCGCATAGTGTTCACGGGTGATCTTGAAGGCGAAGACGACCGAATGAAAGGCGTGACTACGCTCTTGCGCGATCTTGTGACGCTGATTGAAAAGCCACAAGCGCAAAAGAAAAAATAATCAGATCCTTTTCCGATCAAAGCGCAGCATCACAAGTCCGGCTGCAGCCACAATGGACGCACCGATAATCGTGGCATTATCGGGAATGTCACCGAAGATGAAGATGCCATAGAGCACCGCCCAGATCATCGCCGTATATTCGAAGGGCGCGACGAACGAACTTTCGGCATAGCGATAACCTGCTACCTGTAGCGGAATTTGAAAGCAGGATAAGAGCGCGGCGAGAAGCATCAAGCTGAAATCAGGTAGGCTCGGTAGAAGCCACGCGCGGGTGAGAAAATCCAAACTGGCATTGCCTGATGGTGACACGAGGCCGAATCCAAATATAAGCGCCAAGGTCAGATAAAAAATTGAATAGACGCCCCCTTGCCAGAGTGCCGTAACAGCCGTGGGTAAGGTAGGATCAATCCGCCGCGTGAACACTTGGCCCATGCCATAGAAAAACGCGCAGAGAATGGCGAGGATTGCTTCTTTTTGAAACATGGCTGTTCCGGGTCGCGTCATAACGAGCACGCCCGCAAAGCCTATGATGATCGTGACCCATCGAATGAGAGGAACCCTCTCACCAATCATAAAGGGCACGAGTCCAGCCACGAAAAAGGGCATTGTGAAAAAGAGTGCGACACCATCAGCCAGAGGAATGGTGGCGGCCGCGAGCATGAAAAACAAATTGCCTAGGGCAATCAGGACGCCGCGTAGAAGTAAAATCCCATATTGGTTTGAAAGCAATCGTGGCAATGCTTGTTGCCGATAGACGAGAAAGAGGCCAACAGGAACGGTAAAGACAAATCGGACTGTGTTCACGAGATGGATGGGGTAGGTAGCGCTCAGATGCTTAACAATTGTATCGCAGGACACAGCGATGATCATCGCAGCACAAATCGAAAGTGCCGCTTTGAGGCGGCGATCATGAAGCGCTTGCGTATCCATAGTTAAGCTTGCGCCTGTCGCATGGCCGCAAGAAGCTGCTCGGGCGGCTGCGCGCCTGAAGCCGCAAGTTTCCGGTTGAAGATGAAGAAGGGAACACCCGTCACGCCAATGCGTTGCGCTTCCTCGATTTCAGCTTTCACTGAGTCGATGTCGTCTTTGCCCGAAAGCCGTTGCTCGATATCTTGTCTCTCAAAACCAATCTCTACGGCAATCTCCGTGAGAAGCGCCTTGTCGCCAATATCGCGCCCTTGCTCGAAATAGGCTTTGAAGAGGGCCGTAACGATTTTGTCTTGTTGGTCGGGGTCTTCCGCCCATTGGATTAAACGATGCGCGTCAAGCGTATTGGGTGACTTAGCGATGGACTCAAAATCGAATTTCAAGCCTGCCGCATCACCAAGCGATTTCAATCGCTCATGCGCATTTTTGAGATAAGACGGATCCGGAAATTTCTTAGCCATATAGGCCTTTCGATCTAGCCCTTCCGGCGGGATTGTGGGATCGAGTTGAAAGGGATGCCACCTTACAATAACAGGTTCGTTATACTCAGCGAGCGCCTTTTCTAGATTGGCCTTGCCGAGATAGCACCACGGACACACAACATCAGAAACAATATCAATCGTTAAAGGCGAGGGATCACTCATTACTTAATTCTCCACACGCCAAAGCGTTTCGGGTGCAAAGCCAAATAGGGGTGTTTTATCAGGCCTCTTCACCGCTGTTGATCGGATGATCCATTGCTCAGGCGCATTGAAGAGCGGGACGACATAAAAGCCGGACAGCAAAATGCGATCGAGTGCACGCACGGCATCGACGAAATCCTCACGGCTACGTGCCGCAAGCAGGGCTTCAATGGCGGTGTCAACCGCGGGTGAAGAGACGCCGGGATAATTCAAAGATCCCTCGCGATCCTTTGACTTTGTGCCCCAACGATTAGCCTGTTCATTACCGGGAGAGGGCGAAGAGCCCCAAGTGAATTGGATCATGTCAAAATCAAATGTCGCAACGCGCCGCCAATATTGGACATCATCGACATAACGCACATTCATCTGAATGCCGAGCTTCTGAAGCGACTCTGAAAAATTAAGTGCTAATCGCTCTTGTACGCGCGTCACAACAAGAGCTTCAAAAGCAAAGGCTTCGCCCTGCTGATTTTTTAGAACACCTTTATCGAGAGACCAACCGGCAGATTTCAAAAGCTCGAACGCTTTTTTGGCATTATTGCGATCACGCCCCGTCCCATCTGATACCGGCGGCCGCCAAGCTCCTGAAAGAATATCAGCGCGAACAGCATCGGGATAAGGCGCGAGCAATGTCTTCTCGCGCGCGGAGGCGGCAACGCCGGTTGAGGCGAGATCGGAGCCTTCGAAGTAACTCGATGTCCGTTTATAGACACCTTCGAAGAGGGACTTATTCACCCATTCAAAATCGAAGAGATAGGAGAGAGCCTCTCGCGTTTTTATATCAGAGAAAATCGGCTTTCTGGTATTCATCGCCAGTGCGGTCATGCCTTTCGGCGTACGCACTTCAATCGGGTCTTTAACCGCTTTTTGCTCCGTTATGCGTGGAAAATCATAACCAGTTATCCAACGGGTTGGATTATCTTCCGAGCGGATATCATAGAGCCCGCCTTTGAAAGCTTCAAAGAGTGTATTGGCATCGCGGTAATAATCGAATTTATATTCGTCGACATTATAGAGTCCGCGATTAATCGGCAGATTTTTGCCCCAGAAATCGGGGTTGCGTTTATAGGTAATGCTTTCACCGGCTTTGACATCAGCGACGAGATAAGGGCCCGATCCTAGAAGCGGCGTCAGACTTGTTTCTTCAAATTTTTCAACATCGGTTGCATGTTTCGCAAGTACCGGCATAAGGCCCAAGATCAAAGGCAATTCGCGATCACCAACACCCGTCAAATCAAAGCGGATGGTTAAAGCGTCTGGCGTCTCAACCTTTTGCACTTTGCCATAAGAGCCGCGCATATTCGGTTTGCCCTTTTCTTTCAGCAAACTCCATGTGAACGCCACATCTTCGGAGGTGATGGGATGGCCATCAGAAAAGCGCGCTTTAGGATTCAGGTGAAACGTAACGGATGAGCGATCATCCGGAACATCAATGCTTTCGGCAATTGAGCCATATAACGTGAACGGTTCATCAGCCGAGCGCATCATCATGCTTTGGACAACAAGGCCGAGGGGTGGCGTTAGTCCCTGTGCAGCAACACCACGAACAGCATAAGGGTTCAACGTATCGAAGGTGCCGAGAACACCATAAACAATGCGGCCGCCTTTCGGCGCGTCAGGTTTTGCGTAAGGCAGATGTTCAAAGCTGGCTACCATAGCCGGTTGGCCATGCATCGCCAACCCATGTTGAGGTGCGGCCGCGGCATTTGATACAGCCACTAAAAGGTTCCCAATCAGAAAAGCGACGCACAACCGCATGGGCAAAGACCTTTCAGCACAATTTACGCCTTTATTCTTTTGCAAACTGCTTCGATTCGAGCCAGCCCGAGGAAAAAAGCCATTTTTCCGTGGCATCGGGGGATCGTTGCTAGTATGAGCAGGCGCAGTGCAGGCTCACATCTGTGAGTCTCCCCCTCGGGAAAGGCAATTTTGTTCCTTTTCCTCAATGCGGAACCTAATTCATGATGAGTTTATCTCGAAATACGGCTTTTGCGGCACTCGCTTTAAGTGTCTTCGCGGTTGGAATGTCTCCTGAAGCCATTGCCCAGAGCTTGCCGAAAAAGCCGCAAGCGGCCCAGCCTGCGCAGCCCGCACCCGCAGCGCAACCTGCTCAGCCGGCCCCTCAAGGCCCAGCCGTGGTTCAGGTTCAACCGGAGCCGACGCAAGCGGATTGGATCAAGATTTGCGGCGAGGATCAGGCTGCGAAAAAGAAGGTTTGCTACACGACGCGTGATTTCGTCTCCGATCAAAATCAACCCGTTCTCGCGGTTGCTGTTTATGATGTGCAAGGCGATCCGCAAAAGACCGTTCGTTTCCTCTTGCCGCTTGGTTTTATGTTGGCACCGGGTGTGCGGTTCAATGTGGATCAGGGTCCATCACAACCGGGCAAATATGCCATTTGCTTCCCGAACGGATGTTTCGCCGAAGTTCCCGTTAAGGACGACGTGATTGCTGCTTTCAAAAAAGGGCAGGCGGTTATGGTGAGTGTTCAAAATCAATTTGGCCGCGAAGTGGTCTTCCAGGTTCCACTTCTTAACTTCGGCAAAGTGTTTGATGGTCCGCCGATTGATCCAGCGGTTCTCGCAGCTGAACAGAAAAAGATGCAGGACGAAATGCAACGTCAGGCTGAAGAGATGCGCAAGAAAATGGGTCAGCAGGCGCCGGCACAGGGCCAACAGCAACAAGCACCGGCCCAATAACAACGCGTTAGGCGTTTATAGAAAAATCAGAAGCGTGCGATCAATTCAGGTTGCGCGCTTTTGCTTTATAGCGACCGTCATCACTGACATCGAATACGTCGCGAATTTGCGGATGGCGAATGGGTTCGCGTGAAGTATCGGGCAAAAGATTTTGCTCCGAGACATAGGCAATATATTCCGTCTCCGCATTTTCAGCGAAGAGATGATAGAAGGGCTGATCGCGCGAGGGGCGAATTTCTTCCGGGATGGAATTGTACCATTCTTCGGTATTCGAAAAAGACGGATCGACATCGAAGATCACCCCCCGAAATGGGTAGATCCGATGCTTGACGACTTCGCCGATGGCATATCTCGCCTTGCGCTTTTCCATAGGGATTGGATACGCCCGCAGGCATAAAAGTGTCAATCGGGGCAAATTTTCGCATTTTCGCCGGTCTGGCATGCAGCGCGACTGGTTGACCTAGGCCTCCACCTTATGACATGTCGCGGACCGCCTTGGCCTTTTGATCCCGGACCTTCGCCTTGCATCAGGTTCTCTCCCTCGCTTTGCCTTTTTTCGGATTGATCCTTTTGGGATTTATCTGCGGGAAAAAGCTCCGCTATCCGGAGGCCGGCCTGCAATGGATGAATTTTTTCATCGTTTATGTCGCGTTGCCAGGGTTGTTCTTCAAACTCATATCGGCCGCGCCTTTTGAGCAACTTTCAAATTGGCCTTTTGTTATCGCAACAACAGCCACAACGGCCCTGATGTTCGCCCTGTCCTTTCTCGTCGGTATGATTTCAACCGGCGGTGATATTCGTGCGTCAGCTGTGCAATCAGTTGCGGGGGCCTATGCCAATATTGGTTATATGGGACCAGGGCTAACAATCGCGGCGCTCGGGCCTCATGCTGTCGTTCCTACAGCGCTTATTTTTGTGTTCGACAATGCGCTGCATTTTTCGGCTGTACCGATGTTGATGGCGCTTGGTTCCGGGCAATCGCCGAAATGGAGCGAGACGGCGCTGTTTGTCCTCAAGCGTGTTATTACACATCCTTTTAACATCGCATCAGCCGCTGCAGTCTTTGCAGCAAGTATCGGTTTTGAACCTCCGCAAGCCATCGATACGATGCTCACTTTTTTAAAGAATGCCGCCGCGCCATGCGCGCTCTTTGCAATGGGTGTTACGGTTGCCTTAAGGCCCTTCGATGGTGTGCCAAAGGAGATGCCGTTTCTTCTTTTTATTAAATTACTTCTTCATCCACTTGCAGCATGGATTATTGTCTCATCAGTTGGCGATTTTGATCGGGAGTGGATTTTAACGGCCGTTCTTATGGCGTCATTGCCGCCGGCATTGAATGTTTTCGTAATCGCCAATCAATATAAGGTTTATGTAGAACGCGCGTCCGGCGCTATTCTCGTCGGCACGGCGCTCTCGGTTTTTACCGTAACGGGTCTACTTTATCTTATTAGTGAAAACATTATACCCGCACAATTCCCGTGGGGTTGGCACTAATTTTTATCGCTAAAATCCCGCACCCCGTCGCATGACGAATTGGCGTAAGGGCTTTAATGACGCAATCGCCATAAGACCGGCACCTCGTGCGAAATCAATTGGCACATAATCAGCAAGTAATGAGCGGTTTAAAAGATCAACCGCCATTGTGCGTGTTTTGACATCGCGACGACGATCGCTGTCAAAACGTTGAAGCGCATTTTGATCCCTATCTTTATTAATTGACTTCAATAGAGAGTCTATATCGCGCAAGCCGAGATTGAGTCCTTGTGCACCAATCGGCGGAAACACATGCGCGGCTTCTCCGATGACGGCGATTTGATCTTTCGCATAATGATCAGTAGAGAGACCGGACATCGGGACGATCCCGATTTTTGTTTCGAGTTTCATTTTACCGAGAATTGAATGGGCTTGCTTTTCAACGACGCGGGCAAAGTCTTCATTTGATCGTTTTGCTAACCGCTCAGCCTCTTTCGGAGCCATCATCCATACGAGACTTGAACGTTTTCCCTTTAGAGGCACGAGTGTGAAGGGACCTGAACGCGTGTGAAATTCTGTTGAGCGATCATCGTGATCGCGATCATGCGAGAAAATCGCGGTGAGGGCCGATTGCGGGTAGTGCCAGTCTTTTGAATGGATGCCTGCAAACTCACGCACTTTTGAGTTTCGACCATCGGCGCCGATCAACATGCCGCACTCAATAATAGCTCCGGAAGTAAGTTCCGCTTCGATAAAGCCATCACTCCGGCGCTTAAATCCGGTAACCGCTTCTGGCCATTGTTTGAGATTAGTTTGAATTTTCAAGACACGCGCAAGTTGCGCGACGAGATCCGTCAACTCAATATTTTGACCGAACGCATCAAGCCCGAGTTCGGAGGCGCGAAAAGTAACGGGCGGCGCGCGGAAGAGACTTCCTGTATCATCGATGATCCGCATCTCAATAAGAGGCGCCGACAGGTCTCGTGCGTCGCCCCATAGACCGAAGCTTTCAAGGAGCTTCACGCCACTGTCGAGAATGGCAACTGTGCGGCCGTCGCGCTCCGGAACGGCCTCCGGTCCGGCAAGGCCAACGGTCAGGCCTTTCTGCGCGAGAGCGCTAGCTGCCACCATCCCGACGGGACCAGTACCAACAACAAGGCAATCAACGCGCTCGGACATAATTTCTTTTCCTGAAGGAGGCTAATGTCCGAGGGTAATAGCGTCTCAAACACTGCCAAGCCAAGAATCAGTTTACAAGATTTCCGCGCCTATGCGACTGTCATGATCGATTAAATCTTTTAGCGAAATCTGCGGCACAAAGGGAGAGAGCTTAGATGGCTGAGGCAGGCTCGGGTTCGTCTGACGAAATGTCGCACCCTAAGGGTAAGGCAGCCCATCGATATCGCGCCTTTGCTGTTCATGTCTTTACGGCATCTGGCGCGACCATTGCGTTTCTCGCTCTCACGGCTGCCATCGAACAGAAAATGGGCTTGGCGTTTGCGTGGCTGGGTTTAGCGCTTTTGGTTGATGGCATTGACGGCACATTCGCCCGCGCATGGGCTGTTCAAAAATATGCCCCGCAACTCTCAGGCGATGTTCTCGATCTTGTGGTCGATTATGTAACTTATGTTTTTGTGCCTGCCGTTATTCTATTAATGAGCGGTCTTTACCCGCATTGGCTCCTGGCGCTTCAAGGGGCGATCATCGTCTTGTCGGCTGCATTATACTTTGCCTCGAATACTATGAAGACGGATGATTATTGGTTTCGAGGCTTTCCTGCTGTTTGGAACCTCGTTGTGTTTCACATCCTTGTTTTTCAACCGCCTGCACTTGCCACAACAATTGGCGTCATTGTGCTCGCTCTGGCGCAAGCTTCAAATTTCACCTTTGTTCATCCGGTGCGCGTGAAAATGCTTCGCCCGCTCACACTTGCTTTGTTGGGCGTGTGGGTTGTCGTGGCCCTCATTGCTTTATATGAGGACATGAAAGTTGATCTTGTTTCCCAATGGTTTCTCGGTGTGATTGCGGTTTATTTTCTGGCTCTCGGTCTTTTGCGTCGTGAGAAGGCATAGGAATCCGATATTAACCTTCGAACCGCGCGCCATGATCTAGAACGCCATAGCGCTGCAACGCGCCAGCCACCTGTTCGTTGGCGTTTTTGAATACAACTTCAGTTCCGCCTTTATGAAATCGATCAATCATTACCTTTAGTGAATGCGCTCCCGATAGATCAAGAAAGGGCACAGCGCGGCAATCGAGAACGAACGTCTTCGGGTGTTCCCCTATACGATCAAGCACGTCAGAAATTTCTGAAGCGACACCAAAAAAGAGTGGGCCCTCCAAGCGATAGATTATCGTATCGGGATCTTTCACTGTGTCCCTTGGCTCTTCAACTTCTTCAACCCGACCAGATTGCGCGACACGATGCATAAAGATGAACGCCGATAAGACGACACCAACCGCGATGCCTTCCGTGAGATCACGAAAAATCGTCAACAAAAATGTTGCAAGAAGGATAAGGGCATCAGGCCATGAGCGCTTAATTATGGAAATGAATTCAGCGCGTTCGGCCATGTTCCAAGACACGATGGCGAGGATCGCGCCCAATGAGGCGAGGGGGATATAAGATGCAAGTGGCGCTGCGAAGAGAATAAGCAATAACAGCACGAGAGAATGGATCATTCCCGCCAAGGGACTTGTTCCACCCGCGCGGACATTCGTGGCTGTTCTTGCGATGGTGCCTGTCGCGCAGATACCGCCGAAGAGGGCGGTTCCGATATTAGCAACGCCTTGTGCTATCAGTTCCATATTTGAGCGATGGCGACGACCTGTCATACCATCGGCTACGACAGCTGATAGAAGCGATTCAATTGCTCCAAGAAAGGCAATGGTTGCCGCATCCGGAATAAGCGACACCAATCGATCAAACGAAATGTTGGGAAGATTAGGCAGTGGTAGCGCATTTGGAATGCCGCCGAAGCGTGTACCGATCGTTTCAACACTCATTCCAAAAGGAGCAATGATAAATGTAAGAAGTGAAGCTAAACCAATTGCGATTAAAAAGCCGGGCCAATGCGGCTTTGCTTTTCGTAAGATCAAAATCACCGCGATAGAGAAGGCGCTGATGAAGATGGCCGTTGGCGATATGGTCCGTAAAGCATGACCGATTGCATTTATCTTCGGGATCAAGGCAGCGGGCTCTCGCCCCGCAAGAGTCAAACCAAAAAGATCAACGATCTGGCTTGAAAAAATGATTGTCGCGATACCCGCTGTGAATCCAACCAGAACGGGATGAGGAATATAACGAATACATGATCCAAGCCGCAGCGCGCCGAAAGCGATCATCGCCAAACCCGCCATGATCGTTGCGATTAACAAGCCATCATAACCATGGCGCTCTATGATTGACGCAACAACAACGATGAAAGCTCCGGCCGGTCCGCCGATTTGAAAGCGGCTTCCGCCAAGAAGTGAAATGAGAAAGCCGCCGATTATCGCCGTGATCAGTCCACGGTCGGGCGAGGCGCCAGACGCTTTGGCAATCGCCATCGAGAGGGGAATTGCCACCATCGCGACTGTGAGTCCGGACACCGCGTCACGCTTCAGGCGATCAAATGAGTAACCTTCGCGAAACACGCTGAGCGTCTTGGGAATGAGACTGTCAGAGGAACGGATAGGCGCTGACATTGGGGCTTCGTCTCCCGATTGCCATTCTACAAAAATCAATCGTGGAATGGCAGTGTCGCTTGAAGCGACCTAAAACACAACTAAGATAAAGGCATAGTGAGTGCTCAACAGAGGAGCTGATGCTCATGATCAAAGCCATTCGTATCCATGCTCAAGGTGGACCCGAAGTGATGTCCTATGAGGATGTCGAGCTTCCCCCTCCCGGACCTGGTGAAGTGCGTGTTCGCCACCACGCCATTGGCGTCAATTATCTCGACGTTTATTTCCGTAAAGGTCTTTATCCCGCACCCTCTCTCCCCTTCACGCCCGGTAATGAAGGTGCAGGGCAGGTTGTGGCTTTAGGCGAGGGCGTTCGGGGCCTTAAGAATGGTGACCGTGTCGCCTATGTCTCAACTCTCGGATCTTATGCTGAAGAGCGCAATGTGCCTGCTGCCGCGCTTGTACCCATTCCTGAGGGGATCTCTTACGCGACGGCTGCTGCGATGATGCTGAAAGGATTGACGGCGCATTATCTGTTGCGGCGCACTTATCGGGTAAAGCCCGGTGATATCATTTTGAACCATGCCGCTGCTGGTGGCGTTGGGCTCATTCTCGGACAATGGGCAAATGCGCTGGGGGCGACTGTTATCGGCACCGTTGGGTCTGATGAAAAAGCCAAACTCGCGAAGCGCAAGGGCGGCTGTCATCATGTCATCAATTATCGGACTGAGAATTTTGCCGATCGCGTGGCTGCAATCACAAAAGGTGAAAAATGCCATGTCGTTTATGACGGCGTCGGCAAAGATACGTTCCCACAGTCGCTCGATTGTTTGCGGCCGCTCGGTATGTTTGTGAGTTATGGGAGTGCATCAGGTCCCATTGATGTCTTCAATATCAACCTGCTCTCGCAAAAGGGATCACTCTTCGCAACAAGGCCAACTTTGTTCACCTATATCGCGAAGCGGAATGACCTTCTTCGCGCAGCACGAGAAATGTTTAAGATGATGGACGAGGGATATGTAAAAATTCCCGTCCATGCCAAAGCGAAGCTTGCCGATGTCGTAGAGGTTCACCGCGCGCTCGAGGGGCGCACGACAACGGGTGCCACTATTCTCGTTCCCTAATTTCTTTTTAGCAATAAAATAAAAACGCCCGCCGATAGGGCGGGCGTTTTCTCATTCAAGAGAAGCGTTGAGGCGCTTTAGTTATGCGCTCTGCACGCCCTTTACATACCAATCGATTGTAGCAAGTTCGCCGAGTGACATGGCTTTGCCAGCAGGTACTTTTTCAGCACCGCTCTGATCAAAAATCGGGCCCTTGAACACGTCATAGGTGCCCTTCATATAGCCATCGATGATCTTGTCAGCAGCTTCCTGCACATTCTTCGGCACAGCGGCGTTGTAAGGCGAAATCTTGACGTCGCCTTCCTTGATGCCTTCCCAGAAATCTTCCGACTTCCATGAACCATCAAGCATCGCCTTCGCGCGGGCGATATAGTGAGGACCCCAGATATCTTCGATCGCTGTCAAATGCGCCTTCGGTGCGAATTTCGACATGTCTGCACCCTGACCGAAACCAAAGATACCCTTCTGCTGGCAGAATTGCAGCGGAGCAGGGCTATCCGTGTGCGTGGCAATCACATCGCAACCGAGATTTGCGAGTGTCTGTGTAGCAGCGGTTTCCTTCGCAGGATCGAACCATGAATCGATCATCACAAGCTTGGTCTGGATTTTCGGATTGACCGCTTGCGCAGCAAGCGTGAAGGCATTCACGCCCATCACAACTTCCGGAATCTTGAACGAGCCGAGATAGCCGATCACGCCGGACTTCGACATATGCCCTGCGATCGTGCCCGTTACAGCGCGGCCTTCATGGAAGCGTGAATTATAGGTTGTGACATTCGGTGCGCGCTTGAAACCCGTGCAATGTTCGAATTTCACATCCGGGAATTCTTTGGCGACTTCGAGGACTTGGTCCATATAGCCGAACGATGTTGCGAAGATCAGCTTGTTGCCTTGACGGGCAAGATCACGAAGGATCGGAACAGCGCTTGCGTCTTCTTTGACGTTCTCCACATAAGTCGTCTTCACTTCGTCGCCGAGTGCTTTTTCCAGCTCAAGGCGGCCTTTGTTATGCGCCCATGTCCAACCATAATCGCCGACGGGCCCTAAGAAAATGAAGGCGACCTTCAGCGGATCGGCTGCAAATGCAGGACGGCCGAGGATCGGCAGCGCCGAGGCAGCGGCTGCTGCCTTTACAAAATCACGTCTCGTAAAATTACCCATTCGTACTCTCCTCATTTTAGGGTGACTTATCCATTCGGCAGAAAAGGCTTGCCAAGACATGCGGGTTCCTTGCCGCTGCGCCCATCCCGAGCGGAGATGAACGCAAGTACGGCAACCGCAATAATGTAGGGCATCGCGGCCCAAAATTGTGAAGGCATGATGGCATAGCCCGACGCCTTTGCGTAGAGCTCCAATGTCATCAACACCCCGAAAAAATAAGCGCCAGCTAAGAGACGTCCTGCACGCCAACCAGAGAAAACAACGAGCGCCAACGCAATCCAACCGCGACCCGCCGTCATTTGTTCGGCCCACATCGGCGTGATCACCATTGAGAAATTCGCGCCCGCAATCCCCGCAACAGCGCCGCCGAAAGCAATAGCCGCATAGCGAATGGCGATGACGGGATAGCCGATTGAATGCGCGGAGAAATCATTTTCACCAACCGCACGCAAGACCAATCCCGCGCGGGTGTGTGACAGAAACCATCCAATCGCAAAAACGAGAATGAGGGCGAAATAGACAAAGGCACTATGACCGAAAATCACACGTCCAATCGGATCTTGTGCGAGATAGTCAGGGAAGGGCGGATCAAAGGGCAATGCCGCAAAGCCCGTATAATTGGTGCCGATCAGTGATGAGAGGCCAATACCGAAAATTGTAAGCGCGAGACCCGTAGCAACCTGATTGGTTCCCAACGATAAGACGAGCACGGCGAAAATCATTGATGTTGCTGCGCCTGCTACGGCAGCAGCGCCTACGCCGATCCAGGGATCACTGAATTCAAACCCCACCGCGAAGCCGGTGATCGCGCCGACAAGCATCATGCCTTCAACGCCCAGATTAATCACACCGCTTTTCTCGACAACCAACTCCCCCGAAGCGGCGAGTAGAATGGGCGTCGTAATGCCAATCACCGTGATCAGCGCGTCGATGAGGAAGGTCAGTGTCATGCGCGGACCTCCGCGACAGACGATTTAATTTTTATGCGATAACGCACAAATAAATCACTCGCGAGAATGGCGAAGAGAATGAGGGCTTGAAAGAGGCCTGCCGTAGCATTGGGAACATGCACAACGGTTTGCGCCACCTGTCCGCCGACATAAGTGACCGCCAAGACGATGCCCGCGACAAATACACCGAAGGGATGAGACCGGCCGAGCAGCGATACAATGATCGCCGTAAAGCCATAACCCGAGGGATAGCCGAGATTGAGACGCGTGAGCTGCATGAGTTCAAGCGTGCCTGCCAAACCGGCCATACCGCCCGAGATCATCAGAGCGGCCCATACGATGCGGTTTGAATTGAATCCACCAAAGCGCGCGGCTTGCGGCGCTTCACCAATCGCGCGAATGGAAAATCCGAACACCGTGCGATCGACGATGATGGCAAAAATGATCATGCCGACAAGCGCGAATAAGAGGCCCGGCGGCAATCCTGTTTCGCCCAATTCGCGTGGCAAGAGCTGAGACGCTGTCAGTTGCGCCGTCTGCGGAAAGTTCATTCCGTTCGGATCTTTCCAGGGACCAGTGATCAGATAGGAAAGAAGCTGAACTGATACATAAACAAGCATCAGGCTTGAAAGCACTTCGCTCACGCCATAACGAGTTTTCAATCCGGCGGGTATCGCTGCATATGCGGCGCCGCCAGCCATACCGATGATCAACATCAAGGGTATAATCCAAAAGCCACTCATCTCTTGCGTGGCATAAGCAACGCCTGCCGCTGAAATCGCACCAACAATATATTGGCCTTCCGCGCCGATATTCCATATTTTTGCACGATTACCAATCGATAAGCCCAAGCCAATCAAGATAAGCGGCGCGGCTTTGGTGGCAACGTCACGCCATTTATAGGTATCGATTACCGGCGTGATGAAAAGCTGCCATACCGCATCAAAACCGTCATAGCCGATTGCATCAAAGATGATCACGCCAAGGATCATCACGCCGATCACCGAGAGGATTGGCGTTAAGACGACCATCGTCCGGCTTTGTTCTAAACGCTTCTCAAGCACGAGGCGCATGGTGCTCTCCGCTTGTCGGGGTGGCCGCATGATGCCCGCCCATTAAAAGACCTAACTCATCGACGGTGACGTCATTCACTTTGCGTGATGCTGAAAGCTTACCGCCATTGATTACCGCGAGGCGATCGCAGAGGCGAAGCAATTCATCGAGATCTTGTGAGATCACAATTACCGCTGATCCTGAATTGGCGAGATCAATGATGGCTTGATGGATCGCAGCGGCAGAACCGGCATCAACGCCCCATGTCGGTTGGCAGATCACCAAGACGGATGGGTTTTGTAAAATCTCTCGACCCATGATGAATTTCTGCAGATTGCCGCCCGAAAGAGAACCTGCAAGGGCGCGGGGGCCGAGCGCTTTCACAGAGAAGCGCTTGATGATTGTTTGCGCGAAACTTTCCGCACCGGTGCGATCAATCATGCCTTGCGGATCAAGGCCCATCCTTGTGCGTGCACTCAAAAACGCATTGTCAGCGAGTGTGAAGTTACCAATCGCAGCATGGCCATTGCGTTCTTCTGGGACCGCACAAAGCCCGTGCGCGCGCCGCTTTGTGGGGCCAAAACGACCAATCGCATTTTTATCAATGGCGATCACGTCTTCGCGTGTAGAAAGGGTTTCACCCGAAAGCGCGTCGAGCAATTCATTTTGTCCGTTGCCAGCAACACCGGCGATTCCGAAAATTTCGCCGGCATGCACATCAAATGAAATCGATTGCAGGGCGACGCCAAAATCATCAGGCTTGGGAAGAGAGAGATCACGGACTGCGAGACGCACAGGACCAGCGTTCGGCACCGAGCCACGTGCGGGATCCGCAAAGTCGGAGCCGATCATCATTTCGCCCATGCTGCGCGGGGTTTCTTTGCGCGGGTCGCATGTCGCGACAACTTTGCCGCCGCGTAAAATCGTTGCGCGATCACAAAGTTCAACGATCTCGTGAAGCTTGTGTGAGATGTAGAGAATCGAACAACCTTCAGATGCAAGGCGACGCAATGTGACAAACAGATCTTCAACTTCTTGCGGCGTGAGAACCGATGTCGGCTCATCCATGATGAGAAGCCGCGGATTCAATAACAGCGCGCGCACGATTTCGATGCGTTGTCTTTCACCGACCGATAGAGTGGCGATGATACGGCGCGGATCAAGGCGCAAACCATATTTGTCCATCACGGCGCGAATTTCGCGATCAAGCGCGCTTCGCGATATCGCACTGTCCAGACCTAGCGCGATATTCTCGACAACATCCATCGCTTCAAAGAGCGAGAAATGTTGGAACACCATGCCGATGCCTTGCTTGCGTGCGGCGCGCGGATTGGAAGCGCGATAGTCCTGGCCTTCCCACATCATCGAGCCGCTGTCAGGCGCCATGATGCCATAGATCATTTTGACGAGTGTGGATTTACCCGCACCATTTTCACCGAGAAGCGCATGAATTTCTCCCGGCTTAACTGAGAGGTGAACGTCGCTATTGGCGATAACGCCGGGAAACGCCTTCGTGATGCCCCGCAATTCAAGCCGAGCGATGCCGTCACGCGATCTGGCGCCGTTGGTCAAGTCCGGCCTCTTTCCAAAAGTCCTGCGGCGAAACCCGCACCATGAAGCCAAAAACGTATAGGAGCGCGTTTTAGGGTGCAACACTCTCCCGCTTCCGATTGCCTAAGACGGCATCATTCTATGGGGAAAAATTATGCAAGCGCGGAAATTGGGCACGGGCGGATGGATAGGCCGCCGCTGCGGCTTGAGGTGAGGGGTGCGGATTGTGTAGACTATTCGTTGAACACTCGCGCAATCACACCCTGAAATGGCCCCGCAATGACCTCTTCTCCCGCTTTACGCCCTTATGATCTCGCGCTTTTGCGTCAATCCTTTGATGTCGCCAAGCGCGCCCGCGATGGGGGTGATCATCCCTTTGGGTCGGTTCTCGCCGATGAGAAAGGGCAGCTTTTGATGGAGCAGGGCAATGGTTACTCAGCCGAGGGCGGCGACCGCACAGCCCATGCCGAGCGGCTGCTCGCCTCCCGCGCGGCAAAGGTCTATTCGCTCGAAGCGCTCGCCAAAATGACGCTCTACACGTCCGCCGAGCCCTGTGCGATGTGCGCCGGTGCGATTTACTGGGCAGGAATTGGCCGCGTGGTCTTCGGGCAGACCGAGAAGGGGCTTAAAGAACAAACCGGCGCGCATGAGGAAAATCCGACATTGGATCTGCCATGCCACATCGTGTTTGCGGCGGGGCAGCGCGAAACCGAGATTGTCGGTCCCTTGCTTGAAAAGGAAGCCGCGCAGCTCCAAGCTGACTATTGGGCAAGCAAAGGCTGAACGAGCTTCGCCTAGAAATCACACCGCCATGCCGAAGAGATCATAGGCATCAGCGCGCTCAATTTTGACGGTTACGATATCGCCTGCGCGCAATGGCCGACGCGAGCCCACATGCACAGCGCCGTCGATCTCCGGCGCATCGCCTTGCGAGCGGCCGCGTGACACCGTCGGGCCCGGCTCATCGATAATCACTTTCAGGCGCTTGCCGACTTTGGTTTTGAGCCGCGCAGCGCTAATCGCCTGTTGCGTGGCCATGAACCGGTCGTAGCGGGCCTGTTTTACGTCGTCCGGCTCTTGCGGCAGGCCGATATCATTCGAGGTCGCGCCTTTGACGGGCTCATATTTAAACGCGCCGACTCGGTCGAGCTTGGCTTCTTTCAGCCACTCGAGCAGGAATTCAAAATCCGCCTCCGTCTCGCCGGGGAAACCGACAATGAAGGTCGAGCGGATGGAGAGATCGGGGCAGATATCCCGCCAGGCTTTGATCCGGTCGAGCGTCTTTTCCTGATTGCCCGGGCGCTTCATCGCTTTAAGAACCGAGGGCGACGCATGCTGAAACGGGATGTCGAGATAGGGCAGGACGAGCCCCTCGGCCATCAGCGGAATGACCTCATCCACATGCGGGTAGGGGTAAACGTAATGGAGCCGCACCCAGGCGCCGAGCGAGCCCAAATCACGCGACAGATCGACGAATTTCGCGCGCGCCATTTTGTCCTTCCAGGCGCTTTCCGCATATTTGAGATCGACCCCATAGGCCGATGTATCCTGCGATATAACCAGCAATTCCTTGACGCCGGCCGCCACAAGCTTTTCTGCCTCGCGCAGCACATCACCCGCCGGACGGGAGACCAGATCGCCGCGCAATTTTGGGATAATGCAGAAGGTGCACCGATTGTTGCAACCCTCTGATATCTTTAAATAAGCGTAATGGCGCGGCGTGAGCCTTATGCCCTGTTCGGGCACCAGATCGATAAAGGGATCATGCGCCGGCGGCACCGCCTCATGGACGGCTTTCATGACGCTTTCATAGGCCTGCGGACCCGTGATCGAGGCAACGCCCGGATAGGTTTTGCGGATCTCTTCCGGCTCGGCGCCCATACAGCCGGTGACGATGACTTTGCCATTCTCGGAAAGCGCCTTGCCGATGGCCTCAAGCGATTCCGCCTTGGCGCTATCGAGAAAGCCGCAAGTGTTGACGATGACGGCATCCGCGCCCTCATGGCTCTTGGTGAGCTCATAGCCCTCGGCCCTGAGCCGCGTGATGATGCGCTCGCTATCAACGAGCGCCTTCGGGCAGCCGAGCGAGACGAAAGAGATGCGGGGGGCAGGTGAAGTCATGGCAGTCATTCCGGTTTGGTCGGCGAGGCTTATAGCGTCTTCCGCAAAAATCGCCTATCAGCGGTTTTGACGGCGAAATCCAAAAAAGATGTTTCAATTTGGGAAACGGTCCCCGCGTGACCGGTATCGGGAGTGAGCATAGTTATGGACCCCGAGCCCCAAAAGGCCCCAGAAGCGACGCCCCCCAAACCGCTCCGCACATTGACCGCGATTCTGATCACCATCCTGAGCGCGGCCTTTTGGGCAGCGTCCGATACATTTGCGAAGGTCATGGGAGAGGGCCTCCCGGTGATCGAAGTCACATGGATGCGTTTCGCGGTCCATGTGGTCTTTGTGTTTATCTACTACCGTGGTGCGCTTGCGGGTGTCCTCAAGACGATGTCGCTGCCGCTTCAGATCATACGGGGCATCTGCTCGGCTCTTTCGGGGTTAAGCTTCATTTATGGGCTTACCTTTGTGCCGATTGCCGAGACAACAGCCATTGCGTTCATCTCGCCTTTCCTCATCATGGGCATGGCCGCCTTGGTCCTTAAAGACAAAGTGGGGATCCGTCGCTGGATCGCGGCCTTTGTCGGCCTCTTTGGTGTTTTGTTAATTGTGCAACCGGGCACCGACGCATTCCAATGGGCAGCGTTTTTTCCGGCCTTCGCGGCGCTCTTCGCGAGCACTATGATCATCATCACACGGATGTTGTCCGATGACGGGCCCATGCGAACCATGTTTTTCACCGGCATTGTGGGCTTCGTGATTTTAAGTGTGATGACGGCCTTTGTGTGGGTCACGCCGTCATTTCATGAACTTCTTCTCGCCCTCGGAATGGGGTTGAGCGCGGCCTTTGCCAATCTCACTCAAATCACCGCTTATGGACGCGCAAAACCCGCGATCCTCGCCCCCTTTACCTATATTCAAATTGTATGGGCCACTTTGTTTGGCATGGCGATTTTTGAAGCCTGGCCGACAGCGATCACTCTTATAGGCTCTGCGATTATCGCGGGCTCAGGAATCTACTCGGCGCTGAGGGAGCGGGCGGAGAGCAGGGAGGGTTGAGGGAGGCATCAAGGAACATAAAATATAAGTCATTAAAATAAAAATTTTTCAATTTTCAATTATTCTTCGATATAATACCGATTTGTTCTAAAGAGCGCCGCTCACTCGCTACTCTTCCATTTTTAATTGTTTTCATATTCTTAAAAACAGCAAGAACTGGTTTCAGCAAGTATTGGTTATTAAAATTCGAATCCGTTGTATATTTTTCAATCAAGTCATCGGTAAGAGTTCCGTGAATAGCAGTTTCGGAGTCATCAAAACGCTCAAATTCAAACTCTGCTTTATCGGGAAGAATGCCGAGCAGCTTACCCTCGATGGTTTCTATTTCTTCTACAATATCTACGTCAGCCAATCGTTTAGAAAGACGATCTATGTCATCTAATGAAAGCGTAACTTTTTTCTCATCTCCCAAAATTCTAGTACTAGCACCCGATTTATAAAGAACTGATGCAAATTTCTTTACTGCTTCAATCAAGCGTGGTGGGTTAGATTGTAGAGCCAACTGAAAATCTCCATCTGATGCATTATTAAGACTCCTTAATAATTCAGTCGAACCTTCAACTGCAGCTTTCAGATTTGATGGTAATATTTCCTGCTGTTCGGGCGGAAGTTCCTCAAGTATGAAACCCATAGAACCGCGCACTAAATCGCGGATGAATAACTGGGATTTATCTGCCCCTCGGAGTGGACCTCTTT
This sequence comes from Alphaproteobacteria bacterium, assembly GCA_037131735.1. GTDB lineage: Bacteria > Pseudomonadota > Alphaproteobacteria > Rhizobiales > Beijerinckiaceae > CAIUPE01. The sequence goes on from JBAXQM010000022.1 coordinate 23,365, forward strand.
TAGATAATTCTCCCGATGCAATTTTTGCCGAAAGCGCGCTGGAAACAAGCTTCTGATAGCAATCAAGAGCTTTTGTGGTGAAGTCGAGCTTAATATCAATAGAACCAATAACGGGAGAACCCTCGAATATTACTGCTACGGTCGCATAATTGGACCGGTTACCAATATATGACTGCATCTGCTCGTCTAATTCAGCCAAACGGTTCTGCCACATAAGCAGAGACGTACCCCAAGGATTATCAGAAGCCTCGGATATTTGTTTTTCTATAAAACGACGATCTGATTCAAGGGATTCTATGGAAAGGAGAGATGCCATCACTCACCCTCCAGCAACGTGAGAACGCTTTTATCTAATTGCGGATCGAGCATAATAGCAACAAACCCTTTCCAAGCGAAAGTAGCTTTTTGATGAGAGAATACACTATACCAATAAATAATTTGTTTAATTAGATCGAAAGGACTCTGCTCCTCGTAGAGTATCGCATAAGTATCAACTTTAAATCGGATCTTATTCTTATTCCGATCAGCTACCTCGGAGACAAAAAACGGTCGGCCGTGTGAATCCCACAATGCAATATTACCATAATACTTCTGTGGAATATTTAAAATACTGAAAATATCGATGTCTGAGGGTGGTCTTTTGGAATGTGATTCAACGTTTTCGACAAAGCTACCATCGATAAACTGCACGCCGTTTACGTATCCATCATTTGCCAATATCTTTCGGTATTCGATAAGGCCCCTCAATAATTGTCGCCTAATCGGTGACGTTCCCAGTTGTTCAAAAAGGGTCTTCATGTTTGTAAAATAAGGTGAGCGGTCTGCGTTTGTTGCATCAGTCCCGAGAAAGGGAGGAATAATCCCTTGCCCGTTAAAAGGCGGTATCATCAACGGCCCCCCATTGAATTTGCTGAGTTTCAATAAGTTTAAAAAGTTCAGTAAGTTGAGAGACTTCTTTATCGAGAATACTGATACAAACTCCGGTAGGACCAAAAAACGAATAAGAACGCCAACAGCCCAACGCTTCAAAACTAATACAGACCGTTGGATTGAATTTCTTCAATCCAAAACACACAGAACAACAATTACAGGAACAAAAAACACATGGCGGATGGGGTGAGATTCGAACTCACGGTGAGCTTGCACCCACGGCGGTTTTCAAGACCGCTGCCTTAAACCACTCGGCCACCCATCCTTAATGTCGCGCTTATAGGCCTAAATCTTCTGGTTCGACAACTCTCTCCTCCGCCCCGCGCGCGGTCTTTTTTGCCGAATCATGAGCGGCCTCTGAGACCCGATTTGGGGCCGTCAGGACGAAAAGCCTCGGTTAATTCATGTGATTTGAGGTAAATATTACGTTAAATCAGCATCAATATTTATCGCCCAAGCCGCTGATTTAAATCAATAATTAGTCTTTTTATTGTGTCTGTTCTTGCAAGGCGAGGCGTCGGACAGTATATTCTCCCTAATGTTCGACGCGTATCTACGGTCCATCCCACCAAGGCGTGAGGCGCCTTATTTCGAGTTTCCTTGCAAGCGTATCGGTGTTGTCCGGTTCCCTTAGCCCGCTCTTGGTGAATTGAAAGAACAAGCTTTTGCATTCAAACGATCTCCCCCAGCAGCCGTCCGCTTCTCAACACGCTTCAGCGCCTCTTGGTTTGGCGCGCCGTGTCGGGGGCGTTTCGATCCTCGCGGCTCTGGCGCTTGGCCTTGTATCCTGCGGCCCGTCCAAAATGGCCCAGATCGACCCTAAATATGGCGTGAGCCCCAGCCCCCGCATGGTGGCTGACGGGGAGGATGTGCCTAAAGGTGGCGGTTACGCCAAGGTCGGTAAGCCTTATGTGATTGCTGGCGAAACCTATGTGCCGTCCGTGCCAAAGTCCTATTCGGCGGTGGGGACAGCCTCGTGGTATGGTGCTGATTTCCATGGCCGGAAGACCGCCAATGGCGAGTTATTCGATACGGCGTCAATTACCGCCGCGCATCGCACTTTGCCGATGCCGAGCTATATCCGCGTGACCAATGTTACGAATGGCCGCTCGATCATCGCGCGTGTGAATGATCGCGGACCGTTCCATTCAAAGCGTTTGATCGATGTATCCGAGCCGGTGGCGCAGGCTTTGGCCTTCCGCACCATGGGCACTGCCAAGGTGAAGGTCGATTATCTCGGTATTGCGCCGCTTGATGGCAGCGATGACACCAAATTGCTCGCGAGCCTGAGGACAGACGGCAAGCCCGCCATGTTGATTGGCGATGCCCGCGCGCCGGTTCAGGTCGCATCTGCTGATGGTTCGACAATCGAGACAGAATTGGCGGCAGCTGAACCCGCACTGCCCGCGCTCGTCGCCTCTTTGGATGCGGAAAGCTTTGTGGACGGGGAAATCCCGTTTCCGGTGCCACGTCCGCAGGCTGTGCGCACGGTTAGCCTGATTTCCGCAAAGCCCGTCTTGGCTGCGCCTGTGGCGCAAGCGGATGAGGTTGTGCAGACCGCCAGCATGCCGCCCATGCCGGTGCCGCGTCCGGATGGCATGTTCTATTTGCCGACGGGTACATTCGCGCCCGCGACCACGGCTTTTAACGGGCTTAAGGCGCAAAAGACCTTCCAGTTGCGCTAGCCTATTGCGCTCCCGCGCATCGTCAGCGAAAGAACATCCATAATTGACTCGACCCTGTCGGCTGTCGGCAGGGTCAACTCGTGTTTTTGGAAAGCGGCATGACGGCGCTTGGCACCAGAGGTTCTTTCATCACCTTTGAAGGCGGTGAGGGGGCGGGAAAAACCACCCAGATCCGGCGCCTGAAAACGCGGCTCGAGGCTCTTTCGCTTGCCTGTCATGTTACGCGTGAACCGGGCGGTACACCCGGCGCCGAGCTTATCCGCACCTTAATCCTTGATGGCCAAAGACCGCCGCTTGATGCGCTGACGGAAACGCTTTTATTTTATGCAGCGCGCGCCAATCATGTGGCGGAAGGTATTCGCCCCGCGCTGATGCGTGGTGAGTTTGTGTTGTGTGATCGTTTTTCTGATTCAACACGCGTCTACCAAGGCGTGTTGGGGGCGGTGCCGCAAGCGACGCTTGACGCATTAGAGACGCTTGTTGTTGCCGATACAAAACCTGATCTCACGATCATTCTCGATATCCCGACAGAATTGGGTATGCAGCGGGCTGCCGCGCGGCGCGGTGCGCACCATGCCGATCGTTTTGAATCAGAAACCGTCGGCTTTCACGAAAAATTGCGGCAAGGCTTTCTCGATTTGGCGCGCGCGCATCCGCAGCGGATTATCGTTATTTCTGCTGAGGGCGAAGAAACGTCGATTGAACAAGAAATCTGGATGAAGGTCTCTGAGCGTTTTTCTCTTGAGCAAGGAAAACGAGCATGAGCAAAAAGCCTAGTTCATCATCAAGCAAAGCGAACGCTGCTATTCAGGCCGATACGCATGACACGCATTTCATTGGCCATGATGCCATTGAAGCTAGCTTTCTCGACGCCTATCGCTCGGGCCGTATGCCCCATGCATGGATTTTGGCGGGGTTAGAGGGCATCGGCAAAGCGGGCTTTGCGTTGAGAGCGGCGCGGTTTCTTCTTGCCAACCCTGATGCAACGAGCGCTGCCGTGAGCCCTGCGCAAACGCTTGATGTTTCTCCTGATCAGCCCGCCGCACGTCGTGTAGCCGCGCGGGCGCATACGGATTTGTTTTTTCTTGAATCGGAAAGTGACGGCGAGAAAAAAACAAAATCGGGTGCCATTCCGGTTGAAGATGTACGCAAGATGCTCGGCTTCTTTTCATCAACTGCAGGTGAGGGCGGGTGGAAAATCGCCATCATCGACTCGCTTGACGATTTGAAATCAAGTGCAGCGAACGCGCTTTTGAAAATGCTCGAAGAGCCGCCACCGCGTTCGCTCTTTTTGATGGTGTCGCATAATCCGGGACGACTTCTGCCAACCATTCGCTCACGCTGCCACATGGTGCGCTTTAAACCTTTGTCCGAGAGCGAGATTGTGACAGCGCTTTCATCTCACTCATCAGTTACAGATCAAAAACTTTTGAACGATGCCGCGCGACGTGGTGTGGGTTCGGTAAAGCGTGCTATGACTTATCTCGATGCGGAGCGCATGGCGATGGTACATGATATTGAAGCGACTCTTGCCCGACTTCCCGATCTTGATCGCAAACATCTCCTCGCCATGGCTGATCATTTCGCTAAAAAAGATGGCGCTGAGAGTTTTGCGCTCTTTATCGAAACCGTTGATGAATGGATCGCTTCAACTTGTCGTGCGGATGCCCAATCAGGCCACCATGCACTGCGAGCGCTCGCGGAACTGTGGGAAAAATTTACCGTCAACGCACGGATGACTGATATCTATAATCTTGATCGCCGACCGTTTTTCATCACCATGATGAATGATCTTGCGGACGCGATGAAAGCCTAGAACTGAAATTGAACTTTTAAACTTAGGACCGCATAGGATCTCTTGGTATGTCGAATAAAGAGCGCTTTTTTATCACAACGGCGATTTCTTATCCGAATGGGCGGCCGCATATTGGCCATGCCTATGAATTAATCGCAACGGATGCGATTGCGCGGTTCATGCGGCTTGACGGAAAAGACGTGTTCTTTCTTACAGGAACCGATGAGCATGGGCAGAAAATGCTCCAAACCGCTGTTAAAGAAGGGTTGAGCGCGCAAGCGCTAGCGGATCGCAATGCGGCGGTTTTTCGTGAGATGGCAACGGCACTCAATGCCTCAAATGATGATTTCATTCGCACAACAGAAGAGCGTCATAAAATCGCGTGCCAAGCGATATGGCAACGTATGGTTGATGCTGGTGACATCTATAAAGATAGTTATGCCGGATGGTATTCTGTTCGTGATGAAGCCTATTTTGCCGAAGATGAAACGGTACTTGGCGGCGATGGTATTCGTCGCGGACCAACGGGTACGCCGGTTGATTGGGTAGAGGAGGAGAGTTATTTTTTCCGTCTCTCCGCCTATCAAGATCGTCTCTTAGCGCTTTATGACTCAATACCGAATTTCATAGGTCCGGCTGAACGCAAAAATGAAATTCTTAGCTTTGTAAAATCCGGTCTTCGTGATCTCTCGGTCAGCCGCACAACATTTGATTGGGGCATTCCGGTTCCCGGTGATCCGAAACATGTGATGTATGTCTGGGTTGATGCGCTGACAAATTACATCACTGCAACTGGTTGGCCTGATGAAAACGCTGCGCGTGCTGCGTTTTGGCCTGCCAATGTTCACATCATCGGTAAAGATATCATTCGTTTTCATGCCGTCTATTGGCCCGCCTTTTTGATGTCGGCAGGATTGTCCTTACCCCAGCGCGTTTTCGGTCACGGATTTTTGTTTAACCGCGGCGAGAAAATGTCGAAATCGGTTGGCAATGTCATTGATCCTTTTTCTCTCGCTGAACATTATGGCGTTGATCAGCTGCGCTATTTCTTCATGCGTGAAGTGCCCTTCGGCCAAGATGGCAATTATTCGCATGAAGCGATTGTCAATCGCATCAATGCCGATCTCGCCAATGATCTTGGTAATCTGGTGCAGCGTTCATTATCGATGATTGCCAAAAATCTTGACGGTAATATGCCAAAGCTGGGCGATTTGCTCGAGCAGGATCGCGTGATATTGGGCGACGCTTATGCACTTGCTGATAAGGCACGGAAATCGATTCAGGATTTTGCACTTCACCATATACTCGCTGATATTTGGCGCGTGGTTGCTGATGCTAATCGTTATTTTGCCGGCGAAGAGCCATGGGCCAAGCGGAAGACCGATCTCGCTCGCTTTGAAACCATTCTGGCTGTCACGCTTGAGACTTTGCGTCTTGTTGGTTTGATGACGCAACCCTTTATGCCGCATGCGTCGGCGAAGCTTCTTGATCTTTTGGCCGTTGATCCATCATCTCGTGATTTCACTTTCATGAGAGCCGAAGCCCGCGTAGAAGCGGGGACACTGTTGCCAACACCTCAAGCCATTTTCCCACGCTATGTGGAAACCGAAGGCGATTTAACGAATTGAGCATTGCATCATTATGATTGTCGACAGCCACTGCCATCTTGATTTCCCGCCATTTGAAGGCGAACGCAACGCAATCATTGCGCGCGCTAAAGAAGCGGGTGTCAAAACCATGTTGACGATATCAACAGAGGTGAAGCATTTTTCGCGCATAAAGGCGATTGCAGAACATGATGCTGATATCTGGTGTTCGGTGGGCACGCATCCCTTGCATGCAAATGAAGAGCCTGATGTGCCGATTGAGACTTATGTCGAGTTAGCACAACATCCGAAATGTATTGCAATTGGTGAAGCGGGTCTAGATTTTTTCTATGATCGCGTTGCGCCTGATCGCGCTGATCAGGTATTCAGAAAGCAGATTGCAGCGGCACGGATTACTGGGCTTCCTTTGGTTATTCATTCGCGCAGTGCTGATGATGCGATGATTGCGACTTTGGACGATGAAATGGGGAAGGGTGCCTTTAATGCCGTTCTTCATTGTTTCTCATCCGGACAACGTCTTGCTGAAGCGGGCGTAGCGCTCGGTCTATACGTGTCCTTCTCTGGGATCTTAACTTACAAGAAATCTGATGAGCTTCGCGCTATTGCGGCTGCGGTTCCGCTTGCGCATCTGCTGGTTGAAACCGATGCGCCTTATCTCGCGCCGCAGAGCCATCGCGGTAAACGGAATGAACCATCCTTCGTGACGGAGACACATGCCACATTGGCAGAAGTGAAGGGCGTGTCCACTGATGAATTAGCGCGTTATACGACTGATAATTTCTTCCGATTGTTTTCAAAAGCCTGTCGACCCCTTCAAGATCAGAGTGCCGCATGACATTAACACTGACCATTCTCGGATGCGGTTCTTCAGGCGGCGTGCCTCGTCCCGTCGCCGGTTGGGGCGCGTGCGATCCAAATAATCCAAAAAACAGACGTCGCCGCTGTTCAATTTTGCTCGAGAGAACTAGCCCTCAGGGAAAGACGGTGGTGGTGGTTGATACTCCGCCTGATCACCGCGAACAGGTTCTCTCGGCCGGTCTCGACCGGATCGATGCCGTGCTCATCACACATGACCACGCTGATCACACGCATGGCCTTGACGATGTCCGGCCGGCGGTTTTGCATATGCGCCGCTTGATGCCCGTTTATATGGATGAGCGAACATCTGTCGTTATCCGCGATCGGTTTGGTTACTGTTTTGAGACCCCCATCGGTAGTGATTATCCGCCGATCGCAAGAGAAATGCGGATCACGAAAGGGCATGACGTTGTCATCGACGGCCCAGGCGGGGAGATCCGAACATTGCCTTTTGACGTTCATCACAGCGAGAATGATGCGCTCGGTTTCCGCTTTGGTGATGTCGCCTATACGCCCGATGTTAATGCGATCCCCGAGGAAAGCCTAAAGTCACTTGAGGGGCTTGATGTCTGGATCATTGACGCGTTGAGACATAAGCCGCATCCGTCACATTTCACGGTTGCTGAAGCGCTTGAATGGATTTCACGCATGAAACCAAAGCGCGCCATTCTCACAAATCTTCACGTCGATCTTGACTACGAGGCATTGAAGGCGACGCTTCCTGAACACATTGAACCGGCCTTTGATGGTATGAAAATAACGGTGAGTGGTACTGTCTAGACTTAATTTCTGTAGCTATTATCATATATCTAAGCCTCTATAATATATGATATATTGATTTAGTTCCATAATGTTTCTTATGCGAATTATAGATCAGGCCTATGATCCGAGGAAAACAAGCCGATGCCGTCCCCCAAAGCCGGAAAAGACATTCAGGATCTGATCGCTATCATGGCGGCGTTGCGCACGCCCGTGACCGGTTGTCCATGGGATCTTGAACAGACCTTTCAAAGCATTGCGCCTTACACAATCGAAGAAGCCTATGAAGTCATCGATGCCATTGAGCGGCGAGACATGGTCGACCTTAAGGACGAATTAGGTGACCTGTTATTGCAAGTTATCTTCCATTCTCGCATGGCTGAGGAAGCCCAACTCTTCGCCTTTCCCGACGTCGTAGAAGCCATCACCAAAAAGCTGATCCGGCGCCACCCTCATGTTTTTGGGGCAAAGGACGCGGCATCGCCCGCGGCGGTCAAGACCTTATGGGATGATATTAAGGCAGAAGAGAGAGCCGAGAAGCGCGCCGCCCGCCTCGTTGCCGGTAATAATGATAGTGAGGCGCCCGCCTCCGTTCTCGATGGTATTCCTGAGGCGTTACCTGCTCTTACCCGCGCGGAGAAGATTCAGTCGAAGGCCTCTAAGGTCGGTTTCGACTGGAACGATCCTATGGTTGTTCTTGAAAAAATCGACGAAGAAACCGCTGAGATAAAGGACGCAATGGCGTCTGGTTCACAGTCGGACATCGCCGAGGAAATCGGTGATTTACTGTTTGCCGTGGTCAATCTCGCCCGCCACCTCAAAGTTGATCCCGAGCAATCTTTGCGCGCCGCAAATTTAAAATTCTCACGCCGCTTCAATTATATAGAAAAGGATTTTCAATCGAGAAATAAAACAATTAAGGGCGCGTCTCTCGATGAGATGGAAGCATTATGGCAAGAAGCCAAAGTAAAATTAAGTAAGAATCTGTAAACGCCTACGTGACCTGCTCGGCGCGCGGACAGCGCAAAAGCAGGCGCGACTCCCGCTCAGGCGTCACACGCACGAGGGTTTCGATCACGCCCTCCTCGCGATCATACCGCTCTAGAATTTCAGCATTCTCATAAATCCAATGAAGCAATGCGCCTTCATTGGCAGGCAACACAATTCGAAATGTTTTGGTGTCTTGCGCGAGACGCGTTTCGATCTCGTCGAGGAGATGATCGGAGCCCTCGCCGGTTAAAGCCGACACGAGAACCGGGCGCGCAGCCTCCGGGCGTTGTTGCGTTACTTCAAACATCCGCGCACGCTCACCTTCATCCAGAAGATCGGCCTTATTCCAGACTTCGATGATGCGGCTATGATCATCCGGATTGATGCCAAGATCTTTTAGAATGCTCGCAACATCGGCCGCTTGAGCGTCCGTATCGCCATGCGAAACATCGCGCACATGAAGGATCACATCAGCCGATATCACGTCTTCCAAGGTGGCCCTGAAAGCCGCAACCAACATGGTCGGAAGGTCGGAGATAAATCCAACGGTATCTGACAAAATGACGGATGCCCCATGGGGTAATTTCGTAACGCGCGCCGTCGGGTCCAAGGTCGCGAACAACATGTTTTCGGCAAGCACCTCGGCTTCGGTCAAACGATTAAACAAAGTCGATTTGCCGGCATTGGTGTACCCAACAAGGGCCACCACGGGATAAGGCACTTTTTCGCGACTCTTGCGATGAAGGCCGCGCGTCCGCTTAACCGCTTCAAGGTCGCGTTCAATACGCGTCATACGCTCTTGAATGAGCCTCCGGTCGGCTTCGATCTGTGTTTCACCCGGCCCTCCTAAAAAGCCAAAGCCCCCGCGCTGCCGTTCGAGATGGGTCCAAGAGCGAACCAGGCGGCTTTTTTGATAGTTTAAATGCGCAAGCTCGACTTGGAGCGTCCCCTCCTTCGTGCGCGCGCGGCGACCGAAGATTTCAAGGATCAGCCCTGTCCGATCGATGACTTTGACTTTGAGTGCCGTTTCGAGATTGCGTTGCTGCACGGGAGACAAAGCGCAATCCGTAATCACCAAACGGATTTCACGTTCCGCAATGAGTGCCGCTAACTCTTCGATTTTTCCGGTGCCCATATAGGTCGCGGGCCGCAACTCAGAGAGCGGCACAATTCGACTCTCAATCACGTCGAGATCAATAGCGGCAGCGAGACCCGTCGCCTCCTCTAAACGCGCGATCGAAGGACGGAGATTGGTATCAGGATTGTTCGCACGCCGACGTGTTAAGTAAGGCCCGATAACAAGCGCACGTGTTCCCGAGGCGACATCATGCTCGATGTCGGACCCCGCAACGGGCCGATTGCCAAACTCATAGGGCTTATGCGCCAAAATGAAGACTTTCGCGCGCCCTGCTCACTCTTTCAGAACCGCGCCGGTTTCATCAGTCGGGTCAAACAGGGTTACGGGCGAACCCGGCATGATCGTCGAAATGGCGTGTTTATAGACGAGCTGGGAATGGCCATCCCGACGCAGCAGAAGGCAAAAATTATCAAACCACGTAACAACGCCCTGAAGCTTCACGCCATTCACGAGGAAGATCGTCAGCGGAATTTTGGCCTTCCGCACTTGATTGAGAAAGGTGTCTTGAAGATTTTGTACCCGGTCATTTACCATTTTATTTCAGTCTCTTCTTATTGTTTTTAAATCCGGATTTTTAACAAGAAACGGTATTGAATTTGAGTTCCAGCTCCGCTCCTCAACGCCTATGAAAACAGATAGTCGCCCTTATCTCAAGTTTCAATCGATCCCGAGGGATTTGAGTTTCCGGTGTAAAGCCGAACGCTCCATACCGACGAATTCTGCGGTACGCGAAACATTGTGCCCAAACCGGGCAATCTGCGCGAGAAGATAGTCGCGTTCGAAGAGCTCGCGCGCCTCTCTCAGCGGCAAGGCGAGAAGTTTTTCGCCCCCCTGCCCGCCGGCCATGGACGGCGCTGATGCGCCCACATCAGAAGGCAGAAGCTCGGCCGTAATGGGCGCCTCAGCCTCGCCTCCGGCAAGGATCAGCATCCGCTCCACGCTGTTGCGCAATTGCCTGATATTGCCGGGCCAATCATGTGCCTGAAGAACAGCCATTGCATCCGGAGCAATCTCGCGCGGGACCTGACCGGTTGATGCGCAAATATCTTCAATGAAATGGGCGACGAGTTCGGGAATGTCTTCGCGACGATCCGCCAGCGCCGGAACGCGTAAGGGTACAACCGCGAGACGATGAAGAAGGTCCTCGCGGAAGCGACCAGTACGGACCTCGGCCTCGAGGTCGCGCGCGGTTGACGAAATGATCCGCACATCAACCTCAACCTTGATGGAGCCATTCACACGCTGGAAGGATTGATCAACAAGCACGCGCAGAATTTTGCCCTGCGTCTCTTTCGGCATATCGGCAATCTCATCAAGAAGCAGAGTACCGCCATGCGCCTCCTCGAGCGCGCCGATACGTTGCGGTACAGTTCCACTATTCTCGATGCCAAAGAGTTCGGTCTCCATAGAGTCGGGCGTTATCGTTGCGGCGTTCAGTACGACGAAGGGTCCGCCCGCGCGCGCTGAAGACGCGTGGATCATGCGGGCCGCAAGTTCCTTACCAGAACCAGAAGGGCCCGATATCAAAACACGAGCATTTGTTGCGGCAACCTTATCGATCGCTTGACGCAATTGCCCGGCATGTTGTGATTGACCAATCAGCTCAGCGGATTTTGGAGCGCGGATTCTGAGTTCTCGCACTTCCCGTTTAAGTTTGAATGTCTCGAGTGCGCGCTCAGCTACGAGTAACAAACGATCTGATTTGAAGGGCTTTTCAATAAAATCGTAAGCACCGCGTTTAATGGCCGCGACAGCTGTTTCGACATTACCGTGGCCTGAAATCATCACGATCGGGAGATCAGGATTTTGCTCTTTCACAAGATCAAGCAATTGCAATCCATCTAAACGCGAACCTTGAATCCAAATATCAAGGAAAATCAAATTCGGACGACGAGCGGCAATTTCGGCTAACGCAGAATCTGCATCAGCGGCCGTACGGCACTGAAAACCCTCGTCTTCAAGAATCCCGGCAACAAGATTGCGGATGTCGGCTTCGTCGTCGACGATGAGGATATCGGCGCTCATGATTTCTCAGATCCTGATTGGTTCTGATCAAGCGGGAAAAACAATCTCACACAAGCTCCTCTTTGACCGTCGGGACGATCAAGTAATTCAACGCCGCCACCATGGTCTTCAAGAATCTTTCCCACAATCGCTAAGCCTAAACCCGTACCTCCTGCCCGCGTTGTCATATAAGGCTCGAGCAATCTTTGCCGTGCTTCGGCGGGGAAACCTTTGCCATTATCGATGATATCAATGGCCACCATGCCAGGCTTATCAAAGGTCAGCGCAACATCAATTGTTGCCTTGCCCCGTTCTTCAACAGGAACCGCAGCAATTGCTTCCGTTGCGTTTTTAACAATATTGGTCAGCGCCTGCGCGATCAACCGACGGTCGAAATCAGTCACCACGCGTGTCTGCGGAATATGTTCTGAAAATTGGATTTCCGGATGTCCCACCCGCATCAGGAATAGAACCTGACGAATGACGGTCACAACATCTTCACGATCAAGTAAAGGTTTCGGCATACGAGCGAAGGAGGAAAACTCGTCGACCATGCGCTTGATGTCATCAACTTGGCGGATGATCGTATCCGTGCATTGATCAAAAACTTCGCGATCCTCCAGAATAACTTTTCCGTATTTGCGGCGGATACGCTCGGCAGAAAGTTGAATCGGCGTCAATGGATTTTTGATTTCATGCGCAATACGCCGTGCAACGTCAGCCCAGGCCGATGTACGTTGAGCAGTCACTAGATCGGTGATGTCATCAAGTGTTACAATGACGCCGCCACCCTCTTCGCTTCCTTGTTCGATCGTTACGCGAACCGTGAGTGTACGTTCACGTTCTGCCGTACCAATTGATATCTGACCTTGAAGTGGTCGGCTAAGGTCACCGAAATCCTCAGGAAAAATATCTTTAAATGCTGGAATTTCCTCAACCAGTTGTTTTCCTTCAAGCGAATTGAGATCGCGATCAAGCAATTGCTCAGCAGAAGGATTGAGCAGTGTCACGCGCCCGGCTCCATCAAGCCCGATGACACCTGCAGAGACGCCGGATAATACAGCTTCGGTAAAGCGGCGCCGTTTATCCATGATCACGTTAGCCTTTTGTAAGCCGTCGGTTTGTCGCCCTAGCTCTTCCGTCATTTTGTTGAAGGTATCACTGAGATGTGCGAGATCGCCTTCACGGGTCGCGACGGGAACGCGCACAGAATAATTTCCCCCTGCAACTTGGTCGGTCGCAAAAATTAATCGACTGATTGGTGCAACGAGCCAGTTGGCAAAGCTTAATCCGACCCAAACAGCTGAGAGCAGCAAGATCACCGAGATCAATGCATACATACTGGCAAATGCGATCTGCACGCCGAGCTTTTGTTCAGCTAAAGCATCATAATATCGTGCGGCGAGTTCGGCCTGTTGCGGGAATTGAAGTGCTTTCGGATCAATCGTGCGCGCAACGAGAAGATATTCGTCATCAAAACCGGGCACCTTCACAAGCGCCCTAAAAATATTGCTGTTCTCCTGAAAAAGACAAATACCGTCCGAGGATTCATTCGCGGCTGCGAATTCCTCGTCTTTAGGCAGCGCCAAATCCGGTAAAGCGACATTATCGATCCGTTCGGTGATCGACGTGTTTTCTTTCATCAAGATCGCAACGAAGAATCCAAGAAAATAAGAGCGTGACCGCATAAATTCCCGGAAGACTTCGCGGTTTTCATCATATACTGGTCGTGCCCTTCCCAAATCCGAGGCCATCAAGCGGACCTCGCGCCCAATCGAACGGCATTGGAATTCTTGGTAGGCGCGCGCTACACCGACCGATGTTTGCAACAGCTCTTTGATCTGCCCCGAGAATGAAACGTCAATGCCGCGCTCAAGCGTGAGCCAACCGACAACAGCAACGAGAATGGCCGGCGCAGTCGCCACGAAAGCGAACAGTCCGACGATGCGAACATGCAGCGCTGCGGCCGCCTGACCGCGTCGGCGTGCGGAAATTAAGCGAGACGCTTCAATGCCGATCACCACCAAGAGAACGGCGATCAAGAAACCATTAACGGCAAAGAGCGTAACAACAACATCGCGCGTCGGCACGACAGGTACAAAATTCGCCAGAACCAGAAATGTGGCCATGGCCGAAAGCAAAGCAAGGATAACCGTCGCAACACCAAGGAAGCTGCGCCAGAACGATGACAGCCGGATACCGGTGCGACGCCCCTCAACAGGCTCCCGCGCCGAAAACCGCATCAATGCCATGGGTGTAACTCCCGAAAACCCGCCAAGCGTATAGCCGTGCTCACCACTGATGCAATAGTGCAACAGTAGCGATAAGCAACTGAAAAATCGAGACTGTGGGGTCTAGCGAAGCGTTCGAATGATCCTCAGATCGAGATCTTTGATCTTTTTTCGCAACGTATTGCGATTAACGCCTAAAAGCTCGGCCGCTTTGATCTGATTGCCGCGTGTGGCTGCAAGGGTTGCATTAATCAAAGGCTCCTCTACTTCGCGAAGAATCCGATGGTAAAGGCCAGGGGGCGGTAATTCCCCTTTGAACTTGGCAAAATAGGAATCGAGATGCTGTTCGACAGACTCCATTAAGCTTTTGGGAGTTACGGCGGGAGCATCTAGCGACGTAGTTTGGGGCGCCTCAGTTAATTCCGCCGCCACCAAAGGCTCAGTAATCGTTTCTTGCGGCGATAAGGCAGCAAGACGCCTGATCATATTCTCAAGCTCGCGCACATTGCCGGGCCAGCGATGTCGTTTCAAACGTTCAAGCGCAGCCGAGTCGATTTGCTTTTTGGGCAATCCTTCCTTTTCGGCGAGCGTAAAGAAATGCCGAACGAGATCGGGAAGATCTTCGATACGTTCCCGCAGAGGTGGCAAACGCAACGGCACAACATTTAGACGAAAGAACAAATCTTCGCGGAAAAGCCCTTGTTGAATGGCTTGTCGCAAATCCTTGTTTGTTGCTGCGATGATGCGAACATCCGTCTTAATCGACGATCGCCCCCCAATGCTCGTATACTCGCCCTCTTGTAAGACGCGTAGCAATCGCGTTTGCGCTTCCATTGGCATATCGCCAATTTCATCGAGAAAGAGCGTGCCGCCTTCTGCTTGCTCAAAACGTCCCGTCGCACGGCTTACAGCACCGGTAAATGAACCCTTCTCATGACCGAACAATTCGCTCTCAATGAGATCGCGCGGAATAGCAGCCATATTGACGGCAACAAAAGGACCATTGCGTCGCTTGCCATAATCGTGGAGCGCGCGGGCGACGAGTTCTTTACCTGTTCCCGATTCACCATTGATCATCACGGTAAGGTCTGTCGACATCAAGCGCGCCATCGAACGGTAAAGTTCCTGCATCGCGGGCGAACGGCCAACGAGCGGAATATCTTCTGTTGTGGCGTCAGCATGCGGTCGAACGATCTCGCGCGGGCGCGTCAACGCGCGACCAATGACAGCAAGAAGTTCCTTAAGATCAAAGGGCTTCGGTAGATATTCATAGGCGCCACGCTCAGACGCACGTATGGCGGTCATGAATGTGTTTTGTGCGCTCATCACAATGATCGGAAGATCGGGACGAAGTTTCTTTATTCTGGGCAACAGATCAAAGGCGTTCTCGTCAGGCATCACCACATCGGTGACAACCAGATCACCCTGCCCTTCGGATATCCACCGCCAAAGGGTCGAGGCTTGCCCCGTAACTCGCACGTCGTAGCCGGCACGCCCTAAAGCTTGATTGAGCACCGTCCGGATCGCGGCATCATCATCCGCTACGAGAATTGTCCCGTTCGCCATCACTTAACCATCAATTTCTGCACGCCGGCCATCACGTGCTGAATGCATAGACAAGAGAACTCTGAACACCGTGCGTCGTGGCAGCGAGTCGCATTCGACAATGCCCCCATGATCACGGATGATCTTCGACACCAAAGCAAGACCGAGGCCAGACCCTGTAGACTTAGTCGTCACAAAGGGATCAAAAAGCGTTTGGACGATGTCGTGGGGCACGCCCGGTCCGTTATCCTTGACGGTAATTTCGAGCGGCAAAGCGATGCGCTCGCGCGAGCCGGGTGTTGCGATTTTCACGCCCGGACGAAAAGCAGTCGATAACTCGATCGTACCATCAACAGCATCCGGCCCAATCGCTTCTGCAGCATTTTTGACCAAATTTAAAAACACCTGAATGAGTTGATCGCGACTGCCACTGATGGGTGGCAATGACGGATCATAAGTCTCATTAAACCTTATGTGACGGGCGAATCCAGATGTTGCGAGGCGTTTCACATGTTCGAGCACACTATGAATATTCACAGGCTCACGTTCAACCGGACGTTCGTCAGAAAAATCTTCGAAACGTTCTACGAGCTTCACAATGCGATCCGTCTCATCGCAAATTAAGCGGAGCAATTCGCGATCGGACTCCTCAACGGTTGCTTCCAATAATTGCGCCGCGCCGCGGATACCCGAGAGCGGATTCTTGATTTCATGAGCGAGCATAGACCCCATCGCCGAAATCGACCGAGCAGCGCCGCGATGGCTCAATTGCCTGTCTATTTTTTCAGCAATTGTCTTTTCTTGAAGCATAATTACAATGTCGCCCGGCTGATCAGTCGACGGCGTCGCATAGAGATCGACAATCTTGTCCTGCCCGATGCGCGGGGTTCCGACATCAACACGATATTCGCTCATGCTGCCGCCATGCGTGCGCACAGCGTCAACCATAGACAGAACGGGGGAGCCGAAGGGCACGAGTTCAGCGAGCGTGAAGCGGTTCAACATGGACGCACTCATTTGTAGAAACGCTTGCGCTGCCAAATTTGCTTCAACAATGCGGTTATCTTTGTCGATAACGATCACCGGCAAAGGCAGTGCATTTAATATGGCGTCTGAGCGCGGCTCTGCGGCCGGTATTGAGTTGACCGCTTTAAGAAGGGCCGTCATGCCGCTTCCTTTCGATCAATCGTGCTGTAAAGCCGTGCAAGTCGTTTTGAAACCACATGATGATCATGCGACGTCAAAAGCTCCAAGCGCTCTGCATCAGACCATTGAGCACCAAGAGAGACCGCATCATCAAGATAGGCCGCAAGATGTTTGCGCGCATGACGAATGCCCGTCTCAATTCCGAAGAGAGACAATAAATCATCATAATGTTCGGAAACGGCTTCTTGGCGCCGGTCAATCGGTGTTTCGATATAGGCTTCGCCTGCAAGCGCTTTTGCGATTTGCCCGACCAGCCAAGGCTGGCCAAGTGACGCGCGGCCAATCATCACGCCATCCGCTTTTGAGGCTGAGAGAATAGCGTTTGCATCTGCTAAAGTGTGGCAATCGCCATTCGCGATGACGGGAAGAGATACAGCGTTTTTAACGACCGCTATCGCGTTCCAATCAGCTTGGCCTTTGTAGAATTGGCAGCGAGTACGCCCGTGAACCGTAATCCAGGCGACACCATGCGCTTCCGCGCGGCGCGCAAGGTCAGGCGCGTTTAATGAACCGTCATCCCAGCCTAACCGCATCTTGACCGTCACCGGCAAAAACGTGGCGCTACGCACCGCTTCGATCAGCCGTTCGGCCAAATCGAGATCCCGCATGAGAGCGGAGCCGGCATATCCCCCTGTCACCTTCTTCGCGGGGCATCCCATATTGATATCGATGATTTGCGCGCCCGAAGCCTCGGCCAGTTTGGCCGCATCCGCCATCCATTGGGGATCCCGCCCGGCAAGCTGCACAATATGGCAGTCAATCCCTTCGCCCTCTGCGCGCACGCGGCTTTCCTCGGAGCCTCGAACATAGTCGTCCGACGCCACCATCTCGGAAACGACGAAAGAGGCGCCGAAACGGCGCGCAATCCGACGCATACTCACATCGGTTACCCCCGACATGGGCGCTAAAGCGGCGACAGGAGCCGAATTTCCGGCTCCTATGGCTAATGGAAGATGTGATTGCATAAAATATAGGCAAAGGAAAAGGATGCCTAATATTTAAACGGACGACGCTTCGAGGGCAAACAAAAAATACACAAAGTTTGGAAGTTGTATTTGAAGACCCCTCAGATCCGTTGACGATTTGGGGAAAAATCGCAACAAAGTGAAATGACTTCGCTGATCAGCGTCCCCGACAGAATTTCCGTGGCGGCACTCCTCGTAGCCGCCGGGCGCGGATTACGCGCGGGCCTTGATATTCCCAAGCAATATCTCGATCTCGCGGGCGAGACGATGCTTACACGCTCGATCCGTGCCCTTGCCGCCGATAAGCGCGTGAAGCAAATCCTCTGCGTTATCCATCCCGATGATCGTGCGCGCTATCACGATGCAATCAAGCCGCTTCCCTCTGATATCAAAGCGCGACTGGTTGAACCGGCGCTCGGTGGGGCGACCCGCCAAGAGTCAGGCAAAGCGGGTCTTGAAGCGCTCGCACAATCCAATAAACCGCCCGATATTATTTTGGTCCACGATGCCGCGCGGCCTTTTGCGAGCGAAGCGTTGATCGCGCGCAGTATTGAAAGTGCATATCTCAAAGGTGCGGCCATTCCCGGCATCTCAGTGATCGATACAATCAAAAAGACCGATCTCTCCGGTGTCATCACCGATACGCCCCCGCGTCGTGATCTCCGTGCAGTGCAAACACCACAAGCGTTCAAATTTGATATTCTCTTGAAGGCGCATCGCTCTGCTCTTTCCGCGAAAGATATTGAATTTACCGATGACGCTTCGATTGCCGAATGGGCTGGCCATAAGGTTCATGTTTTCGAAGGTGAACCGGATAATATCAAAGTAACAACGCCAGAAGATGTGAGCGAAGCGCGGCTTCGTATCGCCGGACCACGCGAGATCAGAACCGGCATCGGTTATGATGTTCATGCATTTGAAGCCGGTGATCATGTTGTCTTGGGCGGTGTAAAAATTCCCTTTACGCAGAAACTCAAAGGTCATTCGGATGCTGATGTCGGACTTCATGCATTGACGGACGCGATTTTCGGGGCGCTCGCTGATGGTGATATCGGGTCGCATTTTCCGCCTTCCGATATGAAATGGAAGAATGCGAACTCCGCACTATTCTTGACCTATGCGGTTGAGCGGGTGAAAGCGCGCGGTGGGCAGATCAAACATCTTGATCTCACTTTTATCTGCGAAGCCCCTAAAATCGGCCCTCATCGTGATGCGATCCGCGCGCGCATTGCTGAGATCTGTACTATAAAAATATCCCGCGTCGGTGTTAAAGCGACCACGACTGAGCAATTAGGATTTACGGGTCGTGGCGAAGGCATAGCCGCGCAAGCCATTGCAACAATCGAACTTCCCGAAGACGCATGAGCGATCTTGCGGCAAAGCTCGTTCAAGCAGCGAGCACTAAGCGCGTCATGATCGCAACAGCTGAATCATGTACAGGTGGTTTGGTTTCAGCGGCTATCACGGATATTGCCGGATCTTCTGCCATTTTTGATCGTGGCTTTGTGACCTATTCCAACGAAGCAAAAGCGGAACTCTTAGGCGTATCACCTTCGTTGATCGATCAGCATGGCGCGGTAAGCAAGAACGTCGCCAGTGCAATGGCTGAGGGTGCGTTAAAAAATACACGCGCATCCATCAGTGTTGCGCTTACAGGTATTGCGGGGCCAGGCGGCGGAAGTGTTGAGAAGCCCGTCGGCCTTGTGCATATCGCCACGTCAGTCAAAGACTCTGATACGATTCACTTTGAAAAACACTTTGGAAATATCTCAAGAGACGAGATTCGCCGTGCGGCTGTTGAAGCGGCGCTCGAAGCGCTTCTTGAACGCGTAGAAACTATTTTAACATAATGAAGAGTTAGTGAGGAAACCAATCTATGGCTGATAAAATTATTCTTCGAAATCCCGACAATGGATTACTCGCCTCAGCCTATATCGGCTTTTCATGGACGACATTGATCTTTGGGAGCTTTCCGGCACTCTTTCGTGGCGATTTCATTACATTCGTTGGCGCATTCGTCATATATTTCATTCTTGCCCTCACTTCATATGGCGTGTTGGCGTTCATTGCCTCGCTCATCTGGGCATTTCTTTACAACAAATATCATGCTCGAAAACTCATTGAGCGCGGCTATCGCATTCAATCGGGCGACCCACAGGCCGAGCGGGCAAGACGCGTCTGGAAAATCACCGAATAAGATTTTTTATGCGGGAGCTTTGCGGGTGCCGTAAACAACACCGGCACGCTCAACAAACGCATCGGAAAATTTCCGAAAGGCCGTATCAAACATAGCGCCCATCAATAAACCGAGCATGCGCGACTTGAACTGATAATCGATAAAAAATTCGACGCGTGTACCTGAATTTTCGGGCACAAAACTCCACCGATTTTGCATATGGCTAAAGGGGCCATCAACATATTCAACGAGAATCTTCATCGCTGCAGGATCCAATGTGACGCGCGATGTGAAGGTTTCGCGAATGGCTTTATAGCCAATGGTCATATCCGCGATGAGCATCTCGCGCCCATCATCAAGTATATTCCGACGCCTAACTTTTAACGCCTCGCAAAGTGGTAAAAATTCCGGATAGCGCTCGACATCGGCGACAAGCGCGAACATGTCTTCGGGCACATAGCCGACGCTACGGGACGATTGAAAAATTGGCATTGCAGTAAATCAGCGACCAAGTTGCTTTTCACGCGCTGCACGAAGCCGCGCAAAATCCTCTCCCGCATGATGCGACGAGCGCGTCAAAGGTGAAGACGAGACCAGCAAGAAACCCTTTGTATAGGCAATCGTTTCATAGGCTTTGAATTGGTCGGGATGAATATAGTCGATCACGGCGTGATGTTTTTTGGTTGGCTGCAAATATTGGCCGATAGTCAAAAAATCGACTTCGGCCGAGCGCAGATCATCCATCAATTGCAAGACTTCGTTACGCTCTTCGCCAAGCCCGACCATTATACCGGATTTTGTAAAGATCGACGGATCGAGCTCTTTCACGCGTTGCAAAAGCCGGATCGAATGGAAGTAACGCGCTCCGGGGCGCACAGTGAGATAATTTGACGGAACGGTTTCAAGATTATGATTGAACACATCCGGCTTCGCTTTGACGACGATTTCAAGCGCGCCCTCTTTACGCAAGAAATCCGGCGTCAAAATTTCAATTGTTGTTTGGGGCGAACGCGCACGAATGGCGAGAATGACATCGGCAAAATGTTGTGCGCCACCGTCGGCCAAATCATCGCGATCCACTGATGTGATCACAACATGGGTCAACCCAAGTTTGGCAACAGCGTCCGCAATTTTTTCGGGTTCGCGCTGATCAAGCGCGTCGGGTAGTCCCGTTTTCACATTGCAGAATGAACAAGCACGCGTGCAGGTGTCGCCCATAATCATGAAAGTCGCGTGCTTCTTTTCCCAGCATTCGCCGACATTGGGGCAGCTCGCCTCTTCACACACGGTGACGAGTTTATGCTCTTTCACAATTTTGTTGGTTTCAGCCCATTTTGGTGAGCCGGGTGCTTTCGCGCGAATCCATTCCGGCTTGCGCTGGATCGGATTATCCGGTCGATGCGCTTTCTCGGGATGACGCAGATCGCCCTTTTTGCGGGGATCATCCTTCAAAAGATCGATTACGGCCGGCATTGTCGCTCACTCCTCAGACGGGGCTAACCCTCGCGTCACACATGGATCGCCCGGCCATAAGCGTCAAGTACGCTCTCATGCATCATCTCCGAAAGCGTGGGATGCGGGAAGACGGTGTGCATCAGCTCTTCTTCCGTCGTCTCAAGCCCCATAGCGACCACATAGCCCTGAATAAGCTCGGTCACTTCCGCGCCAATCATATGCGCGCCGAGGAGTTTGCCCGTTTTGGCGTCGAAAATCGTCTTAACGAGGCCGTCAGGCTCACCAAGCGCAATCGCCTTGCCATTGCCCATAAAGGGAAAGCGGCCGACCTTGAGACTATATCCGGCCTCTTTTGCCTTCGCTTCGGTCAAGCCGACTGAGGCTACTTGCGGATGGCAATAGGTGCAGCCCGGGATCTTAAGCTTGTCC
>JBAXQM010000023.1:0-43324 GCA_037131735.1 Alphaproteobacteria bacterium
AAAGATTTTCTGATGCCGCAGAAGAAGCCTATGAGACAGCACGTATAGCCACACGCGAGCGCTCACTCCTCACGGGAATTGCGATCACGCTCGTCTTTTCAAGCGTTGTCGGCATTCTCTGGTATGGCGCGCAAGATGTTTTAGCAGGCCGTCTCTCTCCCGGAACACTTTCGCAATTTGTGTTATTCGCGGTTTTCGCCGCCGGGGGCCTTGGTGAACTCTCGCAAGTCTGGGGCGAGATCAGCGCTGCGGCCGGTGCAGCAGGCCGCCTCGCTGAATTGCTTGCGATCAAGCCTGCGATAAGTGCGCCTGAACATCCGCAAGCATTGCCCGAACCGCCTTTAGGAACCGTATCATTCCAGAAGATCAGCTTTGCTTATCCCACACGCAAAGATGAGACCGTTCTTGCGGATGTAAGCTTTGATGTGAAGAAGGGCGAGCGCGTTGCGATTGTCGGCCCCTCGGGCGCGGGCAAGAGCACGGTGATGCAATTACTCTTACGCTTCTATGATCCGACATCGGGCACAATTCTCGTCGATGGTGTTCCTATTCAAAATACTGAACCACGCAGTTTGCGTCGCCGCATTGCTTTCGTGCCGCAAGACAGCGTGGTGTTTGGCGCCACAATTGCCGAAAATATTCGCTATGGTTCACCCGAGGCAACCGGTGCCGAACTTCATGCGGCAGCGGAACAAGCAATTGTCGATGCCTTTGTGCGGCAATGGCCGGAAGCCTATGATACGCGTATCGGTGAACGCGGTATTACGTTGTCGGGCGGTCAACGCCAGCGCATTGCGATTGCGCGCGCGATCCTAAAAGACGCGCCCATTCTGTTGCTTGATGAAGCAACATCCGCACTTGATGCGGAAAGCGAAACACTCGTGCAAGCCGCGCTCGACCGTTTAATGGAAGGGCGCACAACGATTGTGATCGCGCATCGTCTTTCGACCATCGTCAAAGCTGACCGCATTCTTGTAATGGATCAGGGACGCATTGTTGAAGAAGGCGACCACGCTACACTTGTGGCCAAAGGCGGTCTCTATGCCCGTCTCGCCGCGTTACAATTTGAAGCGAGCGTGTGAGCGCCCTCACCGATCCGTGAGTTTCAACTCGATACGGCGATTGCGTTTCAACGCCTCTTCGCTCTCGCCCAATTCAATCGGTTGGAATTCGCCAAAGCCAGCAGCCATTAGTCGGGTCGGCTGAACGCCTTTCGAGACGAGATATTGCACGACGGAAATGGCGCGCGCGGCGGACAATTCCCAATTCGACTTGAATTGCCCCGCACCTGTCACCGGCTTTTTGTCGGTGTGACCATCGACACGCAAAATCCACGGAATGTCGGGCGGAATTTGGCCATCAAGCTCAATCAATGCCGAGGCGAGTTTATCAAGTTCAGTGCGGCCCGCATTGCTTACGGCTGCAGAGCCCACATCGAAAAACACTTCCGACTGGAAGACGAAGCGATCACCCACAACGCGCACATCGGAGCGGTTTGAAAGAATTTGCCGCAAGCGCCCGAAAAACTCGGAGCGATAGCGCGCGAGCTCCTGCACCTTTTGCGCAAGCGCAACATTCAACCTTTGCCCAAGATCGGCAATTTTCGCTTGGCTTTCGCGATCACGTGATTCAGAGGCGTTCAAGGCATCTTCGAGTGCCGCCAATTGACGTCTTAACGCATTGATCTGCTGATTAAGCGCTTCGACTTGCGCCAAAGCGCGCGCTGAAATTTGCCGTTGTGCATCAAGATCACGATTAAGCGAAGCCATCTGCCCGCTCGCATCCGGCGCAGGCACAACACCCCCAGAACTGGCTATCACACCTTCGAGCCTTTTACGTTCACTCTCTGACGCGTTAAGCGTATCACCAAGCAGAGCAAGATTCTCTTCGAGATTTTTACGATTGACGCGCTCAAGCGCGAGAAGATCTGTGAGCTCGGAAATCTGCCGCGTTAGCTTTTGCAACGCGGTGTCTTTGTCCGTCACCTGTTGGCTTAAGAAAAACTGCGCGACCATGAACACAGTGAGCAAGAAGACAATCGCCAGCACCAACGTCGAGAGCGCATCGACGAAGCCGGGCCAGTAATCAATGCCTCTTTCGCGGCGGCCGAAACGGGCCATCACTTAGCCCTTTCCGTCAATCGCTTTATGGAGCGCTGACAATACGGCTTTGATCTCTGCTTCACGCGCGGCCTGCGCTTCAACCCAGTCGCGGATCAATTGCTGCTCAGCACGCATATTAGTGACAAGAGATTGAATGCCGGAGGCAAGATTTTCGATGGCTGCTACATTCGCAGCCGCGAGACTTGGTTCAGGCAACCCGGCTGCTGACACGCCATTTGTTTCGCCCGACACAGCTTCAGGCCCAGCAATCGACGCCAGGAAATTTTCAAGCTGCTCATAAAATTGGTTTTGTGCTTGGCCCGCTTGTAAATCAAGAAAGCCCACAACAAGCGAACCGGCGAGACCAAACAGCGAGGACGAAAACGAAATGCCCATACCGCCCAATGGCGCGGCCAAGCCCGCTTTCAACTCTTCAAACATCAACGCCGCATCAGAACCCGTTTTCATGGATTGAATAACTTTGCCCACAGAGCCCACTGTATCAAGAAGACCCCAGAACGTGCCGAGCAATCCGAGAAAAACCAAGAGACCCGTTAAATAGCGTCCGGTGTCGCGCGTCTCATCAAGACGCATTCCAATTGAATCAAGGATCGCGCGCAAGGACAAAGGTGAAAGCGCCTCGCGTTTTGAACGGCCCGCAAGCAAGCGCGCCATAGGCAAAAGCAAAACCGGTTCGCGCTCAATCACGATACCGCTGTCACTTTCCAGAAACGCATTTGCCCATTCAATCTCGCGATAAAGACGCGTGACAGAGCGAACGGCCAGCACCAATCCCACGATAAGCACGCCAAAGATCAAAGCGTTGAGCGATGGATTGGCGTTAAAAGCCTGAATGATCTGCCGATATAAAATAAAGGCGATAAAGGCACCGAGCACCAAGAACACCGCCATGCGCACAAGATAGGCCGTAGGCTTTGTTAAGGGCATTGTATCCTTCGAACGAAACATGCGTCCTCCCTCAGTCAGCGCTCATGTTCGCCGCTTCGCGGCAAAGGTTCAAGGTCTTGACAGATGAAAATATGACCCCCTGTTAACGGGTCGTGGCGAGTGTCGCGGTCAGACTCTTATGAAGGGCCGCGTTGCCGGCTATCAGTGAAACGCTGTCCGGCGTGAAATCGGCACCGGAATACTCCGTCACGAAGCCGCCCGCTTCGCGCACAAGCACAACACCCGCAGAAACATCCCAACTGTTCAAGCCGCCTTCCCAAAAACCTTCAAAACGACCCGCAGCCACATAAGCAAGATCAAGCGCGGCCGAACCAAATCTGCGGAAGCTTGATGTCTTTTCCATGACCGCAGACACTTCTTTGAAGAATTGCGGAAAGCCCGTGCGGTTGGTGGGCGATACACCCGTCGCCATCAAGGCTTCGGCCATGTCAGTACGGCCCGAAACGCGCAAACGACGATTGTTCAGAAATGCGCCTTTACCTTTTTCAGCAATAAAGAGCTCATCTTTGATGGGATCATAAACAACGCCGGCGACATAAGCGCCCTCACGTTCAAGTCCAAGTGAAATGGCGAAATGCGGAACGCCATGCAGGAAATTCAAAGTGCCGTCGAGCGGATCAATATGCCAACGATGCGATGCATCTTTGCCAATAACGATTCCGCTTTCTTCCATCACAAAGCCGAAATCCGGACGCGCTTTCAACAACGCTTCATGCAGAATTTTTTCCGACTTGTGATCCGCCGCGGTAACAAAATCATGTGCGCCTTTGCGCGAGACTTGTAGATTTTCAACTTCGCCAAAATCGCGCCGCAAACTTCTTGCGGCTTTCATCACAGAATCAACCATCACGGTCATAAGCGGAGAACGGATCACGGCGGCACCCTTTCAAACAGCGGCGGGACCAAACCGGGCCAAAAAATACAGCCAAAGCGTCATCCCACAAGGGACATGCTAGACCATGCCGCAGGGTTGCGGGTCAAGAGTCCTTAACCAAGATCATAAGACAGCGTTAACGCTCGGGTCGTTGCGCGGCGCGGATCTCTGCAGACAGGTTTTTCAGCGCGGCAAGCTTGTCCTCAGCTGTCGCGAGGATGGAGGGAGAAAAAGCGACAAATTCGGCGCCGGTTTCAGCGAGCGGCACCGCCATTTCGCAATCACTTGCAAAGGCCACACAGGGCGTCTGAAAGAGCTCCGCCCACCAGTCCGCACGTTCGATAACGGCTGAAGCAACGGGTATAGAGCCATCGGCGCGCGGCTCGCCAAACATCACATAGTCAGCGCCCGCTTCTGCCGCCTCCATCGCATCATGGCGGGCTTTCAAGCCCGCTACACCGACGATGCGTTCAAGCGGCTTGAGAACCGATAAAGCCTCGGAGAGGCGCGTGAGATTTGAAAGATGAACGCCATCCGCGCCAGTGCGCGCGACGAGTTCGAACGCATCAACGAGCAACAAAGCGGCGTTGTGTTTTTGCACAACTGCCGCGACCGATTTTGCATGATTGATGCGCGCACGATCATCATCACCCATAACAGGAAGAATAACCGCATCGAACTTCACCGCTTCAACAAGCGGCGCTAGTTGCGCGCAAAGTTGCGCCGTATCACTCTCGGCAGGCGCAAAAAGAATGAGGCGCGCGGCGTCTGTCATGATTACATTACCCGCGCGCTATTCGTCTCAGCCGAATGCCGGATCAAGTTTGCCCGCCGCATAGAGCTTCGCCATTTCAGCGAGCGTATGAACGCGACCGATCTTAGAGGCTTTGCCTGCCGTGCCGAACTCTTCAAAACGCTGCTTGCAGAGCTTGGTCATCGCATCCATGGCGGGCTTCAGATATTTGCGCGGATCAAACTCACCTGGATTTTCAGCAAGCACTTTGCGCACCTGACCCGTCATCGCCATACGGCTGTCGGTATCGATATTGACCTTACGCACACCGTTCTTGATGCCGCGCTGGATTTCTTCCACCGGAACGCCCCATGTCTGCGGCATTTTTCCGCCATAGGCGTTGATGATGTCTTGCAAATCCTGCGGCACAGAAGACGAGCCATGCATCACAAGATGCGTGTTCGGCAACAGACGATGAATTTCTTCGATCACATGCATGGCGAGAATGGCACCATCGGGCTTGCGTGTGAATTTATACGCGCCATGCGATGTGCCCATCGCAATCGCGAGCGCATCAACCTTGGTGGCGCGCACGAATTCAACCGCTTCTTTCGGGTTGGTGAGCAATTGATCATGGCTCAATTTGCCCTCAAAACCGTGGCCATCTTCCTTCTCGCCTTCGCCTGTTTCAAGCGAACCGAGAACACCCAACTCGCCTTCAACCGAAATGCCGCCGAGATGCGCCATATCGGTGACGCGCTTGGTAATGCCGACATTATACTCCCAGTCACCCGGTGACTTGCCGTCTTCCTTCAACGAGCCGTCCATCATCACCGAGGTGAAGCCCGCCTGAATGGCGGTCATGCAGGTTGCGGCATTGTTGCCGTGATCAAGATGCACGCAGATCGGAATATGCGGAAAAATTTCGGTCAACGCGTCCATCATATGCTTTAACATAATGTCATTGGCGTAGGAGCGCGCGCCACGCGAGGCTTGCAGGATGACCGGTGAATCGGTGGAATCCGCTGCGGCGAGAATGGCGTTCGCCTGTTCCATATTGTTGATGTTGAAAGCCGGCACGCCATAGCCATGTTCAGCGGCGTGATCGAGCAATTGTCTCATTGTTATGCGTGCCATGATCCCCTAATCCCCTTTTTGTCTCTTTAAACGATCATTACTGATTGATTGAATTTCAGCGCCTCAACGCATCGACGCCCGGCAAGGGCTTGCCTTCAAGCCATTCGAGAAAGGCGCCGCCTGCTGTAGAGACATAAGTGAACGCCTCGGCTGCACCCGCATGATTGAGCGCTGAAACCGTATCACCACCACCAGCGACTGAAAGAAGTTTGCCCGCTTTGGTAAGACGCGCGGCTTCGCGCGCTACTTCATTCGTGCCCGTGTCAAACGGCACCAATTCGAACGCACCGAAGGGACCATTCCAGACAAGCGTTTTGGCTTGGGCGAGTTTTTCAGACACATGCTTGATGGATTGCGGGCCGATATCAAGGATCATGTCATCCGCGCCGACTGCATCAACCGACACAACTTTGTTTGCGGCATGCGCTTTGAACTCGGACGCGACGGTCGCATCGACCGGCAACACGATTTCGCAACCGGAGGCTTTCGCCGTGTTGAGCACATCGCGTGCGGTGCCGAGCAAATCCTTCTCGCACAGAGATTTACCAACCGCTTTGCCCTGTGCTGCCAAAAACGTATTGGCCATGCCGCCGCCAATGACAAGAATATCGACCTTCTTTACAAGATTGCCGAGCAGCTCAAGTTTTGAAGACACTTTCGCGCCGCCGACCACCGCGAGCACCGGACGCTCCGGCTGTTCGAGCGCTTTGGCAAGCGCTTCGATTTCCGCCTGCATCGTGCGGCCAGCATAAGCGGGCAACACTTTTGCGAGCCCTTCGGTTGAGGCATGCGCGCGGTGCGCGGCCGAGAAAGCATCATTCACATAGAGATCGCCATTCGCGGCGAGCGCTTTAACAAAATCGGAATCGTTTTTTTCTTCCGCTTTATGAAAGCGCGTATTCTCGAGGCAAACAATATCGCCATTCTTCATGCCATCGACTGCGTGCTTTGCCGCGTCGCCAATGCAATCCTCACCAAAGCCCACGGGACGTCCGAGGCGCTTTGCGAGTTCTGCTGCAACAGGCTTTAGCGATTCTTTCGGATCAACGCCTTTCGGGCGACCGAAATGCGCAAGCAAAATGACTTTGCCGCCTTTGTCCGCAATCTCGCGGATGGTGGGCAAAATACGATCGATGCGGGTGGTGTCGGTGACACGACCCTCCTCCATCGGCACATTGAGATCGACACGGACAAGCACGCGCTTGCCTGAGACGGATGCATCATCGAGCGTGCGGAAGAGGGTCATAGTTTTTTCGTCCTCAGATCAACTTGCCCATCGCCACCGCCGTATCCGACATGCGGTTCGAGAAGCCCCATTCATTGTCATACCAGGTGAGGATCGAGCAGAGCGTGCCATCCATGACCTTGGTCTGATCCATGTGGAAGATCGAGGAATGCGGATCGTGATTGAAATCGATCGAGACATTCGGCGCGTTTGTGTAACCGAGAATGCCCTTCATCGGACCATCAGCTGCCGCCTTAATCGCGGCATTGATTTCGTCCTTTGTCGTTGACCGCTTGGCGATGAATTTCAAATCGACAACCGACACATTTGGTGTCGGCACGCGCATGGCGAAGCCGTCGAGCTTGCCATTGAGTTCAGGAAGAACAAGACCTACGGCCTTTGCCGCACCGGTTGAAGTCGGGATCATCGAGAGCGCTGCTGCGCGCGCGCGATACAAATCCTTGTGCATCGTATCAAGCGTCGGCTGGTCACCCGTGTAGGAATGAATGGTTGTCATCATGCCTTTTTCAATGCCGATGACATCATTCAAAACCTTCGCCACCGGTGAGAGGCAATTCGTTGTGCATGATGCATTTGAAACGACAAGATGATCTTTCGTGAGCTTCTGATGATTGACGCCAAACACGACCGTGAGATCAGCGCCATCGGCGGGAGCAGAGACGAGCACGCGCTTGGCGCCCGCTGTCAAATGCGCCGAGGCCTTGTCTTTCGCCGTGAAGATGCCTGTGCATTCGAGCGCGATATCTACGCCCAAATCCTTATGCGGCAATTGCGCGGGATCACGCACCGCTGTCACCTTGATCGGGCCACGACCAACATTGATCGTGTCGCCGTCAACTGTCACCGTGCCCGGAAATTTGCCATGCACTGAGTCATAACGCATCAAATGAGCATTGGTCTCGACCGGACCCAAATCATTGATGGCGACAACTTCAATATCGGTACGGCCTGACTCGATAATCGCACGCAACACATTGCGGCCGATACGGCCAAACCCATTAATGGCAACACGAACGGTCATGTAAGTCTCCTCATATCATAAAAGCGGATAAGGCCTCTTGACTGAAGAGGCCTGTCATTTCATACAACGCTGATTAACCGAGACGCTGCGATACTTTTTCAACAATCGCTTCAGCAGTGATGCCGAAATGCTTGTAGAGTTCTTTGTAAGGCGCGCTGGCGCCAAAGCCGGTCATGCCGACAAATATGCCATCAGTGCCGATCATTGACTCCCAGCCCTGACGGACGCCGGCTTCAACCGCAACATTGACTTTTGCTTTGCCAAGCGTGGCGGCACGATAGGCATCATCCTGACGCGCAAAGAGTTCAAAGCTTGGCACAGATACGACGCGGGCTTTCGCACCCTTCGCCGCAAGCTGTTCACGCGCAGCCACCGCAATTTCCACTTCCGAACCTGAAGCAAAAATCGATACATCCGCTGCACCATCAGCCGCGACAAGCTCATAAGCACCGCGTGCGCAGCGATTTTCGGACGCATTGTCTTTACGCAATTGTGCGAGGTTCTGACGTGTCAACGCCAGAATGCTTGGTGTGCAGGTTTCCGTGAGCGCGATTTCCCAGCACTCCGCTGTTTCCACAACATCGGCAGGACGGAACACATTCAAATTCGGAATCACGCGCAAGGCCGCGAGATGCTCAACCGGTTGATGAGTCGGGCCATCTTCACCAAGGCCAATCGAGTCATGCGTCATGACGTGAATGGCGCGAATGCCCATGAGCGCTGAAAGGCGTAAGGCCGGACGGAAATAATCAGTGAACACCATAAAGGTCGCATCAGACGGAATGATACCGCCATGAAGCGCCATGCCATTCACCGCTGCCGCCATACCATGTTCGCGGATGCCGTAATGAATATAACGACCGGCATAAGAACCCGGCGCCATCGGCGTGATGTTCTTGGTCTTTGTATTATTTGATGGCGTCAAATCGGCTGAACCGAGCACGAGTTCAGGTACCGCTTCGGTAATCGATTCAAGCGCCATTTCTGAGGCTTTACGCGTGGCGACCGTCTGCGGCTCGGCTGCATATTTTGCCTTCAATGAACGGATCGCATCGCTGAGTTTTGGCGAGGGCTTCCCGCCCATACGACGTTCGAATTCAGTGCCCTTTGGCGAGGCCGCAAGACGCTTCTTCCATTCTGCATGCGCACCTTGCGAACGCTTCGCGTTCGAACGCCAGGCCTCAAGCACATCCGCATCAACATGGAAGGGCTCAGGCGACAGACCAAGCGCGGTCTTTGTCGCTGCGAGTTCTTCTGCGCCAAGCGGCTCGCCGTGAGCCTTTGATGTTCCGGCTTTTTTCGGCGCCCCAAAACCAATCGTCGTTTTGCACGCGATCATCACCGGACGATCCGATTTCTTTGCACGCTCAATTGCAGCCGCAATCGCTGCCTGATCATGACCATCAACAGCGTCGGTAGCCCAACCCGCTGATTCAAAGCGCTTACGTTGATCAACCGAGTCAGCAATCGACAAAGGACCATCGATTGAAATGCCGTTATCGTCCCAGAGCACGATGAGGCGGTTGAGTTTCAAATGACCGGCAAGCGCAATCGCTTCTTGCGAAATGCCTTCCATAAGGTCGCCATCAGAAGCGAGCACATAAGTAAAATGATCAACAAGCTCGGAGCCGAACTCAGCATTCAAATGACGCTCAGCAAGCGCAAAGCCCACAGCGGTTGAAATGCCTTGGCCGAGCGGGCCCGTTGTCATTTCAACACCGGGTGTATGGCCCACTTCAGGATGTCCCGGGGTCTTAGAGCCCCACTGACGGAAAGACTTCAACTCGTCCATGGTCATTCCAGGCGTGCCGGTGAGATAGAGCAGCGCGTAAAGCAGCATCGAGCCATGACCGGCCGAGAGAATGAAGCGATCGCGATCGGCCCAATGCGGATCAGACGGATCAAACTTCAGAAATTTTGTGTAGATAACAGTAGCGATATCCGCCGCGCCCATGGGGAGACCGGGATGTCCGGATTTGGCTTTTTCCACCCCATCCATGGCCAAGGAACGAATGGCGTGGGCCATCCGCGTTTCAAGCGCGTGCGAAGTCATACTCTTAGTCCTTTCGTCGAATGCGGGGGTTCTGTAACACCCCTCCCCCCCGAGTCAATCATCAACCGCTTCGCTTTGTCGCAGGGGTGCATTGCACTGCACAAAACCCTCGCTGACACCGCGTAACCATAGAAAAAGCGGCCCCCGAAGGAACCGCTTCCCCATCAAATTCAGAAATCTCACTTAATTTTGAGAATTCCTCGTCCCGTCCGCTTTTCACGAACTAAACTTGTAAAATCATACGTATGGACGAAGCGATTGGCTCACTGCGATGGGCGTTATTTTACGCCTTCTGCTTCACAACGATCGGCATCAACAGATCGCCCCAATAACCGCCTTCGGCATGATGGCGGGCGGTGCGTTGCAATTCGACCGAGAGGCCTGCCTCCACCGCGCGCATCACGGCCTGGTTCAAGCGGTGAAGATCATTGGCGAGCATGCGAATGGCGCTCTTCTGATCGTCATTCATTTCTGTGGTCAATTCCTCAGTGCGTTCTTTCACACGTGTTCTGGTCATGGGTGTCTCCTCAAGTGATGACGGGTGTGTTGTTGTTGTTAAAAATTCGAAAGGAGTTAGGGCTTAGGTCTTGGGGCTTAGGCAGTCGGGCAGTTTCCAAGACCTACGCCCTACACCTAAGCCCTCGTTTCAACTACTCCGCAGCGTGTTTGTGGAACTGCGCTGTTTCGGTTGATTCACTCATCGCGGTTGTTGATGACTGACCTGCCGAGATGGTTGTCGCAACGAGATCGAAATAACCGGTACCAACTTCACGTTGATGGCGTGTTGCAGTGTAGCCTTTCGACTCGGACGCAAATTCCGCCTGTTGCAATTCGGAATAGGCTGCCATGCCGCGATCCTTGTAGCCGAGCGCCAATTCGAACATGCCGTGATTCAAAGCGTGGAAGCCAGCAAGCGTGACGAATTGGAATTTGTAACCCATTGCGCCGAGCTCACGCTGGAACTTGGCGATGGTGGCTTCATCGAGCTTAGCTTTCCAGTTGAATGACGGAGAGCAGTTATAGGCCATCATCTTGCCCGGATGCTTCTTCTGCAGGGCTTCCGCGAATTTCTTCGCATCGTTCAAATCCGGATGCGATGTTTCCCACCAAATCAAATCGGCGATATTCGCGAAGGCCAAACCACGAGAGATGCAGTGATCAAGACCGGTGCCCTCCTTCAAGCGATAGAAGCCTTCCGGCGTGCGGGAATTTTCTTCAATGAAGGGCCGATCACGCTCGTCAACGTCTGATGTAATGAGCTTCGCTGATTCTGCATCGGTACGTGCAACCGTGATGGTCGGAACGCCCATGACGTCTGCTGCCAAACGCGCTGCAACAAGATTGCGCTCATGCGCAGCGGTAGGGATCAAGACTTTGCCGCCGAGATGGCCACATTTCTTTTCCGATGCCAATTGATCTTCAAAGTGAACGCCCGCTGCGCCCGCTTCAATATAGGCTTTCATGATCTCATAGGAATTGAGCGGACCACCGAAGCCTGCTTCTGCATCGGCAACAATCGGCAAGAACCAATCGCGATGCGCGCCGCCTTCCGAATGCTCGACTTCATCAGCGCGCTTCAACGTGCGGTTAATACGGCGGCAGAGTTCAGGGCCTGCATTCGCGGGATAGAGTGACTGGTCGGGATACATCGCACCCGCCGTGTTGGCGTCTGCCGCCACCTGCCAGCCAGAGAGATAAATCGCCTTCAAACCGGCGCGTGCCATCTGCATCGCCTGGTTGCCGGTCACCGCGCCGAGTGCATTGATGTAGTCTTCGCTCTTCAACAATTCCCAGAGCTTGTTCGCGCCGCGCTCGGCAAGCGTTTGCGCAATCGGGAAGGAGCCGCGCAGACGGACGACTTCATCAACCGAGTAAGGGCGCTTGATGCCATCGAAACGGCCTTTGGGTGCATGCGGCACAAGGGTTTCAAATGTCTGCGTGGTCATGAGGGTCGTCCTTTTCTGTTTTCGCTTTATCTTCACAAGTCTTTACAATGTCTCATCCGAAAGTCTTACAGAGCAGACACAACGGCTTTGACGCTGGAAATGACTGATAGACAAGCGTTGTGCGCTGCACCAGACGGACATTTGCCCTCAAAGGTCACATGGTTGTAACTTGACAATTGTAAACATGTCATATTGTAAATTATTGTAATTATTTTGGAGATGAACCCATGGCCGATGCCGGACGCAAAATTCTCGCGGGCGCGCGCGTGCGCCGTCTGCGCCGCGAATTGGGCCTCTCGCAGGCCGGTATGGCGGCGGAACTCGGCATTTCCGCAAGTTATCTCAATCTGATGGAGCGCAACCAGCGTCCGGTAACGGCGCAGGTGCTGATCCGGCTAGCTGAAGCCTTCAATGTCGATCCCCGTGGCTTTGCGCGGGAAGAAGAAGCGCGGCTGCAAGGCGAACTCGACGAAGTGTTTGCCGACCCCCTCTTCCGCGCGGCACCCGTGGCGCGCGATGAGGTGCGCGAATTGGCCGATCTCGCGCCTTCCGTGGCGGATGCCGTACAGCGGCTCTACACGGCCTATCGCGATTTGAAAGAAGGCGGCGCGGGCCAACTGGGAGTGAATGAAGACGAGCGGGGCGAGACGGCTGTCGGAAACAATCCGGTTGATCGCGTGCGTGATCTCATTCAATCAGCCGCCAATCATTTTCCTGAATTGGAAGCGCGCGCCGAAGCGCTTGCGGATGAGCTAGCGAAATCAGGTATTGATCTGCTCCCCGCCCTCACGGCGCGGTTGAAAGACCTGCATGGCATTCGTGTGCAAGTCTTGCCGGTGGATGTGATGCCAGGGTCATTACGACGCTTTGATCATCATCGGCGGCGTTTGATGCTCTCGGAACTCGTCGACACCTATGGCCGCGCGTTTCAAACCGCGTATCAACTCGCGTTGATTGAATGGCGCGAGATGATTGATGCAATTGCCACGCGAATTGAACCACAACAAAGTCCGGCGAAAGCGCTGCTGCGTGTGAGTCTTGCCAATTATGCCGCTGCCGCTCTGATGATGCCCTATCAAAAATTTCTCGATGCGGCAGAAGCGCTCAATTACGATATCGATGTGTTGGGCGCGCGCTTTCAAGCAAGCTTTGAACAAGTCGCGCATCGCCTGACAACGCTTAACCGCACAAACGCCCGCGGCGTGCCGTTTTTTCTCATTCGCATAGATACCGCGGGCAATGTGTCAAAGCGTTTTGCGGCGGGTAATTTTCCCTTCTCGCGCTTTGGCGGCACCTGCCCGCTATGGAGCTTGCACGAAACATTCTCAAGCCCCGGCGCCTTTATGACCGAGATTGTCGAATTACCCGATGGCGGCAAATGGTTTTCGATTGCACGCACCGTGCGCCGCGCGGCGTCTGCTTATGGCGGTGCAGAAGGCCAATTCGCGATCGGTCTCGGCTGCGAATTGAAATATGCCTCGCGCCTAATTTATGCACGCAAATTCGATTTGAAAAACGCACCGGCAACGCCGATTGGCGTGAATTGCCGACTCTGTGAAAGAGATAATTGCGCGCAACGCGCCGCACCGCCGATCACCCGCAAATTGCGCGTGGATGAAAGCATTCGCGGTGTGTCGCCGTTTAGTTTTGATGGGTAGAATAAATACGTTGGAGCTGGATGTGGATAACTATCCACTACCATTCATTTTGCCTATATCACCGGCATCAGGAAACTTAGGAAGCTCGCACATAATTTTTATTCGAGATTTTTGTAATTTTTTAATTTTCTTTACGTGGTTTGGAATAATGTCACGTTTTAATTTTTCATCACCAAACTTTTCGAATGTCCCAGTTTCTTTATTAAAATGTCCCGGAGTTTGCGCATCTGTTTCTATACGGAAAAGTAGGTCAATTTCTTGAAGTTCTTCTAGCAATTTGCAGAGCACCAAATAGAGAACCGACAAAGCCTCAAGTGAAACAAGAATTTGATGAGGGGAGCCGTCCAGATCGATGAACGAACCAATGCCCTTATCATGATCATAAATATGGTGGTGGATAATAGCATTCCGATATTTTCGGCACTGTTCAAATACGGCAAAGCAGTCAAAGATACACTGCTTGGCTGAATCATCTAATAATTCAGCATTCTTTAGATATTCTTTCAATAGATCTAATTTTTTATTTGCAGTCAAACTTGAACTGACTGAAAGACGCAACCAAAACGGATTTTTATTGAACAAAATAAACGTCGCAATAAAATCAATTAACGATTCAAGTTGGTTCCACCTGATTGATATTGCTCCGATTTCAGACAACTGGTCAACAGAGTATGCCTTTTTTGGGTCTGACTCAAATCGACTGGGCCGTAATTTCAAGTCGACTGGCGCGCGACGCTTCATTACTTCCTTGCCAGTAGGCCTTCTATGCGTTGATTGAGACATAATTTAATGAATTTCCCATCAATAATATTAAGAATGTGTCATTGATTTAATCCAGCCGCGACTTTGCCTTTTTTCTAAAATTCTAACTTAGATATTCCGTTGAAGGAGCTGTTTTCTGCTACTTGACCTGAAATCCAAATGACACTGAACAAAATCTAACCTTACTCCGCTGCGAGATTGCTCTCTGCTTCATTGACCGTCTTACGCCGCACGAGCTTGAACTCAATCTCATAGCCCATGGCCCACGCCATTTCGGCAAGCGAGCGTTGAGTCATATTTTCGCGGCCGAGCAGACGACGATTGATCGCTGAGCGGTCGATACCAAGCGAGACAGCAAGCTGCTGCTGCGTGAATTTCCGCTCTTTCTTTGCCTCGATAAACGCTTTCTGAAGCGCGCGCTCGACATCCCCAAAAAAGCGAGCGACTTGGCGTTCTTTCGGGTCAATTTTTAAGCGAAATGACGTCGCCATATTCAATGCCTTTCAACCAGTGAAGCCCTAATCTGTTGCGGATTTGAACGACATTTCCAACATGCTTCTGATATCGTGATTGATCTCGTAAAGCGCTTTTCATCTGTCCATCAACGGCAATAAAACAGTCCTTTTGAGCAAAATAGCCAAAGATCCGAACATCGACAGTCTTTATCTCCCAAACCGCATAACTCGTCGGCGAAAGCATTTTGAACATGTGAACGGCTTCAAAACTCTCTCCCCAACAAAAGGCATCAAACCGGTCAATCAATTGGTAAAAGGGACTAAGATATGTTCCTTTTGATGGCTTTCTTTGCTTTAAATCGTCTTCCGCCCAATCCTGAAAATGCGGAGTCATGTAGATCATCCGCTCAGTTACGACAGGTCGTGGCAGCGACGGCTCGTATCTCACAAGCCGCCCTTCCCTCACCAAGGTAATAATTGTTGCCATATAAGTCAACAAAATTTTGAGGTAGGGGCCGTTTAATCCAAGACTCAGCTGAAATTGACCATACGTCAATATCTTGGGAAACCGTCCACCCAGGCTATAGCGAGGCTAAGCCGTTAAATCTCTAAATTATAAGATAAAATCAACAATCGGCGACGTTGACGGCCAGCCCGCCCTGCGCGGTTTCTTTGTATTTCACGAGCATGTCGATGCCCGTCTGGCGCATGGTCTCGATGACTTCATCGAGAGAGACGCGATGGGTGCCATCGCCACGCAGCGACAAAGACGCCGCAACAATCGCTTTATTCGCCCCAAACGCATTGCGTTCGATACAGGGGATTTGCACGAGCCCGCCGATGGGGTCACAGGTCATGCCAAGATGATGTTCCAATGCGATTTCAGCGGCGTTTTCCACTTGCTCCGGCGTGCCGCCAAGCAGCGCGCACAAGCCACCTGCTGCCATCGCAGACGCCGAGCCGACTTCCCCTTGGCAGCCAACTTCTGCGCCCGAGATTGAGGCGTTTTGTTTGATGAGCGAGCCGACGGCCGCAGCGGTCAAAAGAAAATCACGCGAGGCTTCGAGCGAATATTCGGGGCAGAACTCTTTCGCATAGCGCAACACAGCAGGAATGATTCCTGCCGCACCATTGGTGGGCGCGGTGACCACACGACCACCGGCCGCGTTCTCTTCATTCACGGCAATCGCGTAAAGCGAAACATAGTCCATGATCTCATGCGCGGGGCGGCGATTGTCGCCCTTTGCGGCCTCAAGCTGTGTGGCAATCGATTTCGCACGACGTTTCACTTTCAAGCCACCCGGCAAAATGCCGTCTTGCCGACAGCCGCGATCAATGCACGCGAACATCACATCACGAATACGATCAAGACGCGCGTTGATCTCGACATCGTCATGCAGCGCGCGCTCATTGTCGCGCTGGATTTGCGCGAAGTTTTTGCCTGTGCTTTTGCAAAGCGCCAGTAACTCGGCAACGGTTGTAAAAGGATAAGGGAGAGATGGTCCGCCGGCCCCGCCTGAGGCCTCTTCTTCGTCGGTGACAACAAACCCGCCGCCAATCGAGTAATAGGCTTTTTCAAGAAGCATCGCTCCTTCCGCACCATAAGCGGTGAACCGCAACGCGTTGGAATGACGCTTCATCAATTCTTTTTTATTCGCGAGAAGATCATCCTCGAGCGCAAACGGAATGGCGCGCACGCCGCCGAGTTCAAGCGATCCGTTGCGCGTGATGGATGAGATGATCGCTTCAACCTGATCGGGATCAACTTCGGCGGGTAGGTAACCAGAAAGGCCCAAGAGAATCGCCGTTTCCGTGCCGTGGCCTTTCGCTGTCCACGCAAGCGAACCGAAGAGCTCTGTCTTGATGCGGCCAACGCGACCCAGACCCAAAGTGTCATTGACGAGCGCCACGAAGCGATGCGCGGCCACCATCGGACCAACCGTGTGCGAACTCGAAGGGCCGATGCCAACTTTGAAAAGGTCAAAAACGCTGATCATGGGTTAGCCGCGCCGTCTGCGACGGCCACCTTCGCCTTCTGCCGGTTGAGCGAGTTCTTTTTTCGGCGGCAAAGTCACGACCTTTGACAGGTTCGAAAACACATCAACCTTATTCGGGATCGCCATGGCGCTCACAAAATGCGTCTGGAATTTTGGCTCCATCGCGGTTTCGATTTTCTCGATTTTACCGACGGTGGATTCAATTTCATTACGTGCATTCAGATTGAGCAAAGCAATGCGCGCGCCTGTGCCGGCGGCATTGCCAGCGGAACCCACTTTCGTAAGATCGCAATCAGGAATGAGCCCCAACACCATCGCATATTTCACATCGATATGGCTGCCGAAAGCACCTGCGAGCGTGATTTTATCGACGTGATCGACGCCATAATGATCGAGCAGCAATTTCACGCCCGCATAGAGTGCGGCCTTGCCAAGCTGGATCGCGCGCACATCGGCTTGCGTGATTGTGATGCGTGGTTCGCCATCATGCAGGAGATAGGTAAACGTGCGGCCTTCGGGAATGATGCGCGGCGTGCGGCTTTGCAGATCGCCATCAATCACACCGTCTTGCGTAATAATTCCGGCGAGATACATCTCCGCAATTGCTTCAATAATACCTGAACCGCAAATGCCGTTCACGCCCGTCTTTGCGGCTTCTTCCGCAAAACCCTCTTCATTCGACCAGAGGTCCGAGCCGATGATTTTGAATTTCGGCTCTAACGTGGCGTGATCAATCCGCACGCGCTCGATTGCACCCGGTGCCGCGCGTTGCCCGGATGACAACTGTGCGCCTTCAAAGGCCGGGCCGGTTGGTGAGGAGCACGCCAACAACCGCTTTTTGTTGCCGAGCACGATTTCAGCATTGGTGCCGACATCGACAAGCAGCGTGACATCATCATTCATATGCGGTGCTTCTGAGAGCACTACACCTGCGGTGTCTGCACCCACATGGCCTGCTATACAGGGCAGCAAATAGACATAAGCGCCCGGCGCAATATCAAGCCCGACTTCACGCGCTTTGACATCTTGGCCCTTGTCGAGCGTCAAAGCGAAAGGCGCACCGCCGAGTTCCGTCGGATCAATTCCCAAGAAGAGATGATGCATGATCGGATTGCCGACGACGGTCATTTCGACAATCGCGTTGCGTTCAATCTTGGCTTCTTTTGCGACTTCGCCGACAAGATCATTGAGCGCAGCACGCACAGCGTCCGTCATCTCATTCTCGCCGCCCGGATTCATCATCACGTAAGAGACGCGACTCATCAAATCTTCGCCAAAACGAATTTGCGGGTTCATGAGGCCTGCGGACGCAAGCGTATCGCCCGTGTAAAGATCGGAGAGATGCGCGGCAATTGTGGTCGAACCAACGTCAACGGCAACGCCATAAGCCGTTTCAACAAGGCCCGGATAGATCGCCACAATATCGCTGCCCTTGCGCACCGCGACGGTGACTTTCCATTCGCCTGCGCGCAAAGTCTTTTGCAAGGAATTCAAAACGCGTAAATCGGGCATACCGGCATCGATATTCCATTGCGCCTTCAGCGCCTCACACAACCGTGTGAAATCGGATGACGGACTATCAATATCGGGCTCAGCAACTTCAATGAAATGCAGACGCACAATCGGTTCAAGCGCAATGGCGCGCGTATCAGCGCTCTTGCGCACGACTTGGCGATGCACTTGGCTTTCCGGCGGTACATCGATCACGACATCGCCGCAGAGTTTCGCCTGACAGCCCAAGCGACGATGCGCACCAAGCGCACCACGCTTTGACGCATAGCGCTCTTCGACTTGATTCCATTCCGTCAGATGATTCTCCGCCGAGGTGATGCCGTGCTTGGCAAAATCACCTTCTGCGACGAGAATCTGACAGCGGCCGCAAATGCCGCGACCACCACACACACTATCGACATCGACGCCGAGTGAGCGCGCCGCTTCAAGCACCGATGTGCCTTCAGCAAAATCACCGCGCTTACCCGAGGGCGTGAAAACGATGCGATGCGTCATGTAATGTTACTCGCGATTACGACGGCGGCCTTCGCGACCACGACGATCCCCTGCTGCGCCATCCGCACCTTCCGGTGCCGGTTCGCGATATTTGCGAATCCATGCAGCGCAATTCGGATCATGACCCATCATTACATCCGCGCCGAGAATGGCTTGAATGTCTTCCGCATGAAGCGGATTCATGATGGCCGATGTCATTCCCGCACCAATCGCCATCGGCATGAAGGCCGCAGCCAAGCCACGACGATTAGGCAGGCCGAAGGAGAAGTTCGATGCGCCGCAAGTCGTATTCACTTTCAACTCTTCGCGCAAACGGCGTAGGAGATGGATCAGCTTTGCGCCTGCATCATTCAACGCGCCGACCGGCATCACGAGCGGGTCGACAACAATGTCTTCTTTCGGAATTCCGTAATCGGCTGCACGCTGCACAATCTTTTTTGCAACTTCGAAACGAACATCGGGATCTTCCGAAATACCCGTCTCGTCATTTGAAATCGCAACCACGGCCGCGCCATATTTTTTGACAAGCGGCAACACGGATTCGAGACGCTCTTCTTCGCCTGTCACCGAGTTCACAAGTGCTTTGCCTTTGTACACAGCAAGTCCGCTTTCGAGGGCGGCGACGATCGAGGAGTCGATTGAGAGCGGCACATCCGTGACTTCCTGCACGCGCTTGATCGCTTCAGCGAGGATCGCGGGCTCATCGGCGAGCGGAATACCGGCATTGACGTCGAGCATCTGCGCACCCGCTTCGACCTGCGCCAAAGCATCGCTTATCACGCGGGTGTAATCGCCAGCAGCCATTTCAGCGGCGAGCAATTTGCGGCCTGTTGGATTGATGCGTTCGCCAATCATGACGAAACGGCGCTCGAAGCCAATGATGACTTCCTTTTTATGCGATGAGAGGACCGTATCGGTCATGATGTACCCCGGGGTCAAAAAAGTGG
This sequence comes from Alphaproteobacteria bacterium, assembly GCA_037131735.1. Classification (GTDB taxonomy): domain Bacteria; phylum Pseudomonadota; class Alphaproteobacteria; order Rhizobiales; family Beijerinckiaceae; genus CAIUPE01. Next base: position 19,908 of record JBAXQM010000023.1, read on the forward strand.
CGGACGGTGTTGGAATAGTCTTTGGTCAAATATCGTCAGAGATTGCAATCGTCTTGTCACATTCCGACAGCGGACGGCGGCATCTCGCTATCGGCGGCAGTGGCAAAAGCGCGCCGGAAGGGCTGACGACCCTTCAGAACGCCTGATTCCGTCACAATATGGCCGACGCTTTCCTCTTGGCGATAGGCCATGATGTGGACGCCGGCGACGCCCTTGATCTCGGAAATTTCCTGAATAAGGTCGATGCAGAGCTTAATGCCTTCAGCCTTTTGGTTCTCGGCGCCTTCGATACGCTTGATGACTTCGTCGGGAATATGCACGCCTGCAACATTGCTGCGCATCCAGCGCGCGGTTTTGGCTGACGGCAAAGGTCCGACACCAACGAGAATATAACATTTCTCATCGAGCCCCATGTCGCGCACTTTGATCATGAATTGCTTCAAGAGCGGAACATCATAGCAATACTGCGTCTGGATATATTGCGCACCGGCAGCGATCTTTTTCGCCAAACGCAACGGACGCCAATCATAAGGCGGCGCAAACGGATTTTCAGCCGCGCCCAAGAAGAGACGCGGCGGATCGGTGATCTTCCGACCCGACAAAAATGTGCGCTCGTCGCGCATTGTCTTCATCACATGGAGAAGCGATGTGGAATCGAGATCGAACACAGGTTTCGCTTCGGGATGATCGCCCGACTGTACGCCATCGCCCGTCAGCGCGAGCACATTGCATACGCCAAGCGCTGCCGCACCGAGCACATTGCCCTGAATAGCAATGCGGTTGTAATCGCGACAAGAGATTTGCAAAATCGGTGAATAGCCAACGCGAGTGAGAAGCGCACAAATGGCGACGCTCGACATATGGCAATTCGCGCCCGAACCGTCAGTGGCGTTCACGCCATCTACATAACCATCGAAATGTTTGACGCGCTCATACACATCATCGGGATTGGCGCTGTCGGGTGGATTGAGTTCTGCGGTGATCGCAAATTCGCCACGGCGCAAGACGCGCTCAAGACGTCCACGAGAGGAATGGCCCGGCAATTCGGGCAAAGGCGAAGCGGGCGTCGGGCCGAGATCGGTGGCGGGAATGGGAGGGGACATGGTTACACTCTTACTCGTGTGCGCCTTGCGAAACGGCAAGCCAGGAAGAACGGCCCTTCAAGCGATGATCAATCGGCTTTTGCACATCCATGATCTTGTCGCCTTCTTTCATCATGCGACTGCCTTCCCAGCCTTTGACCCAGACGCACGGCATCTCGGCATAGACTTCGCAATTGCCATTCGCGCGCACGCCGCCGCAGGGACCATTGCGCAAATTTTTCGGGCAATTCATCGGGCATGACATGCCGGTTGATGAAAGAATGCACTGGCCGCACATGCGGCAATCAAACAGAGCGCTCTTGATGGTCTTCTCAACCGCAACCATCGGCTTTTCCATGCGCTCATAACCGATGAGTTTGAACACCGGCGCCAAGCCGCGCAGCACGGACTCGACAATCGCATAAGTAATTTCCATGCTGCGCGCATGGCGATTGGCCCAAAAGCGCAATGCGAATTTTGATCCGTCGCGCGGCGGCTTTGTCGAGGCTTCAAAGGCAAAGGGAACGCGTGACATTAATTCGTCTCCTCAAGACCCTGATTTTTGGCAAGCTTGGCCAAACGCTCATTCGGATAGTCGGCTTCAAGCTTTGCGGCCCATGCCGATGCCTCCGCCTCGAGATCATCGCTGACATCAACGGGATCAGCGCGGCGCCAATCGGCGAGATAGGCATCGGTTGAGTCCGCGCCGGCTTTCATCGCCGCCGCATCAATCGCTGTGACAAAGCGTTCAGGCAATTCGCGCTTGGCGCTGGTGCGCCCTTGTTTCACGATGACCTGCGCAGGCATATCGCGCCAATAAACGATAATCAGTTGAGCCATGGCTCAAAACCCTCCCGATTTATAAGGATTTTATACGGCAGGCGTGCGCGGATGGATGCGACCGTTTCCGGTGACAAATGTCTCCAATCCGCCAAGTCCGGTGACACGCATCTCGAAGGCGAGGCCCAAACGTTCAGCGGCCTTGCGCGCTTTCTTTTCCAAAGCGGCATCGGGGATCTGCGCGAGATAAACAACGCGCTTGTAATGGCCAAAAATATCGTTGCGGAGCTGCGGGTAACGATCGAGGCCCATGCCTTGAATGATCAGACGATCAAAATGCCGTACCAGATAATCGGTGAGAAAGAAGGAGCCGAGCTCTTCATCCATCAGCTGATCAAATTCGCCGGGCTTTGCATAAAAGGCGTAGCAATGATCGCCTTCGATCCGCTCGACGCCCTCTTCGATGAGAACTTTGTCGAGAAGGCCGCCCGTGCCGCAATCGCCATAGAGGCAAAGAATATCGGCATAGCCGTCTGCGCGCGCTTTGCGGATTTTCTTGCGCACGCCATCAGGAATTTTTTGCGGATGATTGTGCCAGATCGCTGGCAGACAGGTAATGTCGAGATGATCGAGCTTGTTGAGCGCTTTCGCGTCAATCAATTCACGCGCAAGGGCTCCGCAGGCAATAACGAGTGTTTTGCCTGCGGCTTTGATCACGCCCGGATCGTGCGTTGCGACAGCAGCGATTTTGCCGTTTCCACAGCAACGGCCGCGTCGCGGCAATAGGCATCAGCACCAACGGCTTCTGCGAATGCTTCGTTCAATGGCGCGCCACCGACGAGCACGAGATAGTCGTTACGCATGCCCTTTTCTTTGAGCGTGTCGATGACGACTTTCATGTAAGGCATTGTGGTGGTTAGAAGCGCCGACATGCCAAGAATGTCTGGCTTATGTTCTTCGAGCGCTTCGATATATTTTTCGACCGGATTGTTGATGCCGAGATCGATCACTTCGAAGCCCGCACCTTCCATCATCATGCAAACGAGATTTTTGCCGATGTCGTGAATGTCGCCCTTCACCGTGCCGATGACCATCTTGCCGACCTTCGGCGCGCCGGTTTCGGCGAGCAACGGACGGAGCAATTGCATACCGGCCTTCATGGCGTTGGCCGACATCAACACTTCCGGCACGAAGAGAATGCCGTCACGGAAATCGACGCCAACGATGCGCATACCTTCGACCAGCGCTTTGGTCAGAATGTCGTAAGGGGTCCAGCTGCGCTTTAAGAGCACATTGACGCCTTCGACAATTTCTTCACCAAGACCGTCATAAAGGTCGTCATGCATCTGCTCGACGAGTTCGTCGTCAGAGAGTGAGTTCAGATCGAGATCGCCGTCGGCCATGGGTCTATTTCCTTCGCGAAGGTCTATAAAGCGTTTCCCTTTTAAACCGAATAGAAGCCGCCCGTCGAGATCGCTGTCGGAATTGGGACGTTCCCTCCCCTGATTGCGACAGGAAAGCCCGTCGCCTCAGAGGGAAACGCATCAAACAGGGCTAAATCTGTGCCCGATTAAGCCCGCAGGCGGGCATTATCCGGGTCGAAGGGCGACTCGGCGACGATATGGGCCCGATAGGATTTGCCCAAAATCGTGATGTCCATTTCCGTCCCGAGGGCTGAATGTTCGGGCGATACCATCGCGAGCGCCAAAGACTTACCCAATCGCCAGCCATAACCGCCCGATGTGCACCGGCCGACAAGCTTACCACCCTTGTGGATCGACTCGGATCCGCGCGCGTCGACATCTTCAATGCCATTCACTTCAAGCGTGACGAATGAATTGGCAAAGCCTTTTTGCTGCCACGCCACCAAAGCGTCACGACCGAGGAATTGACCCTTATTGGGATGCACGAAACGCTGTAGGCCGGATTCAAAGGCCGAATATTCAATCGACAATTCACGACCGACGAGACGATAGGACTTCTCGATCGCCATCGACATCATCGCGCGGATACCAAAGGGCTTAATGCCAAATTTCGCGCCCGCCTTCATCAAGAGATCGAAGAGATAATTCTGCATTTCAATCGGGTGATGGAATTCATAGCCCAATTCACCGATGAAGTTCACGCGCAACACATCGCAGTGCACGGCGCCGACGGAGATGCGTTGCCCTGTGAGCCAAGGGAACGCTGCATTCGACATATCTGTATCGGTCAAGGATTGCAGCACTTCACGCGCTTGCGGGCCTGCGAGCACAAGCACGCCATAAGCGGTTGTGATCGGTGTAAAGCGCACGCTGCCATCTTTCGGCAGAAGCTTTTTCAACGTGTCATGATCGTGGCGCTCAAGCGCACCGGCCGAGACGAGATAGAATGTATCAGGCGCGCTTTCATACAAGGTGAATTCTGCGCGTACTCCACCCTTTGTCGTCAGCAAATGGCAAAGCGCGATACGGCCACGTTGTTTCGGAATGCGATTAGCGAAAATTGAATCAAGCCACGCACGCGCACCGGGGCCGGACACGATGCATTTCGCAAAGGCCGACATGTCCTGCAGACCAACGCCATTGGTCACATTTTTCACTTCGTCGCCGACGAAGGGGAAATAATTCGAACGACGGAAGCTCCACTTTTCTTTCACTTTACCGTCATCCGCAGGCGGTGCGTGATTTTCGTTTGTGAGCACATCATCGACATTGAGTTCCGATGCCGGCACTTCATAGCCCGGAGGCGCAAACCAGTTCGGGCGCTCCCAGCCATAGACAGAACCGAACACGGCACCCAAGGCTTTCATGCGGTCATAGCAAGGTGTCTGACGCAAAGGCCGCGCCGCGACGCGCTCTTCATCCGGATAATGCGGCGTAAAGACGTTTGCGTAAGCTTCTTCGTTCTTTTCACGGAGATAACCGCGACCTGCATAGGGTCCGAAACGGCGCGGATCGACGCCCATCAAATCAACCGTCGGCTCGCCATCAACAATCCATTCGGCGAGCTGCCAGCCTGCGCCACCGGCTGCGGTAACGCCGAAGCTATGGCCTTCATTCAACCAGACATTCGGCAGATCCCATGCGGGGCCGACAATCGGATTGCCATCAGGCGTGTAGGCGATGGCACCGTTGTAAACTTTCTTGATGCCGACTTCACCAAAAGCCGGAACGCGTTCAATCGCGGCTTCGATATGTGGCGCGAGACGATCAAGATCTTCCTGGAAGAGTTCGTATTCTGAATCCTTATGCGGACCGTCGACATAGCAAACCGGTGCGCCTTTTTCATAAGGGCCGAGAATGAAGCCGCCGGCTTCTTCGCGCAGGTACCATGATGAATCAGCTTCACGCAGCACGCCCATTTCAGGCAGGCCTTTCGCATGACGTTCTTGCACAGACGGATGCGGCTCGGTGACGATATATTGATGCTCAACAGGAATAACCGGAATATCGAGGCCGAGCATTTTGCCTGTTTGACGCGCGAAATTGCCCGACGCAGACACAATATGTTCGCAGGTGATATCGCCCTTATCCGTCTTTACAAGCCATTCGCCTGATGCCGTGCGCTCGATGCCGACAACAGTTGTGTTGCGATAAATTTCAGCACCGCGATTACGCGCGCCTTTCGCAAAAGCTTGGGTCAAATCGGCAGGCTGAATATAGCCATCATCCGGATGCTGGATCGCACCGAGCAGACCTTCTGTATTGCAGAGTGGCCAGATCTCTTTCACTTGCGCGGGTGTAAGCTTATTCACTTTCACGCCGATGGTTTCTGCGACGCCCGCATAATACATGAACTCGTCCCAGCGCGTCTTTGTGCGCGCAAGACGAATATTCGAGACTTTCTTGAAGCCGACCGATTGTCCGGTTTCAGCTTCCAAGCTGCCATAGAGATTGACTGAGTATTTATGGAGCTGGCCGACCGAGTAAGACATGTTGAAAAGCGGCAAAAGGCCCGCAGCATGCCAGGTTGAGCCGGATGTCAATTCCTTGCGCTCAATGAGCACAACATCCGACCAGCCTTTTTTGGCCAAATGATAGAGCGTTCCGACGCCAACCACGCCCCCGCCGATGACAACAACCCGTGCCGTGGATTTCATCGCAACCGCTCCTTTGATCGAACCCATCGCTGCCGACTTTAAACGCCGGATTTTCACCTTGCACCTTTCCCCAAAGGCCTTTTCACGGCTAACGGCTTTTCGACGCCGGATGTCTCCTGCCCGTCAAGACTGCCCTTAATGCGTCATCGAGAACTCCGGTACGGGGTTAGCCTCATGGGTCTGATGAGAGTGTTTCACGTAAATGACGGCTTGCGACAAGAAATGGCGCGATTAAGGCAGTACCGTCGGTCCGTTCGCCCTATGTCATAAAGGCATGAGGCGATGCGGCGTGGGGCCGCTTACAGGCGGAGGATTTAATGTCCAATCTGGCGCAAGATCAGCATTCAGACAGTGGTCGTCGTGGCCGTGATGCCCGCCGCGCAGCGCGCGCGTCCCGCGGTGGCATGTCCATTCCGTACATCACCCGCCAGAGCCCGCTCGTCGAATTCCTTTCGGAAGAAGCGATGCAGATCATCGAGCACAATGCCGAGACGCTGCTCGAAGAAATCGGCATTGAATTCCGTGAATATCCAAACGCCCTGAAACTGTTGAAAGACGCAGGCTGCGATATCAAGGGTGAGCGCGTACGCTTCCCGCGTGGCTTGGCGAAGAAACTCATTTCAACCGTGCCGTCAGAATACACGCAGCATGCGCGTAACCCTGCACGCAGCGTGCAGATCGGCGGCAAGAATACCGTATTCGCGCCCGTCTATGGTTCGCCTTTCGTGCATGATCTCGACAATGGCCGCCGCTACGGCACGATCGAAGATTTCCAGAATTTTGTGAAACTCGCTTATATGTCGCCGCATATGCATCATTCGGGCGGCACCGTGTGCGAGCCTGTCGATCTGCCGGTCAACAAGCGCCATCTCGAAATGGTCTATGCGCATATGCGTTATTCGGACAAAGCCTATATGGGCTCAGTTACGCACCCGGATCGCGCTCAGGATACCGTCAATCTTGCAAAGATCCTGTTCGGTGAAGAATTCATCGATCAGAACACGGTTCTCACCAGCCTCATCAACGCCAATTCGCCGATGGTCTGGGATAATACGATGCTCGGCGCAGCAGAAGTTTATGCACGCAACAATCAGGCTTGCATCATCACGCCCTTCATTCTCTCAGGCGCGATGAGTCCTGTGACGATTGCAGGCACTTTGACACAAGTGCTCGCAGAAGTGTGGGCGGGCACATCTTTCGTGCAGCTCGTGCGCCCCGGTGCGCCCGTGATTTTCGGCACGTTCGTCTCAACACTTTCGATGCAATCAGGCGCGCCGACTTTCGGCACGCCGGAAGGCTCGCTCGCGATCTTCGGTGCGGCACAACTCGCGCGCCGCATGAAAATGCCGTTCCGCACGGGTGGCTCACTCTGCGCCTCAAAATTACCCGATGCACAAGCGGCTTATGAAAGTGCGAATACGTTGATGCCGACTCTGCTCGCCGGAACAAACTTCGTTCTTCATGCTGCGGGTTGGATGGAAGGTGGCCTCGCCTCCTCTTATGAAAAATTCATCATGGATTGCGACCAGCTCGGTGCGATGCATGTGCTCGCCAAGGGCATCGATATGAGCGAGAATGGTCAGGCGATGGATGCGTTCCGCGAAGTGCCTCCCGGCGGCCATTTCTTAGGCTCGGCCCATACGCAGGCAAATTTCGAAACCGCCTTCTATCGCTCAAGCATCTCGGACAATAATTCTTTCGAACAATGGGATGCGGAAGGCCGCAAAGACGCGTCACAACGGGCGAATGCGACCTTCAAGCGTATGCTGAGCGAATATGAAGCGCCGGCCATCGATCAGGGCGTAGATGAAGCGCTGCGCGACTATATCGAGCGCAAAAAGGCCTCGATGCCCGACGCGACCTACTAAATCCTCCGAAAAGCGGTGGATAAGTCCGAAAACCCGCTCGGCTTAGCTCCTCACATCAGGTTTTGAGGACAAGATACTGAATCGTCGCACGGATTCGCCCGCAAGCGGTTCCAGCGTGTTTCGCATCGGCATTGCACTCGGGGTTCCTCCGCATGGCCAAGGCCATATCTCCCGCTATCACTCAAGCGCTGGCGCAGTTGCGTCAGGCTGTGACGACGCTTGAGAGCGTGGTTGCGCGGCGTGCAGAAGATGACCGCACGCTTGATCTGATGAAAAAAGAACTCGCTTTGATGCAGGACGAGCGTGCGAAACTGGCAAATGATCTTGATGGGGCGCTCGCAAAAGCGACGCGGCTTGATGCGGTAACGGGTGAATTGGCACGTCGTGTTGATCGCGCAACAAGCGCCGTGCGTGAAGTTCTCTCTGATCTCACACCAAGGAGCTGACGGACAATGGGGCAAGTCACCGTCAGCGTTGCCGATAAAACCTACCGCATTGCGTGCAATGACGGGCAGGAAGCGCATCTGATTAAATTAGCCGCTGAACTCGACCGCAAGATCAATGAGATGCGCGATTCATTCGGCGAGATTGGCGATAGCCGCCTCACTGTGATGGCCGCGATCACTTTTATGGATGATCGCGAAGAAATGAAGAACCGTATCGCGGCGCTTGAAAATGAAATGGCCTTCATCAAAGAAACGCGCGCGACGATGGATATGGCGACCAATAAAACCGAAGCGGAAGTCGCAACCGCAATTGCGAGTGCTGCAAGCCGGATTGAAGAAATAGCGAAACGTCTCTCAGGCCTCGACGGCTAAACGCCGCTCACGCGTCTTTCACGCGATCCCGCAAGACGAATTTCTGAATCTTGCCTGTCGATGTTTTGGGAAGCTCCGTAAACACAATATGGCGCGGGCATTTGAAGGCTGCGAGATGCGTGCGGCACCAGGCAATTAACTCATCCGCTGTTGCCGTTTTGCCGGGCTTCAATTCAACAAAGGCGCAGGGCGTCTCGCCCCATTTCTCATCAGGCTTTGCGACAACCGCTGCTGCTTGCACAGCGGGATGTTTGAAGAGCGCATCTTCAACTTCAATCGAGGAGATGTTCTCGCCGCCGGAAATGATGATGTCCTTTGATCGGTCTTTCAATTGAATATAGCCGTCCGCATGACGCACGCCGAGATCGCCGGAGTGGAGATAGCCGCCGCGAAACGCGTCTTCGGTTGCGGTTTTGTTTTTGAGATAGCCCTTCATCACGACATTGCCGGCAAACATCACTTCGCCCATCATTTCGCCATTGCGCTCGACCGGCTTCATGGTTTCGGGATCCATCACATCGAGATCCTCAAGCGCGCCATAACGCACGCCTTGGCGCGCTTTTTTCGTGGCTTGCGCAACAGGCTCGAGATCATCCCATGACTCGTGCCAATCATTCACAACAGCAGGGCCATAGGTTTCTGTGAGCCCATAAAGATGCGTGACATTGAACCCTGCGGCTTTCATACCCGCGAGCACCGCTTCGGGTGGCGGCGCGGCGGCCGTGAAAAATTCAACGACATGCGGTAGAGGCCTTTTTTCTTCATCAGGCGCGTTCAGCAAAGTCGACATCACAATCGGCGCGCCGCAGAGATGCGTGACCTTATGCGTGGCAATCGCCTCATACATGAGCTTCGCGCGCACTTGTCGCAAACACACATGCGTGCCGACGGCAACCGAAATCGACCAGGGGAAGCACCAACCATTGCAATGAAACATTGGCAGGGTCCACAAATAAACCGGATGTTTCGCCATGCCACAGGTAAGCACATTGCCTTGCGCCAAAAGATGCGCACCACGATGGTGGTAGACAACGCCTTTCGGATTGCCTGTTGTGCCTGACGTATAATTCAGCGAGATCGCATCCCACTCATCGCCCGGTGCGGCGCGATGATAATCAGCGGATTCATGCGCAATAAACTCTTCATATTCCAACGCGCCGATGCGCTCGCCCTCGCCCTGATATTCGGGATCGTCATAATCGATCACCAAAGGTTTGACCTTGCAGGTTTCAAGTGCCGCTTTCATGAGCTTTGAAAATTCGCGATCGACAATCACAACTTTCGCTTCACCATGATCGAGCGAGAAGGAAATGATCGCAGCATCAAGACGCGTGTTGAGTGTGTTCAAAACACCGCCCGTCATCGGCACGCCGTAATGGCATTCGAGCATGGCAGGCGTATTGGCGAGGAGCACCGCCACCGTATCACCGCGCCCGATGCCGCGCTTTGCCAGTGCTGAAGCGAGTTTTCTCGAGCGCTCGTGAAATGCGCGATAGGTCCGCCGCAAGGTGCCATGAATAATCGCGACATGATCCGGATAGACATCCGCCGCCCGTTCCAAAAAGGTCAAAGGCGTCAAGGGCCGATAATTTGCGGGGTTTTTCGGCAGATCGAGATCATAAATGGCGGATGGCATGGGAGCTCCCTCAGTCGCTCTCCTTTACTAACGCCCCTCTCCTCCGGATTCAATCATATGGCGCCTGCGCCTTTCGGCGAAGCGTTAGGCCGATTTCATCAAGCGCAGCGCATCAAAAATTGCCGCATGGATATTGCGTGAGGCCACCGCATCACCAATGCGATAAAGTGAGAAAGAGCCTTCGGGATTTCTGACAAGTGTTTGCGCTTCGCCTTTGGCAAAGGCCTTATAATCGACTTCGCCCAAATTGCGCGAGAGCGGCTTCAACGCAAAATACAAATCCTCATTCGGCAGTGTGCCTTGCTCGACCACAATCTGATCGGCACGACGCTCTTCGCGCGAGCGGTCATAATCATTGTAGAAGGTTGCGACCAAGCCATTACCCTCGCGGCGCACGCTTTCAAGCCGCAGATTCAAACTGATCTGCGCTTTGGCTTTGTGAAGGGCTTTGAAATAGACAGGGTAATTCGTACCGCCGACATCGGGCGCCAAAGCACGCTCGGGCGTGACGAGATCAAGTTTCACGCCCGCTTCACACAAAAACTCGGCCGCGGTGAAGCCCGGGTGATTGCCATTGTCATCATAAAGCAACACGTGATCAGCAGGCTTGGCCGCACCTGACAAAACATCCCATGTTGTTGTCACAAGCTCTTCGCCGCTTTTAAGGAATGACGTGTTCGGCACACCGCCTGTGGCAATAACAACCATGTCGGGGTCAAGCGCAACAACATCATCCGCTTCGGCGTAAGTATTGAATTTGAACTCTGCGCCATCGCGCGTCGCTTCACTCATACGCCAAGCGGCAATCCCTAAAATTTCACGACGGCGTTTCAAACCCGCAGCAATAAGCAACTGACCACCGGGTCTATCGCCTGCCTCTAACACTGTCACTTTATGGCCGCGCGCAGCCGCAACACGCGCGGCTTCCAATCCGGCGGGACCCGCACCGATGATCACAACATGTTTGGGCTCAACCGCACGGTCTGAGATGACATGCGGCATGAAGGATTCACGTCCCGTTGCCGCATTGTGAATACACAGCGCCTCGCCGCCAAAATAAATGCGATCGATGCAATAACCCATACCGACACAAGGACGGATCTCATGCTCGCGACCTTCCGCTACTTTGCGTGCAATATGCGGATCGGCCATGTGCGCACGCGTCATACCGACGAGATCAAGCTTGCCGGATGCCACTGCATGACGCGCGGTCGCAACATCCTGAATGCGTGCGGCATGAAATACCGGAAATTTCGTTGCCTCTTTCACCTCGCCCGCAAAATCGAGATGCGGCGCGGAGCGCGCACCCATGCCGGGAATGACCGAAGAGAGCGCTTCATCCGTATCGATGTGGCCCTTAATGATGTTCAAGAAATCAATCTGACCGGTGCCAACCATTTTCTTGGCGATCGCCAGACCGTCTTCACGCGACAGGCCGATATCCCAATCTTCATCAACGACAAGACGAGAGCCGACAATAAAATCGGGGCCCACGCGCTTGCGTACCGCATCAATCACCTGCAAGGCAAAGCGTAAACGGTTATCAAGTGCGCCGCCATAGTCATCATCTCGACGATTGGTGACAGGCGACCAGAATTGATCGACAAGATGGCCATACATTTCAAACTCAATGCCATCCATACCGCCTGCTTTGCAGCGCTCGGCGGCGTCGGCATAATCATTCAGAATGCGCGCAATGTCCCAATCTTCAATGATTTTTGGCATTGAGCGATGCGCCTGCTCGCGCACCATGGAGGGCGCAAGAACCGGCAACCAATCCTTTTTGTTGTAACTCGTACGACGGCCAAGATGGGTGATTTGAATCATCACCGCCGCGCCATGTTCATGCACGCTGTCGGTGAGCCCTTTGAGATGGGGCACAACTTCATCTCGGAACAATTCGATATTGCCGAACGCTTGCGGCGAATCCGCAGATACAACCGACGAACCGCCGATCATCGTCAACCCGATACCGCCTTTGGCCTTCTCGGTGTGATAGAGCCGATAGCGCTCTTTCGGAAACCCGTCATCGGTATAGGCCGGTTCATGCGCGGTCGACATGAACCGGTTGCGTAGTGCCAGATGCTTGAGCGTGAAGGGTTGAAGCAGCGGATCATTCGACATCGTCAGCGTAAACTCTCAATACCACGCATCCGGTACCGCTGCCTTTTTCGCGTCAATCACCGCGCGCAACTCTTCATCTTTTGCTTGATCGAGTTCCGGCGCTTGATATTCGGCAAGGATCTTCTTCCATTTGCGATTGGCGCGCTTTTGAATATCGAGCGATCCTTCATCCTGCCATTGCTCGAAGGAGTTATTGTCGGATGTTTCGAAATCATAAAACGCCGTTTCATAATTCCGCATCGTGTGAGCGGAGCCCAAGAAATGTTTACCCGGTTCCACTTCTTGAAACGCATCATGCGCCAGTGCGTTTTCATCCGTTGGCAGATTGCCGGCAATGACGTGATAGGCTCCGCATTGCTCGACATCCATGATGAATTTTTCATAAGACATCGAGAGCGCGCCCTCTGCCCACCCTGCGGCATGGAGAATAAAATGCGCGCCGCATAAAAATGCGGGCCACATCGAATTGGCGCTTTCGTAAGCGGCTTGCGCATCGGGAATTTTCGACGCGCACAAATTGCCGCCGCAGCGCAGTGGTACACCCAAGCGGCGTGCGAGTTGGCCGATCGCGAAATAGCCGAGCGCGGGTTCCGGTGTGCCGAATGTCGGCGCGCCGGATTTCAACGACATAGATGAGAGGAAGTTGCCGAGAATCGCAGGCGCGCCCGGACGCTCCAATTGCGTGAGCGCCACGCATACCATCGCTTCAGCAAAACATTGCGCGAGCGCACCAGCGGTTGTCACCGGACCCATCGCACCGCCCAAAATGAATGGCACGCAGACAGCGGCTTGATTGGCCGCCGCATAGGTGCGGATGACGCGGCTCGCTTCACCATCAAGCACGAGCGGCGAATTTGTGTTCACATTGCCGAGAATGACGCAGTTCTTGTCGACAAAATCTTCGCCAAACAACACGCGGCAAAGCTCGATGGATTCAGCTGCACGCGGCGCGGTCGTTACCGAGCCCATAAAGGCTTTGTCGGAATATTTGATATGCGAATAGACCATCTCGAGATGGCGCTTATTCACCGGCAGATCAACCGGCTCGCATACGGTGCCGCCCGAATGATGCAGATAGGGCGTCGAATAAGCGAGCTTGATGAAATTCTGGAAGTCTTCAATCGTGCCATAGCGACGGCCTTTGTCGATATCGGTCACAAAGGGAGAGCCATAGGCAGGTGAGAATACTGTATTGCTTCCCCCAATCACAACACTGCGTGCGGGGTTGCGAGCGTGTTGGGTAAATTCACGCGGTGTGGTCTTTTGAATAATCGAACGGATTAGCCCACGCGGAAAGCGCATGCGTTGTCCATCGACACTTGCGCCAGCCTTTTTGAAGAGCGCAATCGCTTCGTCATCGCCACGAATTTCAAAGCCGATTTCTTCGAGAATTCGATCCGCTTCATTTTCGAGCGCAACGAGCCCCTCCTCGCTCAGCATTTCATAAGGCGGGATCAGGCGTTTGATATAAGCGGGTGCGGCTTGACCGCCACGGCTTTTCTGGCGGGCATCGCGGCCGCCTGAACGTGTGCGACGGGGAGCGGACTCATTCACCGTTTCTGTGACCGACATATCCCACCCTCCCCGTTACTCATACCCTTTTGCACGGCCGCCTTCATGTGCAGTCCGCTCTCGGTTCTCATCTTTACTTGAATCAAGCCAATATAAAACTTGAAAAATATTCACCGTTGCGCGGTCAGCCAATTATCCGGCTTGAAATAAGGCGCATTGGATGAGGGTAAGGGCGTGCGGCCAAGAATGATATCAGAGGCTTTCTCACCCATCATAATAGCGGGGGCATTGAGATTGCCTGTTGTGACTCGAGGCATGATTGATGTGTCGACAATATGAAGGCCCTCGACACCAATGACTTTCGTTTCCGGATCAACAACCGCCATTGGATCATCAACAGCACCCATCTTGCACGTGCCGCAGGGATGATACGCACTCTCCACCTTCTTTTTTAAGAAGGCATCAATCTCGGCATCGGTTTGAACGCGCGCTCCCGGTTGCAGCTCTTCACCGCGATAGGGATCGAAGGCCGCTTGCGCAAAAATCTCGCGCGTTAACCGCACACTCGCACGCATTTCAATCCAGTCTTCTTCATGACTCATATAATTGAAGCACACGCGCGGCTTATCGAGCGGATCGGGCGAACGTAATCGTACCCAACCGCGACTCTTTGAACGCATCGACCCCACATGAACTTGGAATCCATGCGCTTCCGCTTTCACACTGCCATCATAGGCAATCGCGGCGGGCAAGAAGTGATATTGAATATCGGCATAAGGCACACCGGGGCGTGAGCGAATAAAGCCGCAGCTTTCAAAGTGATTGGTGCCACCCAACCCCGTTTTGAAAAAGAACCACCGCGCGCCAATCAACAATTTACCGAGCGGATTCATCCATGAATAAAGCGTCACAGGCTTCGTGCAGGCCTGCTGAAAATAGAATTCAAGATGATCCTGCAAATTCTCGCCCACACCCGGACGATCCGCAAAAACGGAAATGCCCTGCGAACGCAATTCCTCTGCTGGTCCAATGCCTGACAGTTTTAAAAGCTGTGGCGAGTTGATCGGTCCGCCTGCGAGAATCACTGCACGGTGGGCGCGGAGTGTTATCACATCACTCCCGCGACGATATTCGACACCGACTGCACGACGACCTTCAAAGAGAATCCGCGTCACTTGCGCGTTGGTAACGAGCTCGAGATTCGCGCGCTTCAATGCCGGTCTTAGATACGCAGAAGCCGTGCTCCAACGCTTGCCCTTATGGATCGTGCGATCCATCCGGCCGAAACCTTCTTGGCGATAGCCATTCACATCACTCGTTGCGGCGTAGCCCGCTTGCTCGGCCGCTTTGACGAAAATCGAATAAAGCGGATTTCTCATCGGGCCGTAGCTGGTATGAAGCGGACCGTCGCCGCCGCGATAATCATCGCCGCCTTCGGCGCGTGATTCGGCGCGCTTAAAATAAGGGAGCACATGGCGGTAACCCCAGCCTTGCGCGCCCATCTCTTCCCAGCCGTCGTAATCCTGCGGATTGCCGCGAATATAGACCATGCCATTGACGGAGGAGCCGCCACCGATCACCCGGCCGCGCGGCAAATCCATAATCCGACCATCGAGATGGGGTTCGGGCTCTGTGTGATAGCCCCAGCTATATTTTGACATCCCCATCGGGATCGAAAGGGCGGTCGGCATATCGATAAAAATGGAGCGGTCGCTGCCGCCGGCCTCGAGAACCGCGACGCGATGGGACCCATCCGCACTCAACCTATCGGCGAGAACACTGCCCGCCGAGCCCGCGCCGATAATGACAAAATCCGCTTCCTGAAGGGACATTGAGCGACCCTGACCTCTTTCTGGCGAGAATTTCAGTTTGAACAGAATAGCCGACGGCGTGGCAATCCCCGCCAGAAACCGACACGAAGTTGAGTTTATGCGTCGGCTTTCAGAAAGGGGGTGACAAAAGACGTGCCAGATTGTTTGATGTTCTAGATGGCTGTCGGTCACCCAAAGCGGGGCTGATGGCACGAAACTGGGGGCCAAAAAACGGCCCGGACAATTAGATGGGAGATCACGTCACATGCGTTCAAATGTCATGCGTTCGAAATTTTCAGGGATCCTAATCGGCGCGGTTGCGGCGTTGTGTGTACCGACCCTCGCGCTCGCGAAAGAAGCGAGCTCCTGCAAAACCGTGCGCTTTTCGGATGTGGGCTGGACCGACATCACCGCCACGACAGCGGCGACGAGCGAAGTGCTCAAGGGCTTGGGCTATACGGCTAAGACCGAAGTGCTCTCGGTTCCTGTGACTTACACCTCGATGAAGAACAAAAAGATCGACGTGTTCCTTGGCAATTGGATGCCGACCATGGAAGCCGATCGCAAGCCTTATGTTGATAAGAAGCAAGTTGAAGTAATCGGTGCCAATCTTGAAGGCGCGAAATATACGCTCGCTGTTCCGGACTACACCTATGAAGCGGGCATCAAGAGCTTTGCTGACATTGCCAAAATGAAAGACAAGCTCGCTGGCAAGATTTATGGCATTGAGCCGGGCAATGACGGCAATCGTCTGATCCTCGACATGGTCAAGGACAATAAGTTTGACCTCAAGGGCTTTGAGCTCGTTGAATCAAGCGAGCAAGGCATGCTCGCCGAAGTGGAACGCGCCACGAAGAAAAACGAGCACATCGTCTTCCTCGGCTGGGAACCGCATCCGATGAACACCAAATTCAAGCTCAAATATCTTGAAGGCGGCGACGATGTCTTTGGTCCAAATTTTGGTGGTGCCACCGTGTTCACCAATACACGTGCCGGCTACACGAAAGATTGCCCGAATGTTGGCCAGCTCTTGAAGA
Source organism: Alphaproteobacteria bacterium (assembly GCA_037131735.1). Lineage (GTDB taxonomy): Bacteria > Pseudomonadota > Alphaproteobacteria > Rhizobiales > Beijerinckiaceae > CAIUPE01. The sequence goes on from JBAXQM010000023.1 coordinate 36,657, forward strand.
ACCTGACCTTCACGCTGACCATGGAAAATGAAATCATGGGCAAGATCCTCTTCGATAAAGAAGATGCCAACAAAGCCGCCGCTGCATGGCTCAAAGCCAATCCCGCGGTGCTCGACAAATGGCTTGACGGCGTCACAACGCTTGATGGCAAGCCAGGCTTGCCTGCTGTGAAGGCGTCTTTGGGACTTTGATCCAGAAATTAGGGTGTAGGGTTTAGGGCGTAGGGTGTCGTTTTTCTGCACCCTAATCCCTAAGCCCTACACCCTTACCAAAAGCGTCACCACAAGATGACGCAACATCAAAAAATAAAATTGGGACAACCACGCTAATGGATGAGTGGATCACCTCGTCGAAGTTGCCGCTCGGTTCAGTGATCGAGAGCTGGGTCACGGTGCTCACTGATCAAGGGCAAGATGTCTTTGATGCCATCTCGACCGTTATTGGCACTGGCATAGACAGTGTAACAGCTGTCCTCCAAGCGATTCCTGCATCACTCTTTATTCTCGCTTTTGCGCTGTTTGTATATTGGCTGCATCGTTCACTTATTCTCGCTCTCGGTTCGGCGCTTGCGCTTTTGTTGATTGCCAATCTCGGCTATTGGGCCGCGACGATGGAGACTCTGTCTCTCGTTGTTTCATCAACACTCGTTTCGGTGATTATCGGCGTGCCGCTTGGCATCGCTTCGGCACATCGGCCGTGGCTTTATACTGCGCTGCGCCCGCTTCTCGATTTGATGCAGACGATCCCGACCTTTGTTTATCTTATTCCCACTCTAATTTTGTTTGGTCTCGGCGTTGTACCAGGGCTTATTTCAACGGTGATCTTTGCGATCCCGGCACCCATCCGACTGACACATCTCGGTATTACGGCCGTGCCGAAACATTTGATTGAAGCGGGTGAAAGTTTCGGTGCCACAAAACGGCAATTGCTTTGGAAAGTTGAAATTCCTTCTGCACTACCCACGATCATGGCTGGGATCACACAATGCATCATGCTGTCGCTCTCGATGGTGGTGATTGCAGCGCTTGTGGGTGCGGGTGGACTCGGGAAACCGGTCGTGCGCGCATTGAACTCCGTCAATATCGGTATGGGGTTTGAAGCCGGTCTTGCGATTGTCATTCTCGCCATCATTCTCGACCGTGTTTGCAAACTTCCTGAAGACAAAAAACAAGGTGGCACGAAATGAGCCATATTGTTTTTGAAAATGTCGATATTGTCTTTGGTGATGCCCAAAAAAATGCGCTCGCAAAACTCGATCAGGGCGGCACGCGCGATGAGATTCTGAAATCAACAGGATCAGTGATTGGCGTTGCCGGTGCGTCGTTGACGGTTGAAGAAGGCGAGATCTGCGTGTTGATGGGGCTATCGGGCTCCGGCAAATCGACCCTTTTGCGCGCGGTGAACGGCCTCAATAAGGTCGCGCGTGGCAAAGTGATGCTGAAACATCGCGGCGCGATGGTGGATATCGCAAAGATTGATGCTGACACCTTGCGGGCGGTGCGCACCGAAAGTGTCGCAATGGTGTTCCAGCAATTTGCATTGCTGCCGTGGCGCACGGTGAAAGACAATGTCGGCTTCGGGCTTGAACTCAAAGGCATGGGCAAAACCGAGCGCGATGCAATTGTCGATCAAAAGCTCAAAATGGTGCAGCTCGACCCCTGGGCGCAAAAATATGCGCATGAACTCTCAGGCGGCATGCAACAACGCGTGGGCCTTGCGCGCGCTTTCGCAACCGATGCAAGCCTGCTGCTGATGGACGAGCCTTTCTCGGCGCTTGATCCGCTCATCCGCACGAAATTGCAGGATGAATTGTTATCGCTGCAAAAGAATTTGAAGAAGACGATTCTCTTTGTCAGCCATGATCTTGATGAAGCGATGAAGATCGGTAATCGCATCGCGATTATGGAAGGTGGACGCATTGTGCAATGGGGCACGCCTGAAGATATTATCTTGCGTCCGGCCAATGAATATGTCGCCGAATTTGTGGCGCATATGAATCCGCTGAATGTGGTCCGCGCGCGTTCGATCATGCGCCCGCTTGCAAATTGTGCACATGAAGGCACGCGTTATTTCATCGATGACGAGCGCAAAGCGTCGATTACCGTTGATTCATCTGGCAGACCTCATGCGGCGATGATTGAGGGCGTTGAGGCGCCGCTTCTGCACATTGAAGCCGATGGAGTGATTCCGAACAATGCGAAGATTGGCATTGCCATCGCCTCGCCCGATATAACACTCAAATCGGCCATCGCCTTACGCCAGACTTGCGGCCATGGTTTGGGTTTTGTCGATGGCCAAGGCCATCTCATCGGCCTCTGCGATGACAGCGATATTTTCAGCGGCTTGCTGCGCGAGAAGCGCTAAGCCACTTTCGGCCCCAAGCCCTTGGCTTTGAGTTCCAAGGCATAAGCCTTGAGACAGGCGGGACAAAGGCAATCCGACGGTCCGCCCTCGGTTGTCAACGGCAAGCGAAACTCCTCTTGACCACACCAGCACGGACCGCCGAGCGTACAGGTGAAGGGTGCACCACAGCGCTCGCAGGCCATGGGACGATCACCTTTCTTTCGTTCTTCGGCCATTAAACCCTCCCTTTTCACCGCAAACGGCATAGAGCCGCCAAGTCCTTGTCGCATCCTAGCCCGACGGGGTCGGGCCCGGTCAATCCGACTCTGTTAAAAAGCCGCAAAATAGCGCGACGAATAATTGGGAATGGGCACCGCAATTTTGTAAAGAGCGTGCTGAGCCGATAAAGAGAAAACAAAGGCCGCCTGTGATGCGGTTTGAAAAGCGGGAGAGCATCATGAATCAGGACGTCATCATCAGCTGCGCGATTACGGGCGCGGGCGACACAGTCGGCAAGCACCCGGCGATTCCGGTGACGCCTGAGCAGATTGCGGCCTCTGCGATTGAAGCCACCAAAGCGGGCGCGGCGATCGTCCATCTCCATGTGCGTGATGTGAAGACCGGCAAAGCGGGCCGCGATCTTGCGAATTACCGCGAAGCGGTGAAGCTCATCCGCGACTCGGGCGTGGATACCGTGCTCAATCTCACGGCGGGCATGGGCGGCGATTTTTTCTTCGATCCCAAAAATCCGGCAACCGGAGGTGCGGGAACTGATATGGCGGATGCCGCCGAGCGCGTTGCGCATGTCGAAGAGCTTCGTCCGGAAATCTGCACTTTGGATTGCGGCTCTTTGAATTTCGGCAACGGCGCGTTTATCGCCACCGCCGATGTGTTGCGTGAGATGGCCACGCGCATTCAAAAAGCGGGCGTGAAGCCCGAGATCGAAGCTTTTGAATTGGGTCATATCTGGCTTGCCAAACAATTGATGAGCGAAGGCCTGATTGATGATCCGGCACTCTTCCAATTGTGCCTTGGCATTCCGTGGGGTGCGGAAGCCACGACCGAAGCGATGCTTGCCATGCGCAATCATTTGCCAGCCGGTTGCAACTGGGCGGGCTTTGCGATCGGCCGCAACCAGATGGCCTTCGTGGCGCAATCCGTATTGCTCGGCGGCAATGTGCGCGTTGGTCTTGAAGACAATATCTGGCTCGACAAGGGCGTTCCGGCTTCAAATGAATCGCTCGTGATGCGCGCGAAAGAAATCGTCAACCGCATGGGCGCGCGGACACTCTCGCCGGAAGAAGCGCGCAAGAAGTTGAATTTGAAGAAGCAGAAATGAGCGATACGCCGAAGCGTGTAACTGCGCCCTACGAAGGCATTCCCTTCAAAGGATGGGACGAGACGGCGCCGATTCCGGCGCCGTTAACGCTGCATCACTGCATCGTAAAGCCCGAATGGACCGACTATAACGGCCATATGAGCGAGAGCATTTATCTGCTTGTGATGGGCGATCATTCGGATGCGTTCTTCCGCTTTTTCGGCATTGATGAAGCCTATCGTGCCACAGGATTTTCGCTCTACACGATTGAGACGCGCATCCATAATTATCGCGAATGTTCGGAAGGTGACGCGCTTGAATTCTCGCTGACGCTGCTCGATCTTGATGAAAAACGGCTTCATATTTTCCACGAGATGCATAATGCCAAGACGGGCGAATTGCTCGCCACCGGCGAACAGCTTTTGATGCATGTTGACATGAATGCCGGAAAAAGCGCCAAACTGCCGCCTGATCTCTATCATCGCTTGAGCCAGATTTTGAAAGCGCACGCAACTCTGCCGAAGCCGAAGACGGTGGGCACGGTGCTGGGTATTAGACGTTAAAGCATGCGGCGAAACAGTGGATACCGGTTTTTCGATAAACCGCATGCGACAAAGAAAGGCACATTATGAGCGGATTTCCGATTTCCGAAGAACAGCAAATGCTCGTCGATACGGTGCGCAGCTTTGTCGAGAACGAGCTCTATCCGCATGAGGATAGGGTCGAAGAGCTTGATGATGTGCCGGAAGAGCTTGCGAAAGAAATTCAGAGGAAGTCCATCGAGCTCGGTCTTTATGCCGCGAATATGCCCGAGCACTATGGCGGCGGTGGATTGGACAATCTTTCGCTCACTCTGCTCGAACGCGAATTGGGTCGTGCGTCTTACGGCTTGCAAATGTGTGTCGCAAGGCCCTCAAACATTTTGCAAGGCTGCACGGGTGAACAGATTGAACGGTATCTCATCCCCGTGATCAAAGGCGAACGGCATGATTGCCTTGCGATGACGGAACCCGGTGCGGGCTCAGATGTGCGTTCGATGAAAACGCGCGCCGAGAAAAAAGGTGATACTTACGTTATCAATGGCTCGAAACATTTCATCAGCCATGCAGATAAGTCCGATTTCGTCGTGCTGATGGCGGCGACCGGTTATGATGAGACACCAAAGGGTAAGAAGGCGAAAATCACGGCCTTCCTTGTCGATATGGGCACACCGGGCTTCACGATGCGCCGCGGGCCGAAATGCGTGTCGCATAAAGGCTATCATCAATGCGAAATGTTTTTTGATGATTGCGTAATCCCTGCCTCCCAAGTGCTCGGCGAAGAGCATAAGGGTTTTGAATTGATGGGCGAATGGTTGGGTGCCACGCGTTTGACCGTTGCCGCAACGAGTGTCGGGCGCGCGCGGCGTGTGCTTGATTCGGCGCTTGATTGGGCCTCGCAGCGCAAGCAATTCGGCGAAGTGATCGGAAAGTTTCAGGGCGTGTCGTTCCAATTGGCGGATATGCTCACGGAAATCGAAGCATCTGATTTGCTCACGCTCGCGGCCGCAGACAAGCTCGACAAGGGCACGGCAACGGACACCGATTTTGCAATGGCAAAACTCTTTGCCTCCGAAACACTTGCGCGCGTCACCGACAAAGCGATCCAGATTTATGGCGGCATGGGCTTGATGTCGTCGCTGCCGATTGAACGCTGGTGGCGCGATGCGCGGGTTGAGCGCATTTGGGATGGCACGAGCGAAATTCAACGCCATATTATATCACGCGCATTACTACGCCCCCGTGGCGCTTAAAGGATTTGACATGACCGCTTACACCGCGTTGAAGACCCGCATTGATCAAGGCGATATCATTGTGCTCGACGGTGCGACCGGCACCGAATTGCAACGGCGCGGCGCGCCGATGGATCCTGCCGCTTGGTGTGGTCCCGCGACGCTCGAGAATGATCATATTCTGAAAGCTATTCATGCCGATTATATTGAGGCGGGTTCGGATGTTGTGACCGCGAATACATTCGCCGCGTCAAAGATCATGCTGAAGGCCGCAGGTCTTGCCGACCGTTCTGAAGAAATCGTCACACGCGCGGTCGAGGCCGCGTTGAAAGCGCGCGCGGCATCGGGCAAATCAAGCGTGGTAGTTGCAGGCTCCCTCTCTCACATGGTGCCGGTGGCCGAGGGCACAGCGAAAGTCGACCCGTCTAAAATTCCCTCGGAAGCTGAAATCTCTGATGCCTTTCATTCCGTTGCGCATACAGCGAAGCGCACGGGCGCGGAGCTTATTCTGCTCGAGATGATGTATGAGCCGAAACGCACCAAACTTGCGGTCGAAGCGGCGCTCTCAACCGGTCTCCCGGTCTGGTTTGGTATGAGCGCGCGGCGCGGCAGCGACGGCAAAGTGAAAGCCTTTCATCATCTCGAAGACTTGCCGATTGCCGAGATCATCACACTCATTCCCGCGCAAGGCATTGATGTCGCCGGTGTCATGCATACGGGCGCGGAAGTGATCAGCGATACGATTGAAGAAATCAAAAAACAGTTCAATGGACCGCTCGCTGCCTATCCGGATTCAGGCTATTTCGAAATGCCGGACTGGAAATTTGTCGATATCATTTCGCCTGATCGCTATGGGCAATTTGTGCGTCAATGGTTGAAAGACGGCGTGCAGATGATCGGCGGTTGTTGTGGTTTGGGGCTTGATCACATTCGCGAAGCCAAGAAAGCCGCAGACGCAACCAGGGCTCTCGGTCGCCAGTACTCCAAGTACATGCGGATCGCTGCTTCCAGCACGTTCCGAACCGAGAACCCGTACTATGACGAGTACTTGGGTTTCTGGCGCATTCCCACGCTAGGCGACGCGCCGCCTACTGCTGACAGTCTGTTCCCCTTGGATCCCATTGCAAATCGCAAACAGTGGGGGACTGACGTGAAGCTTGGACTTGAGAGCGGTGGAGGGAGTACTCCCGAAGCCCTTTCAGCAGCAATCGCCGAGGAGATTGCGGATGTCCAGCT
>JBAXQM010000024.1:0-43322 GCA_037131735.1 Alphaproteobacteria bacterium
GTTGTGGTGGTGGCCTCGCAGGATGACGAGATTGCTTTTCACTGCCCGAATAAGAAAATCTTTGATGTCAGTGAATGGCTTATTGCATCAGGGGCAGCGCGCGTCTCGGTGGCGCAACTGGATTATGTTTTCACATCGACAAACGCGCTTGCTGATCGTCTTGAACAGCGATTGGGTGTCTAGGCGATGGATTTTGGTTTTATGTAAGCGTTATGAACGGGACAGAGGTGAACGGATGAAACGCTTTAGAGATGCTGGCAGAGGCTTTTTGATCAGCCTTGTGGTGGGTGCATTTATCGCGCCCGCGCTCGCGCAAGACCAACCTCCGGCCGGCGCCAAGTCTGGTGCCCTAACGACCATGCAGCCAAAGCAATTTCCTGTCGGCGTGCAGTGGGTGCTCGTCAGTTTAAATGGAAAGTCGGTGGGGCTTAATCAACCGACTTTGCAGCTTGATGCGCAATTGCGCATGCGCGGCTTTAGCGGGTGCAATACATTTTCAGCCGTTGCCTATCCGCTCAAAAATCAAGGCTTGGCTGTAGGACCGCTCGCACTTACGCGTAAGGAATGTGCGAAAGCCGAGATGGATCTTGAGAAGGCCTATCTTCTTGGCTTGCGCACCACGGGCAAATGGGAAGAACGTGATGGAAGTCTTCTTCTTGTTGGACAAGCGGGCGAATTGAAATTTGACCGCGCTTTGTTTTGACCATCAGGTTTAAATTTCACGTGGCGTGAAAAGACCCTTCTCGCCGCTTTCAATGCGGATTGAGCGCGCGTGAAACGCTTTCAAACTCGACCGATGACCGATTGAGATAATCGTAGCGCCGGGCAAATTGACTTTCAGCATTTCATAAAGTCGATTTTCGCTGTCTTCATCAAGCGCGCTTGTGGCTTCGTCGAGAAAGAGCCAATCGGGTTTTGCGAGCAGGGCGCGTGCCATGGCAATACGCTGTTGTTCACCGCCCGAAAGGCGTTGTGCCCAGGTCGCTTCTTCATCAAGAGCCGATGATAGTTTTCCAAGGCCGACGCGTGTCAGCGCGGCAAGCAGCGCGTCATCGGAATAAAAATCAGGTGCCGCGGGATAAGAGATGACCGCACGCAACGATCCTTGCGGCAGATAGGGCTTTTGCGGCAACAGCATGAGCGCGGAATGTTCAGGAAAATGTATGCGGCCCTGGCCATAAGGCCAGATACCAGCGAGCGCGCGCAGTAACGTTGATTTACCTGAGCCCGATGGACCCGAGATCAAAACAGAATCGCCTTGGCGGAATGTTAGATCCGCTTCGATAATGGGTGTGCCATTAGGCAGCGACAAACGGAGCGACTCAACGCGAAGATCCGTTGTGGGTTCAGTGATATGCGCGATGTGCGGCGGCGTTGTGCCAAGCGCGCGAGCCGCAGCGAGCGCAGAATCGAAGCTTGTAAGGCGGCGAACAACCGAGAGGTAATCAGCAACCGATGTATAAGCATCGATGAAATAGCTGAGTGCGCCTTCCACGCGTCCGAAGGCGCTTGCAGTTTGGGTCAGCGTGCCGAGCTGAATTTTTCCAATGAAGTAAAAGGGTGCGGCAACCATATAGGGAATGAAGGGGCTAATCTGGCCATAGAAAGCGGTGAAGGCCATGAGTAGTTTTCGTACGGAGACGATTGCAAGAAAATTCCGGATGACATCGCCGAAGCGTGTCATCAAGAGACTTTTCTCCGTCGGTTCGCCGCGCAGAAGTGCTACTTGCTCGGCATATTCACGCAAACGCGCCAGCGAGAAGCGGAAGCTCGCTTCATATTTTTGTTGAGTGAAATAAAGTCCGATCAAGCGACGGCCGATGAAATGGGTTAAGAGCGTGCCAATGCCTGAATAAAGACACGCGACCCAAAATAGAAATCCGGGGATCGCAATCTCGGTACCAGGGATGGTAAAGTTTGATGAGATTGACCAAAGAATAATCGAAAAGGATACAAGCGAGCTGATGGTGGCGATCAAAGAGATCGACAAATTATAAGTGCGGTTGATGAACATATCGACATCATCTGCAATACGCTGATCGGGGTTGTCCGCGTCGCCGCCTTGAAGCGCTAACCGATAATGACCACCATCGCCAAGCCAATCTCCGACATAGCGTTCTGTGAGCCAACGCCGCCAGCGGATGATCAATTGCGATTGGATGACATATTCAACGATCGCGGAGACAATATAAATCAACGCCCAGAAGAGGAACACCGTGTACAGCAACCGCCAAAACAACTCGCCATTTTTTTCTTCCAGCGCGTTGAACCAATCGCGGTTAAAATATGAAAGGCGCACGGAAATGCCAACTTGCGCCTGATTGATCAGAACAAGAAAGGTGACGAATCCCCGCGAAAGCGTTTGTTCGCGGATTGTAAAAGCAGGCAGTGGCCAAGGCCGGACGGTGACTTTTGTGTTGCCGTCAAAATAGCGGTCCGCGATGCGCATGATCGACGCAATGCCCGGTACATAAGAAATGGAGTGAATAATGATGCCGAACACGCCGACGGTGATCGGCAAACTGTCGGGCGGCAGGAAAGCCGACAAAGACTGAGGCCACAACGCGCGTTCAGCGAGCGTGAACATCGTACCAAACACAACGAATTCGGTTGCAAAGATGGCAGCAAGAATTTGTAAGAAGCGCGACATCGTAGCGCCGCGCCATGTGGTCGCCGCAAGGACGGTGCCGACTATGGCAAGATCTAATCCGTCAGTTATTCCGTTTAGGGCTGAAAGTCCAAAGAGGGCCATAGACAGAAGAGCAACGATTGTGGCGAGCCGATGCATGATGGCGTTCATTTCCTGATGATGGCGAGAATTGCTCGTTACAATGTAAAGCCGGCAAGGCGTGAAGGAAGCTCATTTATTGACTCAACGCCGACATTGGCGAAAGCAAGGCGAAGATGTCCGTCTTGTCCGGGTCCGAAATAAGGGCCCGGTAAACCGAGGACGCCGCGATGGGCGGCGAGCGCTTCGGCGACGACACGAGCGGATTGGCCTTTGAACGGATGGGCGACATAAGCGAAGTAAGCACCAATCGATTCAAGCTTCCATCCGTTGAGTGACGTCATTGCTGTCCGGAAGGCGTGAGCGCGGCGGGCGATCTCGGCTGTATTGTCCTGGCGCCACGCACCGAGCGCAGGAATGGCATAGGAGAGAGCGGCTTGCGCGGCGCGAGGTGCGCAGATTTGTACGCAATCAATGACTTTCCCGACTTCTTCCAAAATGGCCTGCCCGCCCATGATCGCGCCAACGCGATGACCCGGCACGCAATAGGATTTTGAAAAACTATAGAGCGAGATGACATGATCGCGCCATGTAGGATTCATAAACAGATCATGCGGCGCGCCCTCGTCACGATTTAAAAAATCGCGATAGGTTTCATCGATCACAAGCCAGATGTTTTTCTGTTGAGCGAGGGCCAAGAACGCTGCGAGCGTTTCGCTAGGGTAAATCGCGCCTGTAGGATTATTGGGGGTGACAAGAACAATCGCCCGCGTCTTTTGATCAATGAGTCGTTCGGCATCCTCTAATGAGGGCACAAAACTATTTTCTGCCCGACAAGCCAAAGCGCGTGGCTCAACGCCGAGCATGTCAAGAGTCATCTGATGATTGAAATACCAAGGCGAGGGCACAATGACATTGTCCCCCGCCTTGGCGAGCGACATCATCGTCAACACAAAAGCCTGGTTACAGCCGGATGTGATCATCACATCGTGATGATCAAGTGTTCCGCGATAGAGCGAATTGATATCATCAGCAAGCGCGCGGCGCAGCGGTTGATCACCATAGATATCACCGTAGCGCGCAGCGGCGACAGAGCCTGCCTCATGCGCGAGCCGCGCAAGCAAATCCGGATGCGGCGGATAGCCAGGGACCGCTTGCGAGAGATCAATCAAGGGGCCGCGCGATCCGTCATAGCGGCGTGTCCAAGCTTGTGCCTCGGGGATCGGTGGTGATCCGGTGTCGCGAACCAAGGGATTAAATGGCGTCATGAGCGATTCCAGACAAAAACTTTCAACGCGAAGCAGTATGGAACTTGTAGCCAAGCCCCGGCGGGGGCGCAAATTGCGTCATGCCGCCGCAAGCACTTATGCACGGGATGCGATCAAGACATGATTTGAAACCCTGCGCGGCTTCCTTTATCGTTTTCCGAGTAGAATTCAGGGGTGGGTCATGACGGACAATAAAAAACTTGAAGCTTTGCGCACGAAATATGGTGCGGCATCGGGCGGCGATATCTTCGATCCCGAATTCAAGCGCGTGGCTGATACGGTCTTTTCCGGCGAGCGGCGCAAATGGCCCTTCGCAGAGCCTGCAACCTTTTGTGGCGCGCCTTACCGCCCTGAGGCCTATTCAGAGAAATTCAAGGATCTTGATGTTGCGCTGATCGGCGTGCCGATGGATTTGGGTGTTACAAATCGCGCGGGTGCGCGATTGGGCCCGCGTGCGGTGCGTGCGGTGGAACGCGTTGGTCCCTATGAACATGTATTGCGCCGTATGCCGGTGTCATCGCTTCGTGTGGCCGATGTGGGCGATGTGCCGTTTCGCTCGCGCTATTCGCTCGAGTTGTGCCATGAGGATTTGGAAGCCTATTACAATCTCGTTCTTGATGCGGGCGTTGTGCCTGTGTCTTGCGGCGGTGATCACTCGATCACTGGATCAATTCTGAAAGCCATCGGCCGGAAAAAACCTGTTGCGATGATTCATATCGACGCGCATTGCGACACATCCGGCCCTTATGAAGGATCGAAATTTCATCATGGCGGTCCGTTCCGTAAAGCGGTGCTTGATGGTGTGCTTGATCCCGAGCGTGTGATTCAAATCGGCATTCGCGGTGGCGCAGAATATCTTTGGGAATTTTCCTATGATAGCGGCATGACGGTTATTCATGGCGAAGAGATTCCGAAGATCGGCATTGAAGCGATTGTTAAACAAGCACGCGCGGTTGCGGGCGATGGCCCCGTCTATGTGACATTCGATATTGATTCACTTGATCCCGCGTTCGCGCCGGGTACAGGCACGCCGGAAGTTGGTGGCCTCACCACACGTGAGGCGCTCGAAATTCTTCGAGGCCTCAAAGGTCTTGATGTTGTTGGCGCCGATATTGTCGAAGTTGCCCCGCAATATGACGCGACGACCAATACGGCTCAGGCCGGCGCGCAAGTGATGTTCACTTTGCTGAGCCTTGTCGATATTGCGATTGAAGAGCGACGGAAGAAGTCGAAATCCTAATACCCCAACAGAGTACCTAAAAATGTCCAACACACCCAAACTCTTTACGCCCTTGCAAATCGGTCCTGTCACTGCGCCCAATCGCATCGCGGTGGCGCCGATGTGTCAGTACACGGCCGATGATGGATCGATGACCGATTGGCATGTGCAACATCTCATGAACCTTGCGATGTCGGGTGCAGGGCTTGTGATGATTGAAGCAACGGGCGTTGAGCGGCGCGGACGTATCACGCATGGTTGCGTTGGTCTTTATTCGGATGCAAATGAACGCGCGATGGCGCGTGTGTTGGCGGCTGCGCGTGCGGTGCAATTGCCGGGCACGTTATTTGGTATTCAATTACAACATGCGGGCCGTAAAGCCTCATCGCAACGGCCTTGGGAGAGTGGTGCGGCGCTAACGGCAGATCAAGACCCGTGGCAAACGGTGAGTGCGTCAGCAAAAGCCTTCGGTCCGCATTGGCATACGCCCGAAGCATTAGACGACGCAGGTATCGCGCGCACAATTGAAGCTTTTGTTCAAGCGGCGAAACGTGCGGTACGCCTCGGTATCGAAGTGATCGAATTGCACATGACGCATGGCTATCTCGTGCATCAGTTTTTCTCTCCGCTTTCAAACACACGCACGGATAACTATGGCGGCGCGCTTGAAAACCGTATGCGCTTTGGCATTGAGTTGATGCAAGCAGTCCATGCCGCAGTTCCGAAATCGGTGGCTGTCGGCGTACGCATTGCGGCGAGCGATTGGGTTGAAGGCGGCGTCACAATTGATGAGGCTGTAAACTTCACCGCGAAACTCAAAGAGCAGGGCGCGGCCTATGCGTGTGTGAGTTCTGGGGGACTTGATCCCGCAGCAAAAATAACAGCGGGCCCCGGTTATCAAGTGGGCTTTGCCGACGAGATCAAAAAGAAGACGGGCATCACCACGCGCGCTGTCGGCATGATCGTTTCACCCGAACAGGCGGAAGAGATTCTCGTGAAAGGGCAGGCCGATCAAATCGCCCTCGCGCGCGCCTTCCTCGATAATCCGCGCTGGGGGTGGCACGCGGCCGATGCGCTCGGCGTCGATCTTAAACGCCCGCCGCAATATGACCGCGCGCGCAAAGCGCTCTGGCCCGGGGAAGCGCTCAAACATAAATGAGCGGGGCGTGTTCGCGGTGTTCTCAACCTGTGGATAGGTCTGTGGAAAACTTGTGAATGGGCGGTTCGTAACCTGCGCAGGTAGGTGGGGATAACGCTCCGATAACCCGTGTAAAGTTTGGGGATTGGCGGGGGATTTTAGCGGGAAAGCCTGTGGATGCGGCGGTCACTCACTGCCGCCTCAATACGGAACAGGCGAAAGCGGTTTGTGCCCGCTTCAAGTGTATTTCGTGCTGCAAGAAATCCTTGGCGTGGATGCGGGCGTCCGCTCCAAAGACTAATTAGACTGATAAGACCATTTTTGACGGCTTGAGCGAGTCCCGCGCGCGGCGCGAGGGAAAAAAGCCCGGCATCACGGGGATCGTCGATCCGGTTTACGCTTTCCGCTAAGGCGCCCGTCCAGTGACCGATGGGCACTGAGCCAGCAGCGATCACAAAACAATAATCAGCTCGAGCTTTGTGGGCCCCCGCGATGATCATCTCGTCTTGAGAGCCGGTTACTGTTATCCGCGTCGCGCCCGCCGCTTCCGCCATCTCGTCGATACGGGGGGAGGCGGGCCCAACAATTACAGCATCCCGCAACACGCCGTCCGCTATCCCGGCCACCAACGCCGCGAGCGTTTCAATCAAAACCGGATCATCATCAGGTGTTGGGATTATTACCGAAATCATAACCTCGGCTTTATCACGACCCTATCCAATCACCGTGCCGAAATTGCGGGCACAAGCGCTCTCGCGCGCAAAAACGGGGTTGATTGCGCGGCGGAATCCTGCTTGTTCTTGAAACGTTCTTTTTCCGGAGTGGCGAATGCCGCGTATTGATGAGCGCATGCCTGTGATCGAGCGATTGGCCGAACGCGGCGTCGATCACGATCGTCGTCGGGGACGCGGCGCGGTGACTAATCCCTCCGGCCGCTATGAGCCGATTGCGCGGGTTGATGAAGATGATGGCTGGGGCTCCTCCGAAGAGCTGCCGCCGTTTAAAACCCATGTCACGGTTGAAACGCCGCGCAGCATCATCACACAAAATGAGTCGCCCGATATTCCTTTTGATCAATCGATCAATCCCTATCGTGGGTGCGAGCATGGCTGCATTTATTGTTTCGCGCGCCCAACGCATGCCTATATGGGGTTGTCGCCCGGTCTTGATTTTGAATCGCGTCTTTTCGCTAAAGAAAATGCCGCGTCTTTGCTTGAGCGTGAATTATCCGCGAAAAATTATAAGCCGAAGCTGATTGCGATTGGTACCAACACCGATCCCTATCAACCGATTGAGCGCGAACGCCAAATCATGCGCAGTCTCCTTGAAGTGCTGAACCGATTTAATCATCCGGTCGGCATTGTGACGAAATCAGCACTGGTGACGCGTGACATTGATCTTCTCGCGCCCATGGCAGCCAAGGGGCTTGCGAAAGTCTATCTCTCTGTGACGACGCTTGATGGCACACTCGCGCGCACCATGGAGCCGCGTGCGTCGACTCCCGCAAAACGGCTTGAAGCCGTAAAACAGTTAAATGCAGCGGGCATACCCACGGGTGTAATGGTCGCGCCGATTATTCCCTCTCTCAATGATCATGAGATCGAAAAAATTCTCGAAGCTGCCAAAGCTGCGAAAGCGCAAGAAGCCAATTATATTTTTCTGCGTCTGCCTTTGGAGCTGAAAGACCTGTTTCGTGAATGGTTGCAGGATCATTACCCCGGGCGCCTTAATCATGTCTTGGGTCTTGTAAAAGACGCGCATGGCGGCGTTGATTATCGCCCCCGTTTTGGGGAACGCATGCGCGGTGAAGGTGTTTATGCGGCCTTGATCGCGCAGCGCTTCAAAGTCGCTTGTGAAAGACTGGGCCTCAATCAAGGACGCCTTCGCGTGCGCACGGATCTCTTCAAAGTGCCGCCAAAGGCGGGCGATCAGATGAGCTTGTTTTAAGAGTGATCTGATCATGCCGAAAAAAATGACACGTCAAAGCGCGCCGGATTATTCCCGCGAGGCTCTCTATCAAGCGCGAGGCCTCGGACCTGTTGCCGGTGTGGATGAAGCGGGGCGGGGGCCGTTGGCTGGTCCCGTTGTGGTGGCTGCCTGTATTCTTGATCCGGATGCAATTCCTGAAGGATTGAATGATTCAAAGAAGCTTACATCAGCGCGGCGTACGATCTTATTCGATCGCATTCGGGCAACGTCGCAAAGCGCAATTGTAATTATATCCGCGCGTGTGATTGATGAGACGAATATTCGCGCGGCAACATTGAAGGGAATGGTTGAGGCCGTTCACGCTTTGCCGGTGAAGCCCGGTGCCGTGCTTGTTGATGGGCGCGATTGGCCAAACATGCCTTGTGTGGGTGAAGCGGTGATCAAGGGTGATGCGCTTTCTTTGTCGATTGCGGCCGCGTCGATTTTGGCGAAAGTGACACGTGATCGTTTAATGCATCAGGCAAACACATTTTGGCCCGGATATGGATTTGATCATCATGCCGGTTATGGCACCGCCACACATCTTGAAGCGATTGCCAAGCATGGACCAACGCCAATCCATCGGATGAGCTTTGCGCCCTTGAAATCATAACATTTGTTAAGACTTCATTTACCCTGTTTTTTTAACAAGAGTTAACCATAAGAGAAGCTTGTCGAATTCCGCGCGCTTCGACGCAATCGCTAAACCGCTTCTTTACCCTAATTCCCCTACCTTCCGCGAGAATTGATCGGGGATAGTGGGTTTCATGGCGTCATTGCGTTCAAATACAGCCGCGCGCGCGGTTACGTCGTCAGCGCGCCGTATCATGCGTATACCGGCTCCGGTTGTGCGCCCGGTTGAGGATTTTCGTGACCGGATTTTGCGCGGTGATTGTATTGAACAATTGAAATCGCTCCCCTCGGGTAGTGTTGATCTCGTTTTTGCCGATCCCCCTTATAATCTTCAACTTGAGGGTGCTTTGAATCGTCCTGATCAATCGCTTGTCGATGCGGTTGATGATGATTGGGATAAGTTTTCAAGCTTCGCTGACTATGACGCTTTCACCAAAGCCTGGCTCACGGAAGCGCAACGCGTCATGAAGCCGAATGCGACTCTGTGGGTCATCGGCTCTTATCATAACATCTTCCGTGTGGGCGCGATCATGCAGGATCTCGGCTTTTGGATTTTGAATGACGTGATTTGGCGTAAAGCCAATCCGATGCCGAATTTCCGGGGTCGTCGTTTTACCAATGCGCATGAGACGATGATCTGGGCCTCGCGCAATGCGGCTTCTAAGAGTTACACCTTTCACTATGATGCGCTCAAAGCGGCCAATGAAGATACGCAAGTACGCTCCGATTGGTATTTACCGCTCTGCACCGGTGGCGAGCGGTTGAAGGATTCAAAAGGCAGCAAGGTTCATCCGACGCAAAAGCCTGAGCAACTTTTAGCACGTGTTATTCTGTCATCCTCCAATCCGGGTGATGTGATTCTCGATCCATTTTTTGGCACCGGCACAACGGGCGCAACCGCGAAGAGGCTCGGCCGTCACTTTATTGGTATTGAACGTGATCCGGATTATGCCAACGCCGCGCAAGCGCGTATTGCTGCCGTTGAACCATTAGACGATACGGCCTTGGCAATTGCACCGACAAAGCGCAGCGAGCCGCGTATTCCGTTTAGCGCGCTCATTGAAGCGGGCCTCATTGCGCCGGGTGTTGACTTGGTTGATGCCAAGCGTCGCTTCCGTGCGCAAGTGAAAGCCGATGGTTCACTTGTTCTCGGCCCCGCCACGGGCTCGATTCATAAAATTGGAGCTTTGGCGCAAGGCTTACCAGCATGTAATGGCTGGACATTTTGGTATATTGAAAAGGGCCAGGACTTGATCGTGATTGATACGCTGCGGCAGGACATTCGCGCCTCCATGCCTGCGGATTGAGATGGAATTTTCTTCGTCTGATAACAGTGTCGATCTTGATCCTCGCGATCCCGCCTTTTTTAACAATCCCTATCCCGCCTATCATGCGATAAGGCAACGCGCGCCGGCTTTCTTCTGGAAGCAATTTGGCATGTGGTGCTTTGCGTCTCATGCTGATGTAACAGCATTGTTTCGCGATAAGCGGTTTGGCCGGCAGATATTACATATCGCCACGCGTGAGGAATTGGGCTGGCCGGACATGCCCGCTCACGTCAAACCATTTTATGACGTTGAAGATCATTCGCTCTTATCGCTTGAGCCGCCTGATCACACGCGGCTTCGCACATTGATCAATCGTGCTTTTGTGTCGCGCCAAGTGGAGCGGTTGGCGCCGCGCATTGAAACGCTCGCGCATGAGCTGATTGATACTTTTGAAGCAAAGGGACGCGTGGAACTCATCGAGGCGTTCGCGACACCGATCCCGGTGATTGTGATTGCGGAACTGCTGGGCGTTCCTACAGAGATGGCGCCGCAACTGCTCGAGTGGTCGCATAAAATGGTGGCCATGTATCAATTTGGTCGCAGCCGTGACGCGGAAGATCAGGCTGTCAAAGCGACGCAAGATTTCGTTGCCTATCTAAAGTCTTACATTGCCGCGCGTCGCAAGAAACCTGCGGATGATTTGATGAGCCATCTCATTACCGCAGAGACCCAAGGCATGAAGCTCACGGAAGATGAGCTTGTTTCAACTTGTATCTTGGTGCTCAACGCCGGGCATGAAGCAACCGTGCACGCTTTGGGTAATGGCGTGAAAGCGCTTCTTGAGGAAGGCATTGATGCACACGCGGCTCTTTCCGATGTCGAGAATGGCGAAAGACTGGTCGAGGAACTTTTACGCTTTGATGCGCCGCTACATCTCTTCACGCGCTATGTTTTAGAGGATGTGGAGTGGAACGGGCTTCACTTAAAAAAGGGGAGTGAGATCGGCTTGATGCTCGGTGCGGCCAACCGCGATCCGGCGCGGTTTCAAGATCCTGATCGGCTTGATCCGACACGCGATCCTAACCCGCAGCAAAGCTTCGGTGGCGGCATTCATTTTTGTGTTGGTGCGCCACTTGCGCGTTCAGAGATGCGTGTCGCATTAAAAGTGTTGTTTGAGCGTTTGCCGCGGTTAAGAATCGCCCAAAAGCCTATTTATCGTGACGTTTATCATTTCCATGGGCTTGAAAGGCTGGATCTCGAATTTTAGTCCCTTGTCGTGTCTGGGGTGAATGAGGTCCGTTTTTGCCTTGCTTCGATGAGGGGAGCGGCGTCTAAGGACGCATCTAAAGTCCCATTCTTTGTGAGTCGATTATGGCCGCTTCCTCTTCCCCACAACCCTTCGATGATATTCGGGCGCTGCTGGCGTCAATGCCTACCGCTGATCAGGCAAGCATGGATGCAGCGCGGGAGCGGGATCGCATTTTGACAAAGCCACCGGGTAGTCTCGGGCGTCTTGAAGACATTGTGTTGCATATTGCGGGATGGCAGCGCACGGCGCGCCCCACCGCGCGTCGTCCGCTCGTAGCAGTCTTTGCTGGCAATCATGGTGTCACTGCGCGCGGTGTATCGCCTTATCCTGCAACCGTCACGCAACAAATGCTCGATAATTTTGGAGCAGGGGGCGCGGCGATCAATCAGATCTGCAAGACCTTCGATATCGGTTTCAAAGCCTATGATCTCGCACTTGAAATTCCGACGGGTGATATCACGATTGAACCCGCGATGGATGAGAAGACCTGCGTCGCGACGATGGCCTTTGGTATGGAAGCTATTGGTGGAGGCCATGATCTTCTCGCTATTGGTGAAATGGGTATCGGCAATACAACGATTGCGGCCGCACTTTATGCGGCACTTTATGGTGGTGCTGTTTCGCATTGGGTCGGGCGCGGCACAGGTATTGATGACGAAGGCTTGAAACGCAAATGTGCGGCTGTTGAAGCGGCGCTTAAAACCCATGCGAATATTCTTCACGATCCGCTACTCGTGTTGCAGCATCTGGGCGGCCGCGAGATTGCCGCGATGGCCGGTATGATTCTAGCCGCACGGATGGAACGCATTCCCCTTGTGATTGACGGTTATGTGGCAACGGCTGCAGCCGCTGTACTCCATGCGGCTAACCCGGCAGCGCTTGATCATTGTTTTGCGGGCCATCTTTCAGCGGAAGGCGCGCATCGTGATGTGCTTGATCGCCTCGGCAAAAAGCCGCTGCTCGAACTCGGTATGCGTTTGGGTGAAGGGTCAGGCGCCGCGCTTGCTATCGGTGTGATCAAAGCGGCGGTTGCCTGTCATGATGGTATGGCAACATTCGGAGAAGCGAAAGTGGATGATCGCGCCGATTAAGTCTTATGCCGCGTGACGCTCCACGGGCATCACTCGCTCTTTCTTTTGAAGTACCCGCTCTGCTGGCAAGGTAATGAGCGCGACAGTGCCTTGGCCTTCGCGCGCAGCGAGTGAAAATTCGCCCCCATGCATCGATGTTAACCCGCGCACAATCGGCAATCCGAGCCCCGCACCTTCTTTTGCCGTTTTAATGGCGAGCGTACCGCGACCAAAGCTTTCAAGAATAATCGGAATTTCAAAAGCGGGAATGCCGGGGCCCGTATCAGCCACTTTTATGAATTGGCCGCCTGATTTTGTCGCACCGATCTCTAAGATAATCTCACCACCTTCCGGCGTAAATTTAATCGCGTTGGACAGGAGATTGAGAATGATCTGGCGGATGGCACGCGGATCAGCACATACCGGCGCAAGCGACGGATCAATCATCAAGAGCAATGATAAATCGCGGCTTTGCGCGCGCAATTCGACAAGATGCGCACAATCAGCCGCGATGTCGGCAAGCATGATTTCGCTTTCAACAAGATCGAATCGTCCCGCTTCGATGCGCGACAAATCGAGAAGTTCATCGATGAGCCCCAGCAACATGCGCCCGCTCTCGTGAATATCGCGGGCATAAGCGCGATAGGCTTTGACGCGATGACGACCGAGAAGTTCCGCTTCCATAATTTCGGAAAAGCCGAGAATGGCATTCAGGGGTGTGCGCAATTCATGGCTGATGCTCGCCAGAAAACGTGACTTTGCTGTATTCAAATCTTCGGCGCGTTGGCGTGCATCTTCCGAGCGGAGGCGCGCCTCTTCAAGACCCGCAATCAAAACATCGCGTCCATGACGAATGGCCTTGCGCTCCGCAGCGCTACGCGACATGCGCCAGATCAAGATCAATCCGAAAAGCGCGAGAAGCAAAATGATCGGTGCCGGTTCGATATGGCCGGCATCGCCCGCGAGTGCGAGAAAAGCGAGTGCAATTACGGGCATGCAAAGAAGGATATCGCCACCATGCGTATTCAGAACTTGCCATGTCTTTGAGACACGATCAGACAGACGCGCTGAAGGGTGCGGCGCGGGTGGGGCGATTGTGAGTCGTCGGGACAAGGCCATGGGTCAACTCTCTTCTCCCCAGATATTTACGTATGTCCGGTTAAAGGAGCTTTCCGGAAATCCATCAAATGCGATGCAACCCGCAAATCGACTTAAGGTTGACGGGAGAGTGCTTGTGCGGGACTGTTCACGAGCCCTGTGCCGGAGTGATGCGATGAAACTTTATGATAGCGTGCGCGCGCCTAACCCTCGCCGCGTACGGATTTTTCTGGCGGAGAAGGGGGTTGAGGTGCCACGCGTGATGGTCGATCTTGCTGCGTTCGAACACCGCTCAGAGGCGTTCACAAAGCTCAATCCGTTACGTCGTACGCCGACTCTCGAACTTGATGATGGTACAATTATTGCCGAATCCGTTGCCATCTCGCGTTATTTTGAAGAGTTATATCCCGAGCCTCCTCTATTTGGGCGAACGCCGCATGAAAAGGCGACAATTGAAATGTGGAACCGTCGCGTCGAATTGGGATTTATGACGGAAGTACAAATGGTGTTTCGTCATGGCCATCCGGGCATGGCAACGCATGAGATCCCGCAAGTTCTCGAATGGGCGGAAGCCAATAAGTCTAAAATGATGACCTCTTTGCGTATGCTCAATGATCGTCTCGGTGAAGTTCCCTATATCGCAGGCGAGACTTATTCAATTGCTGATATTACACTGCTCTGTGCCGTAGACTTTATGAAGCCGACCAAGATCAAAGTGCCCGATGATCATACGCATATTTTAAGGTGGTACGCGTCGGTATCGGCGCGTGTGAGTGCGACAGCTTGAACAAGACAACACTGAGGACACCTTAATGAATGATCATCCGAACCCGCATCCGGTCTTCAAAGCGCTGATTGAGCGTGCGCAGGGCTATGCACCCTTGAAGGTCGCGGTGGTTCATCCTTGTGACTCGACAAGTCTTGAAAGTGTTATGAGCGCAAAAGCGGCAGGATTGATTGATCCCATTCTTGTGGGACCGGAATTGAAAATTCATGCTGCCGCCAAAGAAGCAAAAATCGATTTATCAGGATTTGTCTTTGAGGCGACGCCTCATAGCCATGCAGCCGCGGCGCGCGCGGTTGAGCTTGTGCGTTCCGGTCGTGTCGAAGCCTTGATGAAAGGCAGCCTTCATACGGATGAATTGATGGGGGCCGTTGTTGACTCGAAATTGGGCCTTCGCACTGAACGTCGCATCAGCCATTGTTTTGTCATGGCCACGCATGGTCATAATGAACCGCTGATTGTGACCGATGCAGCGATTAACATCGCACCAACATTGGCCGAAAAAGCTGATATCGTTCAAAATGCCATCGATCTCGCACACGCGATTGGCATTGATGAAGTGCGGGTAGCTCTTCTCTCAGCAACGGAAACCGTAAACCCCGCTATACCCTCGACGATTGAAGCGGCGGCGTTATGCAAAATGGCGGATCGCGGGCAGATTACGGGTGCAACACTTGATGGCCCTTTAGCGCTTGATAACGCGATTGATATGGGTGCGGTCAGACAGAAACATATTGTCTCGCCTGTCGCGGGACGCGCCAATGTGCTCGTTGTTCCGGATCTTATCTCCGGCAATATCTTGGCAAAGACTTTGTCTTTTATGGCGCATGCAGAAGCGGCGGGCATTGCGGTCGGCGCGCGCGTACCAATTATTCTCACAAGCCGGGCCGACAGCGGGGCGGCGCGGATTGCCTCCTGCGCGGTCGCGTCTTTGGTTGCCCGCAAGAGGGCTCCTTAAACGCGCCATCCTGTCGATAAGCACAATGCAGAGCTGGGCCGCTTTTTTGCGCCCTTGCGTCATCGCGAGCCTCTCCCCTAAACTGGCCATGGTTTAGTCGTTGTCTTTGCCGGATTGGCCCATGTCACAGCTTAATGATGTTCTTTCCTATCTTGATGCGCATCGTGCGGAAGCGCGCGCCCGTTTGTTCGACTGGTTGAAGATTGAATCAATCTCGACTGATCCGGCCTATAAGAACGACTGCATCAAAGCGGCGGAATGGTTGAAAGCGGAGCTCGCTTCACTCGGCATCGTCGCAGAAGTTGCACCCACAGGCGGACATCCGGTTGTTCTTGCGCGCACCGAAGGGCAGGCAAAAAAACATGCCTTGTTCTATGGCCATTATGATGTGCAGCCGGTTGATCCTTTGAATTTATGGGAGAGCGGCCCCTTTGATCCGGAGCTCATCACCCTTGAGGATGGGCGCAAAGTAATCCGCGCGCGTGGTGCCGCCGATGATAAAGGTCAGGTCATGACCTTCATCGAAGCGTGTCGCGCATGGAAAGAGGTCACAGGCGCGCTGCCCATCGGCATCACTTTCATGATCGAAGGCGAAGAGGAAGATGGCTCAAAACATTTGCCTGCTTTTGTCGTGGCCAATCGTGAAAGGCTGAAAGCCGATATCGCGCTCGTCTGCGATACATCCATGTGGGATCAAGGCACGCCGCAAATCACAACGGGTTTGCGCGGCATGGTCTATGAAGAGCTTACCGTCAAAGCGGCGAACCGCGATTTACATTCGGGCCTCTATGGCGGCGGCGCACAAAACCCCATTCGTGTTTTGAATAAAATTCTAGCTGATCTTCATGACGCTGAGGGCCGCGTTACACTTAAAGATTTTTATATTGGTGTGCCTGAAACACCCAAGCAGGTTCTTGATCAATGGGCTTCGGTTGGTTTGACGCCGGAGTCATTCTTGAAGCCTATTGGTTTGTCCGAGCCAGCCGGCGAGAAGGGCCGCATGTTGATCGAGATGGTGCAATCGCGCCCCACTTGTGATGTCAACGGCATCATTGGCGGGTACACAGGAGTGGGTGCGAAGACCGTGATTGCTGCTGAAGCGAGCGCGAAAGTCTCCTTCCGTCTTGTTGGCGATCAGGATCCGGCAAAAATTCGCGACGCCTTTCACGCGCATGTTCATGCACGGCTTCCGAAAGATTGCACGGTTGACTTTATCAGCCACAAAGGCTCGCCCGCGATTACATTGCCATTTGATATGCCTGATCTTGTTGCGGCAAAATCCGCTCTGCATGATGAATGGGGCGTTGATGCCGTGACTCTCGGTTCTGGCGGATCGATTCCGATTGTTGGTGATTTCAAAAAATCATTGGGTCTCGATACGCTGCTCATCGGCTTTGGGTTGGATGATGATCGCATCCATTCACCCAATGAGAAATATGATGTCACGAGTTTTGAAAAAGGTGCACGCTCTTGGGCGCGCGTTCTCGCGGCTTTGGCGGAGTGAGGGCTTAGGTATTTTCTTTGTCCTACTGCCTAAAACCTACTGCCTACTGCCTCACAAAAACATAATGAAGAGGAAACACCAATGAGCCTTTCTCCAACCTGGACCTTTTTTGATGGCGCGTGGCATGAGGGCAATCCGCCGATCTTAGGTCCGCGCAGCCATGCGTTTTGGCTTGGTTCATCGGTATTTGATGGCGCGCGTTATTTTGATGGCGTGATGCCTGATCTTGATCGCCATCTTGAGCGCGTTAATCACTCGGCGAAAACAATGTATCTGAAGCCAGAAGTCAGTGTTGATCAATGGATCGCTTTGACAAAGGACGGCATCAAGAAATTCTCTCCTGACAAAGCGCTCTATATAAAACCGATGTATTGGCCAGAGAGTGGCACGCGCGGTGAAGTCGCGCCCGATCCCGACTCCACACGCTGGATGTTGTGCATCTATGAAGCGCCCATGCCTGATGGCGCAGGGTCTTCCATCACACTGTCGCGTTTCCGTCGTCCAACTCCTGAAACCATGCCGACGGAAGCGAAGACCGGATGTCTTTATCCCAACAATGCGCGCGCGTTGATGGAATGTCGCGCGAATGGGTTCGATAATTGCTTGCTCACCGATATGCTTGGCAATGTCGCAGAACTTGCGACCGCCAATGTGTTTATGGTCAAAGATGGCGTTGTTTTAACGCCCATGCCGAATGGTACATTTTTGAATGGCATCACGCGCCAACGCGTCATTGATCTGATGAAGAAAGACGGGCAGGCACTTGTGGAAACGCGCCTGACCTACGCCGATTTCAAATCAGCAGATGAAATTTTCTCTGCTGGCAATTACGGCAAAGTGCAGCCGATTACGCGGATTGATAACCGTGATTTGCAGCCCGGCCCACTCTATCGCAAGGCCCGCGATCTCTATGCGAATTTCGCACATTCGAAGTAAGGCTGTATGTTTTACGGCCATCTCACCGTTGGCGGCATTGAGGAGAGAATTGAATCCACATTTCCGCCGGTCTTCAGGCCGAAGATCGTACCGCGATCATAAAGTAAGTTGAATTCAACATAGCGGCCGCGACGAATTTGTTGCTCTTCGCGGTCGGCCTCTGTCCAAGGCGTAGTGACATTCGCACGCACAATTTTCGGATAGATATCGTTAAAGGCACGGCCGACATCTTGCGTGAAAGCGAGGTCAGCGTCCCAATCGCCTGAATCAAGATAATCATAAAAAATGCCACCAATACCGCGCGGTTCGTTGCGATGTTTCAAATGAAAATATTCATCGCACCAATTTTTATATTTTTCGTAATTGGCGACCTTTGTATGCGCTTCGCATGGGGCTTTCATGGCCGCATGAAAGGCTTTTGCGTCGGCGTCCTCCTGGCTGCGGCGTCTCACCAGTACGGGCGTTAAATCAGCGCCACCACCGAACCAGGCCTTTGTCGTAACAACGAAGCGTGTGTTCATATGCACGGTCGGCACATGGGGGTTCCACGGATGAGCGATTAAGGAAATGCCGGTCGCGAAAAAGCGTGGATCTTTATCGGAACCCGGAATCTGACCGCGAAACTCAGGCGCGAATTCGCCATAGACGGTTGAGCAATGCACGCCGACTTTTTCAAACACGCGGCCCTTCATGATCGACATCACACCGCCGCCGCCTTTCGCGCCGGAATGGTCGGTGCGATCCCAGGGTGTGCGGACGAAGCGGCCAGGCTCTTGCGCCTCGGGGAAGAATGGGCCGGTCGCCTGATCTTCAAGCGTCTCCAATGCTGCGCAGATAGTGTCGCGCAAAGATTGGAACCAGCTTTCAGCACGCGATTTACGGGTCTCTAGGGCGTCGGTCATTAAAGGCAGTCCTCACATCAGCACGTTTATTATTTGGGAAAGGCATCCATTTGCCGGAGCGCCTCGCCCAAAATCATCGCGGCCGAGACCGCGACATTGATTGATCTTAATCCGGTGCGCATGGGAATGAGAAGCCTTGCATCGGCACTCTCATGAACATCGTCGGGGACACCCGCCGATTCGCGGCCCATCAGCAGAATATCATCGGGGCGGAAGGCAAAATCGGGGTAGGGGGTCGCCCCCCGCGTTGTGGCAAGGATCAGCCGCGCGCCGATGCTTTTCCGCCAGACCTCAAAATCGGTCCAGCCGATATGGCGGCGGATGTCGATTTGATCGAGATAATCCATGCCCGCGCGACGGAAATTCTTGTCGGAGATCGGGAATCCGGCGGGCTCAATCAGATGCGCGGTCACGCCCAGACAAGCGCAAAGGCGCAATATGGTGCCTGCGTTTTGAGGGATATCGGGTTGGTAAAGCGCCAGGTGCATAAGAGTCTATTAAGAAAGGAATGGAATGTCGTCAAAAAGGGGCCGAAACTCGGGGGGTCTCGCCTTCCGGACTATGGACAAGCGGGACGCCTCATGCCAAATCCTGCCGCGGCGACGGGTCACGTTTTTTATATTCGCGATTTCGCGCGCCAGAAGCTAGGACATCAAGACATGCGCCCGAGGCAACCAGCGCCGTCCGGGCGGGTTTGAAACACCGCAGTGGCATGATCCTCATTTAAGGGGACCCAAGGCGGGGGTGCTGGATACGAGGATGACCACGGTGGCAACAACACATGCTGCGGCGTCGGCCGAACCCACGAGACGTGATTTTCTTTATATTGCGACAAGCGCTGCAGGTGCAGTTGGCTTAGCGGGAGCAATCTGGCCTTTCATTAGCCAGATGGGCCCTGATGCCGCGACCATTGCAGCGGGTGCGCCTGTCGATTTCGATCTTTCGCCTGTGGCTGAAGGTCAGATCGTCAAGCTCTTCTGGCGCGGTAAACTCATTTTCGTGCGTCACCGCACGAAAGACGAAATCAAATCGGCACAAGACACGGACCTCACCTCCTTGCGTGATCCGCAAGCTGATGCCGACCGCGTGAAAGCGGGCAAAGATCAATGGCTGATCGTTTATGGCAACTGCACCCATCTGGGTTGCGTGCCGCTCGGCAATGAAGGCGCCTTCCATGGCTGGCAGTGCCCTTGCCATGGTTCGGTGTTCGACACGTCGGGTCGTATCCGCCAGGGACCAGCGCCAACCAATCTTCCCGTGCCGCCTTACGCTTTCACGAGCGATACGGCGATCCGCATCGGATAAGTGACGCGTTCATTCAATCGAGTAATTTCCGGGTCAGTTGACCCAAGCATTTAGGGATAAAGCCATGAGCGGACCCTCCACCTATGTACCCAAGAGCGCTTTCGGTAAGTGGTTCGAAAGCCGCCTGCCGATCGTCGGCCTGATCCACTCCTCATTCGTTGTGTTCCCCAATCCGCGGAACCTGAATTATCTGTGGACCTTCGGCGGCATTCTGGCATTCATGCTCGTCGCGCAGATTGTCACCGGCGTCGTGCTCGCGATGCATTACACACCGCATGCTTCAATGGCCTTCGCGTCGGTTGAATCGATTATGCGTGATGTGAATTATGGCTGGATGATCCGTTATCTCCACGCCAATGGCGCGTCGATGTTCTTCATTGCCGTCTATGTACACATGTTCCGCGGCTTCTATTTCGGCTCATATAAAGCGCCCCGCGAAATTCTCTGGATCCTCGGCGTGATCATCTTCTTGTTGATGATGGCGACGGCTTTCATGGGCTATGTTTTGCCATGGGGTCAGATGTCCTTCTGGGGCGCCACCGTGATCACCAATCTGTTCTCGGCGATCCCGGTTGTTGGCGAAACCATCGTCACCTATCTCTGGGGCGGCTATTCGGTTGATAATCCGACATTGAACCGCTTCTTCTCGCTTCACTATCTCCTCCCCTTCATGATTGCGGGCGTTGTCGTGCTCCATATCTGGGCACTGCATGTTCCGGGTTCGAACAATCCGGCGGGCATCGAGAAGAAGACCGAGAAAGACACGCTTCCTTTCCATCCATACTTCACAGTGAAGGATGCGTTCGCGCTTTCCTGCTTCTTGATGGTTTATGTGTGGTTCGCGTTCTACATCCCGAACTTCTTGGGCCATGCTGACAATTATATCGAAGCCAATGCGGCTGTGACGCCCGCGCATATCGTTCCTGAATGGTACTTCCTGCCGTTCTACGCGATCCTTCGTGCAGTTCCCGATAAGCTCCTTGGCGTGCTCGCGATGTTCGGCTCGATTGCAATTTTGGTGTTCTTGCCTTGGCTTGATACATCACGCGTGCGCTCGGGTCGTTATCGTCCGGTGTTCCAAGTGTTCTTCTGGCTCTTTGCCATCAATGCTGTGTTGCTGGGCTGGCTGGGCGCGAAGCCACCTGAAGGCGGCTATGTGCTCGCTTCGCGAATCTGCACAGCCTATTACTTCGCGTATTTCATCATCGTGCTGCCCTTGCTCGGTCTCTTCGAGACGCCGAAAGCCTTGCCCGCTTCGATTGCGGATTCGGTTCTGGGCAAATCAGGTTCGGCGAATGCGATGCCTCAGGGCGCCGCCCATGAGCCGAGCAACAAAGCGTGAATGGGCGATAAGGAGCCATCATTATGAAACTCATTTCGTCCCTCACAACGCGCCTCGCTATCGCGACACTCGCTTCGGTGATTGTTGCGGGCTCGGCCTTGGCGTCAGGCGCTACAGCAGTACCGCCTCGTAACGACTGGTCCTTTGCTGGACCCTTCGGCAAATATGACGAAACGCAATTGCAGCGCGGCTTCAAAGTATTTCATGAAGTCTGCTCTAACTGCCATTCGATGAACAAGCTCAACTTCCGCAATCTTTCGCAGGAAGGTGGTCCGGGATTTACGGAAGCGCAGGTTAAGGCGCTCGCGGCGACCTTTAAGGTCAAGGATGGTCCGAACGACAATGGCGATTATTTTGATCGTCCGGCGCGTCCGGCCGATTTCTGGCCATCGCCATTCCCGAATAAGCAAGCGGCCGCTGCCGCGAATGGTGGTGCAGCCCCTCCGGATTTCTCGGTGATTGCTAAAGCGCGCACTTACGAGCGTGGCTTTCCGAATTTCGTGTTCGATATCTTCACGCAATTCCAGGAACAAGGCGTCGATTACTTGACCGCGCTTCTGCATGGTTATGAAGATGCGCCGGCGGGCTTCACTGTACCAGACGGCAAATATTACAACCACTATTTCCCGGGCAATGTGATTGCGATGCCGCCTCCGCTGTTGGATGGTCAGGTGACCTATGAAAAAGGCGCCGATGGTAAGCCGCAGGCTCCTGAAACGGTTGTGCAATATGCCAAGGACGTTTCGGCCTTCTTGATGTGGGTCGCTGAACCCCATCTCGAGCAGCGCAAGGAAATTGCGTTCAAAGTGCTCGTGTTCTTGCTTGTCTTCGCCGGTCTCCTTTATTTCACGAAGAAGAAGATCTGGTCGAATGTTCAGGGTCACGCCTGAGGGCTTTTGGGTCGATCGATTTGAATTAAGGCCCCGGAAACGGGGCCTTTTTCTTTTTTGTGATCACTCTTGCATCGCCCCCAATCGCGGCGTTGAATGAGGATCTGCAGGGAGTCTCCGCAATGACCAAAGCTAAACTCGGTGTAATTGGCGGTTCCGGTGTTTATGATTTGCCGGGGCTTGAGGATTTACATGAGCTGACCATTACGAGTCCTTGGGGCGAGACATCGGATGTCTTGCGTGCAGGGCGCATCGGCCCAACCGAAATCATATTTTTGCCGCGTCATGGACGTGGGCACAGGCTCTCACCGTCCGACATTAATTATCGTGCGAATATCGATGCGATGAAGCGCGCAGGCGTCACCGATATTGTATCGCTCTCTGCGTGTGGTTCGTTTCGTGAGGACCTACCGCCAGGAACATTTGTTCTTGTCGATCAATATGTCGATCGCACGCACAAAAGAGAGTCGAGTTTTTTCGGCAAAGGCTGTGTGGCGCATGTGTCGATGGCGCATCCGGTTGGTCCGCGCCTTTGCGATCATATCGCGGCGGCGGCTCAAAAAGAGCAGGTGCCGATCACGCGTGGTGGCACGTATGTGACGATGGAAGGACCACAATTCTCAAGCCTTGCTGAAAGTCTCTCCTATAAAGCCGCGGGTTATTCAGTGATTGGTATGACGGCGATGCCGGAAGCGAAACTCGCGCGCGAAGCCGAGATCACTTATGCCACGCTTGCGATGGTGACCGATTTTGACTGCTGGCATCCCGATCATGATGTGGTCGATGTCGCTTCGGTAATCGAGGTCATGCATCGCAATATCGAGATGGCAAAACTCATTGTCGCGCGGTTGGCGCGCGATTTTCCGCGCGAGCGTGAGGATTGTCCGGTGGGCTCTCACAAGGCACTTGAGCATGCCATCATGACGGCGCCCTCGGCGCGTGATCCCCTCTTGCTCGCCAAACTCGATGCGGTGGCGGGGCGTGTTTTGAATAAACACGGCAGTTGAGGTAGAGATGTTGAAGGTGCGGGGCCGCCAAAGGATTATTCAAGAATGAACTCTTCAATCTCCGATATCTTACGCGATGCGATCCGCACGATCCCCGATTATCCGAAGCCGGGTATCTTGTTCCGCGATATCACAACGCTTCTCGGCAATGCGCGGGCGTTCCGTCGCGCGGTTGACGAGCTCGTGCAGCCATTTGCCGGCGGCAAAGTTGATCAAGTCGCGGGTATCGAAGCGCGGGGCTTTATTCTCGGCGGCGCGGTGGCGCATCAGCTTTCGGCGGGTTTTGTACCGATCCGCAAAAAGGGAAAATTACCGCATGATAAAGTATCGATCGCTTATTCACTTGAATATGGCGTCGATGAAATGGAAGTGCACAAAGATGCCATTCAACCGGGTCAATCAGTCATCTTGATTGATGATTTGATTGCCACGGGCGGCACGGCAGTTGCGGCAGCGAAACTTCTGCAAGGACTCGGCGCGCATGTCGAAGCCGCGTGTTTCGTGATCGATCTTCCGGATCTTGGCGGACGCGCAAAACTCGAAGCGCTTGGTGTGCCCGTGCGTACGCTGATTGCGTTTGAGGGGCATTGAGCGGGAGTAGGGCTTTTTAACCCGTCATTGCGAGCGTTCGCAATGACGATATAAATTGGTTTCTTACTTTCCAGCTTCTACTCAATTCGCGAAGCGGAAGTGAAGAACGTCGCCATCGGCGACGATGTATTCTTTACCTTCAAGCCGGAATTTACCCGCTTCGCGCGCGCCTGCTTCGCCCTTATTGGCAATGTAATCGGCATAAGCAATTGTCTCAGCGCGGATATAGCCCTTTTCGAAATCAGTATGGATGACGCCGGCAGCTGCGGGACCTTTGGTGCCTTTTGAAATAGTCCAGGCGCGCGCCTCTTTCGGGCCCACGGTGAAATAAGTAACGAGATCCAAAAGCTCATAGCCCGAGCGGATCACACGATTTAGGCCCGGCTCTTCAAGGCCCACCGCTTCAAGATAATCTTTTTGATCGGCCGCATCCATCACAGCGATTTCGCTTTCGATCTGTGCTGAAACAACAACCGCTTTGGCGCCTTCGGCTTTTGCGCGCTCAAACACTTTTGCCGAAAATCCATTACCCTCATGGGCCGCGGATTCCTCGACATTGCACACATAGAGCACTGGCTTCGCGGTCAAAAGATTGAGCATCTGGAACGTGCGCTCTTCTTCCTGTGAACGCTCGGCGAGACGCGCAGGCTTGCCATCACGCAACAAAGTCAGGCATCGCTCCATCACAGTGACTTGCTCTTTCGCTTCTTTGTCGCCGGATTTTGCTTTCTTCTCGAGCGGGATGATACGTTTTTCGAGACTGTCCAAATCGGCGAGCATCAATTCAGTTTCGATAGTTTCGATATCGGCAATCGGATCAATGCGGCCCTCAACATGCGTGATGTCGCCATTTTCAAAGCAGCGCACGACATGCGCGATGGCGTCGACTTCGCGGATATTGGCGAGGAATTGATTTCCTAACCCTTCACCTTTCGAAGCGCCGCGCACGATGCCCGCGATATCCACGAAAGTGATACGCGTCGGAATGATTTCTTTTGAGCCAGCAATCGCGGCGAGGGAGTCGAGGCGCGGATCGGGTACGGCCACATCGCCCACATTCGGCTCAATCGTACAGAAGGGATAGTTGGCGGCTTGTGCGGCCGCTGTTTGCGTAAGCGCATTGAAAAGAGTTGACTTGCCGACATTAGGCAGTCCGACGATGCCGCATTTGAAACCCATGATGTGCCTACACTCTTTCGATCGATGATAAACTTTTGAATCAAGGTTATAACAGAAAAATCAGCTCAAGATTTTTCTGACTTTTCGTCTTTTACATCTTTCCAGCCTTTAGCTTCCATCGCGAGATGGATTTTCGACTGGAAATTTGAATCTTGGTGTTTGGCAAGAAGATCAGCGTGATCCGCCATAGCATCACAGAGATCATTGACCCATTCACGTTCTTCTTTCGAGAAATCATTGAGCACCCAAGGGTGCACCGCATCTTTATGGCCAGGATGGCCGATGCCAATGCGTACGCGGCGATAGGCATTGCCGCAATGCTGCGTGATGGAACGCAAGCCATTATGCCCAGCATTGCCGCCATCGAGTTTTACGCGCACTTTGCCGGGGGCAAGATCAAGCTCGTCATGAAAGACGACGATGTCCGCCAATTCGACTTTATAAAACTGAGCCGCTTCTTGCACAGATTGGCCGGAATTATTCATGAAGGTCTCGGGCTTCAAAAGAAGCACTTTCTCGGTACCGATTACGATCTCACTTGTTTCACCTTGAAACCGCCGACGCCATGCGGATGCGCGCGCACGCGACGCTAACGCGTCGATGGCCATGAAGCCCACATTGTGTCGGTTGCCGGCATAGCGGGCGCCGGGATTGCCAAGGCCTACAAAGAGCAGCATCGCCTCATCTCTGCGTTTCAGCCAATGAAATCAGTCTTTAAGAAAAAACGCGCCGCGAGTGACCCGCGACGCGCTGTGAATGCATTACCCAAAGAACAATTACCTCTTCGCGGGTTCGGCGGCTTTCTTGGCTGCGTCGCCAGCGGGAGCTGCGGCGGCTGCCGGTGCTGCGGCTGGCTCTTCGTCCTTCTGACCCTTGCCGACGATCGTGACGAGCGTGAAGTCCGTCTTATCGACTGGGGTGCAGTTTGCAGGAAGCTGAACTTGCGAGATGTGAATTGACTTGCCGATTTCGACGCCGGTGAGATCGACATTGACGCCAGCCGGAATTGAATCCGGTGGCACCATCATCTCAACCGAATGCAGCACGATATTGACCGCACCGCCGCGCTTCACACCCGGAGAAGCCGCTTGGTTGATGACATGGACCGGCACATCAACGCGGATCTTCTGACCCGCAGTGATGCGGAGAAAATCGACATGGAGAGGTTGGTCGCTCACGGGGTCGAGCTGGTAGTCGCGCGGAATGACGCGTGTCTTCTTGCCGTCAACCGACACCTCGAAAATCGTGGTGAGGAAGTGGCCGGCGAAAATCAGCTTTTTCGTGGCGTTGAATTCGAGCGAAATGGCCTGAGGCTCTGCGCCCCCGCCATAGATGACCGCAGGAACGCGGCCGGTACGACGCACTGCACGAGCGGCCCCCTTGCCGCTATTCGCACGGACCGTCGCCTCAATCTGCTTTGCAGCTTGTGACATGATCAATTTCCTTCAAAAAACGAAAGCCGCCGGAGACCGACGGCCGGATGAGTGCACGCCTGCCTCCAAGGGTGTCTGGGACGTGCGAGCGGGTCTTTAGCGGAAAGCGGGGCCAAAGACAATCGCCTCGCCGCTTTTGGCCAAGAAAAAGGCCCCGGGTTTGAGCCGGGGCCTTTCCAATCTCAGTCGTAATCCTCAGCCCTTGGCGCGCTGACGGATCATGAAATTGTCGTAGGTGTATTCGCCAATCTGGAACCAGAGATATTCTTCGTTCCGGAAGCCCATATAGGCATCGTGGATCTTCTTGAAGTTCTCATTGGTGCCGGCGATTTCGGCGTAGGTTTCCCCCGCCGCCTTGTAGCAGGCTTCCATGATTTCAGGGGAGAACGGACGCAACTGGGCGCCGCCCTGCTGAACGAGGCGCTTGATGGCTGCTGGGTTGCGGGCGTCATATTTGGCCTGCATGTCAACATTGGCTTGAGCCGCTGCCGCCATCAGAAGGCTTTGATAAGACTTCGGCAATTCGGCCCATTTCGCGCTGTTTGTGAAGAAGTGGAGCGATGCGCCGCCTTCCCACCAACCGGGATAATAATAGAAAGGCGCGACTTTGTTGAAGCCGAGCTTTTCATCGTCATAGGGGCCGACCCACTCAGCGGCGTCGATCGTGCCTTTTTCAAGCGCCGGATAGATGTCGCCGCCTGCGATCTGCTGCGGTACCGCGCCAAGCTTGGCGAGCACTTTACCGGCGAGGCCGCCGATACGCATTTTCAAGCCTTTGAAGTCTTCAATCGACTTGATTTCCTTGCGGAACCAGCCGCCCATCTGCGTGCCCGTGTTGCCGCCGGGCATCGAGATGAAGTTATAGGATTTGAAGAACTCGTTCATGAGATCGAGCCCGCCGCCATGATAGAACCATGCGTTCTGCTGGCGTGAATTGAGGCCGAACGGTACGGCGGTGGCGAATGCAAAAGTCGGATCTTTGCCGAAATAATAATAGGGCGCCGTATGGCACATTTCGACGGTGCCATTGGTGACGGCATCGGCGGCCTGCAGGCCCGGCACGATTTCACCGCTGGCGAAGACTTGAATCTGGAACTTGTTGTCTGTCGCTTCTGCAACCGTTTTCGAGAGCGTTTCAGCTGCGCCATAGATTGTGTCGAGCGACTTCGGGAAGCTCGATGTTAGGCGCCATTTGATTTCGGGAGCGGATTGGGCAAGGGCCGGCTTGGCCAGTGCGGCGCCGGCGAGCCCTAGACCCGCGGCTTTAACAAATTGACGTCTCTTCATTGTGCGATCCCCCTCTTTTTTGATGGTTAAACCCTATGCATGGCTGCACATTTACCAAAGCATGGCATTGATACGTAGAACTCTCAAGTTGGACCAATGGCGAGTGTGCGGAGGAGGGGATTTTGGCGTTGATCTCATATTTGACGACGGTGCGGCTCGATGCCGGTGCCCGACGCTTTCTCGCCGAAGATCTAAAAGCGGCGGGGATTTCCCGTCCGCTGATGGTCACGGATCGTGGTGTCCTGGCAGTTGGCCTCCTTGATCAGGTCCTAAAGGACGGGGGAATCGACGCCGGTCTCCCGATTTTTGACGATACTCCCTCAAATCCGACTGAAGAAGCCGCGGAACAGGCGCTCGCACTTTACCGCGAGGCTAAATGTGACGGGCTGATTGCGTTAGGTGGCGGCTCGGCGATGGATCTCGCCAAAGCGGTCGCCATTATGGCCGCTCATGAGGGGCCGCTTGCGTCCTTTGCGGTCGTTAATGGCGGGATACCGAAGATAACGGCTGAGACCGCTCCGACGCTTGCGATTCCCACGACGGCAGGAACAGGAAGCGAAGTGGGTCGGGGCGCGATCATTAGTTTTCGTGATGGGCGCAAGCTCGGCTTGCTTTCACCTTATCTTATTCCCAAGCGCGCGATTTGCGATCCTGAATTAACGTTGGGGTTGCCAGCGATGTTGACGGCCGCGACCGGCATGGATGCCATCAGTCATTGCATTGAATGTTTTATCTCGCCCACTGATAATCCTGTGGCGGCAGCCATTGCGATCGACGGATTGGAACGGGCAATTGTTGCTTTGCCACGCGCGGTCTCTCATCCCAATGATATTGAAGCACGACGTGAGATGATGATTGCGGCGATGGAAGGCGCGCTCGCTTTTCAAAAAGGCTTAGGGGCGGTGCATGCTTTATCGCATCCGCTCGGGGGCTATCGCGATTTGAAGCTTCATCACGGCACATTGAATGCGATATTACTGCCGCCTGTATTGCGGTTTAATGAGTCAGTTTGCGCCAAAACCTTTCCACGACTGAAGCAAGCGGTCGGCCTTGCGCCGAGTGGTATTTTTTCTGCCTTCATGCATGAGTTTGCGGCATCTTTGGGTATTCCGATGCGCTTGCGGGATATCAACGTTCCGTATGAGATTTTAGCAGAGGTTTCTCGTCTCGCGCCGCGTGATCATACCCATGCGACTAATCCGCGTGTGGCAACAGAAGCGGATTATCTTGCAATGCTGGAAGAGGCGTTTTGATCACCCATTTCCGCGCATAAAAAAGGGGCCGATAAGGCCCCTTTTTCAATTCACATTGAAGGCAACAGTTTACTTGGTCGCCGCTTCGTACATTTCGAGTACATAATCCCAGTTCACGAGATGATCGACAAAAGCCTTGAGATAATCAGGGCGACGATTGCGATAATCAATGTAATAGGAATGTTCCCAGACATCGACGCCGAGGATCGGCGAAGCGCCGGTCACGAGCGGGCTTTCGCCATTCGGTGTCTTTGAGATTTCAAGCTTGCCATTCTTGACCGAGAGCCATGCCCAGCCTGAACCGAATTGGGTTGTGCCGGCGGCGATAAATTCTTCCTTGAATTTGTCGATCGAGCCAATGTCGGAAGTGATGGCCTTTTCGATCTTGCCGGGGATCGCGCCGCCGCCATTGGGCTTCATCCATTTCCAGAAATGGATGTGGTTGTAATGCTGCCCTGCGTTGTTGAAGAGGCCCGCATGTTTGCCATGGGATCCGCGCACGATGTCTTCGAGCGACTTGCCCTCGAATTCCGTGCCCTTCACAAGATTGTTGCCATTATTCACATAAGCTAGGTGATGCTTGTCGTGATGATATTCGAGCGTCTCCTTGGACATATAAGGCTGGAGCGCGTCATAAGCGTAGGGCAGATCGGGAAGTGAGAACATCGGGGTTTATCTCCTGTTGTGACGTCTCAGGGGTACAAAATCGGAGCTGAGAGGGCCCCGCTCGTGAGAGGGGCTTTAACTGCCAGCGTCGAAGCTTATTTAGGCGGGAAATCGGCCTCCCGCAATGCGGCATTTCATCGAGGCGGGGGGGGGCGGCTTCGCGCGGCTTGCAGCATGAGCGATGTCATGATGATGTGGTGACCCTAAGGCGTGATCTGACCCGATCGGCGCCCGAATGAGCGAGTGAACGAACACGAGCGAGAGAAAAAATGGTTCAGAAATTCCTGTTGAGTGATGCGGAATGGCGGCAGCGCCTGACGCCCGAGCAATATCGGATTGCGCGTGAGCATGGGACCGAGCGCGCCTGTACCGGCCCGGGCTGGGATGAAAAGCGCGAAGGTGTTTATCGTTGCGTGTGCTGTGAAACCGATCTTTTTGAATCGCGGACAAAATTTGAGTCAGGAACAGGGTGGCCCAGCTTCTTCCAGCCCATCGCGCCGGAGCTGATCGAAGAGCATGAGGATCTAACACTCGGGATGCGGCGCGTAGAAGTACTATGTGGCGTATGCGATGCGCATCTCGGCCATGTCTTCCCGGATGGTCCCCGTCCGACAGGATTGCGTTACTGCATAAATGCGACGGTTTTGAAATTCATTCCGGATGAAGCGTAATCCATGAGTGATCAGCCTCACCTTCTTGATCGCGGCCGTGCGCAACTTCTTGTTGTTGATATTCAAGAGAAGCTCATCGGCACGATCCATAAGGTTGAGGCGATGATTGATCGTACACGTTTGGTGATTGCCGCTGCACGCACGCTCGATATTCCGATTACGATTTCGGAACAATATCCAAAAGGGCTTGGCCCAACGGATGCCGCTTTACGTGAGGCATGTGGCAATGCCGCGCCGGTTTTTGCCAAAACGGCGTTTTCCTGTTTGCGTGACGAGGCGATTCAAAACCATCTCGGCAGTGACAAGGCCCGGCGGCAGCTCGTGATTGTCGGCATGGAAGCGCATGTCTGTGTGTTACAAACTGCACTTGATGCGGTGGCGCAGGGCTATTCGGTATTTGTGGCGGGCGATGCCATCTCGAGCCGCAGCGCTTCAGATGTCGAGGCCGCAAAACAACGCATGGCGCAAAGTGGTGTTACGATGATTTCAGCCGAGATGGCGTTTTTCGAGTGGCTCGAACGTTCGGGCACACACGAATTTAAATCGCTTTCACCTTTGTTGCGCTGATGCGTTTTCTGATCATTTCATTTTGAAATAACTTTAAATCCGGCCTTCTCGAAAATCGATAGTGCGGGCGCTGATTTCAGAAAGTTCAAGAATTTTTCAGCATCGGGATTTTTGCTTAGAGTGGTAACGGCAAAAGGATAAATGATTGGATCATGACTATCTGCCGGAAATGTCGCGATCACTTTGACTGATTTTTCAACCCGCGCATCCGTTGCATAGACGATCCCGAGCGGCGCTTCGTTGCGTGCGACAAAGGCAAGAGCGGCCCTGACATTATCAGTTTGCGCGAGCTTCGGTTCGATGATGGTCCAAAGCCCAAATTTCCGAAGTGCATTTTTTGCGTATATACCGACTGGCACTGAATTTACTTCTCCGGTCGCGAGTTTTCCATCACCAAGTGCTTTTGCAAATGCGTCCGGTATGAAGTCGAGCGTCGATAATGCACTTATCGTTGGTGCGACGACGACGAGCGTGTTGCCCAGAAGATTGTTCCGCGTTTCAGAACGGATGAGTTTCTTCTCTTCGAGATAATCCATCCATTTTAGATCGGCAGACGCGAAAATATCGGCAGGCGCTGCGGCTTCGATTTGTTTGGCGAGAGCGGATGACGCCGCGAATGAAAATTTTACTTCTGTGCCCGTCCCGGCGGTGAAAGATTTTCCTACCTCTTCCAGCGATTCTTTGAGCGATGCAGCGGCAAAAACAAGAATCGGGTCATTACCGGCAAAGGCTGTATTGATGGAAAAAATATTGATAACGGACAGAGCAAGACCAAACGCAACAGACGCCAAACGAACACGAGCAGTTGTGAAATGAGTCATGGGTGCGGACTTTCGGCCTCAAAGGGATTTTTATCGGGACGTATTCGCCTTCAAACCGGAACCGCACGACCGGATGACAAGGGGCAGGGCGCGCGGCCATCCCCTTTCGCGAAGGGCCCAAAAGGGCGCTGACAAGGGCGATTTGTCAAGACGCTTTGAACGTCCTAAATCGGGATCATGATGTCACGTCCCCCTGTCTCGAATGAGATGTCCGACCTGCCGCCCGATCAGCTCGAGGATGATGAGCTTGATAGGGAAGACGAAGGCGTGTCCGATGCCACGAGTGAACTTGATTTAGGCCTCGAGGCGGAAGCCACGCCCCAAAGGTTGAAAGCCGGTGTTGAAGTTATTCAAACCGCGCTGAAAACACTGCCCAATGCGCCGGGTGTCTATCGCATGATCGATGGCGAAGGCGCGGTGCTTTATGTTGGTAAAGCTAAGAGTCTCAAAAAGCGTGTGTCGAATTATGCGCGCGGTGTGGGGCATACAAGTCGCATTGCCCGCATGATTTCCGAAACGGCGGCGATGGAATTTGTCACCACCGAGACCGAGACCGAAGCGTTATTGCTTGAAGCCAATTACATCAAGCAATTGAAGCCGCGCTTTAATGTGCTGCTTCGCGATGACAAAAGTTTCCCTTATATTCTTGTCACGTCCGATCATGTCGCACCGCAACTCACCAAGCATCGCGGCGCACGCACGCGGCAAGGGCATTATTTTGGACCTTTTGCCAGCGTATGGGCGGTTAACCGAACTATTGCTGCCTTGCAACGTGCGTTTCTTTTGCGCACTTGCACAGATTCTTATTATGAAAATCGTTCGCGACCTTGTTTGCTTTATCAGATCAAACGATGTGCGGGTCCTTGCACCGGCGAAATTGATGCGCCGGGTTATCAACGGCTCGTGACTGAGGCGCGCGATTTTCTCACCGGCAAGAGTCAGGCGGTGAAAGCGCATCTTGCCGAGACGATGCAAACGGCCTCCGATGCGCTCGATTTTGAAACTGCCGCCCGCATTCGGGATCGCTTGGCAGCTTTGTCAGCAATTGTCTCGACGCAGGATATCAATCCACAAACGGTGGAAGAAGCGGATGTGTTTGCGCTTCATGAAGAAGCGGGGCAGTTTTGTATCGAAGTGTTTTTCTTCCGCAATTATCAGAATTGGGGCAATCGCGCTTACTATCCGCGCGCCGACAAATCGATCGCGGTTGAGGAAATCCTCACGCAATTCGTTGCGCAATTTTATGATGACAAACCCGCGCCCCGGCTTGTTTTGTTATCGCATGATCTTGAAGAAGCAGGATTGCTTGCCGAAGCTTTGTCAATGCGTGCCGGACATAAGATCGAAGTGACGGCCCCTAAGCGCGGTGAGAAGCGCGATCTTGTCGATCACGCCGCAACCAATGCGCGCGAAGCATTGTCACGGCGCTTGTCGGATACGGCATCACAAAAACAATTGCTCGCGGCTCTTGTTCCTGTGTTTGATCTCTCGAATCCGCCGCGCCGTGTTGAAGTCTATGATAACTCTCACATCATGGGTACGAATGCCGTTGGTGCGATGGTGGTTGCGGGTGTGATGGGATTCTCAAAACCGCATTATCGGACCTTCAACATCAAATCCGAAGATATTACACCGGGTGATGACTTCGGCATGATGCGCGAAGTGCTCACGCGCCGCTTTGCACGGCTTCAAAAAGACTCGCCCCGTATCGAAGAAGCCGGTGAACCCGCTGATGACGCGATGCCGGATTGGCCCGATCTTGTTTTGATTGACGGCGGCAAAGGCCAGCTTGATGCCGCGCGGAGCGTGCTTGCCGAATTGGGCATTGAAAATGTGCCGATGGTCGGTGTTGCAAAGGGCGTTGATCGCGATGCAGGGCGCGAACAATTTTTTATTCCCGGACGTGACCCGTTCCGCTTACCGCCGCGCGATCCCGCGCTTTATTTCATTCAGCGTTTACGGGATGAGGCGCATCGTTTCGCCATTGGCACGCATCGCGCGCGCCGTAAAAAGTCCTTCACCGCCAATC
Source organism: Alphaproteobacteria bacterium (assembly GCA_037131735.1). Lineage (GTDB taxonomy): Bacteria > Pseudomonadota > Alphaproteobacteria > Rhizobiales > Beijerinckiaceae > CAIUPE01. The sequence continues at coordinate 33,825 of JBAXQM010000024.1, forward strand.
CGCTAGATGAAATTCCAGGTATCGGCCCGCGCCGCAAACGCGCCTTACTTTTGCATTTTGGAACAGCGAAAGCCATCGCGCAGGCTTCCTTTGAGGATCTTACTAAAGCGCCGGGCGTCAATGAAGCAACCGCCAAAGCCGTCTATGATTTTTTCCATGATGGCGGGCGGTGAGGGACGGCGTATGCCGATTCGCACCTGATCCGTTTAAAGCCTTCTGAGGATGCGTGCGATTTTACTGCCTGAAATCGCCAATACGGCGCACCAGTTGACGTAAGCCCTGCCAGTCTGTTTTCTGCCCCCATGACCACGCACCCTCAAAAGCGACGGCTTGGCCCGTTCACGCTGCCCAATATCCTGACTTATGGTCGGGTTGTGGCCGTGCCGCTTGTTGTCGGGTGCCTGTTTTGGCCCGAAGAAAATGTGATGCGCTGGATTGCGCTTGGCATTTTTGCGGCGGCCGCGATTACCGATTTTTTTGACGGCTATCTCGCTCGTGTCTGGGCGCAGCAATCGTCACTTGGGCGCATGCTTGATCCGATCGCCGATAAATTGATCGTTGCGGCATCTTTGATGATGTTGGTGACGGACCGCACGATTTCCGGTTTTTCGATTTGGGCAGCGATTGTGATTTTGAGCCGTGAGATTCTTGTTTCAGGTTTACGTGAGTTTCTTGCAGAGCTTCGCGTAAGCGTTCCTGTTTCGACAATTGCGAAATGGAAGACAACGCTTCAGCTTGTAGCCGTTGGATTTTTGATTGCAGGCCCTGCGGGTGAGCGCGTTTTACCTGGTACAACCGCAATCGGGATTGTGTTGTTGTGGGTTGCGGCTCTACTGACACTCTACACAGGCTATGATTATTTTCGTGCCGGCATTCGCCATGTGGTTGAAGCGGATGACTAAGATCAGAATCGCTTATTTTGCCTGGGTCCGCGAACGTGTGGGCGTTGCAGAGGAATTGGTGACAATCCCGTCATCTGTCATAACGATTGAAGATCTAGCGGGCTGGCTCTCGGCGCGGGATGAAGGCTATGAGTCAGCCTTTGAAAATCCAAAGCTTGTGCGCGCGGCGATTGATCGCGTGCATGCCAAGCCAAATGATGTGATTGCCGGTGCGCGCGAGATCGCTTTCTTTCCGCCGATGACAGGTGGCTAAGCGATGGCACCGCGTGTTGTGATCCGCATTCAAGCCGAAGCTTTTAATGTGGCGAAAGAAACAGATGCGCTGTCTTCTCCGCATGATGATGTGGGTGCCGTCGCCACCTTCATCGGCTATTGCCGCAGTGAAGGTGGGCGTCTTACGGCACTCGAACTCGAACATTATCCCGGTATGGCCGATGAGGAGATCAAACGCGTTGTTGATCAGGCGCTTCAACGCTGGCCGTTATCAGCTGTAAGCGTTATCCATCGTTATGGTGTGATGAAGCCGGGTGATGGAATTGTTTTTGTGGGGACTGCGAGCTCACATCGCGCGGCGGCTTTCGCCGCCTGTGAATTCTTGATGGATTATTTGAAGACCCAAGCGCCGTTTTGGAAAAAAGAACATCGCGCAGACGGAACGATGGGTGATTGGGTTGAAGCGAAGGCCGATGATGACGCCGCCGCCGCGCGGTGGAAAATAGGGTCGTGATCCCCTTTTCGTTGAGCCTTGGCGCGACCATATAGAGCGGGTCGGGTTTCGACCCTGAAGGATTTAGATCATGACCCGCTGGTTTTCGGCCCTTTCTGTTCTCGTGCTTTCCCTCGTTTTGTTAGGGACGACGCTGAACACGCCTGCCGATGCCCGCGCGGGATCGGGCTTTTCGAGCGGTAGCCGTGGCTCCTTCACCTTTTCGCGGCCGCCCTCAACGCCGACTGCGCCTTATTCGGCGCAGCCGATTCAGCGCTCCTATACGCAGCCTTCGGCACCGTCTGCCGTACCTTCATACGCGCCGGCTTTTGGCGGTGGGCTTTTTGGAGGCGGGTTGTTTAGCGGTTTTGGCGGCGGCTTGCTGGGCGGATTATTGGGTGCGGGCCTGTTCGGCATGATGTTTGGGAATGGATTTTTTGGTGGCATGGGCGGCGGCATGTCGTTTTTCGGCCTGATCCTGCAATTTGGCCTCATCTTTTTCGCGGCTAAATTCCTGTTCGGCATCTTCGCGCGGCGGATGGCGCCGATGGGCGCAGGGATGGGGCCAATTCCTAATGCGTCGCCTGCGGGATTTGGTGGATCCGGATTTCAAAACGCAGCGCCTTCGGTGCGACAGGTTACAATTGGCCAAAGTGATTATGCGGAGTTTGAAGAGCGGCTTCACGCGGTGCAGGACGCCTATTCCCATGAGGATCTTGATGCGCTGCGTCGATTAGCAACGCCGGAAATGGTGGCTTATTTTGCCGAGGATCTCGCGCGCAATGCGGGGCAAGGCCTTGTTAATCGTGTCAGCGATGTGCGGCTTGAAAAGGGCGATCTTGCAGAAGCTTGGGGCGAGGGCTCAACAGATTATGCCACGGTCGCGATGAATTTCTCCCTCGTCGATTCCATGATCGACCGCGCGTCGGGTCGAGTTGTGTCCGGTAGTCATCCGGAACAGGTGACCGAACTCTGGACCTACCGTCGCGATGGGTCGGGTCCTTGGATGCTCTCAGCTATTCAGCAAGCCAGCTGATTTTTTGGGCGGCTTTAACCTCGCCGAAACCATAGACGCCTAAACTGGCGTCTATGAAGTTTTTCACGCCTGCGCGCCTCATTTCCGTTGCGCTTCTTCTGGCTCTTGCCGGGTGCGGCATGCGTTTTGACACGCGCGCGCCATGGCGCGACGAGTTAGAGGCGAAATGCCTATCCTCAGGCGCCGTGCAAACCTCTGCCTATATTGAACCCGCAACGCGGATTGATGGGCCCGGTGCGTGCGGGATGCAGCAACCCTTTAAAGTCGCGGCCTTTGCCAATGGCACTGTGGGGCTGACCAGTCGCGCGACGATGTCATGCTCGGCGATCTCGAGTGTTGATCGTTGGGTGAAGGAAATCGTCGAGCCAGCCGCGCAGCTTTATTACGGCCAACGTGTTGAGGCGATGACTGTCGGCTCTTACTCCTGCCGCAACCAAGACTCGAAATGGTTTGCAACGATTTCAGAACATTCCTTCGGCAATGCGGTTGATATTATGGGTTTCCGCTTTGCGAATGGGCGTAAGATGAATGTGCTTGAAGGCTGGCGCGGTTCAGCTACTGATCAGGCCTTCTTGCGTGAGATTACAGTGAATGCGTGCGATTATTTCACAACGGTTCTTGCACCGGGCTCTGACTCTTATCACGCTAATCATTTGCACCTTGATTTGATGCGGCATGATAGCGGTTATCAAAGACGGGTCTGCCAACCAAAACTGAATTTCGCGCGGCGTATCAAAGCGCCGTCAACCGCCAATCAAATTGCCGGTTTGAATTATCGCCCGTCGGCAACGGATAATGCCCCTGCGGTTGCCGAGATGAATGCGCCATCTGGCTTGCCGGTTACTGTTCCGACTCCGGCAGCACGTCCGATCGATCCGAAAGTGCTCGCGCTTTTACCGGCTGAACCCGAAGCCGATGACGACGGCGATTTTAAAGGCGTATATTAATCGCGCTTTATGATCCGCGTTTTGAACGCGGCCCATAACCGCCGCCTGTCGGCGTGATGATTGTGATCTTGTCACCCGCCTCGAGCACCGTTTGATCAGCACCTTGCAATTCATCGACGCGTCCATTCTTACGCGTAACAAAATTGCGACCCACTTCGCCAGCTTCACCGCCCTCAAGGCCAAAGGGATGAATCAGGCGATGGCCAGACAAAATCGCACAGTCCATCGTTTCAAGAAAACGAATGGTACGACTTGTCCCATCACCAGAATTCCATTGCCCCTTGCCGCCTGAGCCTTCGCGAATATGAAAATCTTCAAGCAAGACGGGATAACGATTTTCTAGAATTTCAGGATCGGTCAGACGTGAATTCGTCATATGCACATGCACGCCCGGCGCACCATCAAAGCCGGGACCGGCGGAAGAGCCCGAGCAAATTGTTTCATAATATTGATAGCGTGCATTGCCGAAAGTGAGATTATTCATCGTGCCTTGTGCCGCAGCCATCGCATGAAGCGCGCCAAAGAGACAATTTGTGACCGCTTGGCTGACTTCGACATTGCCGGCAACAACAGCAGCGGGATAGCGCGGTGATAACATCGAGCCTTCAGGCAGGATGACTTTGATGGGTCTTAAACATCCGGCATTCATCGGGATCGCGTCATCAACCATGATGCGGAATACATAAAGCACAGCGGCACGTGTGACGGGTTCAGGTGCATTGAAATTATCCGCGCGCTGCGGCGACGTCCCGGTGAAATCAACTGTGGCCTCGCGGCTTTTGTGGTCCAGCGTTATTTTCACGCGGATCACCGACCCATTATCCATTTCATAGGTAAATGATGAGTCATGCAGACGATCAATGACGCGCCTCACATGCTCAGATGCATTATCTTGCACATGGTTCATATAGGCTTTGACAACATCAAGCCCGAATTCAGAAATCGTCTTTTTGAGTTCGGCTGCGCCCTTTTCATTGGCAGCAACTTGTGCCTTTAAATCATTGATATTCTGCGTAACATTGCGCACGGGGTAGCGAGCACCTTCGAGTAGTGCGCGGGTTTCCGTTTCGCGGAAGCGTCCATCTTTAACAAGATGGAAATTGTCGATATAGACGCCTTCTTCATCGATTGTTGTCGCGCGCGGTGACATGGAGCCTGGTGCGATGCCGCCGATATCGGCATGATGGCCACGCGAGGCGACCCAGAAGAGAAGCGCCTTATTGTCCTGATCAAATATCGGCGTGCAGACGGTGATGTCTGGCAAATGTGTGCCGCCATTATAAGGCGCATTCAACATAAACACATCGCCCGGTCTGATCTTACCCTCATTCATGCGGATGATGGTTTCAACCGAACGATCCATCGAGCCCAGATGCACGGGCATATGCGGTGCATTGGCAACGAGACGACCTTCGTGATCGAACACGGCACAGGAGAAATCGAGGCGTTCTTTGATATTGACTGATGACGCGGTGTTTTGAAGCGTCACACCCATCTGTTCGGCAATCGACATGAAAAGATTGTTGAAAATCTCGAGGAGAACCGGATCGGCTTCCGTCCCCGCTGCGACGCGTTTTTCGCGCGGCTCAACGCGTTTTAGAATAAGATGATCACGCGTGGTGAGTGTCGCCGCCCATCCCGCTTCAACCATGATTGTCTGATGCGGTTCGATCAGGAGTGCGGGGCCTTTGATTGAATGTCCGGCTTTTAATTGCGAACGCAAATAAATCGGCGCGTCATGGAACTGACCTTCACTGAAGATAGATTTCCGCGCATGGGGTGACGGTAGCGCGTCGCGCGTCTCGCTTGTTTCGTGCGGCATGATTGGGCTGCCGCCGCCGACGGCCTCAAGAGCGATAGCTTCAAGAACGAGAGCTTTTGACGGATCTGAAAAGCCAAATCTTTGGTGGTGGAGCGCTTCGAAAATCTTACGCAGCGCTGCCAGGCGTTCGCCCGATGAAAGGGATTTTGCGGGATCGACAGTTACAGCAATGGCGGTATCGGTGCCCGCATAGCGCAACAGGGCTTGTGAAATAATCGTTATGTCATCGAGTGCTACACCTTGACCCTGGACTTCAGCGCGGCAGAGCGTGCCAAGTCGTTCTACTTCGCGATCAAATTGGGCAAGTGCCTCATCAGTGAACGGCTTTTCGATGGCTTGTTCGCGTGTTGCACGAATGGACGCGAGGCCCATACCATAGGCCGAGAGCAGCGATGAAAAAGGATGGATAAGAATTTGATCCATCGCCAGAGCATCGGCAACAAGGCAGGCATGTTGACCACTTGCACCGCCAAAGGCGTTCAAGGCGTAACGCGTGATATCATATCCTCGCGCGACGGAAATTTTCTTAATCGCTTCGGCCATATTTGTAACGGCAATCCGAATAAAGCCATCGGCAATACCTTCGGGGCTGCGGTCAGCCCCTATCTCTTTTGCTAAATCCGCAAATTTCTTTTTGACGATTTCAGCATCAAGCTTTTGATTTTGTTCGGGCCCGAAAATAAAAGGGAAAAAATCGGGATCAAGTTTGCCGAGCATAACATTCGCGTCGGTAACGGTGAGGGGGCCACCTCGCCGATAACATGCGGGTCCTGGATGAGCGCCCGCCGAATCTGGGCCTACGCGATAACGCGCGCCATCATAATGGAGGATTGAGCCCCCGCCGGCGGCAACTGTATGAATCATCATCATGGGCGCACGCATGCGCACGCCCGCAACTTCCGTTTCAAAGGCGCGTTCATAATGCCCGTCGAAATGCGCGACATCGGTTGAGGTGCCGCCCATATCGAAGCCAATGACACGAGTGAAACCTGCTTCACGCCCCGTTTCTGCAAGCGCGACAACACCGCCCGCAGTGCCGGATAAAACGGCATCTTTCCCTTTGAAGAGATCAGCGGCGGTTAAGCCGCCCGATGACATCATGAACATAAGACGCGCGCCCGAGCGTTTCACATCAAGCTCTTCGGCAACCATCGCGACATAGCGCGCCAGAATAGGCGAGAGATAGGCATCGACAACAGTTGTATCGCCGCGTCCAACAAATTTAATGAGTGGGCTTGTCTCATGGCTCACAGAAACTTGGGTGAAGCCCATTTCTCGTGCAATCTTTGCCGCCTGTTTTTCATGCGCGGGATAGGTCCAAGCATGCATGAACACAATGGCGATTGCGTCATATCCTTTTTGGCGGAGGACACTAAACGCCTCACGCATTGAGTCTTCATCCGGCGCACGCTCGACGGCTCCATCAGCACGTACGCGTTCATCAATCTCGATTGTTTCTGCATAAAGCGCATCAGGCTTTTTGACCGCGCGCGCGAAGATATCATTGCGTGCTTGATAGCCAATTTTTAGTGCATCGCGAAAGCCGCGCGTAACGACCAGCGCCATACGCTCGCCTTTGCGTTCCAATAACGCGTTAGTTGCGACGGTCGTGCCCATGCGCACATCGCCTATTCGACCAGCAGGAATAGGATCACCCGGTCTGAGGCCCAGCAGAAGGCGGATGCCATGAACAGCCGCATCACGATAGGCGCCGGGATTTTCGGAGAGGACTTTGCGCGCGAAGAGCTGACCATTGGGTGCGCGGCCGACAATGTCGGTGAACGTGCCACCGCGATCAATCCAAAAATCCCAAGTCCGCTGCTCACTCATCCGTATCAATCCAAAAAAATGCCGTGTTCAATACCGATCTTGGGTCACCCTGTCAGATGAGACAGGGGCGAGCAACAGCCTGATCAGGTAGAGATATCGCAAGGCAGTGTACGAATTGTCCATGGCTTGATCTATTTCAGGTGTTGAGGGACGACAAATTCGCTCCAAAACACGATGCGAGGCGGATTATGAAGCGCTTTTTGATTTCAATTTATTTTATTCTGCTCTTGGCCGCGCCGAGCATAGCGCAAACGAAAGCCGTAAAGACGGGCGCTGAACCGGGGCAATTTGATTTCTATGTCTTGGCGCTTTCGTGGTCGCCCGCCTATTGCGCGGATGGCGGCGCCAAGCGCAGTCCAGAACAATGCGCGGCGGGCGCGTCGAAGGGCTTCGTCGTGCATGGGCTCTGGCCGCAATATGAGACGGGCTACCCCCTCTCTTGTCCGACCGATCGGAAGGATTTGCCGAAAGCAAGCTTTGAAAAAGCGGCCGCACTTTTCCCTGACCTGAGACTCGCAACGTCTGAATGGCGGCGTCATGGGTCATGCACAGGACTTGAGCCTGATCTCTATCTCGACACCGTGGCGGCGGCACGCAATCAAGTTAAGCTGCCGGCGGCCTTTGATCCCGCTTCGCTCGGGTCAAGTGGGGCGGCGTCGCTTGCGCCCTCTGACATTGAAAAGCGCTTCATTGAGGCCAACCCCAAGCTTCAACCTTCAATGATGAGTGTATCCTGTCGCAAGGCGGTGTTGCGCGAAGTTCGGATCTGCTTCACAAGGGACCTCAAAGAGTTCCGGTCTTGTCCCGAAGTGGATCGTGCGGGATGTCGGTCTGATCAGGTTTCGATTGTGACGGCTCCCTGATTTTATTTGGCTCAGAGCGGATGTCTTAGATTTTATCTGCCGCTCGAGTTTAATTTATGAATTATCGCCACGCGTTTCATGCTGGAAATTTTGCGGATGTCCTGAAGCATATTGTTTTGGCGCGTTGCCTTGTTCACTTACGCGAAAAGCCGGCACCGTTTCGCGTGATCGATACGCATGCGGGCCTTGGCTTTTATGATTTAAAGTCGAAAGAGGCGGGACGCACGGGCGAGTGGGAAGGTGGCATCGGTCGACTTTTGGCGGTTAACCCGCCTACTGATGTTGAAAAACTTCTCACCCCTTATCGCGAGGCGATTGAACGCGTGAGAGCGTTCCATGGAGAATCGATTTATCCTGGTTCGCCTGAAATCGCGCGCGGACTGTTGCGCGGCGAAGACCGTTTGATCTTGGTTGAAAAACATCCCGAAGATGCGCGGCGTGCAAAAGAGAATTTTGCTTTTGATGGGCGCGCGAAATTACTCGAACGTGATGGCTATGAAGCGCTCAATGCACTTATTCCGCCGAAGGAAAAGCGCGGATTGATTTTAATCGATCCCCCTTATGAAGAGCGGGATGAATTTGATCATGTCGTTGAAGCTATTCGTCAGGCCTATCGGAAATTTTCAACAGGTGTGTATGTGATCTGGTATCCGCTAAAAGCGGGTCTTCCGGTTGATGCGTTTTATCGGGCGATGGTGGAGTTGGAGATTCCGAAAATTCTTAGACTCGAGCAGCGCGTTTGCGGGGAGCGATCAGGCGAGGGGCTTGCGGGGTCGGGGCTTCTTGTTGTCAATCCGCCCTGGCATTTGAAGGATGAGATGACGCTATCTCTTGGCTTCCTCAATAAAATACTTGCTGTCGGTGAGGGGCATAGTGTTCGATGTGATTGGCTCGTGCCTGAAAAATCGGGTTGAAAGGCAAAAATGCAAAAGCCATGGGGTCTGGCGGATTAAAGGCCGACCTGTTAGCCTTTCAAAGACGATCAGGTTTTGTTTCAGAGGATTTTGATAGATGATTTTGCGTTCTGCACCCGCGTCGCCGTTTGGCCGTAAAGTCAAAATGGCTGCTCACATTGTGGGCGTTATTGATCGTATTAAGATCGTAAACGCTGATACTTTAAACGCTGAAGATGATCTGCGTCAGCAAAATCCATTGGGCAAAATTCCCACACTCATTCTTGATAATGGCAAGGTGCTTTATGACTCGCGTGTGATTGTTGAGTATATCGATCACCTCGGAGGCGGTGGACGCCTTATCCCTGTTCATGCCGAAGATCGCTATGATGTGCTCGTGATGCAGTCCTTGGCTGACGGCCTCATGGATGCGGCAATTTTGCAAATCTATGAAATGCGGTTCCGGGCAGAAGATCGCCGCGAGCCAAAATGGATCGCG
>JBAXQM010000025.1:0-41152 GCA_037131735.1 Alphaproteobacteria bacterium
CGACGCCGTCTGCCGCGAATGATGCAGGGATCGTCTGTATCTTCCAAGAACTCTCATTGATGCCTGATTTGACGGTTGCCGATAACATTTCGATCGCCAATCCGCCGCGAAAATACGGGTTTATCGATCAGGCGGCGCAGATTCAGCGTGCTGAAGAGTTACTCGCTGAAATCGGCTGTGAAGATGTGGATCCGCGTTTACGCATTCGCGATCTTCCTCTGTCACGTCGTCAGATGATTGAAATTGCCAAAGCGCTCGGCAAACGCCCCAAAGTTCTTATTCTTGACGAAGCGACCTCCGCTTTGACAAGCGGCGATGTTGAAAAAGTTTATGCGATGCTGGCGCGGTTGAAGGCTGACGGCGTCGCCATTCTCTATATTTCGCATCGTATGCACGAGATCGAAGCTCTGGCCGATGATGCGAGTGTGTTCCGCAATGGCCGCCATATTGAGAGCTTTGCCAAGGGTGCAAAATCCAATGACGAGATCGTTCAGCTGATGATCGGCCGCGAAATCTCAGCTCATTTTCCACCAAAGCCTGCAGCGCGTGCGACAAAGCCCTTGCTGGAGATCAAAAATCTTTCCTGGGAAAATCGTTTGCACAATGTTTCCCTTTCTGTTGGTCGCGGTGAGATTGTTGGTCTCGGTGGCCTTGATGGCCAGGGGCAGAAAGAACTGCTTCTCTCTCTCTTCGGTGTTTTGAAGCGCGTGAGCGGTGACGTTGTGATCGACGGTAAGCTGCATAAACTCACGTCGCCGCGTGAAGCTAAAGCCGCGTCACCGAGTATCGCGCTTGTGCCTGAGGATCGTAAGACTGAAGGCCTTATGCTGCCGATGTCGATCGCGGAGAATCTCGTTATCGCGTCGCTTGACGATCTGTCATCGGGCCCCTTCGTCGATGATACGAAAGTGTCAGATGCCGTGAAATCAGCCATCGCTCGGTTGCAGATCAAGATCGGTTCGTCGGATGATGCGGTCTCAACACTTTCAGGCGGTAACCAGCAGAAAGTTGTTATCGCCAAATGGTTGATGACGAAGCCGGGAATTATTCTATTGAATGATCCAACCCGTGGTATCGATGTGGGCACCAAGCAGGAAATCTACAGACTCCTGCGTGAGCTCGCCGATGAAGGTGCGGCGATCCTGTTCTATTCAACGGATTATGATGAGTTGATCGGATCCTGCGATCGTGTGGCCATTCTGTATGACGGCCGTGTTGTGAGTGAGCTTGAAGGTGATCGGATCACCGAGAAAAACATTATTGCAGCGTCGCTGAATATTTCAGCATCGGGCCATACGGCCGGACAGGAGAGGGCTCACCATGGATAATGCGCGCGCCTCTGGTTCGACAATTTGGTTTCGACAAAATACTGGCTTTGCCGTTATTGTCGCTTTGTTCTTTGTTGTTTATGTCCTTTATCATCTTGCACATCCCAAAGGCTTCTCGTCACAGGTCTTCATTCAAAATTCGAATGAGGTGTTCGCGCTAGCGATGGTCGCCATGGCGCAGACCGTACCGGTTCTTATGGGCGGTCTTGATTTGTCCGTTGGCGCGGTCATGACTCTCGTCGACTGTCTTGCAAGTCACCTTCTCGAAGGAAGTGGTTGGAGCCTGTTCTGGGGCATTGTGGCCTGTCTTCTTACAGGTACGGCCGCCGGTCTTTTGAACGGCATCATTGTTGTCTATGGCCGCATTCAACCGATCATTGCTACGCTGGCGACGGGTGCCATTTATATTGGTCTAGCTCTGTTTTTACGTCCGATCCCGGGTGGCAAAATCAATGAAGATCTCAATTGGTCGTTCACCAATTCTCTCGGTGATGCGGCTGAAACCATCGGTATTTTCGAGGATGGAAAAGCGGCTTGGTTCTCGCCATTTGCGGGATTGCCGACCGCTTTTCTTCTTCTCGTCATTGTCGCGATTGTTGTCTGGTTGCCGTTCCGGCGCTCGGTTACCGGCCGTGCAGTGTATGCGATTGGTTCGTCTGAAGGTGCGGCCTATATGTCAGGCTTGAACATCAATCGCGCCAAGCTCGCGGCCTTCACAATGGCCGGCCTTTTCTCGGGCATTGGCGGTATTTTCATGGCGATCCAAACATCGTCGGGTAATGCCGATATGCCGATGGCCGGGTCGTATACATTGTCGTCAATCGCATCTGTTGTGATCGGCGGTACGTCATTGCTCGGCGGCTCGGGCAGCGCGATCGGGTCTATTTTTGGAACACTGATCCTGCGGGTGATTTCGTTCAATTTCCGAATTTTTGACATCCCGCCTCTGTTGCAACCCTTGTTTGAAGGCATCGTTTTGCTCGCGGCCGTCAGTCTTGGCGCGCTTTCAATCCTGCGCGTTAAAAACCAATTGGAGTTGTTCCGGTGAGCACGTCGTCTTCTACAAAGAGTCGCTTCGAACTCACACGCGATGACAAGCCGATTGCGATTGCCGCACTCTTTATTGTTGTCATTTTGATTGCGGGCACAATTTACACGCTCTCGCGTTACGGTTCGATGCCGTTGCTCACGCCGACCTATTTGATCCAACAACTTCAAATTGGATCTTATCTCGGCATTATCGCAGCCGGCATGATGCTTGTGATTTTGATTTCACAAATTGATTTGTCAGTCCCGTGGACCTTGGCGGCGGGCGCGATGATGGCTACCGCTATTGGCGGGCCTTGGGCTTTGCCAATGGCCTTGTTGGTTGGTGTCATTGTGGGTGTTGTGAATGGCTTCGGCGTTGCTGTTCTTCGCATTCCTTCGATGATCTTTACGCTCGGCGTGAATGCCGTGATGCGCGGCTTGATGGTCGCACAAACCGGGGGGTTCGCGCCGCAGACTAAAGCTACAGATCTGATGCGTTTCCTCGCAGCTGAGCGAACCTTCGGCATTCCGCATGCGATTTTCGTATGGATTTTAATCTCCATCGGCATGGTCATTTTGTTAAAGAAGACCGCTTTCGGTCGTTCCATTTATGCTATCGGCAATAAGGAAGCGGCGGCCTATCTCTCCGGCGTGCCGACCAAGCGTGTCTTGTTCATCGCATTTATCCTCTGCAGCACGTTGTCGAGTTTTGCGGGCTTGTTACTCGCCGGATATTCAACCAAGGCCTATCAAGGCATGGGTGATGCCTATGTACTTCCTGCCATTGCAGCGGTTGTGATCGGCGGCACCAATATTTTGGGTGGCCGCGGCCGCTATCTCGGCACGATTGTTGGTGTCATCTTGATTGTATTGTTGAACAGCGTCTTGTCGATCATGGAAATGCCTGAGGCGGGCCGCCAGATCATCTATGGCTCTGTCATTATTGCGATGCTGCTCGTTTATGGGCGGGGAGAAAAGGCGACGTCCTGAAAAGGCACTTCGTATCGTAAAGGTACGAAACGAAATAAATTGCCGTCAGGGTTTCGCCCATGAGAAATGGGGGAGGAATTCATGACGGCGGTGCTTTTCAAAAATATCCGTATATTTGATGCCATCAATGACGAAGCCTATCCGGGCGAAGTGCTCGTTGAAGGCAATCGTATTGTGGAGGTGGCCTGCGCACCGGGCCAAATTGCGTCAAACCGCGCGAGCGAGTTCATTGATGGTCAGGGCCAGTTCCTGATGCCCGGCATGGTGGAAGGCCACTGTCACCTCTCCTTCGTCAATCCGTCGCGCAATCAGGACCTTGGTGAAATTCCGCCAGAAGAACATTTGCTCATGACCTGTCGCGCGGCGACCTTTCTGCTCGATCACGGATTTACGAGTGCCTATTCTGCCGCCTCCTCAAAAATGCGCCTCGATGTTGTTGTGAAGAGCGAGATCGAGGCCGGTTATCTGGCGGGCCCGCGCTACAAGGCGGCAGGTCCCGAGATCACCACGACCGGTGGCTTAGGGGATGAGCGCAAACAGCATATGCATGCTGAAAGTTTCGGCATGATCGCCGATGGCGTCGATGAAATCATTCGCGCCGTGAGACTCTGCTGCCGCGAGAATGTCGATAATATAAAGTTCAACGTGTCAGGCGATGAATTTGTTGGCCATGCCCGCGCTGAAATCGTGTCCATGCGCGAAGAAGAATTGCGCGTCGGCGTTGAGGTTGCCCATGACTTTGGAAAGAAGGTCGCGTGTCATAGTCGCGCGGCAGAGTCCGTTAAACGCGCGGTCAGAGCCGGTGTCGATTGCATCTATCATTGCGACTTTGCGGATGATGAAGCGCTCGACATGCTTGAAGCGGCCAAACATCGTGTGATTGTTGGACCGGCTTTTGGACTCGTACATAACTCCGTTTTTGAAGGCGATGTGGTTGGACTCACCAAAGAGGTTGCTGAGCGCATGGGTTTACCCCGTAAGCTCGAATTCACAATCGCAACCTATGAGCAGATGCGGAAACGCGGTATGCGCGTTGTTGTGGGCGGCGATTATGGTTTCACCATCACGCCAATGGGACAGAATGCCCGTGACATTGGGCACTTTGTAAAATTCTTCGGTTACACACCCGCAGAGGCGTTGAAATGCGCCACCGCTGTTGGTGGCGATCTTATGGGTCTTAAAGGCGAGCTTGGTGTTATTCGTGCCGGCGCGCTTGCTGACCTCTTGCTCGTTGATGGCGATCCTTTGAAAGATCAATCAGTTCTCGTCGGTCCGTCGCGTTTCACGATGATCATGAAAGACGGCAAGCTTCATAAAGATCCGCGCCCCGCTCTCGCAAAGCGCATACGCCCGGCCGCATGACCGATCATATGAAGATCCTTGTGGTCGGCGCGGGGGCCATGGGCTCGACCTATGGCGGGCTTCTGGCGCTTCAGGGCCATCACATCCATATGGTCGATACGCGGCAAGAGGTTGTCGATGCCATTACTCAGCACGGCTTGAAGCTTGCGGGCGTGTGCGGAACGCATCAGATCGCAATACCTGTATCGCGGACATCGCCTAAAGGCTTTGATGCGGACTGCGCGATGATCTGGACCGACACAAACAATACACGCCATGCGGCTGAAGAGGCAGCCCTCGCGCTGTCGAAAGATGGTTATGCCGTTACATTTCAAAACGGCATCGGCAATATCGAAACCCTGTGTGATGTCTTAAGCCAAGCGCGTGTCGTCGCTGGGTCGAGTATGTGTTCGGCTGCGTCATCGGGACTGGGGCAAGCAATCTTAACGCATCGGGGCAAGACATCGATTGGCGAGATTGACGGCACTTTGAGCGATAGAGCGGTTCGCTTGGCGGAAGCGTTACGGGGCGCAAGTTTCGATGTTGATGTGTTAAGCGATATTCTCTCGCTCGTATGGACAAAATTTGCGTTGAATTGCTCCATTAATGCGATCACGGCAGTGACGGGTTTGCGGATGGGCGAGCTCGCGCGTTTGCCCGCAACGGATTTGTTTCAAGACCGTGTCATGGATGAAATTTTTGCCGTCATTAAAGCGAGCGGCATCACATTGGCTGATCCTGATTTAAGAGCGACGGTCAAGAAACATACGGTTTCAAAATATAGTCGTCCGTCGATGTTGCAGGCGATTGAAGCGGGCAAGCGTACAGAGATTGATGCGCTCAATGGACAGATTGTCGAACGAGGGCGCGCGCTTGGAATTCCAACGCCCTATAATGAATCACTTGTGATGCTCCTCAAAGGTGTGGAGCTCAAAGCAACGACTGCACGTGACCGCACCGAAGAGGATTATCAACGCCTCGAAGCGGAAGCCGCATCAGAGCTTTTAGACAAAAGCGCAAACGCAAAGCCTTCATAATGCGCTCATCAAGGAATGAGTTTCACCTTGACCTTTTTCTCGAGCGCGCGGACGAAATCGGGAATGCCCAAACCGTTCTGAACTTTCGGCAACAACGCCGCTTCTGCCGCTTTGACACCCTCAAGACGTTTAATCGTCTCATTGATATGGGCGTAAGGAACAATCACCACACCATCACTATCGCCAACGACAATATCGCCGGGGCCGATAGCCACACCGCCGCAAGTTATAGGCAGATTGATCGTTCCCGGTCCGTTACGAACCGGACTATTCGGCGTTACGCCCGCTGCAAAGCATGGCAGACCCATATCTTCAATGCCGACGAGATCGCGCACAGCGCCGTCGGTCACAAAGCCGACTGCGCCGAGATTGCGCAACATGCCCAGCAGAAGATCGCCTGTGATTGCAGTCGCCATAAATTCATCGGTCGCCGCGATAATCACATCGCCTTTTTTGACATAAGGGAGAGCCATAAAGACCGCGAGATTGTCGGCAGGGCCCGCTTCAATTGGTACCGCAACACCGCAAAAAGACGATTGATGCGGAATGACGGGTTTGATGCGATGATCAAGCGCGCCACGTCCACCCATCGCATCGACAATGAAACCTGTGGGAATATCTTTGAACGCTGCCAGTTGTTTTTGTGTCGGCCGAGGGACTTTGGCCTTGCGGGTGATCAGCGGCGGATCTTCAATCATGGCATCTCTCTTTCCCGTTTATTAGCACAGAGATTAGACCATTCGTCCAAAAGCACCAGATCAAAAATCACCATTGATTAAAGACAATATCGTATAGACTACATTCAAGGAGTAAGGGGGCGAGGCAATGGCATCATGGCAGAGACAGGCTTTTAACATTTCACAAATGCGCCGCCTTGCACAATCAGCGCTGCCAAAGCCTGTATTTGATTTTGCCGATGGCGGTGCTGAGGACGAAAGAACGCTTGGTCGTAACGAAGCAGATTTTTCCGATTACCGCTTCTTGCCGCAGCCTCTGCGTGGCGCGGCGTCTATCGATCTCTCAACAAAAATTTTTGGCACATCACTTTCGATGCCCCTGCTTCTGGGACCCACGGGCCTTGCCGGTTTGTTCTGGCCTGATGGCGAGCGTGCGACGGCGCGCGCTGCTGCACGTGCCGGAACAATCTATTGTTTGAGTCACGGCTCGGTCTGTCGCCTTGAGGATTTGAATGCGAATGATATGGGACCACGATGGATGCAGGTCTTTATCTATCGCGATCGGGGGTTCACTTATGAATTGGCCACACGCGCGCAAGACGCAAATTATTCAGCGTTGATCCTCACCGTCGATAATCAATATCTTGGCCGTCGCGAACGCGATCTCGTCAACGGCTTTTCAATTCCGCCCCGCTTTGGGCCACTCGATCTTTTGGCCATGGCCGGAAAAATCGGGTGGATGCGGCGCATGATTCCTGAATTGCCGCGGATCACATTTGGCAATTACGTTCGAGCGGGAGAAGCGTCTGACATCAAAACGCTTGCGGGGCGCATGCAGTCGCTGCTCGATCCCGGCATGAGTTGGCGCGATGTTGATCAATTGCGTAAAGCCTGGAAGGGCCCTTTGATCATCAAAGGGTTGTTGCATCCTGATGATGCGCGTGAGGCAGTCAATCGCGGTGTTGATGGGATTATTGTATCCAATCATGGCGGACGCCAATTGGATGATGCGATCTCCGGCATTGCCGCGCTCCCCTCAATGGTGCATGCGGTCGCAGGAAAAATTCCGGTGATGGTTGATGGCGGCTTTCGGCGCGGTTCGGACATCATCAAAGCGATCGCGTTGGGTGCTACAGTCTGTCTCGTGGGCCGACCGCATTTGTGGGGTGTGTCAGTGGCGGGCGAGGCGGGTGTTGCTCATGTGCTCGAGCTCTATCGTCAAGAAATGACGCGCACGATGGGCCTCTTGGGTGCGACCTCGATCGGCGGTCTCGGGCCACATATGTTGGTGGCGCCGTCTCATAGCCACGGAGATCGATAAAATTTTACGCAATAAAAATCCCGACAAAACAGGACAAACAGACCTGCTTTGCCGGGACATGACGATCCAAAGACCGTTAAAAAATCAGATCGACTCTTTAACTTCCTTGGCAACGCGGAAGGCGACCTTCTTGCTCGCCTTGATCTTGATCGCTTCGCCGGTTGCAGGGTTACGGCCCATACGTGCCGCACGCTTGCGAACCTGAAGGATGCCGAGACCCGTCAAACGAATACGAGCGCCTTTCTTGAGGCCCTTAACAACTGCGGCAACGAATTCTTCGAAGATTTCGTTAGCCTGCTTTTTTGTGATGCCGTGTGTTTCTGCAATGCCCGTGGCGATGTGACGGATGGTGATCACATCCACCTTAGCCTTCGTTGCTGCTGCCGCTTTTGTCGCCTTGGGGGCGGCTTTCGTAGCGGTTTTCTTTACTGCTTTTGCCATTGTCTTAACCCTGTTCGAATCATCGCTTCGAATGAGCGATGCGCGTTTGTAGCGTAAAATCAGGCGTTTCGAAACGTTCCCTCGCATTCATGCGGATGTGAAAAACGGTTTTCCCGTCTGATTTTGCCTTATTTTCAAGGGTTTTTTGCATTTTCGATAACAACACCTTGTCATGATTGAATTGAGGGGTCGGCGCGAATCAACAAAAGCACGACTCTGATTCGGGCCTCGCGTAGTAAATAGTCGTTGCTTTTGGTGGTGTGCGAATCGCCTCTGCCAGAGGCGTATTTTCGTTTTCGGGTGCCAATTGCCCTCGTGAAATGATGCTGGCAGACCACTCTACACAGGGGGCTCTTGCATCGCGCAAAGCCCCGCGTAATGGTCCTTATATGATGAACGCAATCTTCGCTTCCAATTTCAGAGCGCGCCCTTTTTGGTGGGAGGCCTATGAGCCGCAGCCCTTGCCTGAGATCGATCTCCCGCGCGAGACGGAGGTTGTTATCATCGGGGCAGGATATGCGGGGCTCTCTGCAGCTTTAGAACTGCGCCGTAACGGCATCGATTGTTTGGTGCTTGATGCGGCAGAGCCCGGCTTTGGCGGATCAACCCGCAATGGCGGCATGGTGTCGGGCGGAGTGAATGTTGGCAAAGGCTATATCGCTAAAGCACTACCGGCAGAGGAAGCAGAGCCATTCTTAAATGATGCCGCAGAAGCCTTCGGCCATATAGAAGATCTGATTGCACGCGAAAAAATTGACTGCGGGTGGACGAGGGCGGGTTACTTTGTCGGCGCATGGAGCCGTGCGCATTTCGCGCCGATGCAGAAAAAGGTTGATCTTCTCAACCGCCATTCAAAAGCCGAAGCCTATCTCGTGCCAGAGGATAAACAGCGCGAAGAAATTGGTTCAGATTTTTATCGTGGTGGTCTTGTTGTGGGGCGCGCCGGACATCTTCATCCTGCTCTTTATTTTAAAGGTCTTCTTAATCTTGCGCAGCGCGCGCCTGTTAAAATCGCAACACGCACCCCCGTTAACCGTCTCATTCCGCGCGAAACGTCCATTGATGTCGAGACGTCACGCGGCACCATTCGCGCGCGTGATGTGATTGTGGCAACCAATGGCTATACGGGTGATGCAACGCCTGCCTTCAAACGCCGTGTTGTGCCTATTGGGTCTTACATCATCGCGACCGAAGAATTGCCCGAAGATCTCGCCAAAGCGTTAAGCCCACGCAATCGCTCGATAGCCGATACACAACGCCTACTCTCTTACTATCGTTTATCACCGGATGGACGACGGATGATTTTTGGTGGTCGTGCGAAGTTTTCGCCGACCGATCCGCAAGAGGCGGCACCTGTTCTTTATAAGATGATGACCGATCGTTTTCCGGCATTACGCGGCACCCGGATCACCCATGCCTGGACCGGTAATGTCGCCTTTACGGTTGATGAATTGCCGCATATGGGCAAATTCGAAAATGTCCATTATGCGTTGGGATGCAATGGTTCCGGTGTCGCGATGATGTCATATCTTGGACATCAGATTGCGCGCAAAGTGATCGGCCGTGTCAACCGCGTTTGTGCGTTTGATCGGCCAACATTTCCAACCCATCCGCTCTATCAAGGCAAGCCCTGGTTCTTGCCTTATGTCGGCGGATATTTCAGAGTGAAAGACTGGCTTGATCGCCGGAAAGATCAGTGAAAATGCGGCATCAGACCGCGTGAAGATTGTTAAGAAGGAGGAACTCGATGGCGCTGCGTATAGATCTTTCCGAAAATATGTTCGGCGAGAAGGAGAGGCATCTCCTGACCATGGGCGCGTTTCGTGTTTCAACTTTTCGCTATGACAGTGGCATTGCCGCTTTGCGTGTGGCGAACGCGCGCGGTGAAATGATTGTTCTGCCCTTCAAAGGTCACCAGATTTGGCGTTGCGCTTTTGATGGTCGTGAACTCGCCATGAAGTCGATGTTCGATGAGCCCGTAAACACGCGCTCTTATCTTGAAACCTATGGGGCCTTTTTCATTCATTGCGGATTGACGGGCATGGGCGCCCCGGGCCCGCAAGATCGCCATCCCCTTCATGGTGAATTGCCGAATGCGCCGTTCCAAACATCTTTTATCGAATGTGATGAAGCGGCGAAGACATTGCGGGTCGGCGGCGCCTATCATCATACGGTTGCGTTTACGGTGAATTATCGCGCGACCTCAACCTATACACTCCAAGAAACAGAAACGCTTTTTGATGCGCGACTTAATGTCGAAAATCTGATGCAGATACCGATGGATCTCATGTATCTCGCGCATGCGAATTTCAAACCCGTTGATGGCGGTGAATTGATTTATACGGCGAAGAAATCACCCGAGACCGTGCGTGTACGTCAATCCATTCCGGGCCATATCACACCAAAGCCCGGCTATCGCGAATTTATCGACGCGCTCGCGAAAGATCCCGCGCTTCATCACGTGTTGAAACCGGGTCAAGGTTATGACCCCGAGATAGTATTCTATATCGATATGGAAACGGATAAAGAGGGTTATGCGCATGCACTTCTCAAGCGACCCGACGGTGTTGCGGATTACATCCGCTACAAGCCCGCTGAAGCGCGCAGATGTGTGCGCTGGATCAGCCGCACGGGCGATCAGGATGCGATCGGCATGGCTTTTCCCGCGACAGCAGAACCCGAGGGCTACACGACTGAAAAAGCCAAAGGCAATATGGTGTCGGTTGCCCCGCATGGGACATGGTCCGTCGCCATGCGGCTCGGAAGCCTCTCTAGGTCTGAAGCCGAGGCTCTGATCAAGACAATTGCCTAGGCTCAGGTACTGTTTTTTACGCCTTGGCAGCGTCTTCGGCTTGAAGGCATGCGATCAATCCTCTACGGCTCTCGCGACAGAGGCTGCATACCTCGCGCTAAGACCTATTCGGTAAGGAAAAGACAATGAAAGCGAAGCTGGGCATTTCTCCAATCTCGTGGTGGAACGACGATCTTGTCGAATTGAGCGATGATGTTTCGCTTGAGGAATGTTTGCGGCAAGCTTCTGAAGCAGGCTTCACCGGCATGGAAACCGGCCGTCGTTTTCCGCTTGATCCAAAAGAGCTTGGGGCAATCTTATCGCGTTTCGGAATCTCCGTTTGCGGGGGATGGTTCTCGGGTCTTTTGGTCGATGGAGATATCGAGCGCGAGAAAGAGCGCATCGCTGCACAAATGACCTTGTTCAAAGCGATGAATGCGCCCTGCATTATCTATGGTGAGACAGCCCGCACCATTCAGGGTGATCGTTCAAAGCCGCTTTCAACCAAGCCGAAATTGTCTGAAGACGAGATCAAGACCTATGCGCGTAAAATGACCGCGTTTGGCGAATGGTGTGCCGATCAGGGTATGCCGCTCTCTTACCATCATCATATGGGTGCTGTGATCGAGACGGAGCATGAACTCGATCTCTTCATGAAATATTCGGGTGAAGGCATCCCTCTTCTTTATGATGCGGGGCATATGGCTTTCGCAGGCGGCGATGTGTTGCGTGTTATTGACAAACATCACAAGCGCATCACGCATGTACACACCAAAGATGTGCGTATGGATGTGATCAATCACCTTGATCGGACAAAAGAGTCGTTCCTGGATGCTGTGATCAAAGGGGCCTTTACTGTGCCGGGTGACGGCTCGCTTGATTTCGAAGCGATTGTCAAAAAACTCGCCTCCTATGGTTATGAAGGCTGGTTTGTTGTGGAAGCCGAACAGGATCCCGTGAAAGCGCCACCTTTGAAAATGGCCAAGATCGGACATAAGGAATTACTGCGTGTGATGGCGGCTGCGGGCTATCAGGTTGTAGCGCATTGAGCGAAAGCCATCAGGAATGCTCGCGTTTTTCAGTTTTCTAAGCGGCTATGTTTTAAGCCAGTTTTTTCGCTCTTTTCTTGCGGTGATTGCGCCGGAACTGGGCAAAGAGCTTGGTCTTGATCCGCAAGCTTTGGCTGCACTGCAAACCGCTTGGATTTTGGGCTTCATCGTAATGCAGTTTCCGGTGGGCTGGGCGCTTGATGCATTAGGCCCTCGTCGCACGGTTCCTGTAACGATGGTGGCGGCAGTAATCGGCGCGCTTTTGTTTGCTAAGGCTGAAAGCGGGTTCGTTCTGCAGTTCGCGCTTGTGTTGATCGGGATCGGCTGCAGCGCGATCTATATGGGTGCGGTCTATGTTTTCGGGCGGATCTATCCGCCGCAACGTTTTGCGCTTTTATGCAGTTGGCTCATTGGTATTGGCTCTGCCGGCAATCTCATTGCCGCGTCTCCGCTGGCTTATGCCACAAGTCTCATTGGATGGCGCGGTGCCATGGTTGGCATGGCCGTCATCACGGCTCTTGTTGCGATCCTTCTCGCTTTCATCATTCGCAATCCCCCGCGTGTCACAACCGCGCGCGCGGTGGGATTGATTGAAGGGCTTCGCACGATTTTTTCCCTTCGCGCGTTGTGGCCTCTCTTGCCTATTTCGACGATCAGTTATGCGGTGCTCATTGCTGAACGCGGCCTCTGGGCCGGCCCTTATCTGACCGATGTGTTTGGGTTGGCTCCGGTAGAACGCGGGACGATTTTGTTGATCATGGCCGCGTCGATGTCCGCCGGCGCGTTGATCTATGGACCGCTTGATCGCGTCTTTGGCGGTTATAAATGGATTTCCGTTATCGGCACGGCGATTACGGCCGCGGGCTTTTTAGGTCTTGCGCTGTTTGAACCCTCGCTTACACGCTCCGCTGTTCTTCTCTCGGTGCTTGGCGCTGCGGGAATGACCTATGGCGTGTTGATGGCGCATGGACGCGCTTTTGTGCCCGATCATCTTCTCGGGCGGGGTATTACTTTTCTCAATATTCTCTTCATCGGGGGCGCGGCGATCATCCAGCCGATTTCAGGCGCGGTGATGAAACAGCTTTTAGAAGGCCCGCCGCAATTCGCCTATGCTGTTTTACATGGTGGGTTTGCGGTGCTTCTTCTGATGAGCCTCGCAATCTATCTTGTATCGAAAGACGTGAGGCGCGATCATCTTTAGAGTCTCTTGATGCCGTGTAAGGGGTAGGGCGATGACAAATGACCGGCGTTTTGCGGATACGGGCGCGGAGCCGCCTGATCAGGATTTGAAGACGCGCGTCGCTTGGCTCTATCACATGGAAGATCTTACGCAGGAGGCGATTGCCGAGCGCCTCGGCCTCACGCGTGTGCGCGTCGTTAAACTTCTTGCGCAATGTCGTCGCGATGGCACGGTGCAAATTCGCGTTACCGGCAAACTCTCCGAATGCGCCGCGCTTGAACGTGATCTTGAGTCAAAATTTTCGATAGGCGAGGCGATTGTTATTCCGACGCCCGACGATGCCACTAAGATATCGTCATTAATCGGGCTTCGCTTAGGCGCGCTAGTCGATACACTTCTTCATGACAAGATGACCGTCAGCATGGGATGGGGCGCAACCTTACGCGCGAGTCTTGGCGCAATGACCGCGCGGCCTTTGAAAGAGTTCACTGTCGTTTCGTTGCTCGGGGGACTAACACGCGCATCGGGTCTTAATCCTTCCGAAATGGCTTGGCGTTTTGCCGATCTCTTTGGTGGTGAATGCTATATGTTGGCTGCACCCGTCTATGCGCCAGATGAAGAAACGCGCGCCGCTCTCTTTGCGCATAAAGGTCTTGCTGAAGTTCTTGAACGCGCGCGGGGTGCGGATTTATCGATTGTCAGCGTAGGCGATTTTTCACCTGACTCCACAATTTTTCGCTATCACATGCTTGATAAGGCTGATCTTGAGGGTCTCACTAAAGCGGGCGCGGTGTGTGACCTTCTTTGTCATTTTATTGATCGCGACGGACAACTGGTCGATCATCCCGCGAATAAAAGGGCGATGGCGATAACGCCGAATGAATTGATCAAATCGCCGCAACTGATTTTGGCCTCGGGCGGACCGCATAAAGTCGAGGGCATGGTGGCAATGATGAAAATCAGCAAGCCGGCTTATGTCGTGACGGATTCTGATACCGCGCGTGGGATGTTGGCGGCCAAGTAAAATCGAGCGGTTTAAACGGCGACGATCTTACCGGGGTTCATAATGTTTTGTGGATCAATCGCTTGCTTGATCGCACGCATCATATCAAGCGTGGCGGCAGGATGTTCCTTTAAAAGATATTTCATCTTTTCCTGACCGACGCCATGCTCTCCCGTGCAGGTGCCTTCCATTGCCAAGGACCGTTCCACAAGACGATGGAGGAACGCGCGGCATGTTTCCACTTCAGCCGCATCATCCATATTGCACAGCAGCGTCAGATGAAAATTGCCATCACCAACATGGCCGACAATTGGCGCAATCAATCCCGTGGCTTGAACATCCTTTTGTGTTTCAACAACACATTCCGCAAGCCGCGAGATCGGAACACAAACATCTGTCGCAATCACTTTGCATCCGGGGCGCAAGGAAAGCGCCGACCAATAGGCATCATGGCGCGCTTGCCAAAGCCGTGTGCGATCCTCGGGCTTCGTTGCCCATTCGAACGGACCACCACCACATTCAGCGGCAATATCGCCAAAGCGTTCAGCCTGTTCCTTCACGCCTTGTTCGGTGCCATGAAACTCGACAAACAACATCGGCGTTTCAGGCAGGGTCAGTTTCGAATGGAGATTAAAGGCTTTCACCTGCCATTCGTCAGCGAGTTCAATACGAGCGACCGGCAATCCCGATTGAATGGTGAGGATGGTTGCGTCACACGCGGCCTTCACACTTGGAAACGGACAAATCCCCGCGGAGATCGCTTCAGGGATTCCGGAGAGCCGGAGCGTGATTTCCGTGATCACACCCAATGTGCCTTCAGCGCCCACAAAAAGCCGTGTGAGATCATAGCCCGCGGACGATTTCTTGGCGCGCCGCGCGGTGGTCATCACTTCGCCATTCGGCAGGACAACTTTGAGAGAGAGAACGTTGTCTTTCATCGTGCCATAACGCACTGCATTCGTACCCGATGCACGCGTCGAAACCATGCCGCCCAATGAGGCGTCAGCACCTGGATCGATGGGGAAGAAAAATCCTGTATCGCGTAATTGCTCATTGAGCGCTTTGCGGGTGATGCCCGGCTCGATCACGCAATCAAGATCCTCGGCATGAACGGCAAGAACACGGTTCATCTCGCGTGTATCGATCGACACGCCACCCCAAGGGGCGTTCACATGACCTTCAAAAGATGTGCCCGCGCCGAAGGGAACAATCGGCACATTATGAGCGGCGCATAGCTTGACGATAAACGCCACCTCTTCAGTCGAGTGAGGAAAGACCACGATATCGGGTGGCTGCGGCGCAACCCATGTCAGTGTGTTGGCATGGGTGCTTAGCACGCCCGGATTGGTGACGGCGCGATTGCCGAATTGCGCGGACAAAGTCTGCATCACTGTTTCGAGTGACGCCTTGTCGGGGCGGGCGTGCAAAGGGCTCAGGGTCATGGGCGGCTTCGGCAATCTGTTGATGTTCAGGCGAAACAGGGTTTCACGCTTCGGACCCGCTTGCAAGACGGGCATCGCTCCGATTGAATAGGGGCAGCTGTCGATAAACAGCATAGGGACAAAAAGGGGATGGATATGGCGTTTTCGGCAAATGACCGCGTGGCACTCGGGAAAAGCGGATTAAAAGTGACCCGCGTCTCCTTCGGCACGGCGGGGCTCGGCAATATGCCGGAAACTTTCGGGTTCGCTGTGAGCGACAAAGAGGCCGAGGAAACCTTGGCGGCCGTCTTCGCAAGTCCGATCAATTGTCTTGATACTTCGCGCAATTATGGAATGGGCGAAGCGGAGCGCCGCATCGGCCGCGCCATTCGCGCGAATGGCGGATTGCCGAAAGATTTTGTTCTTGCCACTAAGCTTGACCGTGATTTTCAAACAAACAAATTTGACGCCTCACGCGCGCGACGCTCTCTCGAGGAGAGTCTTGAGACCTTGGGCATTGATCATATCCCTTTGCTTCATTTCCATGATCCTGAATATGCCTCTTCGCTCGATGATGTGACGCGCAAAGGCGGCGCGCTTGATGAGTTATTCAAGATGAAGAGTGAAGGTCTGTGTCAGGCAGTCGGTCTTGGCGCGGGGCGCACCGATATCATGATGGATCTCATCAAGGATTATCCCTTCGATGTAGTGTTGACCCATAACCGCTATACGATTGTTAATCGTCACGCAGGACCATTGATTGATGCGTGCGCCGCGCGTGGCATCGCGGTGTTTAATGCGGCACCCTATGCGAGCGGTGTGTTGGCACAAGGCAGCGCCACCTATAAGCGCTATGTCTATCAAGAAGCGACGGATGAGGTGCTCGCACCTGTGCGCGCGGTTGAAGCTGTCTGCGCCAAACATGGTGTGCCGACCGGCGCCGTGGCATTGCAATTCTCGATGCGCAACAAAAATCTCGCTTCGACGATATGCGGCGTGACGAAGCCGGAATTTGTGAAGCAGACGATCGAATGGGCGTCTTATACCATCCCCGATGCGGTGTGGAATGAGCTGACGTCCATTGCCTTCTCAACCGATGATCCGGAAGCCTCACGCACTTATGTGCTCGGCTGAGTAAGCCGAGCAACTTGCTGATTACAAAACCGGTTCAGGCGCGGGCTTATAAGGTTTTGCACTTTCCGGCAAAACACGCCGCGCGAAATAGGTCGGGTCACGCAATTGCCGGATTACCGTTGGGATGATTTCACGATAGGCGTCGAAAAAGCTTGAATAAGGCTTCGGGCAATCGTTTTTCATTTCTTCATGCAGATCTGGAAGTCGATAATAAGGCACCATCGGAAACATGTGATGCTCAACATGATAATTCATATTGAGATAGATGAATCGGCTAATCGGATTCATCAACACCGTGCGGCAATTCTGACGATGATCGAGCACATCTTCTGCAAGGCCGATATGTTGCGTGACGCCACAGAGCAAGCCATGCCAGCAGCCATACATGCGCGGCAGACCAATGATCATGAAGGGCAGGATCGACTGCATCCATAAAGCGACGACCGCAGTAGCCAGATAAATAGCAAACCAGATGCGCGCGACAAAGAACACTTTTTCATGTTCACTTGCGGGAATGTAATCTTTCTCGCCGTCATCCAATTTTCCGAATGTGTAACGCACCATCTGCGACATCGCGGTCGGCACGTCGATCAAGCCAACAAAATTGATGAGCAGTTTAAATAGATCTGGCGGACGCATCGCGGCGATTTCCGGATCGCGTCCGACGATGATCGTGTCCGTGTGATGACGTGAATGACTCCAGCGCCACGTCACGGGATTACGCATGATCACGAAACAGGCAATTTGATAGAAGACTTCATTCTTCCATGCTGTCTTAAACGCGGTGCCATGGCCGAACTCATGCCAACGGCTATCGCCGCCTGATCCGTAGAGAACACCATAGGCAAGGAAAAACGGAATCGACCACGGGTTGGGCCAGAGATAGACGCCGAGCCCTGCGAAGATGATCATAAATCCGATCCAGAGAATCGTATCACGCGTGGCAGGACCATCGGACCGCTGCATCAATTCTTTCATGCGCGCGCGGGGAATGTCGGTTTTGTACCATTCGGCATTGGCAAGGCCGATATCGAGTGCCTGCCGGTTCAAAGGTCCGGTGAGGCTGTAATCGCGCGGGAAGTTTTTCTCATGCGCGTCGGTTGTGCCGGCAAGGCTCATCCTTGATCTCCATCCCCAAAATCGTGGGACCTTCAGAGCGCTTTGCACTCCGTCCCCTCGTGGGAAAGATAGAACGGGATGATCACAGGCTCAACCGGTTTCAAGGCGGTGCTTTGCCGCGGTTAGGCGGCTTTTAGCGCTGGATTTCACTCTTTTTATAGGCAGCTTTCTCAAGCCATGCCGGATTAAGCTCAACCCCCCAGCCTGGCGCGTCAGGGATGGTCGCTTTGCCATCCTCAATTTTATAGGGTTCGCCGAGGAAGAGATCATACTGCCAAGGATAGTAGTCTTCACCCTCGATGGAAAATTCGAGATATTTTCCGGCATTCGGAATCGCGCCCAACAGATGCATCGTGCACATGGTCACGAGGGAGAGATTAGCCGCATGGGGTGTGATCTTGAATCCGCGCTCGGCCGCCATCGCGCAAATTTTGAGCGTGCGCGTTAAACCGCCGATATACATGATGTCGGGCTGAACAATATCAACCGCCTTCATGTCCATCATCAGTTTGAAGGTCACATATTCGCAATCTTGCTCACCGCCTGTGACATCGATCTCAAGTGCTTCCGTTACTTCTTGCGTTTGCTCATATTCCCAATAGGGGCAAGGTTCTTCAAAATGCGAGATGCCATTATCGGCGAGAAGCTTGCCCACTTCAATGGCGCGTTTGGGTGAATAGCAAGAATTGGCATCGACCAATTTGGCAATACCATCGCCAAGCGCTTTGCTGACAGTCGGCACAACCGCTTCCGTGCGGCCCGGCCATTCATCATGGTCACGTCCGCATTCGCGACCGACGCGCCATTTGAACGCATCAAAGCCAAACTGATCGCGCAGTTTTACAAAACGTTTCGCTTCATCTTCTGGTGTGATGTCGCGCTTCATGGATGATGCATAAGCGCGCAATTTACCGGGCTTACCGCCGATGAGCGAAACAACCGGCTTGCCCGCGCGTTTGCCTGCCAAATCCCAAAGCGCCGTATCAAGTCCAGTCATCGCGCGGCGCAGATAGGAGCCGGGATATTTATGTTCGCGCTCTCCGATGAGATTTAACGTATCTTCAAAATCAAAAGCATCGGTACCCAGCGCATGGGGCGCGATTTGCCGATGAAAGATGTCGCATGTGATATCGGAATTATAGGTCGAGACTTGACCCCATCCCGTTGCGCCGGACTCGCTTGTCGCTTTCACAAAGCCTACAAATTCATTCGTAAATGTTTCGAGCTTAACCAGCTTGTCCATCGGCAAGATCCTTAGTGTTTCAAAATCATCTCGGCAGCACGCCACCCTACCATAATGGCGGGTGCGTTTGTGTTGGCCGAGGTGATATTCGGGAAAGATGACGCATCGACGATGCGCAAGCCTTCCACACCATGCACACGCAATGCGGCATCAAGCACGCCGCCTTTATCTTCCGGTGCCATGCGGCAGGTGCAGGAGGGATGATAGACCGAGCTTGAACGCTTGCGGAAATCGGAAAGAATTGATTCATCGCTTTCCTGCGACGGATCAAATTTTGGCGGCGCGGAGAGAAGTGCCTGCATCGTCGGCGTATTCTGCACGCGACCAATCAAGCGCGCACCTTTGATGGCATCGTTGCGGTCATGTTCGGTTGCAAGATAGTTGAACAAAATTTCGGGCTGTTTGAACGGATCAGGTGAGGCGAGTTTCACATGGCCGTGACTTGTCGGTCGGCAGGGATTGAAACTCAAAATAAAGCCGGGCCACGGATCGGGTTCAGTGAGCTTTCTCTTGCCCGCATTCTCCGTCGAATAGCTCAGCGGATTAAAATAGAGTTGCATGTCAGGACGGGTTTGCGATTCAGACGACCGCACAATCCCTCCATATTGGTTGACGCTTAAGGATAAGGGTCCGGTGCGCGTTAAAACAAATTGAATACCAGCAGCAATACGTCCCGCCCATGTCCCCAGTACTGCATTCAGTGTCGGTTCTTTCGCGCGGTAATAATAATTGATGCCAACATGATCTTCGAGATTTGCACCCACCGCATCATTTGCATGAATGACCTCAATGCCCTTATCGCGCAACAACGCGCCCGGACCAATGCCGGAGAGTTGCAAGAGGTGCGGAGATTGAATGGCACCCGCCGAGAGAATGACTTCACGCGTCGCACGCGTTTCGTGCATCACGCCGTCTTTGCGATAGGCCACACCGACGGCCCGTTTGCCGTTGAAGAGAATCTTCGTCACATGCGCATGCGTGAGGATTGTGAGATTATTCCTATGCTTGACCGGATGAAGAAATGCGTCAGCCGATGAGCAACGCAATCCGCCACGCGTGTTAATCAAATAAGGCCCGAAGCCTTCATCGCCTTGTCCGGCAGTGCCGTCAGCAATTGGTAATCCTGCATCGCGCGCGGCACCGATAAAGTGATGCTTCAAAGGATGATAATCGTTCTGGCGATCAGAAACGGTGAGGGGTCCCTTGCCATCAACGCGTCCATCTTTGCGCACATGCGTTTCAATCGCATCGAAGGCAGGCTTTACATCATCCCATCCCCAACCCGGATTACCCGCATCGCGCCAATCGTCGAAGTCGGTTTTTGCGCCACGCGCATAGACCATGGCATTGATGGAGCTTGAGCCGCCGATCACTTTGCCACGCGGAACATAGATGTCGCGATTGTTAAGGCCGGGATCTTTTTCGCCTTCAAAACACCAATTCACATTTTGATCGAAGAAGGTCATGCCATAGCCGATGGGCGTGCGGATCCAGAATTTACGATCACTTCCACCCGCCTCAATGAGCAGGACGTTGAAACGGCCATTTTCAGTCAGGCGATTGGCAAGCACACATCCTGCTGAGCCTGCACCCACAATGATAAAATCGAAATTTTGCACGAAATACTCTCCCTCGCGTCTGATAATTTTAGGCGCGACATGCACAGTCACACTGTCCGGCAGGCGACGCGAAATCAAGCGGAGCGCGTCGTTTTTGCGACGGTTTCTGCGCAGGCCTTACGGCCGCGCGACGCGGCGTGCCAAAGCTTCCGAAACAAGAAGGCCGACAAAAGAAATGGCAATCGAGACCAGAACGAGTTTGAACGCGGGGCCATCGCCCGCAGGCGTTTGGATCAGCGCGTAAATTGCGGACGGAATCGTTTGCGTTTCGCCCGGAATGCTGGAGACAAAGGTGATCGTCGCACCAAACTCTCCGAGCGCTTTGGCAAAACCGATCACTGCGCCGGCAATCAGGCCCGGTGCCGCAAGCGGCAAGGTGATCCGCAAGAATACAGTGAGCGGTGGTGCACCAAGATTACGGGCCGAATCTTCAAGCCGTTTGTCGACCGCTTCAATCGAGAGTCTTATAGCGCGCACGACAAGCGGGAACGCCATGACGCCAGCAGCGAGCGCTGCGCCTGTCCAGCGGAAGGCGAAGACGATTCCGCAACACGCATCAAGCGCATGACCGATGAGGCCGTTGCGACCGAATGCGATGAGCAAAAGATATCCCGTGACCACAGGCGGCATCACAAGCGGTAGATGCACGAGCCCATTGAGGATCGCATGGCCCGGAAATTTGAAGCGCGCGAGCACAAAGGCAATCGCAATGCCGGGCGGCAGCGTCCATAGCGTTGCGACAAGAGCCACTTTGAGGCTCAGATACAGCGCGTCAATTTCGGATGGTGACAAATACGCGGACAAAGTAACCGGCGAACCAAGTTGGGGACTGGACCGGCTAAGCCGATCCCAATCGATTATAACGAGTGCTCCCGCCGGAGCCGGTGAAGGGCGTAGTCCCACCGGACAACGCTAAAAAGACGAGACAGAAAGGCGCCCGGCCTGTCAAGCCGGACGCCGATTTTAGGGCCGTAATGGTTTCCTATTTACGCGGCGAAGAGCCGACGGGCGCTCTGGGGCTCCAGCACGGAGTCAGTTATGCCACAGGCTTTGCGGATATTTTCAAGGGCCGTTTCGGTTGTTTCAAACAATCCCGCATAGGTCATGCAAACGCCAATGCGTTTGGGACGACCAACGGGTATGATCTCACATCCGGCAGCCCGAATAATTCTAATCATCCGGGCATCGAATACGGTTACGATTTCCGAAAGGCCAGCCATAAGACCGATTTCTGCTAATGCGCAGAAAAGTTCACCTGTCGTTCTGCTGAGAAGCCGACCTTCAGATGGGCCAGGCGCAGAGTTTGAAATTGAAAATCGCGAACTTTCCCAGATTGTAGCGCTTTCAACAATTTCATTCTCGTCTAAAAGATCGTGAAAGACGTCACGAAGCATGTTTTTTCCGGTTGTGGGTAAGAGTCGAAGTGATCCCAAAACGCTATTTGAAGTCTCATCGACAGAGAGAACATAGAGAGGGTTGAGTGCGTCGAACTCGTCAATTTCAAGGCCGTCCTTTACGTCCACATTCCAGCCCAGACGATCATGAAACACCTCAGCACGAATCTTGTGCATTTGGTTAATGATATAGCTATATTTTTCCCGTTCAGAACCGTTAATAAGTATGATCATTTCATGCCTCCTCATGAATAGTCAACGAGACATGAATGGATAGTGATTCAACCGAACGACGATAGCTGAGAATTACCGCAGCTAGATATTAGGTCGAATCAAGATTACCTTGGGACGTTTATGAGCTCCAAGGCAACGGCCTTGGCGACCGCGTGAGTGATATTGATACAATTTAGTTTTTGGACAGCATTTTTGACGTGGAATCTTACACCTCTCTCGGTAAGTTTTAGAATCATTCCGACTTCAGCCGCTGTTTTTCCGCATGCCGCCCAATAAAGACATTCTTTTTCTCGTTCGGAAAGAATAATGTTTGGACGAACTTCTCCTAACTCAAACAATGCTTTTTGGTGAAGATTAGCGGCCAAAACCTGAAAATCTTTCATATAGGATTTTTTAAAACTGGCCCAGTCAGTATGGCCCATATCTGTTGAGAGGCTAATTAATCCAATATCACCATAAAAGCCTCTCACGGGAATTGACATGCCTTTATTTCCAATACCATGTTCAGTAGCCTCGCCAAAAAATTTATCGATTGTTTTATCGGTGCCTAAAAAAGAAGACCAATCAACCGGCAAAATAGACCGCATTCCATATCTTAAAGCAGGATCGATCTGATGATAGTCCATTGCACGATAACGATCCGTCCAATCCTTGGGATAAGTAACTTTTATGCAAGGCTCCGTCGTTCTCGTAACCAAGTTGAAACCCAAATAGGCAATATTTTTTAAGCCATAGATTCTCTGAATTTCTTCAGAAATTGCTTCAAAACTATCAGACTGATCGCCACTTTGAATTTTTTCGAGGAGCGTTTCAAAGCTATCCATAGGTAAACTCCTTTTAGAAGTCGCTATAAATTAAAATGTCGATTTTGAGTTTTCGGAACGAGCTTATAGACGCCTGTGACGCTCGCTATTTTCACGATCTTTATCGACACGCTCAATTAAATCAGAAAGTTTATCCTCTGCCTTGTCGGAATTTAAACGTTTAATATTCATCGTCCCTGTCTCCTACGATCTCTGCCCTTCTTTCAAAGAAGAAGCCTCCGTTAAGGATTATCTGTTTTAGCGCGAATAATTTTTTCCTTTGGAAATGGCTATTCAATTATTCTTTTTCGTTATTAGAGGGCGAATACTTACAGCGAAGGCTGTTGGTCCGTTCAATTCGTGAAACTGTAACATAAGACAGTATCTCATCATCATAAAACTGTTAAGTGTTACTGACGAAAAAGCGAGGTGTAAAAATGACAACTATAGGTTGCGAGTCTGAATATGATTTTTTTGAAGCTCATAGACTATCATATATCTTAGGCTGCATTTACGTGTGTGCGAGCGAACTTGACGCCATGGGCGGCTACGAACTTTCCGATCCTTTGAAAGTTGTGATTAAAAATTTATCAGCAATAGTTCGCACGTTAGAACAACGGGGTCTCCACAATGACCCTAACCGGAAACTGAATTGACGAAGCCTTGCTCTAAATCTTTACCAAGAGATTTAAATTAATTCTTTCTATATTAGCTTAATGCGATACGCTCCGTAAATCGGCAATATCGGCAAATAGAACCATAACAAAATTGAGATAGATTTTATCTCGAAATCTCGCAGCCAAATTCTGCTGCCGAACTTTCAAGCCAATGCAACAGATCGCGGCCCATGCTGCGGAAGACGGCGAGACGATAGATGGGTGTATCGCTTGTTTGCCAGAGCGTGATCCAGAATTGCACCGCAAAGGACACCGCCGCATCACCTGTTTTGAACGCGACCGGATCAAGATCGACCATCACGCCTTTGGCGAGCGCAAGGCGTGCTTTGTCGCCCGAGATTTCGACAAGCGCTCGTGCATCCGATTGATCAACGACTGCGGCAAGAGAACCTGCCGCCTTTTCTAGTTGCGTGACAAGATCGCGCTCGGCCTGGCCTTCGCCGGTCACAAGCCATTTGCCGGGACCGACGCTCACAAATGTCACGCGATCTTTTGACGCAGTTTTATTGGCAGATGGCAAAGACACACCAAACGCGGTGACGATTGCCGACGCGAGCGCATTCTTCTGGCCTTTGAACGCTGTGAGTTCTGCAAGCGCGCAAGATGTGACTTCGCAAAGTGTGACGCCGGACTTGCCCTCTGCGCCATGATGACCGGCATGCAGGAAGGGCGCGAGAGCGGAGCGGGGAGTGAGATTAGGCACGGAGACGCGCTCCTTCAGGATCAAAGAAAACAGGATCACAAATTTCGACGTCGAATTCCGTACCACGCACGAAATCAACCGCGCGGATCGTGTCACCAATCCGCTCGCGACCACGCTTGACGAGGCCAAGTCCGATCCAGCTTTTCAGCATGGGAGAATAGGCAACCGACATCATATGGCCGAGATCATTTTCGAGTGAGGGTTTTGCGCCTTTGTCCAAGAAATGCGCGCCACCTGTGATTTTGGCGTTCGGATTTTTCGGCTTCAAACCGACAAAGATAGGACGATCAGGTTCAAGCATGGCAGGCCGCTCCGACATATGTTTGCCGATGCAATCCTTCTTCTGCGAAACCATCTTGATGAGCCCCAAATCGCGTGGCGTTGTCTGGCCGTTCAATTCCCCGCCCGCGACATGGCCCTTCTCGATGCGCATGGTCGACAGTGCTTCAAGCCCGTAAGGCGTGATACCGAACTCTTCGCCCGCTTTCATGATCGCACGGACAAGCGCATCGCCATAGCGGTTCGGCACGCCGATTTCATACGCCAACTCGCCGGAGAACGAGATGCGGAAGAGTCGTGCCGGAATGCCGTTGCAAATCGTGATCGCGCCGCACGCCATATAGGGGAAGGCGTCGTTCGACATATCATGCTGCACATCAACGAGCTTTTTCAGAACATCGCGCGCATGCGGTCCTGCGATTGAATATTGCGCCCATTGTTCGGTGACGGAGGTGAAGGCGATGTCCAGTTCGGGCCAGAGCACTTGATGGCAGAATTCGAGATGCGCCATCACCTTGCCTGCACCGGCTGTTGTCGTCGTCATCAGCCAGTGATGTTCACTCAAGCGCGCGGTGGTGCCGTCATCCTGCACGAAACCGTCTTCACGCATCATGAGCCCGTAGCGGACCTTGCCCACGGCAAGCGTCGAGAAGGTGCCGGTATAAACACGATCCAAAAATGTGCCGACATCCTTGCCTTGAAAATCGATTTTGCCGAGCGTCGAGACATCGCACACGCCGACTTTGGACCGTGTGATCTCGACCTCGCGGCTCATCGCCTCAAGCCAGCCCTCGCTTTTCTTTTTCGGGAAAAACTGCGCGCGCATCCAAAGCCCCGTCTCCATGAATACTGCGCCTTGCTCTTCCGCCCATTGATGCGACGGCGTCAAACGCGTGGGTCTGAAATTCTTATGCACATGATGGCCTGCCAGTGCACCGAGTGACACGGGCGTATAGGGCGGACGGAAAATCGTTGTGCCGACTTCCGCCATTGTGCGGCCGGAGGCTTCGCCCAAAATTGCAAGGCCGGAGATGTTTGCCGTCTTGCCTTGGTCGGTCGCCATGCCAAGCGTCGTGTAACGCTTCATATGTTCGACCGAGCGGAAGCCCTCGCGATTGGCGAGTTCAATATCCGTGTCCGTCACATCATGCTGGAAATCGACAAAGCATTTGCCTGAGCTCGACTTCACACGCCAGAGCGGTTTATGTGCAAGGCTTTCGGGATCGGTGTCCGGCGGTGCGATTGCTTGCGCTTTGAAGCCGAGTTCATCGGCAGCAGCTGCGCCCAGTTGCGAGCCGTCGACAAGCGTCTCTTTCAAACCGAAATGACCCTGCGCCGCGCCCGCGACACTCATGCCCGGCGGAGGCGTGCCCGGCAGAAAGGCGTTCACCTTCTCGTCCCATACAGGTCGACCGCCCTGATGACAGGTGAGGTGAACGGCAGGGTTCCACCCATTCGACATCGCAACGCCATCGCAATCCAAGATGCGGATTGTGCCATCGGCGAGCTTAATTTCAACGCCTTGCACCTGCTTGTTGCCATGTGCGTTGAGAATCTGCGCGCCTTTGAAATGCGGAATATCTTTCGGTGCGGAAATCGTCGCATCGGCGCGCGTATCGATAATCGCCTGCACCGAGCCGCCAGCCGCAATTAAGTCCTGCGCAGTCGCATAGGCTTCATCGCTTGAGGTGAAGATCGCAACGCGCTTCGTCGGCAGGACAGCATAGCGGTTGATATAAGTCCGCATCGCGGAGCCAAGCATCACGCCCGGTCGGTCATTATTGCCGAACACATGCGGCCGCTCGATCGCACCCGCTGCAAGAACAGCACGCTTTGCATAAATGCGGTAAGCCCGTTGACGTGGTTCATAAGCGGGCGGCGTTGCTACATGATCATTCACGCGCTCAAGCGCGCCATACACACCATGATCATAGGCGCCGAAAATCGTTGTGCGCGGCATGAGGCGGACATTTGGTAACGAGGCGAGTTCGGCTTCCGTCGCGCGGACCCAATCAAGACCGGATTGATTGCCGATCACGCGTTTGTCTGAAAGCAAACGACCACCGAGCAATGGACCTTCATCGGCCAAAATCACACGCGCGCCGGAACGTGCAGCGGCGAGCGCTGCCGAAAGACCTGCAGGGCCAGCACCGATGACAAGCACATCGCAATGCGCGAAGGCTTTTTCATATCCGTCGACATCATCGTGGAGCGGCGGCTTGCCAAGGCCTGCCGCGCGACGGATCAGCGGCTCATAGACCTTCTCCCAGAAGGCCGCCGGCCACATAAAGGTTTTATAATAAAATCCCGCAGCAAAGAACGGCGAGAGCAGAGAGTTCACCGCACCCAGATCGAAACCAAGTGACGGCCAACGATTCTGGCTTTGGGCAACGAGTCCGTCGTAAAGTTCCGCGACAGTGGATCTCACATTCGGCTCATGCCGTGCACCGCTGCGCAATTCAACCAACGCATTCGGCTCTTCCGATCCGGCGGTGAGGATGCCGCGCGGGCGATGATATTTGAACGAGCGCGCCACAAGCTGAACATTATTCGCGAGCAATGCCGAGGCGAGTGTATCGCCTTCAAAACCCTGATAGCTCTTGCCGTCAAATTTAAAAGAGAGCGGCTTCGTGCGGTTGATCAAACCACCGGAAGCGATGCGATGTAACTGGCTCATTGTGCGGCCTCCTTCGTCATCGGAGACGCAAATTCGGACCCTGTCACCTCATGTGTGAGCGTGTTGCGCTCAACAACAATCCATGAGCGGCAGCCATTCGCATGCAACCATAGTTCTTTCGTCATACCCGCTTTGTTGTCGCGGATATGGACATAATCATGAAACTGTTTTTGCGCGTCAGGCGCAGCGGGATCAGGGCGTTTTAGTCCGGCTTGGCCGAGGAATGAGAATTCCTGAGAGTCGCGCGGGCCGCAGAACGGGCAGGGGATTCGCATCTTGTCCGTTCCTCTTAATGAAGGTTTGGCTGTGCGCCGGTACCAGCTTCGTCAATGACGTGGCCGGTTTCGAAGCGATTAAGTTTCAAAGCTGTTGCAACCGGATGGGATTCATCGGTCGCCATCAGATGCGCCATGCAATAACCTGATGCAGGCGTCGCTTTAAAGCCGCCATAGCACCAGCCGCAATCGATATAGAGCCCTTCAATGCCGGTCTTGTCGATAATCGGCGAGCCATCCATCGACATATCCATAATGCCGCCCCAGTGGCGCAGAAGTTTTACGCGCGAGATCGACGGCATGATCGCCATGGCTTCTTCAATCGTATCTTCAACGCCGGGCAAATTTCCGCGCGCGGCGTAAGATGTGTAGTAATCAAGCGATGCGCCAAAGACGAGCCCGCCTTTGTCAGACTGGCTGATATAAAAATGCCCCGCGCCAAATGTCACAACGCACGGGATCAACGGCTTGATCGCTTCTGAAACGAACGCCTGCAGCACATAGGATTCAATTGGCAATCTCAGGCCTGCCGTCTCGGCGATGCGCGTTGTATTGCCCGCTGCGACTATACCGACTTTCTTCGCCTTGATAAATCCGCGCGAGGTTTCAACGCCAACCACTTTGCCATTTTCGACACGGATCTGCTTGGCTTCTGTATTTTGTAAAATATCAACGCCGCGTGAATCCGCACCTCGTGCAAAGCCCCATGCCACCGCATCATGCCGCGCCGTGCCGCCACGCCATTGCATCAAACCGCCATGAATGGGGAAACGCGCATTGTCGAAATCGAGAAAGGGCACAACCTCGCGCACCTGTTCGCGGTTGAGTAAATCCGCGCGCACGCCATGCATCATCATCGCATTGCCGCGCCGCGCATAATCATCGCGCTGGCCATCCGAATGATAAAGGTTCAGCACACCGCGTTGCGACATCATCGCGTTGTAATTCAAATCCTGCTCAAGCCCTTCCCAGAGCTTTAGCGAATGTTCGTAGAAGGGGATATTGCCGGGCTCTTGATAATTCGAGCGCACAATCGTTGTGTTTCGGCCGACAGAACCTGAGCCGAGATAATTTTTCTCGATCACCGCAATATTTGTGTAGCCGTGGTTTTTAGCAAGGTAATAGGCGGTGGCCAGTCCATGCCCGCCACCGCCAATAATGAGCATGTCATATTCGGCTTTCGGCTCGGGGTAACGCCAAACGGGTTTCCAGTCCTTTTGGCCCTTGAAGGCCTGCGAGATGATGCTGAAGACGGAATAATGCATGGATAACCCTGTCGGCTTGCGGCTCGGGCCAGAATTGACCAAAGCGCCGGGGCATTTTCGTCAAAGGCGTGCACTCTACAAGGGGTAAAGCCGCAGCAATTTTGGCGGTCCCCATCGCTTTTTGTCATTAGGGCCCCTTTTTGCGGGATCCGGTAGCGGTTTGTCCCCGTAAAATGGCCAATACCTGATTGCGTGTCGGGCGGCTTTGAGTAGAAGCGGAGCCGACGATTGATGTGAGGAGTTGCCTCTTATGGCCCAAGTGACCTTCGCCGAGCTGAATGTGCGCGATATTTTGACACTCGCCATTTCCAATGAGGAAGAGGATTCGCGCATCTATCAGAGCTTTGCCGATCAATTGCGCGATCAGTTTCCGCATTCGGCCAAAGTGTTTGATGTCATGGCTGAAGAAGAGCGCGGCCACCGCGATATGCTCTATGGCATGTATAAGACGCGCTTTGGCGACCATCTCTCGCCCATCCGTCGTGAAGATGTGAAGGGCTTTTTGAAACGTCGTCCCGTCTGGCTCGTCAAAAATCTTGGCATCGACAAAATGCGTCAGGAAGCCGAGATCATGGAAATGCAGGCAGCGAATTTCTATGAGAAAGCTTCCGATCGTGTGCTCGATGTTGATGTGCGTGCGATGTTGCTCAATCTCGCAGAGATCGAGCGCAATCATGAGAAAAAGGCGGGCGAGTTAATTGACGCGACCGTTCAGGGTGATGCGGGTGATGAAGAGGCCGCAACCAAAAAGCGGATGTTCGTTCTTCAATATGTGCAACCTGGTCTTGCGGGCTTGATGGATGGATCCGTTTCAACGCTCGCGCCTGTCTTCGCTGCCGCCTTTGCAACGCATAGCAATTGGTCAACATTTCTTGTCGGTATGGCTGCGTCTGTTGGTGCGGGTATTTCGATGGGCTTTGCTGAAGCGTTGTCCGATGATGGCTCGCTCACAGGCCGGGGCTCGCCCTGGCTCCGCGGCGGTATCTGCGGCTTGATGACGACCATCGGCGGGATCGGCCACACTCTTCCCTATCTGGTGCCCGATTCGGTGCCCAATGCGTTTTTGGTTGCCACAGCCATCGCCACCGCCATCGTGCTGCTTGAACTCTGGGCGATTGCGTGGATTCGCGCGAAATATATGGATACGCCCTTCCTGCAGGCGGCTTTTCAGGTGGTTGCCGGGGGTGTTCTTGTGTTTCTAACGGGCATCTTCATCGGCAGTGCTTGACGCGGTGATCCGTCGCAGGCACTGAAGGCGTATGTTCCGGCTCGTCCATCTGTCGGACGTGCATTTGGGGCCTTTGCCGCAGCCGCGCGTTCGTGACCTTATTGGTAAGCGTCTTTTTGGCTATGTGAATTGGGTCGGTAAACGACGCGCTTTGCATGATATGGGCGTGCTTTCACGCATCGTCGAAGATATTAAAGCGCAATCTCCTGATCACATCGCTTGTGCGGGCGATCTCGTAAATATCGCACTTCCCGAAGAATTTGTCGCCGCCGCGCGTTTCATGGAAACGCTCGGTGATCCTGCACGCGTAAGTCTCGTGCCCGGTAATCACGACGCCTATGTGGGATCATCGCCTGCTGAAATCGAAAAGAATTGGAGTCGTTGGATGACAACTGACTCCGGTCGCTTCGAAGGCTTTCCCTATATTCGCATGATGGGCCCCATCGCGCTTGTCGGGTTGAATTCTGGCGTGCCGACATCGCCCTTCATGGCGACGGGGTGGATGGGCGAAAAACAACGTGATGATTTCAAACGTGCGATGCAGTTTTTGAAACTGCAAGGGCTCGCGCGTGTGGTAATGATTCATCATCCGCCTTATCTTGGGGGCGCCACTTTTGGGCGCACGCTCACCGATGCGGCGCGCTTTGAAAAAATCGTTGCCGAGACAGGCGCTGAACTTATTCTTCACGGCCATAATCACGTGTCGTCGATGGCTTATATCAAAGGCCCTGAAGGACGCGTGCCGGTGATTGGGGCACCGTCAGCCTCAGCCGCGCGGGGAAGTGCTACTCATCGCGCGGGATATCATATCTTTGATTTTGATCGCACGGAAACAGGCATAAAGATTTCAGGCCAAACGCGCGGATTGCTTGAAAATGGCGAGATCGGTGCGATTGGCGCGATCGCGTTCAAGGCGTGATCGATTTCAAATTCAAAACGTAAAAACCGACTTGTGTTAGCGCGCGCCAAGCCAATGCGTGAGTTGCGCGATCTGGGGGATCACCACCGTATCCCAGTTCAGATAGGCATAGAATCCAATAATCCCGAGCGCGAGGCCAATCAAAAACGCGCCGAAGGATGATCCGCTTTGAGGTCGTACGATTTCGGTGACAACCGGCATGGCGGTGATCGTGTCCTTTTGAACTTCAAGCTCTAAAGGCTTTCGATCATCGGGAAGATTTTCGAATGTCAATGCGGATGCGATTGCGCGCTCGCGTTCAACCAAGCGGCGACCAAAATAATTTGTTACCGCTTCCGCCATCACCTGAACATCATCACTCTCGCCGAGCAATTTGCGCCCATCTTGAGTGTCCATAAGAAAGCGGAAACTCCGCCGGTCGCGGCTCATTTCGACAAAGGCGATCATATCGACATAGAAGCGGGGACGATCACCGGGTACGAGACCGTGATCGAACAAATCGGCCTCGCGTGGCAAAGCATGAAGCACAGGCTTAAGCGCGTCGCGCAATGCTTCAAGCTTCGACTGTTCGGCCATGCGTAAATCATGGACCGCGTTTGAGCGCTCGGCCACTTCAAGGCGCGCACGGTGCACCGCGCCCATGAGGGAGGTTTCCCCTTCAAGCCGGTCAGGTTCTTTATTCGCGGACATGGACGTCCCTGCTTTTCATCAAAAAATATAGCTGCAAACTACGCAATGAGAGGGATCGGGTCAAAGATTTCGGAAATGATGCAGGGTGATTTCAGGGGATGACGCGGTGAATTGCCGCAAATACACCGAATGAGGCTGTTTTTTCCTTGGCCGCCTGCAGGCAAATGCCTAAATACCTAAAGTGCTCCCTCAACCATTGTGATCCGTTCCTATGACCTCACTCGCCAGCCTTCTTGCATCCGGTAAACCCCTTGTCGCTGATGGCGCGACGGGCACGAATCTTTTCGAAATGGGCCTTCTCGCCGGCGAGGCGCCGGAGATCTGGAATATTGAGGAGCCGGAGCGGATCAAGGCGCTGCATCAGGGCTTCGTTGATGCCGGTGCCGATATCATTCTCACCAATAGTTTCGGTGGCAATGCGCGTCGTTTGATGCTGCACAATATGCAGGATCGCGCGCGTGAAATTAATAAACTAGCCGCATCACATGCACGCTCTGTCGCAGACAAAGCGGGACGTCCCGTTGTGGTTGCGGGATCAGTCGGTCCGACCGGTGATCTTTTCGCACCACTTGGTCCATTGACCGAAGCCGAAGCGGTTGACGTGTTTGTTGATCAGATGCTCGGTCTCAAAGAAGGCGGTGCCGATGTGATGTGGATTGAAACCATGTCTTCGTTGGAAGAAATTCGCGCAGCTGCGCATGCGGCGATCAAAGTCGGCATGCCTTACACATTCACCGCGAGCTTCGACACCGCTGGCCGCACCATGATGGGCATCACGCCTGAAGGTCTCGTCGAATTTGCGGCCTCGCTTGATCCAAAGCCTTTGGCCATTGGCGCGAATTGTGGTGTCGGCGCTTCCGATCTCGTGATGAGTATTCTCGGCATGACCGCG
This sequence comes from Alphaproteobacteria bacterium, assembly GCA_037131735.1. Classification (GTDB taxonomy): domain Bacteria; phylum Pseudomonadota; class Alphaproteobacteria; order Rhizobiales; family Beijerinckiaceae; genus CAIUPE01. The sequence goes on from JBAXQM010000025.1 coordinate 32,760, forward strand.
AAGGAAGCGGGCATTCCGATCATAGCGAAAGCCAATGCCGGCATTCCGCATTTTGTCGGTGATGTTATTCATTATTCCGGCACACCGGAACTGATGAGCGATTACGCCTGTCTTGCTGTCGATTCAGGCGCAGCGATCATTGGTGGGTGCTGTGGCACGAGCTTCACGCATCTCGCTTCGATCAGCAAAGCGGTGCATGCACATCACAAAGCCGCGCGGCCGGATGAAGCGAGCGTTGTTGAAAAACTTGGTCCCTTGCAAGCGCCACCCTCCAAAAATGACGGCGGCGGCGAACGTCGCGCGCGTCGTCGGCATTGACCTTACACAATCAAACTGTGGAGGATCGCGTCATTCGCCTCTGTCTCGTGACAGTGGCGGAGCCGGATATTCATGATCCCTCAAGTGATGCGCGTCGTCTTGTACTTGCTATCGAGGTCGCCACCGGATTAAGCGGCATCACGCTTGATCTCGGCATTCTGAAAATCCTTCAAAAGACCTTGCGCCAAGGCCAATGGCGCGTCACCGCGGCGCTCAACAACAAACGTGTTGTTGCGCTTTATGCGGGCGAAAAAAAATCCGTCTATGGCGTCGCTTTCGATATAGGCGCCGGCATGATCGAAGCAGCTTTGTGCAATCTGATCGACGGTGCAGATGTTGCACGCACACGCCTCGTCAATCCGCTTGTGCGCTTTGGTGCGGATCCGATCAACCGCATCGCCTCGGGCATGAACAACCCGTCCGATCTTGATGTGATGCGTGATGCCTTGCGCGCGGCACTCGATCAAATCTGCGGTGATGTGGCGACGCTCGCCCATCTCGATCGCGCGGACATCGTTGACGCCGTATTCGTGGCGGACCCCGTTTGCCATCATCTCCTCTTGGGTCTTGATCCGCTCGAATTGGGCGCGGCGCCTTTTACGGAAGCGGTGTCCGAACCTCTCGAGTGCAAAGCCAGCGAGATTGGAATTTCAATTGCACCTGACGCTTTGATTCATGCTTTGCCGCTGATCGCGCATCATGTCGGGAGCGATTTGTCCGCCGCGGCATTTCATTGCATTGTCGCTGATACCGACGTGCCGACATTGATGATCGACATCGGCACAACGACAGAAATTTTGCTCGCAGCGCATGGTCAAATTCTTGCAGCATCGCCACCTGCGGGAGCGGTGCTTGAAGGCACAGGCATTGAAGCGGGCCGTCATATTGTCGAAGGCGCGATCGATCATTTGCGCATTGATCGCGAAACATTCGAGCCGCGCTTTCATGTCATCGGCGTTGATGCATGGTCGGATGATGAGGCCTTCGCCAAGCAAGCCGAAGCGGTGCAGTTGGGCGGTCTCTGTCGTTCGGGTCTCATTGATGCCTTGGCCGAATTGCGCATGAGTGGCGTGCTGGGTCGTGACGGTGCGTTGAAATCGGAGATGGCCTCGTCAACCAAACGCCTGCGCGAAGAATATAGATCCTACACTTATATGATCCGCGAGTATGAACCGCGCATCGCGATGACGCAGCATGATATCCGCGCGCTGCAAATGGCCAAAGCGGCGGTGCAGGCCGCCGCGCGAATCCTTATGAAGCAGTTGGGCGTGGAGAGGCTCTCAAGCGTGCGTCTCACCTCCGGCACTGGTCCCGCGATTGATCCCGAGCGCGCCGGTGTAATTGGCCTGTTTCCCGATTGTGATCCGTCGGCGCTCTCTTTCAGCGAGAATGCGGCCTTCGAGGGTGCCAAATCCGCTTTGCTCCGTTTGAGCGCGCGCGAGGCGATTGCGGCGCTGGCCAAGCGTATTCGTGTGGTCGAGACGGCGCTCGACCCCGATTTCCAGATGGAACAGATCGGCGCGACGGGTCTGCCTCATGCCCGGCTCGGCTTCCCGAAAATCGGCGCCGCGCTTGCCATACCGGACAATGAGGACCGTGTGGCCGAGCGTCGGGGCGGGCGGAGAGGGCGCTAGGCTTTGCGCGCTCATAGCATCATCTAGAATTCATATAGTCGTTTTGCCGCCTGGCGCGCTAATCAGGGGCAAGAGTTTTAAGCGAGGTCCGCCATGGAAACCGTTACCGAGGGAACACGAGAACGCCGCCGTGCAAGCCGCGCCGAGCGCGCGCCCAAAGCACCCAAGGCGCCGCAGCCGCGTTTGCCCTTCAAGCCGGTTGAGCTCGCAAGCCCCGAGCAACTCGAACGCATCCATCAAGAATCGCTGCGCGTGCTCGAAGAGATCGGCATCGAAGTGCTGCATGATGGCGCGCGTGTGATCCTCAAAAAAGAGGGCGCGATTGTTGACGAGGCGACACAACGCGTGCGCTTCCCGCGCGAGCTCGTTGAATCAAAAATCGGTCTCGCACCGAAGAGCTTCATTCTTCACGCACGCAATCCCGAAAACAATGTCGTGATCGGCGAGAACGCGGTCGCGTTTGGTTCTGTTGCGAGCGCGCCGAATGTGGCCGATCGCGAAGGGGGCCGTCGTCCCGGCAATCACAAGGATTATCAAAATCTCTTGCGTCTTGGTCAGTCATTGGATGCCGTTCATTTCTGGGGCGGCTATCCGGTAGAGCCTGCGGATATTCACGCTTCCGTGCGCCATCTTGATGCGCTCTACGATATGCTGACAATTTCCGATAAGCCGATCCATGCTTACTCGCTCGGCGCGGAACGCAATCTCGATGCGATTGAACTCGTGCGCATCGCGCGCGGTGTTGATGATGCCACGCTTGATCGCGAACCCTCGGTCTTCACGATCATCAATTCCAATTCGCCGCTCCGTCTCGATATTCCGATGATGGAAGGCATTATACGCATGGCGAAACGCAATCAGCCTGTCGTGCTGACACCGTTTACACTTGCAGGCGCCATGGCGCCGGTGACAATTGCCGGTGCGATTGTCGAACAAAATGCCGAAGCGCTCGCGGGTCTTGTGTTTACGCAAAGCGTCAATCCGGGCGCACCCTTCGTCTATGGCGCGTTCACATCGAATGTCGATATGAAATCAGGTGCGCCGGCATTCGGCACGCCTGAGCAAATGAAATCGGCCATTATTGGTGGCCAGCTCGCTCGTCGTTATGGTGTGCCTTACCGCACATCAAACACCTGCGCCGCGAATACGATTGATGCGCAAGCCGCTTATGAAAGCGTGTTCTCGCTCTGGGGCGCGATCATGGGTGGCGGTAATTTGATCATGCATGCGGCAGGCTGGATGGAAGGCGGCTTGCATGCGGGCTTTGAGAAGATGGTGATCGATGCCGATCTCATCGGCATGATTTCGGAATTCTTGCGGCCACTCTCGTTCAGCGATGATGATCTCGCCTTCGACGCGATGAAAGAAGTTGGTCCGGGCGGTCATTTCTTCGGCTGCGAACATACGCAGTCCCGCTATCGCAATGCGTTTTTCTCGCCGATGATTTCCGATTGGCGCAATTATGAAACTTGGCGCGAAGCGGGTTCACCAACGGCCTATGACAAAGCCAACAGGCTTTACAAAGAAAAACTCGCATCCTTCACACCGCCGCCGATTGATGACGCGATCAAGGCTGAGCTTGATGCGTTTGTGGCGAAGCGTAAAGCCGAGGGCGGGGCGCCGACGGATTTCTGATTAAAGCCGCGACGGCGAGCCGGATTTGATTGAACCCGACGCAGCGGGTGCTTTCAGATTTGCTGTCGGCCCGTCGGCAAGATGCGACGCAAAACGTTTGATAAGCCAGGAGCGGAACAGCGCCACCGCTTCATCATTCAAATCTTCCGGATGCGTTGAAAGATAATAACCGAAGCCGCCATCCACCGCGATGTCGAAGGGCCGCACAAGCGCGCCGCTTTCAATTTCGTTCTTAAACAAGAGCGGATCGACCAGCGCGAGGCCTTCACCCGACAGCGCATATTGCACGACAAGCCGTGAGGTATCGAAAACGAGGCCACGATCGACATCAAGATCAGGGCGTCCAATGCCACGCGCGACAAGGTCCCATTGATAATGCCGCGAGCGGTTATCAAGCTTCATGTGCAACAGCACATTGTTTTCGATCAGTTGCGCAGGATCCGCTTTATCCGCCTTCGCCGCTACATCGGGATGGCAGAGAATGGTCAAGCGCTCCATCCAGAGGAGATCCAGAACAGTATCGGTTACAGCCGGTTCGGAGAAGATAACCGCAACATCAGCTTCCGAGTCCGCGCCATGGCTCATATCGCTTTCAATATCGAGCGTGATCGCCGGATGCTCGGCGCGGAAATCTTTCAGGATCGGCACGGCTAGCTGATGCGCGAAAGTTGCAGGCAATGACACTTTCAAAGCGCGGCGCGGCGAGCGGCCTTCTTTGATGATGTCGGAAAGCGCCTGATCAATGCGGTCGAAACTTTTGGTGACGACGGGCAACAAATGCTGACCCGCTTCGGTGAGCACGAGTTGTTGCGGGCGACGCTCGAAAAGCGGCACGCCCAAGAAATTTTCAAGCACGATCACATGGCGGCTCACCGCGCTTTGAGCGACGGTGAGGCTGTTGGCCGCCGCCGTGAAACTTAAATGTTTGCCCGCGGCTTCAAAAGCGCGCAGCGCGTTAAGCGGCAACCATTTGCGATCCAAGGCAAGCTCTCCCGATGTTAGGCTTAGCCGATGCGGGTTGCGGCGAGCCTGTCTTCATCGAGAGAATAGCCCATGCCGGGTGCATCGCTCAAGACGACCCAGCCGTCCTTATCGACGCCGAGCGGCTTTTCCATCATGAAATCGCGACGGTCGAGGCTCCATTCCGGCGGATCATAGGGCATTTCGAGATAGGGCGCTTCGACAAGGCCTGCCGTAAGGTGCGCATTCGCTACAACGCCCATGCCATTCGTCCAGGTGTGCGGGGTGAAAATGAGGTTATGTTCTTCCGCCATCAGCGCCACACGGCGTAGGCCCGTAATGCCGCCCACAAGCGCCGCGTCGGGTTGGATGACATCAAGGCACCCGTCGACCATGAGATCGCGAAACTCGTAAAGCTCGCGCGTCATCTCGCCACCCGCAATGCGAATATCGACCATTTGACGCAAGCGCTTCATGCCTTCGCGGTCGGAGCGGAAGAGCGGCTCTTCCATCCAGAAGACTTCGAGCTTTTCAAGTTCACGCGCCACCGGAATCGCTTCTTTCAGTGTCCAAGGCTTGTACTGATCCCAAGACATGCGCCAGCCTTGGTTGCAATCCACCATCAGATCGAGTTTGTTGCCAACACGGGCGCGCACCGATTCAAGCGCTTTGATATCCGCGCGCCAATCCCCGCGATGAAAACGAATTTTCAGCGCTTTGAATCCTTCGCCTAAATAACGCTCGGCAGCGTCCGCCAATTCATTTGGCGCACGCAACGTGCCCGATGATGCATAAGCGCGGACCTTGTTTGAAAGCCCGCCGACAAGTTTCCACACCGGTTGCTTAGTGAGTTTGCCAGCGAGATCCCATAGCGCGAGATCAAGCGGCCAGCAGCGGCCATAATGAAACTGGATATTTGCGAGGATGCGATAATGTCGTTCAATCGCGAGCGGATCCTGCCCGATGAACAGATGCTCATGGCCTTGAAAGCCGACCATGAAATCACCCGAACCAACGCCGGTCACACCTTCATCCGTATGCACGCGCACAATACAGGCATCAAAATGCTTGCGCGGTTGCGTATCCCAACTCGCACGGAAGGGTGGGTCGAGGGGAAGGCGATGGGTTGTGATTTCAATGCCGGTGATTTTGGTCATGGGATTTTACCAAAGAGAGGGAGTAGGGAGTCCGTCATTGCGAGCGTGAGCGAAGCAATCCAGTTAGTGGTTTTTGTGAAATCGCCACGGTGCCATTGCACTCTTTCCTGAATCATCAACTGGATTGCTTCGCGTTCGCTCGCAATGACGATTATTTATAAACCGTCCAGATTGTTTTGTAGTCCATATATTTATCAACCGCATGCGGTGATCGATCGCGGCCGAAGCCTGATTGTTTGAAACCGCCGAATGGCGTTACAGGTGATGACTTGTCGTAGCAATTCACCCAGATCGTTCCGGCACGCACGGCGTTTGAAACACGATGCGCCACATTCATATCGCTCGTCCACACCGAACCACCAAGACCAAACGCTGTGCCATTGGCAATGCGCACCGCTTCCTCTTCCGTGTCAAACGGAATGACCGCGAGCACAGGTCCGAAAATTTCTTCCTGCGCAATGCGCATATTGGGCTTCACATCATCGAAAATCGTCGGCTCGACATAGAAGCCGCCGGTCTTCTGCATGATCTGCTTTCCGCCCAAAGCAAGGCTCGCGCCTTCCTTTTGACCGATGGCGATATACTCCAACACACGTTCCATATGTTTCTGTTCGACCATCGCACCCATTTGCGCGCTCGGATCGAAGGAGTGGCCCTGTGGAATTTGCGCTGCCGTCACCTTGATGATTTTTTCGATGAGTTGTTTGCGGATCGAGCGATGCGCCAGCACGCGCGATCCCGCATGGCAGGTCTGGCCCTGATTATAATAGATCGACCAGGCAATCGCTTCTGCTGCCGCATCAAGATCGGCATCGGGCATCACGATCTGCGCACTCTTGCCGCCGAGTTCTAATGCCACGCGTTTGATATTGCTCTCGCCCGCATAGCGCATCATCAGCTTGCCGACTTCGGTTGATCCCGTAAACGTGATCATGTCGACATCCATATGAAGGGCGAGCGGCTTCCCGGTCTTTTCGCCGAAGCCAGGCACGATGTTCAACACGCCATCGGGGATACCCGCTTCACGCGCGAGCTTGCCGAGATAAAGCGACGCAAAAGGCGATTGCTCTGCCGGCTTCAACACAACCGAATTGCCCGCAACCAAAGCAGGGCCGAGCTTCCACGCGGAAATGATCAGCGGATAATTCCACGGCACAATCGCACCAATCACGCCGAGCGGCTCTTTGCGGATTTGCACGAGATCATTCGGCGCCATAGGGGCGATCTCGTCATACATCTTGTCGGCGAGTTCCGCGTAATATTGGATGCAAGTGTAGCAATAGGGCACATCAATCGCGAGCGAATTGCCGATCACCTTGCCGACATCAAGCGTTTCAAGCACGGCGATTTCGTCCGTGTGCTCTTTGATGAGTTCAGCGAAACGCAACATGATCCGTTTTTTTTCTGTCGCCGGTTTGTCGCGCCAGCGGCCATCTTCAAATGCCGCCTTGGCGGCTGCGACGGCCGCATCAATATCGGATGCATCGCAATCGGCGACTTGACCCGCCACTGTGCCGTCAGCGGAGGAAATCTTGTCGAAGGTCTTGCCGCTTTTCGCCGCCACATACTGGCCATTGATGAAGGCGCGACCCTCGGGCTTGGTGGCGCGGGCGCGGGCGATCCATTGATCCAGGGTTGTCGGGCGGTCCAGCATGGGAATCCTCACACAATGTTATATTTTCTCTACATGAACGCGTTTAACGCCCCCGGATCAAGCCTTGAATGCCGATAATGTGATCCAAAAAATGGGGGCGTCCCCAGCCGATAGACGCCGCTGCCCGATCATGCTAGGGAGCCCTCATGATGAACGTGATCAGGATCTCGCGACGAGAACGATGAAGCCGGACGCCGGAAGGCGCTCCGCTCCCTCTTGCCTGCGCTGAGGCAGGCTCTCTCTCCCGCGACGGGCTTGAAGCCCTATCCTGAATGAACGAGCCGACATCATGACCGATCTTCCTCTTACAATCCGCCACGAAACACCTGCAGATGCGGGTGTGATTGAAAAATTGCACGAGCGTGCCTTCGGCCCCGGCCGGTTTGCCAAAACCGCCTATCGCTTGCGCGAGGGCATCACGCCGATTGCATCTTTGTCCTACGTCGCGTTGGTCGGCACGCTCGTTGTCGGGTCGATCCGTCTCACCCCGATTATGATCGGCACAACGCCCGCTTTGTTGCTGGGCCCGCTCGCGGTTGAACAAGCTTTCTCCTCCATCGGCATCGGCATGAGCCTCATTCAGCGTGCGGTCGAAACCGCAAAGGCTGAAGGTCATAAACTTATTCTTCTTGTGGGCGACGAGCCCTATTACAGCCGCGCCGGATTTGTGGTGATGCCGCAAGGCCGCGCCGAAATGCCGGGTCCGGTTGATCCCAAAAGATTATTGGCACTCGAACTTGAGCCTGATGTGCTTCATCATGTTGCAGGTCGTGTCAGTGCGGGCGTTCTCAAAGCGGCGTGATGATCAGCGGATGAACCGTCTGAAGCCGCCCGCTTCTGCGATCCAAAGCGCGAGCAGCCCAAGACCCAAAACGAGTAAGCCCCAGCCGCCTTGCAACAACGGATAAAGCGAAAGACCAATGAGTGTTTCGCTTTTTGTATCTTTCAACGCGATGAAATCATCCCCCGCATAACGCGATGACTCCGTGCGGGCGATGAGCATTGGAATTTTCATATCGCCTTTGTTTTGAGCGA
>JBAXQM010000026.1:0-32592 GCA_037131735.1 Alphaproteobacteria bacterium
TCCAATTGTGATGATCTGACAGAATAAAAGATCAGGGCGCTTCACAAAGCGCCCTTTTTTATTTCGATAGTTTCACGGCGAAATATTACAACGTCTCGATCAATCTCGATCAAAAAAACTACTGATTGCCATATTTCTCGATAAATTCCCGCACACTTAAAGATCTGAAATCCTGCAGCGCAGAATGGAGCCGATCATGGCTCCAATCCCACCAGCCTAGGCGCTCAAGATCTGCAATAACTGAGTCAGGAAAGCGGCTTTTGATTTTCTTAGCCGGCGTCCCGCCAACAATGGCATAGGGCTCGACATCTTTAGTAACGACGGCGCCGGCAGCGACTACGGCACCATTACCAATTGTGCGTCCGGGGAGAATAATTGCGCCATGACCAATCCACACGTCATGTCCGATCACGACCGGATGCGCTCTCCGCCACTCAAAAAAAGCTTCGTCATCCCCTTCACCTTCAAAATACGCTCTCGCGCGATATGTAAAGTGTGATTGCGAAACGCGATGCATCGGGTGATTGCCCGGATTGATACGTGTCATAGCCGCAATCGAACAGAATTTGCCGATTGTCGTATAAATGACATTACTATCATTGACGACGTAGGAGTAATCATCGAGTGTCGATTCAACAAAATGAGTTCGCTCGCCAATTTCCGTGTAACGCCCCAAGGTCGAACGCGTGACTTTCGCGGTTGGATGAATGAACGGTGTAGTCCCAAGTTTTTCTTGTGCCATGATTGATACATCCTCACAAAAATCAGAAATTAAAAAAGGCGCGCTCGTGCTTGTAGTTGGCCCGTCGGGCAGCGGCAAAGACACCCTTATTGGCCTGGCGCGCACGCGCCTGGCCGACGATCCGCGCTTTGTTTTTCCACGTCGTGTGATCACCCGCGAAGCGCAGGCGGATGCTGAGGATCATGACACGCTTGATGTGGCGGGATTTGATGTCGCGCGAAACGCCGGGCAATTCGCCTTGCATTGGGGCGCCCACGGACTCTTCTATGGCTTGACTAAAACAAGCCTTGAATCGGTTAATACGGGCGCTACCGCGATCATCAATGTATCGCGTGGTGTGATTGCGGAGGCCGAAGCGCTTGAAGCGCGCATCACGGTGATTTCCGTCAAATGTCGGCCGGAACTTCTGGCTGAACGTATCGCGCGGCGCGGACGCGAGACGGCGGATGATATTCTTCTGCGCTTGAAGCGTGAAGCGCCGATTAAGGCAACGACGGCAAGGGTGATTGAGATTGTCAATGAAACCGATCCTCTTGATGTGATCGATATTGTCATTGACGCTATCCGAATGGCCTAAAATCATTCGAAATTCGCGGAATGGATGATGCGAAATTGCGATTTTGTATCATCTTGGCGAAAAACGCAGAGCCGATTGATCGGGATATCTTTGCTCTCAATCTGAGCGTCAAACATCGCTTGCAAACAATTCAAGACCGGTTCGCGATCTTCAATATGAAGCGAATTTGTCAGCGTCATATGAAATCGAAATTCCTCATGGACATAAGGATACCCATAAAGATCAAGATACGCGATCTGGCGATCCGTTAAAGGCGATTGCAAACGCCGTGCACGATCGTCTGCCGACAAGGGTTTTCGAAAATGATCGAAATGATTGACGATGTTTGATGCCAAGGCATTGATTTGATCGGCCATTGAGGCTGGCTTCAAAGCAATAAAAGGTCCAATATTGGAAATCTTTAGCGGCAAAGAAAATGAGCGCGTGACCTTAGAAAAATTGCTTACCGACAGCAGAAGTGACTGCTCGTCAGAACCATCCGCCAAATAAAATGGCGCCTTCAACGTCGCGTGAAATCCATATTTACGCGGCTCACTCGTTAAGCTGGGCCATCGTTCGATGAATGCCCCTAATTCGTCAGGATAGGAACGCGTTTCACCGCTCGCCGCATCATAACCAAGAATACGCGAGCCGAATGACCATAATGGCGATAATCGATCAGGTGCAAAATAGAGGGCGTATCGCGGTCCAGCATTCGACATAATCAGAAGACTCTCGCGCCCTGCGACCATACCGTTTTAACAATCGGCGACCCATCAAGAACTTTGAACCGCAAGATATCTGAGCGCGCGCCCGGCTTCAAACGGCCACGATCTTTCAATCCGACCATATCGGCAATTTTCCATGTCACCATGCCCATGGTTTGCGCCAAAGGCAGGTCAAAATCCGCATTGAGTTTGACAACAGCTTGCAAAAGGCTCGAGGGAACATAATCCGATGATAACCCATCAAGCAGGCCCAACGTCGCGAGATGCGATGCGGATACGCCTCCCGAGTGAGAGCCTCCCCGCACCACATTGGGCGCCCCCAAAATAGTCGCCATGCCATGTTTTTGCGCAGCGGTCGCCGCTTCGACGGTGGTCGGAAATTCGGAAATCACCGCGCCCGCCTCACGCCCGAGAATGACATCATCCTCCGTCGTATCATCATGCGTAGCAATCGGGATATGACGCGCACCGAACATATCGACTATGATCGGCCAATTCTTTTCAAAATTCTTAGGTCCTATATCCATACGCAGGGCGACGTCAGCATCATGCTGTTCTTCGGTCTTTTCCCCTGAGCCGAGATTATAGCGCTTGAGATCCTCAAGATTACGCCATTGTCTTTTGCCAGGCGTGTGATCCATCAGCGAAACCAATTTGATCAAAGGGTGAGCCGCATAGGGTTCAACATCGGATACCAATTCATCACCGGTCAATTCGCACCGGATATGGATCGCATGATCAATGCGGAAAAGATTTTTGTCTTGGCCTTCTGCAACGGCGTCAATCACTTTGGCAAAGATCTCACGGCGATAATCTTTTTGACCATAGATCGAACCGGCACAGATTGAATCATAAACGGTCGTAACACCGGCCGCGACCATCTGCGCGTCATGCGCAAGAGCCGCAGAAAGACCATTGGGCCAAAACACACCCGGACGTGGCACAAAATGCTTTTCCATATTGTCCGTATGCATTTCAACGATGCCCGGCGCAACAACGTCTCCCTCGACATCAATTGCCGCTGGAAGCGAAGACACGCCGCTATCGATGGATTTGATCGCGCGTTCGGAGAAGACAATTGTACCTTTGATAGCTTTATCTTCGAGAACGATCGTGGCATTCGTTAATATGGTTTCATTCGACATATCAGGCAGCCTTTTTAAATTGAGTTAGATCAAGGCGTCGTGTTGCAACGCGGTCGCGCACATATTCATCATGGAAAATGCCGATAATCGCCGCGCCGTTTTCACGCGCTTCATTAATGAGGTCGATAACAACATCACGATTTTTGGCATCAAGCGACGCCGTCGGCTCATCGAGGAGCAGTATCGAAGCCGGATCGACAAAACACCGAGCGATATTCACACGTTGTTGTTCACCGCCCGAAAATGTGGCGGGCGCCAAATGCCAAAGTCGTTCAGCAAGATTAAGACGCGTCAGAAGTGTGGCGGCTTTTTCGTTTGCCAAATTGTCATCAAAGCCTCGCGCGAGCAGTGGATCTTTCACAATATCGAGCGTCGTGACACGCGGGATGACCCGCAAAAATTGGCTAACATAACGGATATCTTTACGCCGCACGTTCAGAATTGCACGCGGCGTAGCGGTGGCAAGATCAACATAATCATTGCCATGACGCACAAAGACATGGCCGCCGCTTGGCTTATAATTACCATATAGAATGCGCAGGAGCGATGTTTTCCCAACACCGGATTCACCGTGGAGAATCAGCGCTTCGCCTGCAGCGACTTCAAATTCAACATCCGAGAAGACAGGCAAGCGAATACCGCCTTGATTATGCATGATAAAATGCTTGTGAAGAGATTTCACTTTAATCAAAGCGGTCATGGTCTATGGGATCCTTATCGGCATTCTCTTCGGCGCAATATATGACAGTCTGACGACGATCACGCTGCCAGCACGGCCGAAGTTAGAAGCTGTGTATAAGCATGATGGGGATCGTCGAGCACTTGATCGGTCAGTCCTTCTTCAACAACCGCCCCGTCTTTCATCACCATGAGACGATCGGTGAGAAGCCGTGCGACGGCGAGATCATGAGTGACAATAATCGCTGCAATCCCAAGATCGCGAACAAGCACGCGCAACAGATCAAGAAGACGGGCTTGAACCGATACGTCGAGACCGCCCGTTGGCTCATCCATGAAAACAAGCTTAGGCTCAGGCACTAGAACGCGCGCTAATTGCAGACGTTGTTGCATGCCGCCTGAGAATTGACGCGGATAATCATCAACACGCGTTGTTTCGATTTCGACCCGCGATAGCCAATCGAGCGCGGACGCGCGGATCCTGCCATAATGGCGATCACCACGATCCATCAATCTTTCGCCAATATTGCCTCCAGCAGAAACATCCATCCGCAAGCCATCGCGCGGATTTTGATGAACGATGCCCCACTTCGTGCGCATCAATTGGCGACGCTTTGGCTCGGGAATATCGAAGAGATTAAGCGGCGCACCGTCAAAATTCAGTGTGATCTTGCCCGATGTCGGATGATCTTGACCCGCGAGACACCGCAACAAAGTTGATTTGCCGGAACCTGACTCGCCAACTATGCCAAGCACTTCTCCGGGCCATAATGAAAAACTGACATCGCGACACCCCACCCGCTCGCCATAAAGACGTGTCAACGCATCAGCGGTAAGGATTGGCTCATGCGCGCCAAAACCGTCATTACTATTTTGAATAGGTATCACTTCGCCTCATCCGCATTGGGATCAAGATAGGCTTGATCCTTGGCCCAATCGATTTGCGTGCCAACATGGCCCGCCTCTCTGCGATCTTCACAATATGAACTGTCAGAACACACAAATATCCGACCGCCGCGATCATTCGTAATCACTTCATCGAGATAGGACTCTTGCGCACCGCATAGTGCGCAAGGTTCATCCCATTTCTGCACTTCAAAGGGATAATCATCGAAATCGATGCTTTTCACTTTTGTGAAAGGCGGCACGGCGTAGATTCGCTTTTCACGACCCGCGCCAAAGAGTTGAAGCGCGGGCATATGGTCCATTTTCGGATTATCAAATTTGGGAATCGGCGTGGGCGACATAACATAGCGATCATTCACCAAAACGGGATAAGAATAGCTCGTGGCTACACGACCATAACGAGCGATATCCTCATAAAGACGAACATGCATTGCACCATATTCGGACCATGCATGCATTTTCCGCGTTTCAACTTCTGAGGATTCGATTTTTCGCAAAGGTTCAGGCTGCGGTACCTGATAAACAAGAATCTGGCCTTTACTCAGAGGATATTCGGGAACACGATGGCGCGTTTGAATAAGTGTCGCTTCATTGGTTTTTTCAGTCGTCTCAACACCGGCAACACGCGCAAAAAAGCGACGGATCGACACGGCATTGGTCGTATCATCCGCCCCTTGATCGATAACTTTCAGCTTGTCGTCAGGGCCAATCAAAGCAGCCGTAATTTGAATACCGCCTGTGCCCCACCCACGCGCCAAAGGCATTTCACGCGAACCGAACGGGACTTGATAACCCGGTATCGCCACAGCTTTTAGAAGCGCGCGACGGATCATCCGTTTGGTTTGTTCATCGAGATAGCCGAAATTGTAGTCGGCATCGATCGCGTGCGCGCTCATGCGGCTTCTCCCGCTTTTTCCGCTTTCAGTTCACTCTGCCGCTCGTCAAATTCTTTGCGGATCTTGCGGATGAGTTCGAGCTCGCCTTGGAAGTCGACATAATGCGGCAATTTCAAATGTTCGACAAATCCGGCCGCTTCAACATTATCGCTATGATAGAGGACAAATTCTTCATCTTGTGCGGGGTAATCAACCGACTCGCCAAACTCACGATTCTTCAATGACCGATCAAGAATTGCCATCGACATCGATTTGCGCTCAGCATGACCGAACACTAATCCGTAACCGCGTGTAAATTGCGGCGGCTTGTCTTTTGACCCTTGAAACTGATTAACCATCTGACATTCAGTCAATGTGATGTCACCGAGTTCAATCTCGAACCCGAGCTCTTCGGGCTTGAAGCGGACGGGTACTTCACCCATGCGAATTTCACCTGCAAAAGGATGATTGCCGCCAAATCCGCGCTGCACGGAATAGGCAAGGCCCAAGAGAAAGCCTTCATCACCACGGGAGAGTGTCTGCAGCCTTGTATCGCGATCGGCGGGAAACTGGATCGGATCACGCGTCAAATCGAACGGCGCGGGATCACCCTCTGGCGGCACTTCCGCCTCCATCAAGCCTTCATCGCCAAGAATATCGGGAACGCGCGGCATATGAGGCTCAAGCGGATCTGAGGCGATTGGTGCTGCGGGCGCCGTCTCTCCTTCTGCCATCAGCGCAAAATCAAACAGGCGATGCGTGTAGTCATAGGTTGGACCAAGAACCTGTCCACCCGGTAAATCTTTGTAGGTTGCGGAAATCCGACGGCGAATGGCCATCTCGCTTGTATCAAGCGGTAGAGTAGAGCCGAAGCGTGGGAGTGTCGTGCGATAGGCGCGCACTAAAAATGCTGCTTCAATTGAATCGCCTTGCGCTTGCTTTAACGCCAATGCAGCCAGGCTTGGATCATAAAGCGAGCCTTCATTCATGACCCGCGAGGTGGCTAGTTTCATCTGTTCGCTTATCTGTGCAGTTGTAACTTCCGGCACAGATCGATCACCGCGGCGCTCTTCGGCAATAAGATCATGCGTGGCGAGGATTGCGGCCTCACCGCCTTTAACGGCAACATACATTAGCCGATCTCCTCACATGTGATCGATCGAGGCAAAGCGATAAGCTCATGTCCCGCAACCAAAATAATGTCGCTGCCTAAAGGAAATTGAGAATTATTCTCACAAACATCAGTCCAGAATGACTCATGAAGGCCCTGCGGAGAAATAATCGTTTCCGATTCAATTCCGGGTCCGGTCAAACGAATAGGACGGCCACCGTGAAGTGATGTGCATACCACAATGAGCGTTGCGGAGAGATCGGGATAGCGGTCGTCACCTTTAGGGAAATCCGTCACAGCAGGTGATGACGATTGAGCGGACATTAATGCGAAACGCGTCTGATCAATCGACGCAGCATCGGGCGCGCCGGTATGAAACGCTAACCACGACCGGATAGACATGAATTCAGGCGCCAGCCAAACCGGCGTATCATAATCGACCAGCGTGAGGAGACACGCCGCAGCTGCAAGGGGAATATCGTGAGGCACGCCACAAATCGCGTCATCAACCGCTTCAATCGAACCAGGATGCGCCATGGCATCAAGAATCGAGCGGAATATATCTTGTGAACCCAAAATAGGATCGGAAAATCCCGGTATCAACGGCGCAACTGACATTATCCTTCTCCACGAACCAAAGTGAAGAAATTGACTTTCGTCGCGGCAGCCTTTCGGGACTGTAGGTCTTTCGCAGCAAGATGTTTTTTCTCGATCGTCTTGAGGATCGAAAAAATCGTATTTTTCACATAGACATCACCGGACTGCAAAATGGCATCGATCAACGCAGCCTGTTCAGCCTTTCCCTTGTCACGACCAAGAGCGTAAGAAAAACCCAATTCGCCCGACACAAGCTGAACAACGCAGCGCGTAACACTGGCTTCGCCAAAATTGAAGCGACGCCCTGCCCCACCAGCACGCGCCTCTACCATCACTGTGCCAATTTCAGGCTTCTTGATCAGGCGATAGCTTTCTTTAGGGGGAATGAATGAATTAAAAGCGAAGAAATCTTGTGCCGTCGCGCGCGCTAATACGCCCATCCACCATTTTCGTTCGTCTACATACTCGACAGGCTTTTCGCCATGAGAAGACGCGGTGGTCGCGTCGGTTGAGGTTATCATTTTATTCTATCCCGAAGGCACGACTGTAACCGTAATGTCATACAAATTGGTCTATACATTTCCCGTGACGCTTTCGTGACAAAAGGGGGAGAGTCGGATGGCGTTTGGAGAAAATGCAACGACGGCTTGGCGCCGCATTGCGGACGAATTGGCGGAGACGATTCGCACCGGAACCTATGAAATGGGTTCGGGCTTACCAACAACGGTAGAAATCGCGACGCACTACAATGTGCATCGTCACACTGCAAGCAAAGCGTTACATTTTTTGAGAGAACAGGGCCTCGTATCAGTCGAACAGGGGCGCGGATCCTTTGTGCGTGGCGCACGCTATCCCTATCGGCTCAATGAAAAAGTGAGTTTCCGAAAAAATTTTGCTGATACAGGGCTCGCCGTCCATAGCCGTCTACTCGATGTTTTAACCATCGCTATTCCCTCTACAGTTGCCCAAGCACTTCAATTATCAGCCAACAGCTCAGTCTGGCGGATCGTTCTGCTCAACAGTGTTGATCAACGAGCGATTTCATTGTCGATTCACTATCTACCGGTGCAAAGATTTTCGGACTTTGCACAAAAGCTAAAAGAGAACGAAAACTCGATAACCAAAACATTTGAAGCCTGCGGCGTTGCAACCTATCAACGGAAATCGACAAAAATATCAGCGCGTATCGCCACAGATGAAGAATATCTGCGCCTTGAACTCAGCGAAGGCGACCCGGTCATGACAACCGAGGGGATCGATGTGGATGATGAGTTGAACGCGTTACAGGTTGTCGAAACCTCTTTCAATCCGAACCGAATCCAGTTCATTGTTGATTGATCAGCGCGCCTGATTGCCAATAATCGTCAACCGCAATTTACCAGAAAGCCAGTCGATCAAAGACACTGTGATCAACACCAAAATAATAATAAATGATGTTTGCTGCCATTCAAGCGTTCGAATGGTCTCGGTTAAATAGAGACCAATACCCCCCGCTCCAACAATGCCGATGATTGTTGCTGAACGCGTGTTGGATTCGAAATAATAAAGAACCTGCCCGGCGATGACGGGGATCACTTGCGGCAACATACCAAAGCGTAGGGCATGAAGTTTCGATCCCCCTGAGGCTTTCACACCCTCAACAGGCTTTGAATCAACAGCTTCAAAGGCTTCAGAAAATAATTTGCCGAAGGCGCCGAGATCGGATGTGATAATCGCCAATACGCCGGCGAAAGGGCCAAGTCCGACGACCCCAATCCAAATCAAGGCCCATATAAGCGTATCGATACCGCGGATTGTATCGAGAAAGCGCCGTACAAGAAAATGAATCACAGGGTTTGAGACAACATTTTTTGCCGCCAAAAGACCCAAAGGAAAGGCAAGACAAGCCGCCACAAACGTCCCGAGAAACGCCATTGAGAGCGTTTCAATCAATCCGTGAAAAAAGACCCATGCCAAATGAAGTGAACCCGGATTTGGCGGCAACATCAGACCGACAATCCAGCCAAATTTGCTGAAACCGCCCACCAAGCGATCAAATGACACACCGACCGAATACCAGCCAAAAAGATATATCAGCGCCGCGGCGGTAAAAATTGCAAAAGACGTTTTATTATTCTTCAATACGCCCTGAAAAAATTGTGGATGGCGTGCGGCAATATCCCGCCCTGCTAACGCCTCACCAAAAATCCGATGTGTTGTCATCGTTCTAAGGTTCCAATGAAAGCATGGCGGATTTTTTCGGTCACCGTATCTATGACCATAACTGTTACGATTATGAGTATGAGGACGGCACTCACATCGGAGTAATAAAATTTGCGAATATATTCGATGAGCGTCTGGCCAATACCGCCCGCGCCAACAAAACCCATAACAGCGGCGCCACGCACATTAATTTCAAATCGGAGTAAGCTGTAGCTTGCAAAATTTGCAATGACCTGCGGTACAGCGCCGTATCTTACTTGATGAAACCAAGATCCCCCAGACGCACGAACGCCTTCGACGGGTTTAGCATCAATATTCTCGATGATTTCAGAGAAGAGTTTCCCGAGTGCTCCGGCAGTATGGAAGGTTAAAGCCAAGACGCCCGGCAGAGGTCCCAAACCGAAACTGACGACAAAAATCAAAGCAAAAACGATCTCTGGCACGGTTCGCAAAAATTCGAGAAGCCGACGGGAAAAAATCTGTGACCATTTCGAAATGGCCATGTTGCGGCTCGACAGGAAGCTAAGACAAAAGGCGATTATGGCACCCGTGATGGTTCCAACATAGGCAATCAGTAATGTTTCACCTAATTGCCTGAGCCATTTATTGATTCCCCAAAACCATTCAGCGATATCACCAAAGAAATTTTGAATGCTGAGCTTTGGCGTAATTTCGTAAAAATAATTCGGGAAGCGCCAGATATTGCGGATAAATTTGTGAACATCAACTTCTGAGCCGACGAAAGAACTTGCAAGCAAAAGAATGAGAATAAAAAGGCCGATTGCCGTCATACGATTTTTTGAAGACAAAGCCTGATTATACGCCACGTGGAGGCGTTCAAACTGGTCTTTCGGAAGCTGCTGGACGGCTCTGGACATGAATTAAACTTTAAAAAAATCCGGGGCAGTGGATGACTGCCCCGGATGATTAGATTTACGAGCTCTTCTTCTTCAACTCGTCAACAAAGGTGATCAAGTCGACGACACCCTTATAGGCATCATGCGTTGTGGCTTCATATGATTGATATTTGCCGTCATAAGCCTTGTCGAAGGCAGCGCGGTCATTGGTGTAAGCATTCAAGAATGCATCACGAATGGCAGCCTTCGCATCGTCAGGAAGTGAATTTACGTATGCGATTGGCGAATTCACGATCTGAGCAGATTTAAAGATGATGCGATAATCATCATATTTCGCGATGCCCTTCGTTTGCATCTTCATGAGCGTTGATGACGTTTCACTATCCCACGCATTGAAAGCGGCTTCAACGGTGCCTTGCTGCAAAGCGAGAACCGAGTTTTCATGAGTGCCCGAATAAACAACCTTCGAGAAGAATTTATCTGGATCAAGGCCGAGCTTGTTCATTTCGAAGCGCGGAACATTGTTGCCTGATGTCGAATTCGGATCGACGAAAGCCACTGGCTTTTCTTTAAGATCTTCGAGCTTCTTGTATGGCGAGTCCTTCTTCACATAAAGAACCGAATAATAGCCCTTGATACCACCATTCAAAACTTCCATCGCAAAAGGCGTAACATCGGCGCCGATTTTATAGGCGCGGGCGTAAGAAGCAGGTCCATAAAGTGCAACATGGATGTTGCCGGCTTTTTGGCCTTCGATAACCGCTGCATAATCATTGACGATACGCAGCGTGACTTTAACGCCGAGCTTCTTGGACAAATAGTCCATCATTGGCTGCCAGCGATTATTTGTATCGGCTGCGTTTTCTGCCGGAACGAGTGCAAAAGTCAGTTCAGGAATTTGCGTCTTCCAATCGGCTGCGTGGGCAGCGACAGTGGTGCCGAGCGCGAGTGCCGAAGCGGCGGCCGCAAGGACAAGTCTACGAGTCAACATAGAACTATTCTCCGATTATGAGGGTTAGGGAGGGTTAGGCGATAAGAGCGGGCGAAGCAGGACACACTTCGCCCCCTTTCATGCGAGTGCGGTTAGAGCATTCGGAACAACCGCATCGGATGATTTCGTTTCAATGACGTCTTGCGCCTCGATTCCATAAAGTTCACGGGCAATATCGTCAGTGAGGGCCTCGGGCACATTGTCAAACACAACACGACCATGGGCCATGCCGATCAAGCGATCGCAATAGGAGCGAGCGAGATCAAGAGAGTGAAGATTGCAGATAACCGTGATGCCAAAATGGCGATTGATACGCAAAAGCGAGTCCATCACGATTTTTGTGTTACGCGGATCAAGCGAGGCAATCGGCTCGTCGGCGAGAATAATATCAGGCTCTTGAACGAGCGCGCGGCAGATAGCGACGCGTTGTTGTTGGCCGCCCGAGAGTTGATCAGCGCGTTGAGCGGCTAGCGAAGCCATGTCGAATTGTTCGAGGGCTGCGAGGGCAATGGCTTTGTCGTCATCGCCCCATAATTTTAAAAGCGAGGCCCAGCCGGAATTTGACGCGAGACGGCCCATCAACACATTGGTCAGCACATCAAGACGACCGGCGAGATTGAATTGCTGGAAAATCATCGCACAGCGACGACGCCACTCGCGAAGTTCTGCGCCGTCTAGTTTTGTGACATCGGTGCCATTGAAAACGATTGATCCAAAGCTTGGCTCATTAAGGCGGTTGATCATGCGCAGCAGCGTCGATTTACCGGCACCTGAACGGCCAATCACCCCGACGAAACTTCCTTTATTGATCGTCAGAGACACCGCATTCACAGCGGCATTTTCACCGAAATATTTCGAGACATTGTTTAACTCGAGCATGGTCGGTCTCCTCATGAACCTGACCCGCGTTTAGGAGCTCCGGATGACAGAGACATGACACCATGTGGAAATGTGAAAGGCTTTCACGGACCGGGCTTTGAGCCGCCCTTGGCTAGACCTTAAGAATTTGTTAAGAATTCCGCCCGCGGCACCTCCCCCGCATAGGGTCCCTAAGGGACACAGGGGAGTACGGGAAGCGCATCATGACCATTTCTCTTGATCAAGCCATTGAAATTCATGCGAAATCGGCTATTTCGCTTGGCGGCAAACGCGCCGAAAAATCGACCCGAGAGCGGGCAGACTACTGCAAAACCCGAGGCGACGCGGACGGATACGAGACGTGGACGAAGGTGGCGGACACGATCCGCTCCCTAAATCAGTCAGGCTATAAGGCCCGCCGCGGCCTCCGCTAAGGCGATACCGCCTAGGGCCTTAGCGCGCGTTACCACATGGTCGACGCTGCCCGTTTGGGCCACTCTTTGTCATAATCATTCCCGCCGATTTGCCCCTTGCTCAAGGTAGCCAAAATCTGGCCCGCGGTCGGGAGGTCTTTTGGATCACAATGGCGCGCCGGATTCCAAAGATCCGAACGCACAATGGCGCGTGCGCATTGAAAATAAATCGCATCAACACGAATAACAATAACGCTCCGCGGGGCCTGACCATCAACAGCGAAAGACGCGCATAACGCGGTATCGCAATCCAATTCCGCTTGTCCGTTGATCCTGAGCGCATTGCCCGAGCCTGGAATAAGAAACATCAGCGCTACGCGGGGGTCGCGGATAATATTTTTAAGAGAATCGGCGCGGTTATTGCCGCGACGATCAGGCATCATCAGCGTCTTTTCATCAACAATTCTAACAAGCTCACCAGCGCGATCACCCCGCGGCGAACAATCAAGACCTTCGGGACCAACCGTTGCTAAAGCGGCAAAGGGAGACGCATCAATCATCCGCCGATAATCATCATTGATAAAGGCGATTTCCTTGACCAGAGACGTGTCACCGGGAAGCCCATAAAGCGCTTCAAGCTCTGCAATTGTGGTGATCTTGGTCGTCATGAGATCCGCTCCAAAGGCTATTCACCCTACGCGTCTATGACCATTACATGACAAAAATAAAACGGCGGATCGCAAAGACCCGCCGCCTTAACACTGAAAGGACGTTAATGGTCGAAAGTTATTTCTGCTTCACCGTAACGGGCTCAATCGTGAACACATTGGCCGATGCCGGATCAACTGCAACACGAACCCAATGAATGCTCGGGCTGCCAAATGTCTGCAACCGGGTCAGATTGGGAAGAATCTTTGTGGGTGAATAAAGCGGCTTATCCATTTTGAAGAAGTGCGTGTCACCATGCACGATCAAGACTTGCCCTGAATAGGTTTCCGTTTCGCTCACAAGCTTGTTGAGGAAATTGGTGAAACCGCTATAGGCCGGATTGTCACGCTCATTGACGTCTTCTGTCTCGGGGAAATCGAAGCCCGGATCGCCCTGCCAGACCAGAACGATACCTGGAGCTTTCGAATCGCGAGCGAGTTTGAATGACTCGGACATCCATGCGACATTCGCAGCATCACGTTCTTCATGTTCCTTATTGCCAGTAGCGCAGATTTCTGGCGTGCGTGCGCTCTTATTCGTGCACTCCTTGTCGTCGAGCACCTTGTTATTGTTCGAACCAGGAATATTCAAGCCGACAAAGATCACACCATCTTTAACAAAGCGGGTGTTCTCAACAAATTTTTCACCCGGCTTTGCCTGATGATCAAGCGGCATTGTCGCTTGGCCGAAGCTATTTGGACCCGCAAACATCGTTTTGCGAATATATGATAGGCGCTCAAGCTGGTCATAACCGCCATTGTTTGTACGATGGCAATCCGTCCACTCATTGTCACCCGGAATATAGACTGTCGGCTTTTTCAGCGTGTTGAACATCTTGATGGCGTCGGCATAGACGTCATCGGTGCATTTCGAGCTGCCGTCCTTGATATCGCCGTCATAGATAGAAAATGCGATATCCGAGGCATTGATGCTCTCAAGAATGGCCGGCATTTTGTCCTGATCCTTGGCCTTTGCGTAAGGCATATCACCCCAAAGACCGAAGCTATACTTCGTTTCCGCCTGTGCGCTAGTCAGAGCGGCCGCACAAAACACGCTGGCAACGCCCAAAAATTTTAAGGCCAATATAGATTTTCTGATCAACATTTTACTCTCCCAAGTCCGAGATATACGATGATTTCTATTCACCGGGCCCGATCTAAGGGAGTTAAATGACAGATATTTGACTATAATCGATCACACAATATCGAAGCGCTTCAAAAGCCTGTAAGCGAGGAAACTTGAAAGAGCGATCAATCCCAACACAAACCAAAATCCGCTGTGAGTTTCAAGAAAGGGAAGATCTTTCACATTCATTCCGAAGATCCCCGAAATTAATGTCGGCGGCAACAACAACGCGGTCATAACAGAGATAATGCGCAGATTATCATTGATGGCAGCATTCGTCTTTGCCGCCATTTCGTCTTGCAACAAGCGCGCGCGATCTTGAACCAAGACGGCATCATGATCTAACCCCTCAAGTTCACGCGAGAGATTGGCTGCAACGTCATCAAAATGTTCAGGCAAAGCCATTTGTATTTTTTCAAACCGCGTAAGCGACAAACGCATCGCTAAAAAATGCCGATGAAGTCTTGAGGATGTCCGGCGGATAGGAGCCAACAAAATACGATCATCATTAATTTCCGGCTGCAACACCCGATCTTCAATATCATCAAGCGTATCGGAGAGGTTTGCGAGCTCTTTGGCCGCCGCGTTGGCAAATTGCGCGAAAATCAATTCAAGCAAGTCGAGAGGCGAATTAGGAATTTGCCCATAATTGAATTGTCGCCGCACACGATCAGTTGAGAATAATGCATGGCGTCTAACGCTAATAAAAATCTTTCGGTTGAGCGCGAAAAAGAGCTTCGATGTTTCATTCGTCCGCCCCGACAGATCACGTTCAAAATCGGCAAGAGCGCCATAGACGGTCTCGCCTTCGACATCAAAGCGAAGACCACCATCCTGATCGATCAGGCTCTCAATCGCGTCTTCGGGCAAGAACTGACATGAGCGGATCAGGGGGCGCGCTTGTTCGTGAGCTGAGGTGAGATGGATCCAATACCAAGCCGGGTCCTTCGGATCGACCATGTTGGCATCAAAGTGGGAAAGCACTAGCGGCTTTTGACCTTCTTCGAACCGGTAAGCCCACAGGACGCCGTTCTCTGACTCTGGTGTAACCCGTGCGCTCGCGTCATTCATAACGGCCAACCCCTGAACTCACCGGAATTTAAAGGGGTGGACCTTTAGAAAACAGCCCTGCCCCGCTCACTTCCGCCAGAATCTGGTCATGACCTTTAGGACAAATTAAGTCAATTCAGATGTCGTCTAACCGAACCGACGGCCGCTCAGGGGATCAAATACATGAAGATCTTCAGGCTTTAGCATAAGACGCAGATCCGATGACTTAGGGATCACATGATCATTTTTAATGGCGATGATTATTTTCTGATCCCCTGCAAAACCTTGAACATGTTTGACCGAACCGAGATCTTCAACATAATCAAGCCGGAACGACAGCCCCTCGCTGCCTGAGCCCAGAACCGCACTTTCTGCACGAAAGCCGAGGATCACGCGAGAGGGAAAGGTTGAAGGCTTTTTTGTCTGATCAAATTGAAGCCGCTCGCCGCCGCTACTCACAAATGCATGACTGGATGGGTCGTAAGTGCCCTCAATCAGGTTAAATCCAGGCGAGCCCACAAAATCGGCCACAAAAAGCGAGGCGGGGCGATTATAAATTTCGTTCGGCGTTGCAATTTGTTCAATTATTCCTGAATTCATCACAACTATCCGATCGGCCAAGGTCATGGCCTCAACCTGATCATGAGTCACAAAGAGAGACGTTGTTCCCAAACGCTGATGAAGGCGGCGAATTTCACCGCGCATTGAAACACGCAATTTTGCATCAAGATTGGAAAGAGGCTCGTCATATAAAAACAGGGCAGGCTCACGGATCATGGCCCGACCCATCGCAACCCGCTGTCTTTGACCGCCGGATAGTTGCATGGGCTTGCGCGCGAGAAATTCAGTAAGACCGAGTGTTTGCGCAACAGCTTCAATCTTTTTGTCGCGCTCGACTTTCGAAAGGCCTGCAACCTTGAGCGCATAGCCAATATTTTCAGCTACCGTCATGTGAGGATAGAGCGCGTAATTTTGAAAGACCATCGCACAGCCACGTTCACGCGGCTCAAGGTCATTCACTATTCTGTTGTTGATAAAAATCGAACCGCCCGACACAGCCTCAAGGCCGGCGACCATCCGCAGCAAGGTGGATTTACCACAACCTGACGGACCAAGTATAACGACGAATTCCCCCGGTTCGACCGAAAGATCAACAGATTTCACAACATGGCTTGCGCCAAATTTCTTGTCGATCTTTTGAAGTTCAAGCGATGCCATGGGTATTCCCTTTATTTTTCGGTCGCAATCAGACCGCGTACAAAATGGCGCTGCATAAACGCGACAAAAATGAGCGGCGGCAACATGATGATCAAACAGCCTGCCATCGCGACATTCCAATCTGGTGTACCCCCACCATTCGTCGAAACTGTCGGAGCCAGTAATTTCAATTCAACAACAGCCGTGGTACCGAAACCCGCGCGGTCGGGCGTGGCAAGCAGCGGCCACAGATATTGGTTCCACGCGTAGAGAAACATGATGGTGAATAGAGCTGCCATGTTGGCGCGCGAGAGCGGTATTAAAAATTCAGCAAGGAAGCGAAGGGGACCTGCACCATCCATGCGCGCCGCTTCAAGAAGTTCATCAGGAACGGTAAGAAAAAATTGGCGATACAGAAAAGTTCCCGTCGCCGTCGCAATCAAAGGCAAGATCAGTCCTGTATAGGAATTCAATAAATTCCATTCGAGCGCAATTTGGATTCCAGATAGCGCATGTATAAGATCGGTTACACCCGCGGCATCAAGAATAGATTGAAAGGGCCAAAGCGCATTTGCGGCCACAGCATAGGTCGGCACAATTCGCACTTCGAGCGGTAACATCAAGGTGATAAAGATCAACCAAAATACAAGCATGCGGCCCGGAAAACGAAAATAGACGAGGCCAAAAGCAGTAAGCGCAGACATCACGACTTTGCCGGTGGCGACACCCAAAGACATGATCAAACTATTGAACAACCGCCCGCCCAGATGGCCACGCGCCCAAGCCGCTTGCAAATTTTCAAAAAAATGCGTTCCGGGAATGAGATGTAACTCTGGAATATTAATCTCACGCACAGTCAGCGTCGATCCAACAAACACGAGCCATAGAGGCAAGAAAACCATGAAGACGCCGACAACCATCACCGCATAAGTGAGGAAATTCAGAAGGGGCGTTCGCTCAATCATGGATCAACCTCAGCTGTAATGAACGCGCCGCTCGATATAACGGAACTGGAAAAAGGTCAAAACCATCATGATCAGCATTAATACGATTGATTGCGCCGCAGCGCCCGAATAATCGAGCCCCCGGAATCCATCGAAGTAAATTTTATAGACAAGCAATTCGGTCGCCTTCGCTGGGCCACCATCGGTCATCACATCGACGATGCCGAAGGAATCCTGGAAACTATCGGTTATGCTGATCACCAGCATGAAAAAGAAAGTCGGCGTAATGAGAGGCAGTTGAATATCCCGCACGCGACGTAAAACACTAGCGCCATCCAAGGCCGCCGCTTCAATAACGGAACGCGGAATAGCCTGCAATGCGGCAAGGAAAAAGATGAAGCAGTAAGCCGCGTATTTCCAAGAGTAGCAGATGATGATCATCGTCATCGCGTGATAACCGTTTTGCGCCGGGTTCCAAAATTCCGGATAGGCTTTTACGATCATCGAAAAGATCCCCGCTTCAGGCGCAAAGATGAACCGAAACGCTAAAGCAGCCGCCGGCGCGACAACAGCATAGGGCCACACAAAAACAGTTCGAAACATTTGATAGCCCTTAAGGCTTCGATCACACGCGATAGCCAGCAAAAGGCCTATAGACATCGATAACGTCGCGGATGCGCCTGCGAATATCAAACTACGGAAAATCGAGCCCCAATAAGCACGATCAGCAAAGACTTGACGAAAATTATCAAAACCAACCCATTCATTCCCACCGCCCCAGGGCCGTTCAAGTGTGAATGCCCAATAGAGAGCAGCGCCCGTAGGCCAATAGAAAAATGTAAATACGAGCAACACCTGCGGCAAGATGAACATCACGCCGACAGACATTTTCGAAAATGTTGCACGTTTTTCCATGATAAAAAACTGTCCGTCTAAACGAAAGAAAGTGGGTGCGCTTTCACGCACCCACAAGTCTCAGAGGGAAATCAAGGAAGCATTTTGCCAGCATAGGTCTTTTCGAACTTTCTCAAGACCGCGTTTGAGCGCTCTACTGCACTGTTAATGCCATCTTCAACCGACGTCTTATTAGCGAAGATATCCGTCAAAGCATCGCGCATTTCCTTGCGGATTTGAACAAATCCGCCGAGACGAATGCCGCGAGTCAATTCAGTAACGGGCGAAGCGTTGAGAGACGCGATGGCGAGTTCACGACCCTTATAAGGCGCTTTGTCATAGAAGCCCTGTGCCTTCATATAGTCGAAGCCCGATTTGGTAACGGGAATATAACCGGTGCGGGTTGACCAGAACAAAGCCGATTCAGGCTTCGCGATGAAGTTAAAGAACGCCGCTGCGCCCTTATATTCTTCAGCCGTTTTACCCTGAAGGGTCCACAAGGATGCACCACCGACGAGCGAGTTCTTGCGCTCAACGCCCGCAAGTGTTGGCAACATTGCAACATCCCATTTCATGTCAGGCTTTTGTGTCTTTCCGACCGTGCCGTGATCCGCGATGGAAGACAGCATGACCTGACAATCAGCATTGGAGAAAGCCTGCACGATAGTTGCGCCCGTATCGGGTGTTTTGATCTTTACAAGACCGTCGTCATAGGCCTTTTTCAGCGACTTAATGATGTCAACAAACTTCGTCTTGTTAACAATGAGTTCTGCATCTAGACCTTGATATCCGTTACCTTTTGTAGCGATTGGCAGGTTATTGATCGCAGACGACTGTTCCATAATCGGCCAAGTATCGTAGTTCCAAGCCATCGGGCACTCGTAGCCAGCTGATTTGAGGGCCTTCAATGAGTCGAATACTTCGTCCCATGTCTTTGGCGCTTCGGTCTTGCCGATTTTGCCAAAAGCGTCCTTGTTCCAGTAGAACATAGCTGTAGACGAGTTAAACGGGAAGGAATTCAGAACGCCTTTCGAGTCGGCATAATAATTCGAGATCGCCGGAATATAATCATCCCAATTGATCTTATAGCCATTGTCTTCCATCAATTTGCGTGCAGGGACATAGGCTTCTGACAAGAGAAGATCCAACGTACCGGCATCAAAAATTTGCACAATGGTCGGGTTCTTTTTAGCACGATAAGCGGCAATCGCATTTTGCAAGGCATTGTCATAAGACCCTTGCGATGTGCAGACGATTTCATAATCCTTCTGCGATTCGTTAAAGCGCTTGCACACTTCGCCGACCGCGTCGCCGAGATCGCCCGTGAGGCCATGCCACATTTCAAATTTTACTGCATCGGCGTAAGCTGCCGAAAAGCCAGAAAGCAGGATTGTCCCTGCTGCCAAAAGGGTTGAGAGTTTCATTATTTGCTCCGTTACTCGCTAAAGAGAGGCAGTGCGGTCCTAAGCGGGCGCTATGACATTTCATCAAAGATTGGATGTCGGTTTGATGACTGTGGATGACTTCGTGCATCGCCGTTTGCATCAATAGTGTCATCGCTGCGTCAAAATTGCCCCCTATCCGCCAGTAGAGCAGGAGCCTTCGATATGACGCGCGTTCAGTATGTAGTTGATGACGTAACTGCGGTGTTTGAACCGCTACCCCCGCCTGCGATAAATATCGCTTTAGGCGGAGAAGCGACGCGTGAGAAGCATGATTTAGCCCTTGCTGAAATTCCAGCCTTTCAGGCGCTCGAATACCAGCCACCAGGAAGACATCCCGCTTATCGCGAGCAGAAAGTAGCACGCTTATCAGTGCTCTCTTGGAATGCAGAGCGTTTGAAATATGCGCGCCCCTCTCAAGCCCTTGTAGGATCCGTTCTCCCTGACATTGCTCTACTTACAGAAGTTGACATCGGCATGGCACGGTCCGGCAACAGACACACGGTGCGCGATCTGGCGCAGCATTTTGATCTCGGCTATGTTTACGCGCTTGAATTTGCCGAACTCGGTTTAGGCGATGAGCGCGAGAGCCTATGGCATCGCGGCCAGCGGAATGATTTTGGGTATCACGGCAATGCGATTCTTAGCCGCCTTCCGCTGACGAATATGTTCGCGGTGCGCCTAGACGAAGGCGCGCATTGGTTTGTCGGCTTTGATGATCACGATCAGAGACGAATTGGATTTCGTAATGCGGTGGGCGCGCGCACGGTGATTGATGACCGACCACTCTGGTGTGTATCTGCACATTTTGAAAATCGAGCAACGCCTGAAATGCGTGCGGCGCAAGCGAACCGTCTTGTTGAGGCGATCAACATGCGAGCAGGGTCTGAACCTGTCGTGATTGGTGGCGATTTCAACACTTCGACTCTTCCAACGGACCAAAAGGCACTTGAAGACATATTCGAAGATCCAAGCGCGCTTGAGCCGATGTTTGGTGTTTTACGCGATGCCGGCTTTTCATGGTCGAGCGCCAATACGAAAGAACCCAGCTGCCGGACAAGGCCGGACGGAACGCCTGAGCCTCCCTTCACGAAGATCGATTGGTTTTTCACACGCGGCCTTGCAGCATCCGATGCCGCCACCCTGCCCGCTATCGACTCCGAAGGCCACGCGATCTCCGATCACGAAGCGTTACGCGTTACTCTCACAATCGAACCCCAAAAGGATCAATAATCATGTCTGATGCAAAACATATTAAACCAGTTGTTGGTGCGGCTCTCACAATTGATAGTCTCAAAACCTATCGCGATTGGATATTCGAAAAGAATCGCGATCTCGAACTTCAAGACTTTTGCTTTGCTGAAGTATTGAGTGGTGATTGGTCCGGTTTGGTCTCCGAATATAAAAGGACGCTGGACGGTTATACGGGTCGCATGGGGATTCATGGCCCCTTTTGGGGTCTCGATATTGCTAATGAAGATCCAGATATTCGCAACGTTGTCGAGAAGCGCATAATGCAAGGTCTCGATGTCGTCGAAGCACTCGGCGGCTCGCATATGGTAATCCACTCACCCTTAACGACATGGGATCATAATAATCTCGCTTACAACCCTGGTAGCCGCGAGAAGCTAATTGATCGCACCCATAAAACATTGTCGCGCGTTGTTTCGCGCGCAGAACAACTCGGCTGTGTTCTCGTTATTGAAAATATCGAAGATCTTGACCCGAGCTTCCGTTCCGACCTGTCAGATTCTTTCAAGAGTGACGCCGTTGCTGTGTCCATCGATACGGGTCACGCCAATTATGCCCATGGCTCAAATGGGGGCCCGGCAGTCGATTACTACATCCATGCTGCTGGCGAAAGATTAGCGCATATTCATCTGCAAGATACCGATGGCTATGCTGATCGGCACTGGGCACCGGGCGAGGGAAATATTGCCTGGCACGAAGTGTTCCGCGCGATTTCGCTTTATCAGTCTCATCCCCGCCTCATTCTTGAATTGCGGGACCACAGCAAGATAAAGGCGGGCGCAGATTATCTGATGGCGCGCGGGTTGGTGGAATAACAAATTTTATTTGGCCTGTTTTCATCCAGAATAATTTGCACAGGGATCGCGGACAATGAATCGCTATCCCTGTTCTCATTTCGCTTGTCCCGTATATCAAAACTACATTTGGCTCACAAAATTTATTAACTTTTCCCGTAGGCTAATTTTTCAAAGAGCTTCTTTCTTCTATCTTTCATTTTCCGTAAAACACCTCGGTCATGCTTTGAACTCGAAAAAGATGAATTCAATTTATCAATCGATTGGCTTAAATCATTCACTTGGCCGAGCATTTGACGATGAAGATCGAGCCGCTTCAATTTTTTGACTGAAGGGCGTCCCGTTAGAGAATTGAGAAATAATAATTGATTATTTTCACAGATGAGCGCGGTTCTATATTTATGAATCGATTTTATTTTTCGGGAATTCCAATTTTTTGGTCTTATCCTTTCTGCTCTTTTGATTTGCTTTTCGATCTGATCTAAAATATGTTTTTCATCTCCCTGTGGGGTTGGCGCTGTTTTAAATACTGCACTTATCTTTCCAATCTGCATCTGCGCCTTTTTCAATTTATTAAATTCGGAATCCGTAAGAGTAATTTTTTCTTTGCTATCATGAGCGAATTTAAATTGTCCTAAAATTTGTAGATGAACATGTCGATTTCTTATTTTGGAAAGTCTTTTACTCGTCTTTGATATCTTTATGGAAATGACCTTTGTATCCTTTGCAATTGAGGGAGGCGCCAATATCAATAAGGCTTTCACAAATTTAATTGATTTTCTAATCGCATGGATCGTTTCGCTTGATGGTCCGCCAAAATAGTCTTGCGTCTTCGAAATATAATCTAACTCTCTTTCAATCGATTCACGCCAAGACGTCCAATTAATTTTACCAGCATCTTTGAGACGTTTTAGACTATCCTTACCAATCATTTCTTCTGCCTCGAAATCGTCCTCGGACTCACGGTATGTTTATCGGGACTATGTTATTCTTCCATTTTGAGCGGGAACCTATCAAGGCCAGTATTCCGTGCAATGGGGGCGGCCCCTATGGCTAAGATGGCGCCACGTCCTTGTTTCGGGGTTGTGAAAGTACAATATAAGAGGATTATCGATCATTTCTTGAGGCCTAAAGAGTTTTAGGCCTCGACACACTACCCCGTCTGACCCGCTGAATTTTTCTTATAGGGCAAGCATTTTTGACCATTCCAAGCTTCTTTAGGTTGGAGCACGTAAGAATTATCACGGACCGCTCGGCGGCATTTTTTCGTGTTTGCGCTAAGGATCGATTTTGACGTCGCTACCGGAGAGACATTTCTCTGGCTAGCACCGTAATCAAACCGTCACACAAATCAGTTCGCTTAACGGTGCGATAAAGGAATTCCATAACGCATAAACATTTTGTTTAAGGTATTTTATGGCAAAAAATCGTGAAAAGCGTCGTGAGAAATTGCGCACGCGAGATGAAAGCACTGTTGTTCAGCTTTTCAAAAAATCACAATCAATCAAACGTAAACATGAGGCAGAACGGACGCCACCTCCCATCTTGGCGCTCACGGAAAAGCAAGCGGAATACCTCGGGTATTTAAGAACCAGTGAACAAATTTTTGTTCTCGGCCCGGCGGGCACCGGCAAAACATGGATGGCCGCGACTTATGCCGCCGATCTTTATCGAAGCCACTCGATTAGCAAAATTATTTTGACGCGGCCCAATGTCCCGTGTGGACGCTCGCTCGGATTTTTTCCTGGATCATTAGAGGAAAAATTTGCGCCCTGGGCTGTTCCCATTACTGAAACAATACGTCAAAGACTTGGCGCCGGCGCTTATGACGTAGCCGTAAAAAATGGTGACATCGAAGTTGTGCCTTTCGAGGTTATGCGCGGTCGCTCTTGGAAAAATTCTTTTATCCTGCTTGACGAAGCTCAAAATACTACAGTCGCGGAAATAAAAATGTTTCTAACGCGCATTGGCGAGGAGTGTCTCACAGTTATCAATGGTGACATTCAACAATGCGATCTCGAACGAGATTCTGGACTGCGCAAGGCGATTGATCTTGTCCGCCAGCACGAATTACCTGTCCCCATTGTCGAATTCTCATTAGATGACATTGTGAGATCAGGTATTTGCGCGATGTGGGCTAGAGCATTCGAGGGCTCTTTACGCTTTTAAACTATGTTAATTCAAAAATTTGACGACCAGCCAAATCTCAATAGACTTGTGGCACGTAAAGTTTGGAGTCGAGCACAGTCCTCTCATAATCGGGATTATACACTCGCTCGGGTAATGTGATCACTTCGTGCGGCACTTCTTGATAATCAATCTTTGATAGAAGATCAGCAATACAGTTCAACCGCGCGCGTTTCTTATCATTGCCTTCGACAACACTCCAAGGCGCTTCGGCAATATTCGTGCGTTGAATCATATCTTCCTTAGCTTTTGTATATTGCTCCCACCGCACGCGCGACTGCAGGTCCATCGGCGAAAGTTTCCATTGTTTAATAGGATCATGGATGCGCATCATAAAGCGCAGTTGTTGTTCCTGATCTGTGATGGAAAACCAATATTTCACAAGAATAATCCCGGAGCGCACGAGCATGCGCTCGAATTCTACAACGTCACGGAAGAAATCTTCGACCTGCTGCTCGGAAGCAAAACCCATCACCCGCTCGACGCCCGCGCGGTTGTACCAGCTGCGGTCAAAAAGAACGATTTCACCTTCTGCGGGGAGATGCGGAACATAGCGCTGAAAATACCATTGCTTTTTCTCGCGATCCGATGGTGCGGGAAGCGCAATGACGCGGCATGTGCGTGGGTTCACGCGTTGGGCAATCCGTTTAATTACCCCACCTTTACCGGCCGCGTCGCGCCCTTCAAACAGGACGACCATTTTAAGGCCCTTATGGGCGACCCAGTCTTGAAATTTGACCAATTCACTTTGAAGGCGGATCAATTCAGAGAAATAAAAATTTCGATCAATCGATGTGCGCTTATGCCGCGCGAGTAATTCTTTTAATTCAGCCGGTAAACGGCGATCATCAACCTCTTGCTCGAACTCCTCGTCGGCATCATCTTCGAGCTCAAGCTCGAGCCACGACCGTTCGCTATCAGTAGGTGCCGCCATCGGTTCCAATCTCCACAATTCAATTTTTTCAGGATAAGTTCCGATTATTACAGTTTTATTTAGCCAAAAAGGAAGCCGATATAGCCATTTAATGACATATGGCAGCTTATAACATGATCGCCGACTCGGTTTTCAAAAAAATATAGTGGATCTCAGTGACAACCCCTTTCAAAAGCATGGAGCTCATTCGGGCGGGATGCCTCAACACAACAAAATAAATATGACAGTTATCTCGAGCACGTTAAAATATATATTTTAAATTTTACATAATGGAGATCATTTTTAATCTTTCAGTAACTATGAAGGGCGGAGATTTAGGGTTCGATCACAAGAGGACATCCGCGATGGCCACAACCCATGTAATCGAATTCTCTGTTAATGAACAATTCCAAGACTCAGAACAAAAATATGAGTCAATCGTTGAGTCAATCATTGATCAATTTGTTCCGGCCGTTGGTCTTACGACCGGTACATGCCCGAACGAAATTGCCGCGCGCCTGATGATTGAGCTGGCTTTTCAAATTGGGGCCACCCATACGCCGCAATCGGTCCTGAGCCTTATAGCCGCCGCTACGGACGCCGCACGCGAGGGTAGCCTCGCCTTCGAAGCGGCTGACGAAACAACTGGTTCAGCAGATGAGTATTTGTTGGGTTTGGACTGTTCGCCGGTAAAACATTGAGCCAGTGATCATCCCCATTTGAACGCCGTGCCTTAAACTTACGGGCTCATCACAGCCTCATATTCGGGGCGATTTTAATGATCATTCTGGAAGGCTTTGGTAGCGGAGGGAGGCTACGGTCTATACCGCATCTTCTGGGTCACATCCGTTCAAAAATAGCACGAACTCCTACAGCGCCAGTGTCCAACCATTCACAAGTCTAAATTATTGCGATTCAACTAGGTACAATTCTAACCCCAAAACCTCATAATAATTTGCCTTGGAATTGGGATCGGCCTTCTGGCTTTGGCATGCGCTTAAATCGCGCATGAAGCACGCATCAAACCGAGACAAATTTAAATCTCATACCCGCCCGGCCGCAGGCTATGCCGTTGGTGGCTCCTTACCCCCGTGGGCGCAAATCACGGTGTCTCCCAATAGGCTTCCCGTTGGCAAAATGACTGAAGGATTGTCATCCAATCATATTGGCGAAGAGCATGGTCCTCAAAGCCAATCGCTGCTCAGCGTCAATGATGTTGCGGCGCAGCTCGGCGTTTCAACCAAGACAATTCGGAGGATCCTCGCGCGACAAGAGCTCCCCTTTTTGCGGATTGGCCGCCTCATTCGTATCCGGCAAACCGATTTGCTTTCATATATAGATAAATGCCATATATATTTGTTTTTATTATGTTTTATTTTATTTCGTTATTACTTTATATGCTAGATCGCGTTGGTTTTAAACTTGAAGTAATAACGATTTTACGCTATTGTCCACCTAAGTCATAACGAGGCCATTCATGTCCCCTTCAAAGCCTTCACGAGCCACATTAGCGACCCTATTGGACCGCGTAGACGCTACGAATTGGCCAGTTCGGGTCAAAATGGACGTAAAGTCGGCCATTCGTGCGGTCGGGCGATGGTTAGACCTGGATCTCGACATGATCGAGTTGGATGTAGCAGCCCTAAGGCGTCGCCTAGAAGCCATTTCACCGGAAATGGTTGGGGTCTCCAAAGGTCGTCTAAACAATATCCGGTCCTTAGTCGGTAAAGGGCTGGCGCTAGCCATCGATACACTTCCTTCACGGAGCAAGGAGCCAATACTACCAGAATGGGCAAACGTTCTCGCGCCGTTGCCAGAAAACCGCCGGTGGCACCTAACTCCCCTGGCGCGGTTTTTGGGTGGTCGGGGCATATTACCTTCTAATGTCGGAACTTCGGACCTTGAAGCCTATCATGCTGCTCTTATTTCAGACCGCTTACGTTCAAATCCGGAGGGCACATGGTCTAGTATTTGCTGGAGCTGGAACGGCTGCGTTCGCGAGTTCGAGGCTTGGCCGCAAATCAAAATAGAACGAATTTCAAGGCGCGAAATTTATATTTTGGACTGGTCGAACTTTAACCCAAGATATCGGGTTGATTGCGAGGCCTACCTAGACCGCATCGCAAAGCCAAAATTGTCCGAGGATAGCGGTCCGCCGCGTCAATCGCGTCCAGCGACAGTCGAGACACGACGCTATCAACTTCGCCTTTTGGGTTCAGCTTTAGCGCTGAATGGCCATGACGCATCTACTATCACAAAAATCGCTGATCTTTTGACCAAAGATGCCTACAAGAAAATCATCGATTTTTTCCTTAAACGACACAATAACGTAACATCGCCGCAGATCGCGCAACTTGCCGGATTTATGAGGGATTTGGGCAAGCATTGGGTTCAGGTGGAACCATCTCGCCTTGAAGAACTTCGAAACATGGCGAGTAAGCTTTCAATAAAGCGAAAAGGGATGACGCGAAAAAATCGCAAACGCCTTTCTGTGTTTGACGATCCTGAAATGGTCGCAAGATTTCTGGCTTTACCGGAACAAATCCGTCGTGATGTCGAGAAGAGTAAAGCAAGCCTTCTGTCTCGGGCAGTTATGGCAAGCATTGCTGCCGCAATCGCCATCGAACAAATGGCTCCGATTCGTCGTAAAAATCTTGCCGCACTCTCATTTTCTGAAAATCTTGTTCAACGCGGAAATCGACTTTTTCTCGTCTTTAATGAAGATGAGACGAAAAACGAAATCGATATCGAATTTGAACTTCCTGAAGCAACTGTCGATATCTTAGCATGGTTTGTGCGCGAGTGGCGCACTATCTTATTATCTCAACCAAATGATGCACTTTTTCCTGGCGAGAACGGTAAAGCTAAACATCCGAATACGCTGAGCAAGCAAGTGACTGATGTGATGAAACGATATCTTGGAATCGATTTCAATTTGCATTTATTTCGTCATGCTGCGGGTAAAATTTTTTTAGATGCGAAGCCTGGCAATTATGAAATAATGAAAAGAGTTTTAGGACATAAATCGCTCAACACAACCACGACAATTTATTCAGGCGCTGAAACGCGCTCGGCCGGTCAACTTTATGCGCAGGTTATCAACGAGCGTCGCTTGGATATCGAAGCTGAATTTAAAACCAAACGCGGCAAGAAAACGGCTCAAGCAATTAAAACCGTAAAGCAAACACCGCCAACAAAGACTCCCTCCAATTCAAAAATGAATTGGACAAAAAAGCGCGAAGCCACATCATGAGTGGTGGAATCTATGGACGGGGTAAGGCACCCGAGCGTGAGTGCCTGAAACCCGAGTTCTGGCCGCCCGAAGATCGCAGGCGCTGGGTGCTGACTCTCGAGCCTGGAGATTACTTCGATGAGACAAAAGGTGCACGTGCCAATCATGCGAAGAAGTCGAATGACGGAGCCGAAAAAGGTTATGGTCGCTTTCTAACCTTTTGTTATCATCATGATCGCGCTGCAATGGCCCTTAATCCACAGGATCGTATCTCACCAGATCGTGTCAAAGCCTATGTTACCCATCTGCAAGAAATTGGGAATTCCACGCAAACGATTTTAGGTAGGCTGCAATCTTTGCTTGATGTCGCAAAGGTGATGGACCCAAAAAAAACTGGTCATTTATTAATGACCGGGCTTCGCGTGTACGCGCTCAACATAAGCCCGTTAGGAGCAAGAAGAACATCAGACTCTCGGACGAGCTGCTAGCTCTCGGATTAAAACTTTTGGCGGAGGCCGATACATTTAAAGGCCTTGATGCCGCAATTTTGTTCAGAGACGGATTAGTCATCGCATTTCTTGCGCTCGTCCCCGTGCGTCGTCGCAATCTCGCCGATCTAATACTCAATGAAAACCTTGTTCGATTAAATCGCGGATGGCTTGTTATTTATGATGAAACAGAGACAAAAACGCATGAGCCGCATGAGGCGCTTTTACCCGACATTCTCATTGGGCCGCCGGAAATTTATCTCTCTGTTCATCGTCCATATCTTCTTAACCGCGAGGGTCGCTGGACAAGCGATCCAAAGAACGCACTCTGGATCTCTAAAGATGGGTCAGCGATGACCGAAATGGCCATTTACGATCGCGTTCGTGCACGGACAAAAGCGGCCTTCGGGAAATCGATGAGTTTGCATAATTTTAGGCACGCGGCAGCAACGACGATAGCAATTGCTGATCCTAAACATGCAAGGATCGCCGCGACCCTCCTTGGGCATCGGACATTTTCGACAACCGAAAAATACTACCAACAAGCACAGATGCTTGAAGCCCATCGCGAATACGTCGCCACTATCTCCAAAAGGAGGAACGGATAATGACAGAAAATCTTGCGTCAAAGCCTAACAAAATATCGACCAAGACATCTGCATCAGAAAACTTGCGCTTTACCAAACCTTCAATCAGTAAGCTCTCTGAAGTCATTCAAGAGCTCAAGCTCTCGAGCGATCAGGTTCACGAGCTTTCGCTTGTTATGCAGCATCTCGAGGAGGATCTCGATTTTGCGATTGGCGTCATCGAAAAGCTTCCGCCACGCAGCACGATCAACCGTCGGCTTAAAAGTCTCGAAAGAGTGATCCATACCCTCAAAGATGAGCTGAAGCGCGGCGAAAAAGATCTCGATCA
This sequence comes from Alphaproteobacteria bacterium, assembly GCA_037131735.1. Classification (GTDB taxonomy): domain Bacteria; phylum Pseudomonadota; class Alphaproteobacteria; order Rhizobiales; family Beijerinckiaceae; genus CAIUPE01. The sequence continues at coordinate 29,800 of JBAXQM010000026.1, forward strand.
TTTTTTGCCGCATGATCTCGGCAGCTTTATTGGAAAAGCCATGTCGCTTGCCGCAATCAATCACGCATTAGGACAGGATATGTTTCCGCGTCATGTCGATCTTGCGATATCGACGTCTTTTGTAAATGGTCAACCGATTGATCAAATGCAAATTGAAAAGCTCCAAGAGCCCAAGCGTGAAGCGCTGGGTCTTAAACATAGCGGCATTTTACTGACCTATCTTATCAACGGAATTTATGAACCGCTTCGGCTTTGGGTTGAAATTGATCGTTTGAACAAGGGAGGACGAACGCCAAATGTGCGTCGCCGCTACATTATTTATTGGCTTGCGTATTATTCCCCCGAAATCCTTGGTCGCTCGGCCCCCGCCTCGATTACAGGCTCATTTGTACGTCTGTGCGAGGCAATCTTTTTAGCATGCGATTTTCATGTTGATGGCCTTGAAAAGGTCATTCCTGCAATCGTCAAGCAAGCGCGCGCGGATAGAAAAAATCGGGATGAGGCTGAGGCTAATCAAATGGCGCGTCTGCAAAACCTGCTCCCGAAACCATGACCCATTTTCCTGACCAATCCGGATCGGCTTTTACGCGTGAGGCTTTCACCATGGCGGCATGGTTGAATCACGTCACGAGCCTATTCCTGTCGGGAGAAAGCGCCTCCGCCGCAAGGCGGGCGAGCGCTTACCTCGGCTCGGGCTCAAACCGCTTGATCCGACAAAGCGCCTTCTTAAAGCTAGGCCAAGGAAAGTCGTCAAGGAATGGGAACCAAAAATTGTTTCTGACCTTCGGCCATGTATTCCGGTCACCGACGCCGAGCTTGATGCCATCCTGCAGTTGCTTGGCGACGATCTCAAAGCCATTCTTGGTTGAAATATTGAATACGATTCGCGGACACCAAATTTTGACATCCGCTCGAACAATATATGCCCATGAACAAGCGATTGGAGGCCTCGCATGAGCGGGTTCCAGAAAATAAAATCCTCTGAGGCTTTTGCGCCCGTCAAACGCGTGGCTCTTTACCTTCGTGTGAGCACGGGACGCCAAGCAGCAGGTGATGTTTCGATCCCATCACAGCGAGATCTGACAACCCGATATTGTCAGGCGCAGGGCTGGGAGGTTGTAACCGAGTTTGTCGAGCCTGGCGCGTCAGCCACTGACGACAAGCGTCCCGTATTCCAATCAATGCTTGAACAGGCCAAGAACACCGACAGAAGTTTTGACGTCATTTGTGTTCATGCCTTCTCACGTTTTTATCGTAATGGCGCCGAGATGGAATTGACCATCCGCAAACTACGCAAACATGGCGTTGAAGTCGTCTCTGTAACTCAGCCAACTGGTACCGACCCGTCACAAGATCTGATGCGCCAGATCATTGGGATCTTTGACGAGTACACCTCAAAAGAAAATGGCAAGAATGTTACCCGCGCGATGCTTGAATCTGCCAAGCAAGGATTTTGGAACGGCGCACGCCCTCCCCTCGGCTATCGTGTTGTTGAAGCCGAACGACGTGGATCGAAGATCAAGAAGAAACTCGATATCGATCCAGTCGAAGCAGAACTCGTCAGTCTCATTTTCAAACTTTACACCGAAGGCGATGGCACGACGCCACCACTGGGAATTAAAGAAACAACGAAATGGCTTAACGCGAATGGCTATCGGACCCGTCTTGGTGCACCGTTCGGTGTTGGAACCGTCCATAAAATTCTGACGCACAAATATTATGCGAGCGGCAAATGGCCCTATGGGATCAGAAATGCAAAAACAGGTGCTACCAATGATCCTGCGATGGTGGTGGAGGTGGACATACCACCAATCCTTACTCAAGACGTCATAGACCAAGCAAATGCGCGTCTGACCCAAAACAACCCGCACGTCACGCCGCCACGCGTTGTCAATGGACCTACCCTACTCACAGGATTAGCTATCTGTGCAGCGTGTGGTTCAGGTCTGACGAAATCAGGTACGCGCAGACGTGGGAAGATCTACAGTTACTATAGCTGCGCAGGTTCTAAGAACCGTGGCACTATGATTTGCAACGGCCTGCATATTCCGGAAAAGCGATTGGACACTCTCATCCTTGAAAATATCAAAGACAGGCTGCTGCAACCTGAACGGATCACAGAAATCCTTTCTCATTTGATCCAGCGTAAAAATGCTCAAGATCAGTCAGTGAGCAATCGCCGCTCAGCACTTGAAAAGGAACTCACCGAAAAGGGTGAAAAACTGAAACGCCTTTACAGAGCAATCGAAGACGGTGTTGTCGACCTCGATAGCGATATCGCTGAACGGATCAAAACGCTTAAGAACGAACGCGACCTAATCCATACCACTCTGGAACGGCTCTCAGGTACAAATGGCGCGTCGTCAGCGCTAACCCCCGAACGGATTGAGACCTTCACCCGGCTAATCTCTGAAAAGCTCGAGAATGGGGATGTCCAAGCCCGCAAAGCCTATCTCAGGTCGATAATCCTGGCGATCGAGGTCGAAAACGAGCGGATAAGGATAATTGGCGAGAAATCCTCTCTCGCCGCCGCAGTCGCTGGTAAGGCGACCGACCACAAAAAAGTTCGTGGTTTTGTACGCAAATGGTGCGGCCAAGAGGACTCGAACCTCCACGGGTCTCCCCACTAGCACCTCAAGCTAGCGCGTCTACCAATTCCGCCATGGCCGCGGAGACTGCGCCGGCGCGGGGTACGGGCCGGGCGAGGCGGTTCTCTAACAGATGGATCGGGGGGCGACAAGCGCGGACGGCCAAAATTTCCACCGCCCTCTTTTTTGGCTCAGGCGCGCTTCA
>JBAXQM010000027.1:0-30177 GCA_037131735.1 Alphaproteobacteria bacterium
CGGTTTATGCGGATGTCACTTGATGATGCGCAAACGGCTTGTGCCCTTGTTAAAAAGCAAGGCGGCGCGTGTTTCGCGTCACGGAGCTAATGAGAGTCAGAACGTAACGCGGGGCATCAGCGATGTCTGTTCAAGAGTACGTCTCGGGCCATGTTGATGCGGGTCGCCAACCACGTGCTTCCGCCTTGGTCGGGATGCAGCTTTCTGAGCAGCGCCCGATGCGCTTCACGGATTTGCTCTTCGCTCGCGCCCATCTCAATCCCCAAGACCTCGTGGGCTTCTTGCTCGGTCATCGCAGAGGACGGACCAGCACGGCGCTCCCGCGCATGCGCGTGACCCTCCGCTGTCTGACGCCAACCGGGAAGCCTGCGGTCAAGATAGGTTTGAAGTAATCCATAGCCTGCGGGATCGGATGCACTCAGGGCATCAAGCAAGCGAAACAGATCGTCACGATCAAGAGTGCTAAGCGTTCGCCCGGCGTAAGGTCCGGCAATCACGTGACCATCGAGCGTTCCATCCATGCCTCGGTTTAAATCAAGCCACGCGGTACGCAGTGGTTCTGGTGCCGCGTTAGGCTGATACCAAGGCAGGATCGGAATCCTTACACCTAAAAGCCAGCCGCCAAGCCCCGCGAGCAAAAGCGCAACATCAATACGCCCTTTGAGCACAAGAAACGCAGCTGCCGCAAAAGCCGCATAGCCACCGAGTGTACGACCATAGCGCTTCAATTGAGACGGTTCGATTTTAAGATAGGATTTTGCTAGCCATAACAGTAAAGCGAGCGTGATAAGACCAAGAATAATTGGCACGGGAGGCTCCCCTATCGACACCGTTTATGAGCGGGGCAAAGACCTCTCACAGCAATCCCAATTCAGCTAATTCACGACGCATGCTCTCAGGCATATCTTTCGAAAATTTTCCGACTTTTTTCAGATCGCGCGGCACTGACTTCTCTTCAAGATAACGCCAGCCTTGAAATGGCCGCATCGCACGCGGTTCAACCGGAATAACTTTCTGCTCGAGAACGATGGCACAGCGCGAGATCCCGTCTGAACCTGTGACTTGCCGCAAATCAAGAATGGCCTGTCGGCAAGCGATCATGCCTTTGATGACCCAATAAAGCGACCCGCCCTCGAGAATATCTTCAACGCGCTTCGGCATCATGCGGGTTGTATGGATCTGCTCATCGACCTGTTTACGGCGACGACGTTCGGCCGAGGTTTCGGCGATCCAGCCTTCGAGATCGGCAATGGACTCGCAGCCGACACAGAGTTTGACGAGGTTTAACGACATCCGCTTTCTCTAGCGACAGTCGCGCTGGGGTTCCACCCCGATCCTGCACCGCAAGCCGGATATCAACTGCTCACCACGGGTGCCCCGGCCTTCTTCCAGGCCGCAAAGCCCCCATCGATATGGGCAACGGGCGTCAACCCCATATCCTGGGCCGTTTTCGCCGCCAGCGCCGAGCGCCAGCCGCCACCGCAGAAAAAGACAAAGCGCTTGTCTTCGGCAAAGACCGGCTTGTGGTAGGGGCTTTCGGGATCGATCCAGAATTCAAGCATGCCACGCGGACAATGGAAGGCGCCCGGCATTCTACCTTCCCGTTCCAACTCGCGCGGATCGCGCAAATCGACAATTACGACCTCGGGATCGCCGAGAAGCGCCTGCGCCTCAGGCACCGTGAGTGTCTCGATCTCTTTCGTGGCCGCCTCAACAAGCGCCTGATAACCTTTGGTGATCGTCTGCGGCATGGTCCCGATATCCTCGATCCAACATTTTCCTCATGTTGCCGCTTGCGAAGCACAAATCAACCGGGCGATAGAGAAGACATGACAGATTTTGCACTTTTTGATGCCGTCGCCTTCGGGATTTTTGGTCTCGCTTGGTTCCTCTATCACCATTTTGTCGAGCACCCGCGCGCGGGTGAACAGAGCCTCAATGGTCTTATGGACCGTTATCGCGCGCGCTGGATCAAGCAAATGGAGCTGCGTGAGGAACGTATCTTTGATACGCAGGTTCTCGCAGGGCTTCAAAATGGCACCGCGTTTTTCGCATCAACATCGCTCTTCGCATTCGGGGGCTCTTTTGCGCTTATCCGCGCGGCTGATGATGTTTTGAAAATCTTTGCTGATCTGCCTTTGGGGATCATGACCACACGCACAATGTGGGAAATCAAAGTCACTGGTCTGGCTTTGATTTTCGTTTATGCCTTTTTCAAATTCGCCTGGTCTTATCGATTGTTCAATTATGCCGCTATTTTGCTTGGTGCAGCTCCCCCTGCTAATCATGGTACATCAACAGATCGTATGCGACACGCCGAAGCGTTGACCGCTGTGATTACCGATGCCGGGCGCGAATTTAATAGGGGCCAGCGCGCGTTCTTTTTCGCACTCGCTTATGTGGGATGGTTTGTGTCACCAATCGCATTGATAATCACAACGATCGCGGCACTCATTGCCATGATGCAACGCCAATTCAGATCACGTGCCCATGCAGCGATAAAAGCGCTTGCTGCCTATGATGAAACAGACTGATTGCATTGATAGACAATGACCACGGCTAACGAAGATAATCTCGCCCCTGATTTTGAAAAGACATTGCTCGAACTCGCTGTCGCGCGGGGATCGGGCAAAACATTTTGTCCGTCAGAAGCCGCACGAGCAATTGGTGGTGCGCATCCCGACGGATGGGGCCCTTTAATGACGCCTGTGCGTCGTGCAGCAATCTCGCTCGCCGATGAAGGGCGCATTGTGATCTATCGAAAAGGCAAGCCCGTTGACCCTCACAATTTCAAAGGCGTCTATCGGATCGGTTTGCCTTACTCCGACTAGGTTTTGAACGTCATTACGGCGCGGGAAATAACTCACGGGATTGACCCGTTAGACGCGCAGCAAAAAGGCCGATCCATTCGCGCGTTGCTAAATCAAAAAGACGCAATCGCGATGAAGCCGGATCATCACCGAGCATTCCGCCAAAAGCAGGCGCGGTTCGCCAATCCACCGGATAGGCCTCAAGCTCAAAACCGGCAGCACGAAAAAGCCCCATCGCGCGGGGCATGTGCAAGGCTGACGTCACGAGTAGCCAATGTTCATCCGGAGCCGGTTGAACCAGCACTTTGGTCATCACTGCATTCTCATACGTATTGCGTGATGCGCGCTCGAACAGAATACGGTTCGGGGAAATCCCGAGAGTATTCAGATGCTGTTCGATCAAATCCGCCTCTGAACCGGATGCCCCCGCAAGATAACCGGAACCTCCGGTGAAGACGATTTTGGCTTCCGGATAACGCCGCGCCAGATCGGCCATCGCCACAAGGCGATCGCCCGCAGCGCCAAGGACAAGACGTCCCTGTGTCATCGACGAGGCGAGATTGAGACCTCCACCCAGAACAATCACGCCATTGATCGGCCGACCGTCCTCCCGATAGGCGGGGAAACGCTGCTCGAGGGACAGGGCTACCCGTTCGGACACAGGTGAAAAAGACAAGACGGCGAGAAAAACAGTCGCTCCACCGCCAATAAAGGACGCCACGCGAAGACGACCAAAAAGCGCCAAGAGAAACGCCAAACACAGACAAATGACCAGAAAACTCGACGGCGCGATGATCAGCCAGAGGATTTTAGAGAGAAGAAAATACATGAGATTTATATCTTATCTATCTGATATGATTATATTTTGTATCATTAACTGGACTTCTCTATCGGCCGTGATTGTCTCGGATCAGTTATCACAGAATTAAGCAAAGCACGGTAATCACGAAACGCGTTTGTGTCGTGTGTTTGCTATTGAGGATCAGTGCCTATGTCCGCCCTCACCTCCGCCATCCTGATCCACGGAGCCGATGATCTAAGGGTCGGCGAGGTCGAAACACTTGATCCCGGCCCGGGCGAAGTCTCTGTCCGCGTCACGCGGGGCGGCATCAGTGCCGCCGATCTGGTTTTATATAAAAATGGCCCCTCCAAAGATCTGCGGCAAAAGCAGGCCCTTATCCCGGGCTCGGAAATCGCAGGAACCGTGATCGCGATCGGTAGTGGCGTAAACCGTGTCCAGCCGGGCGAACGCATCGCGGTGAATCCGCTGCAAACCTGCGGCTATTGTCTTCATTGCCGCGCGGGGCGGTCGCTCCATTGCAGCGAACGGCGCTTTTTTGGATCGATCGAACGCTCCCCGCCCACCCAAGGCGGCTTTCGCCAAACTCTGACTTGCACGGAGAGCCAAGCGGTCCCAACAGGGCAGGATACACCTGCCGATCGCGCCGCCTTCGCCGCCTCCTTTGCGCAAGCTCTTCATGCGGTCCGGCGGAGCGGAACAATTGCAGGCCAGCGCGTTTATATCTCGGGATGCGGTCCTTTGGGGCTTATGACCATTCTCGCCGCCCGTCACGCGGGTGCTCGAGAAATCATTGCGGGCGATCTAACGTCCAAACCACTCCAGATAGCCCTGCGCCTCGGCGCCGATAGTGTGATCAATGTGAGCACTGAGACAGATGCTCTGAAATATCTTCAATCCAACCAAGGCATGGCCGATTTAGCCTTTGAAACCGCAGGCACATCGGCCGAAACCGGGATGGCATTAACCTGCACGCGACCGGGCGGGCGGATCATCCACTTGGCCCCCGGCGGGGAAACCACCTTACCGCTCAATCTGATGATCGCCAAAGAACTCGAATGCGTCGGTGCATTCCAATTCGACGACGAGTTCGAATGGGCGGTTGAACTCTTGGCAAAGCGGGCGGTGGATGTTGCGCCGCTCCTTGGCGCAGCGATGCCCTTTAGAAATGCCCGGGCTGCCTTTGATCTTGCGGGAGACAGGGCGGAAGCCACCAAAGTTCAACTCGTTTTCGAGTGAGTCTTTCCGCCAAAGCCTAAATTATTGGCCCGGCGCTCCTACCCCCCGGTGACGCTTCCGAAATACGGCAGGAAGTTTCCTTATTGCGACACCATCCCGCCAATAAGGAACGGAAACGACAAATTTCGCGTAAAAAGACAATTCTCCGCTTGTGCAGAACCCAAGCTTCGGCAACGATAGGGTATCGGGACCGGTACCTGTCCCGTTGGGAGGTCAACTCTGTAATGCTCGACCGGCATGGCTCGACAGCAGTGTTGGCAAGGACGAACCACGAAAGCGACTACGAACGGACCTGACGTCCGAATGCGTGGCGCAACCAAGAAGGGGATTGCCGTGGAAGAATATAACAAGCTGAAACATATGTTTGATAAGGGCGCGTTGTCGCGTCGCGATTTCATGGCCGGCGTGGCTATGATCGGTGCAGGCATGGCCGTAGCGCCGACGCTTCTTTCCGGCACGGCGCAAGCCGCTACGCCGAAAGTCGGCGGTAACTTCATTATCGGTATGGAAGGCGGCTCGGCTACCGACTCGCTCGACCCCCGCACCTATTCTGACTCGGTCATGATCGGCGCTTCGCTTGCCGTTTATAACTGCATGGTCGAATTCGATTCAAACGGTAACCCAACCGGTGAATTGCTCGAGAGCTGGGAAGCTAAGCCCGGCGCGAAAGAGTGGATCTTCAACGTCCGCAAGGGTGTGAAGTTCTCGAACGGCAAGACACTCGACGCCGATGACATCATCTACTCGATCGGTATCCACACCGGCGAAACAAAATCGCCTGCGAAGGGTATCCTCAAGCAGATCACCGAAATCAAGAAGATCAACGCCAACCAGATCCAGATGACGCTCGAAGGCGGCAATGCCGACTTCCCAGTCATTCTCGGCGATTATCACTTGATCGTTGTTCCGAATGGTTTCACCGACTGGCAGAAGCCAATCGGCACCGGCGGTTACACGCTCGAGAAGTTCGAGCCAGGCGTTGGCTTGAAGTTCAAGCGTCGCGGCGATTACTGGAAGGCTGGCCGCGCGAATTTCGAAACCGTCGAAATCCGCAACATTCAGGACGTTGCCGCTCGTACAGCAGCGCTTCAGTCGGGCCAGGTTCATGCGGCTAACCGCCTTGACCCACGCACCGTCAACCTTCTCATGAAGGACAAGAAGCTCAATGTTGTGCGCACAAAGGGCACAGGCAACCGCTTCTGCTTCGTGTCACGCGTGACGGATTCGCCGTTCGACAACAAGGATCTGCGTACCGCGCTGAAATACGGCATTGATCGTCAGAAGATCATTGACCAAGTTTACAGCGGCTTCGCGACACCTGGTAACGACCACACGCTCGATGCTGGTAACCCATTCTACAATACGGCTCTGCCGCAGCGTAAGTATGATCCAGATAAAGCAGCGTTCCACTTCAAGAAGGCCGGTCTTGCTAATGCCAAGATCGAATTGCAGGCATCGGAAGGTGCTTGGGGTTCGGCCGTTGATTGCGCGCAGCTCTATCAAGAGTCGCTCAAGAAGGCTGGCATCAATCTCGATGTGAAAAAGGTCTCGGCTGACGGTTATTGGGACAACGTATGGCTCAAGGTACCGTTCTGCGCCGTGTATTGGGGCCGCCGTCTCTCGGCTGACCAGACATTGACGCAGGTTTACAGCTCAGCATCGGACTGGAACGACTCCAACTGGAAGCGTCCAGAATTCGACAAGCTGATCACCGAAGCCCGCGCTGAACTCGATCAGAAGAAGCGTAAGGAAATGTACTGGAAAGCTCAGGAAATGATCTCTGATGACGGCGGCATGATCTGCTTCGCCATCACCGATTATCTCGACGGTTATGCGAAGAGCGTTTCAGGCAACGATCCGCATGCTCGTTACGACCTGAACGATCAGCGTATCGCTGAAAAGGGTTCGTTCGCGTAATTCCACGCGGACAGAACTGATTAAATAAAGAACGAGGGCGATCCGATGCTAAAAACCATAGTCATCCGGGTCGCCCTTGGTTTATTAACGCTCTGGGCTGTTTCCATTCTCATTTTTGGAGCAACGGAAATTTTGCCAGGCGATGTGGCAAGCGCCGTGCTCGGCCAAGGTGCGACTCCAGAAACGCTTGCCGTATTTCGGCATGAACTTGGCCTCGATCGCCCCTCTTATGTTCGCTATCTCGAATGGTTCTTTAATGCGCTGCATGGTGATCTCGGCGTCGCTATGACCAATAAGCGCGTTATTGTTGAGACCATTGCGCCGCGCCTATCGAACACTTTGTTTCTTGCAGGTTATGCGGCGTTGATTGCCGTGCCGACATCGGTAGTGCTCGGCATCGTTGCCGCGATCAATGAAGGCAAATTTATCGATCGGTTTGTTAACATTATTTCGTTGATGACGATTTCGGTGCCTGAGTTTTTCATCGCTTATGTTTTGATCCTTTATCTTGCTGTACAGTTTGAAGTGTTCCCCTCTCTCTCGACCGTGTTTCCCGAGATGGAGTTTTCGGAAAAGATTTATATGGCGGCGCTTCCCGCATTCACGCTCACAATGCTTGTGATGGCGCATATGCTGCGTATGACGCGCACTTCTGTGCTCTCGATCATGTCGCAGCCCTATATCGAGATGGCGTTCTTGAAAGGCCTTACACGCAGCCAAGTGATTGTGCGTCACGCGCTACCGAATGCTGCCGCGCCCATCATTTCAGTGATCGCGTTAAACCTCGCTTATCTGATTGTCGGCGTGGTCGTCATTGAAGTTGTGTTTGTTTATCCCGGTATTGGTCAGTTCATGGTGGATGGTGTTGCCAAACGCGATCTCCCAGTAGTGCAGGCTTGCGGATTAATTTTCGCAGGAGCGTTTGTCGGACTGAATACGGTTGCGGATGTGTTGGCCATTATGGTCAATCCCCGCTTGAGACACCCGCGCTAGGAACACCATGAAACTTTTTGGATATAAACCGCCGTTAACGGCTTGGGTCGGTCTCGCCATCATCACCATTTTTGTTCTGGTGGCGATCTTCGCTGATGTCATCGCGCCTTATGGTGAAGCGGAATCAGTAGGACAGACATGGGATGATCCGTCTTTTGCCAATTGGCTTGGCACCGACAATATCGGTCGTGATCTTTTATCGCGTTTGATCTTTGGCGCGCGTATGACGATTGGCGTGGCACTTGTCACAACAATTCTGTCTTTCTTCATCGGCATAACGACGGGCTTTATGGCGGCTGTCGGCGGACCGGTGATCGATCAAATTCTATCGCGTCTCGTCGATGTTATGTTGTCGATCCCGCTTCTGATTTTCGCGTTAATCATTCTGTCGGTGTTCGGTTCGTCGATTTCAACATTGGTTTTGACCCTCGCCATTCTTGATTCAACTCGCGTGTTCCGTTTAGCGCGCGCCGTCGCTACCAATCTTGCCGTGATGGAATATGTTGAAGCTGCACGGCTTCGTGGCGAAGGACTTTGGTGGATTATGCGCCGCGAGATTTTGCCAAACGCGTTGCCGCCGATGATTTCAGAATTTGGTTTGCGTTTTTGTTTCAATTTTCTTTTTGTCGCGAGCCTTTCCTTCTTGGGTCTTGGCATTCAACCGCCTTTCGCGGATTGGGGCGGTATGGTTCGTGACAATGGTAAAGCGATTAGCTTTGGCCTCTCCGCGCCACTCTGGCCTGCGATTGCGATTGCGACGATGACGGTAGGCGTCAATCTCGTAGTCGACTGGATCTTGTCGATCAACTCACGTCCCTCCGGCGCATCGGCGGAGATGTGATATGACACGCACATCAAACGAAACAATTTTAAAGCTCACCGATTTGCGCGTTGAAGCGCTTAGCGGTGCGGTGCTTGTTGATAATGTCTCGCTTGAATTGAAGCGCGGCGAAGTTGTGGGACTCATCGGCGAATCCGGTGCAGGTAAATCAACAATTGGTCTCGCCTCCATGGTCTATGCGCGCGCTGGATGCCGCATCACCGGCGGCAAGGTCGAAGTGGCCGGAGATGATGTGCGTGCGCTTGATGCCGACGGGCGTCGCGAACGCCGCGGTCAACGCATCGCTTATATCGCGCAAAGTGCTGCAGCGTCTTTCAACCCCGCCCATCGCCTGATGGATCAAGTCATCGAGATGCCGGTAAGCCATGCTCTGATGAAGGTCGAGGAAGCAAAGGCGTGGGCGCTCGAACTCTTCCGTGCGCTTGATCTGCCAAACCCTGATACATTTGGCGATCGCTATCCGCATCAAGTGTCAGGCGGTCAATTGCAACGCGCGATGGCGGCGATGGCCATGTCATGCCGTCCCGATATTCTTGTGCTTGATGAACCAACAACCGCGCTTGATGTGACAACACAGATTGAAGTTCTGGCGCTGCTCAAGAAACTCATTCGCGATTACAATATGGCGGCGCTCTATATCACGCATGATTTGGCTGTGGTGGCGCAAGTCTCTGATCGCATCATGGTGTTGCGTCACGGCAAAATGGTTGAACTCGGCGAGACCGCGCAAATTCTCCAAGCGCCGAAAATGGATTATACGCGCGCGCTTGTCGCTGAACGCCAAGCCGCCGATAAACTCGCCATCATCTCAGCCGCCAACCAAGCGCAACCCGTGCTCGAGGCGAATGATGTCACCGGCATCTATGGCACCTTCACCGCTGTGAAACGCGTATCGATTACCGTGGCGCGCGGCGAGACGGTGGCGGTGGTGGGTGAATCGGGTTCCGGCAAAAGCTCTTTGGCGCGCGTGATTGTGGGCCTCCTTCCCTGCCGCACCGGCGAGGTGAAACTCCATGGCACAGCACTTTCTCCTGATCTGAAGGGCCGCTCGCGTGACGATCTGCGCAAGGTGCAGCTGATCTATCAGCAGCCTGATGTGGCGCTTAATCCCCGCCAGACAATTGGCGAAATTATCGGACGTCCGGTCGAGTTTTATTTCAACCGCTCGCCCTCTGAAGTGAAAGCACGCGTCGCCGAATTGCTTCGTCTTGTCGGCCTGCCGGAAGATTATGCGGGGCGTTTGTCGACAGCACTCTCTGGCGGCCAAAAGCAACGTATCTGTATTGCACGCGCGCTCGCCGCAGAGCCCGACGTGATCATTTGCGACGAGCCAACCAGCGCGCTTGATCAACTTGTTGCCGAAGAAATTCTGAAGCTCCTCAAATCGCTGCAGGATAATCTTGGCGTCGGCTATCTCTTCATCACACATGATCTCGGCATTGTCCGCCGCATCGCGCATCGCACGGCGGTGATGCTCAAAGGCGAGATCATCGCGCAGGGTCCTACGGCCGAGATCTTCTCGCCCCCCTTCCACCCCTATACCGAGCGGCTCCTGTCCTCCGTGCCGGAGATGCGGACCGATTGGCTGGATGATGTTCTTGCCAAACGGGCCGTAAAATCGGCCTAAGCGGGGCCTTAACTGTCCCAAATCCGGCAAATTGCCGATTTCGCTTTACTTCTCCCCCATGACCTGCCATAGGGACCGCGGGTTTCTTTCGCTCTACCTTATGTTGGCTGCGTGAAGCAGCGTGCTCCGGCACAATACACGATCTCCTAAAAACTGATTTTGTCAGCGTTTGATTAGAGTTTCCCGAAAAAGTCCGAAGCAACGCTTTCGGTCTTGGGAACGAGGACTCACGCCTTTCATGTGAAGGGCGGCAACGCTTGATAAGTCTTAAGGAGACGACAATGGCGACCGGCAGTGTAAAATGGTTCAATTCCACCAAGGGCTTTGGCTTCATTCAGCCTGATCAAGGCGGCGCAGATGTGTTCGTACACATTTCAGCCGTTGAGCGCGCAGGTCTGCGCGGCCTCAATGAAGGCCAGAAGGTGAGCTACGAGCTCGCCACTGAAAAGGGCAAGACTTCAGCGGTTAACCTGAAGCTCGCATAAAGAATTCCGGTCGATCCTCGCGATCGACCGTTTTTTCTTCTTTTATCGCTATTAACGCTTGTCTGCGCTTGAAGTAACCCTTCGAGCGCAGCAGTTTTTATATGGATTTTTCATGGATAATTTTAACGGGCTTCGTTTGCAGCCTGCGCTTCTTCACGCGCTTGAGGCAATGAATTTTAAGACCCCGACTCCGATTCAAGCCGCTGCGATTCCGCCGGCGCTTGAAGGCCAAGATATTTTGGGCACCGCGCAAACGGGCACCGGCAAAACTGGTGCGTTTGGCATTCCCCTCATCGCGCATCTTCTCAACAATCCCGATCATCACGCGCTTGTGATGACGCCAACGCGAGAACTCGCGACGCAAGTCATGGCGACGATGCACCAAATCATCGGCAAGAAAACACGCATTCCGTCAGCGCTTCTGATTGGCGGCGCATCGATGATGAATCAGTTCGAACAACTGAGAAAATCACCACGCCTCATCGTTGGCACACCGGGACGCATCACCGATCATCTCTTGCGCAAAAGCGTATCGCTTGAAGCCACGCGTTTTCTTGTTCTTGATGAGACCGACCGTATGCTCGATATGGGTTTCGGTATTCAGATTGATCGTATTTTGTCGTTCATTCCGAAAGAACGCCAGACGCTCCTGTTCTCAGCGACTCTTCCGAATAATATTTTGAAATTGTCGGGAAAATATCTCACAAATCCGGTGCGTATTTCGACCGGCAGCACAAATGCGCCTGCAGCGCTTGTGAAGCAGGAAAAAATCGAAGTCAGCGAAAGCGAAAAATATTCGATTTTGCTTCGTCAATTGGAACAGCGTGAAGGCACTGTCATCGTCTTTGTGAAAACAAAGGCGGGTGCGGATCGCTTGTCGAAAAAATTGCGCGCACAAAATCATAGTGCTGATGCAATTCATGGTGATCTTCGCCAAAACCAACGCGATCGTGCGATTAAAGCGTTCCAAAATTTTCATACGCGCATCATGGTCGCCACCGATATTGCGGCACGTGGACTTGATATTCCGCATATCGAAACGGTGATTAATTATGATCTGCCACAAGTTGCGGAAGATTATATTCATCGTATCGGCCGCACAGCGCGTAATGGCGCTGAAGGTGTAGCGATTTCATTAGTTACGCATGAAGATGCGAAAAAATGGTACGCGATCCAACGCTTGCTTAACCCTCATGAAAAACCCGAACGCATCGGCGGTCGCGGTGGCGCCCCGAAAACGGGTGCAAGATCGCGCGACCGTGATTATGCACGTTCATCACGCCCGAGAAAGGGCAATGCACCATTCGAACGCAAAGAATGGTCACCGGTCGGCGAGACCCACGATCATGTTCGCGAGAGTGATCGCGCTCCCGTGCGCGGCAGTGAACGGACGCCCGCCCGTAGCAGCGAACGCGCTCCTGTGCGTGGCACAGAGCGTGATTATGCGAATGACACGCAGGCCGTTAACTACGCGGCACCGAAGAAAAAATTTGCAGATAAGAAAAAGTTTGCTGCTGGCCGCGGCTTTAATGAGGCGCAAAATCAAGACGCACCACGAAAGCATGATGCGCCAAGAAAGCACGATGCGCCAAGACCGGCACGTAAGGCATTTTCATTTGATGATCGCATCGCCGCCCCGCGCCCTGCCCGTGCAGAGGGCGCGCCCCAAGATTACAGCGCTAGCCGCCCGCCCAAAAATGCTGATGGCAAAAAGCGTTTTGGCCCGAAGGGTCCAAAGCCGCACAAGGCCGACGGGTCTTCTCCAAGCGCACCGGGCAAACCCCGTGGCTTTGCAAAGAGCAAACCTTGGGCGTCTAAATCACCGGGCGGACGCGGCGCACGGAGCTTTAAAGCCGCATCGTAAGCTTCTTAAAAACATCAGTGTGTGATGGGGATAGTTGGCGGAGACGATGGGATTCGAACCCATGATACCCTTGTGGGGTATGCTCATTTAGCAAACGAGTGCCTTCAGCCTCTCGGCCACGTCTCCGTCACGCGCGATATGCCCCAACTTGGTCCGATTTGGCAAGCCACGCGGCACTGAGAAGACCTATTCACGGACTGACGCCGACATAGGCCCGGGCGCGCCGCTGGGCGAGCGCAATCTCGGCCGGCGTCATTTCAGCCGCGAGTTCTTTTCTAAGCCTGATGGCGTCCCGCACGCCCTGTGCAGCGGCCAAATTGAAGAGGCAATGCGCCTCGATGCGGTCTGCCGCGCCAATCGCGCGGGCGATCAGGGTTTCGCCGTCGATAGTAAACAGCGCGCGCCCGTTCGGCGCTTCACACATATCATTCATGGTCCGATCCCTTTCTGGAGGGCGGAGCCCTTTCTGTGCTCCGCAAGGCGCTCCTGCGCCCGAGAGCCAGTCAAACAGAGGCGCGTAAGGACCTCATGAAGAATTAAGGAAAAAGTTTTCGAAAATTTTATTGATTATTTGGCCCAAAAAAACCCTCTTTACAGCGCACCGTGAAAGGTCGAAGAGATGATCTTGAAAATTGTCTTCACGGATCAGAAGGGCTGAGACCTAACACCTTTGGCGGAGAGCGGGTCCGAAACCGACATTCGCCCTTCCCTTTCGCTCCTAGGCTTTTATTACACTTTGCCATGAACAGCGGTCGTCTCTCGCTTGAGCTACACCGCATAGAGTTGGACTAAGACCATGACCGCAATTGAAGTGACCGGCACCCTCAAAACCCGTTATGACGAGATCCTGAGCAAAGAGGCCCTCGCCTTCCTCGCCGCCCTCCACACGAAATTTAACCCGACCCGCCTGGCGCTGCTTGAGGCGCGCGCTGAACGCCAGAAGAGCTTCGATAAGGGCACGCTGCCGGATTTTCTCGCCGAGACCAAGTCTGTGCGCGAAGGGAATTGGACGGTCGCTGCGCTCCCCGCCGATCTTCTTGACCGCCGCGTTGAGATCACAGGCCCTGTCGACAAAAAGATGATCATCAACGCGCTGAATTCTGGCGCGCGCGTGTTCATGACCGACTTCGAAGACGCATCCTCGCCGACATGGGCGAATATGGTGGAAGGCCAACTCAATCTAAAAGATCTCTGGGCTGGCAAACTCGATTTTACCGATGAGACGAGCGGCAAAGCCTATGCGGTTGGCCCCAACCCCGCCGCTTTGATGGTGCGCCCCCGTGGCTGGCATTTGAGCGAACGTCATATGCATGTTGAAGGTGCGCGCATGTCAGGCTCGCTCTTCGATTTCGGGCTTTATGTCTTCCACAATGCAAAGACCATGATCGCGCGCGGCAAGACACCCGCATTCTATTTGCCGAAAATGGAAAGCCATAAAGAAGCGCGTCTATGGAATGATGTGTTCTCCTTTGCGGAAGACCATCTCGGTCTGAAGCGCGGCGCTTTGCGTTGCACCGTTTTGATTGAAACACTTCCCGCCGCCTTCGAGATGGATGAAATCCTCTATGAAATGCGCGATCACATTATCGGCCTCAATTGCGGCCGTTGGGATTATATTTTCTCTTTCATCAAACGTTTGGGCTCAAACCCGAATTTCCTCACGCCGGATCGCTCGGTAATGACGATGGCGTCGAATTTCCTCGCCGCCTATTCATTGCTCCTCATCAAAACATGCCACCGTCGCGGTGCGTTTGCGATGGGCGGTATGGCCGCGCAAATTCCGATCAAAGGCGATGATTCTGCTAATGAAACCGCCTTCAATAAAGTGCGCGCGGATAAAGAACGCGAAGCCTCAAACGGCCATGATGGCACATGGGTTGCGCATCCCGGCATGGTCAAGCTCGCAACTGAAGTTTTTGACCGCTTAATGCCGTCACAGAATCAAATCAGTCGTCAACGCGATGATGTGTCTGTCACGCAAGCGGATATGCTCTCGCTTCATAAAGGCGAGCGGACCGAGGCAGGCTTGCGCGAAAATATCCGCGTCGGCGTGCAATATATCGAAGCTTGGTTGCGTGGTCGCGGCGCCGTGCCGCTCTATAATCTTATGGAAGATGCAGCGACCGCCGAAATCTCACGCGTTCAAATTTGGCAATGGATTCATCATGGTGCCGCGCTTGCGGATGGTCGCAAAGTTACACCAGAATTGTTCGAAAGCGCGCTGAAGGACGAGATAGAAAAAATGCGTCATGCACTCGGTGCAACGGTCTATGATGCGGGTCGCTTCCCCGAAGCGATCAAGCTTTTCTCTGACATGTCACTAGCGTCAACATGCGCAGAGTTTCTGACTCTTCCGGCCTATGAAGTGATCGATTAATCATCTCGATCCCAAAATTAAATAAAAACGCCGCAGCGCTTTCACGTTGCGGCGTTTTTGTTTTTTAGCTGATTAAAAATCAGTATTGAACGCCGCGTGTAAGCGCGCCATCGATCACGAGATTTGTGCCGGTTGTAAATGAAGAGGCAGGGCTTGCCAAAAATACAACGCCGCGTGCGATTTCTTCAGGCGTTGCCATGCGCCCTGTTGGGTTAAGGCGTAGCGCTTCTTTGAAGAGATCCGGAAGATTATTCTCGATATACTCCCACACGCCGCCTTTGAAATATGTATTGCCCGGGGACACGGAATTTACGCGGATCATTTTCGGTGCGAGTTTAAACGCCATGCCATGAGCATAATGAATAAGCGCCGCTTTAAAGGCCCCATAGGCAGGGCCCGTGAAATCAATCTCACGACCGGAGACGCTTGAAACAATCGTCACCGATGGTGCTTTTGATTTTTCGAGATAAGGCAAAGCGGCATTAACGAAGCGCACCGTGTGCAACATGTCGACTTCAAATTCCTTGCGCCAAGCGTCTTCATTGTCTTCAACGGCAAGTGCAGACACATTCGGCACAATGATGTCGACGCCGCCAAGCGCTTTTGCACTCTCGGCAATCCAGCCTTCAAGTGCGTCCTTGTTACCGACATCAACCGAATGACCGAGTGCCTTCACGCCGGATTTTGTCAGATGGGCCACCGTCTCATCAACTGTAGCTTTGTCACGCGCGCAAATCGAAACATTGGCACCTTCTTGTGCAAAATAATCTGCACAGCGACGGCCAATGCCTTTCGATCCACCAGAAATCAGAACATTCAAGCCTTTTAAACCCAAATCCATAATCTCTCTCCCTTTTGTGAATGTGATATTTCAAATGGTATTACTTGATGTATTCTTTGAGCATGGATGCGCCGAGTGAATATTTCGGATCAACCATATTGCCGACGCGAATACGCCCGGCTTGGGTTGCCAAGAAATAGGCTTCGGTTTCATCAAAACCATAGTCGGCTTGCATCCAACGGATGAGATCGCGATAGGCCATGCGTGCGGCATCTTCCATCGGCCGTGCGCTACCAATCGACATGATCATCTCTTCGGTTTCAAGACGTACACCGGGGATTGACCAGCCTTTGATGAGATCAACTTGAATGGTTACGGTCGCAGGCATTTCAACCGCCACACCGCATAATTCACCATCGCCTTGCCGCGCATGGCAATCGCCGACGAAAAGATAAGCGCCTTTTGTTTGCACGGGGAAATAGACAATCGCGCCCGGCGCGACGTCAGGCAGATCCATATTGCCGCCCCAATAATCAGGCTGCAATGAAAGCACCGCTTCAATCTCAGGGCTCACACCCAATGTGCCGATGAAGGGTTCATAAGGCAGTGTCACACGTTTTGAAAATTCAACGCCCTTCGACGTGACTTTCATTTTCTTGACGACTTCAGGCAAAGGCTTGTTGAGCATCGCTGTTTGTGCGGTGCCAACAAGTCCGCCGAACTCCGGAATCAAAGCTGTTGTACCAACCGGCTGTTCACCACGCGGTTCAATTGAATGAATGTGAACGGCGAGCACATCGCCCTTCTCTGCCCCCTTTACAAAGATGGGACCATTCTGCGGATTGACATAAGGAAAGTTCAAAACCTTAGAAGGCAGATCTTTTGTTGTTTTGATTGCGCCGCCAAAGGCATCACGCGTTTCGGCAACAACAATGTCACCTGGATTGATTGTCATCACCGGCTTTTCATAAGGCCCGTACACATAATGATA
Source organism: Alphaproteobacteria bacterium (assembly GCA_037131735.1). Classification (GTDB taxonomy): domain Bacteria; phylum Pseudomonadota; class Alphaproteobacteria; order Rhizobiales; family Beijerinckiaceae; genus CAIUPE01. The sequence goes on from JBAXQM010000027.1 coordinate 16,725, forward strand.
CTGGCCTTGTTTCTTTTCCGTCAGCGCGTGTTTCTTGCCTGCTTTGCCTTTGGCAACGCCTTTGCGCCCCATTACGGATGATGCAATCCAACTCATGAGTGACCTCCCCCTCGGTTCTCTTCAGATCACTGATCCTCACCAGAAACAGGGGACAGGTCAACGCGAGGCGAAGCACCAAAATGTCACAGGCGGGAGGTCAAAAAAAGGATGCCGGTACCCTTTCGGGATACCGGCACCAGTCAGAGAAACGGCGCACACAAAAGGGGGAGGAAACGCCGCTCCCGAAACTCTAACCTGCTGAGCGAATGGTCTCAGTGACCAAACGCGCAACCAACTCCGCCGCTTCAACCTGCGGCAGATGACCAACCTGATCGAGACGATTCAAAGCGACATTGCCCGGCAGATGATCAGACTGTTCAGCCGGAATAATCGCATCACGCCGCCCAACAATTGCGCGGCACGGACCGTCATAATGACGAAGCGCCTCAACAATCGAGAAGAGCTGTGTTGAGCCTTCAAACACGCTGCCTGCAACAGTGCGTTGCGATGACACAAGCGACTTGTCTTCACGTGCCGTCAGTGTGGCGCGAACAAAGGCCTGTGGTAGGGATGCTGGCGCATGAACAAGACGCTTCATCCATGGCGTGAGTGCCGCTTCTGTTGACGCTTCAAGGAAACCTTCAACAAAATGTCCGTCGATACGCGGACCTAAACCGGCAGGCGCGATGAGCGTGAGCGATCTCACATCGAGATCACCGCGTTCGGACACCGCAGCCGCAACCGCTGCTCCGAGTGAATGGCCAACGAGATGAACGCGCTTATAACCTTTAGCCAACAATGACGCCGCTACATCAGCAACAATCTGATCGAAGCCGCTGATTGCCTGCCCTGCAGATCCACCGTGGCCCGGCAAATCAATGCCGATCAACGGATTGCCAATTGTGAGCTTCGAAACGAAAGGCCGCCAAGATGAAAGATCAGAGCCAAAGCCATGAACAAACACAACTGGATGACCCGTGCCGTCTTTCAAAGATTTAATCGTAAGCGTTGCGTGGCCCTTAAGCTGAGCGCCACGCTTTACGCGTGCGCCACCGGAAGCGAGAGCCGCTTCAACATCGCGCAGCACAACCGCACCATAAGGACCCGAACCCGCAACGCTCGCCAATTCAAGGCCAGACTCCGCTGCGATACGGCGTGCCAAAGGTGACGAGCGCAAAGCACCCGTTTGAACTTGGGGCGCCAATGCCTGAGGTGATGACTTCTCTGATTTCTTATCAGTCTTAGCTGCAGGCGCTGACGACGACGTTGCGTCTTTCGCGCCACCTGTAGCTGCAGCAAAAGTTTCACCCTTCGCACCCAAAACAACAAGCGGCTCAAGCACCGTCGCTGTATCCCCGACCTTATAGGGCAACGCGATCACGGTACCGGATGAAAAGGACTCAACTTCAAAGCTGGCCTTTTCAGATTCAACTTCAGCGACGATGTCGCCTTTTTTCACTGTGTCACCGAGCTTCACATGAAGAGCAACAACCTTTGCTTCGGTGAGATCCTGTCCGACCTGCGGACAAAGAATGGAATCGGCCATGTCTTCCTCCTTAGGCAGCGTTCAAGCGCGCGCTTTCAATAGCGCGGGCAACAAAATCAACCGTCTTCCGTGTCGCGCCTGCAAATTCGGCAGCCGTCGCCACAAAGGCAGCAAAGTTTTTAAATTCGTCTGGAGCCATCCCATCAAAATCATAGGCCTGACGGAAATACGGAATCTTGCGAAGCTTCTCGATCAATTCAGGTGAGGCATCTTCATCAATGGCTTTCGCATCAAAGGCTGGAAGACGATCCTCTGCCTTCATCAATTGCTCGATGTAAGATGGCGGGCATGTATAAACAAAATCGCCGCCGGCAATCTTTTCAATATGCCAGCTCGACGCAGCTTGACCCGGGCCGCCATCGGTCACGCGCATTGAACATTGCAGCATTTTGGACGGATGTCCCTTCTCTTTGCCATAGCGGTAAGCGCGTTTGAGAACGGCCATCTCACCAAGCAAAATCTCTTCACCCGACAAGACAATTCCACGCGCTTCGGCCTGCGCTTTGAGATCGCCAATATTACCAAGACGTGCCGACATATGGGTGATCACTGAACGCCAGCGTGAAAGATCAATGCCCGCTTTCTTTGCGCGTTCAAGGCCGCGCGAAACGGCGTTCATGCATTCAACATATTGCGGCACTGTGAAGGACGTCGTGTTGTTCGTTGAAATGCCGCGTGCGGTCAATTCTTCGATGACTTGATAGCCTTCTTTCGATCCCGGAATTTTCACCATTACATTTGGTGCAACAACCGCGAGCGATAGGCCCTGCTTGAGCATCTTATCATAATCGGCAACATAACGCGGATCGACTTGACCCGAGACAAGACCATATTTTCCGTTGCTCTTATCCCAAACGGGACGGATCATTTCCGCGCCACGGCGTACAACGTCAAGATAGATGTCCCAATAGATTTCTTCGACCTCGGCCGTCGGCTTCTCGAGCGCGATGCGACGGATCTCCTGCATCCAGAATTCAGGATCATCCTGAATAGCCTGCAGCAACAAAGGCGGATTTGTTGTCACACCTCGAAAGCCCATCGCGCCTGTCTTCTCTACCTCTGCACGATCAAAGAAGCGTGTGAGTTGCTCTTCCCATGACGCACGTTTCTCGGCCGGTGCATTGGTCAAGACTTGGCGTTTCCAGCTTGCAAATACCAGAGGCGATGAATCAAACCAGATTTCGCAATCTGGGTTTGTCGCAGCAAGCTTTTCAAGAACATGCAAAGTCATGACAGAGGGCCTTCAGAATATTAGAAACGTTTACTCGGCAGCGAGTTCAATCGGATCGGCATGAAGAACGCGACGTGCAGCGGCAACAACATCTTGCTTTTGCGGTACACTTGCTTTTTCAAGCGTGAGATTGAACGGGATCGGAATATCGAGACCCGCAACAATCGAGACCGGCGCATCAAGATCATAGAAGAGTTCTTCTTGAATGATCGAGCAGATGTCGGAGGCGACACCACCGCGACGATTGGCTTCCTGCACAATCACGGCGCGCTTTGTTTTTGCGACAGAGTCGAGAATGGCCTTGCGATCAAGCGGCACAAGCGTGCGTGGGTCGATCACTTCGGCATCGATGCCTTGCGCGGCTAATTCTTCCGCAGCGGCCAATGTCGTTGGCACCATATTCGACCAAGCGATGAGTGTTACATCTTTGCCCGGACGCTTGATATCAGCTTTACCGAATTCGATGATGTGCTCACCATCGGGTACTAGACCCTTCGTCATATAGAGATGCTTATGCTCAAGGAACATCACAGGATCTTCCTGACGCAACGCATATTTCAAAAGACCCTTCGCATCAGAAGGCGTTGACGGCATCACAACACGAAGGCCGGGAATGTGATAGAAGAGCGCTTCGAGGCTTTGCGAATGTTGCGCAGCGACACCCCCACCTGCACCACCTTGCGTACGCATGATGAAGGGTACGCGACCATTGCCGCCTGTCATCAAACGGAATTTAGCCGCTTGGTTGACGATCATATCCATGCCGAGCATAGCAAAATCGACATAAAGAATTTCAACAATCGGACGCGCACCTGCAATAGCTGCACCAACGCCCACACCAATCATGCCTGCTTCGGCAATAGGCGTATCACGAACGCGCTTCGGGCCATATTTAGCCAAAAGACCTTCGGTCACTTTGTAAGAACCGCCGCGCTCGGCAATGCCTTCCCCAATGATGAAGACTGTTGGGTTGCGCGCCATTTCTTCGTCAATTGCTTCGCGCAACGCATCCCGATACATGATTTCACGCATGGCCATAATCCTGCCCTCCCCGTCTCAATACCCAACCGCGAATTCGCGGAAGGCTTCGGGTGTCACTTCTGAACTTGCTTTTGAAAACTCAACGGCGCTTTCAAATTCGGCCGCGATTTCCGCTTCGATTGCCGCAATCTCTTGCGCCTTCGCACCACCCATATCGAGAAGTGCTGCACGTGCACGATCGACCGGATCACGGGCTTTGTAATAAGCGAGCTGATCTTCTGGCATATATTTGCCAGGATCATTCACGTGATGACCCATATGACGGAAGGTCTTGGCTTCAATCAACACAGGACCTTTACCCGCACGGCACAACTCAACCGCTTCGCGTGTGAGATCATGCACGGCAATCGGATCATTGCCATCGACCTGGAAGCTCGGCACACCAATCGCGATGCCGCGCTTATAAAGATCTTGTTCGCGTGTAGATTCTTCAATGCGGGTTGAAACCGCATATTGATTATTCTCGATCACGAGAATGAAATTCAAATTCCAAATCGCTGCGAGATTAAGTGACTCAAGGAATGTGCCGTTGTTCGAACCACCATCCGAAGTGAATGTTACAGTCACAGCATCAGAGCCACGAATTTGCGCAGCAAGTGCCGCACCAACACCAAGCGGCGTACCTGCACCAACGATGCCATTCGCGCCAAGATTGCCAACTGAAATATCAGCAATATGCATCGAGCCACCGTAACCTTTGCAGTAACCTGTTTCCTTTTGCAAAAGTTCAGCAACCATGCGCTTCACATCAGCGCCCCAAGCAATGCAGTGACCATGTCCGCGATGGGTTGACGCAATATAGTCACCCTCACTCAAAGCAGCGCACACACCGGTCGCGATGCCTTCTTGTCCGAGATAAGGATGGAAATAGCCGCGGATCAGACCCTGGCGATAAAGCTTGATGCCTTCCGTTTCGAAGACCCGGATTTTATAGGCCGTCCGAAAAATTTTCTCCAAAAGCGCTTTGGATGGGGCGTTGGCGGTGCGAGCCGGTGTTGACATAGATCCTCCTCGAATTCGCCTTTTGGCAAATTTAGGCTTATTTTCAATGGAGATAATCTAGAAGAAAAAATTTCGGCCTTCAAGAAAAAAATTTCCAAAATTAAGAAAAATTATTTTATGGGTGGCCAACAAAATCAGGATGAGACTTTTCCTCTCTGGCAAAAGAAAGAAAATTTCAGTATTGAAAACAGGCGATTACGGATAGGAATGGCCCCAATCGGCCCCTAATGTGACTTTGATGATTCCGGAGTGAATTCCCTGTGAATGCCCCTACCCGCCCGACCAATGAGCTCGTTTACCGAATTCAAGAACGCTACGGCGACTTACGCAAATCAGAGCGAATCGTAGCCGATTATCTCCGCGAAAATGCCGGAACCCGCCTGGATTATTCGATCACAGAGTTTGCTCGCCTGATCGGGGTGAGCGAGGCCACGGTGAGCCGCGTCAGCCGTGCTCTTGGGTATCAGGGCTATCCCGATATGAAGCTCTCTTTGGCCGAAGGGGCCGGCAGCCGTCCCTCCTTCGCAAATATCCCCTTTGAAATTGACGAAACCGACTCCCTCATCACGACGAGCGGCAATTTGGTGATGTTGCTCTCCGCCAATATGCAGGGAACGCAACGCCTCCTCGACGGCGATCGGCTCCAGCGCGCGGTCGCGGCTCTTCGCGCAGCTCGTAAAGTTGTATTCATCGGCGTCGGCGGCGCAGCCGCGATGTGCGAAGAAGCGAGCCATCTCTTTATGAAGGCCGGTCTTGAAGTGGCCTCTTACAACGATAGCTATTCGCAAATCATTGCCGCCGCCAATGTCGATGCTCAATGTGTGATGATCGGCATTTCGCACACGGGTACCACTATGGGCGTTGCCAACGCCCTTACACTCGCGCGCGAAAATGGGGCGACGACGATATCGATTACGAATGATCCAGAGTCGGCGGTTGGCAAGGCGGCGAGCATCACCTTTGCAACTTGGCAAAGTTCAACGCCGCAAGTCCCGCTCTATGGCGATTTTCTTGAAGGGCGTATCAGCCAACTCTTTTTGATTGATGTGCTTTATCTCGGTCTTTTGTTCACGGACCGCACCAACACATCGCGCAATCTCAAGATTACGGGCGAAGCGCTCCGTAAATATGTAGGCGCAAGCGAACCGAAGGCTGACAAGAAATCAAAATAGACGCTCGATAGAGCGCTGCTGCTGTTTTAAGCGCCGATCACTTTCCGACACAAAGGCAGATCAACACCTTCATCGAGATGCGACACCACTCGATCAGCAAGCGAAAAATCCTCTTCTTGCGTGTAGGGTGACTTCGTCACGATACATTTCATGCCGGCTGATTTTGCGGCAGTGAGTCCGATATGGCTGTCTTCAATCACAACGCATTTCTTGGGATCAAGAGATAATGTTTCAGCAGCAAGATTATAAATCGCGGGATCTGGCTTCTTCGCCTTCACAATGTCGCCCGCAAAAATAGTAATCTTTGGGGAGCGCGTTGGGCCTAAAAGCTTTTCAACAATGGCGCGTACAGACTTTTCATTTGAAGTTGAACACACAGCGATGGGTAAACCTGCTGCCAATGCTTCATCTACAAGGCGCATGACACCGGGTCGTAAAGGAAGCGCGCCCGCTTCGATCAGATTAGTGAATAATTCGGTTTTCTTTTTGTGAAGAAGCGCAATCAACGCATCGCGATCATCAAAGCCATTCGGCCATCCCGATTCATTAAAATGACGGACCATGCGTTCTTTGCCGCCGCCGGTGGTGAGCAATTCACCATAGCGCTCAACAGACCAGGTTAAAGCAAGACCTGCCTCTTCAAACGCCGCATTGAACGCGACACGATGGCCATCACGCTCCGTGTCAACAAGAACACCATCGCAATCGAATATCAACGCATCCATAATCAATGTCTCTGTGTCAAAACCGAACGGGCATCAGCAGCTTTACCTGCCGAACCAAAAATCTTGATGACCGATTTGACGTCTTCTTTCATTGCCTCATTCTGAGCAGCAATAAATGTAAGAGGTTCTTCAAGATTGGGCTTTTGCTCTTTCAATTTCACGAAGCTGTTAATGTAAAGCATCTTATGCATGGTCGAAATATTGACCTTCGCACAGCCCCCCGCAATGCAGCGGTGGAATTGCTCCTCCGTCAAACCCGTCCCGCCGTGTAGCGCAATCGGAATTGAAATCGAAGCGGTGATGCGCTCAAGTAAGTCATAAGCGATTTTTGCTTCGCCTTTATACATGCCATGAGCGGTACCAATCGCGGGAGCAAACACTGCCAAGTTGGGCATATCGCGCACGAAGCGCACGCATTCATCGAAATTCGCCAGACGCGCCTCATCTTCATTGACATGCTTGTCGTCTTCTACGCCCCCAATCGCGCCGATTTCCGCCTCGAGCCCCACACCTGCCTGCTCAGTCATCGCATAGGCTTTAAGCGACTTATCGAGATTTTCTTCGAAAGGAAGCGAAGAGCCATCGAACATAACGGAGGTCCACCCTGCATCAATGCAGCGACGTAACACATTAAGATCCGTGCAATGATCAAGGTGAAGCGCAACAGGCACATCAACAGTTGCCGCAAGATCACGCACCCAATGCGCAATCGGCGTATAGCCCCAATGTTTAACTGTTTTAACAGACACTTGAACAATGACAGGCGCGTCGAGCGCCTGAGCGCCTTCAACAACGGCGCGCGCGCTATTGTAATCAATCATGTTGTAAGCCGCGATGCCATAACCTTGCGCTCTTGCGCGTTTGAGCATCGGCCCCATTGAAACAAGTGCCATCGATCTCATTCCTTAAAAATCGACATTTATGACGAATACAATGCGGTCTAAGCGCATTCGTGAAAAAGCGGGGCGAAGTGATTCGCCCCGCATAGCCCATCGTGGGTCAATTAGATTGTTGTCTCAGCAACATATTTCGGATGGAAGAGACGGGTTTTGCCCTTAGCCTTCGCATCGCTATCAAACACGGTTCCATTTGGTGCGGAAACGATTTCAAGCTGCTGACCCCAGGGCGCCATGAAATAGCACCAAGTCAAACCGAGATTTGGACCGTCAGTGTAAGAGGTTGGCTCGCCCAAAATCTTCACACCATTGTCTTTGAGATATTTGATCGCCACATCCATATCATCAACATAGAATGCGAGATGATGGCCGCCGATGTCACTGTTCTTTGGCGGGATCTTGACTTGATCCGGTGCTTCATATTGGAACACTTCGAGATTGGTACCATTCCCGCAACGCAGATAGCGGAACTCTGTGATCACGCAACGCGGATCGACATTCAGGTAATCCTTCATCCAATTGCCTTCACCTTTGAAATTCACAGCCGCCGTGAACAAGGTCTCGGCGCCAAGAATTTTCTCAAAGAAATCGCAGGCTTCATTGATGTCAGGAACCGTGAAGCCGATATGTTCCATACCGCGCATGCCAGGGATTGCCATAGTTATCGTCTCCGTTTTTTGATTAGTTATATTTCAGTGAGAAATCGTGAAGCGCTTTGTATTGATTGGCATTGGCCATCGCTTCATAGAATCCGCGATAGATTTGATGCTGGTCTTGATAAAGCGCTTTCAAATTTTTGTTCGGCGTAAATTCGCCTTCAACCTTCACCATCGCTTCAACGGCGTCCTCAATCGAATTGAATTCGCCAGAACCATAGGCACCGAGAATAGCTGCACCCAAAACGGTGCATTCACGCTCGCGTGTCACTTTTGCAGGCTTGCCAATGATGTCGGTCATGATCTGAACGAAGCCGTTCGATTTCGTGCCGCCGCCTGTCAAACGGAAGTCCGTGATGCCGCCATCAATGTCGCTATCGAACGAGTCAACAACCATGCGCATTTCATGCGCACAGCCTTCCAGCAGCGCGCGAATGAGATCAGCGCGATGATGGTATAGACCCAAGCCTAAAAAGCCGCCGCGTGAATGCGCATCATAATAAGGTGTCACCTGGCTCGCCATGAAGGAATGGAACATCACACCATTCGCGCCGGGCTTCGACAAAGCCGCATGTTCCACCATAACCGAATAAGGGGAGCGACCGGAGCGCTGTCCTTCATCAAGCTCATTGCGGCCAAGCTGATCACGCCACCAGCGCAAGCACGCGCCAAGGCTGAATGCGCCGCCTTCAATATCCCAAGCGCCGGGAACACCATGACCGCCCCACCACAGATTGCGGCCCTTGATGCGATCAAGACTATCAAGATGCGCAACCATAACGCCCGAAGTGCCAACCGTGAATTCAGCCATGCCTTGCTTGATCACACCGGCACCAATCGCGGCGCATTGTTGATCGCCCGCACCACGGCACAACGTAATGCCTTCTGGCAAACCTGTTTCAGCGGACGCGGCTTTCGACAATTTTCCCGCAATGCCTGTTGGTTGCTTCACTGGCGGCAGACGATCACGATCAATGCCGCAGAGCTTCAAGATGCGATCGCTCCAATCCAGCGCGCGAATATCCATCATGCCATTCAAAGTGAGGGAAGCCGGATCAGTGGCCCAATCATCAGCACCAAGGCGATGCAGGAAATATTCCTGACCATTGGCAAACCACCGTGCCTTTTCGAACTTTGCCGGCTCATGATCACGCATCCACGCAATCTTTGCTGCTGACCACAAGGGGCTCAATTGCATACCCGTATGAGTTTGATGTTCTTCGGGCGAAATCGATTGCGCAAAAATCTGCTGATATTCGAGAGCGCGCCCGCAATTCCATACCCATGAATTTCCAAGCGGCTTCTTATCGGCATCAAGCGCCGCAAACGTACCGCGCTGGCTCGAGAGGCCCACCGAGCGATAGGCTTCTTTCGGAAGATCCGCCATCGCCACCGCTTTACGCGACGCACCGCAAATGCCCTTCCAGACCGCTTCGAGATCTTGCTCATTCCAACCAGGATTAGGAGCAATACAGGGATATTCTTCATAGCCTTGGCCGATTGATTTGCCATGCTCGTCGAACACCATCACGGTGCACCCTGTTGTACCGGCATCAATACCGACAAACGCACGCACGGTTTTAGCCATGTTCCCTCTCCCTCACTGGCGCAGTTTCAAGTCGTTGGCAGTTGAGCTAACCAATCCAACAAGAGCGCTAAAAACAATTTGCGATTATGTGTTTCCTCGCGCGAAAGAGACTGCAACAATTTCTCTTTACGAGGAACAACATCTTCAACGCGCGATTTCACAAAAGTCGGCAGAATAGCGAGTGCCGTATCGCCCTCGCCGCTCCAGTCCGAATTCACGGTGAAGCGATAGGCAGCGAGTGAATCCGGCCATGTCGCATCAAGAATCTGTTCGCGCTCCGGCCCCCGCCACACGACATAGCAGTGATAATCCGTGATACCACCTGTGCTAATCCATGACCGCAGTGCTTCAGGCATTGTCGAAACGGTGGGCATCGAAGCCGCGAAATCACCCTCAATGATTTCGACATCGGCTGACTCACCAACCCGACGTAAAAGATCACGCAAGAGAATATGCTTCGCTGTACACGCACCACGATTGTCGCGGAGCACGGCTTCGGGTGTGCGATCACCGCTCGAAAAATAAGGAATATTTCTTACCGCATGAAACAGCGCAACAACCGGGGAGATTTTTGATGGTGTGCAATGGCGCTCGATAAACGCATCAAGCGCCTTTACATAATCCTCCGACAGAGCCGACATAGGGCTTATAAAGGCCCTCGCGCTGTTAGAAGTAAGCAACACCCGTCTCCTTGGAGAAGAAGTGCCAACGCGATGTATCTAAAGTCAGCGAGCAGGCTTCACCCATCTGTCCTTTGAAATCTGCGTCCGTCTTCACGAGGACATGATTGGCGCCCTTGAGATCCACATCAACGAGCGTATCACCACCAAGCGGCTCGGTGATCTTGATGCTGCCTTTGGCTAATCCGTCTTGACCAAGCGAAATGGCGATCTGGTCAGGGCGAATGCCCATGCGCACGCTGCCACTCTTCAGTGACGCGCGGAGCTTCGTAGCCTGATCCGCAGGCACCGCCACTTTGAAGGACGAATGAACGGCATAGAATGAGCCACCCTCTTCAACGAGGTCGCAATCAATGAAATTCATGGGCGGCTCGCCAACGAAGCCCGCAACCCACTCATTGACCGGATGATTATAGATTTCTTGCGGCGTACCGAATTGCTGCAAGACACCATTATTCATCACCGCGATACGATCAGCCATCGACATGGCTTCAAGCTGGTCATGGGTCACATAGATCATTGTCGTGCCGAGGCGGCGTTGCATGATCTTCAACTCACCACGCATGCGTGCGCGCAATTTTGCATCCAAATGCGCAATCGGCTCGTCGAACAAAAAGAGCTTCGGCTCGCGAACAATTGCGCGGCCAATCGCCGTACGTTGTTTTTGACCACCCGACAATTCCATCGGCTTGCGTTGAAGAAGATGCTCAATTTCAAGCATTTCTGCTGCGAAAGCGATGCGCTTTTTAATTGTATCTTCCGACTCATTACGCAGACGAAGGGGGTTCGCCATATTCTCGTAAACAGTCTTATGAGGATAAAGCGCGTAATTCTCGAACACCATCGCGATGTCACGATCCTTCGGCTCAAGATCATTCACGCGTGTATCGCCGAAATGGATATCGCCGGCTGAGATATGCTCAAGACCTGCGAGCATGCGCAGTGTTGAGGATTTACCACATCCCGACGGTCCAAGCACAGAGACGAATTCGCCATCATTGCAGGTGATATTGAGATCTTTTACGGCAACCGTCTTACCGTAATATTTCCAGACATTGGTGATGTTTACAGAAGCCATTGGACTTTATCCTTCCCTGCAATTTCTTAGACTATTCGCGCACCGCGCCCATGGTGAGGCCCGTGACGAGATAACGACGGATCAAAAGACCGAGGAACATCATCGGCAGAGTGGTAACGACACCCGCTGCCATAATGCTTCCCCATTGGATATTCTGCGGCTGCACCAATTGAACGGTTGCCGGCGGTAATGTTTTTGCGCCACCCGAGCCGATGATCGATGAGAAAAGGAAGTCATTCCATGCGAAGAGAATGCAAAGAATAACGAAGGCTCCGATACCTGGCGCGACAAGAGGAAGAATTGCGCGAAAGGCTTGAAAGCGTGTTGAGCCATCAACCATCGACGCCTCTTCAATGGCATAAGGCACATTGTCGAAAAAGCCCTTGAGGATCCAGATCGCGAAAGGCAGATTGAAGGTTGTGAAAGCGAGGATCAAACCGGCCTTTGTACCAATAAGATCCGCACCGCGGAAAATCGCATAAAGCGGAACAAGAACAGCCACGACCGGCGCCATCCGGGTCGAGATGATCCAGAAAAAGAGATCCTGTTTGCCGCGAAATTCATAGCGTGACAACGCATAGGCGCACATCGATCCGAGGACGACCGAGATCACAGCAGAGCCCCCCGCTGAGATAATGCTGTTGGCGAAATAGGTTGAGAACCCTAAATCGACGAACAAACTATAGTAATGCTTTGTCGTTGGCGTGAAATCGAAAAAGAGTCCGATCTTCGAGAAGGCCCCCACCGGTGGCAATTGGAATGCCGCCAGAAGATCCTTGAAGGAGGAGAAAAACATGATGATCAGGGGCAACAAGGTCCACAGCAAATAGAATGCTATGAATATGACCGTGAAGATGTTCCAGATCCGTGAAAGCGGTGTTTTATAAGCAACAACGTCGCGCGAAGCCATGGCTCAGTTCCCTTGATCAATACGTTTGCTGGCTGGGCTTTCGAAAACCCGAACCAAGAGCTTGCCGAAGATGATCGTGACGATAAGCAGCGTCAGTGCAATCGCTGATCCGCGTCCGAGCTTGAAATAGACGAAGGAGACGTCGAAGAGATAGACGGGTAGAACTTTTGTGACTTCTGCTGGCCCGCCACCTGTCAAACGCATAATCACGTCGATGAAGCGGAAATTGTCCATAAAGCGCAGCATGATCGCGATCAAAAGGAACGGATAAATATTGGGCAGAGTGATCGCGATAAAGTTACGCACAGCACTCGCGCCATCGACCATGTTGGCTTCAAGCTGATCACGCGGCACACGCTTCATGCCAGCAAGCGTGATGAGCGTGATCAATGGTGTCCATTGCCAGATATCGACCATTACAATGCCAGCCATCGCCGTATCGGTTGAGCCGATAATTGATGTCTCGCCAAGAATGCCAAGACTCTGGAACAACCAGTGATACCAGCCGAATGTCGAATTGAAGAGATAATACCATACAAGGCCGGCAATGGCGGGCGCCATCATCATCGGCATAAGAAAGATGGTGATCAGAATATTTTCAAAGCGATGACCATTCAACACGACGGCTAAGAACACGCCGATCGTGATTTCGAACAACATACAGAAAAAACTATATTTGAAGAGCAAAATCCAACCGAGCCAGAATTTGTCATCACTCCAAAGCTTAATATAATTTTTTAAGCCGACAAATTCGACCTCGGGGCCCGATCCCACATTTTGCAGACTCATCCAGATGAGCCAGAAAAAGGGATAGAGCGAAATGGCAGCCAGCAGAATGAGTGCTGGTGCCATCAGCCATAAATAGTATCGGCTGGAGGGAACCGCGTTC
>JBAXQM010000028.1:0-29119 GCA_037131735.1 Alphaproteobacteria bacterium
GGGTCTTTTGAGCATGATCTCGTCCGAAAACCGGTTCCCACTTTTCGGGATCATGGGGTCTTTTGAGCATGATCTCGTCCGAAAACCGGCTCCCACTTTTCGGAATCATGGGGTCTTTTGAGCATGATCTCGTCCGAAAACCGGTTCCCACTTTTCGGGATCATGCTCTGCCGCGCGCCGATTTCGTCGGTTTGACGTAATGGGCAATGAAATTGCGCAATTCCGTCAGTCTTTTTGTCGGATCGAGGATCTCGGCATCAAGACCATGTTTCCAGGCGAGATCGTGGCGGGTTGGGTCTTCGCCCATGGCCCGCAATTCCGCGACATAGGTCGCGTGATCCTCATCGGATTGAATAAAGCCCTCGGCCAATAATGTCGGCTTATAGCGGTCGAGAATGACCGAGAGTTCCTGAAGGCTGAATTCGGGATGATATTGCACACCCCAGAACACGCCGCCCTCGTGGCGGATTTCGGCGGCCTGCACGGCGGTGAGGCTGTTTTTAGCAAGAACCGTCACATCGCCCGGCAAAGTCGAGACGAGATCAAGATGGATCGCGGGTGCATCCCATGAATCGGGTCGGCCTTCGAGTAGTGGATGGCTTTCGCCCGTCTCGGTCTTCGTGAGGCGCCGCGCAAAGCCCACTTCGCGGCCGAGTGGATTGGCCTGAACATCACCGCCCGCAGCCAGTGCGCCCATTTGCAGGCCCCAGCATGAGCCGAAGACGGGCGTGCGGGATTTGAACACTGCCCGCATCAAATCGACTTGGCGGAGAATTTCTGGCGTGGCGTGATAGGCATTAAGCGCCGAGCCTGTCAGATAAATGCCGTCATAGGACGCAAGCCCTGCGACATCCGGCAGATTGGCTCCTTCATCAGCAGGAAAGGCGACGTCATAGATCGAGTCGGGCTCGATCCCTTGCAGCGTTGCGCCATAGGAGTCCGAATAGGTCTTGCCATAAGTGTCGCGATGGCGTTCGCGCGGGCCTTTGACATTGCCTTCGACGACGAGAAATCTGAGGGACATCGATTAATTCCGGTTACGCGTATTTTTCGAGAACTAAAAGGAAATAGGAGCGTTCGGCAAGACCAAGCGGCAATATGATGCTCAATTCAAGTTCGCTGATAATCCCATGTCATCTAAAATCACCTTGAATCTTTTGTCCCGCGTCCAAAGTTGCGTGCCGGGCGCAAGCCGGACAGCGGCAATGAGATGCGCGTCGATATAGCCGATGCCGCGCCCAAACAGGCCTTCGCGCTCAATAAGATGGCGCACTTCATGATCAGTCGCTGACGGCAGTTTCGGAAGATTGTCGAGATTATCCAGAACCAAACTTCTCTTATGGAGTGATCCGAGCGCGATTTCTCCAATGACAAAAGTGTGCGTTACGACTTGGCTCGTTTGGAGAAGTGTTACGAGTGAAGGATCGCCGATGCGCAGATGATCAATCCAGATCGAAGTGTCAGCGAGGATCATTAAAGTTTTGAACGCCGACGGGGTGCTGCCGTGGCGTCCGGTTCACTGCCGCCGAGACGGGCAAGTCTGCGCGCACTCTCGCGTTCAATGATCGCTTTGAGACCTTCTCGCAGCAAAGCGCTCGTCTCTTCAAGGCCGGTGAGTTCCCGCGCTTTTTCAAGGAGCTGGTCATCAAGGGCAACGGTCGTTCTCATGGCTGAGCTCCAGTACGGCATCATATATAGCATCATTTGATGATGAAATCTATGCCTGAAATTGACCGGACTTGCCCCTTTCCCCGAACAAGGCCACAAGGCGGGCTATGTCAGCAATCGTTCCCGCATCTCTGCGCAACTGGGCCACAAATCCCTATCTCCTGCTCACGCTCACAATGTTGATGTGGAGCGCGAATGGCATTGCGGGACGGATGGCGATTGGCGAAGTCTCGCCGATGGTCATTGTCACTTTGCGGTGGTTGATTTCCTGCAGTCTATTATTTGCCTTTGCGTTTCATCGCATTCGCGAAGATTGGCTGATCCTCAAACATCATGTCTTGCGTCTCGTGCTCGGGGCGATTTTTGGGTTCACCGGATTTAATGCAATTTTTTATCTTTCGGCGCATCACACAAGCGCTGTGAATATGACGATTTTGCAAGGATCATTGCCGATTTTTGTTTTGATGGGTGCGGCGATTTTTCAACGCACACCCCTCACTTTATTGCAAGCCATCGGCATTCCGTTCACCATAGCGGGTGTGATTGCAGTCGCAAGCCAAGGCGATCTTAACGTTCTCCTCGGTTTCAAATTTAACATTGGCGATATCGGTCTTGTGATCGCGTGTTTGAGTTATGCGGTCTATACGCTGATGTTACGCAATCGCCCAAAAGTATCCGGTCTTGGTTTCTTTGCGATTGTTGCGCTCGCGGCTTTTGTGACATCGCTGCCACTTTTAGGACTCGAGATGGCGATTGGTGTCGCGCAATGGCCAACCCCTGAAGGCTGGTTGCTCATCGCTTTCATCGGCATTTGCCCGTCGCTACTCGCACAACTCTTCTTTTTGAAAGCGGTTGAATTGATTGGGCCGGGCCGTGCGTCGGTCTTCACCAATCTCGTGCCAATCTTTGGGCCGTTATTGGCCGTTGCGGCTTTGGGTGAACAATTTCACCTCTATCATGCGATTGCATTAGCGCTCGTGCTCGGCGGCATCATGCTCGCCGAATGGCGGCGTGCCTAAAAAACTTAAGCAGAAGCAGAGCGCGGATTTGTAAGAGCCGCATCGCTCTTTGCGTTGGGTAAAAGCTCTGCCCAATTGGCGGCAGCTCCTTCCATCGCACGACCGATCAATACGATGACGGGACCATTACGCTCTTTATCCGCCATGCGCGATGCAAGGGTTGCGATTGTGGCTTCAATCACATCTTCATCGAAACGCGTTGCGTTATAAACAGCAATCGCTGGCGTCTCTGGCGGCAAGCCATGCTGAAGAGCGGCATCAGAGAGTGATTGAATGGTGCGCGCGGGCATATAGACAACGGTTGTCGCCGCATCATCGGCAATCGCGCGCCAATCAATATCAGGCGGCAATTGGCCTTTATTGTCATGGCCTGTGAGAAATTGAACACGCCGCGCAATTGCGCGATGCGTGAGTGATTTCAACAAGCGGCTGGCAACGCCTTGCGCGGTTGTAATGCCGGGAATGACTTCGACGTGAATACCGGCAGCGCGACAGGCTTCAATCTCTTCAGTTGCGCGACCAAACACCATCGGATCGCCGCTCTTCAACCGAATGACGCGTTTGCCTTGCTGCGCAAAGCTCACCATCAAACGATTGATGTCTTCCTGTTTGCAGGACGGGCCATGGCCTGTTTTGCCGACAAGCATCGTCTTGGCTTCACGCCGCGCGAAATCGAGCACGGCGCGCGACACAAGATCGTCATAGAGAACAATGTCAGCCGATTGCAGCGCACGCACGGCTTTAAGCGTCATCAATTCAGGATCACCCGGTCCTGCACCGACAAGAACGGCAGAACCTTTCTCCGGTGAAGCAGCGGACGAGGCGCTTTCAGCAATAAGGTGATCGCGCTCTTCATCGCGCGGCAGATCATTGGGCTTTGATAAAGCGAGTGCCGTGAAACGTTCCCAAAACGCACGACGCTTTTGAAAGGAGAGACTCATTGCCTGAATTGAAGGACGCCAGCTTTGTGCCGCCTCTGCCCAACGTGCGAGGCCTTGCGGCAACATCGCTTCGATCTTGGTGCGAATGGCTTGGCCGAACACGGGCGCGGCCCCATCGGTTGAAATGCCAATCACAAGCGGTGAGCGATTGACGATGCCGCCAAAAGAGAAATCACAAAAGGCCGGACGATCAACCACATTGCAGGGCACGCCCGCATCAATTGCTGCGCAGCGGAAGGCTTGCGCTTCGGCATCATTCTCGGTGGCGAGAATGGCTAAGGCCGCGCCTTTGAAAATGCTGATCGACCAGGGACGGGCGAAATGATTGATATTCGGATCATCGAGCCGCGCGAGCACGTCAAGAAGTTCCTCGGAGGGATCCTCGGCATAAAGTTCAACGCGCGCTCCAGCTGCGGCAATGAGCTCGGCTTTCCAGCCCGCGGCTTCGGATCCGCCCGCCACAATCACGCGGCGTCCCTTCAACCCAAAAAATATCGGTAACCGCGCAAGCGGTTCGATACGGGTGACGCGGGTTTCAGTTGGCTTGCGGGACATGGGTCGTGTCGGGTTAGCGGGATCGCAGGAAACGGTCCTGATCTTTATCCCAAGACGCGGGCGCCTCCAATGGCGACAAAAGACAGTTCTTGTGCCGGAACCGTCCTTTTTAACGTGTTGTCATCTCAAGAGGCTTTGGCGCGCCGTTGATCGAGAATGGTCGCTGGGCGGTTATAGCCGCGCTGATAGGAGAGGCTGATCGCATTTGCGGCCTTCTGCCATTGATCGGCGGTCTGGCGGAGCGCCAGCGTTTCGGGTAGATCGATTTCGTCAAAGCCGCAGGCTTTGGCATAGGCATATTGATCGGCAATCAATGGGCCCGTTGCGCGTAGGGTACCGGTGAAACCCAGATGGCGCAGGCGTTTCGCAATTGAAAAGCCACGCCCATCATTGAAGGCAGGGAAGGCGACCGAAATCAACGCCACTTGATTGAAAAGGGGTTGAAGCAGATGCGGCTTCACGGTGTTTGAAACATGAAGGCCGGTTTTGCCATGTTGCGATTTCAAACGATCGGCCACTTCATCGAGGCGCGTGAAATTCACAATCACATCACCATCATGCGGCACATCTTCATTATCCGCGAGTCGGCGCCATTTATCATCAATAAAAGAAAAATCACGCATCAGTGGCATGGATGGCTCCTTTGAAACGATCAAGTCCAACACGACGATAGGTATCGATAAAGCGTTCGCCGTTTTGACGCTCAGCAAGATAAATATCGACAATACGTTCGATCGTGTCCGGCACATCATCGCCCGTCACACCGGGGCCGAGACGTTCACCAATGGCAGCAGTCTCTGTCGCATCACCACCGAGTGTGATCTGATAGCTTTCTTCGCCTGATTTCTCGAGGCCCAGAATGCCGATATGGCCGATATGGTGATGACCGCATGCATTGATGCAGCCAGAAATTTTAATGCCTAATTCGCCGATGAGTTGTTGGCGATCCGGATCAGCGAAGCGCTTCGCAATATCTTGTGCAATCGGAATGGAGCGCGCGGTGGCGAGCGCGCAATAATCCATGCCGGGGCAGGCGACGATATCGGTAATCAATCCGACATTGGCGGTGCCAAGATCATGCGCTTTGAGCGCGGCATAAAGAGCGGGGACATCGTCTTTTTTGACATAAGGCAGAACGATGTTTTGCAAATGCGTCACACGCAGCTCACCGAGACTATATGTGTCGGCGATATCTGCGAGCGCGCGCATCTGGTCTGATGTCGCATCTCCAGGGGCAGCGCCGATTGCTTTGAGCGAAACCGTAATCGCTACATAGCCCGGCACTTTATGAGCAAAGCCATTCGTATCGATAAAGCGCTTTAGCTCAGGATCGTTGGCTTTTGCAGCATCAAGAACGGTGCTCGTATCGGATAAAGTGTCGTAAGCGGGTGGCGCGAAATAGGCGTTAATCCGTTCAACTTCTTTTGGGTCGGCGGCAATGGCCGCACGATTGCTCGCCGCAAATTCTTCTTCAACCGCTTTACGAATCTCGTCGATCCCTGCTTCGTGAATAAGAATCTTTACACGCGCTTTGTATTTATTATCACGGCGACCCTCGGCGTTATACACACGCATAACGGCTTCTAGATAGGGAAGAAGATCAGCCTTGGGCAAAAAGTCACGAATGACTTTGCCAATCATCGGTGTGCGACCCAAGCCGCCACCCACGGTGATTTCGTAACCCACTTCACCCGTTGTCGAATGTTTAAGAATGCGCAAGCCGATATCATGGCCCTTGATCGCTGCACGATCATGCACCGCGCCCGTTACAGCGATTTTGAATTTGCGGGGCAGGAAGGTGAATTCGGGATGAAGGCTCGACCACTGCCGCAATAACTCGGCGGTAGGCCGCGGATCTTCAATCTCATCGGCAGCAACGCCTGAGAATTGATCAGCGGTGACATTGCGGATGCAATTGCCGGAGGTTTGAATCGCATGCATTTCAACTTCTGCAAGCGCATCAAGAATATCCGGAACGTCTTTCAGTGTTGGCCAATTGAATTGAATGTTCTGGCGCGTCGTGAAATGACCGTAGCCCTTGTCCCATTTATCCGCGATCATTGCGAGTTGACGCATCTGACGCGAAGACAATGTGCCATAGGGAATGGCGACACGCAGCATATAGGCGTGAAGCTGCAGATAGAGACCATTCATTAAACGCAGCGGACGAAATTCATCATCCGAGAGCGAGCCATCGAGACGACGCTCGACCTGTCCGCGAAATTCTAAAACGCGTTCGCGAACGAAACGATGATCAAACTCGTCATAACGATACATGGATTAAAGTCCTGCTTGCTTGCCGAGATCGGGGCGGATCGTCGGCCCAAGTGTCCGCATTCTTTCCCGATAATGAACCGGTACGGGAGTGCCATCACCACCAATTTTAACCTGTGCGAGATAGGGATCGACGATACGATTGGCGACAAAGTCAATTTTTGCACGAGCCAAGAGGGCATCGGCAGCACTTTGATCCGTTGCCACCGCAGCACGGTGATGGGTCAATTCCCACTTATCGTGGCCCAGAAAAATCACATCGCCGCTCAAAAGATCATTGGCGATGACAATGGCGGGCAGGGGCTGGGCTTTGCTCATGGTTTTGGACCTCGGGACCTAAGTTTACTGTCCATTTATATAACACGGAATTCCGGCAAATAAATCTTATTTACAGAAAATTTCGATAATTAATTTATTCACGGAATTTTTTGTATAATTGGTTGACGCGCCCGTCAAGAATAAATTTCGATACAAAGAACGATAATTCGTCTTTAAGAACAAAAAAAAGTGAGATATGAAAAGGGAAATTTCTTCTTCCGGAGCACTATCATGGCGGAATCTTCTTCTCCCTCCCGCAATTTACACCCCGAAACCCGTCTGGTTCATGACGGCTCCTTCCGTTCAAGCTTCGGGGAGACTTCGGAAGCGCTGTTTCTCACCCAAGGCCATGTCTATGCTTCGGCCGAGGAATGCGAAGCGCGGTTCAAGGATGAGCTGCCCGGCTATATCTATGCGCGCTTTTCCAATCCGACGGTCGCGATGTTTGAAGCGCGTATGGCGTCGATGGAAGGTGTCGAGGCCGCTCGTGCCACCGCAACAGGTATGGCCGCTGTTACTGCGGCGCTGATGGGGCAAGTCAAAGCGGGTGATCATATTGTTTCCGCACGCGCGCTATTTGGTTCTTGTCGCTATGTGATCGAAGAATGGCTGCCGCGTTTTGGAGTTGAGACGACGCTTGTTGATGGAACTGATATTTCCGCCTGGAAAAAAGCCGTACGGCCGAATACGAAAGTGCTCTTTCTCGAAACGCCATCAAATCCAACACTCGAAATCATTGATATTCGAAAAGTGGCTGATATTGCGCATGAATCAGGCGCAAAGCTCACTGTTGATAATGTCTTTGCGACACCTCTTTTGCAGAAGCCTTTTGAACTTGGCGCTGATTGCGTTGTTTATTCAGCCACGAAACATATTGACGGGCAGGGGCGTTGTCTCGGCGGTGTGATTTTGGGCTCTGAGCAATTCATCAATGAAAATGTTAAAACACCACTTCGCCAAACAGGACCTGCGCTTTCGCCTTTCAATGCGTGGGTCTTGTTAAAGGGCCTCGAAACATTGCCAGTTCGTGTTGAGCGTCAAACGCGAAGTGCCGGAACGATTGCTGATGTGTTGGCGTCGCACAGCAAAATCTCGCGCTTGATCCATTGTGGTCGCAAAGATCATCCGCAGGCGGATATTATTGCCAAACAAATGAAAGGCGGATCGACTCTGATCGCCTTTGATGTGAAGGGCGGCAAAGATGCAGCTTTCCGCTTTTTGAACGCGCTCGCGCTTGTGCGCATTTCAAACAATCTGGGTGATGCAAAGAGTCTCGTTACACACCCGGCAACCACAACACATCAACGTTTCACACCCGAAGCGCGTGCTGAAATGGGTATTGGTGATGGGCTTGTCCGCTTGTCGGTCGGGCTAGAACATCCCGATGATCTGATTACCGATCTGGTGCAGGCACTAGAGCGGGCCTAAGCCCGCTCGTCATCGCTTGCAATCAGAAGGGGTTCCAGGTCGATTCTTTTGTGAATTTCAAATAGCCCATATTCACGCCCAAACGCGCACCCACGCCTGACGCAATCGGCACAACAACAATATTGTCTGATGCGAGCGCTGTCGCGTTGAAGCCGCCAATGAAATAGGCCGAGCCATCAACGCCACCAAAACGACGATAAATCGCTTCTGTCGAAGGCAAGTTATAAACAAGCATCATTGTGCGTGCGCCTTGCCCGCCGACATCAAAGCCGACGGACGGGCCTTGCCAGAAGACCTGACGATCACCGGCATTCTTCGTATAGAGCGTGCCTTCGCCATAACGTAAGCCACCGAAGAAAGCGCCTGACGCTTCTTGTCCGAGAATATAACCATTGGGTTGGCCCCATCGTTTCACGGCCGCTTCAATGACAGAGGCTAAACCCTGCGAGACATTGCCGAAGAACGTGTGACCGGATTTAACGAGATCATCCGTCTTGAATGTTTCAGGCGCTTGGTTGGCCGATGACCCCAATGTTTTGGGGGGCTGCGGTTTGCTTTGCTGCGCCAAAGCCGGCGTGACCGAAACGGCGCCGATGAGAGCGGCGAGTACCGCGATGTGAGAGAGCCTCATGGATGTCCCCTTTTTTCCGGTCGCCCCATTGGCCATGGGGCAGCGAATCACGCCTAAACAAATTAGTCTGAATCTGAATTGACCATAACAATCAATGATGTTTCTGCCTGTATGACAGAGGATTACAAAAATTTTTACAGTTATCATCTGATGAATGGGGCAGAATCACGGCGGGTCTTTCAAGGGCTTCACGCAGTCCTTGCGTTGACTGTGTCCTGATCCGCTATGCACACCACTAAAATACGGAAGTTTGAAATGACGGATGTCTCTCTCTCTGCTCTCGACCTTGCGGCCTTGCTTTGCAGCCGCGTGTGCCATGACGTGATCAGCCCCGTGGGTGCGATCGTCAATGGTCTCGAAGTGCTCGAAGAAGAAAAAGATGAGAGCATGCGGGCATTCGCCGAGGATTTAATCCGCAAAAGTGCAAAACAGGCCTCAGCGCGGTTGCAATTTGCGCGTCTTGCCTTTGGCGCGGCGGGTTCTGCGGGCGCGGCGATTGATCTCGGTGATGCGGCGCAGATTGCTAAGGGTTTCATCGAAGATGACCGCATCAAACTATCGATGGATGCGCCGCGCGTTTTATTGCCAAAAAATCAGGTGAAGATGTTTTTGAATCTTTTGATGATTGCGGCAACGGCCATTCCACGTGGGGGACAGATTACCGCTGTTGCAAAAGTTGATGGCGATAAGGGATATTTCACGATCACCTCAACCGGAACAAGCGCGCGCATTCCACCACATGTCGAAGGATTGCTCGCGCATAATCGTGATGGCATTTCAATCGATGCGCATGCCATCCAACCCTATTACACGGGATTGATTGCGAGCGAAGCCGGCTTCGCGGTTGCGTTCTCGATTGATGGTGAAACAGTCAACATCATTGCCGCTCCAAAAGCCTAGTCGCAGCTCTCACAGTTTAAATGACAACCATAAAAAAAGCCCCGTAAAACGGGGCTTTTTGAGTTTTTGGGGAGGCTTGCCCTCGGGGGTTGATGCACCCCGAGCTCGTTAGGCCGGAATACGAATATCTTCGTCGGCCATTTCGCGAAGCACATAACCACGGCCCCAAACGGTCTCGATATAATTCGTTCCGTTCGAAGCATTGGCGAGTTTTTTCCGAAGCTTGCAGATGAACACGTCAATGATCTTGAGTTCCGGCTCATCCATACCGCCGTAAAGATGATTGAGGAACATTTCCTTGGTGAGCGTTGTGCCTTTGCGCAAGCTCAGCAACTCAAGCATCTGATATTCTTTACCGGTCAGATGGACGCGATTGCCATCCACTTCCACCGTTTTCTGATCAAGATTGACCGTCAGATCGCCGGTGATGATGACCGATTGTGCATGACCCTTCGAACGGCGCACGATTGCCTGAATACGGGCAACGAGCTCGTCCTTGTGGAAAGGCTTTGTGAGATAATCATCGGCGCCGAAACCTAGGCCGCGCACTTTATCTTCAATGCCGGCAAGGCCCGAAAGGATCAAAATCGGTGTTTTGACCTTCGCGACGCGCAATGAGCGCAACACTTCATATCCCGACATGTCTGGAAGATTGAGATCAAGCAGAATGATGTCGTAATCATAAAGCTTGCCCAGATCGATCCCTTCTTCGCCGAGATCCGTCGTATAAACATTAAATGCCTCGGATTTGAGCATCAGCTCGATGCTCTGCGCGGTGGCGCTGTCATCCTCGATAAGCAATACGCGCATGACCGTCCCTTGCCCCTTCTCGACCCGTTACCTTTGACTGGCAGTTCCGTCGCCCCCGACAGATCCCTGCGCAGAGTCCAACAAAATCAACTTGGACTGAATTTTGTCGCGCAATGGTTAACAAATGATGATTCTCGTCTGCAAGCATTAACGAGACTCTCGACCAAAATTTACGATAAATTATTGAAACAATGATGATAATTTGAATTAATCATGCTTAATTTTTACTTTAAGAAACATGGTTAAATGATTCATTTGACTCATAGGTTTGCGACTGTTTCGATCGCGAATCAGTGCTGCGTACGGGATCGGCGGTGTTACCGATCGGAATGGAAAATGAGCTCTTCTTTTCCGGATTGGGGAGTACGCACGGCATGTCTTTGGCAAAAACGACGCGAATCACTCGGCTGACCGAAGCGCTTACGGACATTGATCCGGGCGATTTCTATGGTCGTGTTGCGGGCGTGCGCGGATTGGTTTTGAGCATCGCCGGACCTGTCGGTCGCGTGCCTGTTGGCGGTCGATTGCAGGTTGAAGCGGGCGCGCGGTTGCTCCCCTGTGAAGTGGTCGGCATCGAGAAGGGCCATATTCTTGCGATGCCCTTTGGCAGTGTCGAAGGTGTGAGACAGGGCGCGCGCGCTTATGAAGGGGCAAGTGTTCCCGGCGTGCGGCCCGATCCCTCATGGCTTGGTCGCGTGCTGAATGGCTTTGGCGAACCCATTGATGGCAAGGGTCCTTTAACTCACGGAGCGCGTTTAATGCCGTTTCGCGCCGATCCGCCCGCGGCGCATACAAGGCGGCGTTTGGGTGGGCCGCTCGATCTCGGCATTCGTGTACTTGATACATTCCTGACAAGCCGCCGCGGTCAACGCATGGGCATATTTGCGGGCTCTGGTGTTGGTAAATCCGTGATGCTCTCGATGATTGCACGCAATGCGCAAGCCGATTGCGCTGTGATTGGCTTGATTGGCGAGCGTGGTCGTGAAGTGCAAGAATTCATTGAAGATGATCTGGGGCCTGAAGGTTTGGCGCGTTCAGTTGTGATTGTTGCGACATCTGATGAAGGACCACTGATGCGGCGGCAAGCGGCATGGACTAGCCTCTCGCTTGCAGAATATTTTCGTGATCGCGATCAGAATGTCTTGTTGATGATGGATAGTGTCACGCGTTTTGCGATGGCGCAGCGCGAGATTGGTCTATCAACCGGTGAGCCGCCGACGAGTAAGGGATACACACCGACTGTCTTCAGTGAATTGCCACGCTTGCTTGAACGCGCGGGGCCGGGGCCAGGCGAAGGGAGCATCACCGGTTTCTTCACTGTGCTAGTCGATGGTGATGATCATAATGAGCCGGTTGCCGATGCGGTGCGTGGCATTCTCGATGGCCATATTGTTATGGAACGCTCGATTGCCGAACGCGGGCGTTATCCAGCTGTTAATGTTTTGAAGTCGGTCTCGCGCACTTTGCCCGGTTCGGCCGATCCTGCCTATTGGCCTGTGGTGCAAGCGGCACGCGCGTCGCTCGCCACTTATAATGATCTCGAAGAGTTGATCCGGCTCGGTGCTTATAAAGTGGGATCAAACCCTGACGTTGATGCCGCGATAAAACTTTTTCCTGAACTCGAAAATTTTCTTCGACAAAGTAAGGAAGAGTCAACCTCATTGAGAGATAGTTACACCCGGTTGGCCAGCGTGATGGCTTCGATGTGATCCATTTACCTTTCATTAAAGGGATCACGTCGCGGCAGCGCGGCAGTTTATTAACGGGTTTTAACTGATGATGAAATCACGTGATGCCTTGATGCGCTTGAAGCGTTTCCAAGTTGATGAGAAGCGCCGCAGACTTTCGCAAATCGAAACCATGATTGCGGAATTCAAAAGAATGGCCGGCGAATTGGACCGCGAAATAGCAGCGGAAGAATCCCGTGCAGGTATCACGGATCGTGCGCATTTTGCCTATCCGACTTATGCGCGCGCGGCACTGCAACGCCGTGACAATCTTCTTCAATCCGCTCAGGATCTCGAAGGGCAGCGCGAAGAAGCACGCCTTGAGCTTGAAGAGGCATTTGAGGATTTGAAGAAATTCGAAATTCTTGATGATCGTGAATCGGTCAAAGAAAAAGCGATTGAAGCAGTGCGTGAACAAGCCGAGCTCGACCGGATTGCTTCAAGCATGCGGCTCGCGCGCGCGTGAACCGATAAGAATAGACTCACGTCGTTCTCATTCGACAAGGGGTACATGCGTCGCGCTTTCCCGTGGAAGATCTCCGCTCACGCGGGGATCATCAAGGATTTCAATCGCGCTGCGTGTCGCTTTAAAGCCTTGTGCGCGATAGAATCCGGCACTGCCCGGCGCATCGATATGACAGGAGTGAAGCCAGAGACGCGTTATCGCTTTCGCGCGTGCATAGTCAAAGGCATAGGCCATCAAGGATGGGCCTAGTCTTTTATTCATCGCGTGAGGCACAAGGCCGAGATAGCGAATTTCTAATCCCGCTTCATCTTGTTCGCGATGATCAAGCTCAAGAAAACCGAGATCTTCACGCCCATCCGTCAGAGCAAATGCCGCGACGTCTGGATGCGACAATATTGTGACAAGTTCGGCATCGGAAATCTTTAATCGTGAGACCCATAACCATGGTCCGCCAACTGCTTTGAATAGGGCGCGATAACGAGCGAGGTCGGACGCGCCGAGTTTTTCAAAGCGAAGCCCCTCCGGTAAAGGCGCATTTATTTCCGGAAAGGGGGCATTGCGTTCGAAGTAAATCGTCAAAACCCCGAGCTTTCCCGGAGCTAATGCGTAAAATCCATTATCTTTAAAGGGTTCGGCCATGGGGGTATCTGATCCTTTGCGCTCTCAAAGCGATTTGATTGCTGATTCGATTGCTTCACGCCTCTTGTAGCGGAGGTCGGGCTCATGCAAAAAGGGGTGGTTGGAGCGGTGTGGTGAGTGCGTGAAGCTCTTACCCCTTTTATACGGACGATTTTTGCACAGGGCCTCATGAAACGCTTATTTGATTTTCTTTGGCCTGCCTTGGGGATTGTCGCCGTTATCTTTTCCGGCTGGCTCCTTTATCAAGAAGTCCGGTCTTTGTCCGCGAGTGACATTCTTGCAAGTCTTGCTGCGATCCCCGCTCATCGATGGTTTCTCGCGGGTCTTTCAACGCTCGTTGCTTATGGCGCGCTCGCTTGGTATGATCGCATTGCGTTGTTGCATTTGAATAGACCTTTGGGTTGGGGCTTTATCTCCATCGTCTCATTCACCACTTACGCGCTCTCCCATAATATCGGAGCTTCGGTGTTTTCAGGCGCAGCGGTCCGTTATCGCGCCTATTCGACCAAAGGACTGACAGCGGCTGAAATTGGCGTGCTCGTCGCTTTATGCTCTTTCACTTTTATGCTGGGCACGGTGATGCTTGGCGGCATCGTGTTGATTGGTGAGCCGGAATTAATTAGCCGCTTATTTGACGTACCGGTTTGGCCCGGGCGTGTTTTGGGCTTTGTCTTTTTGGGCTTTGTTGCGCTTTATGTTTTAGGCTCGCTCTTAGGATTTAAACCGCTCACGATCGGATCATTCCATCTTTATTATCCGCGTCCGGCAATTGTCATCCGGCAACTCTTGGCCGCGCCTTTGGAATTGTTAGGCGCTGCGGGCATTATCTATTTTGCTTTGCCTGCGTCTGAAGGAGTTGATTTCTTTTCAGTGTTGGGTGCGTTTCTAGGGTCGTTCTCGGCCGCACTCTTGTCGCATGCGCCAGGAGGACTGGGGGTTCTTGAATTTGTCTTTTTAAAAGCGATGCCCAATATCGCCGCGGCTGATGTCATTGCCGCGCTTCTCGTATTTCGGCTTTTCTATCTCTTGATCCCACTCGTATTCGCCTGTTTTGTGGTGCTGGTTTTCGAACGCAAGCGCCTACTTGATGCGTTGCGCGCTAAGGCAAAACGCTCTTAAACGCTGCTGATCGTTTTCAACCGCGCGCGTAAGTGAATCTCGGCTTGCGAGATGACAGGCGTTTCACGTCTGAACCGTTCAACAATCGCACGTACGAAAGGCCGCGCTTGTGCTGAAGTTACAAGCACTGGCGTTTCGCCCTGCCGCGCTGCATCTTCAAAGCGGTCACGAATAAGCGCTGCAAATTCGGAGAGTTTTGAAGGCGCCATCGCCAAATGGCGGTCTTCCCCTTGGCCAATAATGGCTTCGGCAAAAGCGGTTTCCCATTGCGGCGATAAGGCGATGATTGGTAACTGCCCCGCACCATTTGCATATTGGGCGCAGATTTGGCGTGACAGCCGCTGACGAACAATTTCAACGATATCGCGTGGATTTTTGGTAGCATTGACCGCATCGGCAATGCCTTCAAGAATTGTACCCAAATCGCGTATCGAAACCCGCTCGGAAAGAAGCGACTGCAAGACGCGTTGAACGACCGTCATCGGAATTTGAGACGGCACAATATCTTTGACAAGGTCCGTGTGTTCCTTTGGCAAATCACGAATGAGTTTTTGTACGTCGGCATAGCCCAAAAGTTCAGAGACATTGCCTTTAACGATTTCTGTAAGATGCGTGGTAATCACAGTGGCTGCATCGACAACAGTATAGCCCATTAGTTGTGCTTCCTCGCGCATTGATTGTTCGATCCATGTGGCAGCGAGGCCAAAGGTTGGCTCCATTACATGTTGACCGGGCAATCTTACTGATGCGCCAGTTGGATCCATCGCCATCAATAATTCCGGATAGACTTGCCCCTGACCGGCTTCGATTTCTTTGAGATAGACGGTGTAAGAATTGGACGGCAACATCACATTATCGAGGATGCGCACAGAAGGCATTACAAAGCCCATTTCCGAGGCGAGTGAACGGCGCAAGGCGCGGATTTGCTCCGTTAAGCGATCACTTCCTCCTTGCGCATTGACGAGCGTCATCAAAGCGTAGCCGATTTCAATGCGTAATTCATCGAGATGACGTGCTTCGGCGAGGAGTGTTTCATCACTTGTCGCTTCTTTTTGGATTGTCGCAGCGGTTGCTTCTGCTTCGGTCGTTTGAATATCAGCCTTACGCTTGCCCATATGCCGTGCGGCATATGCAAGCCCCGCTCCCAATCCAAAAAAGGGAAGAACAGGAATGCCGGGCAATAAGCCCATCAACGCGATGACAGCAGCGGATAGTCCCAATGCCTTTGGCATCGTCGCCAATTGGGTAACAAGCGCCTTGTCAGCAGCACCGGTTACACCGGCTTTCGATACGAGCAAGCCTGCCGCCGTCGAAACGATCAATGCTGGAATTTGTGAAACAACGCCATCACCCACGGTCAATAAAGTATAAGTGTGCGCGGCTTGGCCAAAGCTTAATCCTTGTTGTGCGACGCCAATGATGATGCCGCCAATCACATTGATAAAGGTGATGAGCAGACCGGCAATCGCATCACCACGAACAAATTTCGAGGCACCGTCCATAGCGCCGAAAAAGGATGATTCATTTTCAAGCGTTTTTCGCCGTTCACGCGCGGTTGCCTCATCGATATGACCCGCGGCTAGTTCTGCATCGATGGCCATTTGTTTGCCGGGCATCGCATCAAGTGTGAACCGCGCAGCGACTTCGGCAATACGACCGGAACCTTTGGTGATGACGATGAAATTAACGATGAGCAGAATCGCGAAGACCACAAGGCCGATCACGAAGTTCCCGCTCATGACAAAATTACCGAAGGCCTCGATCACATGGCCTGCGGCGCCTGAGCCATTATGACCGTTGGCGAGGATCAAGCGCGTCGTTGCCACATTGAGAGACAAGCGCAGCATGGTGGCAATAAGAAGCACAGTCGGAAAGGCTGAAAACTGCAACGGCGTTTCGATAAAGAGCGCGGTGAGCAGGATCAAAACAGAGAATGTGATCGATACTGCCAACATCAAATCGAGCAGAATTGCCGGTAGGGGCACAATCAAAAGAATGACTATGCCCAAAACGGCAATTGCTAACAGAATATCCGACCGGACTCCGAGCGTTCCAATTTGACCAAGTGTCGTCGAAACGCGGCCAAACCCCGTTGATGAAAGAGGAGGGCGTATCAACTCTGTTGATGCGGAGGATACTGACGTTAAAGGACGGGTTGACTCAACGACACTCATAAATGTTTCCCGCTCTTCGAGAGTTAAAGAATTGAGGGCGAGAGTGTCAAATTATGGTAAACAGAGTGTAAAGAATGCAGCTTTAATTGCCGTTACGTTAGCTTAGATTTAACTAAAAATGCCCATGGTTGTGCTGCGCTCACTTCGAGGCACATTCTTGGCGGAAATCGATGTTAAGTGTCTATGCACCCGAGGCGTTGATCGATGGGCTTTCCACCCTTCGTGAATCTTTTCACGCGATCAAAGTCGAGGAAAGAAAGATTTTCGAAATTGTTCGACCGGTTACCGACGTGTTGGACCGCTTTTTTGATCCTTCGCGCGCAGACATCACGAGCTCTTTAATGTTTGGCTCTTGGGCGCGTGGTACCGCCATTCCCGCCTCAAGCGATTACAATATTGCCTATGAATTACCGCGTCGCCTGACCGAAAACATTCTCAATCTCGATCATGGCGGCGCGATTGCGATCCTTGCCCTCATCGATCGTCTGCTGAGGGAAAAATTTACCCAAGCCCAAAAAAGTCCGGAAAGTGGATCGATAAAGATCAAGCTTGGCACAGGTGTGGTGATCAATTTGCGCCCGTGTATTCGCAATCAATCGGGCGGCTTTGCTTATCCCGATGGACGCCGTCAGGGTTCGTGGCGGGCTTTTGATCCGCATTTGGCGATCGAAGCCTTTCGAAAGCTTGACAGTGTCACGCGCGAAAATCTCATTTTTCTCTGTCGCGCTATGAGGGTCTGGCGTGAAAGACATGAGATGCCAATGTCAGGCATTTTAATTGATAGTTTGGCTTATCGCTTTATCGAGCATTCGCCCTATCGACAGAAATCCATTCGTTATCAGGATTGTTTGTTTCGTGATTTCCTTGGCTTTCTTGCCGCCATCGATCCCGAGCAGGAATGGTGGCATGCGCCCGGTTCAACGGAACCCGTCTTTCGTAAGGGCTTTTTTGAACTCAAGGCTCTTGAGGGATTTAGGCTCGTGCAGCAAGCGATGGAGCTTGATGCCACGCAACAACATCGCGCTGCATGGAATATATGGGCTCAGGTCCTCGGAGACTCTTACGCAATCATCTGAGACGGCTTCTGGCCCTCGGATATTTCAATGCCGCGCGCTGCATAGTCATTTAATTTGTTACGCAATGTTCTAATTGAAATACCAAGAATACGTGCGGCTTGTGTGCGGTTGCCGAGGCAGTGATCAAGCGTATCAAGAATTAATCCCTGTTCCACATCGCTCACCGATTTACCAACAAGCGCACGAGTGACGCTCTCGGCTGTGTCGACCGCGCGCGCAGCAATATCTTTTTGCCGGTAGAGTTGGGGATCATCATCGATTGTAATCGCCTCGGGTAAGATCTCAGGGCCATCAGCCAAGAGAACAGCGCGGTGAATAATATTCTCCAATTCGCGCACATTGCCGCGCCAGGGTGCAGCCAGAAGTTTTCGTTTCGCATCCGCCGTCATTTTTCGTTCCGGAATATCATTCAAGACTGAAAAATGGCTGATGAAATGATGGGCGAGGGGCAGAATATCTTGCGGCCTTTCGCGCAAGGACGGAATGCGGATCGAGACAACATTCAAACGGAAGTATAGATCTTCGCGAAAATCACCCGCAGCAACCGCTGCAGGAAGAGTGCGGTTTGATGTCGCAAGAATACGCAAATCAACCGGAACTGATTTTGTTCCCCCAATGCGATCGATTACGCGCTCTTGGATGGCGCGCAAGAGCTTTGCCTGAAGACGAATATCCATTTCTGAAATTTCGTCGAGCAAAAGTGTGCCACCATGCGCTTCTTCGAATTTGCCGATACGGCGATGGGATGCGCCGGTGAAGGCGCCCTTTTCGTGACCAAACAACTCTGACTCAAGCAGCGTGTCGGGAATCGCCGCGCAATTTACGCTCACAAAGGGCTTTGCCGCCCGTTTTGAATTTTTGTGAATGAGGCGCGCAATCACTTCTTTACCAGTGCCGCTTTCACCCGTGATGAGAACGGATGCATCCGATTTCGCTACGGCCTCTGCCATGCGAATGGTCTTTTCCATCGCCGGATCGCGCCAGATCATATCGTGTTTTTGCGTAGTCACCGCTTCGAGAATGGCGGCGATGAGCTCGGGATCGGGAGGGAGCGGCAAAAATTCGCGCGCACCCGCACGAATGGCGGCTGCGGCTTCGTCAGGTGAGGGGTCGATACCGCAGGCAATGATCGGCGTCGATAGGCGATCATCGCGCATGGCCGCAACGATTTCATGAATCGGTTGATGAATATCGATGAGCAGAAGATCCGCACCGCGCAACCGTAAAACGGCCAGGCCTTGCTGTGCTGTCTCCGCATTCGAAATTGTTGCCCCGCGCGCGATGGCAATGTGCGCTGCTGTAGCCAAGGGGCCGCGCATGGTTCCAATGATCAAAAGACGCATTGTGTGAATCCCTTATTCAAATGGTCATGCGATTTCAGACAAAGTGACACCGAGTTGATTATCAACAAGTACCACTTCGCCACGTGCGACGAGGCGATCATTCACCAGAAGTTCAACGGGTTCGCCAATCGCCTTCTCAAGTTCGAGCACCGAGCCCTCTGCTAATCTCAACACTTCGGAGATTGGCAATTTTGTGCGCCCCAGAATGGCGGTGAGTTTAATCGGAACATCAAGAACCGGATCAAGATCACGTTCATCGATGACATGATCTTTATGTGACGCCGGTTGAGTGGCTTCGAGATCGGGGAGCGCGAGAGAAGACTCATCACTCATGCGGACATCTCCTCTTGGGGGGAAACATGGGATGCGATCATACTATCGATCAACGTATCGAGATCAGTGCGACTATGTTTAAAGCCGCCATCAGGCCACTCGACCCGGACGTCGCCAACTTTCATCGTCGCGTCTTCCGATAAGGCAATGCGTCCCGAAAAGCCTGCCTCAGTGATCGCTGTTTCGATGTTGAGACGAAGCGCGTCTGTGAGTTCCGGGCCAACAAAAATGGAGAGCGTGGGGATATTGCCGGCAGCTTCTGTTGCTTTTTTAATCAGCGCCTTGATAAGCGGTGCAGGATCACGCACGAGTGTGGCTGCTGTGTAGATGCGCACCAATTCTGTTGCGAGATGTATAGCTTCTTGCTCGACACGTGCGATTTCAGAATCGAGCGAGCCGACGGCCTGTTCCAATGCGGCACGAATGGCCTTTAAAGTGGCGTGGCCCTCGGCTTCTAGGCGCGCTTCAGCATCGCGTTGGCCTTGCGCACGCCCTTCTTCAAAGGCAAGCGCAACATCTTCGGGCTTTGGCGGCGTGACTGGCCCGGTTGGATTTTTAAACTCGGTATCGAAGAGGAATTTATTTAAGGTTTGCATCGCTTATGCCACCATTTCATCATCGGAGCCCATAGGCAGCGTGAGCTCACCCTTGGCTGCGAGATCCTTTGTGAGGTTCACAACAGCGCGTTGCGCATCGTCGACCTCACGTAAACGAACAGGGCCGAGCGCTTCCATATCATCGAGATAACCGCGCGCGGCGCGTTGCGACATTTGTGCGAAGAAGAAGTCACGCATCGCTCGGGTGGCGCCTTTAAGCGCTTTGACCATTGTATCGCGCTCGACTGAGCGCAACAAAGTTTGAACCGCTGTTTGATCGAGCGCGCCGAGATCGTCGAAGGAGAACATAAGACTGCGCAATTTTTGTGCGGCATCGCGATTGGTATTGTCGAGCGCGCCCAAAAGTCTCGTTTCCATCCCTTTATCGAGTGCATTAAACATTGCCGCTACATGTTCAATCGGATCGCGAATGCTTGTCTTTTTTGGCGGCGTAACAAATTCGCGTTCAAGCATCGTCTCGATGACTTTCATGACGCTATCGGGAACCGTATCGAGCCGCGTCATACGGTCAATAATATCGCTGGCAAGAGTGGCAGGAAAGCGCGCAACGACACGCGCTGAGGCCTCGGGGTTCAAGCGGTCGAGAACAAGCGCGATTGTTTGCGGTGATTCCCGCATCAAAAATGTGGCGAGCGTTTCGGGCTTGGCGCGTTCGAGTCTTTGCCAAAGTGTCGGCGCCTCGGGCGTTTTAATGTCATCAATCACCGCCCGCGCCCGTTGACGCGGCAATGATCCCATCAGAATTTTTTCAGTCGGTTCCGGCCCGCCATTCAGCTTTTCTCCCGACATGCCGCGAATGAATTCCATCGCGACTGAATTCAACAGGTCGCGCGGAATCGGGCCGAGCTTTGCCATGATGGTTGAAACCTGCAAAATCTCGTCTTGATTGAGAGATTGCCAGATCACGCCGCCTTTTTCTTCGCCGAGCGCTAATAATAAAATGGCAGCACGTACAGGTCCGGGAACCGGCGCGGGGCGCGCCTGTGATGCAACGGGTGATGCTGCGGCGTTGGATTGGACGAGCGCGTTCATGAGCGGCCGTTCTCTTGCAGCCATTGTTTAACGGTCATCGTCGCAGCTTGCGGTTGCGAGCCAATCAAGGCGTTGACACGATCTAAAGGTGCGCCTTCGAAACTTGCCATTCCCATAGCCTCATCACTTGATTGTGATCGCGGCGCGGGGAGCGCCATGGTTTTGATCAGAGGCCGCGCGACGAAAAGCGCAATTACGAGTGAAAGCAGAGCGAGAAGGCCGAGTTCACCAAAGCGCTGCAGATCAAACCGTGAGAGCGAGAAGGACGATGTTGTATCTGCAGCATTCTCGCCATCCGGTGTTGTGGCAAAGCGCAGATTGACAACTTCGATTTGATCGCCGCGTTGCGTATTAAATCCAATGCCTGATTTCACAAGCGCTGCGATCCGGTCGAGATCGGCCTTTTCGCGAGGCGTATAAGTCATCTCGCCATTGGCACCTTTGGTATAAGTTCCATCAACAAGCACAGCGACAGAAATACGCTTGACCTTACCTCCGTCGGACACTTCCGTTTTTGTGGTCTTCGAGATTTCGTAATTGACCACTTCTTCGTTTTTGGCAGAGGCGTCACGCTGATTGGTGTTATTTGATTGACCGCCGGGTAACTCATTCGCCACTGATACGGTGCCGTCTTTTACATCTGACGTCGACTGGTTTTCATTACGGTTCTGTGTTGAGCGCACGACTTTGCTTTCGGGATCAAATGATTCCGATACGGTTTGGACGCGTGCGGGATCAAGTTCGGCGCTCACTTGCACGCGGGCGCGCCCTTGGCCGACAACACTCGCGATAATGTCTTCGATTTGAGTGCGTAGCCGACGTTCGAGCGTGGCTTGCTTTTCGTCCAGTGCCACATTCGACGCAGGATCGCCCGATGTGCCGTCCGCCAGAAGGCGCCCTTGTTCATCGACGATCGACACGAGCTCGGGCTTCAAACCTTCAACAGCTGAAGCTACGAGGCGGCGGATAGCTGAGATCTGTGCCGTAGAAAGATCACCGCGTAATTTCAGCGCAATCGAGGCGCGTGGCGGTTGCCGGTCGCGTTCAAAGAGTCTTTTTTCAGGAATGGCGAGATGGACGCGGGCCGATTGCACCGCGCCAATGGTCCGAATCGAACGCGCTAATTCGCCTTCCAGCGCGCGGAGCTGATTTATCGTTTGGACAAGACCCGACGAGGAGAAGGCATCAGAGCGATCAAAAATCTCATAACCGACCGTGCCGCCCGTCGGCACGCCTTTGGTCGCAAGATCGATCCGGAGTTTCGCTATCTCATTGCGCGGGGCCAAAATGGAGCGACCGTCATCGCGTAATTCATAAGTCAGACCCCGTGTATCAAGCTCGCGCATGATGGTGGTCGTGTCTTCGGCGGAAAGGTCTGTGTAGAGAACCGCAAGGCTCGGTTGGGACGCCCGGACGATGATATAGCCGAAAAAAGACAAGAGACCCAAAGATACGAGCGCCATGACAGCGAGACGTACGGCTCCGAAACGCCTGATCTGGTCTAGAATCCCTTGCACCGTCTTTTGCCCCACGCAAACAGAATGACGTAACGTAAGTTACGAGGGAAGGTTTGACGGATTGTGGTTAGCGAAAGGTAAACAAAAGGCAGGATAGCGGAAAATTTTTCCGCCCACCCGCTCGTGCGCCTGGGCCTGGGGGCAGACTCAAATAGAAAAAGGCGGCCGAAGCCGCCTTGGATTGTCTGAAATGAGCGAGCGAAGGGCTCAGTGCCGGTATTGCTGGATCCGGGTGGTCCGAAGGCCCGCAAGGCCATGCTCATCAATGGAAGCCTGCCACGACAGAAACTCTTCAACCGTCAGCGTGTAGCGCGCGCATGCTTCTTCCAGACTGAGTAAGCCGCCACGAACAGCGGCAACCACTTCAGCTTTACGCCGGATCACCCAACGCCTTGTGGAGCTGGGGGGGAGGTCAGCAACGGTCAACGGACTTCCATCCGGGCCGATGACATATTTCGCGCGGGGGCGGTACACATCCGTCATATTACGCTCGTACTCGTTGGTCTCGCCAGTTTTCATGTTGACCATAACGGGCACCGATTTAAGAAATACCTAAAGCGCATCAGGATTTTTTCGTGTGTTTATCAGGGGTTAAGCAAAGGTTACCATTTGGCCGCTTCACGGCTTGCCGATGCTTTTCACCGTCGAGAGGTCAATCGTCAGGCTGCCGATTTTGAGCGTGGGCGGCGCTGTATACAAATCAACGCCATCGACCGTTCCTGAAATCATGGACTTCACTTTGAAAGCCGATCCATCAACCGTGCTTCCTTCAATGCTTACCGTATAGAGCCCGTTATCAGCGGTAAGACCGTCGGATTTTTTTCCATCCCAGCTGAAGCTTTGCTGTCCGCCTGAAAGGGCGAGGGTCGTTTGATAGACAGCTTTACCCTTTGAATCGGAGATCGTTACCGTGCCTGTGCCGGCGCGGGGCGCATCAAAAACCCAATCGGCTTTTCCATCCGTTAACGCTGTTGTTGTTCCGGATGCGGTTACTTTTCGCCCGACAAAATTCAACGCGCCAATCGCGTTGGAGGCATCAGTCTTTGTAAGAAGTGTCGTCAATGAATCATTCTGCTTCATTTGTTGTTCGACAGATGCAAACTGAACGAGCTGCGCTGTGAATTCATTGGTACTGAGCGGATCAAGCGGATTTTGATTTTTCAGTTGTGCCGTCAACAAGGTCAGAAACTGGTCGAAATTCTGCGCCAACATTTTTTTGTCGGTGGGTGTTCCTGTTGTGCTTGGTGACGCGGTTGATGCTGCGGCGGCAAGGGCCATAAGCGATATCCTTTCAGATATTCAAATCGAGAAGATTATTCATCCGCCTTAAAGGCGCGGCAGGCGGCGATGCGCTCATAGGCGTATTATTGTCTGATAATGGATCTTGTTTTTGCGACCTCGCCGAGGAGGGACGTTGCTCATTCGGATTTTGACGCGCGTTCGATTGTCCGTCTTGCCGCAAAGAAAAATTGAGCGAGTCAGAGTTGGTTGACAGTCCGGTTTGTTCAAGCGCCTGCCGAATAAACGGCGCGTCTTGTTTCAGCATCGCGAGCGTGCGCGGATCATCGGCAGATATATGTGCGGTGGCTTCTGATTGGTCCGAGACATCAAGCGCAATATCAATGGTGCCAAGATCAGCCGGGGACAATCTCACTTGAATTGACCGCTGCCCCTCTAGAGCAGCTAGTCCAATTTCCATTGGTACTCTCGAATAGGGAAGGGAGGGATAAACGATACGGCCCGACGCCATAAGGGGTGCGGGATACGTATTGAGTGTCGGCGTAGCAGAATGGAGGGGAGCGAAGGGCGTGGCGTGTGTCTCGATAGTTTGATAGGGCACTAAATCTGGAGTCGCGGCCTTGGCCTCATCGCCCTGTGAGTCATTTTCACTCGTAAGGAAAATCGCTTTAATCTCATCGGACCTCGCGTTACCCTTATCATGATCGGTATCTGCAATTAAGGGAGCGCTCGTGTTGAGTTCATTCTTTTTATCGATATCTGACAGAAGCGCCAAGAGAGACGGACTCACGTCGCTTCCCGTCACCGCATTCAGTGTTTTTGGTATACTCGTTTTGTTTTCAAAAATTGCTGTCTCTGCTTTTTGATCATCGTGCAAAGGTCTGGCGACACTCCTATCAGGCAATGTGAAGTCCAGTGTGCCGTCGCCTTCCGCTTGAAGGAGAGATGCAGAAGACAGCATCGCCGCGCTTGCAACATTCAATTTTGTTGAAGCCGCATCGATAGGTGACGAAGCCTTGTTTTCCACATCCTGTTTTTCAGGCGTGATCGGTAACTCTGGTGAAAGAGGATGCGTGATGACGGAGGTCGTGTTGATCGGCGTATTTGTCTCATCGGTTGTTTCGAGGTTGTCACCGATCTTCGAAGACGACTGATCTTCAGCATTCGGTGTAATTGCCTCCGCTTGATTTAATTTTGTTTCTTTGGCGTGAATCTGATTCTTGGATCCATGATCGGGCGCAACTTCGCCAACATTTTTTGGAGTGCCTACTGCTTCGGTAGCACCATCCACTATTGCATTGTTCCTTGTGTCCAAGCCCGCCCGCTTTGTAGACCCGATTTTATCTTGATCACGAGGCGGACGCGTTTTCTCCCCGCGCTTAGGAGCGCGCGCCGGCTCCGTCGCGATGTCTATTTCTTTTGGCTCTTGGCTCTTCGCATTTTGATTGGCAGCGACCTTGGCCAGGTTTTGGGCAAAGGCCGAACTCTCTTTCGCGCGGGCGTGCTCGCGACGCGGCGCGGGCGGCTGATAGGCCAAGGGCGAGGGGACGTTTAAGGAAGCCATGAGGGGCGCGCGCTCTGTTTTTGCAGATGAAAAATTCAATTTTCAGCAAAGCAATCGCCGTTCCAGCGTTAAAAAGCCAAAAATAACCATTTAAATACAATATTTTAGTATGAAATGGGGTTGCCCGGCGTGGCCCCCGAAGCCGGCGCTTTTTGCCGCATAATCCGGCAAAATCTGCCGGGTCGCCTTTGCGCCTGTGACGCTGTTTCCGCTTTCGGTTCGGGAGATGAGGGAGTAAAAGGCCCCATCCAGAACAGAGTAAAGTCTAGACGAGCACGCATGACCGACGCCGCTGCCATTAGCGATTTAGGCTTGCCGGGTACCCCCGGCGAGACACGCATTGTTGTGGCCATGTCCGGCGGCGTTGATTCCTCCGTTGTCGCCGCCCTTTTGAAGCGGGCGGTTATGACGTCGTCGGCCTCACCTTGCAGCTCTATGATCATGGCGAGGCGGTTCATCGCGCGGGTTCATGTTGCGCTGGGCAAGATATTCACGACGCGCGTCGTGTTGCTGAGCGCTTGGGCATTCCGCATTATGTGCTCGATTATGAATCGCGCTTTCGCGAAGATGTGATCGAGCGTTTTGTTGATTCCTATCTTGCCGGTGAAACACCGGTGCCGTGTATTGAATGTAATCGCAAAATCAAATTTCATGATTTGCTTGAAACGGCGCGTGAGTTGGGCGCAGCGGCCTTGGCAACAGGCCATTATGTGACCTCGCGCGCATTGGCTGATGGACGGCGCGGTCTTTATCGCGCGATCGATCCTGATAAGGATCAAAGCTATTTTCTTTATGGCACAACGGATGCGCAATTATCCTTCTTGCGCTTTCCTCTGGGTGATTTAACCAAGCCGCAAACGCGCGCGCTGGCGACAGAATTTGGATTGTCTGTCGCGGATAAATCCGACAGTCAGGATATATGTTTTGTACCGACGGGCCGCTACACAGATGTGATTGAACGCATGCGTCCCGAGTCGGCGACACCCGGCGAGATTGTTCATCTCGATGGACGTGTGCTGGGCCATCATGACGGTGTTATTCACTTCACAGTTGGACAGAGACGCGGGCTTGGCATCGCGTCAGGCGAGCCCCTTTATGTTATCCGGATCGAGGCGGCGTCGGCGCGCGTGATTGTGGGGCCCCGTGAGGCGCTGCAAACGCGGCTCATCCATCTGCGGGATATCAATTGGATTGGCGATCAGGCGCTTGCGGCTTTGCCGCCAGAGGGGCTCGAAATCGCGGTGCGCGTGCGCTCGACACGGCCGCCTCAAGCTGCGCGGCTTTTGCGTTTCGGCGACGAGATCTGCGTCGAATTGCCGGAAGGCGAATATGGCGTATCCCCCGGCCAGGCCTGCGTATTTTACGAGTCCACTGACCCGCGTGCGCGGGTTTTGGGGGGCGGCTCTATTATCCGGCCCAAAGCCCACATTGCCGCGGGGGCTGTTTCCTTGACTCAAGGCGCGGCGGCGTCCTATATCCCGCCCGTCTCGCCGGGGTAAATCTTCGGAGTTACGGGGCGGAGTAGCTCAGCCGGCTAGAGCAGAGGAATCATAATCCTTGTGTCGGGGGTTCGAGTCCCTCCTCCGCTACCACTTTCTCCAACATAGAAAATTAAAATTGATCTTCGATTAAGTTCGCGCCCGTCCTTGAGTTATTAGAACGGCATGCGTAGTTCTGCTCGGACACCGTTAGAGAAGCTGCCCAAATTTCCTGACATTCGAGAATATTCGATTTGGGTCTGTGTCCCATTTCTTGCTGTCGATCGAATTCCTAAAGAGCCCGAAAAAGCGCTTTCATCTAATCCAGAAATTCCTAGACTGTACGACGTATCAGGCGATGATGTGTAATACATCGTCTGTGTTGCGTTATCTGACAACGCATGTCGATATTGGATGCGAAATGTTGGTGATAAAGTTCCCCAGGATTGTGGCCAATCATATTGTCCATGAATACCAATTTTGATGCCTTTTGAACTCACATTCATAGCATCATATCCCAACGTATAATTGGATGATCCTGATTCAGTATAGCTATCAAGTCGACCGAGCATGAAGTCGAAACCGCTATAGAGCGAATATTTGAGGGCTCCATTTTTTTGGTCATAACTCGTCGTTAGAAAGCCAAACAACATATTTCCTGTGCGGTTTCCAGTAAGAAATCCGGATGCCGAGCTATTATAGCGATTGGATGAAAAATCTAATCTTCCATAACCAAGCATGCCATCTAGGAACAGGTTTTTATTGATCCGCCATGAGGCATATCCCGTGCTGTTTATGGAGATGCCGTTGTTATAGCTCCCATCGCCGTTGACCGCCGTGTCATCTTTAGAAAAGCCGAGTGCAAAGCCAGCCTTTATATTTTCCGTTAGCCGGCCGTCTAGACCGAAAGTCAGACCAGATGTCGAAAATTTATTATTTGTTGATTGCCCACTAATGGATTGTTGTCCGATTGTGATATTGCCTGCCGTCCACATATTGATGTCGGGACTCAGGAGACTTGTTATTGTTGATGTGTGCTTTGGCTTTGGATCATCAAAAAATTCAGATGGGTAGTTGCTGTTTGTTTTGACTGTTCGGTCTAAGTCGGAATCATCAGTGAAGGCACCCGGTTGGAGCGCTTTCCAATCTTTTTGGAATGATGAGTAAGGTTGCGCTACATTAAGTTGTATTCCATTTCTGAAGCCCTCTGTGTCATCTTCGTGAATGTCCTCCACACGTTGCTCAACCGTGCCGATAAATTGTTGTGACGCCCGTTGGGTTAGGGCAGCTTGTGCTGCGAATATGCCGATAACATTTGAGTCAGTTGTCGGATCCGAATTGCTGTAGGTAAAATATGAATTTGCGGAATTCGATCCGCTTGTGTTTGTCACTACAACACTCGCTGTCCCGGCTGATCCTGATGGCGTTACAGCTGTGATGGTGGTCGAACTGACAACAACAACGCTCGTTGCCGATCGACCGCCAATGGTTACTCCTGTCGCGCCGGTAAAATTTGTGCCCGTGAGTGTGACAGAAGTGCCTCCTGCCGTGGGGCCGCTTGAGGGACTTATGGAGGTGAGTGTTGGTGCATCAGATTCAACAGTTAGGGAAACTGATGCCGTTGCTGCAGCATAGGTCGTATCGGCTGCTTTTGTCGCTGTTATTGTAATCGTTCCGGCGCTGACGCCGGTTACGAGACCACTTGTCGAATGGACGGTTGCGATAGCGGCATTTTGGCTCGAATAGGTAATTGCGCCTGTTCCCGTTCCACCGGAGGTCGTGGCTGTTGTAGTAGCTCCGATACGAATGGAACTTGATGCAATTGAAATTGTAATTGTTTGGCTCACAAGCGTTACGGTTACTGTGTAAGTCTGCGTGGCAGCTTGATTTACACCGATTACTGCAGCTTGGGTAGCTGTAATCACTGATGTACCAACACTGACCGCAGTAACGAGACCTGTAGTTGCGTCAACCGTGGCCACCGCCGGTGCGGCGCTGCTATAGGTTATCAATCCATAGCTTCCACCCGAAAGTGTAGAGGTTGCCACATTACTTAACGTATTTCCGATCGAGACCGAGTCCGAACTGGGCGTTGAGAATGTTAATGTGGGGGTTGGCGGCGCCGTTACTGTTAGCGTGGCAGTCGTTATTGCGCTCGCATAATTCCCACTGGCGACTTGTGTGGCAGTGAGAATTGTTGATCCGACGCCGACGATGGTGATGGCGCCTGTGGTGCTATCGATTGTCGCGA
>JBAXQM010000029.1:0-28907 GCA_037131735.1 Alphaproteobacteria bacterium
CTTTGATTGCAGGAAAAGATGAGCAAACAGGCGCGCCGAGAGAGCGGGCCATCATCTCTGCGTTGCTCCAAGGAATTGGTTCCGAGTGAACGTCTGCGTTTGGGTGGGGTGAGCAAGGCCGTGAGTTCTCTTGTGGGTCGCGTCCCATTCCGTGGTGTAGCTGACGGTGTGATCACCATCGCCGCCGGGCAAGGCGGGCACGGATGTCAGGCGGCCATATTCGGCAGGCTGACGGTTGGATCATCGCTCAGTGCGGCGAGGGACTCCAGACTCATGTAGCGGCGGCTGACGGCCCACTCGTCGCACTGCTCCAGCATGAGCGCTGCGACCAGGCGAACGACGGACCGGTCGTTCGGGAAGATGCCGATGACATCGGCCCTGCGCTTGATCTCGCCGTTGAGGCGCTCGAGCGGGTTCGTCGAGGCGATCTGTGGCCAGTGTTCCCGTGGGAAGGTCATGTAGGCCAACACATCGTCGCGGGTGCCGTCCATCAGTTCGCCGAGCTTGGGGAACCGCTCGCGCAAGGCATCGGCGACCTGACGCCATTGCGCGTGAGCCGCCTCGGCCGTGTCCTGGGCGAAGATCGTCTTCAGCATGGCGACGGCCGCAGGACGCTGCTTCGGCGGCACATGGGCGAGAGCGTTGCGCAACCAGTGCACGCGGCACCTCTGGTGGGTGGCACTGAACACCTTCGCCGCGGCCGCCCGAAGGCCCTTGTGGTCGTCAGCGACGACAAGCTTCACCCCGCGCAGCCCTCCTTTTTGAGCGTGTGCGTAAAGGTCATGGCACATCCACTGACGCGGAAATGTTTCGCGCGCAGATGCTCACTGAGATGGCAAAATTATCGCTCGAAGATGGTCTCGTGATGCAGATCCATGCGGGATCAATGCGTAACCATAATCGCCAACTCTTTGAACATTTTGGGCGTGATCGGGGCGCTGATATTCCGCAACCCACCAATTATGTTCACGCTTTGAAGCCGCTTTTGGACGTTGTCGGCA
Source organism: Alphaproteobacteria bacterium (assembly GCA_037131735.1). Lineage (GTDB taxonomy): Bacteria > Pseudomonadota > Alphaproteobacteria > Rhizobiales > Beijerinckiaceae > CAIUPE01. The sequence goes on from JBAXQM010000029.1 coordinate 1,002, forward strand.
ATGAGCGGTCTTTAACGATCATCCTCTTCACACTTGATGAGACGGCCTATGCGCGTGAGCTTGCTCCTCTCGCGGGTCATTATCCGTGTCTGCGACTAGGGCCGCCTTGGTGGTTTCATGATAGTGTCGAAGGGATGTGGCGGTTTCGTCAAATGACAACCGAAACGGCGGGGTTTTATAATACGGTGGGCTTCAATGATGATACGCGCGCTTTTCCCTCGATTCCGGCTCGCCACGATGTTGCGCGTCGGGTCGATTGCGCCTATCTCGCGACACTTGTTTCAGACCATCGTTTACATGAGGATGAGGCTTATGAGGTTGCGCATGATCTTGCTTATGGCCTCGCCAAAGCCGCTTATAAGCTTTGAATAATGACTGGTGCTTTTCAATTCTAACCACCAACTCTTGGTCCTATGAGGGCTTTAGAGTCCGTTTTGCGTAGAGCGACAATCAAACGTGTTATCTCGGAGATACGACAATGAAAGAAGCGTGGCGTTGGTTTGGACCGCAAGACCCTGTAGCGCTTGATCATGTGCGCCAAGCGGGAGCGACTGACATTGTCTCTGCTTTACATCAGTTAAAGCCCGGCGCTGTCTGGACCGAAGCGGCCGTTGCCGAACGCAAAAATTTTATTGAAACAACGCCGCCCGGCCGCAAACCGCTTTATTGGTCGGTTGTTGAATCAATCCCGATACCCGATGATGTGAAGCGGCTCGGCAAAGAGGCAAAGCAATCGATTGAAACGTGGATTGCGAGTCTTCAAGCGGTCGCGAAAACGGATATCAAGACTGTTTGTTATAATTTTATGCCGGTTGTTGATTGGACGCGCACCGACCTTGATTATGAGTTACCCACGGGTGCGACATGTTTGCGGTTTGATCAGGATCGCTTTGCGGCCTTTGATCTCTTCATCCTTAAGCGGCCCGGTGCCGAGCATGATTATGATGCGGAGGCGACAGCACGAGCGAAAGCGACTTATGAGCGCTTTAGCGAAGAGGATTTCGCCTATCTCATTCACGTGATTGCTAGTGCTTTGCCGGGCTCGACTACGGATCCCTTGACCATTGATGGGTTTCGCGAGCGTTTGACGATTTATCGTGATATTGATGCCCCACGCTTACGTCAGCACCTCGTCGAATTTCTTGAGGCTGTTACGCCAGTTGCGGATGATTTGGGTGTGAAGCTCACTCTGCATCCGGATGATCCACCGCGCTCGCTTTTTGGCTTGCCACGTATTGCATCGACGGCGGCTGATTATGCGGCCTTGTTTGATGCTGTACCAAGTAATGCGAATGGTATGTGTTTTTGTACAGGCTCTTTAGGCGTGCGCCCTGATAATGATCTCGCCGCAATCGTCACTCGTTTTGCGGAACGGATTCATTTCGTGCATTTGCGCTCAACAAAACGTGACGCGGATAATCCGCTATCCTTTATCGAAGCCGATCATCTCGATGGTGATGTCGATATGGTCGGTGTCATCGGCGCGTTGATCCGTGAAGACCGGAAGCGCGCAAGGGGCGCGAAGATTCCGTTCCGGCCTGATCATGGGCATCGTATGTTGGATGATGTAAATAAAACCATCACGCCCGGTTATGCCGGCATTGGACGGCTCAAAGGTTTGGGTGAATTGCGTGGCGTCATGCGCGCGGTGGAGAGGCTTTCGTGACGCGCCTATCAAATGCAACGCTCAATCGTTTACCCGTCTCCATCATTAAACCAAACTATATTCGCTCGAACATAACAATCGGCATTGTCCATCTTGGCATTGGTGCATTTCATCGTGCGCATCAGGCCGTTTACACTGATGATGTTTTAGCTTCAGGTGATCATCGTTGGGGCATTCTGGGAGCAAGCCTGCGTTCCGCTGAAACACGTGATGCTCTATCACCGCAGGATGGACTTTATACGATTGCTATACGCAATGCTGCAGGTACTGTACATCGCGTCATCGGCTCCGTCATGCGCCTCTTGGTCGCGCCCGAGAATCCCGAAGCATTAATTGCGGCCATGGCGGATCCTCACGTCAAAATCGTTTCCCTGACAATAACTGAAAAAGGCTATTGTCTTGATCCGGCAACGGGAAAGCTTGATGGTGAGCATCCGGATATTCGCCATGATATCGCAAATCCCGATCAACCAAAAACGGCGCCGGGTTATATTCTCGCAGCCCTTCATCGTCGCCGTGCTTTGGGCTTAAAACCCTTCACCGTCATGTCATGCGATAATTTGCCTTCGAATGGCAAAAAGCTCCAAGCGATCTTGATTAAACTCGCTGGATTAAGAAGTGCTGAGTTTGCCTCCTTTATCGAAACCGACGTCGCATGCCCATCGACAATGATCGATCGCATTGTGCCACAAACAACCGATGAGGATCGCGCCATTGCCAAAGCTGCGTTGCATCTTGAAGACGCCTGGCCCATTGCCACCGAGCCTTTTACCCAATGGGTAACTGAGGATCGCTTCCCTGAAGGACGTCCCGACTGGGAGCGATTTGGCGCTGAGCTTGTCGATAATGTTGCGCCCTATGAGGCGATGAAACTTAGGCTCTTGAACGCCTCGCATACAATGCTTGCCTTTTTGGGATCCCTTGCCGGATATCGTACGGTTGCTGATGCGATGAATAATAAAGCCATAGGCAGTTTTATCGCGCGTTTTATGGAAGAGGATGTCATTCCGGTTTTGACGATTCCTCCCGGTGCTGATGTTCACGCCTATGCGGCATCACTCCTGGAGCGTTTTCGCAATCCGGCCTTAAACCATCGTTTGGAACAAATTGCGTCCGACAGTTCTCAGAAAATTCCGCAAAGATTTCTGGGCACAGCGCAGGATCGCCTTGCGCAAGGGCTTCCGCTCGGACGTTTAGCCTATGCCCTCGCAGGCTTTGCGCTCTATGTCCTCGGGCGCGATGAGGCGGGGCAGACGCTCGCGCTTAAGGATCCCATGGCAGAGAGCCTTCGCCAAAGTCTTGCTGCTGCGGGAGATGATCCGGAAGCAATGATCAACGCGTTTCTCGGCTTTACCGCCATTTTTGGCCAATGGAGTCAGGATCATCGATTTGTAGATCCCCTCATCCACGCCTTAAATGCGTTAAGAAGTCATGGCGTGAGAGCGAGCCTTTAAACTCACTGCAATTAGAAAAAGCAATGAAGTGTGAAGGTGCTTCGACGAACGCAGCCTCTTAGCCGCCGGTACCTATCGTGCCGTTTGCCCTGTGCCATAAATGGCAAAGGCGAAAATCAATCCGGACGAGCAGATGAGAGCGCCGGTTAAAGCGAGCGCGGGATAGCTGACGTGATGATCAATCAGCATACCGCCCACCCATGCGCCGCCCGCATTGCCAAGATTAAACGCACCAATATTTAAGGCAGAGGCGAGATTGGGCGCGCCTTTCGCGGCATTCATGATTCCAATTTGGAGAGGTGGAATTGTGCCGAAGGCCGCAAATCCCAACAGGAAGATGGTAACACTTGTTGTCCAAACATTTGTCATCGCGAAAGCGAAGAGTGCCATCAAGATAACGAGTGCTCCGAGCGTGCCATAGAGTGAGAGGCTCAAGGACTTATCCGAAAGCCGGCCCATCACATGATTGCCGAGTGTCAATCCAATTCCGTAAATGAAGAGCACAAGAGTCATTATGTTGGGTGATAGCCCCGTCGCCTCACGAAGAATGGGGGCAATATAGGTCCAGACAACGAAGACGCCGCCAAAGCCGAATGTGGTTGTCGCAAGCGCGAGCCAAACACCCGGGCGTTTAAGGACGGATAACTCTTTCGCCACGGCGCCGGTTTGTTCAGGCGCTTGAGGCTTCAAGGCAAAGAATAAAAAAGCGCCTGTGATCAGTCCGAGTAAACTGACAAGGCCGAAGCTTACGCGCCAACTCAGATATTCTCCGATAGCGGTTCCTAGGGGCACGCCAATAATATTCGATAGCGCAAGGCCGGAGAACATAAGGGCAATCGCGCGTGATCGTTTTTCTGCGGGCACAAGTTGCGCGCCGACAACAGAACCAACACCAAAGAAGGCGCCATGCATGAGCGATGAAACGATACGGCCCGCAAGCATGAAGCCGTAGTTCGGGGCGAGGGCAGACATGAGATTGCCGATAACAAAGAGCGACATCAGGCCAACAAGGAGTGTTTTGCGATCTATCCGCGCGGTACCAAGGGTCATGATTGGAGCGCCGACAACAACGCCGAGTGCGTAACCTGTAACAAGGAGGCCCGCGACTGGAATTGATGCCGATAAGTCAGCGGCAACATTGGGCAAAAGACCCATCATGATAAATTCAGTCGTACCGACGGCAAATGTGCCGAGCGCAAGCGCGTAAAGTTCAATAGGCATGGCGGTCCTCAACTCTCAACAAGGCAACGATACTCATGCCTACTCAAATAGAAGATATTGTAGATTGATTGGTTTGTCGCCCCTGCCTGTGCTTTGCATCAGTACGAGGAGAGCTTGCGTCAAAAGGGAAGGCTTTAAGTGCTCATACTGAGCCAAGTTAGATACCGGATGACGTCAGAGCCAGTTAGAGATTGAGCATCGTATTCCAGAGCGGATTCCGCTTCTTGTACTCTTTTCCCTCGTCGGTCTCTTTCTGAGAGCGCTGGGTTGCGAATTCCGACATGGCGGTGATGACGGGCGGAATGCCGGCGGGCTCAGGCTCGGCGGGCTCAGAGACAAGCGAGGGCTTTCTGCGCACCACCCCATGCACAGGCTTAACAGGGCTTGTATTCATTATGCTGGGATTAAATGTGATCCGCATAGAAACCGCCTATTCCCCTAGCGATTAGAACGGCTGCAACGGGTTAAATTATAGCATGGCGCGTAAGAAGGCGTGGGTTAATGAAAAAAGGCCCAAAATGATCATTTTTGCGTATTTTACTCATAGTTAGAGTTCAAATGGGGGATGTTGTCCTTGAAGCGGAATTCTTAGGATCACCAATCTTATTATTATTATTTGTCCCAAGCGGATTTGCCTTGAGGCACGGCATAGGGTGAGAGGTTACGCTTCAAGAATGCGCCATCGGTCTTCTCGCCCGTTACACGGCCATCTTCGGCCACGACCTTGCCCCGCAGCATTGTGAGTGAGGGCCAACCCGTCACCTTGATCCCTTCATAGGGCGTGTAATCGGCACCATGATGCATAAGCTCTTGGCGAATGGTTTCCTTGCGGTTGGGATCCCACAACACAATGTCGGCATCGAAGCCAGGCGCGATGGAGCCCTTCTGCGGATAGAGGCCGTAAAGTTTGGCGTGGTTCGTGGATGTCAGAGCGACGAATTCATTGATTGAAATACGCCCTTCGACCACACCCTTTGAATAGAGAATTTGCAATCGTGTTTCGACTCCGGGAATGCCGTTGGGCACCCAGCGGAAGGATGTTCGTGCTTTCGGGTTCTTTTTGCCTCGTGGCCCTTCAAAATAGAAGGGGCAATGATCGGATGAGAAGGTTTGGAAAACGCCGGAGCGTATGCCTTCCCAAATCGCTTCCCAATTTGCTTCATCACGTGGCGGGGGTGAGCAAACATATTTGCCACCTGTCTCATCCATATTGAGGCCCTTGAGATCATCCGCCGTTAACGCAATATATTGCGGGCAAGTTTCACCATAGATTTTCAGGCCGCGCTGCTGCGCCCAGCGAATTTGCTCCATCGGTTCGCGGCCCGATACATGCACAACCATGATCGGCACATCGGTCAACTCGGCATGGCTGATCGCGCGATGGGTTGCCTCGCGTTCAACAGACGAGGGCCGAGAGGTTGCGTGATAATAGGGCGCTATCTTGCCAGCGCGCTCCAATCTATCAGTCATGAATTTGATCGCATCATAGCCTTCGCAATGGACCATCGCGAGAGCGCCGCAACCGCGTGCGCAGTCAAACACTTCAAGCAATTGGCGGTCATTCAACACAAGATCGTCATAAGTCATAAAGACTTTGAACGAGGTATAACCATCCGCAACCAAGGCCGGTAATTTCTGCCCCAAGACCGTTGGATTGGGGTCGGTGATGATGAGATGGAAGCCATAATCGCAGAAAGACTGTCCATCGGCTTCTTTATGATAATCAATCACGCTTTGACGAAGCGAAGCACCACGCGGTTGTAAGGCAAAGGGAATAAGCGTTGTATTGCCGCCGGCAATGGCAGAACGTGTACCGCTTTCAAATCCATCAGCCATTGCAGGGCCGTCAAAACTGGGTTGCGCCAGATGTACATGGCTATCAATCCCGCCGGGCATGACATAAAGACCCGACGCATCGATAATCTTTCTGCCATCATCGAGCTTTTCGGCAACGCTAATGATTTTGCCGCCGCGAATGCCGACATCGGCTTTTACTGTGTCGGCAGCGGTTACCACTGTGCCACCACGAATAACGCAATCAAAAGCACTCATCGGATGTAGTTCCTCATTTTGATTGTAAATTAATGTCTGACTTTGCGCGCACTTCAAATTGCGGAACGTCGAGATAATGACAATCATCATCTGTGCCCGCCTCATGGATAAGCATGGCAAAGTGGCTCGGGCTTTCAAGCGCCGCCATCCCCGTGTGCCAAGTGTCGGGACGATAAACAATTCCTAATCCAGGCGGGATGATAAACGCTTTAAGCGTTGCAAAGTCCGGCTTCGTCTCATGATCAGAGCGCGCAACAACAATGAGAGAGCGCGTTGTGCCAAGAGGTAAGAAGGTCTGTTCGGAATAGGGGTGACGTTCCAGAACATCATAAACAAAAGGTAAGGCAATGAGTGGTGCATGAATAAGCGCGAGATTTAAGCGGGCGTCGGACCGTTCATTGATAAAATCAACGCAGAAATTAAGGCGTGGTTTCGCCTGAGATGCGTCAAGGATATGGCCATAGACTTGAAAATTCTTTGGCGTAAACTCTTCAATAGAAACAGTTCGCATTAATCGCTCTCAAAGTTACAAAACATATTTTTGATCTCTTTTCACGTCCGCACGAAAGCCATTTTAGCCGAGAGAAAGAAGGGCGCGAGATATCCAGCGAGATTGCTGAGCGGAAGTGTTTCGGGTTTTAGATTTATTCCTAAGGTGTCAGCCATAAAAGCGCGTCGCGCTTCAATTCTCTGCCAGGCATCGGGATAGGCTTCAGCAAAGGCAGCGCGTCCTTTTTCATCAAGAAGGGCAATGCCGTCTTCGATATTCGTTGTAAAATAGGTTGATCCTGTCGCGGGAATAATATCGAGTTGAACAGCTTGGTGTGAGCGTAAGGTCTCTGTGCTGTTAAGATAGATCGGCGTGTTCATCCATTCATCGATATGAATGAGATGACCAGGATTGAGAATGAGTCCGAAAAAGGGATCACCCAGCCTATCCCACACCATGCGGTAGAGATCACCACCCGAAACGCCGATGCCCATCAATTCGTACCAAGCGGCGGCTGTATCGAAATAGGGTGCTGCCAAACGAGAGACATAATCGCGCGCCGCTTCGGGTAAATCATCAGCGGACCCGGCAACCCATCCTGCGCGCGCCGTTAATCCACCCCAAAGGCCGATGGCCATTGTGATAGGATCGCCTCTGTTGATAACCCGATCACCGGGCGACTCTAATCCGGCATAGGCGCGTTTGCCGGCAGACAACATGGGGTGAGCACTGAGCGGATATTGGCCCAGCGCCATGAGGCGTGCGGCCTCCATTTCGCGCATTCCCGGGTGCAGACCGAAAAGAACGCGCTTGATCGCTTCGGATGCATGGCTTGCCGCAAATTCAAATTGCGCTATTTGATCGATATCGTTGATCGCGCGTAAGCCGGTTTCACTCTCCATAAAAATCCGGCCCGCATTCACAACCCGTCCGCTCTCACTAACAAGACGTCGGAGCGTGTCGATGATGAAACTCGGCACCTCGCTCCATGTTTCGAATTCGGGGGTCTCGTCTGAATTGAAATATTTCCAGCCTGCAACTCCAATGACCTGTCCTTTGCTGAGACCCGCATCGGCGAGGAGATCATGCAATGCGGGGGTTTTGGTTCGGTCTTGTCCCAAAAGGCCGAAGGGCTGGTAGAGAATAGTGCCTCCGCCGGTCTTGGACTCTCGGGCGCGACCGAGATTTTCCGGACCGGTTACAATCAAGGGATCGCGACCTTTAACAAGGATGAGGATTGCTTCCTCAAAGCGCGGATCAAAACCGGTGAGAAATGTGAAATTGGCCGTGTGCTCGCGATCGGCATAGACAATCAAAGCGTCCAAACCTGTTGCAGTCATGCGCGTCCGCAGTTGGGTTAAGCGGGCTTGATAGACGCTGTCTCTGATAACCGGACTCTGATCCGGGACACCAAAATCCGGTAATTTGATCTCTTTCAGCTGCACGCGGCTCATTGGGCCCTCATTTTTTTTAGTCTACTACCCCAAGGATAGGGCAGGCGTGCCCGCTCGACTAGTGCGCGTCCATCCACATGTTGATGATCACCGCCGAGAAATTCAGCTTCACGCCCTCCGTTTGCCATGCCAAGCTGAAACCAAGGCAACCCCATCGGGTTGCACGACCAATAAAGAGGGGAGATTTCTATGCGCTCATTTATTCTCGGCGCGGTGATGACGGCGGGTCTGACGCTCGCTGCTCATGCCGACACCGTCAAGCCTGCCATCGTGTATGATCTCGGCGGCAAATTCGATAAATCCTTCAATGAAGGTGTGTTCCGTGGTGCGGAAGCGTTCCAGAAATCATCGGGCGTTGAGTTCCGCGATTTTGAAATTCAAAATGACGCTCAGCGCGAGCAAGCGCTTCGTCGTTTCGCGAAGGATGGTTTTTCACCCATCCTCGCTGTGGGATTCAGCCAAGCCTCAGCGGTTGAAAAAGTAGCTAAAGAGTTCCCTGACACAAAATTCACAATCATCGACATGGTCGTTGACGCACCGAATGTTCAATCGGTTGTCTTTAAAGAACAGGAAGGCTCCTTCCTTGTTGGTCTCCTCGCCGCGAAAGCATCAAAGTCCGGTAAGGTTGGCTTCGTTGGCGGCATGGATATCCCACTCATCCGTCGTTTCGCCTGCGGTTATGTGCAGGGCGCAAAATATGCCAATGCAAAGGCTGAAATATTTCAGAACATGACGGGCACAACAGGCGCGGCATGGAATGACCCTGTAAAGGGTGCCGAACTTGCGAAATCCCAAATCGATCGTGGTGCTGATGTTGTCTATCACGCCGCTGGCGGCACGGGTGTGGGCGTTCTGCGCGCTGCTGCGGATGCCGGCAAGCTCGGTATCGGTGTCGATTCAAACCAGAACGGCATGCATCCGGGCAAAGTTTTGACGTCGATGTTGAAGCGCGTGGACAATGCGACGATTAACGTTTTCCAATCTGCAAAAGAGGGCACCTGGAAGCCCGGTGTCACAGTGTTGGGCTTGAAAGAAAACGGCGTCGGTTGGGCTTTAGATGATAACAACAAGGATTTGATCACCGCTGACATGAAATCAGCCGTTGATGCGGCAACAGCTGACATCGCATCAGGCAAAATCGTCGTTCACGACTATATGTCTGACAGCAAGTGCCCCGAATAACAAATATAGTGGCGGGCGAAGCGCCCGCCATCGCCTTAACGGGCATTGATAAACGCTTTGGTGAGGTTCGCGCGAATAGCAACGTGAACCTCACCGTCGCGAGCGGTTCTGTGCATGGAATCGTCGGCGAAAACGGTGCCGGTAAATCAACTTTGATGTCGATCCTTTATGGATTTTACGAAGCTGACCGTGGCACCATTCATATTCATGGCAATGAAGTTCGAATAAGATCGCCGAAAGAGGCGATTGCGGTCGGCATCGGCATGGTGCATCAGCATTTCATGTTGGTTGATCCCTTAAGCGTGATCGACAATGTGATGTTGGGCGCGGAAGGCGGTGCCCTTCTGAGCAAAGGCGAGCAGCATATTCGCGCGGCCCTTGCAAAACTCGGGCATGATTACGGCTTGGACATTGATCCCGACGCGATTGTGGGCGACCTGCCTGTGGGCCTGCAACAACGTGTTGAAATTTTAAAAGCACTGGTGCGCGGTGCCGATATTCTCATTCTTGATGAACCAACGGCGGTGCTTACGCCGGATGAGGCCGAGCAGCTTTTTGGGTTGCTCCGCACGCTGGCCTCTCAGGGTAAAACAGTGATCCTGATCACACATAAGCTTCATGAGATTATGGCGGTGACCGATCACGTCTCTGTGATGCGTCGTGGCGAGATGGTGGCGACATTAGAAACCGCGCAAACATCTCCCGCGCACTTGGCTGATCAGATGGTCGGTCGTCATGTATTGTTGGATGTCTCCAAAGGCCCCGCAAAACTAGGCCCTGTGCGGCTGAGTGTTGAACATCTCGTTATCAAAGACGCTCACGCCTCGTTGCGTGTTAAGGATGTGTCCTTTGATATTCGCGCAGGCGAGATTTTGGGCCTTGCCGGTGTTGCGGGTAATGGCCAAAAAGAACTCTTGGAAGCGCTTGCTGGTATCATCACGCCAACGCTTGGTCGCATTTTGTTGGATGGCGAAGATCTTAGTCTTGTTGCGCCCACACCAGCTGATCGCCGCGCGCACGGCTTGCTGCATATTCCCGAAGATCGCCAGCGCATGGGTCTTGTGTCAGCCTTTAGTGCCGCTGAGAGTATGATTTTAGGCTATCAAACGGATGCGGAATTTGGCGCAGGGCCCTTGCTTTCATCGTCAGCGATTGAAGCGCATACGACAAAAGAAATGGACCTCTATGATATCCGGCCGCGTGATGCCGCGCTAAAGACGGCAAAATTCTCCGGCGGCAATCAGCAAAAAATTGTTCTCGCGCGCGAAATTGAACATCACCCCAAAGTTTTGATTGTGGGTCAACCTACACGCGGCGTGGATGTCGGTGCCATTGAATTTATCCATAAAAGACTGATTGCCTTGCGCGATGCAGGTGTTGCTATTCTTCTCGTTTCTGTCGAGCTTGATGAAATTATGAGCCTGTCTGATCGGATCATTGTCATGTGCGGCGGTGTGATTACCGGTGAACGGACTCCCGAAACAACCAATGACCGCGATCTGGGATTGCTCATGGCAGGCGTCACGGAGCGCGCGGGATGAGTGCGCCTATTGAATTACCTAAATGGGCTGATGTGAGCCTTGTGCCGATCCTTGCGGTGATCGTTGCATTTTTAATTGCGGGTCTTGTCGTGCTGGGTATCGGAGAGAGCCCTGTCAAAGCCACGGTGCTGCTTATCAATGGCGCATTGGGATCAGGCGAGGGGATTGGCTACACGCTCTATTACGCGACGAATTTTATCTTCACCGGCCTCGCTGTCGCCATCGCTTTTCACGCCGGGCTTTTTAACATTGGTGGTGAAGGCCAAGCGACGATGGGCGGGTTGGGTGCGGCTCTGGTCTGTCTCAGACTAGATTTTCTTCCCTGGTATATCGTTCTGCCGCTGGCGATCATGGGCGCGATGGCGATGGGTGCTTTATGGGCATTTATCCCCGGCTATCTGCAAGTTAAACGCGGTAGCCATGTCGTTATCACCACGATCATGTTTAACTTTTTAGCGGCTACACTGGTCGTCTATCTTCTTGTGAATGTGATCGGCAAGCCAGGATCCATGTCGCCAGAAACACGCGTCTTCGAAGCGTCAGCGCATTTGCCCTATCTCCATGAAGCATTCGCGTTTTTCGGTATTACGATTCCCAAATCCCCACTCAATCTGTCTTTCATTCTTGCATTAGTCGCATCAGCCTTTGTGTGGATTCTCGTATGGCATACGCGGCTTGGCTATGCGATCCGGACTGTCGGCCATAGTCCAACGGCCGCGACCTATGCGGGGATTTCCATTGGTCGCATCACGATGATCACAATGGCGATGTCGGGTGCGCTAGCGGGTTTGCTCGCGGTCAATGAAATCTTGGGTGTGCAAGGGCGATTGCTGCTCGAATTTTCTTCAGGCTATGGCTTTATAGGCATTGCGGTCGCTTTGATGGGCCGCGCGCATCCTGTCGGCATTATTCTCGCGTCCATTCTTTTCGGTATCCTCTATCAAGGCGGCACAGAACTCTCTTTTGAAATGCCGCGTGTGACACGCGATATGATCGTTGCGATCTCCGGTCTCGTCATCCTTTTTGCAGGGGCGCTTGATGGTTTGATCCGCCGACCGGTTTCCGGTGTCTTTGCTCGCCTTTTGAAGAAGGGAGCGTAGCGCAATGGACTACTATGCCACACTCATTGCCATTCTCGAGTCGAGCATAAGGCTTTGCATACCGTTAGTGTTTGCCTGTCTCGCTGGTCTTTGGTCGGAAAAGTCCGGTGTCGTTGATATCGGCCTTGAAGGCAAAATGTTGGTTGCCGCATTTGCCTCCGCCGCTGCAGCGGGGGCAACAAATAGTGCTTTTGTAGGATTAGGTGCGGGGATTATTGCCGCAATTATCTTTGCGTTGATCCATGGCTTTGCCGCGATCAGCCAACGCGGCAATCAAATCGTTTCAGGCGTTGCGATCAATATGTTGGCCGCGGGGCTCACCGCTCTCGTCGGCAATGCGTGGTACGCGCAAGGCGGCCGTACAACACCGCTTGAAGGCAATGCGCGCTTTCTTCCTTTAACCTGGCCTGGCGTGGAAGCGATTGATCAAATCCCGATCATTGGTCCGATTTACGCGCATCTGATATCAGGCCATTCAATTCTTGCTTATTGCGCGTTAGCCGCAACAGTGGCGAGCGCGTTTGTTTTACGCCACACACGGTTCGGCTTGCGTATCCGCGCGGTCGGTGAAAATCCTGCAGCGGTGGATACAGCAGGCGTATCCGTCACGCGCTTGCGCTATGCCGCTGTGATCATTGCGGGCGTGCTATGCGGCTTTGCAGGGTCTTATCTGTCGCTCGGCCAAGCGGCAGGCTTTCTCCCTAACATGACGGCAGGCAAAGGCTTCATCGCCTTGGCCGCTTTGATCTTCGCCAAATGGCGCGCGTGGTCGGCAATGTGGACATGTTTTCTTTTTGGGCTCTTAGATGCCGTGGCTATTCGCCTTCAAGGCGTCAGTGTGCCGGGCATCGGACAAATTCCGGTGCAAGCTATTCAAGCTCTTCCTTATCTCATGACTGTTATCTTGCTCGCAGGCTTTATCGGTAAAGCCATTCCGCCCAAGGCCTCGGGCTTGCCTTATGTGAAAGAACGCTGATGGACGCTTCGCTTAAAGCCCTTTTTGATGCAGCCGATATAGCGGCTGCAAAGGCCTATGCGCCTTATTCGAAATTTCTCGTGGGCGCAGCTATTCGCACTTTGACAGGAAAAATAATCGTGGGGTGCAATGTAGAGAACGCTGCTTACCCCGCAGGCACCTGCGCGGAGGCCGGTGCAATTGCGGCCATGATCGCAGAAGGCGTTACGAAGATTGCTGACATCGCGATTGTCGGCGTGAAGAGTAATCCTTGTTATCCCTGCGGGGCATGCCGCCAACGCATCTTTGAATTTTCCGATGCATCAACACGAGTGCATTTACGCGATGGTGTAACCGGTGAGGCGATTACACATTCTATCGAAACCTTGTTACCGCATGCTTTTGGTCCGCGAGATTTAGCATGAACAATCCTGTGCAAGCCGCGTTGATGGCTCTTAAAGACTGGGGCGTCGAACGGTCCTTCGATTTTGGTCTTGTGCTCGGCACTGGCTTGGGGCCGGTCGCTGAACTTGTTCAAAATCCGGTGACTGTCCCTTACGCGCAGATCCCTGGTTTTCCGAAAGGCCAAGTCTCTGGCCATTCAGCGCGTGTCGTCGCAGGTACTATTGGCACAGCGCGCGTCTTTGTTATGCAAGGGCGCGCGCATTATTACGAACATGGCGACCCTGCCATAATGCGCACGCCGATTGAAACTATGGCGGCGCTTGGCATTAATAATTTGATCCTGACCAATGCCGCGGGCTCGCTGCTTGAAGATGTGCCGCCGGGTGAGTTGTCATTGATTACTGATCACATCAATCTGTCCGGTGTTAATCCGCTGATTGGCGTGAGTGATGATTCTCGTTTCGTGCCGATGGTTGATGCCTATGAGCCCGCTTTGCGTAAGGCATTAAAACAAGCGGCGATGACCTCGCATGTGACATTGCGTGAGGGTGTCTATCAGTGGTTCCCCGGCCCAAGCTTCGAGACGCCAGCCGAAATCCGCGCATCGAAAATGCTCGGTGCGACTTTGGTGGGTATGTCGACCGTTCCCGAAGTTATTCTCGCGCGCCGTATCGGTTTGCGCATGGCGGCTATCTCCATGGTCACTAATTATGGCGCCGGCCTATTCGGTGGCGCGCCATCACATACTGAAACAAAAAGCGTTGCCGCAGAAGCGGGCCAGAAGATGAAAGCGCTGTTGGAGCAATTTTTTAACATGGCGTGATGAGCTGCCGATTGCGCTCTTGACGTTGATAAAGAGGAAGCACTCATGGCTCGAAAGAAACCTACAGTTGCCGATTTGCGGGCGTTGAAAGGCAAAGGCCAATTGACGATGCTCAAAGTCACAACACTCGAAGAGGCTGCGGCAGCGGAAGAGGCGGGTATTGATATTGTTTCGCTGCCTGAACAGCTCGTAACGCATCCTGAATATCGACGCGTTGCACCGAGTCTTTTTTCAATGACGGGCGTCAGTCATCTCGAAGCGGGTACGCGTGACGATTATCTGCGATGGTCCTTGAAGATGTTAAATTTGGGCGCGGACGCGGTTTATTGTTCCGCCGGTTTAGGCACTGTTGAGCATCTGACGCGTGAATTCATTCCCGTTGTCGGTCATGTGGGCCTCGTGCCTTCGCGCGTCACTTGGACAGGTGGCTTTAAAGCCGTCGGGAAAACGGCGGAGTCCGCCCTTGCTCTCTATGAAGAATGCAAGGCTTACGAAGGGGCTGGCGCCTTTGCGGTAGAGATCGAAGTTGTGCCGGTCGAGGTGGCAACCGAAATCAGCAAAAGGGTAAACCTCTTGCTTTGGTCAATGGGCGCGGGGCCCGGATGTGATGCGCAATATCTTTTTGCGGAAGACATTTTGGGGACCAATCGGGGGCACATGCCGCGGCATTCGAAAGTCTATAGAAATTTTGCGGCTGAATTCGACCGGTTACAACGTGAACGCGTCGCTGCTTTCTCGGAATACATCGCCGATGTCCGCTTGGGATCCTATCCTGAAGAAAAACATATCGTGCGGATGACCAGTGCGGAATTAGAGACGTTCAAGAAGAACCTCAAAGACTGAGGTCGCTGATTTATTTAAACCATATATCGGCCTGCAGATGCAGCGCTGAAGGTTGAACGTGATCTAAAGTTGTAATCAGCGTTTTAGGACCAAGCGGATTTCCGCTCGGATCATAATACACACCTGTGCCACCAGTCGAATTCGCAGCCAAGATCAGATGATGATCGGCGATGGGGTCGGTTCCTGTATATCCCGCCGTGCTAAAAATGCCTCGGAGATCGAGAAGATCGGTCCCGACAGTGAAATCAGTGATATGACCGGCACGATTTGGTAAAGCTTTGAACACAAAGTCATCAATACCGATGCCACCCGTTAACACATCCGCGCCTTTGCCCGCGATCAATTCATCGTTGCCGGACAGGCCATTCATAACATTGCCGTAGAAGGTAGATTCAGAGATCATTAAATTATCAAGTTCATTGCCGATACCTGTCTGCGAACCTGCTGACGGACTTTTGACAATACCAATGAGAGTCATGTTTTCAACATTTTTGGGAAGTGTGAAGCTTTTAGACGCATTCAACACAGTATCGATACCGAGGGGATATATATCCTCAACCACTCTGCATTTACTTGTGTAGACAAGAAAGACATCATTGCCGAGGCCGGTCATTGTGTCATTACCGCCCCATGAATCAAAGAATGTATTTGGTGATGTTCCTGTCAAAACATTGTTGCGTGCTGTTCCCTTGATCAATTGAGTTGTGGCCGGTGTTGTCGGCAAGTCAAAGAGCGCTTGAATAATCGGCGTATCCGGAAGCGCTGCATAGGCGCGGATATAGTCGATTTGCATACGCGCCGGAAAAGGCGTGGTCCCATCGGGACTGCCCGGCCAATCGCCACCAAGGGCAAGATCGGCAAGTATATACATAGGTTTGTTCATATCAGGCCGGGTTGCCTGACGGGCTACGGCGACACCATCAAAATACCATGTGATATAATCTTTTTCCCAATCGACACCATATTTATGAAATCCGGTTGTCATGCCGGGCGCATTGACAACGCCGCCTGCAACGAGATTGCCATCATAATGAATAAACATCTGCAAAGTTGTAGGAAGACTACCAATCATTTCCATAATGTCGATTTCGGGGGGCCATGATTGATCGGTGGGCAACAGCCAGAATGCCGGCCATACGCCTTGTCCTGCGGGCAATTGCGCACGCATCTCGAAATAGCCATAGGTCTGAGCAAAAGAATGAAAAGTTGTAATCATCCCCGACGTGTAAGCATGGCCCGTAATTGCTTGGATTTCTGGTGTTGCTGGCTTTCCTTCAATCGTCAAAACACCATTTGAAATTGTGTAGGGATTAACGGAGCTCGTCGGACCATAGAAGGGGTTGATATACCACTGAAGCTCACCGGTTGTTCCGCTTGATCCACCACTCGAGCCACTCCATGGATAAGCGGCTTCCCAAATGCCCGTTGAGCCGTTCCAAAAGCTTAGGGAATTAAACTCTTCATCGAATACGAGATTGGCCGTTAAGTCCAGATGAAGGGGATCAATGAGCATTATACTATCTCCATATATTGAGATCTGGTCGCGTTTTACATGCCAAGTCCGACTAGAAGTATTAGGAGATTAGCTTAGAGATGCTGGATGGTCCGCCTCTTTACCTATTCGCTCTCATCAAGCTCTTTTGAGGATATTCACTTTAAGTAAAAATTGAATACGTAGTAATGATGACGTGGCATCAAACATTTTTGAGCTGTGAGGTTATAATTTGGCTAACGCCGATCTATTTGACGTGCCTGATGAAGGGTTTTACATTTTAGCATTTGAACGATGACGCCAATTCAACAATATCTCTATTGTTCAAAATTTTCTTTTCGAAATGACCATCGGCGACTGAGAGCATCGCTTTACCGATATCGCGGGTCGTGGGAATCCACGCCGGATTGAGCAATCGGACGAGATGCACAAGCGGCGTAAAGAGGATATAGATCAAATCATATAATTTTGTCTTCGACCGAATGCCATCTAAAGGCAGTATTGCGCCAGGCCGAAACATATAAGTGGATTTGAAATTCATCTTGAGAAGCGCGTTTTCGGTTTTGCCTTTCACGCGTGCCCACATCGTCGGGCCCTGTTCTGAGCTGTCGGTACCCTGTCCCGTAACATAGACAAAAGTGAGTTGAGGGTTCAGGTGCAGAAGTGTCGCGGCAACCGAAAGCGTAAGATCATAAGTCAGCTTTGTGTAAGTTTGTTCGTCAAGAAAGGCCGCTGATACACCAACGCAGAATATGCAGGCATCATATCCGGTAAGGTCTGTTCGAATTGTCGAGAGATCAAAAAGATCATCAACGATTAACTCAATGATCTTTTTGTCTCTAAATGGCGCTGGTGAACGCCCCACAAGGGTGACGGTCTCTATCCATGATGTCTTCAGGGCTTCCTTAATGACCGCTTGGCCGATCATGCCGGTTGCACCAAAAACAATGACTTTCATTATGCGTGTATTCCCACTTTGGCGGCTTTTCCTTCAGCTTAGCCAATGAATGATTTCAGGACAGCGTTAAACTTTTCTGGATTTTCAACGAACATGAAATGACTTCCGCCTTCGTCTGCCGAGAAAATTTCAAGTCGTGCACCCGGTATTTTTGATGCGATCCATTGTGCTGCATCAATCGGGAAGATCGTATTCAACGCGCCACCAATAACGAGCACAGGCTTGCCAAGTTTAGGCACAACATTTTCGATCACATCACGCCAATCCTGGCTGCAATGATCGACGAGCAGGCGCGCGGCATAGGCACCAGGCATTTTGAGTGCTTCTGATTTATTGAACGATACAATTTCATCGTTAATTGAAGGACTGAAAAATGCACCCTTCAACCCATCAAGCACAGCGGATTGCGCATTCGCCACACCGGCCGCTGTTGCATATAAGACGTCAGGCGTAAAAGCCGCGCCTGTTTCTTTCAGCGCTTGTCCTTCAAGACCAAAGCCATTTGTTACAACAGGGGCTTGATCAATGAAGATGAATTTGGAAATTCGATCAGCGCCAAATTGCTCGATATAGCTCCATAGAATTGAAGCCCCCATTGAATGGCCGCCAATCGCGATCTCTTTCAAATCTCGCTCAAGAATGAACTCACGTAAATCTTGTGCGAGACGCGCGATGCGGTAGCCGCTGCTCGGCTTCGGAGAGTCGCCATGACCGCGCATATCAACAGCGATCACGCGGTAGCGGTCGCTCAACCCGTCTATTTGCGCTTGATAGCCCTTGGCACTTTGCGACCACCCCGGAACGAGAAGAAGCGTCGGTCCCGTGCCTTTTTCAATCGCGCTCAGTTTGATGCTCGAAGCCATGAGTCCTCCGGTACATTTTTGTTGTTGTCGTTCGAATACGTGTATCTAACCGCAGTTTCTGGGGATGTGGCAAGGACTTTGGTGCGCCAAGGGCCTTTCTTCTTTTGCCATCTATTTTGCTGGCAAATGCCCTGAACTTGCTAAATCCTAATTTGTTGCTAGGCTTCGAGAAAATACGGCCTTCAGGCCAGAAAACAGTCCGTGGAACACGATTGCCGGGAGGAAGACTTGTCTGCGGGAGAAGGCCAATCCAGCGCGACCCCTTTTCAATCGGATCGCGATCAGGAGGCTCCTCAGGGGACGAGGCTTCACGCCCATCAGCCCGTTTTAAATTCGGCCCCTGAAGACGGTCGCGAGGCGATACTCGCGGATGTTATTTCCAAAACAATCATTCCTACACTATTATCTCAAAACAGCGGTATTTTGGCGCCGTCTGATTTTGGGGCTCATCCGAGTGAAGCCGATATTCAAAAGTTAAGCGCTTTCATTCTCGGGCCCGATAACGCTGATGCGCTCGACTATATTTATTCACTTCGTGATCGCGGGATTTCGCTCGATTCTCTTCACCTTGAATTACTAGAGCCGACGGCACGCCATCTCGGTGAATTATGGGATAAAGACGAGATCAATTTCTTTGATGTGACAGTTGGTATATCGCGGTTGCAGCGCATTGTTCATCATTTCTCCGATCTTGATCGTGTCGAGCCCTATGATGATAAACGTCGTGCTTTGATTATGGTCGCACCCGGCGAGGACCATAGTTTTGGCAATCAAATTGTTCAAAAATTCATGCGTGCCGCCGGGTGGGCCGTTCTCACGCTCACGGGGTCGGAACGAGATGATCTCGTTGAAACGGTCTCTCGCGAATGGTTTGCCGTTATCGGTTTTTCGATTAGCGGCCACACTCATATAGAGGCGCTGGTCAAGACAATTAAAGTCTTGCGTACCCGTTCTTTAAATCCGCATATCGGCATTATGATTGGCGGGCCGATGGTTGTCGCGAAGCCTGAACTCGTTGAGCATATCGGTGCTGATGGAACCGCGAGCAATGCCGCTTCGGCCGTCATTTTGGCTAAAAAGCTTTTGGCGCAAGGCCTCGCGGCCGAGGCCGGTTTGGGCGCTCTGGAGCCTTAGGCCAGATCGTCCAATTTACTGAGCCAGAGCACCCGTTAAGGTCCAGAAATCCTTTTCAACAAAGGGCGCTAAGGTGACGGACGGGGCGCTCGGCTTTGCTTCGTTAGGTATCAGAGCGCCCGCAAAGCCATTATTTTAGCGATAAAACACGATCGACTTGAACTTCCGCGCGCGCTTAACAGATCGCCGCTACAGCCCTTTCGCACTGCGGTAGGTGCCTGCGGCGGATCAAGCTTCGGTGGAATTATTCGGTTCGCGCCCGCTTCTGATCGTGCAGCTTCTATGGTAGAAAATCTCAAGGAATCCAGCGTTCCTGCGGCAGCTTAATTTTGGAGTGACTGTAATGACCCTGAACATCAGCCCTAACGATCTCGGCCATGTGATCGAAGCAGATCGCGCGAATGTGTGGCATCATCTGAGCCAACATAAAGCCTATGAGACCATTAACCCGCGCATCTATATTGAAGGCAAGGGTCTGAAGGTCTGGGACGCTTTGGGTAATGAATATCTCGACGCGGTGTCAGGTGGCGTTTGGACGGTCAATGTCGGCTATGGCCGTGAAAGCATCGCGAATGCGGTGCGTGACCAGCTCATAAAGCTCAATTATTTTGCAGGCGCTGCGGGCACCATTCCGGGCGCGCTTTTCGCTGAAAAGCTCATTGAAAAAATGCCCGGCATGAGCCGCGTTTATTATTCGAACTCCGGCTCTGAGGCGAATGAGAAGGTTTACAAGATGGTGCGCCAGATCGCGCATCGTCATCATGGTGGCAAGAAGTGGAAGATCTTGTTCCGTGAGAGAGATTATCACGGCACGACGATTGCCACGCTCGCCACATCAGGCCAGCCGCAACGCGCCGCGCAATATGGACCATTTCCGGATGGCTTTATCAGCGTTCCGCATTGCCTCGAATATCGCAAGCAATGGGATGTCGAGAATTACGGCGAGCGCGCAGCAAACGCGATTGAAGAAGTTATTCTGCGTGAAGGCCCCGATACGGTGGGCTGCATTGTTCTCGAGCCGGTAACAGCAGGTGGTGGTGTTATTGTGCCGCCTAAGGGCTATTGGGAACGTGTGCAGCAGATCTGCGAAAAATATCAGGTCCTGCTTCACATTGACGAAGTTGTATGCGGTGTGGGCCGTACGGGTAAATGGTTTGGCTATCAGCAATATGGAGTGAAGCCTGATTTCGTGACCATGGCGAAGGGTGTGGCCTCGGGCTATGCGGCGATCAGCTGCACGGTGACAACCGAACGCGTCTTCGACATGTTCAAGGATGATGCGTCGGATCCGATGAGCTATTTCCGCGATATCTCGACCTTTGGGGGTTGCACCGCCGGTCCGGTCGCGGCTCTCGAAAATATGCGCATCATCGAAGAAGAAAATCTTCTCGAAAATACGGTGCGTATGGGTGAGCGCTGCCTCAAAAATCTTGAGGCGCTGAAAGCAAAGCATAATGTTGTGGGCGATGTCCGCGGCTTGGGCCTTTTCCTCGGCGCTGAACTTGTGGCCGACCGCAAGACCAAAGAGCCGATTGACGAAAAGCGCGTGCAGGCTGTTGTTGCTGATTGCTTGAAGCAAGGCGTCATCATCGGCGCGACCAATCGGTCGCTCGACGGATTGAACAATACGCTCTGCTTGTCGCCTGCATTGATTGCGACGGCCAATGACATCGACCGGATTACCGATGTCATCGACCGCGCGCTTACCAATGTGTTCGGCTAAGCGGATCTAAGTGTTTTAAAGTGCGGCACGGAGGAGAGGCTCGGCCTCATTTCTGTGCCGCTCTTTTTTTGTCCATTTTTATTCACGCGGCCACGCCCACGCCCGAAAAAGCCACTTTGTCGACGAAAATTGCGCGTGAAGTGCTGTGGGCTCTTTCGTCTGCGCGCCGAATGGCCTATGGGCTCCCAGACAATCCTTTCTACAGGGCCCCTCAGACGCATGATCCGCATCGAAAATATCAGCAAGCAAAACGGTCACCAAATCGTTTTCATAGAGACGTCGGCCGCGTTGCAGCGGGGCGAGAAAATCGGCCTTGTCGGCGCCAATGGTACGGGCAAGACGACCTTGTTCCGCATGATCACGGGCGAAGAGCAGGCCGATGAAGGACAAATCATTGTCGATCGTGGCATCACGATTGGCTATTTCAGCCAGGATGTCGGCGAGATGAAAGGCCGTTCGGCCGTTGCCGAAGTGATGGATGGTGTCGGGCCGATAAGTGCTGTGGCGATTGAATTGAAAGCGCTTGAAACCGCGATGGCCGATCCAGAACGGTTCGATGAGATCAATGAACTCGTTGAACGTTACGGTGAAGTGCAGGCGAAATTCGAAGAGCTTGATGGCTATGCGCTTGAAAGCCGTGCGCGCGAAGTGCTTGCCGGTTTAAGCTTTAGTCAAGAGATGATGGAGGGCGATGTCGGTGTCCTCTCCGGCGGATGGAAAATGCGCGTGGCATTGGCACGTATTCTTCTGATGAAGCCCGACGCGATGTTGCTCGACGAACCGAGCAACCATCTTGATCTTGAAAGCTTGATTTGGCTTGAAGCCTTTCTCAAAAATTATGATGGCCTCTTGATTATGACATCCCATGATCGCGAATTCATGAATCGTGTCGTTTCAAAAATTCTTGAAATCGATGGTGGTGAGCTCAACACTTATTCGGGAAATTACAAATTTTTCGAAGAGCAGCGCGAGATGAATGAGCGCCAGCAACAGGCGCGTTTTGAGCGGCAGCAGGCGATGCTCGCCAAGGAAATCAAATTCATCGAACGGTTCAAAGCACGCGCCTCACATGCGGCGCAGGTGCAAAGCCGCGTGAAAAAGCTTGAAAAGATAGACAAAGTTGAGCCGCCGAAGCGTCGTCAATCGATCTTGTTCGAGTTTCTGCCTGCGCCGCGCTCGGGTGATGATGTGGTTGCTCTTAAAAATATTCATAAATCCTATGGCAGCCGCCGGATTTATGAAGGCTTTGATTTCAGTATCCGTCGTAAGGAACGGTGGTGCGTGATGGGCGTTAATGGCGCCGGCAAATCGACCTTGTTGAAATTGGTTACCGGTAACACGGAGCCTGATGAAGGTAGTGTTGCGATTGGCGGCAGCGTGAAGCTCGGTTATTTCGCGCAGCACGCGATGGATGTTTTGGATGGTGAACACACGGTTTTCGAGTCACTTGAATCAACATTTCCGCAAGCGGGGCAGGGCTCTTTGCGTGCGCTTGCCGGGTGCTTCGGATTTTCCGGCGATGATGTTGAGAAGAGATGCCGTGTGTTATCAGGTGGCGAGAAGGCGCGTCTTGCGATGGCACGCATGCTCTATGATCCACCGAATTTTCTTGTCCTCGATGAGCCGACGAACCATCTCGATGTGATGACTAAAGACATGCTGATCAAAGCGCTCGCCGATTTTGAAGGGACTATGCTCTTCGTTTCGCATGATCGGCATTTTCTGTCAGCGCTCTCCAACCGCGTTCTCGAACTGACGCCGGACGGCGTTCATGTCTATGGCGGCGGCTATACGGAATATGTGGAGAGCACGGGACAAGAAGCGCCAGGCCTCCATAGCTGAGACGGGGGAGACCTTGGTGCTTCGGCCTGAGCCTGTTACGATTTGGCGTATTTCGCCTGACCGAAGATCATGAACCCGCAAGATACCCTGTCCACTTTTTCCGTAAGCTCTTTGCATCAAGGCCGCGTCTTTGTGTTGGGTGCGACCGGAACCATTGGTCGTCCGACCGTTCGTGCCCTGAGAGATCGTGGTTATCACATTGTTTGCTTTGTGCGGTCCCATCGTAATGGATCGCCTTACTTATCCGATCATGATACGCAACGAGATGATGACGGTATTGAGTATCGCTTTGGCGACGTCACGGATTTGATGTCTATAAAGCGCGATGGCCTTCGTGGTGAGCAATTTGATTGCGTTGTGTCCTGCCTTGCCTCACGTACGGGCGCGCCAAATGATGCGTGGGCAATTGATTATCAGGCGCATTCTCAACTGCTACAGGTTGCAAAAGAGGCGGGTGTAAAGCAATTCATCATGCTGTCAGCACTTTGTGTGCAAAAGCCGCGCTTGGCGTTTCAAGAGGCAAAGCTTGCCTTCGAGAAGGAACTAATCGGTTCAGGTCTTACATACTCGATTATTCGTCCCACCGCCTTTTTCAAATCTCTTTCCGGTCAAGTCGATCGTGTCAAACAGGGCAAATCCTTTTTGATTTTTGGTAATGGGCGTTTGACCGCTTGTAAGCCCATTAGCGATCGAGATCTTGCTGATTATATCGCACAATGTCTTGAGGATGAGACGCGGTGGAACCGCATTCTGCCCATTGGCGGTCCGGGTCCCGCGATTACACCGCGTGATCAAGGCGATTATCTATTTTCTCGCTTAAATCATGTGCCAAAATTTAAATCCGTACCACTCGCGCTGATGACATTGATTATTGGCGTTCTGAGTTTCATCGGGCGTCTTCATAAAGGGATTGCGGAAAAGGCAGAGCTTGCAAAGATCGGCTATTATTACGCGACTGAGTCCATGCTCGTGCTTAATCCGGAAACAGGACTTTATGACGCGGCGCTCACGCCTTCAACCGGAAGCGATACGCTTTTTGAACACTATGATCGATTGCTCGCGGATGAAATCCAGCATGAGCGGGGCGACCATTCAGTATTTTAAATCGCTCACGCATCAATCAGTTTTCTGATTTTTGCAGGACGCCCTTCAAGAGCGTAAATATCAGCCTGAAGCGCTTCCGCATCCGCGCGATCATGCGTGGTGATCAAAACGGGAATGTTCAATCTGTTTTTTGTCTCACTAATCATCATGCGCAAGAGATCAACGCGCGCATCGTCAAGGGATGTGAAAGGTTCATCAAGAAGGAGCAGCTCCGGCTCAGACGCTATAGCGCGCGCAAAACCCACGCGCTTCGCCATGCCGAGCGATAACTGCCGCGGATAGAAGGCGCTTGCACCGTCAAGGTCCAAGACTTCCAAAAGACCGTCCGCAGGGCCAGCGACTTCGATATTTTCGCGCACAGTCTTCCAAGGCAAAAGACGCGGCTCTTGAAACATCATGCCGATTTTCAATTGGCTCTTGGGCGTTTGCGCATCGTCTTGATCAAGCCCAGCGATCATTTTGAGCAGCGTTGTTTTGCCTGATCCCGAAGGACCCATAAGCGCCGTGACTGTGCCCTTTTCAAGCGCGAGGGTAAGCGGTGCCAGGTTTGTTTGGGTGCCAAATGATTTTGAAGCGAAGGTGAATTTCATTACGCATCACCCCGCCAAAAACGCGCCCGCGTTTCCCAAGGCTTGATAATAAGCGCTTCGATCAAACTAACAAAGACCATAAAGCTCAGCGTGTAAACGATGATACGCGCGAGATCGAATTGAGCAAAGAAAAAATTGATTTGAAAGCCGACGCCATTGCTCCGCCCGATGAGTTCAACAACGAGAACAATTTTCCAGATCAAGGCTAGTCCATTGCGAATAGCAGCAGCTAAGAAGGGTTCGAGTTGCGGCAGGGTAAAATGGACAAATTTTTTCCAGTCCGTATAGCCATAGATCGCAGCAACTTCATCAAGCGATGGATCAAGCGCACGAGCGCCTTCGCGCATGGTGACGGCGGTATTCGGAATCTTGTTCAGAGCGACGGCAATGATGGCCGCCGTTTCGGTCAAGCCCAACCAAAGATAACAAAAGACGATGACAACAAGGGCGGGAAGATTGAGCGCAAAAATAAGCCAAGGATCAAAAATGAGATTCACTTTTGCCGAACGTCCCAGCGCGAGGCCGAGTGCGGTGCCAAAGAGAAGTGCTAGAGAAAAAGCGCCGAACACGCGCAAACATGTTGCGCCGAGATGAAAGAATAAAGCACCGGATGTGAACTCAGTCTCGAAGGCAGATGCCACATCGAGTGGTGTCGGCAGATAGCGGCTTTGCAAGGAATAAGCGAGCGCGGCCCATAACAAAATAAGGGCGATAATTGAGAGAAGAGGAAGCAGGGGTGAACGAAGCATAGTCACAAGGTAAAGGAGGGAAGGGCAATCGAATAGGGGTCAATAGGTTGCAAAGGTGCCTTGAGCAAGTGTTGCTTGATCGCCGGTGAGGTCACGACCGCCGATGGTCGCAAGGACAGTAAAAAGACGTTGTGCGGCTTCGATATTGATTTCGTTTGAAGTGGGAATACCGGCGCGAAAGCCGGCTTTCAATGCTTCAAAATCTTGATCCGTTTGTACCTTCATCAAGGGGCGCAGGCGCTCCCATTCAGAATTGTCTGATGCAAGAATGGCTTTTGCCTCACGCGAGGCCTTTGCGAGTTTTAAGACTAACCCAGAGTGGGCTTTGGCCCAGCCTTCTGAAAACACATAACCCAATAAGGGTGTTTCCGGATCAAGGCCGAGTGTTTGTGCTGTATCCGCAAGTGTGATGAGTTCGCGTGCGCCCTTGGCTTTCAATGGTTCGGCGAATTGCCAAAAGGTCATGAGCGCATCGATACCGCCTCGCTCTAATTCCTCATTGAGAAGCGGCGGAGCGGCAAATATGGGTTGTGACTCTTGAGCAAGATCAAGTGCGAATGTCTTTTGCGCATAGGCGCGGATCAGAACCCAGCTTTTATCTGTTGGGCCTCCGGCAATGCCGATCTTTTTCCCTTTGAGATCAGCCAGTGATTTAAGCGGTGATTGTGAAGGCACCAGCACAGATCCGATCTGCTTTGAATAGGGAATGAATGTATAATCCGCGCCTTGATTGCGTTGGCGTGAAACCCAGATCCAATCGGTAACGATTACATCGGCCGCACCCGCGGCCAACATCACATCAGCGCTTTGTTTTCCCGCAACGGGCACAACAGATAAGTTAAATCCATTTTTTCGATCAAGTCCGTGATGAATGATCGTATCGATCTCCCACGCAACCGTGCCCGAAGCGAGTGTTGCGATGCGGATAAAGTCATCTGCGCGCGCGTTCGTGAGGGATGCCAGAAGCGCAGCAGCGCTTCCAGCAATCATCATCTTTCGTCTTGTGATCAGCATCGGCCGGGCGACCTTACGCGGAGAACGAACGTCATTCACCTACAATGCGCCAGATCACATCACCCACATCATCGGCCACGAGAATGCCGCCACCTGGTGCGAGGGCTACACCGACAGGACGTCCATAAGAATAGCGCTCGTCAGGTGACAAGAAGCCCCAGAGAATATCGCGTGGGCGACCTGATGGTTTGCCATTCTGGAACGGCACAAAGACAACACGGTAGCCCGAGAGCGTGCTCCGATTCCATGAACCATGCTGACCGATGACCATACCTTCGCCAAAGCCCGGCAACGTGCCCGCAGGCAACCAGCACAAGCCGAGTGAAGCCGTGTGACCACCCAATGCAAAATCAGGGCGTGTCGCTTTGGCAACCATCGCGGGATCTTGTGGCACGCGGTCATCAACCGTTTGACCCCAATAGCAATAGGGCCAGCCATAGAAGGCGCCGTCTTTCACTTCCGTGAGATAATCGGGTGGTGTTTCATCACCGATACCGTCGCGCTCATTCACCACAGTCCAGAGTGTTTGCTTTGTGGGTTCCCAAGCAACGCCGACAGGGTTGCGTAAGCCGCTCGCAAAAATGCGTGACTCATGAGATTTAAGATCCACTTCATATATACAGGCGCGGCCTTCTTCGACTTCCATACCTTGCTCGGCGATATTGGAGAGTGAACCCACGCCAACATAGAGCTTGCTGCGATCAGGACTCAAAATCAGACTTCTCGTCCAATGGCCGGCTGGTTTGTAGCTCGCGAGTTTACGGCCTGGGCCCGTGAGCTTTGTTGCGCCTGACTGATAATCAAAAGCCATCAGCGCATCGGTATTGCCCACGTAAAAAATGTTATCGTGAAGCGCCATACCGAAAGGCTGATTTTGTTGATCAAGAAAAGTGAATCGCTCTTCAGCCACACCATCGCGATTGGTATCGCGCAACAAGGTGATTCGGTTTGGGCTATCGCCAATAGCGGCCGCGCGGCGCATCGTGCTTTGCATCGCGTAGTCAAAAACAGATGAAATGCCGCCCGGGACAAAAAGCGCTTCGGCAACAGCAACATCGCCATTCGGCAGCACTTCGATCCAGCGCGGATGTTTAAGGCCCGTCGCAAAGGCATTCACTTTGAGACCCGGTGCAACTTCAGGGACACGGCCCGGCTCCCAGCCTTTTGCTGTCGGCATTTTGAGTGTGGGCAGTGCCCCTTGGGGACGCGGTGCCGGAATGGAGGGCGCTTGGCCGACCGCTTGCGTGGGGG
>JBAXQM010000030.1:0-25854 GCA_037131735.1 Alphaproteobacteria bacterium
CGGCGTCGTATAGAGTGCCGGCTTCCCTTCGATAGTCGTTGTGCCTTGATCAGGCTGCACGACACCGGAAATAATTTTGATGAGTGTTGATTTTCCTGCGCCATTCTCACCGAGAACCGCGTGGATCTTCCCGCGCGCGCATTTGAAATTCACATCTTGGAGCGCATGAACGCCGCCATATCGCTTCGATATTCCCTTCATAACAAGGAAATCGTCGGATGAAGAATGACTCATGATTCAAATATCGCGTTCATAAAGTTCAGGGAAAAAGGGGGCCGGATTCCTCGCGAGAAAAATCCGGCCCGGTCGATTTTATATTAGTTCGAGTTCGCCTCGTCCTTCGCCATGATCTCGGTTGCCGAGATGTTCACGCCGCAGGCAGGGAACGCGTTCGCTGTGAAGAAGTTGTCGGTCAGGTTCGACCAGTAATTCACGCCGTCTTTCAACGTTGTGTAATCTTCAACCGGAATCGGAACCGAAATCAGCTGCGGCATCACATTGCCCTTGAGCGCCGAGATTGCAGCTTTCATCGAGATCGCCACGAGACCAGGTGACTGACCATAAGAAAGACCCTTCAGGCCGTCTTTCGCATGTTCAGCAACGAGCTTGCGGTAACCGTTTTCGCCTTCACCAGCAATCGGAACGAAGGGGTGTTTCGCATCCATCATGGCGCGAACCGTACCTGTCGTACCACCCTGCTGGAACACGGCGTCGAATTTGCCATGCACTGCGATCGCGTCAGCGGTCACTTTCTGCGAGGTGCCGTCATCCCAGTTGCCGACAACTTCGACGATCTGGAACTTGTTGCCTGATGCTTCCATCACTTCACGGAAACCAACATGGCGGTCACGGTCAACCGAGTTTCCTGGCAAGCCACGCACTTCAAGGATCTTGCCTTCTTTTTTGCCGAGCTGCTTGATGATCCAGTCGGCTGACATTGTACCGAGAGCCTTTTGATCTTCGTTGACCATCATGACCTTGTCGGTATCAAGAACGTTGTCGAACGGAACGATGACGACATTGTTCTTGTCAGCAAGCTTGATCACACGATCAAAGCCTTCAGGCGACACAGCGATCGTGACAATCGCGTCATAGCCTTGGTTGATGAAGTCTTCGATCGCGCCGAGCTGGGCAGCCACGTCGGTGCCGGTCGAAATAACCTTGAACTCTTTAATGTCTTTCTTGATTTCAGGCTGCTCGGCGAAAGCCTTTGCAGTCTTAATCATTTGAATGCGCCATGTATTGCCAACGAAACCATTGACGATAGCAATGCGGTAAGGACCGGGCTTCTTCTCCCATTGGAAGAATTTAGTCTTGTCCGTCCAGGGCTTAAAGCAAGCCGGATCGGCCGCAGGTCCTGAGACGATTTTTGGTCCTGCGAATGCAACTGCAGCGCTTGTCAAAAGCGCAGCACCTGCGAGCAAGGACACGAATGCCTTGGATTTCAACATATCTAACCCCCCGAAAGGCCGAATTCTGGATAGGTGTTGTAGCGTCGCGTCGGCCCAATCGCGATCACCCAATTTTTATTCTGCAAGAGAGCCTACTCCGAGCATCTCACCACTGCCAACTAAAATTTTACAAAGAACCGCTGTTGAACAATATTTATTCAACATCTTAGGGGCCCATTGTGGCAGACAGCACATGGCACCCAAAAACCTGTCCGACCATGCTGAACGAAGTTCAACAAAACCCTTATTTGCCGCATAAATCTGCAATATCGCGGTTAAACCAGACCGGCATTTCATCGTGCCTTTAGTACAAGCACATAGAGAACGAGGCTCACTTATGCCTCATTTGTTGCGTTGCAGCATGATCAAGCTCAAGCTTATCAGTAAGGACAACGCCATAAATGTCACGCGCGCGGTCGCGACTCACCCAGCCCTCTCGTACATCACGAATGACCCGCTCGACGCTCCGCTCAATCGGTGACCCATAGCCTCCGCCGCCCGCGCTAATCGACACCATGCGCTCATCGGCCTTGATCAGAATTTCGGCACAGGGCGGCAAAGGCTCAAGCGTACCATCGGACTTTTTGCGATACTGCGCGGAACAGCCTCCAGCTAAGCCACCCCGTGTGCCTTGCGCGGGATTGATATTGCCATCACTAATATAGGCCACGATCATATCGCAATCGACCGGAGCGAATTCGGAATAGGCGCCGAGCGCGCCTCTAAAACGACCCGCTCCCTCAGAGTCGGGAATCAAGCGCCGCTGATGCACGAAGATCGGATGACGTAATTCATCGACTTCGATTGAGTCCTGATAGCACATACCCGCATTACCGGCATGAAGTATGGTGAGCCAGCCATCCTGTGTGGGCGATCCTGCGCCACCGGTGCAACCAAGATAGACTTCATTCACAAAAGGTTTGCCGTGATGAACGCCGGATACGACGCCACAGGAGGGCGGCAACAACGCACCCGTTTCTGCTTGCCCCAAACCTTCAGCCAATTCAGCCAACGCCGCTTGCACCGGATTAGCAACGCGGTCGGCGATATTGGTTGTTGCGGCCGAACATGATGTCGGATGAACAGGACGTCCCACAATACAGCCATCGCGCAGATGAATTCGTATGCGGCGGAAGCTTCCTTCATTCTTGGGTACTGTGTGATCAATTGAATTGAAGATCGCCAACATGGGCGCCGAAAGCGCACAGGCCTCGGAGAGGTTGAGACCGTTTTCCATATTGTCGGGATTATCCGTCATATCGACTTCGATCATCGCCTCATCAGGCTTGACCTCAACCGTTGCGGTAATCGTGACCCCTTCATCAGGTGTCGCCGGAAACGGATCATGCGTGCTTTTGCGGGTGACACGTCCCTTCGGCATCGCACGAATGACATCGATCATGCGCCGTTCTGAATAGTCGAACCATTGTCCCGTATAAGACTCTAGTCGGTCCCACCCAATCTCGCGACCAAGCGCCAACATTTCGCGCTCGCCAACACGCGCCGCGCCGAGCGTGGCGAGATAATCACCCCACCATTGTTCCGGAACACGAATACGCATCTGGCACATGCGAATGATGTCCATCACATGTTCATAGTCATCTTGAATTTTTACAGCCGGAAAAATCAAAGCGCCTTCGGCGTAGACATCTTTCGCCGCACCCATATAGGTTGTCGGCAAGGCATTACCGCAATCAGCCTGATGCGCTTTGGCGAGCACCGTGAAGCGATGAATACCCTCATCATCGATAACAGGAACAAGAATCGAATGATCCGCCGGATGCGTGCATCCATCGTAAGGTGAATTATGCAGATAGGCATCACCCCGGCGCAGGGCTTTATGATTGTCTGTCATGGTACGCGCCATGATGTCCGGACCGCGCAACACATGGATGGGAAGACTTTCGGCAGTCGCCAGCAATTCATGTTTTGCGGTCAAGATCACACAAGAGAAATCACGCGCGATTGTGAGAATGCCTGAACGCCCTGTGCGGTGAAGCGTATTGGCCATTTTACGCGCAATACCTTCCATTCGCGCATTAAGCAGCGCGAGCGTCGAACCATCCATGATGTCAGACGATTTCATGACGGCGCCCCCAGATCGATGATAAGATTGCCGAGTTCATCTCGGCGCGCAATCGCGCCCGGATCAATGACAACCGACGTAAAATCACTCTCGATCATTGCCGGACCCGTAATAACCGATCCTTCTTTGATGGCTTCAAAACGATAAACGGGCGCGTCAACAAAATCCGAACCCAGAAAGCGCACGCGCCGAGACGGTAATGACAGGCCACGGTGATCAAGACGCAAGCGACCAGGCTTACCGGATGAAATACGGCATCGCACTTCCGCATTCCATGTTACGGTTTCAATCGGCGCACCGGGATCGGAAACGG
Source organism: Alphaproteobacteria bacterium (assembly GCA_037131735.1). Lineage (GTDB taxonomy): Bacteria > Pseudomonadota > Alphaproteobacteria > Rhizobiales > Beijerinckiaceae > CAIUPE01. Next base: position 3,851 of record JBAXQM010000030.1, read on the forward strand.
CAAATTTATCCTGATGCATGGCATGAAATGCCTGTTCAAGAGCTAATACATCGTCATCATTTGAAAAGCGGGATGTGGAAAGCGGCACATCAATTTCCCAAGCCTGCTCAATATAACGCGCCTCGCACGACCAATCGATCTCGGATGATAGAGCGTGCGCACCCGCAGAAGCAGAGAAAGCCGCACAGCGTTCTGACAATGTCTCTAAAACATTATTGATACCATCGCGATCAAAGGTGTCGCTGCGCGTATGAAACATCGCCTGATAATGCGCGGATAGATCAGAGATCAACGCACCTGAGGCGGCAAGAGCCGCAGCCGCCTCTGTTACAACAACCGAACGACACTTCAAACGTCGTCCAATCGCAACACAATTCAATCCCGCAGCACCGCCGCCGGCAACAAAAACAGCATCGGACGGATCAATGCCCTGATGCACCGTGATATCCATAATCGCTTGCACCATATGTTCGGTCGCAAGCGTCATAATGGCTTCTGCCGCTGCCTCAACACTCATATGAAGCGGATCAGCCACGTCGCGTCGTATCGCTTCAACCGCACCGTTGCGATCAAGGGCCATTTTCCCGCCAAGGAAAAATTCCGGATCAATAAAACCCAAAAGGAGAGCAGCATCAGTCACTGTTGGCCGTTTACCCCCGCGCCCGTAACATACGGGTCCCGGCACCGCTCCGGCACTGATTGGACCGACATGAAGCAATCCGCCTTTATCGACATAGGCAATCGAGCCCCCGCCCGCACCAATGCTCTTCACATCAACTGAAGGCATACCCGTCATGTGACTGCGGAATGGTTGGCCGAGCCATGTTTCTCGCGTTCGTGGAATCCGACCTTTACGCACAAGCGACACATCGAAAGTCGTTCCGCCCGTATCACCAACGATCAACGTGTCCGCACGACCATCTGCCGCATAGGCTTTTGCGGCAACAGGCGCCATGCTCGGACCAGAATTGATGAGATTTACGGGCGCTTCGGCCGCGTCTTTTGCATCCATCACGCCGCCTTGCGATGTGATCACAAGAACGCGGCCTGAAAAACCTGCATCACGCAAGCGTGACTCGAGTCCGCGCATATAAGCGCCCATGATCGGCTTTAATGAAGCATCGATGCAGGTCGAAATGGCGCGGCGATATTCACGGATCGACGGATTAATTTTGTGCGACAAAGTATAAGGGATTCCGGGCAAAATCTCTTCGATCAATGCACCAACACGCTCTTCATGAATGGGATTAACCACTGACCACAAAAAGCACACACCGATCGCCTCGACGCCACGCGCTTTAAGTATTTCAAGAACACGCCGCGTTGCGGCTTCATCAAGCGCCGTCTTAATGGACCCATCAACGGCAATCCGCTCTGGAATTTCAAAAGTCAATTCGCGGGGAATATAGGGCTCAGGATAGGCAATCGTAAAATTAAAAGGCTCCATCCGCCCACCCTCGCGAATGACAAGCGTGTCGGGATGCCCTGCCGTCGTGAGAAACGCTGTGCGCGCGGTTGAGCCGGTTACGATGGCATTGATCGCATGCGTTGTTCCGTGAACAAGCAACTCTCCGCGCGCAAGATAATCCGAAAGAGATTGCTGTGACTCTTCTGCCGCAAGCGCTAAAGAGTCAATGACGCCTTTGACCGGATCCTTAGGTGTTGTCGATGCTTTATGCATCGAAAGTATCCCCTCATCTGATGATACCATCAGATCAGTGAATGTACCGCCCGTATCCACCGCAAAACGCAATCCCATGCTTTTAACCCTATATCAGCAAAGAAAGCGCTTATAATTGGCGCATTGTGAAGGGTTTCTCGCTTTGCACCCGCATCGGATTACGTAAGACACGGCCGAATTGCGGAACATCGATTTCAAAGACATCACCAGACTGAGTCTTTACACCATTTGCACAACTCAAAATCGCTGCACCAAAGAAATAGGCATGGAGATCACCAGGACGGCGGAACATGTCATAGCGAAAATGATAATGCTCGAGATTGCGCACCGAATGAGACATATTGCCTTCACCGCTTAAAAACTCGCCGCGCCAGAGCGGTGCACCATTGCGGACCACGCGGACTTCACCTTCGACATGCTCCGGCAAATCACCCATCATGAGCTCGGGCCCGATTGAACAGGCACGCAGTTTTGAATGAGCAAGATAAAGATAATTCTGCGCTTCAGTGACGTGATCAGAAAATTCATTGCCGAGCGCATAACCAATCCGCCAAGGATTACCGTCGGGGCCAACGATGTAAAGTCCGACAATCTCCGCCTCTTCGCCACCGGCCAGCGCAAAGGAAGGCGACGGGATATCTTCCTCAGGTGCAACGACACAGGTGCCGACGCCTTTGTAAAACCATTCCGGTTGAACACCGACTTCACCCTCTTTCGGCTTACCGCCTTCAATCCCCATGCGAAAGATCTTCATAGAGTCAGTGAGATCTTTGTCACTGCCATGCTGAAGATCATGCATTTTATCGCGCGCTTGCGCCGAACCCGTATGAGTCAACCCCGTGCCCGTGATCCAGAAGCGTGTGGGTTCCGGATGATCGAGCGGCGGCAATAATCGCTTTTCTTTGATCAACGCATCATAATCGACTTGCTCACCAAAGCCGTGTGATTTGACTTCTGCTTCGAGTGATTGATTTGCATTTATGGCTGATAGAGCCAGCGCATAAACACTCTCTGCCCCATTGACTGACTGCACACGCCCCGTTGTCTCATCAACAGCACCAACACCACGCGAACCCGACTTTGTTTTATACTGAATGAGGCGCATGCTTTTATCTCCTCAATGTGAATTGCGCGGAATACCCGCTCCGCGGCGCCCTTGAAGAAAGCCAAAATCGGCGCCCTCATCGGCTTGCAGAACATTTGATACATAGAGACTTTGATAGCCGGAGTTCGGCGGTTCAGGCGCACGCCATGATGCCCGGCGTCGTTCAAGCTCTTCATCCGAAACATCAAGGTGAAGGCGACGATTAGGCACATCAAGCTCAATCATGTCGCCCTCGCGCACAAGCGCCAAAGGGCCACCGGCCGCGGCTTCCGGCGCAACATGGAGAACAACAGTGCCATAAGCAGTACCAGACATGCGTGCATCCGAAATGCGCACCATATCTTCAACACCTTGCGCGAGAAGTTTTGGCGGAAGGCCCATATTGCCCACTTCGGCCATGCCTGGATAGCCACGCGGGCCGCAATTTTTCAAAACCATGATTGACGACGCATCAATATCAAGATCGGGATCGATGATCCGTTTTTTGTAGTCTTCAATCGATTCAAAGACGACCGCGCGTCCCCGATGCACCATTAGTTTTTCTGTTGCGGCTGAAGGCTTAAGCACTGCTCCCTTGGGGGCGAGATTACCGCGCAAAACAGCGATGCCGCCCTCAGGCGCAAGCGCTTGATCAAAATCGCGAATGACCTCTTTGTTAAAATTCTCGGCCGCGCCCACATTGTCCCAAACGGATTGTCCGGTCACCGTCAGCACTTCGCGATCAATAAGGCCCTTTTCAGCAAGCATGCGCATGACCACGGGCAATCCGCCCGCATAACAGAAATCTTCCATCAAGAAGCGGCCCGAGGGTTGCAAATCCACAATCGTCGGCACGCCTCGGCCACAACGATCCCAATCTGCCAGAGTGAGATCAACACCAATGCGACGGGCAATCGCGATCAGATGCAAAACCGCATTTGTTGAGCCGCCGATGGCACCATTCACGCGAATAGCATTCTCAAACGCGGTCTTTGTCAAAATTTTTGAAAGTAGAAGATCTTCATGCACCATTTTTACGATGCGGCGACCGGTTAGCTGGGCAAGCGCGTTGCGTCTCGCATCCACCGCAGGCAAAGCCGCATTATCAGGCAGCGCAATGCCCAACGCTTCGACCATGCTGGCCATAGTTGAGGCCGTGCCCATTGTCATACAACTCCCCGCAGAGCGGCTCATTCCGGCTTCGGCAGCGAGGAACGACTCGACGCTCATACGGCCCGCTTTAACTTCCTCGTGATAGCGCCACACAACCGTGCCAGAGCCAATCTTCTCGCCGCGATAATCGCCATTCAGCATGGGCCCGCCGGACAGAACAATTGTCGGCAAATCACATGACGCAGCGCCCATCACCAAAGAAGGCGTGGTCTTATCGCAGCCGACAAGGAGAACAACGCCATCAATCGGATTGGCACGGATTGATTCTTCAACATCCATCGACGCAAGATTGCGGAACAACATGGCGGTTGGCCGCATATTGGATTCACCCAGCGACGTGACGGGAAATTCAAGCGGAAAGCCACCGGCTTCATAAACGCCGCGTTTCACACGTTCCGCAAGATCGCGCAAATGCGCGTTGCACGGCGTGAGTTCCGACCATGTGTTGCAAATACCGATAACCGGACGACCATCAAAAAGGTCGGAGGGCAAACCTTCATTCTTCATCCAGCTGCGATGCATAAATGCATCTTTGCTCGATCCACCGAACCAGGCTTCAGATCTCAGCTTGCGCCGCTCCGCCATGGCCGTCGCTCCCTCGCCCTCTGGTGTCTTATATGTTCAGCATTACTGAACTTGATTTTATTATACAGAACGTTAGGGTCGAACCCTCTCCTTTGTCAATCGGGGCTCTCCTTGTGCCACGGCGCGCTGAAAAAATTGAGGAACAAGGCACATTGCGCAGCGTTGGTCGCGCTTTGGATCTTTTGACGATTCTCGGTAATGCACCCGAACCGGGGCTTGCTGTTGGCGATCTAGCTAAAGCTGCAGGCATTTCAAAAAGCACCGCATTTCTTTTACTGCAGACCTTGGTCGCACGTAATTTTGTTGCCGATCTTCGTGAGGGAAATAATCGGCGATATCGACTAGGCCATGCGTTTGCGCAGCTAGGAAGACGTATGCCCTCTGATCTCAATATTGGTCAGGTTGCTGATCCCGTTTTGCAACAGCTCACAAGAGAAACTGGATTGACAGCAAGGCTTGCTGTTTCGGATGAAGGCTATGCGGTAACGATCTCGCAAGTTGATCCGCCCGGCCCTTTCCGCATGACCGCATCACTTGGGCAACGCGAATTGCCTCATTGCTCCTCTCTCGGCAAAGCGCTTTTGTTTCATGCCAAGGATGCTGAAGTTAGAGAACTGACCAAGCGCATAGGCCTTCCCCGTCGCACAGCGAAAACATTAACAACCGCAAAGGCGCTTCTTGCTGATTTGCAACAAGCGCGGCTGCAAGGCTATGCCCTCGATAACGAAGAAGATAATATCGGCGTTGCCTGTATCGGCGCGCCCATCTTTGATCGTACGGGGTCCATCATTGCCGCTGTCAGTGTGACAGGCATGAAGCAAAATCAATCCGACCGCGATTTGGATCGTTTAGGTAAGATTGTAAAATCTCATGCGCTGCAGATCAGCACTTTGATGGGCTATGTATAGCGTCTGTGTCGATACCATCATACGAAACGCTGCGCATAATTCGCAAGTTTTGCTTTAAACACTGTTGAGTCCAAAACCTCACGGTTGACGACGCCACGGGGCGCTATGCCTTGCCTGATATCAAGAGCGGCCTTTACATCAGCCGCACCATTACCGGAAAAACATTGATCCGTCCAACAGAGCGCATGCGGAGCAAGAATCGCATTCTCAAGCGTAAGGATCGGATCATCAGAAGGTACAGGCTCAATTTCAAAAACATCAAGCCCCGCGCCCGCAATACGATTTTCTTGCAGAACTTTTGTGAGTGCTTTTTGATCAACAATAGGGCCTCGCGCCGTATTGATGAAAAACGACGTGGGTTTCATCAAAGCAAGGCGTTCAGCATTCACGATATGGCGCGTTGTTTCAGTCAAGGGGCAATTGACAGTTAAGATATCCGCGTGCCGAAACAAATCCTCGAGCCCGACGAGTTCGATGCCAAGCTCACGAGCAATTTTAGGATCCGCATAAGGATCATGCGCGATATACCTCATATCAAGCGGTTTACAGATGCGGAACATTTCGGCACCAATATTGCCAACTCCGAGTGAGCCCAATGTTTTACCAACAAGGCCCACACCCATAAATTGCCCGCGTGTGTTAAAGCCATCAGGACCTTCGCGCGTGATCCGATCTTTGACCATCAATTTGCCGGTCAAAGAGAGAATATAGGTAAGAATGGAAACGGCAACCGGCCGCCTCACGCCATCAGGCGTAATCACCAGGGGTATATTGGCAGCGCTACAGGCTGGCACATCAACACTGTCATAACCGACACCGAAACGTGCGACAGCGGCAAGTCGCCCATTCGGATGAATGCTACGTGCATCAAACTTCGGCATCAGTAAAATCAAGACATCAATGTCAGCCACCTGCTCCGCTTGAATCGCCGGACCTGGTTCGAGATAAACAACCTCGACGCCCGATGTTTGAAAAAGCGGACTGACATCAAAGTCGGGAAACACCGGAGAGCCATCGGGCTTTTTGAAATCTCCGGAAAGCGCAACACGAAAAGAGTGAGCCATGGCGTTACCTTCTATTTTCGTGCGACACAGGCCTTGCGTAATTGATCAATGCCGCTCGACAGCGCGCTTTGTAAAAGCCACACGTCACCTGAGTAACAGATAAAATCAAAACCCCATTTATTATATTCAATGCCTGTTTCGACATTCGGCACGAGACGACCCAAGGCCTTGCCATGTTTGCGTGTCGCTTGAGCAACCTTGTCTATGGCGCTTTTGAATTTCTTATGCCCGAAATCGCCGGGAATGCCGAGTGAACTCGATAAATCAAAATGGCCAACCCAAAGGCAATCAACGCCGTCAAGCGCAGCCATCGCGTCCGCATTCTCGACGCCTTCGGCGGTCTCAATCTGGCAAAAGAGCGTTGTTCTTTTATTTGCCGCTTTCAACCGATCCGCCACGACACCTGTGCGGGCATAATTGTCATGCGCAACACCCAGTGCCACGCCGCGTTTGCCCTCAGGACCATATTTCAAACAATCGAGAATATGGCGCGCCTCGGTGGCGTTATTCACCATCGGCAACATGATCCCTTCTGCGCCCATATCAGCAATACGCGCGATTTGATCATAATCTTTAGAAGGCACACGTGCGATCATCGCCACACCGGCTGCCTCGAAATAACGTACGGCTTGCTTGGCTGTTTCGAACCCAAAGCCTGAATGTTCCATGTCGTAAAGAACGAACTCGCATCCCGATGTTTTGACGAGATGCCCAATGCCGGGCGTTGAAAACTCGACAATAAAAGTACCAAATTTTGGCTTCTTCGAACGCGAAAGCGCTTTGAGTGTTGTTGTTGGCATTAAACCCACTCCCCCCCTCATTGATCATTTTAGTAGATTCGATCTTTTGTTTCCCGAAGCGTAGTAATCTGCGTCGGGCTTGGCAAGCGACGCCGGGGTAACTGCCATATTCCACAAGGTGACGTTCATTTTCCCTTGGTCTCCGCGTAGAATGTGGCAAGCTCCGCAAAGGAGCTCGCCCTTTTCAGAACGGACCCCGCGTCGGGAAAGCCGCGTCCAAAAGAGGTGAAGGAGATGGAACCCATGTCGAACGCCTCAGGTCACCCCCCGATCGCGCAGCTTCGTGCGCTTGAACGCCAGATCCTCTGGCTTTCAACCTATATGATCCATAACGCCAATCATATTCGTCCGAATGAAGATGGATTGAAGATCGGCGGCCATCAGGCGTCCTCGGCCTCTCTCGTCACCATCATGACGGCGCTTTGGTTTCATATTCTGAAGTCAGGCGACCGCGTTGCGGTCAAACCGCATTCAGGCCCCGTCTATCATGCCATCCACTATCTTCTCGGCAATCGGACGCGCGAGGCACTTGAAAATTATCGAAGCTTTGGCGGTATTCAATCTTATCCCTCGCGGACAAAAGACGATGACGATGTTGATTTTTCAACCGGCTCTGTGGGCTTGAGTGTTGCGCAAACGATTTTTGCTTCCCTCGTGCAGGACTATGTCCGCCTAAAAGGACTGATGAAGGATCGACCAGAGGGTCGCATCATCGCCTTTGCGGGCGATGCTGAGCTTGATGAAGGCAATATCTATGAAGCGCTCATAGAGGGATGGAAGCAAGGGTTACGCAATTGCTGGTGGATCATTGATTATAATCGTCAAAGTCTTGATGCCGTTATTCGCGAAGGACTTTGGGAAAAAATCGAAACCATTTTTCAGAATTTCGGCTGGGATGTCATCATCCTGAAATATGGATCTTTGATGCAGGCTGCATTCGCTGAACCCGGTGGCGATAAATTGCGTGACTGGATCGACCGCTGCCCGAACCAGCTTTATTCAGCGCTGTGTTTTCAAGGCGGTGCTGCGTTTCGTAAAAAATTACTCGACGATATTGGCGATCAAGGTGCCGTTACCGCGCTCATTGAGAAGCGCAGCGACGCGGAGCTGTTGACTTTGATGTCTAATCTCGGCGGTCATGATCTACCGTTGATCCTTGATACATTCGCGAAAGCCGAAGTTGATCGGCCTAAATGTTTCATCGCCTACACAATTAAAGGCTTCGGCCTGCCCTTCCAAGGACATAAGGACAATCACGCGGGTCTGATGACGCCCACGCAGATTGAGACCTTTCAAGCGGAGCTCGCCATTCGCAAAGGGCATGAATGGGACAAATTTGAATCGATCAAAGACTCGCTTGAGCCGATCAAAAAACTCGTTAGTGATCGCGCCGCCACTCTGAATTCACAATGGCGCTTATCAGCGCCCGCAGTTGCCGTGCCCGACAAGCTTGACTATCGCAGCGAGAAGAGGCTTTCGACCCAGCAGGGCTTCGGCTTTATCTTGCAGGAGCTTGCACGCTCGGAACATCAACTGGCAAATCATATTGTTACTTGTTCGCCTGATGTGACGGTCTCGACCAATCTCGGGCCATGGGTCAATCGCCGTGGACTCTTCGCGCATGAAAAAGTGGCTGATCTTTTCAAGAAAGAAAAAATACCCTCGACCTTTACGTGGGACTTTTCTCCACAGGGCCAACATTTCGAATTGGGCATCGCGGAGAATAATCTCTGCCTCATGCTCGCCGCGTTGGGCCTTTCTCACAGCATGAATGGTGAGAGGCTCGTTCCGATAGGGACGCTTTATGACCCCTTCATCGCGCGCTGTCTCGATTCGCTGAATCATGCCTGCTATCAAGATGCCCGCTTTATTCTTGTCGCCACGCCTTCGGGCGTCACGCTTGCGCCGGAAGGCGGCGTTCATCAATCAATCAGCACGCCTTTGATTGGCATGGCTCAAGATGGGCTCGCGTCATTTGAGCCCGCTTTTGTTGACGAACTTGAAGTGATCTTGCGATGGTCTTTCGCCTATACCCAGAAATCACCTCCCGCAAATAAGATTGAAAAGAAAACATCTTGGGTGAGAGAAGAAAGCGGCGGATCGGTCTATCTGCGTTTAACAACGCGCCCGGTTGAGCAGCCCTCGCGCGTTCTTACAAAAGACATTGAAACGGATATCATTGAAGGTGCTTATTGGCTACGCAAACCGGGCCCCAACCCCGATTGTGTCATCATTGCCATGGGTGCTGTTATGTCTGAAGCGATCGAAGCGGTTGGGCAACTCTCTGATAAAAGGCGTGATGTCGGTTTACTCGCAGTCACATCCGCAGACCGCTTGAATGCGGGATGGACCGCAGCCACAAGAGCGCGTGCACAAGGATATAAAGCACCTCCTTCCGCAGTTGAGCGTCTGCTCTCCGGCCTTGCGCCCCACACATTACTTGTCTCTGTTCTTGACGCACATCCCGCGACACTCTCTTGGATCGGTGGTGTGCGGGGTCATCGCATGGTGTCATTGGGCGTCGAACATTTCGGCCAAAGCGGAACCATCAAGGATCTCTATCGTCATTTTGAGATTGATGCGCGTGCGATTCTTGAAGCGGTTCAATCCGCAACGTCCGGCAGACCCATCATCTGACCAAGATCACGTTTAATAGACTATGAGAGACGGAACGGCGTATCCGCCAAGCCCTGCCCGGCACTCTTTACAACAAAGAGCGAGCCTGAGAGAGGCGCGGCCTTTAAGGCTTCATCGGAAAGGCCCACGCGCGCGGTCGTGATGTAAAGATCGCTCAGTGTTGGGCCACCAAAAGCACAACAGGTTACATTGGGCGCAGGCAAACTGATCACGCGATCAATGCGGCCTTTGGGGTCATACCTTACAACGCGCCCGCCATCCCATTCGGCATTCCACAGGCACCCTTCCGCATCAACAGTTGAACCATCAGGATAACCGGCATCGGCTTTGAGCTCTGTAAAGATTCGACGGTTCGACGGCGTTCCGGTTTCGGGATCATAATCAAACACATCGATGCGCCGTGTCGGCGTATCGGCAAAATACATCAATCGTCCATCGGGCGAAAAAGCGACGCTGTTTGAAATCTTGATACCGTCAAACAAAATCCGTGGCGATGAGACGCCGTCATAACTCCAGACATGACCAAGCGGCTTTGGCCCCTCGGCGCCTTCATCCATCGTTCCAAAAACAAGACGCCCCTGACGATCGAGCTTGCCGTCATTTAATCGTGTGGTCGGCTGATCACGTTCAAGATCAGCAATGAGATCACGTTGCCCAGTCTTCAGATTAAAGCGCGCCAGGCCTGAGGCAAAGCCCGCGATCAATTGGTCATCACCTAACGCGGCAAAGCAGCACAACCGCTCAGAGAGCTCTTGTGATAGAGCTTTTCCGGTCGCCGGATCAAAGCGCCAATAGTGCTTGCCGAGAATATCGGTCCACAAAATTGCGCGCGCGGCGGAAGACCAGATAATGCCCTCGCCCAATTGATTTTCGCATTGATGCGCCAGTTCTGCGTTAATCACAGCCTCCCCTTGACAAGGTTTGGGGTCCGCCCCTAGCCTGTCTATTATATGATAAATAAAAAATAATTATCATATCAAGTCTGTAATTTTGAAATGATCGCAGAGACGATCATGGACTTGGCAGGGAGGGGCTCACCGTGAAGATCACGGCGATTTCGACGCGTATTGTCAATGCTGAGATGCGTAACTGGGTTTTTGTTCGCGTCGAAACCGATCAGCCCGGCCTTTATGGTTGGGGCGAAGCCACGCTTGAATGGAAAACCCGCGCAGTTGCCGGGGCCATTGATGATCTTGCGCCGCTGATTATCGGCAAAGATCCGCGCGACATTGAACAACTCGTTCGTATTCTCAAGAAACAAAGTTTCTGGCGTTTAGGCGTCATCGGCATGAGCGCGATATCCGGCATTGAAATCGCGCTATGGGACATTATGGGTAAATGGCTCAATCAGCCGGTTTGGCGGCTCTTGGGCGGTAAAGTTCGCAACAAAGTGCAAGTCTATACGCATCTTGGTTTGGGCGATATGCGCGCGGTTTATGAGTCGCTTGATGAAGAACCATTGGTACGTCGTGCGGAGGAAGTTGTTGCCAAAGGCTATCGCGCCTTCAAAGCGGTATTTATTCCCTACACGCATTATCACGCGCCGCTGCCTGATGTTGAAAAAGTCGGTCGGTTAATGGAAGCGCTGCGGAAAACAGTCGGCCCTTCCATCGAGATCATGGTCGATTTCCATGGCCGCCCCGCCTCAGCCGCGGCAGCGCTTGCCTATATCGACGCGCTTGCGCCTTATCGGCCGATGTTTGTTGAAGAAGTCTTGCCGCCCGGCGATACGCAAGGGCTGATCGAGATTGCGGGCAAGACACATGTGCCGATAGCAACCGGCGAGCGTCTCGTTGATCGGATTGAATTCAACGAACTCTTCCAGTCGCGTGCGGTTGATATCGCGCAACCCGATATTTGCCATTGCGGCGGATTGCTTGAAGCCAAAAAAATCGCAGCGATGGCCGAAGCCGTTTCAATCGGCGTTGCGCCCCATAATCCGCTGGGACCAATTGCGGGTGTCGCGGCTCTTCACTTTGCCGTTTCAACGCCGAACCATATCATTCAAGAGGAAATGGTTGGTGCCGTGCCCTGGTATTTCGATGTTGTCAAAGGTCCGATCAAAATGATCGACGGCCATTGGCAAGTGCCAGAAGCGCCGGGCCTCGGCATCGAAGTCGATGAAAAAGTCTGTGCAGCGCATCCTTTCGCGCCTGAAATTTATCACACACAAAATGCCATCATGGATGATGGCACAATTGTCGATTGGTAATCAGCATGACCGATCGCCTCAAAGACAAAGTCGCGATTGTTACAGGGGCAGGCCAAGGCATTGGCGAAGCTACCGCACGCGCCTTTGCCGCCGAAGGCGCTCATGTTGTGATTGCCGAATATAATGAGACAACCGGCACAGCCGTTGCGGACTCTTTAAAGGCGAAAGGCCATAAAGCGCTCTTCATCAAGACGGATGTATCAAAGCCCGAGCAATGCCGTGCAATGGTTGATCAAGCGCTGAAAGAATTCGGCCGCATTGATGTGCTCGTCAATAATGCTGGCATCAATGTGTTTCATGATCCGCTCTCAATGCCGGAAGATGAATGGAAGCGCTGCTTTGCCGTGGATCTTGAAGGCGTGTGGCACTGCACACGTGCCGTATTACCCGGTATGCGTGCTCATAAAAAAGGCGCGGTGGTCAATATTGCGTCGGTTCATTCCTTCGCGATCATTCCAAATACATTTCCTTATCCGGTTGCGAAACACGGACTCTTGGGACTCACACGCTCGCTCGGTATCCAATATGCGGCGGATGGCATACGGGTGAATGCCATTTCACCCGGTTATATCGAAACGCAGATTGCGGTTGATTATTGGAATACATTCGATGATCCCGACGCTGAACGTCAATGCACTTATGACATGCACCCGCCCAAGCGGATCGGTAAGCCGGAAGAAGTCGCAATGACAGCCGTCTTTCTCGCTTCCGACGAAGCCCCTTTTATCAATGCCACAGCCATTGTGATCGATGGCGGTAAATCCGTCATGTATCACGATTAGGAACATCATGCCCGCGCGCGCTGCTCTAAAACTCGCATCATCTCTCCCCGCGACCGACTCGGGTGCAAAGGGCAAGATGCATATGTCCGTCGTGCGCACATTAGGCGCGCGCATTCTTGGCGGCGAATTCAATCCGGGTGATGCATTTCCGGGTGAAGCGGAATTGGCACTCTCTCTCGGTGTAAGCCGGACAACAATACGTGAAGCAATTAAAGTTCTTGCCGCGAAGGGTCTTGTTGAAAGTCGCACGCGCACCGGTATTCGTGTCCGCGTGCGTGAAGAATGGCGTGTGCTTGATCCGGATCTATTGTCTTGGCATCCAGATTTGCGTGCCGATAAACTTTTCATCGAAAGTCTTGTCGAATCCCGGCGCATTATCGAGCCCGCAGCCGCCGAGCTCGCGGCGCAACGCGCGTCGGCCCAAGATCTTTATGCGATTGAAACCGCCTATTTCGATATGCTTAACTCGACGCCACATGATATGGCGCGATGCAATGAGGCAGATGTGCGGTTTCATCGCGCCGTTATTCATGCAAGCCATAATATCGTGCTCAAAGGATTGACGAGTACCATTGAGGCGGCGTTGCGCGCGGCCTTTTTTGCAACTTCTGAGTTAATGGACAAGGATGTGCTTGATGCGCATCGGCAGATTCTTGAATCTATTCGTTTGAGACATAGTGAAGATGCCCGCGCGGCAATGCTGCATCTTCTTGATATCGCAGCGGAGGACCTGCATGGTGAACTCCGTAACTAATCCCCGCTTAAACGGGGCAACCGGCGAGCTGGCGATGGCTCGTTCACTTGATCATCCTGAGAAAGGGAGGCTCTATATGTTCTCAAGAAAAGCAAAAATCGGCTTGATCGCGACACTCGGCATGACGGCCGCTATGGGCGTCACCGGTGCGTGGGCAGCTGATCCGAAAGCAAAATGGTGTGAAGGTGTTAAGATTGCTGCGTTCCCGGGCGGCCCGCAAGGCGGCGTCTTCGCGAACAATGTGTATAACGGCTTCCGCCAAGCAGAACTCGATCTTGGACCGACAGTCACCTATTACTTCTCTGACTGGGATCCGAACAAAATGCTGACCCAGATCAAGCAAGCTATCGCCACCAAGGTTGATGGTATTGCGACTTATGGTTTCGGTGGTGACGACGCGACCGATCCGCTTGTCGATCAGGCCTATAAGCAAGGCACGATCTTCACAAGCTTGAACACATCCTTGCCTAAGGCACAGGAAAAATATTCCGCCAATGGCTTCGGCTATGTTGGTGCGCCAAACTATAAAGCCGGTTTTGCTCTGGGTGCGGAAGCAGCCAAGCGCGCTGGTTTGAAGTCAGGCGAGAAAGTGTTCGTCTGGGGTCTTAAGGGTCAGGGCGGCGACCGTGGTCAACGCACAGTTGGTGTGGTCGATGCCTTCGAAAAGGCTGGCGCGAAAGTCATCTATCAAGAAATCGACTCCGCAACCAATGCTGATCCGAATGCGGGTACAGCAACCTTCGTGGGCGTGATGAAGAAAGACGCTGACATCAAGATCGTTGTGACCGATCACGGCGGTTTGACATCAAACGTCTCGGTCTATGCTAAGGCCGCATCCTTGAAGCCTGGTCAGGTTCTCTTCGCTGGTTTCGACATGTCGCCGAATACAGCGAAGGCGATCGAAGACGGTTATCAGAATCTCGTCATCGATCAGCAGCCCTTCCTTCAGGGCTATATCCCGATGCTCAATATCTGCTTGACGAAGAAATTCGGCTTCTCGGGTCTTGATATCAACACTGCGGGCGCCTTCGTCGATAAGTCGAATGTCGCAGCGGTGGCGCCACTCGCGGCCGTCGAAATCCGCTAAGCGGTTCGTAAGAACAACTTTAAATCCGGAGGGGGACCCTACGGCCCCTCTCCTTCTCTGGAAGGTAAGTTTATCGCTCGCTGAATGAAGGAGACAGACACGATGTCCGGAGCTGCGCGAACACCCGTGATCGAATTACGCAATGTGTCGAAAACATTCGGCGAAGTCCGTTCGCTCGCGGATGTGAATTTTTCCGTTTATCCCGGCGAGATTGTTGGCCTACTCGGCGACAATGGCGCGGGCAAATCCACACTCGTTAAAACCGTGATGGGCTATCACAGCCCCGATCAGGGTGGCGAAATCTTTTTCGAAGGTCAGCGCATTGATGATTGGTCGACTGCCCGCGCCCGTTCGCTCGGGATTGAGACCGTCTATCAAGAACGCGCTCTGTGCGAGAAACAACCGATCTGGCGCAACATGTTTATGGGCCGCGAGCCTGTGACGAAATGGGGCCTTCTTGATGTGCATAAAATGCGCTCGGAAGCGGCCCGTTTGATGAGCCAACATATGGGCTTCACGTCAGCCGCTGTTCATCCAGACAATGTCGTCACCACGATGTCAGGTGGTGAGAAGCAAGGTGTCGCGATCACACGCGCGCTTTATTTCGATGCGAAACTCGTGATCCTTGATGAGCCCACAATGGGTTTGTCACTTTCTGAAACGAAGAAGACACTCGACTTCGTTGAAGGCATCAAAAAGGCTGGCAAATCCGCAATTTTCATCGATCACAATATTTTCCACGTCTATCCGGTTGTTGATCGACTCTATGTGCTCGATCGCGGACGGGTTGCCGGCATCTATCGTAAATCAGAAATCTCGATGGATGAGCTCATCGAGCGGCTCTATCGCGTTGCCCGCTCTGGCTCCATTGATTGATATCGCAAGAAGGATCTCCCATGTCTTCCGGATCGCAAACTACCAATTCCGCAAAAGCCAAAGACAACCGCGTCGCACCGCCTTCGGTGATGCGTCGCTATGGCTCGCAAATCGGCATTATCGGCGTGGGCCTTGCCATGTGGCTCGGCTTTGTCATTGCTGCGCCCACCGTGTTTCTCGATATCGACATCTACAAAGCCTTCGCGCAAACGACGCCGCTCTTTGGCATCATCGCGCTGGCGCTGACCTTTGTCGTGATCACCGGCGAAATTGATTTATCATTTCCCTCGATCATGGCACTCGGAACCGCCGCTTTCTGCCTCCTTGCAAAGGCGGGCGTGCCTATGCCCCTCGCGCTTCTTGCAGGCTTTGGTGTCGGCGCTTTGTGCGGCTGGGTCAATGGCGCGCTCATAGCGCTTCTCAATATCCCCTCTCTTGTCATCACCATCGGCACATCATTTCTTTATCGTGGCGCCGAGTTGATTTTAATGAATGGGACCGGCGTGCCATTAACAGAAGAGAATTATCCGCTTGGTCATCTGCTCTTTAATTCCGCGCCTCTCGGAATTCCTGTTCAAACGATTTGGTGCATTCTGATTGGATTCATCTTATGGATCTTGCTCAATCGCACACGGTTTGGCGCCCATGTATTCCTCGTGGGCGATAATCCAACAAGCGCGCGGCTTATGGGTATTGATGTCGTAAGTGTAAAGACACGCGCCTTTATGCTTGTTGGCGTTGTCGCCGTCTTTGCCGGGTTGATGACCTCATTCGTAGGCTACTATTTCTGGCCCACAACCGGTGAAGGCTTCTTGCTCAACACGATTGCATCGGTGTTCTTGGGTGGCACATCGGTGTTTGGCGGAACGGGGAGTATTGTGGGCTCCTTCGTTGCCTCCTACATCATCGGTGCGATCAACGCCGGCATCGTGTCAGCGGGTATCAACGCCTTCTACACACAGCTCTGCTTCGGCCTCGTGATTGTTGTCTCGGTTGTGTTGCAAACAATCATCGAACGCCGCGTGAGACGCCAGTCGATCACCGGACGGTAAGACTTCGGTAAACGCGCGGCCTTAATAGGTCGCGCGTCCGCCGGAGAGGTCGAACACCGCGCCGGTTGTGAATGAATTTTCTGATGACGAGAGCCACGTGATCATCGAGGCAGCTTCTTCAAGCTCAAGCATGCGGCCACGCGGAATCTTCGACAAAATCATCTTTAAAAATTCGGGCTCTTGACTGAGTGCCATCGTCGTTTTTGCCACGGCAGGCGTTACGCAATTGACCGCGATATCATATTTCGCCAGCTCTTTACCGAGTGACTTTGTTAAGCCGATCACCGCTGCCTTCATAGATGAATAGGCGGGCGCGCCTGGATTGCCTTCTTTCCCCGCCACGGAGGAGAGATTGACGATCCGGCCATAATTCTGCTTGATCATATGGGGCACCACCGTGCGGCACATAAAGAATGTTCCGTTCAAACCGATGTGAACCACCTTCATAAAGTCTTCAGGCGGATATTCCCATGTCGTTGTGTTGGGGCCGACAATCGCCGCGTTATTAATCAGAATATCGATTTTACCAAAATGGTCGATGACCGCTTTTGTATTTTTCTCAACCGACTCGAGAGAGCCGATATCGCCGTGAAGCAATTGGACCGATTTGTTTGATCCAAGCCGCTTTGAAAGATCATCCAGAAGCTTCTGGTCAACATCCCAGATCGAAACGGACGCCCCATTTGAAAGAAATCGCTCTGCAACTGTGAGGCCAATGCCTTGTGCGCCTCCGGTGATGATGGCCACACGTCCAGCGAGATCATATGTATTCATGGCTTCGGTCCTCTGATCAATAAACAAAAAAGAAAATGCGCCGGCGAAACGCCGGCGCATTCGAGGTACAGGTTTAGAAGTTGAACTTGTCGATATTCGCTTTGTCGAATGTCGTCAGTTCAGCTTGCGTATTCATCACATTCTTTTCGAGAATGGTGATTGAGCCGAGGCTTGGTACATCGAATTTCGTACCAACCGTATTCTTGATTTTGCCATTGAGAACGCCATCAGCAAAGTAAGCAGCCAACCAACCTTCATTGTAAGGCGACCAGAGTTGGAAGGCCGATACTGTGCCATCCTTCACGAAATCGCGCATTTCTGACGGAAGGCCAAGACCCGTGACATGAACCTTATTGGCAATGCCACGCGACTTCACAACTTGTGCTGCAGCCGCAATACCCACTGTTGTCGGGGCGATTACACCGACAAGATTTGGATAATTCGACAACAAAGCTTCCATTTCCGTCGTCGACTTTTCTGGCTGGTCATCGCCATAGACAGTCGCAACGAGCTTCATATCCTTGTATTTTGGATTTTCGGCGAGTGTCTTCTTCATCGCCTTGATCCAGGTGTTCTGGTCAGGCGCTTCTGTTGTTGCTGAGAGGATGGCAATTTCACCCTTATAGCCGATCATCGAGCCCATGAGCTCAACTTGGTTCGGTCCCGTCTTGGTGAAATCAACTGGCAGAATATTGGCGTCACGATGACCTTCGCTGCCAACAATATCGCCATTCACGGTGAGTACGAGAATACCCTTCGCCCGCGCTTTGTCGAGCACCTGGTTCATGGCATCGGGGCTATTCGGTGCAATCGCGATCACATTCACGCCACGCTGAATTTGCGCCTCAATGAATGGGATTTGCGATGTGGCTTCGGCCGTTGCCGGAGCGACAAACTCAAACTCACAACCGATCTTCTTACAGGCATCAACAAAGCCACCCGTGATCGAATCGAAATAGGGATTACCAGTGTTCTTTCCGATATAGACGACTTTGAAGTTACTCGCGGCCATGGCTGCACTCGCCATAAGGCCGAAGCCCAAGGCAAGACCCGCCAAAACAGTTTTCTTCAGCATTACTTCCTCCATATGTTTGCCGTTTCGAACCGGCGGTTAAGCCCGCTAACGCTGTGTGCGGGAATAGATGAAATTCGTGGCGATGATTGAAAGCACAAGCAACACGCCCAAAACACAAAGCTGCGTTGCCGGTAGAAGATTAGCAGTCGTCATACCTGTCGAGATGACAGACAAAAGCAGAGCGGCAAGGAAAGTTCCCAAAATCGTTCCGCGCCCACCAAAAATATAGGTACCGCCGAGCATGGCCATGAGCACCATTTGCAATTCACCGCCAAGGCCAAGATCATATCGCACAGAGCCCAAGCGCGAAATGAAAATCATTCCGGCAATCGACGCTGTTACACCGGTTGCTAAAAACAAAACCGCTTTGATACGTCGCGTGCGAATTCCGGCATAAATTGCAGCTGTCTCGTTCGTTCCCGTTTGATAAATCTGCCGACCCCACACTGTCATGCCAAGGAGAAAGGCCAATGCGATAGCCGCAAGAATGAAAATCAAATCAGGCGCGGGCAAGCCAAGCACCTGAACTTTATCGATGCCGATATACCACTCAGGAACACGTATCGATTTATCACCGGCAATCACTTGGGCTAATCCGCGATATAGCGTCAGCGTGCCGATAGTGACAATGATTGATGGGAGTTGTAGGCCGATGATCAACGCCGAATTGATCGCGCCCATAATGAGACCCGAGCCAATACCGATAGATACACAAATCCACATCGGCCAATCGAAACTCATCGCATAGGCGAACAGGCAGGCAGAGAGCGCCATGGCTGAAGCCGGAGACAAATCGATCTCCCCGGCAATGATGACAAGCGTAAGAATAAGCGCAAGCAGTGAAAGCTCGGCAGTCAGTGTGAAACTATCGAGAATATAACGAATATCAAGGAAATAGGGCGATAGCTGTCCACCTGCAAAAATAGCAAGAACAAGCAACACAAATGTTAGCGTTTCAGGTCGAACAAAAATGACCTGCCATAAAGGACGCGGTGGTGCTGCATCCCGGTGCGTTGCCGATACAGTTGAGTTTAACCCTATGGGCGCTTCGCTCATTCGCGCCCCCTAGCAGACGAGAGCGCCGCATTGGCACGCATACGCACGGACCGATCAATCAAAAGCGCGACCACAATGACAGCTCCATAAATGGCGGCTTGTGACGTACCGGGAATGCCCAAAAGAGGAAGCGCTGCAGAAACGCACCCCATGAGAAACACACCGAGCACAACGCCGGGCACGGAGCCCACGCCGCCATTGATCGATACGCCGCCAATCACGACCGCGGCGATGACCTGAAACTCGAAACCCGTTCCCGTATTTGACGGATTCACGAAGCCCCAGCGGCTCGCATACATAATGCCCGAGAGTCCCGCGAGTGCGCCGGATATGGCGAACACCAAGATCGTGACCGCATTCACGCGGATACCGCGCAGCGGTGCTGCAATCGGATTAGAACCCATCGCATAAATTTGTCGCCCCACAAGCGTGCGATTGGCAAACCAATAAGTAGCCACCGCTACAGCAAGCGCAATGACAATGATCCAGGGCACCGCATAGGTTGGCGAATCCTGCGACATCGCCTTCAACGCAGCGGGAACAAATTGGCGATCAATCTGTTTGGCGTTTGAAACAATAAAAGTGAGCCCGCGATAAAGGCTCAATGTTCCCAAGGTGACGATGATAGCGGGAAGATTAAAGGCGGTCACAAGCACGCCATTAACGACACCGAGACCCAAACCAACACCGATGGCAACAACAAAACCGAGACCCCACGGAATCTCGGGATGAAATTTAAACATCAATGCCGTAAGCATGGCCGCAAGGCCCTGGATTGATCCAATCGACAAATCAACATGACGGGCAATGATGACTAGCATTTGCCCCATCGCGCCAATCATGATTAGCGGGATAAGAAGAAGAATGATTCTGAATTGATCAAGCGTGAGAAAGCGCGGCCGCATGATCCCGACAAAGACGCAGAATAAAACGATCATCAACAGAATGCCGGCTTCCCGGCGGCGGAGCAGAGACCCGATCATGATGCGCGTACCTCCGCGCTCCGCGGGACAGCCGCATGCATGATGGATTCTTGTGTCGCGTTTGCGCGCGGAATATCAGCCGTTATGCGACCTTCCGACATTACAAGCACGCGATCACACAGAGCCAGAAGTTCAGGCAGTTCAGACGAGATCAAAAGAATGGCGCGACCCGTCGCCGCCAATTCGCCAATCATGTCATAAAATTCTGCTTTCACACCGATATCGATACCGCGCGTCGGCTCATCCAAAATGAGAATTTCAGGATCAGTTAAAAGCCACCGCGCCAAAATAGATTTCTGCTGATTGCCGCCCGATAACTCTCCAATCGGTTGCCGCATGGACGCAAGCCGAATACTGAGCTTTTTGATCGAGTCTGTTGCGATCTCATGCTCTGTAGCAAAATGGATGATGCCCGCATTCGAGATTTTTTCGGGCACGGCAGCCGTAATATTCTGTTCAACCGATAAGGTACGAAAAATTCCTGCAATCGCACGATCTTCCGGAACAAAGGCCAAGCGGTGATCAATCGCCACAGCGGGATCGGTAATTGCTACGGCCGTTCCCTTAATCAGGATCTCGCCTTTGTCTGCGGGCGCTATTCCAAAAAGCGCACGCGCCACATCGGTGCGTCCCGCACCAACAAGACCACCAAGACCCACAATCTCGCCGTGCCTAATTTCAAAGCTGATATCTTTAAAATAGCCCGCTTTCGTGAGGCCTTTAACCTCAAGCGCGACATCGCCGATTTGCGCGTCCTGCTTTTTGAGATATTCACGCAAAGATCGCCCAATCATCAACCGGATAATATCTGCGTCAGTTAAATTGCCGATTGTATCGGTGGCCACTTTATTTCCGTCACGAAAAATTGTGACACGATCACACAAGGCACGCACTTCTTCGAGCCTGTGCGAGATGAAAATGATCGTACGCCCTTCGTCACGCAAACGACGAGCAATTGAAAACAGTGTTTCAACTTCTTTGGGTGTGAGCGGTGCGGTGGGCTCATCCATAATGATCAAGCGACTATCGGAAGCGAGTGCCCGCGCGATCTCGACCATTTGTTGATCGGCAATGGAAAGCCCGCGCATCGGGCGTTTTACATCAATATCGACACCGAGAAGCGTCATAAGTTGCGCCGCTTCTTCTTCGATTTCTTTCCACGGCACCTTAGACCAGGGCGATCCCGCCAAACGACCAAGAACCAGATTTTCAGCAACAGAAAGATCAGGGAATGACAAGGGTTCCTGATGGATCAGCGTGATGCCTAAGCGCTGTGCCGCAAGCGGATTTTGAATCTCAACGTCATCGCCATTAAGCGCAATCGAGCCGCGTGTCGGGCGATGAACACCAGCGAGAATGTTTGCAAATGTCGATTTGCCGGCTCCGTTTTCGCCGAGCAATGCATGGATTTCACCCGATTT
>JBAXQM010000031.1:0-24843 GCA_037131735.1 Alphaproteobacteria bacterium
CAACAAGCCTTCGGTATTGATGTCGAGACGACCGACAGAGATCAAACGGGGTAGGCCCTTTGGCAATTGTGCGAAAACAGTTGGGCGTCCTTCGGGATCGCGCGCCGTTGTCACAAGACCGCGTGACTTGTGATAAAGAAAAAGTCTGGTCCGTTCGCGCAATGGCAAAGGCTTGCCGTCAACTTCGACACGATCACTCGGCACAATGTCGCGCGCGGGCGTGAGAAGTGTTTCGCCATTAACGATCACGCGGCCTTCAAGAATCCACGCTTCCGCATCGCGCCGCGAGCAAAGCCCCGCACGTGCCATTACTTTGGCAATGCGATCACCGGGGCGCGCTTTTGGCGCAGAAAAATCACGGTTGCCGCGACCACCTTGTGGCCGGCCACGCGGTTTGCCCTGATCACGGAATGAGCCATCCCGTGGCGGTCTTGGGCTACGTGGTCGATCTCCCTCGCCCCGTTCGCGGAAAGGACGGTCGCCAGAGGGACGCGCCCGAAACGGACGATCACCTTGAGGGCGGTCACCCTCGCGGCGTTCGCGGAAGGGGCGATCCCCGGACGGCCTGTCACCTGAAGGCCGGACGCGGAAGGGACGGTCACCTTGGGGGCGGTCGCCTTCACGGCGCTCACGAGGCGGACGGCTGGGGCGTTCGCCTCCCGCACCTTCAGAAAATGACCGGCGTGGCCCTTTTGACGGTGAAAAACGTCGCTTGCTGCCTTCTTGGCTGCGATTTTCAGAGAAAGAACGCCCCTCTCCCGACGGTCTTGACCCAGCCCGCGCGCCTTCGTCGCGCGGTTTACGCGGGCGGAAAGCCCCCTTGATCATGGTTTCACCCGAAGACGGGCGATCTGAGCGGCCCTCGGACCGTCGATCAGAAAAACTGCGACCTTCCGGTCGTTTGCCTTTGAAGCCACGCCCTTCCGGACGCGATCCGGCGCGCGAGGGGCCATTGCGATCCCGACCGGAACCAGGGCCGCGTGGGGGGCGACCTTTGCCGCCGCCGCTCTTTCTGTTGTCATCACTCATGGCGCGCTGATAGCAGAGTCATAGAGATGAAGCGAGGGGAACAAACACATCCCATGACCGACAAATCGCAAAAGCCGATGACGCTTGCGCTCGATGCCGCGCATGACGCTGCCCGCCAAGGCGAGGTGCCTGTGGGCGCCGTCGTCGTGAAAGACGGTGTCGTGCTTGCAACCGCCGGCAACCGCACGCTGAGCGATCATGATCCCACCGCCCATGCCGAAATTCTTGTACTGCGCGAAGCAGCGCGCAAGATCGGATCAGAACGGCTGATTGATTGCGATCTCTATGTGACGCTTGAGCCGTGCGCGATGTGTGCAGGCGCGATTTCTTTTGCGCGTATTCGTCGTCTTTATTTCGGCGCGAGCGATCCTAAAGGCGGCGCCGTAGAACATGGCCCGCGCTTTTTCTCGCAACCGACCTGCCATCATGCGCCTGAAATTTATGGGGGTATTGGTGAAACAGAATCGGCGAATTTATTGAGAACGTTTTTTAAAGAGCGGCGCGGCGATTAAGAGCCAAAAAAGAATAACAACTTCTGATTGCTTTATTGTGACCGAATTTTTTGAGACACTTCGCATCTAACCTGAACGCAGGAGATCGCGATGAGCCGCCATGGTACATTTTACTGGAATGAACTGAACACCGGCGATGTCGAAGCCGCAAAAACTTTTTTCGCAAAAACCATTGGTTGGACTTTTGAAAAAACACCAAACCCGCAAGGCGATTATTGGGTTGCCTCGATCAATGGTGTTCCACAGGCAGGCATAGTGCCGCTGTCCATGTTCTCACCCCCGGGTGCCCCACCGCATTGGTTTGCCTATTTGGCGGTCGACGATATCGATCAGCGCATAAATGATCTAACAGCGGCTGGCGGTATAATATTACGGCCACCCTTTGATATTCCTGATGTTGGTCGCATCGCAATCATTCAAGATCCGACCGGCGCCGTAATGGGCTGGATGACACCGATCGCAAGAGTTTGAGCTCTTGGCTCGTCGGCCCTTCGCTAGGGCTCAAGGCGTTCGAAACCGAAAACGATTCAAAGGATCGTTTCCCCGAGCGCTAAGTTGAGCCCTTGGCTTTCCGGCGCTTTTCGTCGTGCGCCGAGCGCACGACCGCTCCTTACCCACCCACATTAAATGCGGCGAGCGCGGCCATATTGACGATGTCGGAATCCTTTGCGCCCAAAGGCATGATCTGCACCGAGCGATCAAGACCTACGAGCAACGGGCCGATAACAGTTGAGCCACCGAGCGTCTGCATCATTTTGGTGGCAATCGATGCCGAGTGGAAGGCGGGCATCACAAGCACATTGGCCGTGTCTTTCAGGCGACTAAACGGATATTGCGCGAGTAAATCCTTGTTCAAGGCAACATCAGCCGCCATCTCTCCGTCATAAATGAAATCACAATGACGCGTATCGAGGATCTTCACCGCATCAATGACTTTTGCTGAACGTTCACCCGGCGGATGACCGAAGGTTGAATAAGCCAGCAGAGCCACACGCGGTTCATATCCAAGACGACGTGCGACACCGGCCGCTTCCACCGTAATATCGGCGAGTTCTAATGCTGTCGGCATTTCGGTAATCGCCGTATCTGCGACAATCACCGTTCGCCCGCGTGCAATCACAATTGATGTGCCCATCAATTTATGACCGGGCTTGGCATCAATCACATTGAGCACGTCATTCAGCGCCACAGAATAATTACGTGTCGCACCCGTTACCATCGCATCGGCATCGCCCAACGCGACCATGGACGCACCGAAATAATTGCGATCATTATTGATGAGACGCTGGCAATCGCGGAACAAATAACCCTTGCGCTGCAGGCGTTCATAGAGCGCTTGCGCATAGGCGGCATTACGATGTGATAGACGTGCATTGTGAATTTCAATGCCGTTTTTGCCATCAAGCTCAATACCGACATTTGCCGCATTGGCGCGCACACGATCTTCACGCCCGACAAGAATGGCGGTGCCGAGACCTTGCGAGACGAAGCTCATCGCCGCACGGATGACTTGCTCCTCTTCACCTTCCGCGAACACAACACGCTTCGGATAACGCCGTACGCGTTCAAAGATACGCTGCAAGGCGCCCGCAACCGGGTCACGCCTTGCGGAGAGTTGTGCTTTATAGGTTTCCAGATTTTCAATCGGTTTTTTGGCAACGCCTGTATCCATCGCCGCCTTTGCAACTGCCGGCGGAATGACGTGAATGAGACGCGGGTCAAACGGCACGGGAATAATATAATCACGGCCAAAGCGCGGACGCGCGCCTTGATAGGCTGCTGCGACATCGTCGGGCACATCTTCGCGCGCGAGATCAGCGAGAGCGTAAGCGGCCGCGATTTTCATTTCCATATTGATCGTTGACGCGCGACAATCCAAAGCGCCACGGAAAATATAAGGAAAACCCAAAACATTGTTCACTTGATTGGGATAATCCGAACGTCCTGTGGCGATGATGACATCGTCACGCACGGCATGCGCTTCTTCCGGAGTGATTTCGGGATCAGGATTCGCCATCGCGAAAATAATCGGATTCGGCGCCATGCTTTTCACCATCTCGGCGGATAGCGCCCCTTTTGCGGAAAGACCGAAAAACACATCGGCACCTTTCATCGCGTCTTCGAGCGTCCGCGCTTTGGTTTCAACCGTATGCGCGCTCTTCCATTGATTCATCCCTTCGGTGCGGCCTTTATACACGACGCCTTTCGTATCGCAGAGAGTAACATTTTCTGGTGCAAAACCCATCGCTTTAATGAGTTCGAGACAAGCGATACCCGCCGCGCCTGCACCATTGCAGACGAGCTTGGTTGTTTTCATCTCACGACCGGTGAGCCGCATCGCGTTCATAATGCCGGCAGCCGCAATAATCGCCGTGCCATGTTGGTCATCATGAAATACGGGAATATCCATGAGTTCGCGCAAGCGCTCTTCAATGATGAAACATTCCGGTGCCTTGATATCTTCAAGATTGATGCCGCCGAATGACGGGCCGAGATAACGCACCGCATTGATGAATTGATCGGGATCTTCGGTATCGACTTCGAGATCAATTGAATCGACATCGGCAAAACGCTTGAAGAGAACGGCTTTACCTTCCATCACCGGCTTTGAGGCGAGTGCGCCCAAATTGCCCAAACCCAAAATCGCGGTACCATTGGAAATAACGGCGACGAGATTGCCTTTGGATGTGTAATCGAAAGCAAGCGCGGGATTTTCAGCAATCGCTTTAACGGGCACGGCCACGCCGGGGGAATAAGCGAGCGACAGATCGCGCTGGGTGGCCATGGGCTTCGTCGCGACGATCTCGATCTTGCCGGGGCGCCCCATAGCGTGGAAATCAAGTGCTTCCTGATCGCTAATTGTCGGACGCGTCCGTTTTCCTGATTTGCCGTCGCCCGCTGCCATGTCGATCTACCCCATCTACGAGAACCACTGAGCGACGTGACTAATTTTGAAAAACACGCTCAGGCCATGGTAGCGTAGCGAAGATTAAAACCAAAAGCCATGCCGCTATTATCGGAGGATCTAGGCCGTGTCGCATTGGAACCAAACCCCATCCGGTAAAATGCGCCTTCGTGGATTGGGCGTAAATCTTCCCGGAACGCCCGGCCCCTTCAACGCGATTACGGATGTTGCGGGAGTTGAGGTTGGTTACACAACGCTGATCTCGGGCCATGGACCACGCGTGGTTGGTCAAGGACCCGTGCGAACCGGCGTGACAGCGATTTTACCGCGTGGGCGTCTTGATCCGCAAACTTCATGTGCCGCCGGTTCCTATTCCTTCAACGGCAATGGTGAAATGACGGGGCTCGTCTGGGTGGAGGAATCGGGCGAACTCACAACGCCGATCACGATCACCAATACACATAGTTGCGGCGTCGCGCGGGATGCGACGGTTGAATGGATCTTTAATACGGTCAAAAAGACCACGAATGACTGGGGTTTGCCGGTAGCGGGTGAAACCTATGATGGCGAATTGAACGACATCAACGGTTTCCATGTCAAAAAAGAGCATGTGTTTTCTGCGCTCGACACGGCGCGTGGCGGACCGATCGAACTCGGCAGTGTCGGCGGCGGCACGGGGATGCTGACCTTTGATTTCAAGGCGGGATCCGGGTCCGCCTCGCGTCGGGTTGCGATCGGCGATGAGACCTACACGCTTGGTGCGTTCGTGCAGTCGAATTTCGGGCGGCGTTACGAGATGACGGTGATGGGCAAAAAAGTTGGTCTCGCCATGCCGGGAGGCGAGTTACGCGGGAAACCCGTTGGCTCCATCATCGCGGTTATTGCGACGGATGCGCCGCTTCTCCCGCATCAACTGAAACGATTGGCACGCCGCGTACCCGTGGGCATCGCCCGAACCGGAGGCATCGGTCATAACGGATCAGGGGATATTTTTATCGCGTTTTCGACGGCCAATCGCGACGCCTTTGCCGGTAACCCGCCTCTTGCGTCGATGCGGTTTATTTCAAACAGCGCGATGGATGATTTGTTTAAAGCGACCGCGCAGGCCACCGAAGAGGCCATTCTTGATTCTATCATCGCGAATGAAACCATGGTGGGCGCGGATGGCAATACAGCCATCGGGATCGACCATGAGCGTTTGCTCGCTTTATTGCGCTGAGTATCTGTGACGCACGTCAGTGCTCGCTCAACGCTAAGCTTTTGCCCGTCGAAGCAAGAGCGCGAAGAGAAACAGATGCGTGACAATGAGCGGTGGCACATAGACCGTAGGAATAAAATAGGCCGCGCCGAGCAGAGACTGCACCTGTAAAGGTACGCCATGGACAAAGGCATTCAAAATGTCGAGCAGACCAAAAATGTTAAAGATCCAAACCGCTAAAAGGAAAAGGCTTCCCTGTCTCAAATAAAGGGCAATCCATGCCAAAAGGGCCGTAATCACGTCGCCGATCGCCGCATCCCACGCCCATTCATATGGGAGAGTTGGATGCGTTACGCCTGGAGCAATAAAAGTCAGACCGAAAAAGCGGAAAGCATGGAGCCATAAAATCGGCCGCGCCGCATCGGCAATCGACATCACTTTCAGCCTGCGCCAAAAAAATTCACGAAACAGAAATGTTGATAACGTGGCATTGAGCGCAATGGACAGTATAAAGGGCAACATCTCGATTTTCAGCACGGGTCAAAGCTCTATCATTTTTGCCAGCGGAGGCACTATTTTGTCGGAGTCTTATACTGTGTCAACATCATAAATTAGCAGACGTCTTTAATGTTCATGACGGATGATCAAGCTAAATCTATGAAATAATAATTGCAGTTTCAGCAGCGATAAAAAATTGGACCGAAAATTATATTTTCAGAATATCGGCGTGAAATTCGGTGAGATGTGCACCCGCCCATTGCGCCAAACCTTCCAAGGTCGGGCGCAGCGCCGCGCCACTTTCCGTCAATTGGTAAGTGTTATTGCGCGAGGCTGCATTTGGATTTGTCCTTATGATGAGTTTCAGATGCGTAAGGAGCTCAAGTCTTGATGCCAGAATATTTGTGGCAATATGCTCAGGTGCTTCGAGAAATTGGGAATAAGTGCGTGGCCCATGAATAATCAAATCGCGAATGATCAAGAGCGACCACCGATCACCGAGCACATCCAGCGCAGAACTGAGCGGACAGGGTGAACGCCAATCCATTTTATTTTCACTATATGCCATACACGCAACCTTTATTGACACTATCGACTAAGAATACAAAGCATTGACCGTTACTTCAAAAGAGTTGCCGCCATTTCTCTAAGAGCGTTGGCTATCGGTGACGGCGTCCAGTTCAATAAAGTAAGGGTGGCGCTATTATCAAGCACAGCCTTTTTGCCAATGAACGGAAGCATGCCCAGCGCTTCGCGATCGACAAGGCCCATCAATCTCAAAACAAAGGTTGGAGCTTTCAGGGTCGGAACCTTCTTATAACCCGTATCTCGCAAAATTTTGGCCACGGTCGCCATCTCGACCGGTTCGGATGTGCAGGCGATAAAGCGCTTTCCTGCAGCACCGCTGGCGGTCATTGCGGCAACGTGAAGCTTGGCGACATCACGCACATCGACCATGCCCATAGCCATATCGGGGATCATCGGGATTTTGCCCGTGATCATTTTGGTGATCAAGGACACGCTTTGACCGTCGATCTTGGCGCCCAAAGACGGCCCAAACACCGCCCCCGGATTGATGACGCTCATTTCCATCGAGCCCCCCTCAACAGCTTTCCACGCGGCGTGTTCGGCGAGCGTTTTGCTCTTGGCATAGGCACCGATATCGGCATCCGTATCCGACCAGTCGGCAGGGCCATAATGGCCTGTTTCTTTTCCGGCGATGATGGAAAAGGTCGATGACGTCAAAACGAGCCTTTTCACGCCTGCGCGTTGGGCGGCGGCGATAACGCGCTGCGTGCCTTGGACCGCGGGGGCAATCATCTCATTTTCATCTTTGGGCTCTTCCAACACGAAGGGCGAAGCGACGTGAAGGACAAAGGCGCAACCTTTAACAGCCTCGTCCCACCCTTTGTCAGAAAGCAAATCAGCCTCGACAAAGCTCAAATGGTCGACCGGGGCGACCTTGGCGATCCCCTGCAACGTCGACTCGGCCTTGGGACGCGAGCGGATGGTCCCCACCACTACATAGCCCTGCCGCAGTAATTCGGCAGCGCAATGTTGCCCGATATAGCCCGTGATGCCCGTAACCAATACTTTTTCCATGGAACCGTCTCCAAATAGGTGCTCTGTTAACTTGTGTATTGCAAGTTAACAGATGGCTTGCAGAATGCAAGTATATAAATTGTATTTTTGAAACGCTCGTTCATGCCGCGCCGAATATCTCCGGATAAGTTGGCCAGTGGGGCGTGAACAGGGCGCCGCCCTTTGCTAAGACTTTTTCATGCGCACAAGCCCTGACCAGACCCAAGACGACCGCGTCACGCCGATGATGGCGCAATATATCGAGATCAAGGGCGCGAACCCGGATTGCCTGCTGTTTTATCGCATGGGTGATTTTTACGAGCTGTTTTTCGAGGATGCAGAGATTGCCTCGCGCACGCTCGGCATTGTGTTGACCAAGCGCGGTAAGCATCAGGGTCACGATATTCCGATGTGCGGCGTGCCGGTGGAACGCGCTGATGATTATCTGCAACGTCTTATTGCTGCCGGTCATCGCGTAGCCGTATGCGAGCAGATGGAAGATCCGGCCGAGGCAAAAAAGCGCGGCGCGAAATCGGTTGTCCGTCGTGATGTGACGCGGCTTGTGACGCCGGGCACGATCACGGAAGAGCGTCTGCTCGATCCCGGCGAAGCGAATAGGTTGCTCGCCGTCGCGCGACAAAGAACAGAAGACAGCGGTTGGTATTATGGTCTTGCTGCCGCCGATATCTCGACCGGCCAATTTGTTACCACAGAGAGTCATGAAGCGGGATTGCTCGCGAGCATCGCGCGCTTCGCACCGCGCGAGATTTTGCTGCCCGATAGTCTGCTTGATGATAACGGCCCGCTTGGTGCACTTCTGCGCGATCACCGCAATGCCATCACACCAATGGCGCGTGAAGGGTTCGATGCGTCGTCTGCCGAGAAGCGGCTAGAAACCTATTTCGGTGTCGCAACTCTGTCTGGCTTCGGCACATTCTCGCGGGCGGAATTAGCGGCTTCTGCCGCACTCGTGACCTATGTCGAGCGCACACAAAAAGGTATACGCGCGCCGCTCGCGCCGCCGTCACGCGAAAGCGATGACAGCATCATGCGGATTGATGCCGCCACGCGTGCCAATCTCGAAATTACAAAAACATTATCAGGGGAGCGACACGGATCATTACTCGCTGCGATTGATCGCACAGTCACACCGGCGGGTGCGCGTTTGCTTGCCGAACGCCTCGCCGGACCTTTGACGGATCTTTTGGCGATCCACGCGCGCCATGATGCTATTGGGTTCTTTCTTGATACGCGCGATCTTCGACAGAGTCTCCGCACAGCCTTAAAGAGCGCGCCCGATATGATGCGCGCCTTAACGCGATTGGCGATGGATCGTGGTGGTCCACGCGATCTTATTGGTCTCGGTCTCGCGCTTTCAACGGCGCGTCAGATTGGCGAAGCGCTTTCGAACACAAACGCGCTTCCTCATGAAATTGAAAATGCGCGCGGAGCACTGATTGCGATTAATGCCTCATTACCGCACCGTCTCACTGCTGCGCTTGCGGATGATGTGCCGCTGAATAAACGCGATGGCGGTTTTATTCGCGACGGGTTTTCGGCAGAACTTGATGATATTCGGGCTTTGCGTGATGAGAGTCGTAAAGTTATCGCACGGCTGCAAGCTGATTATGTGGCTTTAACAGGCGCGCGCACGCTTCGTATTAAATTCAATAATTTCCTCGGCTATTTCATCGAGGTGCCCCAAGCCAATGGCGAAGAGCTCTTAAAGCCGCCGCATGTCGAAACCTTTATTCATCGACAAACCATGCAAGGGGCAATGCGGTTTTCAACGGCCGAGCTTGCTGAGCTTGCCGGAAAGATTGCCTCTGCGGGTGATCGCGCACTTGCGCTCGAACTCGATCTCTTTGCTGACTTATCGAACCGATTGATCGAAGCCACGGAAACGATCCGCCGCGCGTCTGATGCGCTAGCGCTCATAGATGTGACAGCCGCACTCGCTGAACTCGCCGATGATCATAATCACACGCGACCGGATATAACGGATGATCTTTCATTTACGATTGAAAGCGGTCGCCATCCTGTTGTTGAACAAGCGCTCAAACGTTCGGGGTCACCTTTTGTGGCCAATGATTCTGACCTCTCCCAACCCGACGCTGAAAAAGGCGGTCGCGTTCTTGTCGTCACCGGCCCGAATATGGCGGGTAAGTCGACTTATCTCAGACAGAACGCACTCATCGCGATTATGGCGCAAGCCGGATGTTTTGTGCCAGCGAAAAAAGCGCGCATCGGTCTTGTTGATCGCCTCTTCTCACGCGTCGGGGCCGCTGATGATCTCGCGCGTGGTCGTTCAACCTTCATGGTTGAAATGATCGAGACCGCAGCCATTCTCAATCAAGCAACGGATCGCTCACTCGTTATCCTCGATGAAATTGGACGCGGTACGGCCACATTTGACGGTCTATCCATAGCTTGGGCGACGATTGAACATCTCCATGAAGTTAATCGCTGCCGCGCGCTCTTTGCCACGCATTTTCATGAATTGACGGCACTGACACAGAAGCTTCCACGCTTGAAAAATGCGACGATGCGTGTTGCTGATCATAAGGGCGAAGTGATCTTCCTGCATGAAGTGATTGCAGGTACCGCCGATCGCTCTTATGGCATTCATGTTGCGCGTCTTGCGGGGTTGCCGCGTAGCGTCATCGACCGCGCACAGATGATTCTGACCGAGCTCGAAGCCTCTGATCGGCAAGCCTCGGTCGATGTGATGCTCGATGAATTGCCGTTGTTTTCGAATGTTGTGAAACAGAGCGCATCACGTATAAGCATTGGCCCCGATCCGCTTCATGAAGCCCTTGGCGTTATACATCCCGATGATCTTACGCCGAAAGAAGCGCTTGAGGCTCTTTATCGCCTGAAAGAGATGTCGACCAAGTCTTAGTTATTGGCGCATTTTTTAAATTGAAGTCTAAATACAGATATCACGCGACATCCCGCCACCCTGTCACATGTGACAGGGTGCATGCGGGGCGCGGCTCTCTAAGATGATTGAGCCATGCCTGATACCCGCCCCGCGATTTATCCGAATAACGTTGATACCCAGCGTTTACCCTCGGATAGAGAGTTGCACTCATGGTCGTAAGGGTTTCAACCGTCGCCTTTGAAGGCGTTGATGCGAAACCCGTCGACGTTCAAGTGCAAGTCATGCCGGGGCGGGTTCTCTTCACCATTGTTGGTTTACCCGACAAAGCGGTTGGTGAATCGCGCGAACGTGTACGCGGCGCTTTGGCAGCTGTTGGCCTCGCGCTCCCGGCGCGGCGGATCACGATCAATCTCGCGCCCGCCGATATGCCGAAGGAAGGCAGTCATTTCGATCTGCCGATTGCGCTCGGGCTCATGGCCGCGATTGGTGCGCTTCCATCCGATGCGCTTGAGGGCTTTCTTGTTTTGGGCGAGCTCGGTCTTGATGGGTCACTCGCGCCGGTGGCGGGCGTTCTTCCTGCCGCTGTTGCCGCGCATTCGCGCGGGCTTGGTTTGATATGTCCCTTTGCTTCGGGTGCTGAGGCCGCTTGGGCGGCGGCCGATTTACCGATTCTCGCCCCACGCTCTTTGATTCAACTCGCGACCCACTTCAAAGGCACGCAAATTTTATCGCGCCCTGCCCCCGCAATTCGAAGAGATGGCCAACCGCTTCCCGATATGGCGGAACTCAAAGGCCAAGAGAGTGCCCGCCGTGTTCTCGAGATCGCGGCGGCCGGCGGTCACAATCTTTTATTCTCCGGCCCACCCGGCGCGGGTAAATCTATGCTCGCGTCACGATTGCCCTCGATCCTGCCGCCACTCTCCCCACCCGAGCTTCTGGAAGTCTCGATGATCCAATCGATTGCTGGGCTTCTTGATGCACAAGGACTAACTGATCGTCGTCCCTTCCGCGCGCCGCATCATTCCGCATCCATGGCTGCGCTTGTGGGCGGAGGTGTTCAAGCGCGGCCGGGCGAAGTCTCCCTCGCGCATCGCGGTGTTTTATTTCTCGATGAGTTACCGGAATTCCAACCGCAAGCGCTCGACAGTCTTCGCCAACCCTTGGAGACGGGCGAAGCGGTTATTGCGCGCGTCCAACATCGCATTTCTTATCCGGCGCGGTTTCAATTGGTGGCCGCGATGAATCCTTGTCGTTGCGGGCACGCCACTGATCCCGGCTACGCCTGCCGCAAAGCGCCCAATGCGGTTTGTATGGCGCAATATCAATCACGAATATCGGGACCGTTCCTTGATCGCGTCGATCTCACGATTGAAGTGCCTGCCGTTACGCCAGGCGATCTATTGTCTGCTCAAAAAGGCGAGACATCACAGTCCATTGCCCGAAGGGTGAGTACCGCGCGACAGAGGCAAGCCCACCGTTATAGCGCCGAGGGATTAGGACTCGAGACAACCAATGCCACCTGCCCGGTTTCCCTCCTCGATCAGATTGCCGCGCCGGATGAAGCGGGTCTTGCCCTTATTCGCAGCGCTGCCGACCGCATGCGGCTCACCGCGCGGGGATTTCACCGCGTTTTAAAAGTCTCACGCACATTGGCGGATCTCGATGGATGCGATGCAATAAAGCGGATCCATGTGGCCGAAGCGCTCTCCTATCGGACAATCGTTTCACAGGGAGCGCCGTAATGCCTTTGTCACAATAATGTCGGGGATGTGTGATCTCTTCTTCATAAGGGAAACGAATCACCCGCATTATGGCGAAAAGGATGAGTATCATGATCGATCTCGGCGAAGGATTTCGGGGCTGGGCATACAATGAAGCGCCGCGTCATTTAATTCGCTCACTTCTCGACGACACGATCCCTGATCCTGCCTATAGCCTCGGCCGCATTGGCTCGCTCGAAGTGCGCCTCGCTTCGACCAAAAAAGAAATCAAAAAAGCACAACGTCTGCGCTTCAAAGTGTTCTATGAAGAAATGACCGCGACACCGGATTTGATGTCCCGCTTGAAGCGCCGCGATATCGATCCCTTTGATGCGTTTTGTGATCATCTTCTTGTTGTCGATCACAAAGAAGAAAAGCCGAAAGTGATTGGCACCTATCGGCTTCTTCGCCAAGATATGGCCGCGCGTGGTTGCGGTTTCTACACAGCGAGCGAATTTGACATCGCGCCGATGATTGCTGCGCATCCGACCGCGCGGTTTTTAGAACTCGGTCGTTCCTGTGTGTTGAAAGCCTATCGCGATAAACGCACCGTTGAACTGCTCTGGCATGGCATCTGGGCCTATGTCCGTCGGCATCGGATCGACATCATGTTCGGCTGCGCCAGCCTTTACGGCACAGATGCTGATGCGCTCGCACTGCCCTTGAGCTTTCTTCACCATACCGCATCGGCAGACGGTGCCTTCGCGGCAAAGCCGGTTGAGGGACGCGCCGTTGATATGAACCGGATGGATGCACAAGCAATCGATGCGCGTAAAGCACTGCATGCGTTGCCCCCTCTGATTAAAGGCTATCTAAGACTCGGCGCGCGCTTCGGTAATGGGGCCGTGATCGACCGGCAATTCGGCACAACCGATGTGTTGGTCGTTCTGCCAGTCTCTGCCATCAATCCGCGCTATATTGATTATTATGGCGAAGAGGCCACCCGCTACGCGGCCTGAATAAAAAAATCCTGTCATTTCGTCTAAACCCTTGTAGAAATTCTATCTCGGGGGAGAGAACGATTATGATTCCGCAGGAACTCATCCGCAAAAAGCGTGATGGCGGCTCTTTAAGCGCCGATGACATTCAAGCCTTCATCGCGGGCATGACATCGGGCGCCGTGACCGATGCGCAAACCGCCGCTTTCGCAATGGCCGTGTTTTTCAACGGTATGACACGCGACGAACGTGTAGCCCTCACCCGCGCGATGACTCATTCGGGGACCGTGCTCGCTTGGGAGGAATTCCCAGGGCCGCTCCTCGATAAACATTCGACGGGTGGTATTGGCGATACGGTCAGTCTGATCCTCGCGCCGGCCATTGCCGCATGCGGTGGCTATGTGCCGATGATTTCTGGTCGTGGCCTGGGGCATACGGGCGGCACACTCGACAAGCTTGATTCCATTCCCGGCTATCGCTCGCAACCTGATCTCGCACTGTTTCGTAAAGCCGTTAAAGAAGCCGGCGTGGCCATCATTGGGCAAACAAGTGATCTCGCGCCTGCTGATCGGAAGCTCTATGCCATCCGTGATGTCACGGGGACGGTTGAATCAATTCCGCTCATCACGGCGTCCATTCTTTCTAAAAAACTTGCCGCGGGTTTGAATGGTCTCGCGATGGATGTGAAGACGGGATCTGGCGCCTTCATGTCGACGCTTGAGGGTGCGCGTGATCTCGCGCGTAGTATTGCCGATGTCGCAACCGCTGCCGGATTACCGACAACCGCCCTCATCACCGATATGGATGAGCCCCTAGCGGATGCTGCCGGTAATGCGGTTGAAGTGAAATTGGCCGTCGACCACCTCACGGGAGCGCGCATCAATCAAAGGCTGCATGACGTCACTATAGCGCTTGGAATTGAAATGCTGATCACCGGTCGTCTTGCCTCTCATCAAGATGAGGCGCGCGCAAAACTTGAACACGCTTTTTCTTCAGGCGCTGCGGCCGAGCATTTTGCAAAAATGGTTTCCGTGCTTGGAGGGCCAAATGATCTTCTTCAAAAGCCTGAGTATTATTTGCCACAAGCACGCGTCGTTAAACCCGTGCTTGCGGACAAAGACGGTTATGTCGAACATATTTCCACACGCGATCTTGGAATTGCGATTATCAGCTTAGGCGGCGGGAGAACACGAGCGGGTGATACAATCGATCACGCTGTCGGACTAACAGAACTTGCTGCCGTTGGTGATGCACGAAAACGCGGTGAGCCGCTTGCCTATATTCATGCACAAAACGAAAATGATTTTGCGGCAGCAGAACAGGCTATCAAACACTCTTATTCTCTTTCCGAAACAAAACCGCAAAAGAGCGCGCTCATCCTTGAACGTATTACACCGGACCGTGCATGAAAAAGACATTTATGATTGCGATGGGATCAGGCGATCCCGCGCCTTGGGTCAAAAGTTTCGAAACGCTGCTTCCTGAATTTCATATCGCGAAACTCGGCGATACAGTTGAACGCGATCAGATTGCCTATGCGATGACATGGTATCATCCGCCCGGATCACTCTCTGAATTCGCGTCTTTAAAGGCTATTTTTTCAATGGGTGCTGGCGTTGATCATCTCTTTCGCGATCCGCACTTGCCGAATGTGCCCACCGCTCGCGTCGTCGATCCAGACCTCACCAAGCGGATGACGGAATATGTCACTCTTCACGCGCTTTCAATTTTGAGACAAACGCGTCGCTATCGACTCCAGCAAGCGCAAAATCTATGGAGCGATGATGATCATCAACCCGCTGCTGGCGATGTGCGGATCGGTATTATGGGCATGGGCGTTCTTGGACAAGATGCAGCAGAGAAGCTCTCTCTCCTTGGCTTCGATGTTGCCGGATGGAGTCGAAGCCCAAAAAATATTCCGGGCCTAAAAACATTTTCGGGAAGCCCCGAGTTACCGGCCTTTCTTGCGCGCACGGATATTCTTATTGTCCTCTTGCCTCTCACCCCCGATACGCGCAGTCTCATTGATAGAAGCCTACTGAGAGGTCTCGCACGTGATGGCCGCGTGCCCGCGCCGTCTTTGATCAATGCGGGTCGCGGCGGCTTACAAAAAGAGAGCGATATTCTCGAATGCCTTGATGACGGCACACTGCACGAAGCCGTTCTCGATGTCTTTGAGACAGAACCGCTTCCTGTCTCGTCAGCACTGTGGGCTCACCCGCGTGTAACCATCACACCGCATAATGCATCTGTGTCCGATCCGATGGCGATTAGCCGGACAATTGCAGAACAGGTTTACCGCGTCGAAAGAGGTGAGCCGCTTCTTTATCAAGTAGATCAGAAGCGCGGTTATTAAAGACGCTTGATGCTGGTAATAGGGCCCGCGTTTTTCGCGGCAATGCGAGCAATCGCCTCGCTGAGCGGTTCACTCACGACAAGCATGTGATGGCCACTCGCGTGAAGGAGTGTCTCAGCGTCACGCATGATACCAACATGGCCTTTCCAGAAAATCAGATCGCCACGATTTAAGCCTGAAAGCGCGGCATCTATTTCCAACGCGCGGCCCAGTTGCTTTTCCTGCATGTCGGAATCGCGCGGCGCTACTTGGCCGACATCATCAAGCGCAATTTGAACGAGACCGGAGCAATCAAGGCCTAAACTTGTTTTGCCGCCCCAATAATAGGGAGCACCTATAAAGCGTTCGGCAACACTGACAAAATCTGTTTCATAATGATCAACGGGAACAAGATGATCGGCAATTATACAATGGCCACGATGAGTAATCGCGAACTGATCTTTATGGTCAACAACCGTTACGCGGCTGCCAATTGATAAGGCCGCCATAGGCGGCAATTTGATGCTCGGCCCGCCATAAAGAAAGCTACGCAAAACAGTGATGCGATGAGTGGGCGCAGCCTCATCAAGCGTCAACGCTTTTGAGGGCACAAAGCCGACATAAGAATCCCGCTCAAGTTGACCCCAACTCCAGCCTTCATCATCGCATTCATATTCGATGAAGATCTCGCCATGGAGTGCTTCAGTATCAAGCGGCGCATCGGGATAGGGTTGACGGCGCATATCTGCTGAGCCGTCGAACACAATTTTTCTTACACCCTCGACATAAAGGGGCGCTTCGATTTGACCTTTGAGGTGGGCTGCAGCGCGGTCAGGCCGCGCGGGCGTTACGCGGCGATCAAAAGACGTCATACGCTTTGAACTCCCTCCGGCGATGAAAGCCCCTCGATGTCATGAGGCGCAACGACATAGCGCTTCGAGCAGAAATCACATGTCACGCCGATCATGCCGTCATCGGCAATCATTTCGCTGCGTTGTTGCGGAGAAAAACCTTTCAGCATCGACAGAATACGATCGCGCGAGCAGCGGCATTGCGCGCGCACCGGTTCTTCATCAAAGACGCGGACGCCATTCTCGTGAAAGAGACGATAAAGCAATGCTTCACTTGAAAGTGTCGGATCAATCAATTCATGATCTTCAATCGTTTCAACGAGAGCGCGCGCTTCAACCCATGATTCATCATCGATCTGATCAAAAATTGATACGCCTTCTGGCGCATCGCCCGGGTGAAGATCAGCAAGTCTTTGTCGCTCCGGCGATGTCGGCATGAATTGCGCGAGCAATCCACCGGCACGCCACATCACATCGGCACCATTTGACGAAGCGACTAAAGATACGCGACCCGTCGCCAATCTTACGCGCGTTGGAATTTGTTCAGACTGGCGGAAATATTGTTGTGCAGCGTCTTCAAGTCCCTGCCCATCAAGCGCAACAATACCCTGATAGCGGGATAAATTAGAGCCTTGATCAATCGTTAGTCCTAATTGACCGCGCCCCAAAGCATCAGCGGGCGTCATACCGGGCTGCAAAAGTTCACGATCAAAATGCGCGTAGCCGCGCACGCGATCAGGTGCCTCATAATCAACAACAAGCATTGAGACTGCGCCATTGGTGCGCGCCTGTAATTGAAAGCGCCCTTCAAATTTTAGCGCGCTGCCGAGAAGTGATGCGAGCGCAACGGCCTGTCCCAAAAGATCGGATACCACCACAGGATAATCATGACCCGTTAGGATTGAATCGATTGACGATCCCAGCCGCACAACCCGACCACGCAGATCGAGGGCCTCGACCGCGAAAGGCAGCACAAGATCATCTGCCATAATCAGGCCCCAAGACACCAAGCGAGCACAGACTTCTGCGCATGAAGGCGGTTCTCCGCCTCATCAAACACAACACTCTGCGGACCATCCATCACATCATCGGTCACTTCTTCGCCGCGATGCGCGGGAAGGCAATGCATGAAAAGTGCTTTCGAAGATGCACGCGCCATCAACGCTGAATTGACTTGATAGGGCGCGAGTAGATTGTGACGGCGGCCGGCATCTTCATCGCCCATCGAAACCCAACAATCGGTTACGATACAATCGGCATCTTCAGCAGCGTCATGCGGGCTGCGAGTGACAGTAACACGCGCACCTTCATTGCGCGCCCAGGCAATCAATTCCGCTGAGGGCGACAAATCTTCTGGCGCGGCAATTACAAGCTGGAAATCAAAACGCGCCGCTGCATGAACCCATGAGGCGAGAACATTATTCGCGTCCCCCATCCATGCCACTTTCTTTCCCTTTATTGATCCACGATGCTCTTCATAGGTCAGAATATCAGCCATCACCTGGCAGGGATGAGACAATTTTGTAAGACCGTTGATCACGGGCACAGTGGCGTATTCGGCTAGCTCACGCACTTTGGCATGATCAAGCATACGCACCATGATGGCATCAACATAACGCGAAAGAACCCGCGCAGTATCAGCAATCGTTTCACCACGACCAAGCTGCATTTCTGCACCGGTCAACATGAGTGTTTCGCCGCCAAGCTCACGCATACCCACATCGAATGACACACGTGTACGGGTTGAGGGCCGATCGAAAATCATCGCCAGCACTTTGCCTTTGAGCGGCTTTGGCGCGTTGACTTTGTCTTTGTTGCGCACCGTCTTGATGGCATGCGCTTGATCGATCAAACCCCGCAAGGCGTCCGATGAAAAATCACTCAGATCGAGAAAATGTCTTACAGTCATGATGCGGCCGCGCT
Organism: Alphaproteobacteria bacterium; assembly: GCA_037131735.1. GTDB lineage: Bacteria > Pseudomonadota > Alphaproteobacteria > Rhizobiales > Beijerinckiaceae > CAIUPE01. Next base: position 18,415 of record JBAXQM010000031.1, read on the forward strand.
CCCTGTCGCCGAGAGACCCAAATCAGCTTCGATGCGAGAACAGGCCGCATCGAGACGATGAAGGGCGTCATCGATAATAGTCTCATCGATGATCAAAGGCGGTAAAAGGCGCACGACATTATCGCCCGCGCCCACTGTCAACATATGTTCTTGGAATAGCGCCTTGGTAACGTCGGTATTCGGTTGCGCGGCTTTCAAGCCAACGAGCAACCCTTCGCCGCGTAGTTCCGCAATCACGCGCGGGTGGCGATCCTTAAGTGCGGCGAGTTTTTGCTTAAACAACAAACCCATTTTGCGCACATGATCGAGAAAGCCCGGTGCGAGCACAACATCAAGCACGGCATTGCCGACCGCCATTGCAAGCGGATTGCCGCCGAAAGTTGTGCCATGCGAACCCGCTGTCATGCCCTTGCCGGCTTCGAGCGTCGCGAGGCACGCGCCGACAGGGAAGCCGCCGCCCAAACCCTTTGCAAGCGCCATGATATCCGGCGCAATACCCGACTGTTGATGCGCGAAGAGATGACCCGTGCGGCCCACGCCACATTGCACTTCGTCAAAGATCAACAAGAGGCCGTGACGGTCGCATAACTCGCGCAATCCCTTGAGACATTGCGGCGGCACAACCCGAACACCACCTTCGCCTTGAATCGGTTCAATCAGAATGGCTGCGGTTTCAGGCGTAATCGCGTTTTCAATGGCCTTATGGTCAGCGAAAGCGACTTGATCAAAGCCCTCAACTTTCGGGCCGAAGCCATCAAGATATTTCTTTTGACCCCCTGCGGCGAGTGTTGCGAGAGTGCGGCCATGAAAAGCGCCTTCAAAAGTGATGATGCGGAATTTTTCAGGATGGCCATTGGCCGAGTGATATTTGCGCGCCATTTTGATGGCACATTCAAGCGCTTCAGCACCAGAATTAGTAAAGAATACCGTATCGGCAAAGCTGTTCTCGACAAGGCGATGCGCGAGCCGCTCACCTTCCGGAATCTGATAAAGATTTGAAACATGCCATAGCTTAGCTGCTTGTGCTTGCAGCGCTGCGACGAGATGTGGATGTGCGTGGCCCAGGGCATTGACAGCAATCCCGGATCCAAAATCGAGATAGCGCTCCCCCTTTTGATCAAACAGCCAAACGCCCTCGCCACGATCGAAAGCAATATCGAGACGCGCAAAGGTCGGCAGTAAGGCAGAAGTGGTTGATTGTGCCACAGAACTGGGTCCGGACATGGACTCGGCTCCCAAAAAGACATGAAAAAATAAAAATGGCCGCCCCGAGGGACGGCTCATCGTGGTTCAACTTATAGCACGGAGAGCCAGAGCACTGTCAATTGAAGAGGCGTGGGCCACCTTCTTGGTCCGAAAGTCGGACGATCAATACTTATCCACTGCTCAACGCTGGGGAAAACTGATTCGGCAACTCGTCAATGGACTCAGCGACTCTTGCGACAGAGTCAACGCATATTGTAGGTTTTCGCCACATCAAGCGCGATATCTGGTGGCGTTAATACTCGTTTAGTCTGCTGCATGTGCGTGTTGTGAAGCAGATCGAGACTACGCCGTCGGTCGGGTTTGTCAGTTCTTTATGTGAGGAAATCAATGTCCTGGACCGATGAACGGGTTGAGTTACTCCGCAAGCTTTGGAACCAGGGCCTGAGTGCCAGCCAAATTGCGACCGAACTCGCCAATGGCATCACGCGTAATGCCGTGATCGGCAAAGTGCATCGCTTAGGACTCTCTGGACGGGCCAAAGCGCCGTCCTCTCAGGTCTCGCGTCCACGTAAAGTCACCCGCGCGCCGAGCCATCCGCTCACCCATTCCGCCAACCGCGCGGGCCTCGGTGCCTATTCGTCAGCCGCTGCCGGCCAAGCTGCGATCCGCGGCAATCTCGCTTTGAGCCCATCGCCTGTAGTTGCGGAGGCGATCGCGCCGGTCGTGGCCTATGATCCTGAGCCCTTCACCGATGTCGTCGTACCGATGTCAGAGCGGATCACGATTATGGAATTGCGTGAATCGACCTGCCGCTGGCCTTTTGGTGATCCGTCATCGGCAGAGTTCCGCTTCTGCGGGGCGGAGTCGCCAATTGGAACGCCTTACTGCGCATTCCATTCGCGGATTGCTTATCAGCCTTCAAGCGATCGTCGTAAAAAAGCATGAAGGGGAGCGGGGCGCTGAGTGCCCCGTATTGCACGCTTTAAACTTTGCGGCCGAAATTTTCGTCAAATGAATAGCCTGCACCGCGAATGGTCCGCACCGGATCTCGTTCGCGCGGCTTGTTGATGGCTTTGCGCAGCCGTCCGACATGAACATCGACGGTGCGTTCGTCGATTTCCGAATCCATGCTCCAGACGTGATCAAGGAGTTGAGCGCGCGAGAAGACACGCCCGGGCCGTTCCATCAAAAATTCCAAAAGGCGAAACTCGGTTGGTCCCAAATGTAATTCGCGACCCCCGCGTCGTACGCGATGGCTCGAGCGATCAAGATGAAGATCGCCCGCTTCCAAAGATGACGCGACGCGATTAGGTGAAACGCGACGCAACAACGCGCCTACACGCGCCAAGAGTTCCGGTACTGAAAAGGGTTTAACGACATAATCATCAGCACCTGTTGCAAGACCGCGCACACGCTCATCTTCTTCGCCGCGCGCAGTGAGCAGAATGATCGGTAGATTTTTTGTGTCTGGCCGCTGCCGTAACCGACGGCATAATTCAATGCCGGACAGGCCGGGCAACATCCAATCAAGCAAGACGAGATCGGGGATATGCTCTTTGAGCATAAGCTCTGCATCATCACCGCGCATGGCGGATTCAACCGCATAGCCTTCGGATTCGAGATTGTAACGCAACAAAAGGGAAAGCGGTTCTTCGTCTTCAACGATTAGGATGCGCGGACTCGTTGTCATCTACAAATTCCGAATTCGGCGACAGGACATCAACCTAAACTCAAAGGCTCGTAAGCACCCGAAACGCGCGGACGATCAGCGGTGATCGCTTCGCCTTTGACGAGATAATGAATCGTCTCGGCAATATTTGTCGCATGATCGCCGATACGCTCAATATTCTTGGCCGAGAATAGAAGATGCGTGCAGAAGCCGATATTGCGCGGATCTTCCATCATATAGGTTAGCAGTTCTCGGAATAGAGAATTATAGAGTTGATCGATTTCCTCATCATGCTGCCACACGTCAAGCGCGGCATTTAGATCACGCTGCGCATAGGCACCAAGAACGCGATGAAGACGCTCAAGAGCAAGATCGCTGATATGAACGACGCCGCCAACAATTTTTTGTGGCGCGAATTGACCGTCCATGGCAACAACACGCTTGCCGACATTCTTCGCAAGATCGCCAATACGTTCAATGTCGGACGCGATCCGGATGGCTGAAACAAGGGCGCGAAGATCAATTGCCATGGGCTGGCGGCGAGCAATCGTCAATACTGCCTTTTCTTCAATTTCACGTTCAAGCGCATCAAGCTTGGGATCAGTCGCGATAACGCGCTGCGCGAGCTCGGTATCACCTTTCACTAATGCATCAATCGCGTTGGTGAGCATGGTTTCGGCGATGCCACCCATTTCGGAGATCTTGCGGCCAATCTCCATCAATTCATCGTCATAGGCGCGTACGGTATGATCGACCATGGCTTATCTCCAATTCTTTAATCTATCGTCAGCCGAAGCGGCCGGTAATGTAATCTTGGGTTCGCGAATCACGCGGTGCTGTGAATATTTTAGATGTCTCGTCAAATTCAACCAATTCACCCAGATACATGAAAGCCGTGTGTTCGGACACACGTGCCGCCTGCTGCATATTGTGGGTCACAATGGCAATGGTGTAGTCATGCTTCAATTCATCGATCAATTCTTCGATCTTTGCCGTCGAGATTGGATCAAGCGCTGAGCAGGGCTCGTCGAAAAGAATAACTTCGGGCTTGATGGCAACCGTACGCGCAATACATAGGCGCTGCTGCTGACCGCCTGAGAGGCTTAATCCATTGGCGCTGAGCTTATCTTTGACTTCGGTCCACAAAGCCGCGCGTTTCAGCGCATCTTCAACACGACCATCAAGTTCTGATTTTGAAAGCGTTTCATAAAGCTTAAGACCAAAGGCAATGTTATCATAAATCGTCATCGGAAAAGGCGTTGGCTTTTGAAAAACCATGCCGATGCGGGCGCGCAACAAATTGAGGTCAACGCTCGGATCGAGAATATTGCGGCCATCGAACAGCACTTGGCCTTCGGCGTGCTGATTGGGATAGAGATCATACATGCGATTCAAAACGCGAAGCAGCGTCGATTTTCCGCAACCCGACGGACCAATAAAAGCGGTCACTTTATTCGCATAAAGAGGAATATTGATCCCTTTCAGGGCGAGCGCATTCCCGTAATAAAACTTCAAATCGCGGATGGTGATTTTTTCGTTCATGGCCCTGTTTGTCCCGAAAAGTCTTTCAGATATCCGTTTTAGTTACGACTGCTTTTTCGTACCGCCCAAGATACGCGCAACAATATTCAATCCCAGCACGGCAAGTGTTACAATCAAAGCGCCCGTCCAAGCCAATTGCTTCATATTGGCGTCTGGTGTGTTGATGAAGCTATTGATTGTTGTCGGCAAACTGGCGATCGGCTTCATAAGGCTTGCGCTCCAGAAATTATTAGAGAACGCCGTAAAGAGGAGCGGCGCGGTCTCGCCAGCGATACGCGCAACACCCAGAAGTACGCCCGTCAGAATACCCGTACGCGCGGCTCGATAGGCAACGTGCCACACAACATGCGAGCGTGGCAGACCCATGGCTGACGCCGCTTCGCGCAAGGTATTCGGCACCAACAGCAACATGTCTTCTGTCGTTCTCACAACAACGGGAATGACAATCACCGCCAACGCCAAGGCACCAGCAAGCGCAGAGAAATTTCTCATCGGCACAACAACAATACCATAGATAAAAAGACCGATGATTATTGAAGGTGCGGAGAGCAAGATATCATTGATGAAGCGAATTGTGGGTGTCGTTTTCGAATAGCGTCCATATTCGGCAAGATATGTTCCCGCGAGAATGCCGATAGGCGCGCCTATGCCCACGCCAAGCACCGTCATCATAAGGGTTCCGAAAATGGAGTTTAACAAGCCACCGCCTGTTTCTCCCGGCGGCGGGGTCATCTCAGTAAAAACTTCAAAAGACAGATGTGGCAACCCGTTCGTGAGCAGGGAAAAGAGAATGAGAAAGAGCCACAAAATACCGATCGTGGTTGCCACCAAACAAAGTGTCATCGCGGTCAAATTAGAGCGGCGGCGGCTAGCATAAAGAGACATGTTATGCTCCCGCGCGTTTTTCTAGGCGCATCAACATGAGGCGTGCGGCTGCCAGAACGAAGAAGGTAAGAATAAACAAGAGGAGGCCAAGATACATCAAAGCCGAACGGTGCAAGTCGGCACTTTCCGCAAATTCACTTGCAATGGCCGCTGAAATTGTTGTGCCCGGCGAGAAGATTGAGCCATCAATTTTAAAACTATTGCCGATGATGAAAGTCACCGCCATGGTTTCACCCAAGGCGCGACCCAATGCCAACATCACACCGCCGACCAAGCCGACGCGGGTAAAGGGAATGACAACATTGGTAACAACTTCCCATGTTGTGCAACCGATACCGTACGCAGATTCTTTTAAAACGGGCGGTACAGTACTGAAAACATCAACCGCAATCGCCGTGATAAACGGCAAGATCATAATTGCAAGCACGAGTGATGCGTTGAAGAGACTGATATTCGAAATCATCTCGGCGCCGAAAATGATATTCAGAACCGGAATATCTTGCACGGCCCACACAATGCCGGGCTCGACATATTGAGCAAGGAAAGGACCGAGAACAAAAAAGCCCCACATCCCATAAATAATCGAGGGGATGCCCGCCAATAGCTCAACGGCGACACGGATCGGCCGACGCAAGGGAATCGGGCAAAGTTCTGTGAGAAAGATTGCCACACCAAGACCAAAAGGCACGGCAATCAGCATCGCAATGAAAGACGTAAGCAACGTGCCATAGATCGGTGCGAGCGCACCAAGGATCGGCTCATCAAGCTGCGGCGCCCAACGCCGCGTTATCAGAAATTCAAGACCGAACGTCTTTATCGCCGGCCAAGCGCCCATGATGAGCGATACTACGATTCCGGCAAGCAGGATGAAAACGCCATAAGCGCAAAGTCGTGTTAAGAAGTGAAAGCTGCGGTCGCCCAGCGCCATTCTTGCAAGAATTTTTGAACGCGCAGTGCTCATTCGGCCAGCATGATCAAGAGAAGGAATGGCATCTAACATCGCTGGCCCCCTGATCCCTGCCTGTCGTTAAAAATCGGCACACACTTAGTGCCTGTTTATTTTGATATGATCAGGGCGCTTTGTGAAGCGCCCTGATCTTTTATTCTGTCAGATCATCACAATTGGA
>JBAXQM010000032.1:0-23693 GCA_037131735.1 Alphaproteobacteria bacterium
GATGCGATGTATTTGATTTTGATGTGAACTCATGGGCTGAGCTTGCACCCAACAAGGGGCGACTTGACCGCTTTCTTGTTCCTCCTGAGGAATGAGTGAAGCGGCAAATTTTGCCGCATGAGCTGACACTTTTTTCCTCCTGCACATTCGCGCGTTCAAAATTTTCCTTTTTGAATCAATGAACAATCAACGGCATGGTCTTTGCGTTTTGGCTTTCCGAAGCATTTTCCTTTTCGAAAGTTTTTTGGAAAAGCATAACGGAGACCACAATGGGTATTTTAGGCGCAATGCAAACGGCGGTTTCGGGAATGCAGGCTCAAGCCTATGCGCTCGACAACATCTCCGGCAATATCGCAAATTCACAAACAATTGGCTTTAAGCGCATTGATACGAGCTTTCAGGACCTTGTTCCTGATCTTGCGCTCTCGACGCGATTGACCGGTGGTGTGAGCGCCATTTCGCAAACGACAAATTCTGTCGCAGGAGCTTTTCGCTCAACTGGCAAAGTAACAAATATCGCCATTTCTGGTGACGGCTTCTTCGCCGTTAGCAAGAAAACAGCCGATACAACAGGCACCGTTTCATTTAGTTCGTCGCCCTATTTTACCCGAAGGGGCGACTTCGATATCGATGTTAACAACAATCTCGTGAATGGCGCAGGCCAATATCTCATGGGATATGCAGTTGATCCTATCTCAGGAAATGTCAAAGATGGCGTTGTGAAAACAATCCAAATTCCGTCGACTGATCTCGCTCCCGCAGCGACAACAGCGATTGATTACGAGGGTAGTCTTCCTGTAACGCCCACCAATGAATTGCAGTCAAAGGGGACATTGGCAGCATCGACGGCTGGTGGAACGATTACAGCCGCTAATGAGAGTACATTTCTTGATAAAACGATTTCTGGTGGGTCTTTGACGATATATGACTCATCCGGAACTGCGATGAATTTGCAAATGCGTTGGGCAAAAACATCATCCGGACAATGGGATCTATATTATCTTTCTAACAGTGCTGCGACCGGTACGCAGGCCAAATGGACGAGCCTCGGTCCCTCGGCGACATTCAGCACCTCAGGTAAATTGACTTCGACGTCTCCTCTTAGCGCGACATTTTCAATTGACGGAAAAACAACAGGTGGTGCGGTTGCAATTACAATCGCTAATCTATCTCAATATGGTGATACAACTGGTGTGTTTAGACAGTCGAGCATTTCGCAAGACGGGCATTCCTCCGCAAGTCTGACGGGAATGGAAATCGGTTCACAAGGCCGTGTTTATGCGCGATATTCGAATGGCATGCAAATGCCTGTCGCTGATATTGCGATTGCCCACTTTAATGGCGAGGAAGCACTAAAGCGCGGTGATGGCGGCGCTTATGAGGTGTCCGATCAATCAGGTGAACCAATCTATGGCATGAATGGGTCATCGATCATGATCGGCGGTGTGGAAGGCTCAAATGCGGACATCTCGCAAGAATTCACGCGCATGATTGCAACACAACAGGCTTATTCGGCGAATGCCAAAGTCATTTCAACGGCTCAGGAAATGATGACCGAGGCTGTCAATGTGATCCGTTAAATTTGAATGATCGCTCTAAAGGGATTTTAAAGCCGTTATGGTGTGATGCAATAGCGCGCATGAAGCCGGCCGCGACTTTCCCATCAATTGAGCTTGAAGGATAAGGTCAATGGGTCTTTTTTCCGCACTCAATACGTCGACGGAAGGGCTTCGTCGCAGCCATGATGCCTTGGCTGTAGTCTCGCAAAACGTATCTAATGCGAATAATCCAAATTATGTAAGACGCGATTTTATCTATGGGGAGAGCACGGTCGGTGATCAGGTGCGTCGCGCGCTTGAGCCCTATATGCAAAAGCAGGTTTGGCGCGAGTCGGCTTTTACCGGCTTTTCGTCGGCGCAAGCCGACATAATGAAACAACTCGATCAACTTTATGGCGCGCCTGACTCTCAGTCGAATTTATCCGCGAGTTACAATCAATTTTATTCAGCCCTGCAATCGCTCCGGTCTGATCCGTCATCCACGGCCCAACAATCGGTCTTATTATCCGCAGCAAAAAATCTTACCACTAAGCTGAATGGATTGAGCGATGATATCCAATCGCTGCGCTCAAGCGTTGAAGATTCTTTGGCAAGCGACGTCACAGAATCTAATGATGCGCTTTCCATAATCGCTGGACTCAATAAGAAAATCGGTAATTCAGGGACATCTCCCGATCCGTCTTTATTGGACCTGCGCGATGCGGCCATTAAGACTTTATCGTCTATGATGGATATCACGGTTAATCAGGCAAGCGATGGTACTGTAACGCTGACAACGACGAATGGAAATACGCTGCTCGACGCATCGGGTGCTCGAACGCTGTCGTTCGACTCACGTTCGCCTTTGACCGCGAATTCTAGCTATAATTCCGTTTCAACGCTTCGTACTGTCGGAACGGTCTCGCTTTCGGGCGGCGGGGCGGGAAGCGTGGATTTAATTGCGGTTGGCGCTCTGAAATCAGGGCATCTGGGCGGATTGATTGATTTGCGAGACCGCGCGTTGGTATCCGCACAATCGCAGCTTGATGATATTGCCGCGGGTCTCTCCACAGCACTCTCCGACAATGATCGTGCTTCTACGGCAGTGACGGGGGGATATGATCTTGATCTCACAGGATTGCAGCCGGGTAATCGTATTTCTCTTTCCTACAAAGATTCATCCGGTACTGATCACAAAGTCACTATCATTCGGGTCGAGGATTCTTCCGTTCTCCCCTTGGCGAATACTGCAACGGCTGAACCCAATGACTCCGTAATTGGTATCAGCTTCGCGGGCGGTGTGGCCGGAGCTAAAGCAGGGCTTCAATCAGCGCTTGATGCCGTTGGGGCAGGATTAACCGTTGCTGTGGGAACTGGCGGCGCGTTGAGGATTACCGCTTCTGGCGCGGCGTCGGTCACGTCTCTTTCAACGCGCATTACATCAACCGCTTTGACAGGTGCTGGAACGGCTCTTCCCTTCTTTGTTGATGGCGGAAAAGGATCAATTCCTTTCACCGATTCTTTGGAGTTACCACCACAGAGAACCGGCTTTGGGAGTCGGATCGCCGTTAACCCGTCTCTCCTCGCCAATAGTTCATTTCTCTCAATTTATCAGAGTCCTGCCAATCAAGCGGCAGATTCCGCGCGCGCCAGCGATCTCATTACTCGGCTTGACAAAACAGGCCTTGAGTCATCCCAGAACTCTAATCTTGGTTTATCAGGCTCCTCTGTTCCCGTGTCTCAACTGATCAAACAAACGCTTCAGGTTCAGGCAAATGAAATCAGACGAGTTACATCAATGAATGAAACGCAAAGGACCGTTCAAGCGGCGATTGAGTCGCGCTTTAGATCCATGTCCGGAGTTCAACTCGATCAAGAACTTTCCGATATGACGCAGTTACAAAACGCTTATACGGCCAATGCCCGTGTTCTCTCCGCTGTAAAAGACATGTTTGATGTCTTGATGCGGATTTAAGGAGAGGTGATCTGATGTCTTCGATTGGGCCAAGCGGCGGATCAGGTTTCACAACGTCGCAATCAATTGCTGATCTTCGTGAACAGATTAATAGTCTTTCGCGTCAGCTCACGACAGGTAAAAGGGCCACAACGATTTCTGAATTGGGTAATTCTGTTTCACGCACGGTGGATATCCGAGCCCGCCTTTCACGCTTGAGCGTTTATGATGACGCCATTCAATCTGTGAATACGGATCTGCAGACAATAGCCAATGGCATAAATGCATTTTCAAAGACATCTGGTCAGATTCTAACGAGCACATTAAGCTTGGCGACAACGCCTGACTCAACCAATCGATCAACGGTCAAGACGGATGCCCGCCGGCAGTTTGCTGAGTTGGTTGATTATTTGAACACTGACAGTAACGGTAACTATCTGTTTGGTGGGAAGAATGTCGGTTCTGAATCGGTTCTTGATGCAACCATGATCCTCGACGGAAGTGGAGGCAAAGTGGGGCTCACGCAATATATCTCGGAAAGACAGGCCGCCGATCTTGGATCTAACAATCAAGGCCGGCTTCAACTTACAGCTTCATCGAATACGATTTCACTATCGGAAACCATATCAGGAAGCGTGTTCGGGTTTACCCTCAAAGGTGTGACATCTCAAGATGCAAACATTGTCGCAAATGCGCCGTCCGGTTCCCCGCCACAGGCCTCGTTCACTACAATCGCGCAGCCCGCTCCAAATTCGATCTTGACTGTGACACTTGGTCTCCCCGATGGCTCGACAAAAGATGTTACTTTAACGGCGGCTGGAGGCAGCGGAACCAATAGCTTCGCTATTGGTACAACGGTGGCGAATACCGCAAGCAATATCGCCACGGCGCTTCAATCAGCGCTTGTAACAACGGGAAAGACGCAATTATTTGCAGCGTCGGCCAAAGCAGCTGCGCTCGACTTTTTCAAGGGCTCAACAACAAATCCGCCGAAGCGTGTCGCAGGCCCTCCTTTTGATAGTGCCACTGCATTCACGGCCGGAACAGCAGCTAATACTATTCTTTGGTATCAGGGCACAGATGACACCAATGACCCGCGCAATGATCGCATCACAAAAATCGATGAACGGGTTTCGATAGGTGTGGGCGTCCGGGCAAATGAATCTGGATTTATGGAGGCGCTTGCGGGCACGGCATTGCTTGTCGTAACAAATTTTTCAACAACCGATGAAACGCTGGCGAAGGCACAATTTACTGATTTGCGCGATCGGGCACGCGAAAGCCTATCGCAGTCAAAATCAGATGTGACAAATACAAATGTTTCCATTCTGATGGCCCAGAAATCAGCCAAGTCCCGAGGGGACGATCAAAAGGCCCAGAAGACTGTTTTTGAGACTGCGATCGCTACAATCGAAGATGCGCCACTCGATCAAACCGCTGTCTCCTTGACGAGCTTGCAGACGCAATTGCAAGCACTTTACCAATTGACTGCTCGATTACAGTCTCTTTCGCTTGCCAATTATCTCTAATCTTTAGTTAAGCAGCCGCTTTGGGCATGACCTGAAGGCCGGCAGCAATATTGCGATTGATTTCGATGAGCACATCGAGATCTTCGCGTTTTGGTTCAACGATCAAATCGAGTGACCGGTTGAAGATAAAAATCGCAATGAGTGAAATGTTACGGCGAAGCTCGTTGGGCAGCGGCGAGTCCTCCTCCGTGGCTGAGGTCGCGAGAATGGTCCACAGTTTTCGATTGTAAGCCAAAGCGGCATCAAGATCAGAATTATCCGTGTCCCATTGATCCTGAACGGCCTTCAACCTGATAGCGGCTTTCATAAGAACGGCAGCTTCCAGCTCCCTTTGGCTTGTTCCGGTCATCGCTGTCTTGGCGTAAGCGTTCTGGGGGTAGGACATGGGACAAAAGCTCCTGTTCATAATCGATAAGCGCACGCGTGGCTTTGATGGCCTTATAGGCGTCGCCTTCAAGCACGTGACGTGTGATGGTGTTCAAATGCGGCCAGGCGCTCGGCGCAGCCGTCATAAATTCTTCGATGAGGTTCATGAACGCATCTCGATGAGGTCCGATATCCCGATCGAGATACATGAGTTGCAAAACGAAATAGATCCGTTTGGCAGGGGAGTTCGCTTCGGCCGTTGTCATAATATCGCGCTCACGCATGACCGGCACACTGCCTTCGATGACAAAGCGGCAACGCGTATCACCATTGCGAACTACGGCACCGCCGATTACAATGCGCTCATGCGGTTTGAGTTCGACTTTGAGGGCCATTGCGCGCTCCGGGGGAAAGACGGGCCCAGAATGTCCGGGCCCGTTGACCATGCCGTCGATACTCTTAAAAACTGATTTACGTAACGTCAATTTTAGAAGAGGCGGGTAATCGCAGCATTCGCTTGCGAAGCCAGCGACAAGGCCGTCTGCGCCAATTGCTGCTGCGTGTTGAGCGCCAAGAGATTGGCCGACTCTTCATTTTGGTCAGCCATTGTGAGCGCATCAGCACCGGTGTTCAGCGTCTGGATCATCGAGTTTGTAAAGCTCGTCCGGTTCTGAATCACGGTCTGATTGGCCGAGAAAATCGCCGCTTGGGAAGAGATTTTATCGATTGCGCGCTTCAGATTGGCAGACGCCACGTCCACGTCATCATTGCTGATAAATTTATTGGTTGAATTGGCGATACCTAATTCACCATTGGCCGTATAGTTGACGCTCTTCACCGTGACTGAACTGGTGCCCGTCTCATTGAAGGTCACCTTTAAGTCGCCGCCCTGAAGCAGGTTGATACCATTATAGCTGGCATCTTGAATCGTCTGGTCGATCTGCTTCAAAATCTCATCAAATTGGCTAGCTAGGGATTTGCGGGTCGTATCGACAAAGGCCGTTCCGGCTGCAGCCACAGCGTTTCCTTCAACGGTTTTGGCACCGAGGAGTTTTTGCAGATTGGTATCTGAGTCATCCGATTTCAGATCAACGGTTTTACCCGATGAAGATGTAATCTGCAGATTGCCGCCCACAAGCGCTGCACGAACTGACGTACCCGAACCATTGGCATTCAGGGTCGTGTTTGAATTGATATTGTCGATAATGTCCTGCACGGTAGTTGTCGAACCAAGGGTAACAATATCAACGGCAGTGCCGCCAGCAACAGAGAGCTGAATTTTCTTCGCTGTTGTCATGCCAACGTCGCCGACGACTTTGGCATCGGCTTTGAGGGGTGTCGTTAATGTGCCGGTCAAAGTATTGGATTGGCCGGCTTGGCTTGCTTTGCCGACAAGACCCTGTGCTCCCTGAATGAGAGATTTAATTGAGTCCATACCTTTTGAGGTGGTCTGGAGCACTTGCGAGGCCTGGTTCATATCATCAAGCAAGCTTTGCAGATTGCTTGCACGGCTTGAAAGGCTTGCCGCGCGGAAATAGCTGTTCGGATTATCAAGCGCCGAACCCACCCGTTTGCCGGTGGCAAGGCGAAGCTGAGATTGCTGAACAGCTTGTTGGTTCTGTTGCAGTGTGTAGAGCGCGCCGCGCATACTGTTGGAGAGAGAGATAGCCATCGTGTCGAAACCTTCTGGTTGTTTCAGGAAGATCACGCGCTTCTGCGCTGATCGACACGAGTCCTAAGTCACTCGCCTAAAAATATGGTGCGGATAATTGATACAATTTTAGATTGTAAGATTAGATCTTATCGGAAGACTTCCTTTCGATTTGGTCACACAACTTAAATTCAACCTTTGGTTGTATTATCGAACATAAAAAAGGCCTCCGAGGGGAGGCCTTTCTCATAAGTTATTGTCTCAATACTATTAGCTGAAAATGCGGATCGCACTTTGCAAAGTGATCCAAACACCCCAGAGTATCGGAATACCGACGGCAAGCCAGGCGAGGGCCGCTTGGCGATCAAGGCCGCCTTTACCAATACCGAATGAACCGCCTTGAGGACTTGGTGAGGCTTGTGCTTGTAACGCACGCATGTCAGCCTCGCTCATAAACCATTTCTTTGCGACGGGTTTTACAAACATATTGGCGATGAAGCCGAGGATTAAAAGCCCCGAAAGAATATACAAAGTGAAGTCATAAAGCTTGTCGGCAGAAACGCCGGCGGCTTTGTTGAATTCACGAATGTAATTAACAACGACAGGTCCGATGATACCCGCAGTTGACCATGCAGTGAGCAAGCGACCATGGATCGCGCCGACAAATTGCGTTCCAAACATATCAGCGAGATAGGCAGGAATTGTAGCGAATCCGCCACCATACATCGAGAGAATGATGCAGAACGCGCCTACGAACAAAGTCTTTGACCCCATATGCGCAAAACTTGGTGCTGAGGCGTAAAGAACAATGCCGAGGAGGAAGAATGTATAATAGGTTTTCTTTCGCCCAATGATGTCTGAAAGCGAGGCCCAGAAGAAGCGGCCCGCAATGTTGAAGAGTGACAAGAGTCCCGCAAAGCCTGCGGCAATGCCAGCGATTGCGGTTTTCTGGCTGGCATCAAGGGCAGCAAATCCGATTTCCGGCTTGCCAATTAATGTACCGCCAAAAATTTCTTGAAGCATTGGCGAGGCCATACCGAGCACGCCGATACCAGCGGAAACATTTAAGCATAGCACCGCCCAGATCAGCCAGAATTGCGGGGTCTTATGGGCGTCTTTCAAATGCACATGACCTGTGGTGATCATTGCATTGGCGTCTGCTGACGGGGGTGTCCATCCATCAGGGCGCCATCCAGCGGGAGGAATGCGATATCCGAAAGCGCCAGCCAACATAAAGACCGAATAAACTGCCGCCATCACGAGAAATGTTTCAAAGACGCCAACGGATGTTGCCGTTTTAAATCCCGTCACAGGAAGATAAGCGAACGCGCCTTTCCACTCGAATACATTGCCGCCATTCATCAAGAGATTAGCAAGCGGCGAGCCGATCATCGCACCGCCGCCAAAGCCCATGATGGCCATGCCCGTCGCCATACCGCGACGATCCGGAAACCATTTCACAAGTGTTGAAACAGGCGAGATATAGCCAAGGCCTAAGCCGATGCCGCCAATGACGCCCGAACCCAGCCACATGAGCCAGAGTTGATGGGTCGCAACGCCGATGGCGGAGATTACGAGGCCACCGCACCAGCATAGTGTTGAAACGACTGCGGCTTTGCGGGGGCCTTCTCGTTCGAGCCAGCCGCCCCAAATTGCAGCAGATGATCCGAGCAACACGAAGAAGAGCGTATACATCCACCCAAGTTCAGCGACTTTCCAATCACAGGCTGTGGTGAAGAGCGCATTCCAAATACCCGCATCTGCAGAGCAGGCGAGGGGTTTTGAGATTCCGATGGCTTGTGAAAGCGGTAACCAGAAAACCGAAAAGCCATAGGCCATGCCGATACATAAATGGATGGCTAAAGCGGCGGGCGGCACGAGCCACCGGTTAAACCCCGGTTTGGCAATGATGCGGCTGCGATCAAGCAGGCCGGCGGGCGCTTGTGTTTCACTTGTCATTGAATTTTCATCCCTGATTATTGTTTTTGTACAAAGAAAGAATTTTTTGTTTTTTACTCTAACTTTTGTTTTCTTATTTTTTTAACCAAGAACCCATCTATGACTAAATGCGCTTTATTCCTTTTCGAAGGCCCCCAATTGCGGATTCCGTCACAAAAACTGGTGAGTCGTGCGCCTATTATGCTTGGGCCTTCGTGACACGCAATTTTTTTACTGCGGACGCGACAAAAGGCTGCAAGGCCGCTTCGCCCTTTTTGTCGAGATGGGCGAGAAATTCGTCCCGCATTTTGCGGTTCCAGAATTTGGATATGTGCTCACGAATGCCTTCAACCGCCGCATCTTCCGGATAGGATTTGAAGAAGTCACCGATCTGGTTTGCCATTTTGACAAGCTTTTCTGGATCGCTGCCCTGGGATGATTGAGCGGTCATGAGCGCGTCTCCTTTAAAAATTCTTGATTTAGATTCGTAAATTTCATCGCGCCATCGGCGCGGGCGATGGCGTAAAGCGTGAGGCCAAGGGCAAGGGCGCGTTCAACAGCGAGGCTCGTAGGTGCCGATATCGCGATAAGTGTGGAGGCGCCAAAGCGCGCGGCTTTCTCAATCATCTCATAAGAGGCGCGGCTTGTAATGAGGAGAAAGCCTGAGTGCGGGTCAGTGCCTTGGCGCAGCAACGCGCCAATAGCCTTATCAAGGGCGTTATGGCGGCCGACATCTTCGCGCGCCAGCGTGAACTGTCCCTCAAGGTCAAACCATGCTGCTGCATGCACCGCACGCGTGGCATCATTCAAGGGCTGATGGGCTGCAAGCGACTGGAGCGCATGCTCAATCGCTTGATCAGAGATATCCGCGCCGTGTGACACAGCGCGCTCTGTGTGGGGCAGTGCATCAAGATCCTCAATGCCGCACACGCCGCAGCCCGTGCGGCCTGTCATCGCGCGTTTGCGGGCAAGATGCGCGGAGAGTTTTTCCGGCACGAGATCAATGAGCGCGCGTAAACCCTTCGGGTGTGTCTCGATCACGGTGGAGCGAATTTCACTCGCGCGTTCGATTACGCCTTCAGTGAGTGTAAAGCCTGTAACGAAATCTTCGAGATCATCCGGCGTCACCATCATCACCGCATAGGGAATAGTGCCGAAAACGAGCTCGAGTGGCATTTCGACTGCGAGCGCGCGTCGTGTTTCCTTCACCTCATGCGAAGCAAAGGAGAGCGTTGAAGCAAAGACCTCACGCGCGCCGGGAGTCATGACCGATGAATCCTATTCCGCGGCCATGACAGTGGCGATGCGCTTCATCTCGATCTCTTCGCGATTGTTGCGCTCTTGCCATTCCGAATAATGATTGGTGCGGCGCACTTCGACCGCTGTCACCTTATATTCGGGGCAGTTCGTCGCCCAATCGGAATTGTCGGTCGTGATCACATTCGCGCCCGTCTTGGCGTGATGGAAGGTTGTATACACAACACCCGGCTGCATGCGCTCGCTCACTTCCGCGCGCACGGCAATATCACCCGCGCGGCTTGCGAGCATCACGAGATCACCCGTGTTGATACCACGTTGTTCGGCATCAAACGGATGGATCTCAAGCACGTCTTCATTGTGCCAGACATTGTTCGATGTGCGGCGCGTCTGCGCGCCGACATTATATTGTGAGAGAATACGGCCCGTCGTGAGAAGCAGCGGGAAGCGTGGACCCGTGCGTTCTTCCGTCGGCACATAATCGGTGAGCATGAATTTGCCCTTGCCGCGCACGAAGCGATCGATATGCATGATCGGCGTGCCGTTCGGAGCGGCATCATTGCAGGGCCACTGGATCGAGCCCATCTCGTCGAGCTTGGCATAAGACACATTCTTGAACGTCGGCGTGAGCTTTGCGATCTCGTCCATGATCTCGGACGGATGCGCATATTTCATCGGATAGCCAAGCGCATTGGCAAGATCGATGGTGATTTGCCATTCGTCCTTGCCGGATTTCGGCTTCATGACCTGACGCACGCGATTGATACGGCGTTCGGCATTGGTGAAGGTGCCATCCTTCTCAAGGAAGCTCGAGCCCGGCAAAAACACATGTGCGTATTTAGCAGTTTCACAGAGGAAGAGATCCTGAATGACAACGCATTCCATCGCGGCAAGACCGGCGGTGACATGCTGCGTGTTCGGATCCGACTGCGCAATGTCTTCACCTTGCACATAGAGGCCTTTGAAATTGCCGCCCACGGCTTCATCGAGCATGTTCGGAATGCGGAAGCCTTGTTCGTTTGAGAGTTCAACACCCCAGAAGCTTTCAAACATTTGGCGTGTCGCATCATCACTAACATGGCGATATCCCGAGAACTCGTGCGGGAAAGAGCCCATATCGCATGAGCCTTGCACATTGTTCTGGCCACGCAACGGATTAACGCCCACACCATCGCGGCCGATATTGCCGGTGACCATAGCGAGGTTCGCCATCGCCATGACCATCGTCGAGCCTTGGCTATGTTCGGTTACGCCGAGGCCGTAATAGATGGCAGCGTTTTTCGCTTTCGAGAAGAGCCGTGCGGCGGCACGAATTTCACCAGTTGGAACACCCGTGAATTGTTCGGTCGCTTCCGGTGAATTGCGTTCCTCGGCGATGAAGCGCGCCCAGACTTCGAAGTCAGCAAGTTCGCACCGCTCGCGCACAAAGGCTTCGTCAACAAGACCTTCGGTGACGATGACATGTGAGAGCGCATTCATCACGGCGACATTGGTGCCCGGCAGAAGCGGGAGGTGATGTTCCGCTTTGATATGCGGCGATTTCACGAGATCAATGCGGCGCGGATCGGCAACGATGAGCTTCGCACCCGCGCGCAAACGCTTTTTCAAGCGCGACGCAAAAACCGGATGGCCGTCTGTCGGGTTTGCGCCGATGACGAGGACAACATCGGCCTTGGCAACCGATTTGAAATCCTGCGTGCCGGCTGATGTGCCGAATGTTTTCGAGAGGCCATAGCCTGTGGGCGAATGGCAGACGCGGGCGCAGGTATCGACATTGTTGTTGCCAAAGCCTGCGCGCACGAGTTTTTGCACGAGAAACACTTCTTCATTCGTGCAGCGTGACGAAGTGATCGCGCCAATCGACTCTTTACCGTATTTGGCTTGAATGCGCTTGAACTCGCTCGCGGCGTGATTGATCGCTTCTTCCCACGAGACTTCGCGCCATTCATCGGTGATCTTGGCGCGGATCATCGGCTTGGTGATACGGTCTTCATGCTGGGCATAACCCCATGCAAAGCGACCCTTCACACAGGAATGGCCTTCATTCGCTTTGCCGTCCTTATAGGGAACCATGCGGACAACTTGGTCGCCCTGCATTTCAGCCTTGAACGAGCAGCCGACGCCGCAATAGGCGCAGGTCGTCACTTTCGAATGTTCCGGCTGACCTTTAGCGATGACTGTATTTTCCATCAAAGTCGCGGTCGGGCAGGCCTGCACACAGGCGCCGCATGACACGCAATCTGAGCCGAGGAAACTTGTGCCGCCAGCCGAGACGCGGCTGTCAAAGCCACGACCTTCGATGGTGAGCGCGAAGGTGCCTTGCACTTCTTCGCAGGCACGGACGCAGCGATTGCAGACAATGCATTTCGCCGGATCATAGGTGAAATAGGGGTTTGTTTCGTCTTTCAACAAAGCGAGTGGCGAATGTTTGTCGAAATGATTGATGCCGTCTTCGTAACGCACTTCGCGCAGGCCGACGACGCCGGCCATATCCTGCAATTCGCAATCACCATTCGCCGAGCAGGTGAGGCAATCAAGCGGATGGTCGGAGATGTAGAGTTCCATCACGCCCTTGCGGAGGGAATGGAGCTTGTCGCTTTGTGTGTGCACGACCATGCCGTTTTCGGCCGGAGTGGTGCAGGAGGCCGGTGTGCCGCGACGGCCTTCGATTTCAACGAGACACATGCGGCACGAGCCGAAGGGCTCGAGCATGTCGGTGGCGCAGAGTTTCGGAATCTGCGTTCCCATTTTCATGGCCGCGGCCATCACCGATGTGCCTTGAGGCACGGTGACAGAGATACCGTCAATGGTGAGCGTTACGGTGTCTTCATTCAAACGAATGGGGGTGCCGTAATCGAGTTCTTTGATGAGCGTCATGGTCGCTATTCCTTCACTCGGCCGCAAGCCGCGGTGCGGTCTTGAAATCTTCAGGGAAATGATCAAGCGCAGAGATCACGGGGATGGGTGTCAATCCGCCCATCGCGCAAAGCGATGCGTCCGTCATCAAGGTGCAGAGATCTTTGACGAGATCGAGTTTTGCGGTTTCACCCGCAATGACCTGATCCATGGTTTCTTTGCCGCGCACCGCGCCGATCCGGCATGGTGTGCATTTGCCACAGGATTCCTTGGCACAAAACTCGAACGCAAAGCGCGCTTGTTTGGCAAGATCAACGCGATCATCGAACACGACGATACCGCCATGGCCGAGCATGCCTTTCTTCGCCGCGAAGGCTTCGTAATCCAATGGCGTGTCGAGAAGCGAGGAGGGGAAATACGCACCAAGCGGACCGCCGACTTGCACCGCGCGGAACGGACGGCCTGAGGCCGTGCCACCGCCATAGGTTTCGATCACGTCTTTCAACGTGACGCCGAAGGCCTTCTCGATAAGACCACCGCGTTTCACATTGCCGGCAAGCTGAATCGGCAGTGTGCCGCGCGAACGGCCCATGCCGTAATCGGCGTAGGCCTTCGCTCCATGCGCCATGATCCATGGCACGGTGGCCAGCGACATCACATTGTTGATAATGGTCGGCTTGCCGAAGAGACCTTGAATGGCCGGCAGTGGCGGCTTTGCGCGCACAATCGCGCGCTTGCCTTCGAGACTCTCAAGCAATGATGTTTCTTCACCGCAAATATAAGCGCCGGCACCAAGCCGCACTTCGAGATCGAAAGCCTTGCCCGAACCATTCACCGATTTACCGAGCCATCCGGCTTTCTTGGCAATCTGAATTGCCTCACGGAAAATCATGTGTGCGTTCGGATATTCCGAACGGAGATAGACATAGCCTTTGGTTGCGCCGACGGCGACACCGGCGATGATCATGCCTTCGATCAATGTGAAGGGATCGCCTTCCATCAACATGCGATCAGCAAATGTGCCACTATCGCCTTCATCCGCATTGCAGACGATGTATTTCTGCTCCGCATGCGTGTTGAGAACGGTCTTCCATTTGATGCCGGTCGGAAAGCCCGCGCCACCGCGACCGCGCAACCCTGAATCGGCAACGGTTTGCACAATATCCGCACCCGTCATTGCGAGTGCTTTTTTCAAGCCTGCAAAGCCGCCATGCGCAATATAATCATCAAGCGAGAGCGGATCGATCACGCCGACGCGTTGAAAGGTGAGACGTTCCTGATTTTTGAAAAACGGAATCTCTTCCGTCAAACCATGGCCAAGCGCATGCGCGCCGCCTTCGTAAAATTTCGCATCAAAGAGGGACGCAACATCTTTGGGTGTTACGGGGCCATAAGCCACGCGGCCTTTTTCGGTTGCCACTTCCACAAGCGGCTCGAGCCAAAGCATACCGCGCGACCCATTGCGGATGATCTCGATCGTGACGCCGCGCTTTTTCGCTTCGTCATGCATCGCCTTGACAACGCGCTCCGCGCCAACAGAAAGCGCAGCGGCATCACGCGGAATATATATTTTGATTGAGGATGTGCTCATTTGATCACCCCTCCATCCGCTCATGCGGGCGCTCGGCGCACACCGCATCAAGCAGCTCTTTATCCACGCGGCCGACAAGTGCGCCGTCGATCAGCGCCGCAGGGCCAAGCGCGCAATTGCCGAGGCAATAGACGGTTTCGACTGTCAGATGGCCCGAGGGCGATGTGCTATCGACTGTGATGCCTTGCTCGGTTTCGAGATGATGCACGAGCTCCTCGCAACCCATGGCCTGACAGGCTTCGGCGCGGCAGAGTTTCACCACACGCTTGCCGGCAGGGGCCTCGCGGAAGTCGTGATAAAAGGTGATCGCGCCGTAAATTTCGGCCTTCGACATGTTGAGCGCGTCGGCAATCATGGGGGCAACGCGGCGGTCGACATAGCCGAAATTCTCCTGCAACGCGTGCAGGATCGGCAGGGTCGCGCCCTCTAAATGCTTCAATTCACTGATGATTCCCGAGGCTTCCGCCTCGTTCCATTCCGCCCGTTGCGTCACGATGTCCCCCGCAAATCGGCAATTCTGCCTTGTTAACGCGACATCATCGCGCAGGGTTCATCGGTAATCAAATCGTTTTTATGGATTATTTGATCGGAAAATCCGATTAATATCTTAATTAGGCCTCGTCGGCGATCGGTTCGGCGATGGCGATCAGGCTTTGGGCGAGGGGGGATTGCGGCTGCCGGTCGGCAATGATGAGGCCGACGGAGCGGGAGGCCGCGGGCTCGACGAGGCGCAGCGACTTCAGCCCGGCGGGAATGCCGAAAAAGCGCGCCAGTTGCGAGGGTACAATCGACATCCAGCCCGGCACCGCCGCATGGGTGCAGAGATTGAAAATCGAATTTGTTTCCATCACCGGCACCGGTGCCTTGCCGACTGAGCGAAAGATCCCGTCGATGATGCGGCGGTTCTGCATGTCCGGCGTCAGGAGACAGAGATTGAGTGCTGCGGCTTCGCGCCAGCCGATTTCGTCACGCGCGGCGAGCGCGCTGTCGGTGCGTGTAAGAAGCACATAGGTTTCAGAATAAAGCGGTTTTGAAATCACGCGCTCAAGCGGTTCATTGTCGAGATAGGTCAAGCCGACATCAATGTCGAAATTATCAATGGCCGATTGAATCGCATTCGATGTCATCGAGAGAACTGTGAGCGTGACGGCGGGATAGCGTTCCGAAAACGGACCTGTGATTTGCGCGACAAGCGGGAGGGCGGTGGGAATAGCGCCCAAACGCAAGCGGCCTTTCAACCCTTTGCGCACATCCGAGATCGATTGGCCCATCATATCGATTTCGCCAAGAATCCGTTTGGCGTGTTCAACAATCATCGCGCCTTCGGCGGTGAGACCGGTGAAGCGATGGCCGCGTTCCACAAGCGGCACGCCCAATTCATCTTCCAAGGTTTTGATCGCACCCGAGAGCGTGGGTTGCGAGATGTTGCACGCTTTTGCCGCGCGCGCGAAATGGCGTTCACGCGCAAGAGCCACAAGATAAGCGAGCTGTTTGATGACCATGCGCTTGTCTATTCCGCGCGCGCGCGCAAGGCGCGGGCAGGACGCGAATAAAACCACGACGCGCCCCAGGCCAGTGCAAAAATACCGACGATCACAAAACCGAGATCACCAAAATGATCCCAAACAAGGCCGACCTGATCCCAGAAGGTTCCGGTGAGATCAAGTTTCTCATGAATGAGTCCCAAGACTTCGATGAGACCGATGCCGAGTGCGACGACAACCGACAGTCCGGTGATGATGAGATTGTAAACAATTTTGCGACGTGGATTGAGATAGGCCCATTGATAGGCGCCCACCATCAACACGCCATCGAGTGTATCGACCAGCGCCATACCGGCCGTGAAGAGCGCAGGGAAAATCATAACCGAGATCAGCGTACAGCATCCGCCTGCGGCTTCAGCGGCGGCGATTCCAAAGAGGCTAATCTCGGTGGCGGTGTCAAATCCGAGACCGAACAGAAAGCCCAAAGGAAACATATGCCAGCCGCGCGAGATGAGGCGGAATAAGGGACGCATCAGGCGCGAAATAAATCCGCGCCCGTTGAGCGCGCGATTGAGTTCTTCTTCTGACCAATCTTTTCCGGCGCGGATAAGGCGGGCGGTTTTCACGACATTGATGAAGACGCCGAAATTGAAGAGGGCGATGATGAAGAGAAAACTTGCGGAAAATAGCGTTGAAAATAATCCGCCATAATCACGCCATTCAGCGAATGACGCATCATCGAATGACCGTGCAGTGAGGGCGATCAACCACACGGCAACGCAAATCAAAGTCGAATGACCAAGGGCAAAGAAGAGGCCTGCGGTGAGGGGTTTTTTGCCTTCCTGCATCAATTTACGAGTGACATTGTCGATGGCTGCGATGTGATCGGGATCAACCGCATGACGAAGCCCCAAAACATAAGCCAGCGCGCAGGTGCCGAGCAGAACGGGCATGTCATGAAAGGTGATGAGCGCCCACAGCCAAACGAGAAGATTGGCGATCAGCAAGCCTGAAAACAACGCGATGATGCGCGGTTTAAGCGGGGCATCGGTGGAGGACGTTGTCGCGTTGATCATCAAAAATCTCTATCGCTGTGAAGTATCAGAAATGGCGTGGAAAAAACTGCCCGTGACGTGACCGCGACGACTACCGGACGGCGCAGGTGTCGAGCCATAGGCATCAATCACAGTGGCAAAGGGTTCGTCTGATCCCCTGTCGAGAATGGTCGCGTAATGAAATTCATGGCCGCGCAGTTGCGCGCCTTTTTGGCCTAAGGGTGTATCGGATAACAACGTCGCATCGCGATAGCCGAGAGTCATTTTGCGTTTGGCGAAACTGGTGCTCACACTCAAAAGATCAGCCATCGGCCAATCGTGGCCGTCCGCATCGGTCATCGTCTGACCCAGCACCATATAGCCACCGCATTCGCCGTGAACGGGTTTTGTTGCAGCAAAATGCCGAAGTCCGTTTATGAAATTTTCGCCATTCGACAGCGTGCTGGCATGAAGTTCGGGATAGCCGCCGGGCAGCCAGCAGACATCACAGCTCTGATCAGGCGCTTCATTGTTCAAAGGCGAGAAGGGGATGATTTCAGCGCCCGCTTTGCGCCATGCCGCGAGATGATGCGGATAGATGAACGAGAAGGCCGCATCGCGTGCAAGCGCAATGCGTTGGCCCGGCGGTTTGAGCGCTTGCAGTGCTGTGTGTGACGTCATGCTTGGCGTTTTTGCAGCCGCGCGCACCGCATCAAGATCAATATGCGCTTCGACAAGATCGGCCATGTGATCGAGAATGTGATCAAGCGCTGCGGTTTCTTCCGCCTGCACCAGACCGAGATGGCGCTCGGGGATTGTTGCATTTGAATCGCGCGGCACGCTGCCCAATACTTTGAGACCCGCTTTCTCCATCGCAAGTCCGACGAGATGGCGATGGCGATCGCTGCCGACTTTGTTGAGGATCACACCGGCAATTTTAATGCGCGGGTCGAATGTCGCGCAACCGAGCGCAACCGCACCTGCGGATTGGGATTGGCCGCTGACATCAATCACCAACAAGACAGGCCAGCCTGTGGCAGCGGCAACATCTGCACTCGAACCGCTGCGTCCGCTCTCGGCGGGCACACCGTCAAAGAGGCCCATCAAGCCTTCGCACAAAGTGAGTTCGGCATTTTGTGCGGTGTCTGTTGCAAGCGAGGCCATCAGCTCAGGGCTCATCGCCCAGGCATCGAGATTGAGGCTTGGTTGACCGCAGGCGGCGGCATGAAAAGCGGGGTCAATGTAATCGGGGCCGCATTTCAACCCTCTCACCGCAAGGCCCTTGCGTTTAAACGCGCGCAAGAGTCCGAGTGTGATCGTCGTCTTGCCGGAAGACGAGCGCGGCGCGGCAATGACGAGACCGGGTGCCATCATGATTGACCTCCCGATTTGCGTTTGAGGTCAATCATCCGGTAGGAACCGAGGCGATGAGTGAAGACGATTCCGAAATCACGAAGGCGCCCGCCTTGCGGCGCGGTTGGACAACGGGCACCTGCGCGACCGCTGCCGTGCGCGCGGCCTATACCGCGCTCATCACGGGCGATGCACCCGCAAGCGTTGATGTGCTCTTGCCGAATGGCTCGCGACCCGTCTTTGCGATTGCGCAGAGTGAACAAGGTGACGGTTTCGCGCGCGCTAGCGTGATCAAAGATGCGGGCGATGATCCGGATGTCACACATGGCGCGTTGATCATCGCGACCGTAAGACGTGGTGCTCAAGGAAGTGGTGTCACGTTTAAAGCGGGGCAGGGCGTCGGCATGGTGACGAAGCCCGGCCTTGTCATTCCGCCCGGTGAACCTGCAATCAATCCGGTGCCGCGCGAGATGATGCGCATCGCAATTGATGAAGCCGCGCGTGATCTCTCCGGTCCACGCGATGTTGAACTTGAAATCGCGATTCCAAATGGTGAATCGCTTGCGTTGCAAACACTCAATCCGCGTTTGGGTATTGTCGGTGGGTTGTCGATTTTGGGAACGACCGGAGTCGTTATTCCCTTTTCCTGTGCGGCGTGGATTGCGTCGATCCATCGCGGCATTGATGTTGCGCGCGCGGAAGGCATTACGCATGTCGCGGGTGCCACCGGTCATACATCCGAAAAGGCGATTCAAAAATTTCACACGCTGCCCGATGTCGCACTCATCGATATGGGCGATTTCGCGGGCGGCATGTTGAAATATCTTAAAACCCATCCCGTACCGTATATTACAGTGGGGGGAGGCTTCGCGAAAATGACGAAGCTCGGTCAAGGCCTGCTTGATTTGCATTCGCGGCGCGGTGAGGTGGATTTGAACTGGCTTGCCGATCGCGTGCATGAAGCGGGTGGTGATATCTCTTTTGTCGAGAGCGTACGCACCGCGAATACGGCGAATGAAGTGCTCACCAATTGCACCGCGCGCGGCATTGATATCGGCGCGCTGATTGCCGCGGATGCGTGGAAGACAGCGGCGAAAGCGCTCGCCGGTTCGGGCAGTCTGCTCGATGTCGTGATTGTTGATCGCGCCGGACAGGTTGTCGCGCGCACCACGCCACGAAGTGTGTAAAGCAATTGCGCTCATGACTCGGCGCCTCGCCAACCGGGCGTACGGAACCGCCTTTGATACGCCGCATCATAAAGCGCACTGTTTTTAAACGCGCCGGCCCCCAGCGAACGGCCCACCAAAATCAAAGCGGTGCGTTCGACGGGTGTTTCGGAAAACTGTTCCGTGATGCTTGCTAGTGTGCCGCGTATGATTTGTTCATCCGGCCAGCTCGCACGATAAACAATCGCGACCGGACAATCGCTTCCATAATGCGGCACGAGTGTTTCGATGACTGAGTCAAGCGTGTGAATGGAAAGATGGATTGCGAGCACCGCGCCCGTCTTTGCAAAAGCATCAAGCGTTTCGCGTTCCGGCATGGATGAGGCGCGGCCCGGTGTGCGGGTGAGCACAATCGATTGCACAATCTCAGGTCGCGTGAGTTCAACGCCTAAGGACGCGGCAGCCGCAGCGAAGCTCGGCACACCCGGCGTGATGGTGTAATCAATGCCGAGCGTGTCGAGCAAGCGCAATTGCTCCCCCATCGCGCTCCAGACGGAGAGATCACCGGAATGCAGCCGCGCGGTATCATGGCCTTCGTCATGTGCGCGTTTGAATTCCGCGCCGATGTCTTCAAGCGAGAGTGCGGCTGTATTGATGATGCGCGCACCTTTCGGGCAATGCGCGAGAATTTCTTGCGGCACGAGCGAGCCGGCATAAAGACACACAGGACAGCGCGCGATGAGATCACGGCCGCGCAATGTGATGAGATCGGGTGCGCCCGGACCCGCACCAATAAAATGCACTGTCATCGTTTACGCTCCGATGATTGTGCAATCGCGCAGGTGACTCCGCCTTCGCTGATGCGTGGCAGGATAAGCGTTGCGCCATCGCCTGCGCCAGCAAGGGCTGCGGTTTCAGCAACGGAAGGAACACCGAAAAGGTGAACCACGCGCTCGGAGCGCGTCTCGGCTTTGCATGCGACTTGTTTCACGGATGTTTCAGGCAAAAACATCAAAGGCAAAGACAATCGTGCGGCCGCTTCATGAAGGCCTGTTTCATGCGCTTTTTCGGCAATCGTAAAGAGTCCCGCAATCGTATCCTGTTCCACGCGCGCCAAAGCGGTTTCGACAAGCGCGATGATTGCGTCCGCTTTCGTTCCCGATTTGCAACCGATACCGATGGCCATCATGACGCGGACTCCTTGACGAAGGTCCACTGAATGACCGGCATGGATGCACGCCACCCATGATAGGGGCCAACGGGATCAGCGCGCGCAATATCGATTTTGATCAGCGCGCCACCGTGAGCGACATGGCGCTTCATCAGATCGACTTGGGTTTCAATCGTCACTGCATTGACAACGAGACGGCCACCAATTTTCAGAGCCGCTAGCGCGTGATCAATCACACGCGGGTCTGTTCCGCCACCACCAATAAAAACCGCATCGGGTTGCGGGAGATCCTTGAGTGCATCGGGTGCTTCATCCTCAATCACACGCAAATCTGGAAAACCGAAAGCGAGTGCATTGCGTGTGATGCGGTGCGCGCGATCCGGTCTCACTTCAATCGCAATGGCGCGATTGGACGGATGGCATAGCATCCATTCGATTGAAATCGATCCTGAGCCCGCGCCAATATCCCAGAGCAATGCGCCTTGATGCGGCTGCAGAGAGGAGAGAGTAATCGCGCGAATTTCGCGCTTGGTGATTTGATTGTCATGTTCAAACCATGACTCATCGAGCCCAGCGGCAAGCGAAACAATGCGCGCGCCATGACTTGTGACGACTTCAAGACCGATTATGTTCAACGGATCAAACTGTTTCGGCGTTGCATGCAAGTCTTGCGCGATGACGCGATGATATGCTTCGCGCGGTCCACCCAAGGCTTCACCGATATGGATCACGCTGTCACCCATGCCGCGTTCAACAAGAAGTGTTGCGAGTTTCAAAGGTGTATCGCCATCCCATGACAAAGCAAGGACACGCGCTTGCGGCTGCAGATGCGGAATGATTTTTTCGAGCGGACGTCCATGCAAAGTCACCTGCGCACAGTCTTGCATCGACCAACCGAGACGCGACGCCATCAGACTGAAGGCGGAGGGTGCGGGAAGCACAAGCATCTCGTCCGCCGGAATATGATGCGAGAGCGTCGCGCCGACGCCATAAAGGAACGGATCGCCCGAAGCGAGAATGAGGGTTGGCTGACCGCGCCGCGTAACGATGTCTTTGATGCCGTCTTCGAAGGGGTGCGGCCAGGCTTTCGTCTCGGCTTTGATGGTACCGATCAGTGCCAGATGACGCGCGCCACCCATCACAAACCGCGCGGTATCGATTAGACGTTGTGCAGCAACCGACAAACCGTCTCGACCGTCTTCGCCAATGCCGATAAGGGTGAGCCACGGTGTCGTCATTGCGGCGACTCCGAGTGGGGACATGTGAAGACGTGACGCATCAGCGTGTTTTGATTTTGGGCGGTACGACGGAGGCAAGCGCAATAGCGCGCGCTTTGGTTGATCGCCCGGATCTTGACGCGATTCTCTCGCTTGCCGGTCGCACCGAAGCGCCAACCCGTCCACCCATCGCGCATCGCATTGGCGGCTTTGGTGGTATTGAGGGGTTGATCGCCTATCTCAAAAGCGAGGCGATCACCGGCGTGATCGATGCGACGCATCCATTCGCCGCGCAGATGACGCGTCATGCGGCAGAAGCCTGCACGACGCTTCACATCCCGCGTCTCATCTTCACGCGTCCGGAATGGCGCGCCGAAGAAGGTGATCACTGGCAGAGCGTCAGCAACATTGACGCGGCGGTTGATGCGTTGGGTACGAGTCCGAGGCGTGTGTTTTTGACTGTGGGCCGTTTGTCTCTTAGCGCTTTCCGGCGTGCCGACGCGCATGTCTATCTCGTGCGCAGCATTGATCAGCCAGCGGTGCATGAAATGCCGCGCAACACCACACTCGTTCTCGCGCGTGGCCCGTTTTCTGTTGACGACGAGATCGCTTTGATGCGCGCTGAGCGCATTGATGTGCTGGTCACCAAAAACAGCGGCGGCGCGCAAACGGATGCCAAGCTCGCGGCGGCGCGCGCCTTGCGCATTCCGGTGATCATGGTCGAGCGCCCCGCTTTGCCCGAAAGCCGCGTGACTTATAATCTTGAAGAGGCGCTCGCCTTTATTGGGGATCATGGACGCGCTCCATAGGAGCGGGGCGTATAGAGCCAGCGTCCGCCGTCGGGTTTATCGATGAAACGGGTTTCACTCGAGCCGATCATCACCAAAGTCGCCATGTCGGCGGTGGCGGGGTCGGCTTCGGCCAAAGTGGTCAGCACGATTTTTTCATCCGGTCGGCCGACCGCGCGGGCAAAGGCCACGGGAGTCGATCCGGCTTTGAGCGATTTCAAAAGCGCAAAGGCGTCGAAGATGGATTGCGGCCGTGCCTTCGAGGCGGGGTTATAAAAGGCGATCACGAAATCGCCCTCGGCCGCCGCCTTCAAGCGCCGCGCGATCACGTCCCATGGCTTCAAATTGTCGGACAGAGAGATGGCGCAGAAGTCATGACCCAAAGGTGCTCCGAGCCGTGCGGCCGCCGCTTGCATCGCGCTGATGCCGGGATGAACGCTGACGGGAACGGCGCGATCCGCATCCGTGCCTTTGTCGAGCGCCTCGAATAAAGCCGCAGCCATGGCGAACACGCCTGGATCGCCGCCCGACACAATGGCGACGATTTTTCCCTGATGGGCGAGATCAAGCGCATGGCGCGCGCGGTCGAGTTCGACACGGTTATCGGTCGCGTGCCGCGTCAGGCCATCGCGATGCGGAATGCGATCGACATAGGGAATATAGCCGATGAGATCGTTTGCGTCTGTAAGAGCGGCCTCGGCATCGGGCGTAACCCAAGCGGCAGGGCCGGGGCCAAGGCCGATGACACGGATCGCGCCACGATTTTGGAGCGCGCTCATTGCGGCCGTCTCCCGTGGCCG
>JBAXQM010000033.1:0-21303 GCA_037131735.1 Alphaproteobacteria bacterium
GCTTCTGTGGCATAGGCTGATGCATCTGCGAGACGATCTTGCGCAAGGCGAGAACGTTGTCTCACGCTGCGGCCCGAAGCGACTAGCGGCAAAACAATAATCGGAATCGCAAGAGCGACGAGGCCGGATAAACGCGGGCTTGTATAAACCATCATCCCGCCCGCGCCGATAAAGAGCACAAGATTGCGCAACGCTACCGAGGCACTCGCCCCGAAGGCGCTTTTGAGCTGCGTCGTGTCAGCGGAAAGGCGCGAGACAATCTCACCGGATTTCACTGTGTCGTAAAAGCCCGCATCAAGCCGCGTGAGGTGATCAAATACAGCGGTGCGGATATCGGCCACCACGCGTTCGCCCAGCGTCATCACTAGATAATAGCGAGAGGCTGAAGCCGCGGCCAAAATGGTCACCACCACGATCATCATCGCGAAATATTTGTCGATCAGATCGGCACCCTCGGCCGAGAAGCCGTAATCGATCATCCGGCGCACGGCGAGCGGAATGGCCAAGGTCGACCCCGAGGCCAGGATCAGCGCTATAAGGGCCGCTAAAATGCGGCCGCGATATTGAAGCGCATAGGGCAGGAGGGGCAGGAGCGCCTTGAGCGAGGTCTTTTGACGGGTGCCAGAGGCGGAATCGGGGGAGAGAGGAGCGGTCATAGCCGCTTCTTCGCGCCGAATGTCGATCTTGTCCAGACCCCGACTTGTGTCGCGGAATGTCATCCGCTATACGCACGGCTTCCGCGAATTTAGACCCGGGCGGAGAGTGCCTAAACTCTTTTGCGCACACCCTCCGGAAGACGCTTTTTGGAAGGATTTTGACGATGAAGGCCGAGATTCACCCCGATTATCACACGATCAAGGTCGTCATGACCGATGGTTCGAGCTTCGAGACCCGCTCCACCTGGGGCAAGGCGGGCGATACGATGCAGCTCGATATTGATCCGAATTCTCATCCGGCCTGGACAGGCGGCTCGACCACGATGTTGGATCGTGGCGGTCGTGTCTCGCGCTTCAATAAGCGCTTCGAAGGCCTCGGCATCGGCGGCAAGAAGTAAGTCGTCTTTCCGACCTTATAGAAATAACAAAGCCCCGGCACAGACCGGGGCTTTTTGTTGAGGTGATCACCAACTCAAAAGAGCGATAAACTTAGTGGTGCGTTGTGTCGCGCGAGAACGCTGATTTAATCAGAAGATGCTGAAGCGCCACAGCGTTACGGCCCGAGGGCGTCGGTGCCTCTTCCGGATTGTTTTTCAAAATCATCTCGGCATGTAACACGCGATCTTGCAGGCGAATGGATTGATTGATGAGATCAATCAGACGACGCGGCAATACTGTCGTATCTGATCCATGTGTTGCATGTTCGTTTTTCACGAGACGAATGCGCGCCATCTGCAATGACGCTTTATCTTTCGACATTTCACCTTCAGCAACCGCGCGGCGTACAAGCAACCAAGATGCGATCTGCATCATGCGTGTCGTCAAGCGCATGCTTTCATCAGCATAAGCAAGAGCAGAGAGCCGTGGCAGGCGACGGGCTTCATCGCGGCCGGGTCCATCGAGATAGGCGGCCGCTTCTTCAACCAACGCCATTCCTTCACGAAAGAGCGAGCGGAACGCATCCGAAGACATGAAATCACGTCCGAAGGCGATCGCCCCGGCGGGCTGAAATCGGTGAAGTGGTTGTACATCCGCCATTGGATGATCCCGCTTTAAATACGCACAAACTACTTACGTCACCCCAACCGGGTAACGTTCATTTATAACTATAGATCAGAAAATCTTAGTTTGCGCGTTAGGATTATGTTTACGGTTAACGCCGCCTGAACTAACGCGTTTTGAACAACGTATCAGCGGCGGATTTTACGGCTGATTTCTTTGTTTTTTCCTCCTCAAGCCTTTGAATTTCGCTTTTTAAAAGGAGGATACGGTCGTCTAGTTCATCGATCGAGATGGCGCTTAAATCTTCGCCCATGTCGTGTGCCGTTTTCTTTTTCTTCCGTGTTTCTTCAAAAAAAGGATCGGACATGGCATCACCACTTATCAGAATTTCAACTCAAAGGTTAACAAGACAATCAACACCAACCTTTAGGTGCAAGTTTGTGGAATGGATCATAGTGCTTTAAATCATGACTTCTCAAGATCGGTTCCGGTCAAATTTTAGATTTCATGCTGCGAGGGTTAATCATGACGGATGTGCCTGCCACGATGACCTGTATCGGCCTTCCCACACCGGGCGGCCCAGAGGCTCTAATCCCCGAGACGCGTCCGGTACCTCAGCCTGCGGACGGCGAGGTCCTCGTAAAAGTTGCCGCAGCGGGTGTGAACCGTCCTGACGTCTTGCAAAGAAAAGGCGGCTATCCGCCTCCGCCCGGTGCATCGGATATTCCCGGTCTTGAAATTGCGGGAACGATCGTCGCTGTCGGCGCAGGCGTTAAACGCTACAAAATCGGCGATGCGATTTGCGCGCTCGTTCCCGGTGGTGGTTACGCCGAATATTGCACGGTCCATGAAAGCAATGCACTGCCGGCGCCGAACGGATTTTCGATGATCGAAGCGGCAGGACTGCCTGAGACATTTTTCACAGTCTGGACGAATGTTTTCGAACGCGGGGCCTTAAAGGCCGGTGAGACATTACTCATTCATGGCGGCTCATCGGGCATCGGCACGACGGCCATCATGCTCGGCAAGGCCTTTGGCGCAAAAGTCATTGTTACGGCGGGAAATACAAACAAATGCGAAGCATGCCTCAAACTTGGCGCTGATCACGCTATTGATTATCGCACGCAGGATTTTGTTGCTGAAGTCAAAACAATCACGGCTGGACGTGGTGCTGATGTGATCCTTGATATGGTCGGTGGCGATTATATCGCCCGCAATTATGCGGCCGCCGCGCGGGACGGACGGATTGTTCAGATCGCCTATCAAAAGGGCGCGAAGGTCGACATCGATTTGACGCCTTTGATGATCAAACGGTTGACCCATACCGGCTCGACCTTGCGCCCCCGCAGCGTTGCCGAGAAAGCGTCGATCGCCCGCGCCTTGGAGGAGAAAGTCTGGCCGCTTTTGTCAGCGGGGACAATCCGGCCCCAGATTCATGCGACATTTCCTCTCAAAGAGGCCGCACGGGCGCATGAAATGCTCGAATCCGGCACTCATATCGGGAAAATCATCCTGATTTCATGAGAATGAGGCTCAGGAACCGATTGCGCCCAAGGCAAGTTCCGCCTATATGGGGGTCATTCCCGCTACGCTGATCGCCAAACGGGGCTCCGGTTCGGAAAAGACCGGTCGGAGCGCAGGTGGTCCTATGCGTGGCGTTGACTGAAATTCGACCGCAAGGAGCCCAGTGCTATGACTTCAGGTCCATTGATGCCCAAAGCGACGGCTGTCTGGCTTGTCGACAACACGGCGCTCAGCTTCGAGCAGATCGCCGATTTCTGCCATCTTCACCCGCTTGAAGTGAAGGGCATTGCGGATGGCGAAGTCGCCGCCGGCATCAAGGGTATGGATCCCGTGATGCATGAGCAATTGACGCGTGATGAAATCGCAAAAGCCGAAGCGGATTCAAATTATCGTTTGAAGCTCAAGGAAAGCACAGTGCGCATTCCTGAGCGCAAACGTACAAAAGGCCCACGCTATACGCCTTTGTCGCGTCGTCATGATCGCCCGAATGCGATTTTGTGGCTCGTGCGCAATCATCCTGAATTGAAAGACGCGCAGATCATGCGTCTCGTCGGTACAACCAAATCAACGATTTTGCAGGTGAAAGATCGCACCCACTGGAATATCGCGCAGTTGCAGCCGATGGATCCGGTGACATTGGGTCTTTGCTCGCAAATCGATCTCGATTTCGAAGTGAATCGGGCGTCGAAGGACAAGACGGTGCAGGCGCCAGAAGCCGCGCATACATTGCTGCCGGCTGAAGTTACGACGGCCAAGGAAACACTCGAACCGTTTGCAGGCTTCACAGCTCAAGAAGCTGAGGAGACGGAAGAAAAGATCGACGTCGATTCTGTTTTTGCCAAGCTCAAGCAGCTCAAAACAGACGAATAAGATCACCACCGTCTTGGTGTGACTATAGAGAATGAAAAAGGCCCGGTTTTTCCGGGTCTTTTGTTTTTAACCTTTTGTTCATCTTAAATTTTTACCTTTGATTAACCATGTCTGCGGGTCAGAGGTCTGCCCTTAAAAAGGCCTTATTTGACGCCATTTCAGGAACCCTCTGTTAACCATCCGAGCCTTAAATCGGGTGAGATTGTAACAGGTTATTTTTTGGAGCAGGCAGAATGCTTGAGGGATTGGCTTCGGTTCGTACGCTGAAATTCGCAGTCGCGGTGGGTGCCGCACTTTTCCTGGCCGCATGCGCCAATGACAAAGCGACAACAGGCGCGGGTGATCTCGCCAGCATCGGTGGCGGCGCGGCAACGCCGGGCAGCGCGCAGGACTTTCAAGAAAATGTCGGTGATCGCGTGTTCTTTGAAAGCGACTCATCTGATCTGACATCAACTGCTACCGCCACCCTCGACAAACAAGTTCAGTGGCTCAATCAATATGGCACCTACAAAATTTTGATCGAAGGCCATGCTGATGAGCGCGGCACGCGCGAATACAACTTCGCTCTCGGTCAGCGCCGCGCGCAGACAACACGTGATTATCTCGTCGCCAAGGGTGTTCCTGCCTCACGTCTCTCAACAAAGAGCTGGGGTAAAGAAAAGCCTGTGGCTGTGTGTGATGATATCTCGTGCTGGTCACAAAACCGGCGCGCTGTAACAACCCTCTCGGGTGGAAACTGATCGCGCGCCGAAATTGATGCGACGGTATAGATCGTCGTTACAATGAGATCGCCGGCGCGGGTTCACCCCGCGCCGTTGTTGTTTTGAGGAGTAATTGATTTCCGATGACGAGAACATTCACCTTCCCGATGGTTGTTACGGTGTTGTTGGGCCTGTCATCGTTGGCGTTTGCCCAAGATGCAGCTTCTGAGAGCGATTACGTTGTCCGTATCAATCGCCTCGAAACACAGATCCGGCAATTGTCGGGTCAAGTTGAAGAATTGCAATTTGCGAATAAGAGACTCGAAGAGTCGCTCAAAAAATTTGAGCAAGATGTCGAGATGCGTTTTCAGGATGTGAAAGGGCAACCGGCCTCGCCTCAAAAATCTGGCGCTGCTGACTCCTCCTCGGCACCGCTCAACCTCGCTGCAACGTCGAAGACTGGCGCTGCCGCAACGCAGTCGGCGGGAACATTGGCAGCGCAGGCTGCAAATGCAAAACAAGCACCCGCACAACCGGCGAAACCGACCGATGCGAAATCAGCACTAGCTGAAGCGCGGGCAGCGTTCGCTGCTGGAAATTTTGATGAGGCGGCACAAAGCGCACGTGATCTTATTCAAACCTATCCAAAAGATAAGCTTGTGCCTGATGCGATGCTGGTCGCAGGCGATAGCGATTACCGCATGAAACGCTATCCGGAATCGGCGCAGACTTATCTCAAGATTGCGCAAACCTATGGCAGCACGAAGCAAGCACCTCTTGCATTCGCGAAACTTGGCGATGCGCTTGTGAGCATGGGACAGAAAACGCAAGCCTGCGCGACCTTTGGTGAATTTGCAAAACGGTATCCTGATGCAGACGCGGCCTTGAAAGCCCGTGTCGAGAAAGCGCAGAAAGGGGCGGGCTGTTGAAAAAGACGCGGCCGCTTCCCTCAGCAGAACCGCTTGGTGCGGATGAAGTGCGCGCGTTGTTAGCGCCCATTGAATCTGAAGCGCATGTTTTACTGGCGGTATCAGGCGGCGCAGACTCCCTCGCTTTACTCGTTGTTACCGCGCGATGGGCTAAAGAAAAACATGGCGTACGTCCGCGCGTTTCGGTGGCGAGTGTTGATCATGGGTTGCGCGCTGAAGCGGCTGAAGAAGCGGCTATGGTTGGTCGCGTGTCCTCAAGTCTTGGTCTGTCGCATGCGATCTTAAATTGGGAAGGTGATAAGCCGGCTCAAGGCATTCAAGAAGCCGCGCGTAACGCGCGTTATCGGTTGTTATCCGAACACGCAAAAACTTTAGGCGCTCGGGCCATTCTTACGGGGCATCACGCGGATGATCAGGCGGAAACCGTGTTGCTGCGTCTCGCCGCGGGATCGGGTCTTTCAGGCCTCGCGGGCATGGCGAGTGAAACGCCTTTAAATGAAGACTATCTTCTCTTCCGTCCGTTCTTGGCGATATCGGGTGTACGTTTGCGCGCGACCGTAACGGCCGCTGGTCTGTCGCCGATTGAAGATCCCTCAAATGTGAATCAACGCTTTGCGCGTCCCCGTTTACGCTCGGCGGCGGATGTTCTGAGCCGCGAAGGTCTCGATACGGCCCGCCTCATGCGCTTTGCCGAGCGGATGCGCCGTGCCGATGAAGCCCTCGAGGCACTGGTCGAAGACGCCGAGCGGGCGCTCCGGATACCCTCAACCTCAGGCGAACGCTTCACGCCGGGCGTATTGTCGCGCCCGGCCGAAATTGGAATCAGGCTGATCGGGGCGGCTATCCGGCGGGTTTCGAATGGCGCGGCGCTTGAGCTTAACCGGCTTGAAGCGCTCCACGCCGCCTTAAGCGATGCGCTTCGGGCGGGAAAATCGCTCCAAAGGTCACTTGGCGGGGCCATTATCGCCCTAGATCGGCAGGGTGGGATCACAGTTTCAAGAGAACCACCAAGACGTTCTCGCCTTTCCCTTGGCAAGGGCACATCGGGTGCTTAAATAGATGGTCTGAAACCCGCGCGCGTCTGAGCGTGTCTGGGTCCGAGAAAGGCCAGTGCTCCCGCCATGAATCCGAATGTGCGCAACTTTGCCCTTTGGGTGATCATCTTCCTGTTGGTTCTCGCCCTGGTCACGTTGTTCCAGAGCCCGGGCTCGCGCAATGGCGCGCAGGATCTGAGCTATAGCCAGTTTCTTTCCGATGTGGATCAAGGCCGCATCGCGGGGGTAACGATTTCAGGTAATGACATCACGGGCACATTGTCCGATGGACGCCTGTTCTCGACCTATGCGCCGAATGATCCGACCCTCGTGTCGCGTCTTTCAGCCAAGGGTGTAAATTTTGCAGCGAAGCCGCCAAGTGACGGCATGCCTTGGTATCTCGCTTTGCTCGTGAACTGGTTGCCCTTGATTGTTGTGATGGCTGCATGGTTCTTCCTCTCGCGTCAGATGCAGGGCGCATCAGGCAAAGCGATGGGCTTTGGCAAGTCGAAAGCCAAAATGCTTTCCGAAGCGCATGGCCGTGTAACTTTCTCTGATGTTGCCGGTGTTGATGAAGCGAAGGAAGATCTCGAAGAGATCGTCGAGTTTCTTCGTGACCCACAAAAATTCCAACGCCTCGGCGGGCGCATTCCGCGCGGCGTGTTGCTTGTTGGCCCTCCGGGTACCGGTAAGACATTGCTTGCGCGTGCGATTGCGGGCGAAGCGAATGTGCCCTTCTTCACAATCTCGGGTTCTGACTTCGTTGAAATGTTTGTCGGCGTTGGCGCGAGCCGCGTGCGCGACATGTTCGAGCAGGCCAAAAAGAATGCGCCTTGCATCATCTTCATCGACGAAATCGATGCGGTGGGTCGTCATCGTGGCGCAGGCCTTGGCGGTGGCAATGATGAGCGCGAACAGACGCTTAATCAATTGCTCGTCGAGATGGATGGCTTTGAAGCCAATGAAGGCATCATTCTGATTGCGGCGACGAACCGTCCCGATGTGCTTGATCCCGCACTTCTTCGTCCGGGTCGTTTCGATCGTCAGATCGTTGTGCCTAATCCTGATGTGCAGGGCCGCGAAAAGATTCTGAAGGTGCATGTGCGCAAAGTGCCACTCGCACCCGATGTCGATCTCAAAGTTGTTGCACGTGGAACGCCAGGCTTCTCGGGTGCTGATTTGATGAATCTCGTCAATGAAGCCGCCTTGCTTGCCGCCCGTCGTGGCAAGCGCATCGTGACGATGCAGGAATTTGAGGACGCGAAAGACAAGGTGATGATGGGTGCGGAGCGCCGCACGCTTGTCATGACCGAAGACGAAAAGAAGCTCACCGCCTATCACGAAGCAGGCCATGCGATTTGTGCCTTCAATGTGACGGCAACCGATCCAGTGCATAAAGCGACGATCATCCCGCGTGGTCGTGCGCTGGGTATGGTGATGCAATTGCCGGAGCGCGATAAGCTTTCGATGTCACTTGAACAGATGACCTCGCGTCTGGCGATCATGATGGGCGGCCGCGTTGCTGAAGAGCAAATTTTTGGCCGCGAGAAAGTTACATCGGGCGCTGCGTCTGACATCGAACAGGCGACACGTCTTGCCCGCATGATGGTGACGAAATGGGGCTTCTCTCCTGCACTCGGCACCGTGTCTTATGGCGAAAATCAGGATGAAGTCTTTTTAGGGATGTCGGTGGCGCGCACTCAAAATGTGTCGGAAGCCACCGCGCAAACAATCGACTCTGAAATTCGCCGTCTTGTTGAAGCGGGTTACAAAGAAGCGCAGCGTATTTTGAGTGACCGCGCGGCCGATCTTGAAGCACTCGCGCAAGGTCTTCTCGAATATGAGACTTTGTCGGGCGATGAAATTCGCGACCTTCTCGATGGTAAGCC
Organism: Alphaproteobacteria bacterium; assembly: GCA_037131735.1. Lineage (GTDB taxonomy): Bacteria > Pseudomonadota > Alphaproteobacteria > Rhizobiales > Beijerinckiaceae > CAIUPE01. The sequence goes on from JBAXQM010000033.1 coordinate 8,606, forward strand.
ACCTGTTCGTGAAAGCGGAGATGGCGGTGCGTCGAAAGCATCCTCTGCGGTTCCCACAGCGGGTAAAGGTCGTCCACGGCCAGAGCCTGATGCGGGTATGGAACCACAGCCGAGCGCCTAAGGCCTATGGTTGGTAAAGCTTAAGCATCAAACGCCCGGCTTAGCTGGGCGTTTTTGCATTCAGCCTTTGTTCAGAACTGATCTGTAAAAAATCGTCGTCAAATGTGACGAGCCAAGTGCTTGGCGTTTTTGCGCCGTTACTCTAGGTGTCGCGGTCACATAAGGAGCGTGGTCCTGTCATGGCGCGTAAATATTTCGGAACAGATGGTGTTCGCGGTAAAGCGAATACGGTGATCACCCCCGATCTTGCTTTGCGGGTCGGGCAGGCGGCGGGGCTTGTGTTTCGCCGCGGTGTTCATCGCAACCGCGTTGTGATCGGTAAAGATACGCGGCTCTCCGGTTACATGATTGAAACCGCGCTCGTCGCGGGCTTTACCTCCGTCGGTATGGATGTGTTGTTGTTGGGACCGATGCCGACACCAGCTGTCGCCATGCTCACGCGGTCTATGCGCGCCGATTTGGGCGTAATGATCTCCGCCTCGCATAATGCTTTTGAAGACAATGGCATTAAACTCTTCGACCCCGACGGTTTCAAATTATCGGATGACACCGAACGCGAAATCGAAAGTCTGATTGACGGCGATATCTTGTCGAAGCTGGCAGCGCCCGCCGCCCTTGGTCGCGCGAAGCGCATTGAAAGCGTGCATGCGCGTTATATTGAATTTGCCAAGCGTACCTTGCCGCGCGCGCTTGATCTCGATGGTCTGCGTGTTGTGATCGATTGCGCCAATGGCGCCGCTTATAAGGTTGCGCCAGAGACCTTGTGGGAATTGGGCGCCGAAGTGTTTCCCATTGGCATTGAGCCTGATGGGTTTAACATCAACAAAGATGTGGGCTCGACGGCACCGAATGCCGTGATCAACAAAGTGCGCGAGATGCGTGCTGATATTGGCATCGCGCTTGATGGCGATGCGGACCGCGTCATTATTGTTGATGAAAAAGGCCAAGTCGTTGATGGTGATCAGTTAATGGCCGTCATTGCAAAAAGCTGGAGAGATGATGGCCGTCTCACGAAGCCGGGTGTGGTGGCCACCATCATGTCCAATCTCGGTCTCGAGCGTTATCTTGATACACTCGGCTTAACACTTCAACGTACCGCTGTGGGTGATCGTTATGTGCTCGAACATATGCGCGAGCACGGATATAATCTTGGTGGTGAGCAATCCGGCCATATGATCCTGTCTGATTTCTCGACAACGGGTGACGGGCTTGTTGCGGCGCTGCAAGTCTTGGCGATGGTTAAAAAACTTGATCGCCCGGTGAGCGAAGTGTGTCACTTGTTTGATCCTTTGCCGCAGATCTTGAAAAATGTGCGCTACAAATCCGGTCAACCGTTGAAAGACAAGCGTGTCGTAGAAGCGATTGCTTCGACACAAGCCACATTGGGTGATCGTGGCCGTTTGGTCATTCGTCCCTCGGGTACCGAACCCGTCATCCGCGTGATGGCGGAAGGTGACGATCGTGTGTTGGTTGAAAAAGCCGTTGATGATGTCGTGAGCGCGCTGACGAGCGTGGCGGCGTAAATTCTGTACAGCCGCACGAGGTCTATCGAGCTGAAGGGCGATAAGGACAAGCTGTGTAATAATTAATGATTTAATTTTACTTTTTACGACCGTTTACAAAGACAGGAATTGAGCTAAGCGCGGCTGCACCCAAAAACAATCCTGCGATAATTGGCTGGTCCCGATAGCCAAAAAACGTAGCCAAAGCCAAAATCAGCAATAGCGCAAAAAGGCCGTAATTCATGCCGCGCTTCTGGTCGTCGATTTGGGCTTGGACGATAAGGCGGTCCATTTCAGCAGAATGAGTTTGTGCTTTTTCTGCCATAGTTAGAATGCGTTCTGCTGCCCCGGGTAAAAATTGTGTCATATTCAATCAAATGTTTCGGGTGAGGTAGAGGGCCCGAAAAGTGTTCTTGGGCAATTATTTTTTGAACACGCCTTATAATTTGTTTCTTTTGACCACTCTGAACGAGTGAACCAATTTCGCGTTCTAGCTTCTCTTCAATTCCGTGATCCGGAATTTCTATGTTGCCTAGATTATCGCTTTGATTTGATCTTGGCTTTTTCATTCGGCTTCTCGCCTTCTACGTCAAAAGAATTACGCAGAACGCGACCAACCTCTAACCAAGCATTCTCAACGCTACCATCAAATCGTGCATTTCTCTCGATTTTTAGGGTGCGAAATACATTTCCAGCCCCGGCGAATCCACGAAAAAAGCCAGTGCGAAATGAATTTGACTTAAGCGATCGATCTAAAACATTCATTTTTAGCCTCGTCACGTCAATTCATTTATTAAACAAAGCAGAAAGTTGACCAAAAGTCAACTTTTTCATTGGTGTCGCTTGGCTTCGGTCGGCAACATCGCCCGGTAACATTAATAATAGCCGAACCTTTTTATCCCCAATCCGACATTTTCGGATTGACGGCGCAGCCAAGCTCCCGTAACTCCATCAGCGGGACATCCCTCCCCAACGAGGGACGCCCATCTGTGAGGATGGAGAAACCGATGACACAGACAATGCCCGGCTTGCGGCCGGTCAATCCGCAATTTTCTTCCGGCCCCTGCGCCAAGCGCCCCGGCTGGACCCCTGACGCTCTTAAAAACGCAGCGCTCGGCCGTTCGCATCGTGCGAAACTCGGCAAGACGCGCCTCAAACGCGCGATCGACCTCACGCGTGAGGTTCTGCAAGTGCCCGCCGATTATCGCATCGGCATTGTGCCCGCGTCCGACACCGGCGCTTACGAGATGGCGATGTGGACGATGCTCGGCGCACGCCCTGTCGATTGCCTCGCCTGGGAAAGTTTTGGCGAAGGCTGGGTAACGGACGTCGTCAAACAATTAAAGCTCAAAGACATTCGCGTGATGAAGGCGCCTTATGGCGCGTTGCCCGATTTGAATGCGGTCAATCCCGATCACGATGTGCTCTTCACATGGAATGGCACCACATCGGGCGTGCGTGTGCCTGATGCCGACTGGATTAAAGCGGATCGCAAAGGCCTCACCTTTTGTGACGCGACTTCCGCCGCCTTCGCGCAAGATCTTGATTGGTCGAAACTCGATGTGACGACTTATTCCTGGCAGAAGGTGCTCGGTGGTGAAGCCGCGCATGGCATGCTGATTTTGAGTCCGCGCGCGGTGGAGCGGCTTGAAACCTACACGCCGTCATGGCCCTTGCCGAAAATTTTCCGCCTCACATCAGGCGGCAAATTGATCGAAGGGATTTTCGAAGGCGAGACGATCAACACGCCGTCCATGCTCTGCGTCGAAGATTATATCGACGCGCTTGAATGGGCGAAGACGGTGGGTGGTTTGCAAGGTCTCATCGCGCGGTGTGATGCGAATGCGAAAGCGGTGGCTGATTTTGTTGCGGCTAAACCTTTTCTTGCGTTCCTCGCGCAAGAGGCTTCCACGCGGTCGAACACCAGCGTGTGTTTGAATTTTGTTGATCCGGCACTTGCCGCTTTGACAGATGATGCGCAAGCGGCTTTCGCCAAATCTGTTGCCTCGCTTCTCGAGAAAGAAGGTGTGGGTCTTGATCTCGGCTCCTATCGTGATGCGCCTCCGGGTTTGCGCATCTGGTGTGGTGCAACGGTTGAAAAGCGCGATGTTACCGCGTTGATGCCGTGGATCGAATGGGCTTTTGAGAGTGCGAAAGCCGCGCTCGTCAAAGCCGCGTAATCAAGCGTCCTTCCTCTCATTTCAATTTAACGCGCTTCACGCGCATCGCGCGCTTTCAAGCGGGCAAATCACACTCAAGGATTGATACAATGGCTCCTCGCGTTTTGATCTCCGACTCTCTTTCACCCGCCGCCCTCGCCATTTTCAAAGAGCGTGGCGTCGAGGTCGATTTTCAACCCGATCTCGGCAAGGACAAAGACAAGCTCGCCGCGATCATCGATCAATATGATGGTCTGGCCATTCGCTCGGCCACTAAAGTCACAACGAAGATTCTAGAAAATGCCACGCGGTTGAAAGTTGTGGGTCGCGCCGGCATTGGTGTCGACAATGTCGATATTCCCGCCGCCACCGCCAAAGGCGTGATCGTGATGAATACGCCCTTCGGCAATTCCATCACCACCGCTGAACATGCGATTGCGATGATGTTCGCGCTCGCACGACAAATCCCTTCGGCGGATGCGTCCACGCAAGCGGGCAAATGGGAGAAGAACCGGTTCATGGGCGTTGAGATCACCGGCAAGGTGCTCGGCATCATCGGCTGCGGCAATATTGGTGCGATTGTTGCCGATCGTGCGGTGGGCTTGAAAATGCGTGTGATCGCCTATGATCCGTTTCTCTCGCCTGAACGCGCGATAGATCTCGGTGTCGAGAAGGTCGAGCTCGAAGAGCTCCTCGCACGTGCCGATTTCATTACGCTGCACACGCCTTTGACGGCGCAGACGAAAAACATTCTCTCGGCGGATAATCTCGCCCGCACCAAAAAAGGTGTGCGCATCATCAATTGCGCGCGCGGCGGTTTGGTGGATGAGCATGCGCTGCGCGCACTGCTTGATACCGGCCATATTGGCGGCGCGGCCTTCGATGTGTTTATTGAGGAGCCGGCAACGTCGAATATTCTGTTCGGTCATCCGAATGTGATCTGCACACCGCATCTCGGCGCATCAACAAATGAGGCGCAAGAGAATGTCGCGCTGCAAGTGGCCGAGCAAATGTCGGACTATCTCGTACGTGGCGCGATTTCGAATGCAATCAACTTCCCCTCTATCACGGCCGAAGAAGCGCCCAAGTTAAAGCCCTTTATCGCTTTGGCCGAAAAGCTCGGCTCCTTTGCAGGCCAACTCACCGATAGCGGCATCAAAGAAGTGCGCATCACCTATCAAGGCGATGTTGCCGCGCTCAAAATCAAAGCACTGACAGCGGCCACCATTGCGGGTCTTCTGCGTCCCGCGTTGCAAGATGTGAATGTCGTCTCCGCACCCGTTGTCGCGAAGGAGCGCGGTATTGTGATCGAGGAGACGGTACGCGAAGGCGAGGGCGATTATGACTCGCTTGTTACGCTTGAAGTCGTCACAGACTCTCTCATACGCTCGGTTGCCGGCACGGTGTTTACCGATGGCAAGCCGCGCATCGTCGACATCAAGGGCATCAAGGTCGATGCGGAATTTGGCTCCTCGATGATTTATGTGACCAATGAAGACAAGCCCGGCTTCATCGGACGCTTCGCCTCGCTGCTCGGTAATGCGCAAGTCAATATCGCCACATTTGCCTTGGGCCGTGATAATGAAGGCGGTTCTGCGATTGCGCTCGTTCAAATCGATGGCGCTGCACCGCCGCATGTCTTGCAAGCCATCCAGCGTTTGCCGGGTGTGAAACAGGCCCGCGCTTTGATATTTTGAAGTGCTGACAGATTAAGATCAAAAGATTGTGGCGGAGAATAAATTGCTCCGCCGCGTTTAGCTCTCTTATGGGCGAGGTGTTTTACGCCAATTTCATACGCGTCCATTGAGAAAGACTGTTGAAGAGGCCACCCGTTTCGCCAAGCGTTTCTTCAATCATGGTTGAGGCGGTTGCCGCACCGGGCGGAAGCCAAGCCTCCGTTTCGCCTTTGCTGTCTACAAACTCAGCGTGATGCTTATGCGCGATATGACGCATGCGTTCATTGTGGCTAAGACATGTCGTAGCAAGTCGTATGATGCCTCGATTGCGTGCCGCAGCTATGATCCGCGCCATCAACGCATCGCCTAACCCATGATCTTGATAGTCTCGTTCAACCGAAAATGCGACCTCCGCTGCCATTGGCCATTCGCCGAAAAGTAAGCGCAATTCACCGACACCAATCAAGCGATCTTGATCGAATGCGCCGAAGAGTAACGTGTCCATGCGCAAAGATGTATCGACGTGAGCATCGATAAATGTATCGGAGACACCGCCGCCAAAGCGGGCATGGCGCGAGTCAATGTCAAGCCTTTTGAGATGAGCGCGATAGGCATACATATCGGTCGGCCAAAGCCGCCGAATGGTTGATGCGGGTTTGGGCTCGAACCCATCGTCGGACATTAAATCGCCCCCACGGTTCGGAATCATTTTCATAAGGCTACGATGCGCCATGAACATGGCAAGTCTATGTCACACACCGCGCTATGGGTATTTATGCGGGGGGCATTTGAGAACGTACGACGAACTCTGTGCTTTTGCACAGCCGTTCAACGCATCGAACAATACTATCCGTAATAATCCGGCACCAGTCTTTGGGAAGACATAGGCGGGCGGACATAAGGCTCGGAAGGTGCGTGGCGTGGCGGTAAAGTCAGGGGCTCAAAATGCTCGCGCTTATAAGGGATCAAGCTCAGAAAATGCCGGATACAATTCAGGCGCGCTTTTTGTTTATTGTCCGCATTCACCACATACCACGGCGAGAGATCCGTGTCAGTCGCCGCGAACATCCGGTCTTTAGCGCGCGAATAATCAGTCCAAAGATCGCGTGCTTTGATATCCATCGGGCTGAGTTTCCATTGCTTCAACGGATTTATGGCCCGTTCCTGCAAGCGCTTTTCTTGCTCTTCCTCGCTCACGGAAAACCAAAATTTCACGAGATGAATGCCCGCGCGGATGAGCAAGGCTTCAAAATCCGGACAATCTTTCAGGAAGGATTCGTATTCAGACTTTGTGCAAAAGCCCATCACATGTTCGACGCCTGCGCGATTATACCATGACCGATCAAAGAGGATGACTTCGCCCGCAGCCGGCAAATGCGTGACATAGCGTTGAAAATACCATTGTGTTTTTTCTGTTACAGTTGGCACGCCAAGCGCGGCGATACGACAAAAACGTGGATTCAGGGGTTCGGCGATGCGCTTGATTACGCCGCCTTTGCCGGCACCATCTCGACCTTCAAAGATAACGACGATCCGCGCGCCTGTTTTTTGGGCCCATTGCTGCATGTGAATGAGCTCGAGGTCGAGCGCTTCAAGTTCGTGATTATAAAGCTTGGAAGGCAGCACCCCATCAGCGCTTGCGTGTGGATCATTCTTGATGATCGCACTTCCGCTTCCATCCTCAGCGTCGTGATGGTGATTTTTCTTTTCTTTCTTCGCCACGAATAAGAGCCCTCTGTGTTGGTGCGGATTTTCTTACTCAAACACACGTCATCCATCTGCGGAGATTTTATCGGTTTACAAAGGCAAAGTCGATGAAGGGGTAACGCGGTCTTTGGTAAGGCCTTATCAGTACTCGATAGGACCGCGTGTAAAAAAGATCGCCTTTAAGGGGCGAACCGTGCTACCCCGCGCTCCATGCATGAGAGTGATGAAGCGTTTTCGGGCGAGGAGAGTGATCTCCGGTCCTTTACAGTTGCCGACGATCAGCAAGGTGAGCGGCTTGACCGGTTTCTTGCGGTATCGGTTCCTGAAGTGTCGCGGACGCGGTTGAAAGCCCTTGTCCTTGAGGGGCATGTCACGCTGGACGGCGCGCAGATTGATGATCCCGGACAAAAGCTCCGCGCAGGCGCGCTGATCACACTACAATTGCCGGAACCTGAGCCCGCTGAGCCCTTGGCTGAGAATATTCCGCTCGCGATTGTCTATGAGGATGAGGATCTGATTGTCGTCGACAAGCCTGCGGGCCTTGTTGTTCACCCGGCTTCGGGTCATCAGACGGGTACTCTCGTGAACGCGCTTCTCGGACATTGTGGCGCGAGCCTCTCCGGGATCGGCGGCGTCAAACGCCCCGGCATTGTCCACCGTCTCGATAAAGACACGTCGGGTCTCTTGGTTGTGGCTAAGAATGATCGAGCGCATCAGGGGCTTGCATCTCAATTTGCCGATCATGGCCGGACGGGTCCTCTCGTCCGCACTTATTCGGCTTTGCTCTGGGGCGTACCGGAACGAAAGAGCGGCACTGTTGATGCGCCGCTAGATCGCTCCTCAACCCATCGCGACCGCATGGCCGTGGTGAAGCCAGGGCGAGGTCGTGAGGCGATTACTCATTTCTCGGTCGAAGCCCGCTTTGCGGCCGAGAATGGCGCGCCGGTGGCCACACTTGTGGCCTGTCAGCTCGAGACGGGCCGGACGCATCAGATTCGTGTCCATATGGCCCATATCGGACATCCTTTGATCGGCGACCCCGTCTATGGCACGGGATTTAAAACAAAATCCGGCCTTCTTGCCCCGCAGGCGAAGGCGGCCGTTGAAAATTTTTCGCGCCAAGCGCTTCATGCGCGGGAACTCGGCTTTGCCCATCCGCGTTCTGGTGAGGAGCTCTTGTTTGAAAGTCCTTTGCCAGCCGATTTTGAGGCGTTGATTGCGGACTTTGGAGTACCGCTTGCGTAATCGCAAACAACTGGTCGCTATTGCCCCCTTTTTGCCATGGTTTCTTGCCCTATATGTGTAAATCCGGTTGGCGTAATGCAACCACACTTGGTCTGCCGCGTAATATGGGGACCTTAGACGGAGGATGTTATGGCGTCTTCGAGCCTACCCTTACTTGCCGCTGACGGCGGACTGTCGCGCTATCTCGCCGAGATACGCCGCTTTCCGATGCTGCAGCCTCAAGAAGAATTTATGCTCGCCAAAAGCTGGCGTGAGCATGGCGATTCCGAAGCGGCGCATAAACTCGTGACCTCGCATCTGCGCCTCGTCGCCAAAATTGCGATGGGTTATCGCGGCTATGGGTTGCCAATTGGCGAAGTCATTTCCGAAGGCAATGTTGGCTTGATGCAAGCGGTCAAACGCTTCGAGCCCGATAAAGGCTTTCGTCTCGCGACTTATGCGATGTGGTGGATCAAAGCTGCCATTCAAGAATATATTTTGCGCTCATGGTCGCTTGTGAAAATGGGCACGACCGCAAACCAGAAAAAACTCTTCTTCAATCTTCGTAAAGCCAAGAGCCAGATTGCCGCTTTGGGCGAAGGAGACTTGCGTCCCGAGCAAGTCAAGACGATTGCGACAAAGCTTGGCGTTGAAGAGCGAGAAGTTATCGAGATGAATCGTCGTCTCGGCGGTGATTCGTCGCTGAATACGCCATTGCGCGCGGATGGTGAGGGCGATGGTGAGTGGCAGGATTGGCTTGTTGATGATGCGCCTTCGCAGCAAACCATTCTCGAAGAAGACGAAGAAGCAAGCTTCCGCCATCAGGCTTTGATGGGTGCCTTGAGCGTTCTCAATGATCGCGAACGGAGGATTTTTGAAGCACGCCGCTTGGCCGAAGATCCTGTGACGCTTGAGGAGTTGTCAGAAGAATTTGGCGTTTCACGCGAACGTGTGCGGCAGATCGAAGTGCGCGCTTTTGAGAAAGTTCAAAAGGCAGTGCAGGACCATATGGCACTGCGCAATGTTAGTGTGCCGTCTCTCGCGCTTCCGGGTGCTGACGTTCGTTAAGTAAGCGCCTTATTTCCAAGCCTGGATCGCGTCTTCAAAGACGCGATCGCCCGTCTTGCCTTTTTCAAACAACAGCAAAGCGCGCTTGCCCGTCGTAAAACGCACCTGGATAAAGAACCAGTTCTGTTTCTGGATGAGTTCGATGTTGCGCTTTATATCGGCCGGTAGTCCATTTAGCCCGACCAAAAAGACATTGTCAGACACGGGCACGGGAATACCAGCCAAAGCAACACCGCGCGTTTTTTCATCCGGCCGTAATTCGGGAATGCTGATATCGCGGATCTTGCCATTCGGCGCATCGCCGATCGATTGAAAATTCACTTCGATCAAATAGGCATTGGCGGATGAAAGATCGCGATTTTTTCTAAAGAGAAGTGATGCTGCGAGACCTGCTTCTGAAAGATCTATTGTTGCACGCACGCCGAGATCGGCAGCGCCGGTTGTGCCTGACGTTAGCGAATCCAATTTCCACGTCACACGACCTTCGGTCTTTTTCGCGTCACCAATTCCGCCCGCTTGCTCTTCGATAAAGACCGCGCGCGTGATGAGCGGATTTGTACCCATATTTGCTGGATCATTTGCTGCCGTGCCAGATTGTGATGTTCCGTTGACTTGTGGCTCATCGGGTTCTGTTGGGAGCCGATCAACGAATTTTGTTGGCGAAGAGATAACATCAGCGGTTTGATCGGGCGTCTTTTGCGACAATTCGCTCTCAGCATTGCGATTGAGAAATTCAGCCACGCCCGCAACGGCAGCCATAAGGGCAAGCAACACAAGAAGAAGAATCATAAGGCGCAGAAGCGGGCCTTTGTAAGGGCTCGCTTCAGTTTTCTGTTGCGCCAGAATGATCCCCGTTGTGGGTGTGAATGCGCGTGGTTCGGGAACGGGAATCGGCGCGATTTCATTTTCCTGAAACGTCTCGTCAGGCTCGCTCTCGCTTTCAACTGTCTCAGGTGGAGGAAGCACTTTGTCATCTGCAGGAGCGAAAGGTGTATCGAGCGTATTTGGTAAACTTAAAGCTTCCTCATTCGGTTCTTCTGTAGAGTTATCATCAGGTTCGAACGTAGCAGCCGGAAGCGGGCGCGCAAAAAATTCACGGGGCAATAAAGGCGCAACAGGCACGTCATCAAGAGATGTCGCCGGCGGTAAGCTTGTTACCGGAATGGGAATCTCTTCAGTTCCGACTTCGCTCGGTTGCTCGTCGAGAGAGGGTTCGTCATGCAATGACTCGTCAGGCGTTGAAGGCAGCGCCTCATCGGACTCATAATCAATCGTGCTTGGTTTTTCCTCGAATGATGAGACCGTTTCAATTTCTGAAGCGAGCGGCTCAGACTCGGATGCAACCGGAGTTTCTTCTTTTGGAGTCACAAAATGCGAAAAGCCAGTGATGTCTTTTCGAAGAGGCGTTTGGTTTGGTATTTCACCTTGCGATAAAAGCGTTGTGCTTTGGTCGGGGGGCGTTGGTTGCGGTGTCGCGCTGACAGGCGGTGTGGGCTTTTGTCGTGCAAGAATATGGCGCTCGACACGGCGAATGGCGGATTCAAGTTCAATCCGCTCTTTGAGAATGCTTTTGTCGGACCGCGGTGGATCAGCAGCGCGCAATTGCTGATCAAGCATATCGACAAGGCGGCGATAGACGACCTGCCGCTCTTCTGGCGACGCTCCAGCCAGAGGCTCAATCGTGGGGGAGATCAGCGCGTAGTAATCGACCATTGCGCTTTCCTCACGCGGATAATGCGTCCGCGTCAAGCCTCAAAGGGATTTTGCACCAGGATCGTGTCCTCGCGCTCCGGACTGGTCGATACAAGTGCCACAGGGGCACCGATCAATTCTTCAACGCGGCGGACATATTTGATCGCTTGTGCCGGCAAGTCTTTCCAAGACCGCGCGCCGCTGGTGGCATCGCTCCAGCCTTCGATTGTTTCATAGATTGGCTCGACCCGCGCTTGCTGTGCTTGGCTCGCGGGGAGATAATCAATGACTGCGCCATCAAGACGATAACCGGTGCAGATTTTGATCTCATCAAAGCCGTCGAGAATATCGAGCTTTGTAAGTGCGATGCCATTGATGCCCGATGTGCGAACCGTTTGACGCACAAGCACGGCATCAAACCAGCCGCAGCGACGCTTGCGACCTGTTACGGTTCCGAATTCATGACCGCGTGTACCGATTCGTTCACCAATTTCATCATGCAATTCGGTTGGAAACGGACCTTCACCAACGCGAGTTGTATAGGCTTTGGCGATGCCGAGAACATATCCCACTGAACCGGGGCCGATGCCGGATCCCGTCGCCGCTTGTCCAGCGACCGTGTTTGATGACGTCACATAAGGATAAGTGCCGTGATCAACATCGAGCAGCGCGCCTTGTGCGCCTTCAAACAAAATACGCTTACCCGCGCGGCGTTCTTCATCCATCAAACGCCATACGACATCCATGAAAGGCAATACGCGCGGCGCGATCTCGGTCAATTCTTTGATCACAATGGATGCGTCGAATTCAGGCAAGCCTGCACCACGACGAAGCGCGTTATGATGAAGCAACAAACGATCAACACGTGATGGCAATGTTTCAGGTTCTGCAAGATCCATGAGTCTGATTGCACGACGACCGACTTTATCTTCATAAGCCGGACCGATACCGCGCTTTGTTGTGCCGATAGTTGTTCCGGCAGGGCCTGACTCACGCAAGCCATCAAGTTCGCGATGCACGGAGAGAATAAGCGCGGCATTTTCGGCAACGCGCAGATTATCGCGCGTGATGATCACGCCTTGTGCTTTGAGGCGATCAATTTCTGCAACGAGCGCATAAGGATCGAGCACAACGCCATTGCCGATAACACCCAGTTTGCCGGGGCGCACAACGCCTGAGGGCAGTAAGGATAATTTGTATGTCATGCTGCCGATGACGAGCGTGTGGCCCGCATTATGGCCGCCTTGAAAACGCACGACTGTGTCGGCTTGCTCCGAGAGCCAATCGACGAGCTTGCCTTTGCCCTCATCGCCCCATTGGGCGCCGACCACCACGACATTTCCCATAATTTTTATCCTTGTCGCAACAAAAAGCCCCGGATCTCCGCAAGTCGGAGGGCCGAGGCTTGCGGCGAACCGATAAAGCATTTTACCGACAAAGGGAAAGCAGAATCGCCCCTAGGCATTAAAAATCAGGGGATGTTTGCGGTCTGGGTATCATGGGGTCTTTTGAGCATGATCTCGTCCGAAAACCGGTTCCCACTTTTCGGG
>JBAXQM010000034.1:0-20236 GCA_037131735.1 Alphaproteobacteria bacterium
GGGCACGCCGATTCTTTGGGTAGGCGGCTTTCGCTCGGACATGATGTCAACAAAGGTGCTTGCTCTCGATGATTTTGCTGCCACGCGCGGTCTTCCCATGATCCGCTTTGATTACAGCGCGCATGGCGAAAGTCCTGGTGATTTTGAAGATATGACATTGAGCGACTGGCTCGCTGACACGCTCGCCGTTCTCGATAGTCTTGGTGAAGCGCGCCCGGTGATCGTGGGGTCATCGATGGGCGGATGGATTACGTTGCTTGCCATGCGTGAACGGCATCGTCTCGGCAAGCCCAATCCGAAAGGCCTCGTATTAATCGCGCCTGCTGTCGATTTTACCGAGGAGCTGATGTGGAACGCTTTTCCTGAAAGTGTGAAACAGACGATCCTTCATGAAGGTGTTTATTATCAGCCTTCAGCCTATGGCGATCCCTATCCGATCACGAAAAAATTTATTGAAGATGGGCGCGCTCATTTAATGTTTGGCGCGCCGATCACGCCGCACGCACCAGTGCATATTCTGCAAGGCGTGAAAGACCCTGATGTGCCGGTTAGCCATTGCGAGCGCTTGCTCACTCATATGCCGATAGCGGATGTCACCGTGTCCTATGTGCCGGAAGGCGATCATCGCCTCTCGCGGCCTGAAGATCTCGCGCTTCTCATCCGCGCGGTTGAACGGATGATTTAGAAAAATCCATAGACAGCAAAAAGCTTTGACATTTTTTTGCCGCAATATTTCCAAAAGATAATGGCTGGAGATTGTGCTTTTTCCAAATGCCGTTGAGTCTTCGAGTCGCGAGTAGTCCGTATCTTTCGTGTTGAGTTTGTATCAACATTATCCATTCATTTGGGAAAGATCATGCCGCCTCCAACGCCTTTACGAAAGTTTTTTATAGACCTGCGGAATTTCGTTTTCCCGTTTTCTTTGGAGCGATGGATCAAACAGAATTCGCGGCCAGCAATTTATATCTCTAAATCCTTCCCGCAACCGGGCTCGCTGTCCTTCTTTGGTGGGTCGCCAATCGCGCCGCATGATTTTGTTTGGCCGGTCGACGAGAGTCTTGGTCTCGCCAAGCCATTTCTGGCACAGATTCATCTGGCCGACTTACCTAAGCCTTTGCCTGTTGGCATGCCGCGCAAGGGCATCCTCTATTTCTTTCTCGATCTCGCGATGCTTGAAGGCGGAGAGAGCGGTGGCAATGTGATTTATAAAGAAGACATGCGTGAATTGCGCATGGTTCAGCCGTCCCTGCCTGTGCCGGCTTTGGGTGATGAGCCAACAAGTCTGCATGGCGGCTGGACCTTTCGTTGGCAGAGTGCCCCGTGGCAGCCTTTTGCCATGGATCGCTTCCCCAAATTCGATCTCGCCTTTTTGCCGTTTAGAGACATTCCTTCGCCCGAATATAGTTCACGCATTCCCGACGGACTTTATGAAAAAATCGACGAATTGATTGAGAAGAGCATCGAAAGCGCTCTGCGTGCCTGCTTCGGACCAGAGGACAGTGCACGGCGTGTAAGACAGGACTACACGGATTATGAATTCTCCGTGCTGTTTGAGGCAGAGCATCTGATGTATCCGCGTGCGGAGAAATTTGGCGGGCTCTCGCCGCTTTACGCACAATGGCCACACGCTTGGGGAACTGTGGGGCTTTATCTTGCAGATTTTTTTCGCCGAGATCGGTACAGCAGTGAACCGCCACCTCTTCCAGTCTATGACAAATTTCTGGCTGAGTGTCAGAAGTGGATTGATCAAGCCAAGCGTGAAGGATTTTACACAGCACTGACGCCAGAACAGAGACAGGCCTTTCGCGATTGGGCGCGTGAGCAGCATTGCCAGCATAGGCTCGCATGGCGTGCTGATATGTATTCAGAGGAAGGCAAAGCCCATCAAAAAATATATATGGGTTTAGAAAACAATTTTCATCACGCGGCGCAAGATGCGATTGCCTATTACCTCGCGTCAGGCCAGCGCGACGACTTGCTCGACAAAGCCGCGCAAGATGATTTCCTCGCACAGATGGAACCGTCCCGCCCGCATCAAATGTTCGGCTATGGCGTCGATTATCAATACAATGCGGAACGGACCAAGGGTAAGCTTCTCTTGCTACAATTGAATACCGATTATCCGATGATGTGGATGTTTGCTGATTGCGGCAACTTGCAATTCTGGATTGATCCGAATGATCTTGCGGCCCGCCGCTTTGATAAAGTGACGGTGACGATAGCAGGCGGTTGACTCACATGCTATGTGACGCGACAGTCACCGCTCGCGGCCTGAAGATCTCGCGCGTCTCATCCGTGCTGTCGAGCGGATGATTTAAATCTTTATTTCACCATCACTCGCAATATGGATCGTCTTCCCGTGCAAGGTTTTCTGAGAGGTTTTATCAAGCGCGAAGGCGGGACAATTGGGCCACTCCATTTCATGCGCGACGATCACACCGAGCAATAGAATCGCATCGGGCTCGGGCATGATGAGGGCAGCAGGCGCTTTGCCCGCATGAATAAGTTCAAGCATCACAGCGGCGGCTGATGATGAGCCGATCATGCCCGGCAGAGCTAGAATTTTACCGCCAATATTTTTGCCGCGTTCGGGATGGCGCGCATCGATGATGTCGCCGGTTCGTGGATCAACGCCGCCCCAAAATGAAATCGGATGCGATAAAGCAAGCACTTCGCCCCGGGCTTCGCCCGCGATCAATACATGCGCTTTCATTGCCAGAGTCCTCCATCACGAATGACATGGCCAGAAACCGCACTTTCCACGCAATCTTTCAGTGATCCATATTGCACCGTATAACCGGTATTGCCGGTCGCATAATGCGCGAATTTTCCGGAATTAGTCATCAGCACGCCGCCACCTTCCGGCAGCATCGGTGTAACAACCACGCAGGTGTCAGCAACAATGGTGATGCCAAGAGATTCAAGTTTTGAGCGTGTGCCGTCGGCTTCAATCGCGCGGAGCACATGCCGCCCCGTGCACGCAAAAAATGGACGCGCAACTTTGCGGCCATTGAGAAGCGTCAACAGAGCATGCGTTTCATCCAATGAGAGATGCGGACTGCCGATGGCAATGGCATCAATCGCTTCGCTTGACGCATTCGAGAGCCTCTTTAAGGCACCGAGCACCATATCAATTGTGACGCGAATAACTTTCTCTGGTTTCTGACCTTGAAGCGCAGCCTCAACCGTTGGCGCTTCGGGCGTGACACCCGCGATATGAAAGAGACCTACGCCGCCGGAGGAGGCAGATGCCGCGCCGAAGGCCTTCAGATTGTCCTCATTCGGAAAACCTTGCAGGCCATCGACAACGCCAATGTCATTCGTCATTTCAAGGCCGAACCATGTGCCCAGCACTGGATAGAAAATATCGGCGCGGCGAAGTTGTTCTGAAAGTCCTGAAACATCGATCACAAAACGGGCGCGGCGATTTTCTGTGCGATGCAAGCCGTAATCTGGCGCGCGGCCCGCAATGGCGCAGGCAATGTCGAGAAAATCACCATAGCGATTGGTGCGTGCACCAAGAACCGAATTGCAAAACACAACCGCGTTTGATTCACCCCAAGCGACATCGCTTCCGAGTGCAGGGCGGTGGCCAGCTTGATAGGGGGAGCAGGTCCAAGACGGTTCGCAGCCCATTTTTTCATAGGCGCGCATCATGCGCTTGGCCATGTCGCGCTCGTGGGGTGGTAGGCGCTGTTTAGAGCAGCCCATCAGATCAAGCGCACCGACATTTAAAGTCGAACGCACGGCGACTTTTGCCTCGCCTTCGACGAGTTTCTCGGCAAAGAGCGTGCCCGAGTCACCATGATACAGCGCACCATCGATATGGGCTGAGGCGATGGGGATCAGGCGCGGCGCGCTCATCAACCGGGCTGTTTCGGCGACAATTCGGAGTGCCATTTTAGCACCCATACCCTTGTGGCCCGCGAGAATCGCCTCGTCGTCTTTTGTGAAGTGAAGCGCCATGGTGTTTGTCCGAACCTTCTTCTAACTCAACTGACCATATAGTCTGATTTGGTCAATATTACTGACCTATATACATCAAAACTGCGACTATTTTCTGCATCTTTACGTCAAATTCGTTCCTTAAACGGGTCTCGGCTGTCTTGACCGCGCCTGTTTCGGGTATAATCTCGCCCTTGGTAGCATGAATTAAAAGAAAGGCGCCCATGAGGCGTCGATTCTATAACTGGAGGAGCGTCCATGGCTAGCGTCTCGATGACGGTCAATGGCAAACAGGTTTCCGCGACAGTTGATCCGCGCACCTTGCTTGCTCAATTTCTTCGTGAACATTTACATCTGACCGGCACGCATGTCGGCTGTGACACGAGCCAATGCGGCGCTTGCGTGGTCCATGTGAATGGCCGTGCAGTAAAAAGCTGCACAACCTTGGCCGTATCTTGCGATGGTGCGTCTGTGACAACGATCGAGGGGATTGGCACAGCGGATAATCTCCATCCGATGCAGACGGCCTTCCGTGAAAATCATGGTCTTCAGTGCGGCTTTTGTACGCCGGGCATGATCATGTCAGCGATCGATATTGTGAACCGTAAGGGCAACAAGCTCGACGAGCACACGATCCGTGAAGAGCTCGAAGGCAATATCTGCCGCTGCACCGGCTATCACAACATTGTTAAGGCAGTCGCCCAAGGCGCTGCGGCAATGAAGTGATTATTGTCTAAGGTTTTTAGTCCCAGAAACAATCAAGCGTCTTTTTGTAAAAGTTCGCGAGGGAGATGACACCATGAGTGCCAAGACAGGCGTCGGAGCACCGGTACTCCGCAAGGAAGATTTCCGCTTTATCACCGGTAAGGGTCAATACACGGATGACATCAATCGTCAGGATCAGGCGCATGCTTATTTCCTGCGGTCGCCCCATGCCCATGCCACCATTAAGAAGCTCGATATCTCGGCTGCAAAATCGGCACAGGGCGTGTTGGGCGTTTTGACAGGCGATGATTTGGCTGCGGATAAAATCGGCGGCTTGATCTGCGGTTGGATGATCCACAACAAGGACGGCTCGCCGATGAAGGCAGGCGCCCATCCGGCACTCGCGCAAGGCAAAGTGCGTTATGTCGGCGATCACGTGGCTGTTGTGATTGCGGATACTTATGCGCAAGCCAAAGATGCGGCTGAAAAGATTGTTGTCGATTATCAAGTGCTCCCGGCTGTTGTTGATATGAACAAAGCCAAGAGCTCTGCAGCCATTCACGATGTCGCGCCCGATAACGTTGTTTATGATTGGCATCTTGGCGACAAAGCGGCGACTGACGCAGCGTTCTCAAAAGCCAAACATGTGACGAAGATTGATCTCGTCAATAACCGCCTCATTCCGAATGCGATGGAACCTCGCGCGGCGATTGGTGATTTTGATGCCGGCACGGGCGTTTACACGCTCTACACGACCAGCCAAAATCCGCATGTCGCACGCCTTGTTCTCTCAGCCTTCGTTGGCATTGCACCAGAACATAAACTGCGTGTGATTGCGCCGGATGTCGGCGGTGGTTTCGGTTCAAAGATCTTCATCTATGCCGAAGAAACCGTTTGCGTATGGGCATCAAAGAAAATTGGCCGTCCGGTGAAGTGGACAGCTGATCGTACCGAAGCCTTCCTTTCGGACGCGCATGGTCGCGATCATATTTCGCATGCGGAATTGGCGCTCGACGATAAGGGCAAAATTCTTGGCCTTCGCGTTCAGACAAAAGCCAATCTCGGCGCCTATCTTTCGACCTTCTCAAGCTGCGTGCCGACTTATCTCTACGCGCCGCTTCTGTCGGGTCAGTATGATATCCCGGCCATCTATGCGGAAGTTGAAGGCATCTACACAACGACGGCACCTGTTGATGCCTATCGTGGTGCAGGTCGCCCAGAAGCAACCTTCCTGATCGAACGCATCATCGAAAAGGCTGCGCGCGAAACGGGAACGGATCCGGCAACATTCCGTCGGAAGAACTTCATCAAGAGCTTCCCGCATCAGACGCCGGTGATCATGGCTTATGATACGGGCAATTACACAGCGTCGCTCGATCTCGCGCTTGAAATGGCGGACTACAAAAACTTCGCTAAGCGCAAGAAAGACTCTGCCAAGAATGGCAAGCTGCGCGGTATCGGCTTCTCGGCCTATATTGAAGCCTGCGGCATCGCGCCGTCGGCTGCCGTGGGTTCACTCGGTGCCGGTGTTGGTCTTTGGGAATCGGCCGAAATCCGCGTCAATCCGGTTGGCACTGTCGAAGTGCTCACGGGTTCGCACTCGCATGGTCAAGGCCATGAGACGACCTTTGCGCAATTGGTTGCCGATCGTCTCGGCATCGACATTGACTCGGTCGCGGTTGTGCATGGCGACACCGACAAGGTGCAGTTCGGCATGGGCACATATGGCTCACGCTCCGGTGCTGTCGGCATGTCGGCGATTGTGAAAGCGGTTGATAAGGTCATCGCCAAGGGCAAGAAGGTTGCAGCCTATGCGCTCGAAGCTGCTGAGAAGGACATTCAATTCAAGGATGGTCGTTTCTCGGTTGCGGGCACCGACAAGTCGCTTGCGTTCGGCGAAGTCGCTCTTCAGGCCTATATCGCGCATAAATTCAACGGGCAGGATCTTGAGCCCGGCTTGAAGGAAGGCGCGTTCTACGATCCGACCAACTTTACCTTCCCGTCAGGTGTTCACATTTGCGAAGTCGAAATCGATCCCGATACGGGCACGACCGACATCGTGAAATGGACCGCTGTTGACGACTTCGGCAATGTCATCAATCCGATGATTGTTGAAGGGCAGGTGCATGGCGGCATCGCACAAGGTGTCGGCCAAGCGCTTCTCGAAGGCGCGCATTACAATGCGGATGGTCAGCTCGTGACCGCGTCCTACATGGATTACACCATGCCCCGCGCGGATGACTTGCCGAGCTTCGATATCGGCATGACGAATACGCCATGCACCACCAATCCGCTTGGGATTAAGGGCTGCGGTGAAGCGGGCGCGATTGCTGCTCCGCCAGCCGTCATCAATGCGATCACCGATGCTGTGGGTCATGAAGACGTGCCGATGCCGGCAACGCCTTACGCCGTCTGGCAAGCTTGCCAGAAGGGTGCCCGCAAATTGGCCGCTGAATAAGGTTCAGGGAGAACAACATGTACGCCTTTAATTATCACGCTCCAAAAACAGTCCGTCAGGCGGCCACGCTCCTTGCCAAAAATGAGGACGGGAAAGTGTTGGCCGGTGGCCAGACTTTGTTGCCCACAATGAAGCAACGTTTGGCATCGCCCTCCGCTTTGATCGACCTCAATCATGCTGAAGGCATGAGCGGGATCGAACAGAAGGGCCGCAACATCGTCATTGGCGCAATGACACGCCATGCCGATGTCGCGACCTCTGCGGTTGTAAAAAATGCGCTTCCCGCTCTCGCTGCCTTGGCAGGGGGAATTGGTGATCCGGCCGTCCGCAATCGTGGCACGATCGGTGGATCGATCGCGAATAATGATCCGGCAGCCGATTATCCGTCAGCAGTTCTCGCGCTTGGTGCAACGATTGTGACTAACAAGCGCAAGATCGCCGCGGATGAGTTCTTCCAGGGCATGTTCTCAACTGCTTTGGAGGAAGGCGAGATCATCGTGAAGGTCTCGTTCCCGATCCCATCGAAAGCCGCATACGAAAAATTCCCTAACCCGGCTTCACGCTACGCGCTTGTCGGCGTGTTCGTGGCGAAGAAGGGTTCGGATGTTCGTGTGGCTGTCACCGGTGCGGGTTCAAATGGCGTGTTCCGTTCGAAAGAATGCGAAGCCGCTTTGGCAACCCGTTTCAACGCCAAGTCACTTGACGGCGTGAAAGTGTCAGCTTCGGGCCTCAATGCGGATATGCATGCCAGCGCAGATTATCGCGCCCATCTTATTCCGGTGATGGCAAAGCGCGCTGTAGAAAAGGCTTTGGCGAAGTAATCGTCGCTTCGTATTTGATGACGATCAAGGAATGCCCGGCCTTGTGCCGGGCATTTTCATAAAGGCTCAGAGTAAGCGAAGGGACTGATAAGCTTTCCCTTCACCAATGAAAGAGGTGCGTGATGGCTATGATTGCATTGCCCCCATCGATCGACGCGATGGAAACGCTTTTGGCACAAGGCGATTATGTTGCCGATCGCGCGCTCTCGACTGTTCTTTTTCTTGCCTTGAAAATGGGCCGCCCCATTTTGCTCGAGGGTGAGGCAGGTGTTGGTAAAACCGAAATCGCGAAAGTGCTTGCGAAAACATTGGGCCGCAAACTCATCCGCCTGCAATGCTATGAAGGGCTTGATGTATCCTCAGCTGTTTATGAATGGAATTACGCCGCGCAGATGATGGCTATTCGCCTGTCAGAAGCCGAAGGCGGTGTTGATCGCTCCAAACTTGAATCCGATATTTTTTCCGAACGCTATCTCGTCCGTCGTCCAATCCTTGAAGCGCTCACGCCGGATGTTTCCGGAGCGCCCGTCTTGTTGATCGATGAACTGGATCGCACGGACGAAGCATTTGAAGCCTATCTTCTCGAAGTGTTGAGTGATTTTCAGGTGACGATCCCTGAATTTGGAACCGTCAAAGCGCCATCACCTCCGATTGTGATTGTGACGTCGAACCGCACACGCGAAATTCATGACGCGTTGAAGCGGCGTTGCCTTTATCATTGGGTGGGTTACCCGACCGCTGAGCGCGAATTGAAAATTCTGCGGACGAAAGCCCCGCATGCATCTGAAAAATTGTCTGCCGAGATTGTTGCCTTCGTTCAGGCGCTTCGCAAACAAGACCTCTTCAAAGTGCCGGGTGTTGCTGAAACACTTGATTGGGCGACCGCTCTTGTCGAGCTTGATGCTGTTGCTCTTGATCCGAAAGATGTCACCGATACGCTTGGCGTCTTGTTGAAATATCAAGATGACATTCAAAAGATGCAGGGCTCTGAAGTCAAAGCGATTTTGGATGAGATCAAGGTGGCGACGAAGCCTGAGAAGTCACCGAAATAATGCCCGGAAAACTCTCCGAAAACATTGCCTATTTCGCGCGCGCTTTGCGTGAGGCGGGTTTGCCTGTGGGGCCCGGCGCGGTCATTGATGCGGTGTCCGCTGTTGAAACGGCTCATATCGGCAGCCGCGAAGATCTCTATTGGACCTTGCATGCGATCTTTGTGAAGAAGCATGAAGATTCGGATGTGTTCACGCAGGCCTTCCGCATTTTCTTCCGGCGTAAAGCGCTGATTGAAAAAATCATCCAGACCATGTCGCCTTATTCGCCGGGCAAGGATGAGAAGAAAAAGAAGCCGGAAGCCGGTGCATTGCGGGCGGCTGAATCATTGCTCAAAGCCAAGCGCGACGAAACGCCACCGGAAGAAGAAAAGATCGAATTTGATGCAAGGCTGACAATATCGGAACGCGAGATTTTGCAGACCAAAGATTTTGCACAAATGAGCGCGCAAGAAATAGTGCAAGCGCGTATTTTGATTGATCGCTTGATTATGCCGGATGATGCACGCCCGACGCGTCGCTTCGTTGCGGCATCATCAGGCAAAAGAATTGACCCGCGCCGCACTTTTCGCTCAAGCTTAAGGCAGGGTGGCGGCCATATCGCGTTGCAGTTTCGTGAT
Organism: Alphaproteobacteria bacterium; assembly: GCA_037131735.1. GTDB lineage: Bacteria > Pseudomonadota > Alphaproteobacteria > Rhizobiales > Beijerinckiaceae > CAIUPE01. The sequence continues at coordinate 9,599 of JBAXQM010000034.1, forward strand.
CATGCCGAGCGCCAGCCGCCTGTTGTGGCCATTTGTGATATATCAGGATCAATGGCTGATTATACGCGGCTTTTTCTTCACTTCATTCATGCGCTGACGGATAAGCGCAAACGCGTGCATACATTTCTATTTGGTACGCGTTTGACCAATGTCACCCGCTCTTTGAAAAGCCGCGATCCGGATGAGGCGCTCGCTAAATGCTCTGAACAAGTGGCGGATTGGTCCGGCGGCACGCGTATTGGCCCGTCGCTCACAAAGTTTAATCGTGAATGGGCGCGCCGTGTTTTGGGGCAGGGCGCGATTGTCCTTCTCTTCACCGATGGGCTTGAGCGGGACGATACGGACGAACTGCAAAAGGAAATTTCGCGCCTTCATCGCTCATGCTCGAAACTCGTCTGGCTCAATCCGCTTTTGCGTTTCGATGGCTTTGAGGCGAAAGCCTCTGGCATTCGCGCTATACTTCCGCATGTTGACGAATTCCGCCCCATTCATAATTTAAAGAGCATGGAGACGCTGGTGAAGGCCTTGTCGAAAGACAGTGCCGCCTCGGCCGATCCGCGGCTATGGTTGAAGCGCGTCGCTTGATCTGAAGTGAAGGAACCATCTGATGCTCGCCACCGATGATGATCTTTTGAGACAGGCGGAAGCCTGGCGGCGGGAAGGCCGTGGCGTGGCCCTAGCAACTGTCGTCGAGACTTGGGGCTCGGCCCCGCGTCCCGTAGGCAGTCATCTTGTGATCGACGCCGAGGGCACGTTTATGGGCTCCGTGTCAGGCGGTTGCGTCGAGGGTGCGGTTGTGACCGAAGCGCTTGATGTGATCGAGAGCGGCGCGCCCAAGCTTTTGGAATTTGGTGTGGCGGATGAAACGGCATGGCAGGTTGGTCTCTCTTGCGGTGGACGCATCAGTGTCTATGTCGAGAAAGTAACCTAGATGGATCTCGCGCTTCTCGCTCGGCTCAATGAGGAACGCGCGGCGCGCCGGGCGGCGGTGCTTGTCACTGATTTGCAGTCGAATACACAACGCCTCGTGCTCGAAAAAGATATTATGGCTGATCCTTTGTCGGCGCTTCTCTCCGATGCGCTGCGGATGGGGAAAAGCGGTGTTGTTGAAAGCGGTGGCCATAAGGTTTTTTTGACCGTTCAAGCGCCGGTGCTTCGCATCATTGCCATCGGGGCGGTTCACATTTCGCAAGCGCTTGTTCCGATGGCAAAGCAACTCGGCCATGATGTAATCATTGTCGATCCGCGCGAGGCCTTTGCTTCGCCTGAGCGGTTTACGGATGTGCCGGTTCATGCCGAATGGCCGGATCTTGTTTTGCCGCGCTTAGGCGCAGATCGCTATACCGCTTATCTTTTGCTTACCCATGACCCGAAGATTGATGATCCGGCTTTGCATTTTGCATTGAAGTCTGACGCCTTTTATATCGGTGCTCTCGGTTCGCGAAAAACTCATGGCAAAAGAGTGGAGCGTCTGCAGGCGATGGGCTTTGATGAATACGCGATCAAACGCATCCAAGCGCCGATTGGTTTAAATATAGGCGCCATTAGTCCCGCCGAAATCGCCTTATCAATTTTAGGCGAGATCACAGCAAAGCTTCGTTTGAAACCTGACGGTACGAAGATCGGAAATTGATCTGATGAAATTCGGTCCCGTTCCGCTTGATCAGGCCTTGGATGCGATCTCCGCGCATTCGGTAAAGATTGCTGAGCGGTCGATCAAGAAGGGCGCACGCCTGACGAGCGACGATCTTGCGGCTTTACGCGCCAACGGGCGCGATAGTGTTATCGTTGCGCAGCTCGATGCCGATGATATGGATGAGGATCATGCCGCAGAGAGTCTCGCGGCCTCTTTGTGTGGATCAAGCATTCGGCTTGATCGTCCGTCAACGGGGCGGGTTAATCTTTTTGCAAGCGCGTCGGGTGTGTTGCGTGTTGATGCCTCACGCATTGCCGCGCTGAATGCCACTGATGAATCGGTGACATTCGCCACGCTTCCCGATTATCGCGCGGTCGAACGCGGCGAGATGGTGGCCACCGTCAAAATCATTCCGTTCGCTGTCTCAAAAAATATCATGGATCAAACACAAGCTGTGATTAAGGCATCGCCGCTTGTTGCGGTTCATCCGTTCAAGCCCCGCAAGGTCGCGGCGATCTCAACACTGCTTCCGGGCTTAAAGCCAAGTGTAATCAACAAAACACTCGCCGTGCTTGAAGGACGTCTTGCGCCTTCGTCATCGATTGTTGATGCTGATCTGCGTGTCAACCATGACGTGGCATCCGTCACGAAGGCCATCATATCGTCGCTCGATGATGGTGCGGACCTTGTCATCATCTATGGCGCGTCCGCCATTACAGACCGGCGTGATATTATTCCTTCAGCTATTGAACACGCCGGCGGTCGCATTGAACATTTTGGCATGCCTGTTGATCCGGGTAATCTTTTATTGATCGGCTCCGTGCGCGATAAAATAGTGATTGGTGCGCCGGGTTGCGCGCGATCGCCGAAAGAGAACGGATTTGATTGGGTGCTTCATCGCGTGATGGCCGACATTCCTGTGACGCGTGCTGATATCACAGCCTTGGGTGTCGGCGGCTTGTTGATGGAAATCGTGCAACGCGGACATCCGCGTGATCCAGGTGCGGAGCATGTGGAATGACGATTGCGGCGCTTGTTCTTGCCGCTGGTCGCTCTACGCGCATGGGCAGCAATAAGCTTTTAGAACACTTAAATAATCGGCCCCTTGTGCGTCATGTTGTGGATGCTGCTTTGGCATCACAAGCGCGGCCGGTTGTTGTGGTCACCGGGCATCAAGAGCGTGAAATCCGTAAAGCGCTCGCGTCATGCAATGTCAGCTACACATCCAATCCTCATTATGCTGAAGGTCTTTCGACATCACTCAAAGCGGGTGTGGCTTCGTTGCCGTACCCTTGCGAAGGCGTTTTGATTTTATTGGGCGATATGCCTTTGATTGACACATCTTTGATCGATCACATGATTGAGCGATTTAGAGCCTCGCCATCGGCGCTTGCCTTTGTCCCGACCCATAAGGGCGAGTGGGGCAATCCGGTTTTATTGGCGCGGCCTTTGTTTGATCAAGTCTCATCGCTTGAAGGTGATGCCGGCGCGCGGAAGCTATTAATGGCGCATCGCGACAGCATCATCGAGGTGCCTGTCGAAAGCGATTCGATATTTCTGGATCTCGATACGCCTGAGGCGCTCGCTAAAGCGCGCGGCTGATCGAAACGGGGGCTTATGTTTTCGGTCGATCCATCCGGCATCGATCCGAGCAATAAAGCACCTCATCCCACACGCGTTCCCATTTTTTGCGCCATGTGAAGGGGCGACCGCAGGTCTTGCACGTCTTCTGCGGCAATTCGCTCTTTTTTCGCATAGGGGGCATGAGGGGCGTGTTTCGATCTGTTTGCTTTGATTACCCGTAAATCGATCAGAACGATAAAAATGGCAAGCAGCATAAGGATGACAAGCGGCATGACGGGTACAATTCTTATTTTTGGTGGCGCAGGCGGTATTGGGTCATCGGTCGCTAAAGCAGTAAAAGCGCGCGGTTTCTCAGTGCATCTTGTAGGCCGCGACAAAGCGCGGCTTGATGCCGCAGCTTCAGCCTTAGGCGGTGCCACGGTCAGCGTCGCGGATGTGATGCATGAAGATGATATTGCCGATGCTGTTGATGCCGCCACACAACAAGGGCAGGGTGCCTTAGCGGGTCTTTGCTATGCCGTTGGCTCAATCACGTTAAAGCCTGTCACGCGTTTACAAGAAGAGGAAGCGCTTGCGGATTTCAAATTGAATGCGCTCGGTGCATTCACCGCTGTCAAAGCCGCACTGCCTGCACTTAAGGCCTATCAAGGCACCGCATCAGTTTTGTTGTTCTCGACCATTGCCGTGCATCAAGGATTTTCTGCACATGCCTCAATCGGCATGGCGAAAGGCGCGGTTGAAGGATTGACCTTGTCGCTCGCAGCAGAGCTCGCCCCAAAAATCCGCGTCAATTGCATCGCGCCCTCTTTGACGCGTACGCCTTTGGCAGCGTCACTCACATCAAATGACACGCTGGTACAGTCGATCGGCAGCATGCACGCGATGCAGCGTATCGGCGAGCCTGATGATGTCGGCCCGCTTGCCGGACTTCTCTTGTCACCTGAGGCTGATTGGATCACAGGACAAAGCTTCGGCATTGATGGTGGCCGCGCGCGGTTGCGCACTAAGGGTTGATGATGGTTGGGGCATTACGTCTGGTTCTCGGCGATCAATTATCGCGCGGGCTTTCAAGTATTAAAGATATTGATCCGAAACAGGACCATGTCTTGATGGTCGAGGTCCATGACGAGACGACCTATGTCAAACATCACAAGCAGAAGATCGTTCTTATTCTTGCAGCCATGCGGCATTTTGCTGATGAGCTAAAGCAAGACGGACTATCCGTTACTTATGTAAAGCTTGAAGACAAAGGAAACACGGGCTCCTTCAGCGGGGAGATTGCGCGCGCGATCAAAATCTTAAAGCCCGAAAAAATCATTGTGACGGAGCCGGGCGAATATCGCGTGCGCGCGATGATGGATGAGTGGCAAACACAATTCAAATTGCCCGTCGAGATTCGAGATGATGATCGTTTTTTCGCGACGCCAGAGGAATTCAAACTTTGGGCCGCGCCGCGCAAAGAATTGCGGATGGAATTTTTCTATCGCGAGATGCGGAAGAAAAGCGGCCTCTTGATGCAAGGCAAAGAGCCCGAAGGCGGCCAATGGAATTATGATTCCGAGAACCGCAAAGCGCTTTCATCGAAAGAAAAGATTCCGGATCGCTTGCGGTTCACGCCGGATGCGGTCACAAAAGAAGTGATCGATCTCGTGGCACGACGCTTTGCGGATCATCCCGGTCGACTGGAGTCGTTTGGGTGGCCCGTCACGCGCAAACAGGCCTTAAAAGCGCTTGATCATTTTATTGACGATTGTCTTCCCCGTTTCGGCGATGTGCAGGACGCGATGAAAGGGGGCGAGCCATTTTTGTTTCATGCGCTTTTAGCGCCGGCTTTGAATTGCGGATTACTGATCCCACTTGAAATTTGTCGCGCAGCGGAGCGTGCCTATCATCAAGGTCACGCGCCCTTGAATGCGGTTGAAGGATTTATTCGGCAGATCCTTGGATGGCGTGAATATGTGCGCGGGCTCTACTGGCATGTGATGCCGGACTATGCGCAATCCAACGCGCTTGAAGCCACGCGGCCGTTGCCAAATTTCTATTGGACAGGCGACACAGAGATGAATTGTCTTCGTCAATGCGTGAATGACACGATGGACAATGCCTATGCCCATCACATTCAAAGGCTTATGGTGCTCGGCAATTTCGCTTTGCTTGCGGGTATTCGCCCGATCGAGGTCGAGGATTGGTTTCTCGCCGTCTATGCCGACGCCTATGAATGGGTCGAGTTGCCCAATGTTCATGGCATGGCGCTTTATGCCGATGGCGGGCTTCTGGCCTCGAAACCTTATGCGGCCTCCGGTGCCTATATTGATCGCATGAGTGATTATTGTTCCTCGTGCCGCTTTAGCCCGAAGGCCAAAGAGCCGGAGCGTCTTTGTCCTTTCACGCCGCTTTACTGGGCCTTTCTCGACCGCAATCGGGAGCGACTTTCACGCAATCCGCGTCTTTTTATGCCTTACCGCAGCCTCGATTCCATGGCAGAAGGTCTGCGCGCGCGGCACCTCGCCGCTGCCGAGGCGATACTCGCCGCGCTCTGATTGAATGACGCGACAAGAGGACCCAAAGCGCGGCGGCGTGTGTTCGTAGCGTTGCAATCACTTTGGATTTTTCTTTTTCGCGATGACCACTTCGTCCGACCGCATTTCAACAATACTCCTGCGTTTGCCTGAACAAGGCACAGGAGATCGCTTGGCCGTGTCCGAGATCGTATCGGCCTTGGGCGCGCGCGGTTATTCTATTCTTATTGTCATTTTGGGTTTGCCGAATAGTTTACCCATGCCGCCCCCGATTGCCTTGGTCAGCGGTATATTGATGGTCTTTATCTCGTTACAGATTCTACTCGGGCGTGCATCGCCCTGGCTTCCGTCATCCGTTTTAAAGCGCGAGCTCGCGCGGGCAGATGTCAGCCGCGCTGTCGAGCGGGCTATGCCCTGGGTGCGATGGATCGAGAAATTGGCGCAGCCGCGTTTTACGTTTTTTGACTCAAGTGTCGGATTGCGGGTGGTTGGATTTGGGTTGCTGATCATATCGCTGGGCTTGGTGTTCGCCTTGCCTGTGGTTGGTCAAATCCCGATGGGGATTGCACTGTGCCTTATCGGCCTTGGTCTTGTTGAGCGTGATGGGCTTTTGGTCGCTATCGGCTTTGGCATTGGCATTGTTGGCGTTGCGTTCTCTTACGGCTTTCTTGTTGCCGTGTTAACCGGCGCCGCGCGTCTGATCTGATCATGTTATGTTTCAACGTTAGATCAGATCAAAGCCAGACCTTTCATACTCGTATGACCATTTTTGCCGATGATGATGTGATCATGCACGAGAATGCCGAGCGGCTTTCCGGCTTCAACAATTTGCCGTGTCATCGCGATATCGGCCTGCGAGGGCGTCGGATCACCTGAGGGGTGATTGTGGACAAGGATAACAGCGGTCGCTGACACTTCGAGCGCGCGTTTAACAACTTCGCGCGGATAGACCGGTGTGTGATCCACCGTGCCCGTCTGTTGTATCTCATCCGCAATCAACGCGTTGCGTTTATCAAGAAACAGAATGCGAAACACTTCGCGCGATTCAAACGCCATCGATGCGCGGCAATAATCAATTACCGCTGTCCATGAGCCGAGCACGGTCCGTTTTTTAACCGCACCTTTGGCAAGCTCGCGCCCTGCGGCTTCAACGAGCTTCAAATCGATTGCTGTGGCTTCTCCAATGCCGTCTGTTGTCCGCAGTCGAGACAATGGTGCGCCGAGCACCTCGGCAACGGAGCCGAATTCGGCGATCAGTTTTTTGGCAAGCGGTTTGACATCGCGTCGGGGAATCGAGCGGAACAAAATCAGTTCGAGCAATTCATAATCTTGAAGTGCTTCACGTCCCGCGCGCATGAAGCGATCTTTCAACCTCTGGCGGTGGCCGCTGGCGTGATCCCCCTCCTGTTTGTCTTCAGGAGAGGCGTTCACGCGTTCGGTCATTGATCGCTCGGTCTACTGACGTGGGTTTTATCAAGGCCCTTTGGCGAGAGCGTAAAGATCTCGCAGCCCGTCTCGGTGACACCAATCGTGTGTTCATATTGTGCGGAGAGCGAGCGGTCGCGTGTAACGGCGGTCCAGCCATCGCCCAAAACCTTCACTTCGGGGCGGCCAAGATTGATCATTGGTTCGATGGTGAAAAACATACCGGGCTTCAATGGTACGCCCTCTTTCGGGCGGCCATAATGAAGAATATTCGGCTCGTCATGGAAGAGACGACCGAGGCCGTGACCGCAGAAATCGCGCACAACCGAGCAGCGTTCGCCCTCAGCAAAAGTTTGGATCGCATAGCCAATATCGCCGGTTGTCGCGCCCGGCTTGATCGCCGCAATGCCGAGCATCAAGCTTTCATAGGTGACATCCAACAGCCGCTCGGCACGACGCGGGATTTCACCCACGGCATACATGCGGCTTGAATCGCCATGCCATCCATCAACCACAAGCGTCACATCGATATTGACGATATCGCCTTCGCGTAACGGCTTGTCATTCGGAATACCGTGACACACGACATGATTGATCGAGGTGCAAATCGATTTTTTGAATCCACGATAATTGAGCGGCGCCGGATAGGCGTTGTGATCCATAGCGAATTCAAATGAGACTTTATCAAAATATTCAGTCGTGACGCCGGGCTTCACGAGATCGATCAGAAGATCGAGCGCCTCAGCCGTCAGTTTTCCGGCTTTGCGCATGCCTTCAAACGCCTCGGGGCCGAACAATTTGATTTGTCCGGGCTGGCGGCGATTGGCGGTAGCGGCGTCGACAAAGGTCATGAGGAGCGGAAGCTTTTTTCGGTAGGGATCGGATATCTTAGAAATGGGGGAAATGGACGCCGGATGCAAGAAAAAGCCGACCTGTTACCTCGGTTTATCCCGCGGCCGACTGTGATTTCGTGGGGAAGGGCGAGCGCGGGTGCTTGAGCGCGGCCCGTGGGGCTCTTATGGTCGCGGTCTTCACCATCAGAGGAGCCCCGATGAGCAGCGAGAGCCAGACACGCGTGACGGCGGCCCTGCTTGTGATTGGGGATGAAATCCTCTCGGGCCGCACCAAGGATAAAAATATCGGCTTTTTGGCCGATTATCTCACGGCCCTCGGCATTGATCTGAGAGAAGTGCGGGTTGTGCCCGATGATGAGGGCGCGATTATCGAGGCGATCAACGCGTTGCGCGCGCGCAATACCTATCTCTTCACCACGGGCGGCATCGGCCCCACGCATGATGACATCACGGCGGATTGTGTGGCTAAAGCGCTTGGTGTGTCGATCGATCATGATCCGCGCGCGGTCGCACTCTTGCGCGAGCGTTATCCCGATCCAAACGATTTGAATGAGTCGCGTCTGCGCATGGCGCGTATTCCTGCGGGCGCTGATCTAATTGAAAATCCGATTTCGAAAGCACCAGGCTTTATGGTGCAGAATGTGATTGTGATGGCGGGCGTGCCCTCCATCATGCAGGCGATGCTTGAGAATGTAACGCCAAATTTAAAGACGGGCGTGAAATTGCAATCCGTCTCCGTTGATAGCGGCGGATTGCCTGAAGGTATTTATGCATCAGGATTAGGCGCGATCCAGAAAGAGCACCCCGATGTGATCATCGGCTCTTATCCGCATTTTGATGGGCAAACCTTCCGCAATCAGATCGTTTTGCGCGGCCGCAATTCTGAAGCGCTCACACGCGCACAAGACGCGGTTAGCGCAATGCTCAAAACACTCGCGGAGAGTGATAAAACAATTCCCTTATGATTGAAGATTGAGAGTACAAAATGAGCGGACCGAGTCAAAAAGCATTTCCCGTTTCATGGGATCAGTTTCATCGCGATGCGCGGGCCTTGGCATGGCGGCTTGCCTCGTCAGGTCCTTTTGAATCGGTGATCTGTATTACGCGCGGCGGGCTCGTGCCGGCGGCAATCGTAGCGCGCGAGTTGGGTTTGCGCATTATCGAGACGATCTGCATCGCGTCTTATCATGACTACACGACACAAGGTGAATTGCAGGTTCTCAAATCCATCGCCAAAGACGTGTTGGCGACGGGAGGCGACGGCGGCAAAGGCATACTCGTTGTTGATGACCTTGTTGATACGGGCAAGACCGCAAAAATCGTCCGCGACATCATCCCGAATGCTCATGTCGCCACCGTCTATGCAAAGCCTCTCGGCCGCCCGCTTGTCGATACATTCGTTACCGAGGTGTCGCAGGATACGTGGATCTATTTCCCCTGGGATATGGGCCTTGCCTATCAGGCGCCGATTTCCGAGGACCATAAGGGGTGACATCTGGCTTGCGGGGACCGGCAAGCTCACTTAAAGGGGTCGGGGGATCTTCCCCGTTACTTGTGATTCTTTGATGCGCCGATTTTTCTTGATTGCGGACATGGCGAAACTGGTAGACGCAAGGGACTTAAAATCCCTCGGCTGAAAAGCTGTGCGGGTTCGAGTCCCGCTGTCCGCACCATCAAGCATCTTTCTCCTTTTCATTGGTCTTTTCGTTCAATCATCCCGTGACCCACACATTACGCACGCTTGATGATCTTGTTTCAGCCGGTCTTGTTGTGGCTGATGCGCAAGCCGCGCTTCAACCGGTTGCAGAGCGCTATGCGATAGCTGTGACGCCCGCGATGAATGATCTCATCAATCGTGCTGATCCGCATGATCCGGTTGGATTGCAATTCATTCCGGACACGCGTGAGCTAACCGTCTCGAAAGGTGAGACAGATGATCCGATTGGCGATTTTGCGCATTCACCGCTTGAAGGTCTCGTGCATCGCTATCCCGATCGCGTTCTCGTAAAGCTCACGCATATTTGTCCCGTCTATTGCCGGTTCTGCTTTCGCCGCGAGATGGTAGGGCCAGGAAAGAGCGAGGCGCTTTCTGAAAATCATCTCGAAGCGATTTATGCTTACATAGAGGCCCATCCTGAAATCTGGGAAGTGATTGTAACTGGCGGTGATCCGTTGATTTTATCGCCGCGTCGCCTGCAAGATTTCACAACACGTCTCGCCGCCATCGATCATGTGCGTGTATTGCGGTGGCATACGCGTGTGCCCTCTGTTGATCCAGCACGCGTGACGGATGAGCTTGCGCGCGCCCTTACATCTTCAGGTAAGTCAGTGTGGTTGGCGGTTCATGTCAATCATCCGCGCGAGATGACGCGCGAATGTCTTGAGGCTATCGCGCGGTTGAAACATGCAGGCCTTAATCTCATCAGCCAAAGCGTGTTGCTCAAGGGCGTGAATGATGATGTTGATACGCTTACCAATTTAATGCGGGCATTTGTTGAGGCGGGCGTGAAGCCTTACTATCTCCATCAGGGCGATCTGGCGCCGGGCACTGCGCATTTCAGGACAACGATCACGGAGGCCAAAGCCTTGATCGACGGTTTGCGCGGTCGGGTTTCGGGCC
>JBAXQM010000035.1:0-19912 GCA_037131735.1 Alphaproteobacteria bacterium
TCAACGGCTTCAATCGCATCAGGCCATGTCTTTACATCGTCAACCGTTGAGCCGGTTGCAAGGGCTGATCCATACATGCGTGCAAGAGATGACTGGCTGTCTTGTGCATAAATAGCATCGGCAACAAGGCGCGTTTTGGCACGGCGCAATTCACCCGCTTCAACCGGATGTTTGGCCAGGTCCTCAAGCACGGCGAGCACGCGCTCTTCCAAAGCTTCAAGCGTAATGCCTGGACGGGGAACGCCATAGACAAGAAGCCGTGAACGATCGACCGCTGTCGATTGATACCAAGCGCCGGCTGCCACAGCCACCGCTTCATCCATCACCAATTTGCGATGAAGACGACCAGTGCCCGAGGCACCTATGAGTTGAACAAGAACTTCAAGTGCTTCCGCTTCGCCTTTGTTGGCTGTCGTATAGCTTGGCACAAGCCAAGCGAGCTGCAAAGACGGTTGTTCCACTTTGGGGTCAGCGAGAGTCACGCGCCGTGTCGAGCGCGGATCAGGTTCACGCGGGCGCAGGCGTTCGGGCTTTTCGCCACGTGCCGGAATTTTTCCATAAGTCTCATTGGCGAGAGTTACGACTTCATCTTTTGTGACATCACCCGCCACCACGAGAATAGCGTTCTCAGGCGTATAGAAGCGACGATAATAAGTGAGCGCGTCCTCGCGGTTTAACCCTTCAATCTCGTGCATATAGCCGATGATCGGTTTGCCATAAGGATGATGCGTGAAAAGTGTTGCGGCGAGTGCTTCGCCCAACTCTGCAGCAGGATCGGTGTCGGTGCGCATACGACGTTCTTCAATCACAACATCGCGCTCGGGATCAACGATCTCATCAGTTAGCACGAGGCCGGTCATGCGATCAGCTTCGAACTCCATCATGGTTTTCAAATGCTCACGCGCGACGCGCTGATAATAGGCGGTATAATCAACCGAAGTGAAGGCATTCTCTTGTCCGCCCAAAGCGGTGACGACATCAGAGAACTCACCTTGACGATGTTTCTCCGTGCCCTTGAACATGAGATGTTCAAGAAAATGCGCGATGCCTGATTTTCCAATCGGATCATCAGCTGAACCGTTGCGGTACCACACCATATGCGTGACGACCGGCGTGCGATGATCAGGGATCACAACGATCTCGAGACCGTTCGCAAGCGTGACATGAGAAATTTCCGGTCCGCCGCTCGGGGCGTCCTTCACAGCATCAGTCATGGAGTCTTCCTGTAGGAAAAGGACGGCGAAGTCCTCACCAGAGTTGGTACCAAGGTTTTTGTGAAGCATTCGCTGCCGCGGCTGCGGCTTCGATCTCTGGGGTGATCACAGCTTTTTTAGAAATATTTTTCGGTGGGGCCGTTAAAGCGCGCGGACCTGAGGCTTCAGCCAACGCATTATTTTGGGCTGCGACCTGTTTCATAATCTCTGAGGCCTTAGCCATTTCCTGCGGCGAGAGCGGTTTGCTCGGGTCGCTCGGCGCCATGACCGGTGTTCCCTGCTGCGCAGCAGCGCTTTCCGTCATAGGGCCCAAGAGCTTTGCAAAGAGCTCACCTTGCTCGAGACCATCTTCACCCTTTTTGGCCTTTTGCTTTTTGATGACATCCGGATCCTTTGGCCAAGCGGGGTCTGCGGCTTCGGCCTTTTGTTTTGGCTTAGGGAGTGTCTTTGAAGGCGGGACGACGAGAGGCGAGCGCTCCTGATATTGATCTTCATCAACATTATTGCCGCCCATCATGTTCGAAATCGCATCCATGAGGTCTCCGGCGCGGGCCGGAGCGGACATAACACCAAAGCTCAGCGCGGCTGAAGCAAACAGGGCGGCAAGCGGGACCCTAACCATAAGGGGACGGATCATGGCAGTTTCTCCTGTGGAGGATGAGATGGTCTCCGATCCGGATTACCTAACCATGAATCGGCCAAAAGCAAGGCGACGGCCGCCACAATGGCGGCATCCGCGATATTGAACACATACCAGCGCCAGTCGCCCCAATGAAGCAGAATAAAATCAACAACGGCGCCATATGCGAGCCGGTCGATGGCGTTTCCCAACGCGCCACCAACAATGAGGCCAATGGCGAGCGCTGGCATCGCCCGCCGCACACGGCGGAGCCAGATCAGAAAGCCGATAATGGCTATGGCGGAGAATAAAATCAGCCCATAGCGGCCAATTTCCTCATGTTGCTGCAAGAGCCCATAGGAAATGCCCCTGTTCCAGACAAGAACGAAATCAAGAAAGGGCAGAACCGGAATAGCACCAACCTGTTCCAGATTGACGCTGTAAAGCATGATGCATTTCGTCGCCTGATCGGCAAGGAAAATGATGAGGGCAATCAAAAGACTGAGGCGACGAACGCCAAAGGGGAAATGCCCGTCCTCGCGCATCTCCTCACTCACGCGCGCGCCTGCCATTCGCGCATTGCTTGTGCATCGCGCGGAGTGATCTCGGGGAAGTCCTTGTCCGCGGTTGATGGATCGAAATAACGCCAAGAGCGTGCGCATTTCACGCCCGCTGCTTTCACAGGCACCACCGCAACGCCGCCGACATCATCGAGCTTGAACGCATCTGAGGGTGCGTCACCTGCAATGATCTCGATGCCCGATGTGATGCAGATGTCAGTGAAGTCGATGCTGGCAACGAGCGCGGCAAGATCCTTGTCAGCAATGTAAACTTTCGGCGCTGCTTCAAGCGAGGAGCCGATACGCTTTTGCGCGCGTTCGATTTCGAGCGCGCCGGTCACAACGCGGCGCACTTTGCGGATGGTTGCCCAACGCGCAGCAAGAGCGTCGTCTTTCCATTCGCTTGGAATATGCGGGAAGGTTTCGAGATGCACAGACTCAGCCTCTTTGTATCGCGAGAGCCATGACTCTTCCGCCGTGAACACAAGGATTGGTGCGAGCCACAATGTGACAGCGCGGAAAATCTGCTCGATGCATTCAAGCGAAGAGAGTCGCGCCACGCTCGACTGTGGATCGCAATAGAGTGTGTCTTTGCGGATATCGAAATAGAAGGCCGAGAGTTCGGTATTCAAAAATGCCGAGAGCTCTGTGATCACTTTACGATAATCATAAGTCTCATAGGCTTTTTGAATGATGGGTGCGAGTTCGCTCAAGCGATGCAGCATGAGGCGTTCAAGCTCGGGCATGTCCTTATGCGCAATCTTTTTCGATGCGTCATAATGCGCGAGTGTGCCGAGCATCCAGCGCAGTGTGTTGCGCAGCTTGCGGTAGGTCTCGACAAAGGTTTTCAAGATCTCTGGCCCGATGCGCAAATCGTCGGAATAATCCGCTGCCGCTACCCAGAGGCGCAAAATATCAGCACCTGAATCTTCAATCACCTTTTGCGGTGCGGTCACATTACCCAAAGACTTGGACATTTTCTGACCCTTTTCGTCGAGGACGAAACCATGGGTCAGCACAACATCAAAGGGCGCGCGGCCGCGCGTGCCACAGCTTTCAAGGAGCGATGATTGGAACCAGCCACGATGCTGATCGGAGCCTTCCAAATACATCACACGATCTTTGCCGCCATCGACAACGCGGTTGATATTGGCAAGGCCGGGGAAATGCTTCGGCGTGTTCAAGACGTAAGAATGTGTCGAGCCGGAATCGAACCAGACATCAAGCACATCCATCACCATGTCGTAATTGTCTGGATTAACGGGCTTTGATGCCGCCTTAAGGAAACGTTCCTTCGCACCTGCCGCAAACCATGCATCGCCGCCTTCGGTTTCGAAGGCATCGGCGATGGCTTTATCAACCGCCGCATCGTGCAACATCTCTTTTGTTTCTCTGTGCACGAAGACCGTGATCGGAACGCCCCATGCGCGCTGACGTGACATCACCCAGTCAGGTTTGTTCTCGATCATGCCGGTGATGCGGTTCTCGCCCGCCGCCGGAACCCATTCGGTTTTCTTGATCGCATCGAAGGCAACATCGCGGAGTGATTTGTTGTTGATCTCCTTCGCGGTCTTATCCATCGCGATGAACCATTGCGGTGTATTGCGGAAAATCACTGGCTTTTTCGAGCGCCATGAATGCGGATATTGGTGTTTCAAGCGTCCGCGTGCGACGAGCGCGTTGTTATCGATCAGCGCTTTGATGACCGCGTCATTCGCGTCGCCTTTTTCTCCCTTGTCGGTGATGACGCGCTTGCCTTCAAAGCCATGCGCTTCTTTTGTGTAGAAGCCATCATCATCAACTGTGAACGGAATGCGTGTGTCGATACCGCGCTCGGTGAGCATGCGGCCGGAAGCCATCCAGATTTCAAAGTCTTCACGACCATGCGAGGGTGCGGTGTGCACAAAGCCCGTACCCGCATCATCTGTGACGTGATCACCATCAAGCAGCGGCACGGCGAAATCATAGCCGAGTGAGGCGAGCGGATGCGCACAGACGATGGAGCCGATGATGTCGTCAGTGCCTTTTGTTCCATATTGTCTAAACGAGGGAACATCGATCATATGCTTCAACGTAATTTTTGCAGAAGTTGCGAGCGGTTCTGATAGCTTTTTGGCTAATATGTATCGTTCGCCTACCTTCGGTCCGAAGTCGCGTTCATTCGCAGTCACTTCATAAAGACCATATTCGATCTTGTGCGAATAGGAGATTGCGCGATTGCCCGGCAATGTCCAAGGAGTCGTCGTCCAAATAACGACATATGAACCATTGAGCAGCTTGAACTTTTCAAGCTCTGCGTCAAATTCGCTTTCTCGTAATTTTGTTTGCGCAGGATCATCGCTTGATGCTGGGTCCGACATCCAGAATGCCCAGTCCATCACCGGAAATTTCACCCACACCATATCGGATTGATAATCCTGATATTCGATTTCGGCTTCGGCGAGTGCGGTTTTCTCGACAACAGACCACATCACGGGTTTTGAACCACGATACAAAAGCCCATTGTCTTTGAACTTCATGATCTCTCGCGCGATCTGCGCTTCGGCGTGATAGGCCATCGTTGAATAGGGATGATCCCAATCACCCGTGATACCCAAGCGCTTGAATTCTTCACGCTGCACCGAGAGCCAGCTCTCCGCGAAATTCCGGCATTCTTTGCGGAATTCGATCACCGGCACTTCGTCCTTGTTTTTGCCCTTGGCGCGGTATTGCTCTTCGATCTTCCATTCAATCGGTAGGCCGTGGCAGTCCCAACCGGGGACGTAGTTTGAATCAAAGCCGAGCATTTGTTGGCTTCGTGTCACCAAATCTTTCAGCACTTTGTTGAGCGCATGGCCGATATGGATATTGCCGTTCGCGTAAGGAGGGCCGTCATGCAGCACAAAACGCGGGCGACCGGCGGATGTTTCACGCAGACGCTTATAGAGATCGATCTTCGCCCAGCGCGCCAAAATCTCCGGCTCGCGTTGCGGCAGACCCGCGCGCATCGGAAAATCGGTTTCCGGCAGGAAAAGTGTCTCGGAATAGTCGCGGCCAGCGGCGGCTTTGGGATCGGTCATGGTCAAGGGCTGCTTGTAAAAGGCTCAGTGGGGCAAGGAGATGGCGGGGAATACCCCATTCCGGCGCCAAAGGGTAGGGGGCGCGACTAAAGCGGCAGAAGGCTCGGGGCGTCCGGGCTTTCGCCTTCTGCGAGAATCCGGCGGGCCTGGGCCGCATCCTTGTCCATTTGGACAATCAGCGCATCGACTGAGTCGAATTTCACTTCGCCGCGCTGCCAAGCGACACATTCGACCGTGAGCGTCTGGCCGTAAAGATCGCCGGAGAAATCGAAGAGGAACACTTCAAACAAGGGCGCACCATTGTCGAAGGTGGGACGGCGGCCATAGCTCGCCACGCCTTGATGGACGCGATCACCCACCGCCACGCGCACGGCGTAGATTCCCTGTTTCAGCACTGAATTTTCGGGAAGGCGTAAATTGGCTGTCGGGTAGCCGAGTGTGCGGCCGATTTTTTCGCCATGCCGCACGTCGCTCTGGAAAAGATAACGGTAGCCCAGCAAGCCATTAGCACGCGGCATATCGCCCTCAGCGAGTGCTGCGCGGATGGCGCTTGAGGACACGGGCGCGCCTCGCTCCAATAACGGTTCAATGATGCGCGCGGCGCGACCGGCCTTCAGGCAGGCCTCGGCAATGGATTGCGGCGTTCCGCCCCGCCCTTTGCCGAAATGAAAATCATGCCCGACCACCACGCCCGCAACATTGAGGTGCTTGAACAGGATCTCGCCAATAAACTCTTCAGCCGACGTCTTGGCCATGGTCCCGTCAAAGGGGAGAACGATCATCCCATCCATCCCGAACCGGGCGAGAAGTTTGGCTTTCACCGTTTCGGGCGTCAGGCGGAAGAGCGGCGCATCAGGTTTGAAAAAGCTGCGCGGATGCGGCTCAAAGGTCAAAACCGCTGCGGGCCGCCCGAGTTCTTGACCAAGCGCGCGCGCGGCATCGATCACGGTATGATGGCCGCGATGCAGCCCGTCAAAATTGCCGATCGCGACAACGGGACGCGAAAAATCGGCTGGTAAGGTCGGGCCGTGGATTAAGTGAAACGCGTGGGACATCGGGTCTTTCAGGATAAAAGCGGCGGGACCGTGGCGGCTTCGGGCCTCAGGGTCAAGGGCCCCAAAACGTTAAGTCCCTATAATTTGAGCGATTTCTGACACCTGCCCTTAGAAAGCACCATGGCATGGGAAGGCTTCACTCATTGTCTGAAGCCTCTTTCTTCTTGTGATTGATCCATGTCCAAATCCAGCGAAGTCCAATCGGTTATGATTATTGATCAGTCCGGCATCATCACGCGTGTGATGAGCACGATGTTGACAGAACTCGGTTGGGGACCCGTTGAAACGGTTGCCACGCCGCTCGACGCGCTTTCGTCTTTGCGTGAAAAGCGATTTGGCCTTGTCATTACCGATTGGGCGATGGAGCCGATGGATGCAGGCGAGTTTATAAAATCGCTTCGTGCAGACGTCGCTTTGGTGTCAACGCCGGTGATGATTGTGACCGGCAATCCCGACCCGTCTCAATTTATCATTGCCACCGATGCGGGCGCAGATGCCTATGCCTTAGTACCGTTTGATATCGAAACGCTTGCCTTAAAACTCGACCAAATCCGTTTGCGTCGATCGCGTTCACCACGCCAAATGGGCGATTGAAAAGTCAGGCCTGTGTGAGACTTTTGCAAGAAAAGCGTCGAAGCGGCCATTATCAAAGCTACCTTCGGATAGTCCCAGCTCATGCATGTGAATGCCATTCATTATGAAGAGCGAGCCAAACCCTGATGTCACAGCACCGGCAATATCGGTGCGGATCGCATCACCAATGGCCAAGGTCCGCGCGGCATTCGGCGCCTTGCCTGTGAGTGATGACGCTAACTCAAGCGCGGCTTTGTAAATCGGCGGATGGGGCTTTCCCGCATAAAGTGTTGTGCCGCCTTCGTCTTCATAGAGTTTGGCAATCGCACCGGCGCAATCGATTAAACGATTACCGCGCTCGACAACAATGTCGGGATTCGCACAAAGCATCGGCAGATTGCGCTTAAGCGCTTTCGTTACAAAGTCACGATAATCCTCAGCCGTTTCATTATCGTCATCATGTAAGCCTGTACAAACGATCACATCGGCTTGATCAAGATCGACATTGGGGAGCGGCAAATCTTTGAACAATCCGCCATCACGTTCCGGGCCAAGCCAATGATAAGAGCGCCATTGCCCTTCGAGAAGCACCGCGCGCGTCACATCACCTGATGTCACGATTCCATCATAGGCCATGCGCGAGACGGAAAAACGGTCGAGCATACCCACAATATCGGAAGCCGGACGTGGTGCATTCGATACGAGAATAACGCGGCCACCTTGCTCACGAAATTTTACCAGCGCGTCGGACGCGGCGCGGTAACCCTCGATCCCATTATGAAGCACGCCCCAGATGTCGCAAAGAATGACATCATAAGATGCGGCAAGGGTCGAAAGGCCAGCAGTGAGAGGCTTTGAGGGAGTGGCTGATGACGACACGATACGCGATGCTCCACGAAATCTTTGAGGAGCGGGCTATCGACGCTTAGAATGCAGCTGTCAAGCAGAACGGCGCTGAAGGCGCTCGCGTAAGCTCGCCGGGCGCAGCTCAATCGCCTGCATAATCTCATCCGAGTGGTGATCCTCAAAAATTGATTTGAGGTCAGAGAGGGGTGGGCTCTTCTTGGGGTGGGGCTGGCTCTTTGCTTTTTCAATCCGCCGCGCAGATGAGGTTTCTACAAAATGAAGCCCTAAACTTTCGACCGCTTTAAATTGCTCTTCCGTTTTGAGATCCACAGCGATCATGTCGATACCGCCGCGCTCGAAGAGGGCGATGAGATCCGCAGGATGAATAGCCAATTGCGAAGGCTTACGCAGGGCTTCGACCATTACGGACCCAGGGATCATCACAAAATTCGGATTAAGCCGAACAAGATCACTCGGCGCAGATATCAATTCCTGATCAAGTGTGAGGCCAACCAAAAACCCCGCCTGCTGCAATGACTTCATTAAGGCGGGAAGGCGCAATGCAGCATATTTGAGCGGTTCATGGCCTAGGATGAGCCCTATCTTCTGCTTAATCGCAGGGCTACGTTCCACTAAACCTCTGATATCGGCAACGCCCTGTGGATCGGATAAAATCTCCTTGCCGATGGGACAAAGATGAATCGGTGCTTCTATTTTTGGCGCGGCTTGCAGGGACAAATTATAAGTGAGCGCGAGACGAACGCGATCAAAGAGTTTCAGCACATCACCGCTGACCACAGCAGCGCGCAAATCGGATTCTGACAAATCAGTTGAACCCTGATCGACGCATTTCATAGCGACTTGGCGATAAGCGAGCCGCCTCGTCTTGCGCGCCTCGATATCAACCGTATCGATTTTGACCTGTCCGGTACTTAACGATTTCCGCAATCGTAATTCATCAAGTGCTATGCGTGGTTTTAGATGAGGCAATGATGGTTCAACGCTCGCACGCTCGCGCGATTTTAAGTCAATTGCCGTTAGCTTTGTCTCGAGCAGTCCAATTTTTAAACTCAATCGGTCAAGATCAGCTTCCGTCGCAGCGGGCGCTTTACTTTCGAGAGCAACCAAACGGACCTCGGCGGTTTGGTGAGCGGACTCGAGAAATTTGATGCGTGATTCGAGCGTGGCTTCTTCATTGGTGGTCTGAGGTGCCGGGATAATTTGTCGCAGCACTACGGGCACGCCGATCGCGCCGATACCAATGGCCGCAGCCGCGAGCTCTAGCGACCCCGTTGCGGCGAAAAGGCCAAAGCCCAGCACAAAGGCCACAGAAAATGCTCCGACAATCAGCATTTCCGCCCGATGGCTCATCCATTTTGAGAGTGCTGAGGCCATTTCTTGTCTCAAGGCTGATTGAATTTCCGCGTTGCGGACCGATCCCGGATTGAAATGCCCCAAGAAAGCGACTGGAATTCTATCCGATTCGGGCGCATAAGAAATAAATCTTTCGGAAATAGCCCTTGTTTATAACGTAACGTCAAGTTTTGACTGGAGTTCAGGCTCATGACTGAAGCCAAAACGATTGTTCTGAGCGTGAAAGGCATGACCTGCGGCGGCTGCGCGGAGGCGGTTAAACGCGTTATCTGCAAAGTGGATTCAGTGGCCGAGGTTTCAGTCGATTTGGCCTCAGGGCGCGTTCAGGCGTCTACTCAGGTCGACGGAGCCGCATTGGCTG
This sequence comes from Alphaproteobacteria bacterium, assembly GCA_037131735.1. Lineage (GTDB taxonomy): Bacteria > Pseudomonadota > Alphaproteobacteria > Rhizobiales > Beijerinckiaceae > CAIUPE01. Next base: position 9,662 of record JBAXQM010000035.1, read on the forward strand.
CTGCAGTTACAAAAGCGGGTTACGACGCCATTGTTGCCCGATAAGAGGCCGTAAAGCCGTCGCTGGCGATCCGACCATCGACAATTTGGATCTGCCGATCCGCTTTAGCCGCTAATCCCGGATCATGGGTCACTATGACGACGGCTTTTTTTTCTTCGTCAACAATCTGGCGTAAAATTGACACGACTTGAGCACTAGCGACCGTGTCGAGATTGCCTGTCGGCTCATCAGCCAAAATAACCGAAGGTTCATTGGCTAAAGCGCGCGCAATCGCCACGCGTTGTCTTTGTCCACCCGAGAGCTGATCGGGTCTTTTCCACAGATGATCGGCAAGACCGAGCGTGGCGAGAAGATCGCGCGCGCGGTTTCGCATCAACGGTTCTTTCATTCGATTGAGTGCGCGCATTGGCAAGAGTACGTTATCGAGTGCCGAGAATTCGGGCAGCAGAAAATGGAACTGAAACACAAAGCCAAGCATCGAGAGACGAAGGTCCGCGCGATGATTTTCATCAAGCGACCGCGTCGCTTCGCCGCCGACAAGGACTTCGCCCTCCGTGGGAATATCAAGAAGGCCCATCAAATAGAGCAGCGATGATTTGCCGGATCCTGAAGGTCCGGTAATTGCAACAAATTCACCGGGCATCACGCGTAAAGATATATCGGTGACAAGCGTTGTCGTGATTTCACCGTGAAGAATGCGGCCCGCCTTGCGCGCTTCGATGAGGGGCGTCGTCATGAGGCACCCCGGATGATATCGACAGGCTGAACACGAGCCGCTTTGCGCGCAGGAAAATATCCGGCAATCAGAGAAGAGAGCATGCCAACTGCTCCGGCAATCGCATAATGCTTAGGCGCATAAAGCACCGGAAGATGCGTCATATCGGTAAAGCCGCTGCGGAATTCGATCATACCCACGAAAATGCATAACATATAGCCGAGCATCCATCCGATGAGTGTGCCCGCCATACCGATAAAGGCCGCCTCAAGGACAAAGATCGAGCGTACCGTTGCCGCCCGCAGACCCACCGATTTCATAATCGCGATGTCGCGTGTTTTCTCATGCGTGATGGTTGAAATGATATTGTAGGTTCCGAATGACGCCACGAGTAAGATGGCTCCCACCACCATGATCATGATCGCGTTACGGATTTGAAAGGCTGAAAGAATATCCTGATGCGATTCTTGCCACGATGTTGATTTGTAACCGATTTGGCGCTCGACACGATTGGCGATGATTTCAGCCGCCATTACATCGTCAACGCGAATACGGATTTCATTGATCAGTGCCGTGCGCCCATCTAGAATCTGAGCCGTCTTCAAGAGGACGACAGCTTGATTATCATCCGTCATCCGGTTGCCTGCATGAGAAAGGCCAACGACACGGGCAAGAACCGGCGCGCCCGTTGTTGTCGCCAAAGACAAGGTCGCGCCGACCGTGACGCCGAGTTTTTGTGCTAGACCATCGCCGAGAATGATGGCGTTCGATGCTTTGAATAGTGAAGTAAGTTCACCCTGGATCATTTGGCTTTCAAGCTTCGAAACACGCGCTTCGCGTTTCGGATCAATGCCAATAACGGTGACGGCGAGATCGCGTCCTCCTGAATGGATCAAAGCCTTTGTTGTCACCGAAGGTGCAACGGCACCCGGGATCCAGCTTTCAAGCGCTTCAATGAGCGCCAGCGGATTTTTTATACCGCGTCGTTCGGTCTCCGAAGACAGACTTCTGAATTCGACCGTGTCGAAGTGCATGGATGCAGGTTGAACCGGCGCTCGGCGTTGCTCATCAGTAACTGCGATATGCGGCATGGAATCGACAAGCTGGCGAATGAAATCTTTTTGCGATCCCTCAAGAAGGCCTGCCATCATCACGGAGAAGCCTATTCCCGTTGCAACGCCAAAGATTCCGACAAGTGTTTGTCTTAGACGTGCAGTGACATGCGTCCATGCGATATCAAAAATCAAATTCATGGCGCAAAGCCTGCATTTCTCACGCGAAGGCCATCTCTAGCGCCTTGCGGTACGGGGGAAACAATCTGTGTTCCCTCTGTCAGGCCCGCCTTCACTTCAACCATCCGGGTTCCACGAATGCCCGTTGCCACGGCTTGGTGCTGTAGTTTCCCGTTTGTAACGAGATATACTTTGCTATCACTGAGCGCCTCAGCAGGAATAAGCCATGCCTCTTGGCTTTCAGCGGTGATGATATTGGCCTCAACGCTCATGCCGATGAGAAGGGGTGTATCTTCTGGCAAGGCAAGCCGCACACGAAATGTCTTTGTTGTTGGATCGCCTTTCGGCGTGACTTCGGAGACTTTTGCCGGCAATTGATCAGTTAGAAATCCTTCATGACGCAAAAGAACCTTTTGTCCCTTTGTAACGCGCGCGATATCTTCCTCATTCACATCGGCGGTAATCTGTAAAGGAAGCGGTTGGCCGACCCAGAAAACAACATCTCCGGGGCCAACAATTTCACCGGCTGAGAAATCTTCACGCAATACGGTTCCGTCGATTGGCGCGCGGAGAATCAAATCATCGAGTGCTTCGCGCGCGGCGCCTACACGCGCATCAATTTCCTTCAAGGATGTGGACGCTTGTTCGACGGCGGTGGCGGCGGCCACATTGCGACCGAGCAATTCGGACGCGCGCCGCAGATCATTTTCGAGCATTTGTCGACGCGCAAGGAGTTCTTCGAGTGCCGCTTGTTCAAGCGAAGAATCCTGTCGGGCAATTTCATCGCCCGCTTTTACTTGGCGACCTTCACATTTACAGGTGTTGATCAAACGCTTGCGGGCAAGCGGGGCTATTTTTGCCCAAGTTACAGGCTCAACAACGCCCGTTGCATAGACAACTTCAACCGCAGTTCCCCGTGTAACAGGAACGAGCGTCACCGTTAGAGGAGCGAGATAAATCCACCAAAAAATCGATGCGCCGATGAGAGCCATTAGCGCACCTATAAGGATTGAAAGCCTCACGGGTGGTCTCCGTAGATGATCTTTAAGCTTGGGCGAAAGGGTTGTTCACACCCTCAATAATCCTGATCAGCCCAAACTGATTTGCGCTGGATCAATAGGTGTCCGTTGCGGCTTCAAGCATTGTTGCTTGGCCTATGAGGAGCGTAGCTTTGGCACTGTCGCCTGCGGTTTCACGCCGTCTTGCTTCGGCCCTCAATATGTTTGGGTCAAAGGGATTGGCGGTGACGGCTTTATCGCCCCATATTTTTGCGGCGTCATCCCGACGAAGTGTGGCGAGTTCAGCCAGCAGATTGGCGGCTTCCTCATTTTGTGGATCGAGTGTGATGGCAAGTTTCGCTTCGGTCTCGACTTTTTCTGCGTCATTGGGCGATGTTGTGAAGCGGAGAAGGGCGGATGATGCGAGCAGGACGGTGCTCTCGCTGCGCGTGATCAGAGCTTCATCAAGGCATCGTCTTGCCGCGTTTCGTAGATTAGAGGCATTACTGCGAATAGCGGCATCCGTGACTGCCAGACAAGCCCGTATCGTTTCGCGTCCGGAAACGGTTTCGACTCTGGGAGGCAACGCATCTGAACGGATGGGACCATTACGTCCCGCAAGGCGATGGGCCAATTGTCGCGCGGCTATTCGTAAGGATTCTGGTTCCGGCTTCACTAGAAGGTGTGATGTCCAGATCACGCGCCCCGAAGTCGCATGGCGTAAGCGCAAGTCAATCTCATAGTTTGAGGCGTTTTTATAAGACGAGCCTTCTACGACATAGAGATCGTCAGGCGGGCGCGGAACCATTCCTGAAAAGGCGACGATGCCGCTGAAATGCGACGTTGTTTCTACGAGAAGATCTGCAAGGCCGAAGCCTTCGACGGTAGGCAACCCCGTTATCGGACCTGCGATGACAGCGCCGAAGCGTGGACGCATATCGGCATTGTTATCGGTTGCGGAGGGCTTAGCATCAAGAAACAAAAGTGTAGTTGAAACCATAAAGCCCATGAGCGCGATGGCAGCCACAGCGTTACGTGTTTGAGCCCAGTAGGTTTCCGCAAGAGTTATGAATCTTTTTTTGAACGTTTCGGGTTCATAGGGCGGCCGCTCTTCTGGGTCTTCGTCGCGGCCGTGAACAATAATGGAATAGCCGCCGCGCGGCATGGTGATCCGGATCGGATCATCGCGCCCGTCCGATAGGTAATAACGATCTAGTGCGCGACGAAGGCGGGTGGCTTCGACACGAACGATGGGGTCAGCTTGCGGATCGAAATCGGCGTGGCGGCCTAATACTTCGGTGGCCACCGTATAGGCTTTCAATAAGGCGCCGCGCCCCTCAAGCGTACGGGTGACAGAGAATGTCAAAAACGCAGCTAATTGGGGCGCAGTTTTAAATTCGGCGCTGAGGAGAACTCGGCGCAGAGCACCCAAAACCTTTTCGCGCGGAATGTCTTGCCAGGGGATCTCGCGCATTCGTTACAGGCCGGCCTGCCGCGTGCGGCGCTTAACCGGGCTCCTTAAGGAGGATGGGGTTCTCTCAGTAAATCAAAAGCACCGTTTTGGGGTGCTACGCGTCGTACAATTAACCGAACGTAACAAAATCAACGCGATACAAAACACAACTTAAAGGCGAGCGCGCGTTGTATTCCTCATCTACATAGGCCGATTGATCTTTAACGCGCAAGTTATCCTTTTCGTTCGATATGGATGACTTGCCGAACGAAGGCAATAACGTAAGAGACTCATTGACAGGAAATAGGAAAACTCCTGACTATCAGTAGACTAAAATTTTAGCTATTTCCGCTGGCGAGTTAACGTGGTGATTACACGTTAAAGCACCTTTAGGCCCGCTTTTTCTGCCGCGCTGCGTAAGTCCTTGTCTAATGTCGCAAGCGGACAATCGAGCCGCAAAGCGAGTTCTAGATAGGCGGCGTCATAACTCGATAATCCATAGCTACGCGCATGATCTAACACTGATGTGAGGGCGAGTGAGCTCGTTTCGAAGTCCGTCATAAATTCGATTGCATTGAGCGTACTGAGAAAATCATTCGACATATCAGATGTCACGACGCCTTTACGTTCGCTCCGGGCGAGCACATGGGCTATTTCCAGAGACCAATGCGACGGTACATAGGGGATGACTTCAGTTCCGAGGATTCTTTGCAGAACCCGCTTTGCATATTCTCTATCCTTGGCGCTTCCGTCATCGGCTAGCCAGCGTAAGGCGACTGAGGCGTCGAGCACGCAGAACACTATTTTCGCCCTTCATGGATCATGCTTTTAAGGTCTTCCGCACTGATGAAGGGCCGATCAGGGCGGTCCATGAACTCGATCATCGCCTGAACGGCTTCCAAATGGGTTCGCTTTTTCGGAAGACCTGACGGCGTCAATTCCGCCACGGGCTTACCGCGCACGGTGATCGTGAAGCTTTGGCCGGCCGCCACCTCGCGGAGCAGGCGGGGCAGGTGTGTCTTGGCCGCATAGGCTCCGATTTCGATGGGTTTCGACATGGATTCGATCCTCCAATAGACTGGTCTATAGACTAGTCTATTGGAGAATTTCAGACAAGGTGGCAGGCGCGCGGTACGTGGGGTTTCGCCCGTAAGACTTGCCGGACCAAGGCTCCCGCGCTACGAGGCGCAAAGGTTCCTAAAATTTCCAAGGTTTTTAAGGTCATGACCGCTCCCGCTGACGCGCCCAAAGAGACAGCCGCTCGCAAGGTCGAGGCGCGGTTGCCGCGCGGTTTGGCGGATCGCGGGCCTCATGAGCTTTCGGCCATGCGCGGTATGCTTGAAAGAATCCGGGGCACTTTCGAGCTTTATGGGTTTGAGGCGGTCGAGACGCCTTTCATTGAATATACGGATGCGCTCGGCAAATTCCTGCCTGATCAGGACCGCCCAAATGAAGGCGTGTTCTCATTTCAAGATGATGACGATCAGTGGCTCTCGCTGCGCTATGATTTGACCGCGCCGCTTGCGCGCTATGTCGCCGAGCATTTTGACAAATTGCCTAAGCCTTATCGCTCCTATCGCAATGGCTTCGTGTTCAGAAATGAAAAGCCGGGCCCGGGGCGCTTCCGTCAATTCATGCAATTTGATGCGGATACGGTTGGTGCGCCAAGCGTCGCAGCGGATGCTGAAATCGCGATGCTGATGGCGGATACTTTGGAAGCCGTCGGCATTGCGCGCGGCGATTATGTGATCAAGGTCAACAACCGCAAAGTGCTTGACGGTGTAATGGAAGCGATTGGGCTTGCGGGCGATGAGAATGCTGCGCGTCGTTTGATCGTGCTGCGCGCCATCGACAAGCTCGATAAGGTTGGGCCGGATGGAGTCTTTGCTCTCTTGGGCGAGGGACGTAAGGATCCATCGGGCGATTTTACAAAAGGCGCAAAACTCACTTCTGCACAAGCAGATAATATTATGCGTTTTGTCGGTTTCAGCGCACGAGTCGTTGATGCACATACAGTTAAATATGTTCAGGAAGATATCGACGTTCCAGACCAAAAAAGTTCAGTCGCGCGTATTGAATGGTTGGAGAAGCGTGTTGAACTTGGCGCGATTGGTCAAGAGGGCCTGAACGAGCTTAGAGAAATAAATGCTTTGATAACGGCGTCCGGCTACGGGGATGATCGCATTATGATCGACCCTTCCGTTGTTCGTGGTCTTGAATATTACACCGGCCCTGTATTTGAGGCCGAACTCACTTTCGAAGTGAAAGATGAAGACGGCAAGCTCGTGCGTTTCGGCGCTGTTGCCGGTGGTGGGCGTTATGATGGACTCGTTGCACGCTTCCGTGGTGAGCCGGTTCCCGCAACCGGCTTCTCTGTTGGTGTGTCGCGTTTGTTGGCCGCTCTTTCCATCCTCGGCAAACAAGGCACCGAAAGTGATCAGCAAGGTCCCGTTGTTGTGCTCGTAATGGATAAGGATCAGACGGCCTCCTATCAGCGCCTTGTATCGACATTGCGGCAGAATAATATTCGCGCCGAGCTCTATCTCGGTGGCTCAGGCATGAAAGCGCAAATGAAATATGCCGATAAGCGCGGCTCCGTATGCGTTGTGATTCAAGGCTCGGACGAGCGTGAAAAAGGCGAAGTGCTCATCAAGGACCTCGTGCTCGGTGCTACACTCTCCTCAGCGCCGGATCGCGACGCCTATTTGAAGCAACAGGCCGAAGCGCAGTTTGCCGTGCCTGAAAGCGAGATGATCGCGGCGGTACGCAAAGTTCTCGCGCGCCATATTTAACTTTTATTGACCTTACGTCACTTTTTGCTCGACCTTTGCTGCGGGATCGGTCAGGGTCTGGTCATGTTCAAATACATTGCTTTTTCAGTCGGTACTCTCATTGTTTCGGGGAGTATTGTTTTTGCATCGGATGCTCCCCGTTTCTCTTTTCCTGTTGCGTGTATTTTAGGTGAAACCTGCATCATTCAAAATTATGTAGATCATGATGCAGGGCCTGAATGGCGTGATTTCACCTGTGGCGCGATGACTTATGACGGTCATGATGGCACAGATATCCGCATTCCTTCGCTTCTCGCTCAACGTAATGGTGTGGGCGTTTTATCAATTGCGGAAGGTACTGTTTTGCGCAGTCGTATGGAGGTGCCCGACACGCCCATGCTCGAGGGAAGCGCGGAAAGTGACCCGAAAGCCTGCGGTAACGGCCTTGTCATTGATCACGGTAATGGGTGGCAATCGCAATATTGTCATATGGCGCAGGGCTCGCTGCTTGTTCGTTCCGGTGATCGTGTGAAAGCAGGGCAGCGGCTTGGTCTGATCGGCTATTCGGGACGCACATCATTCCCGCATCTTCATTTGACAGTACGGCATGACGGCAAAGTGATTGATCCTTTCGCGCCGAATAGTCCCGATGATCAATGCGGTGTTTACACGGCGGGAAGTCTTTTCGACGCGCCGGGAAAAATCACGCCCTATATTGATCGCTTCATACTGAATGCTGGTTTCGTCGATGGGCCCGTAACCTCTGACGAGATTGAGGGGGGACGGTTAGAGAGCCGCATGCCGAAGCGCTCTTCCGAAGCGCTTGTCGTTTACGCGCGTGTGGTTGGCCTTTCGGCAGGCGATTCAGTAGCGATCACATTGATTAGGCCGGACGGTGTGATGCTTGTGCAGAAAGTCTTTGATCCGCTCGACCGTCCCAAGGCCCAGATTCTCCAATTTGTGGGAAAGAAGAAGCCTGAAGGCGGATGGCCGAACGGTGCTTATGCCGCCGTCATTTCAGTCCTAAAACAGGGCAAGAGCTTCGCGGAGAAGCGGATTTTCATCCAGATTTAGCCTATTGATGGGCGATTAATCCTTTTGCCCTCGCGATTTCCTGTCGCGTTGCGGCGGCAGGTTTGCTAAAAGCGCGCCCGCACCAGAAGGATCAGGCGCTGTGTCCACCCCGTCCAAAGCCGAGCCCGTTACAAGTCTATTCGAAGCGGCCGGCTATTCCCGGATCGAGCCGGATATTTTGCAGCCGGCGGATATTTTTCTCGATTTATCGGGTGAAGAAATTCGCCATCGTCTGCTTCTGACCAATGACAATGAAGGCCGTGAATGGGCTCTTCGTCCGGAATTCACAATTCCGGTTGCGCGCTCTTATCTCGCTGCTGGTTCGCTCAGTGAAGCGGGTTTCAGCTATTACGGGCCCGTATTCCGTGCGCGGCCGGGTGAGCCGACTGAGTTTATTCAAGCAGGGATCGAATCCTTTGGGCGGCAAGATTCAGAAGCCGCCGACGCTGAAATTTTGGCGCGAGCTGTCGAGGCGCTCAAAGCGGTTGGTGAAACGCGCTATGATATCCGCCTAGGTGATATGGGCCTTTTCACCGCTTTGCTTGATGCGTTGGGTTTGCCCGCCGTTTGGCAACGTCGTGTGCGCCGCGCTTTTGCGAAGGGCGCTCTCGATGCCACAACGCTTGCCGCGATGGCGAATGAAGACATTGAACCCAGCGAACATGCCGGGCTTCTCAAAGCGATGCAGGGACAAGATCCCCGCGCGGCACGGGGCTTTGTGGAAGATCTTTTGAAGATTGCAGGCATCTCTTCCGTTGGCGGACGCAGCGCGGGCGAAATTGCCGAGCGGTTTCTCGCCCAAGCCGCGCGCGAAGATGAAGGCACGCTGTCTGACGACGCACGCGCGGTGCTTACCAAATTTATCACCATTGAAGGCGATCCGGATTCAGCAGCAGAAGCGTTACGTGCTTTAAGTGACGACGCTCAACTTGATCTCGATAAAACGCTTGATGCGTTTGAGACTCGCGCAGGTTTTTATGCAGCGCGCGGCGTTGCCCTTTCCGATATCTTTTTCTCGGCACGGTTTGGCCGCAATCTCGATTATTATACCGGTGCCGTGTTTGAAATTCGGCGGAAGAGTGATCAGCGCGTATTAGTTGGCGGCGGTCGTTATGATCGGCTTTTGAATTTGCTTGGTGCACCCACAACTATACCTGCTGTGGGTTGCGCTGTGTTTATTGATCGGTTGCAGGGAGGTGCGGCATGAATGCGTCGCGTCACGATGAACCGCTTCTAATTGCGCTGCCGTCAAAAGGTCGCTTGCAGGAAAATGCCTTTGCGTTTTTTGCCCGTGCGGGGCTGGCGCTTGTTCAGTCGCGCGGTGCGCGTGATTATCGCGGTGCGATTGAAGGCATGAAGGATGTCGAAGTTCTTTTTTTATCGGCGTCTGAAATTGCGCGAGAGCTTGCCTCCGGTGGTGTGCATTTTGGGATTACCGGTGAGGACCTGATCCGAGAATCCATTGCCGATGCTGATCAACGTCTTGAACTTGTTGCACCGCTCGGCTTTGGCCATGCCAATGTCGTTGTCGCTGTTCCGCAAGCTTGGATCGATGTGCGTACGATGGCAGATCTTGAAGATGTAGCGTCCGCATTCCGGCAACGCCATGGTCGCAAAATGCGCGTGGCTACAAAATACATCAATCTCACGCGCCGCTATTTTGCGGAGCACGGCGTTACTGATTATCGCATTGTTGAAAGCTTAGGAGCGACCGAAGGCGCACCCGCGGCAGGTACGGCGGAATTGATCGTGGATATCACGACAACGGGAGCAACGCTTCAAGCCAATGCGCTTAAAGTGCTTGATGATGGCGTTATGCTGAAAAGCGAAGCCAATCTTGTGGCCTCACTTTCCGCCTCATGGACCGCGACGCAACGCCGTCTGGCGCGTTCAATGCTCGCGCGTATTGCGGCTGAAGAAGAGGCGCGGATGAATCGTGCCGTGCGGGCAGCGTTTCGTAATGTGCCCGCGACTCTTGCAGCAGAAGCGATGACCCGCTTTGGCGTTG
>JBAXQM010000036.1:0-16075 GCA_037131735.1 Alphaproteobacteria bacterium
GAAATCGCCCTCGGCTGCCGCCTTCAGACGCCGCGCGATCACGTCCCATGGTTTCAAATTGTCGGACAGAGAGATGGCGCAGAAGTCATGACCCAAAGGTGCACCAAGCCGCGCGGCGGCCGCCTGCATCGCGCTGATGCCCGGATGCACGCTGACGGGAACCGCACGATCGGCGTCTGAGCCCTTGTCGAGCGCTTCGAACAAAGCCGCCGCCATAGCGAAGACACCGGGATCGCCGCCTGAAACTATGGCAACGATTTTTCCCTGATGGGCGAGATCAAGCGCGTGGCGCGCGCGGTCGAGTTCGACACGGTTATCGGTCGCGTGCCGCGTGAGTCCGTCGCGATGCGGAATGCGTTCGACATAGGGAATATAGCCGATGAGATCGGTCGCGTCTTTAAGAGCGGCGTCGGCGTCCGGTGTGACCCAAGCGGCAGGGCCGGGGCCAAGGCCGATGACACGGATCGCGCCGCGATTTTGGGGCGCGCTCATTGCGGCCGTCTCCCGTGGCCGGGCATGACGATGATCGAGAAATAGGGCGCCGCACCATCGGCTTTATCCGCAAGCGGCATCACCACTTCACCGTCCATGGTGCCACGTTCGACGTAAAAGGCTTGATCAATAAGTCCTTTTTCTTCAAATACTTCCCGAATTTTCTGAAAGTTTTGCCCGATCTTCATAATGACAGCCGCGTCGGTCGCTTCAAGCCGTTTGGCAAGCTCCGCGCGGGGCAGTGTTCCGGGCAGGACGGTGAGCACATCATCGCCCCATGTCATCGGCATGCCGGTGGCCGTCCAGCAGCCGGACATACCGGTAATGCCGGGGCAGATCGTGACTGGAAAGTGATCCTTGAGCCGCACATAGGGGTGCATGAAGGAGCCATAGAAAAGCGGGTCGCCTTCGCAGAGAAGTGCCACATCGCGACCCTGATCGAGATGTGCGGCAAGGCTTGCCGAGGCCTCGTCATAGAAGGACGAGAGCGCGCGATTATAGGCGGGATCCTCGAACGGGATTTCGGTTGTGACGGGGTAATAGAGCGGTAGCTCGATGACGCCATCGGGCATATGCGGTCCGGCAATGGTGCGTGCATGCCCCTTGCGACCGGCTTTCGCAAACCATGCGATGACGGGCGACTGGCGGATGGCGTTCAGGGATTTCAGAGTCACAAGCTCGGGATCGCCGGGGCCGAGCCCGACGCCATAGAGCCGTCCTTTGGCGTTGGGCGCGCTCATTCCTTGTCACTCGCCAAAGCATTGACCGCGCCGACTGTCATCGCGCTGCCGCCTTTGCGGCCTTTGACGACGATCCACGGTGCTTTGTTATGCGCCATCAGCGCGTCTTTGGATTCCGCTGCGCCGACAAAACCGACAGGCATGCCGACGATACAGGCGGGAAGTGGCGCCCCGTCATCGATCATTTCCAGCAAGCGAAAGAGTGCGGTCGGCGCATTGCCGATGGCGACAATCGCGCCTTTGAGATGCGGCCGCCAGAGTTCCATCGCGGCGGCGGTGCGGGTGGTATCGAGTTGTTGGGCGAGCGCCGGCACCGAAGGATCATCCAGCGTGCAGATGATGGGATTGTTTGCGGGCAGGCGTGATTTTGTAATGCCGTTTGCGACCATATTCGCGTCGCACAGGATCGGCGCGCCGTTAAGCAAGGCCGCGCGTCCTGCTTTGGCCGCGCCGGGCGCGAAGAGAATATCGGCCGCCGCTTCGACAATGCCGCAGGAATGGATGATGCGGACGGCGACTTTTTCTTCCTCCGGTGTGAAGCGTGCAAGATCGCTTTCCGCGCGGATGATCGCGAAGCTCTTGTCATAAATCGCCGCGCCATCGCGGATATAGTCATAGCGCGAGGTCACGCGGCATCTCCCGAAATGAGATCACGAAGCGCGGTTTCCGCCGCCTCGCGGGTGAGGCCGTGACGGACGGGTGTATCCGACGCTTTGCCATTCAAAACCAGATCGTAATGCCCGTCGCGACCGACGAGCACGAGTTTGGTAGCTTTGGGGCGCGCGCAGCCCTTCTCGCAACCCGACACATGCAGGTGCGTTCCGGACACGGCGTGCCCTTTGAAGAGGGAGGCGAAGGCCAGCGCATCGCCATGGGTCGGCACGCTTGCGCTGAGGCAATCCGGTGCGCCGGGGCAGGCAGCGACCGCAAGGCGCGGATCATGCGGCGCAGTGATATAGGCGGGTCCGGCCTGTTCGATCAGCGTTGCCGCGGACTCTTCCGAGAGGCCGGGGATCAGAATGGCGCGCCATGGTGTTAAGCGCAATTCACCTGATCCGTCTTTTGCGGAGGCTTGTGCAAGCGCGATTATACCTTGCGCGCTGAAGCGGCCAAAGGGCGCGCCGACGCCGAAATATCCGTTCGCACCGAGTGCATGATAGCCGAAGGGTGAGAGTGTCGGTGTGGTGCGCTTGTGTGTGATGAGCGTGGTGAGTCCGACGGTTTTGAAGAGGCCTTCTGCGCCTTCAGCCTGAAGCCAATCTTTAAGTCTTCTGAATCGCTTATCCGATGTCCTTGATGCACTGATGAAAGCGAGGGCCACTTGTTCCGCGGTGGTTACGAGACTCTCTGGCGCGATCACCGCGACCGTTTCTGATCCCGCAAGACGCACCGCATAGAGAACACGGCTCTCATGCTTCATCGCTTCAAAGCCGATATCGGCTTCTTCATGCACGATCGGCAGAGTGCTGCCATCATCAATTAAGAATCCGAATTTCGCTGGCAGATCATGCAGCGCGCAGTTGCTGACCAAGCGCGCTTCCAACGCGTTCACATCGGGTCTGATATCGAGGAGTGCTGACGGATCGAGACCCGCGAGCGGGGACGCCATGACATTGCGCACCGCTTCGGCTTCCGCATCCTGATCGATCAACCCATGCCGCGAGAGATCCTCGATGAGATGCGGCCAATTGCTGGGGCTCACCCCGCGCAATTGCAGATTGGCGCGACCGGAGAGATCAATCAGGCCATTGCCATGACGATGCGCCGCTTCCGCAATGAGCAGCGCATGCGCGGCACTCAACACGCCGCCGGTGATACGCAGGCGCACGATCAAACCGTCGCCGCTTTCCATCGGACGCAGTGCGCCGGGGCACCAGCCTTTGATTGTCGGCGCGAGACTCATTCCGCCGCCTCCGCCAAAATCTGATCAAGGATCATTTGCGAGGAGTTGCGCCGCGAGACCCAAAAGCCGTGTTGTTCGGCCGCGCGGAAAATTTCCGCAATCGACGACGCGGCGGGCCGGTTGTTCTCGATGAGAAAGGCACGCACGGCTTCATCACCAAGTGTGGCGTCAAACAACGCGCTGAAGTGGTGGCTTTCTGTAACATCCGCCAGCGTGGCGAAGGCATAGAGATTGCGCACGGTCTCGGCGATCTCGGACGCGCCGCGCCAGCCATGGCGCATCTGCCCCTTGATCCAGCGCGGATTGGTGGCGCGGGCTTTGACCACGCGCGCGACTTCTTCCTTCACAGTACGGACTTTTGCGGCGCGGTCGCTGCGCGTCGCATCAACATGATAAAGCGATGGCGTGGCGCCCAAGAGCTGCGCGGCTGCGGCGAAGCCGCCTTCATGTTCGGCAAAAGCATCGGAATCGAGCACGTCTTGTCCGGCTATATCTTGCACATGGACAAAGGCTTCCGCGTTTTGCACTTGCGTGCGGAACGCGTCTTTTGCTTCAAGCGCTTCACCCGATGCGCGATAGGCGTGGCTGTTCGCCTCGAGATAGGCTTTACCAAGATGATCTCGATTTGGTGTTTGTGATGCGTTGATCTCTTCACCCAGACCTAATCCAAATATGCCGGGCGCCGAACCAAACACACGCAAAGGATCGACATGATCCGCACGACGTTTTGCCGCGAGCGGATTTTCATCCGCGCTTTCGTCAAGCTGCGAGACGGCTTGCACCACTTCATCAAACAGCGCGATTTGTTGGGGGAACACATCGCGAAAGAGACCCGAGATGCGCAAAGTGACATCGATGCGCGGGCGGCCAAAACTTGCGGGTGGTAAAATTTCAAAGCCGTTCACGCGTGACGAGGCGTGATCCCATACGGGACGCACACCCAAAAGCGCGAAGGCTTGCGCGAGATCATCGCCGCCGGTGCGCATGCTCGCCGAGCCCCAAAGATCAATCACAACAGAACGCGGCGCTTCGCCATGATCTTGCAGATGGCGCGCGACGAGTTCATCCGCCGTCTTGCGACCAATTTCCCATGCGGTGCGGGTCGGCACGCCGCGCGGATCGATCGTGTATAGATTGCGTCCGGTGGGCAAGACATCCACACGTCCGCGTGACGGGGCTCCGGCAGGGCCGGGGGCAACAAAGCCGCCATCGAGCGCTTTGATGATCGCGTCACGTTCGGCATCGGGACTGTTTTGAAGACGGATCGCCGCGTCATCATTCGCGAATGACTGCAGATCGTCGAGCATCAATTGTGTGGCGTGTTGATCACCGGCGCGGCCGAAAATATGCAAGCCATCGGCAATGCGCATTTCTTTGACGTCGCACAAAAACGCATCGAGTGCTGCGAGTTGCGTTTCGCGGTCGTCGCCTTTCAAAAGCCCCGCATCATGAGCAAGATCGCTCTCAAACGCGCGTGTGAGAATGACATCGGCAAGCAGGGACGCGCGGCGCGGATCAAGCGTTTGTGCGGTGGAATATTCATCAAGAAGCGATTCAAGATCAGCCGCCACGCCGTAATTTCCAGCCTCGACCAGCGGTGGTGTGAGATGGCCGAGCGTGATTGCGGCAAGGCGGCGCTTGGCTTGCGCGGCTTCGCCCGGATTATTGACGATGAACGGATAGATTACCGGCAAGGCACCGAGCAAAACTTCCGGTGCACATACAGATGAGAGCGCGACAGATTTTCCGGGTAACCATTCGAGCGTACCATGCGTGCCGCAATGAATGAGCGCATGAGGTTCATAGACACGCGTGAGCCAGAGATAAAACGCGATATACTCATGGCAAGGCGGACGCGTTGCATCATGATAATCGGATTTCTGATCTCGCCTTGTGCCGCGTAAGGGTTGCAACGCGATGACGAGATGATCGGATTGAACAATGCGGAATTGAAAATCTACATCACGCACATCGCCCCAAGCGGCGATGACATCATCGCGAAATGTGCGCGGCAGCGCATCAAACAAAGCGCGATAGGTTTGTGACAAGATGGTGTGTGACGATGCGCCTTCGGTGAGCGCGTGCATGAGTTCTTTTTCATCGGGTAGATTGCCAATGGAAAAGCCTGCTGCTGTGAGATCATCCGCAATGGCGCGCACGCTTGCTTGTGTATCAAGTCCGACCGCATAACCGGCATGGCCGGCTTTATGCGGATAATCGGACAAGATCATCGCGAGCTTGCGTGCCGCGCGCGGTGTTTTAGCGAGCCTTACCCACTGTGTGGCGAGATTGGCGACATAGGCGACGCGATCGGGCAATGGCTTATGAATGACGCGCGTGAATTCGGCAGCGTCACTGCGCTCAGACTCGGTTTTGAACGAGATCGCTCGCGTTACCAGACGGCCATCCAATTCGGGGAGGACAATGTTCATTGCAAGATCGGCGGCATTCAATCCGCGGCTTGATTGCGCCCACGGCTCTTCGCGCGTTGTGGCGAGAATGGCTTGCAAAACCGGAACGCCGCATGAATCAAGCACCGTCGTGCCGTCATCGCGTTTCGCGGAGAAGGCGGTGGTGTTCAGAATGATGTCGGGTTTTGATGTTTCAAGATATGAGTCCATCGCAGTAATCGCTGCGGGATCTTTGAGGCTTGAAACACAGACACAAGCGACTTGAAACCCGCGTGCATGCAATTCATCGGCAAGCGCGATGAGCGGTGCGGTATCTTCCGCGATCATTATTGACCGATAGGCGATGATCAGTGCGCGGGGTGAGGTTTCATTCGCCTCGCGGCACGCATCGGCAAAAAGCGAGAGTGCGGGGATGGGTTCCGGCGCCGACAATTTGCGCTCTTGCCCGAGCGTGACGGCGATGTGATCAAGCGCGCGATTGAAATTGTCGCGCCCGCCTTCGTGGAAACATTGCCACAGCGTTGTGAGCATCTCTTTGGGAAGGGTCGAGGCTTCAACCAGACGCTCGTCGGTTTGATAATCGCCCGGAACAATCGCCAGCGCGATGTTGTTTTGCCGCGCAAGGCGCGCGAGTTCGTCAACACCATAAGACCAATAATCTTTGCCGCCGAGCAAACGCACGAGAATGAATTTCGCTTTGGCGGCGGTTTTCTCGATCAGGAGATCAACCGAGAAGGGATGCTGCAAAGTTTTGAGATTGGCGGCCCGCAAGGCAGGCAGATCGCTTTTCCGTTTGTCCCATGCCGTGACGAGTCCCGATAAATCGCTGTCTGTGAACGACAGAAACACAATCTCCGCCGGAGACAGCGCGAGATCGACGGCTTCCGCCGTCTGATCAAGCGATATTGTCTCTGTGCGAAGAAGATGCATGGGGCAAGCGGATCAAAGCGGTTTGGCGAGAGCGGCTTCAATCGCCGCGCGATCAATGCCTTTCTCGGCAATGAACACGAGATGACCTTGCCGCGCCGCGCCGGTGGCCCAAGGTTTGTCGAACTGATGGCGGAAGCGTGTGCCCACACCTTGAACGAGTAAGCGCATCGGCTTGTTCGTCACATCAACGAAACCCTTGATGCGGAGAACATCGAACTCGTCGGCGATGGATTTCAGCCGCGCAATATAGGTGTCGATGTCGGCAACCGCAGTGACGGGTAGCGCGAAACTGTCAAAGTCTTCGTGGTCATGATCTTCCTCATGATCATGATGCGAGGGGCGCGCGGCCAAATCATCTTCTGCAGCAGCCGAAAGCCCAAGCAAAATTTCGGACGCGACTTTGCCTTCATGCGTTTCCACCACACGAACCGCGCGCGGAACCGTGCGGATGATTTCGGCGGTGACGGATTTCAATTCATCCGCCGTCATGAGATCGGCTTTGTTCAAGATCACGAGATCGGCACAAAGGAGCTGATCCTCATAGACTTCTTCCAGCGGATTATCATGATCAATGGATTGATCATCCGCGCGTTGGGCAAGAAGCGCATCCGGATCATCAGCAAAGCGACCTGCTGCAACAGCAGCACCATCAACAACCGTGACCACACCATCAACGGTGAGCTTGGCGCGGATCGGCGGCCAATCAAAGGCTTTAACGAGTGGCTTTGGCAGTGCCAAGCCCGATGTTTCAACGATGATATGATCCGGCTTTTGCGGCAGCGCCAAAAGTTTTTCGATGGCGGGAACAAAATCATCCGCAACCGTGCAGCAGATGCAACCATTGGCGAGTTCGACGATATTGTCTTCGGGGCAGCTTTCAACCCCGCATGATTTCAAAATTTCACCATCGACACCAACATCGCCAAACTCATTGACGATGAGGGCCAAGCGGCGGCCTTTGGCGTTTTCAAGCACATGGCGAATGAGTGTCGTCTTCCCCGCGCCAAGAAAGCCGGTGATGATGGTCACGGGTGTTTTTTGTAAAGATGATGTTGTGGTCATGAGCGTGACTCCGGCGTGCGTGATGAAGTGAGGGAGGGGGGCAAACGCGCGATGACACCTTTTTTCAAAGCGTCGGGGCGTTCTTTCCACGGGATGAGGCCGTCAGTCGTTGTGCTATATTGCGCGGCGCAGGCGAGAATGTTTTCAGCCGAGTCATCGGCGGTGAAGTCGCCATAGACATAAGTCCATTTGTCCTGTGCGCTAAAGGCCACTGTGCAGGGGCGCTTACAGACGCTCAAACATTCAACACCTTCGATTTTGAAGGCAGTGCCGTATGTGCTCGCTGCTTCTTGAAGCGCTTTGACGAGACGCGCACCGGCGCGTTCCGGCGAAGAGTCATCCGCCATTTTGCAGGTGGTGCAGACATAGATGGTTGTTGTCATCAAACGCGCTCGTCCCTCTCATCGCAATACGGGCGACGGTCCGGGGATGCGCGCAGCGGCTAAAATGCCGCGTCGGGGAGTGGAGCAATCCAATCCCGCGAACCGTTCCGAGGCACCCCGCCCGGACTCATGCGTTCGTCGCGCCAAGGCAGGTCTCCTGGCTCGCGGCTCGCCGTTCTTGCGCCGCCTTCCCGGGTGTCTTTTGTCGAGACAATCCAGTGGCTTCGTGGCGCGGAACTCGCCGCTTACAGTTGCGGGGGCAGCCAGGGCATGACCGCACCTAGTGCGGCGTCACCCTGTTCCCTTTTCACCCCCCAGATGGGGGGACCTTGACACGGTGACACTGGCCCTCATGCGACCTTCTGTCAATTTCTAACCGGGGGCTCTTATGGCCTTTGCCCGCGCAATTTCGTATGAGCAGCGATCAATTTTTCTGCGGGGCAGGCTTATGGCGGATGAAACGGACGTGGACGCGGCGCGGCGCCACAGGGAAAAGATGGCCAAGCGCAAGGCCGTTCAGGACGCCGAAGTGGCCTCAAAGACGATTCGCGAGAAGGGTCTGCTTATCGTCCATACGGGTCCTGGCAAGGGTAAATCGACCGCCGCTTTCGGGTTGATCATGCGCGCGCTCGGCTATGATTGGCCCATCGGCGTGGTGCAATTCATCAAGGGTGCCTGGTCCACCGGCGAGCGCAAGGCGCTCGAACGATTCCCCGATCTCGTGCGCTGGTATTCGATGGGCGAGGGTTTTACGTGGGAAACGCAAGACCGCGCGCGCGATGTTGCCGCAGCCGAAGCGGCGTGGGTGAAGGTGAACGAATTGATGGCGGATCCGGCGATCCGGCTCTTGGTGCTCGATGAAATCAATATCGCGTTGCGCTATGACTATCTGCCTTTGGAGGCGGTGGTTGAAACGCTCAAAAACAGACGGCCTGATCTTCATATTGTTGTGACAGGCCGCAATGCGAAACCTGAATTGATCGAAGCTGCTGATCTCGTCACCGAAATGAGTTTGGTGAAACATCATTTCGCCGCCGGTGTAAAAGCGCAAGAAGGTATTGAATTCTGATGGCCGGGCGCGCGTTGATGATTCAAGGCACGGGATCGGATGTCGGCAAATCGCTGATTGTTGCGGGTCTGTGTCGCGTTTTTGTTCGACGCGGCTTGAAGGTGATGCCGTTCAAACCGCAAAACATGTCGAACAATGCGGCGGTGACAGCGGATGGCGGCGAGATCGGCCGCGCGCAAGCCTTACAAGCGCGCGCCGCGCGCGTGCCAACGAGCGTTCACATGAATCCGGTATTGCTCAAACCGCAAAGCGAGATCGGTTCGCAAATCATCGTGCAAGGCAAAGTGCAAGGCACCGCGAAAGCGCGCGACTATCAGGCGTTGAAACCGAAATTGCTTGAAGCGGTGCTGCAAAGTTTTTCTCTTTTGAAAGCTGACTCGGATCTTGTGTTGATCGAAGGGGCGGGAAGTGCCGCTGAGGTCAATCTCCGCGCGAATGACATTGCCAATATGGGCTTTGCGCGCGCCGCCGATGTGCCCGTGGTCTTGCTCGGCGATATTGATCGCGGCGGCGTGATTGCGCAGATCGTTGGCACACGCGCGGTGATTGATGAGGCCGATGCCGCATTGGTGCAGGGCTTTATGGTCAACCGCTTTCGTGGCGATGCGTCTTTGTTTGAAGACGGGATGCGGTTGATTGCTGAAAAATCGGGCTGGAAGAGTTTCGGCTTGATCCCGCATTTTCACGATGCGTTTCGCTTGCCGGCGGAAGATGCGGTGGCGTTGGATCGTCGTCGTGCATCGCGCGATGCGCCGATTACCATTGCCGTTTTGCAATTGCCGCGCATTTCGAACTTTGATGATTTTGATCCGCTTGCTGCCGAGTCACATGTCAAACTGCAGATGATAAAACGCGGTGAATCCATTCCGGGCGATGTGGATCTTGTCATCATTCCCGGCTCGAAAGCGACGATTGCCGATCTTGAAGCGTTGCGTGCCGAGGGGTGGGATATTGATCTTCGCGCGCATCTGCGGCGCGGGGGCAAAGTGCTCGGTGTCTGTGGTGGTTATCAAATGCTCGGCCAGCGCATTGATGATCCGCATGGCATTGAAGGTGCTAAGGGTGGCGTCGACGGTTTGGGCTTGCTTGATGTTTCAACCGTCATGGAGCCGAAGAAAACATTGATCGCGGTGACAGGATCATCGCTTGCGGATCAAGCGCCGTTTCATGGGTATGAAATGCATATCGGCGTAACCGACGGACCGGATGATCAACGGCCCGTGTTGCGATTTGCTGATGGGCGTTTTGATGGTGCGATGTCAGCCGATGGTCTGGTGCGCGGTGTGTATGTGCATGGCTTATTTGCGGATGACCAGCAGCGCGCCTCATGGCTTCAATGGATCGGCGCGTCCTCGTCAGGCTTTGCCTATGAAGCGAGCGTTGAGAACACGCTTGATTCACTAGCTGATCATCTCGAAACACACGTCGATTGCGACGGATTGCTCACACGCGCGCGGTGAACAAAAACGCGAGTGCGATGATGACGCTGCCCTGAATGATGCAAGCGATGCGATAGAGAAGAAGCGCACGACGAATATCGGCTGCATTCAAATCGCGGCGGCCAGAGCCCATATAGACATCATCAACCAGCGTCTCGCCGTAAATCCGCGGGCCGGCTAAAGCAAAGCCGAGCGCGCCCGCCATCGCCGCTTCGGGCCATCCCGCATTGGGCGAGCGATGTTTGCTCGCATCATGCAACACCGTAATCAAGGCATCGATAGATGATGCACCACGCACAAAAAGAGACGCGAGAATAAACAACAAAGCCGTGAGGCGCGAACAAGGGAGATTAACGAGATCATCCAACCGCGCGGAGGCCCAACCGAACGCGTGATATTTTTCGTTTTTGTGGCCGATCATACTGTCAGCTGTATTGATGGCTTTGTAGAGAACGCCGCCGGGCAGTCCGAGGCAAGCCGTCCAAAAAATTGGGGCAACAACGCCATCAGAGAAATTTTCTGCCAGACTCTCGATGGCCGCACGACTGATACCGGCTTCATCTAATGTGTCGGTTTTTCGCCCGACAATCATGGATACGGCTTTGCGTCCGCCTTCGACGCCGTCTTGTTCAAGCGCATCGGCCACGGCGCTTACATGATCATCAAGACTTCGTTGTGCGGGGAGCGTCGCCGCGATCACAATGATGACCAAAAGGCCGACAGCATATTGGCCAAGCCCGAGATCAAGCGCCAGCGCGATGCCGCCCGTGACGCCGAGAAGGATCAACAGGGCCACGACCCCTGTGAGACGGCGCACAAAAAAAGACCAGTTTTGGCGGTTGAGACTGCGGTCAAGACGGGCTATCAACCCGCCGATCCAGGTGACCGGATGACCGATGGCGCGGAAGAGCGCTTGCGGATACCCCAAGAGCCCTTCGAGTAGGAGTTGAGTAGCCGCAATGAAAAGCGAACCCGTAATCATTGATCCCCTCGACCCGCAACGGGCCCTTGAAAGCCTTGTTATTCATGGCGGCCGCTTGTTTGACGCCCGTCATGCCTTCCCGAAGGCGCCTGAACCCTGGATCGATCTGTCGACCGGGATCAACGCAGCGCCTTATCCGGTGGGGGAGGTATCTGAGGCATCATGGACCCGATTGCCAGAGGAAAATGAAATCCGCGCACTTGAGGCAGCCGCCGCCCACACATTTGGTGCGCGATTCGAATCCTCGGTGATTGCGGCACCCGGCACCGAAACCTTGATCCATCTTCTGCCGCGTCTGTTCCCCGCGCGTCATGTGGCGATTCTGGGCTTTACCTATTCCGAATATAAAATTGCTTATGAAACGGCGGGCGCGGTCGTCGATATCGTGGAGACGATTGAAGAGCTTCTCTCTTCCGATGATTACGACACGATTGTTGTTGTTAATCCAAACAATCCCTGTGGCCGTCTTGTCGATCCAAAACATCTGACATCCCTTGCCAGCAAGCTCGCCCGTAAGGGTGGACGCTTGGTTGTCGATGAAGCCTTCATGGATTTGATGGAAGATGCGGCGAGCTTCGTGCACCGTTTGCCGAATGAAGGCGCGGTGATTTTGCGTTCCTTCGGTAAAACTTTCGGTCTTGCCGGATTGCGTTTGGGTTTCGCGCTCGCGGGATCGCATGACGGCGATAAAATTCGTGCGGCGCTCGGTTCTTGGCCGATCTCTGGCGCCTCCATTGAAA
This sequence comes from Alphaproteobacteria bacterium, assembly GCA_037131735.1. Classification (GTDB taxonomy): domain Bacteria; phylum Pseudomonadota; class Alphaproteobacteria; order Rhizobiales; family Beijerinckiaceae; genus CAIUPE01. The sequence goes on from JBAXQM010000036.1 coordinate 12,152, forward strand.
TTGGCTTGCGCGCTTATGGCGACACCGGCTGGCTGACCGCCACAATGGCGCGGCTTGAGGAAGATTGCGAAGAGCTTGATGCGGTCATCGAGAAACTCGGCATGACGGTGATTGGGGGAACGCCGCTTTATCGTTTGGCTGAGGGTGATAACGCCCAAGACGTGTTTAAGCGTCTCGCGCAATCGGGCATTCTTGTGCGCGCGTTCAAAGACAAACCAAATTGGTTGCGCTTCGGTATTCCCGGTGGCGATCCAGAAGTGTGGGACACGCTGATTGAGCGCGTGAGGCGTATACTGCCGCGGTGAGTTTTAACGCGCGTTAAACTCACACCCGCTCGACAAAACTGTCGAGCACCATTTTGCGGCCCGCTTTGTCGAAATCGATGGTGAGTTTGTTGCCATCAACACTCGCCACGGCGCCATTACCGAATTTGATATGAAAGACTCGGTCGCCTTCGGCAAAGCGTGATGATGCGCCGGTTGATTTCGCAACCAACTCGCCTTCGATGACCGTCGAGCCTTTACGCAAAGGCGGTGCGCGGTAAGGTTCGGCGCGTTCCGAAAAACCATCTTGGCTAAATCGACGGCCACTTTGTTCGGCTTCGCGTCGTTGATTTCGATCTTCAAATTCATCGTAACCGCCAGCGATCCGCGCACGTCCGCCCGGGCCGCGATCCGATCCTGTGCCGCGTTGTTGCGCGCGTTGCCATCCGGGCGTTTGATAGGTTGAGCCGCCAAAGCCTTGTTGATCAAAACGCGAACGACCATAGCCGCCTTGTCCACTGGCAAAGCCTGCGGGCGCATCCATCACTTCAACATGTTCGGGGGGAAGTTCATCAATGAAACGCGAAGGAACAGTGGCGCTCCACATGCCGTGAATGCGGCGATTGCTCGCAAAAAATAATTTAGCGCGGCGACGCGCGCGCGTGAGACCGACATAAGCAAGCCGCCGCTCTTCTTCCAAACCCGCGCGCCCATTTTCATCAAGCGCCCGTTGATTGGGGAAGAGGCCTTCCTCCCAACCGGGCAGAAAGACCGTTTCAAATTCGAGACCTTTCGCCCCATGTAATGTCATGATCGACACACGGTCACTTGAATCATTGTCGCTCATTTCCATCACGAGCGAGACATGTTCAAGAAAGCCGGCGAGATCCGGAAATTCTTCCATCGACCGCACGAGTTCTTTTAAGTTTTCAAGGCGTCCGGCGCTGTCAGCCGTGCGTTCCTTCTGCCACATATCAGTATAGCCGGACTCTTCGAGGATCTGTTCGGCCAGCTCCGAATGTTTCATCGTCTCGATCAGGGATGACCAACGTTCGAAACTTTTTGCAAGCTCGCGCAATGTGCCGCGCGGGCGCGGCTTTAACTCATCGGTGTCGATGAGACGTCTAACAGCTTCCAACATCGCCACGCCATTTTTGCGGGCGTAGAGATGAACTTGTTCGATGGTGGCGTCACCCAATCCGCGCTTCGGCGTATTCACGATGCGTTCAAAGGCAAGATCATCTGTGGGGTTTGCGACGACGCGCAGATAGGCCATCGCATCGCGAATTTCAGCGCGCTCATAAAAGCGCGGACCACCGATGACGCGATAAGGCAGGCCGAGTGTGACAAAGCGATCTTCAATCTCGCGCATCTGCGCCGAGATGCGCACGAGAATTGCCATATCGGCGAGCGCATGGCCTTTGTGTTGCAGTGCTTCGATCTCTTCGCCGATGAGACGAGCTTCTTCTTCCGAATCCCAAGCGCCGGTCAAAGTTGGCTTTTCGCCTTCTTCATCATCGGTGAATAATGTTTTGCCAAGACGGCCTTGATTATGCGCGATCAGTTTTCCCGCCGCTTGGAGTATATGGCCGGTTGATCGGTAATTGCGTTCAAGGCGAATAACGATTGCCCCCGGAAAATCTTTCTCGAAGCGCAGAATGTTATCGACCTCCGCGCCACGCCATCCATAGATCGACTGATCATCATCGCCGACACAGCAGACATTGCGGCGACCTTGTGCGAGCAATCGTAGCCACAAATATTGCGCGACGTTCGTATCTTGATACTCGTCAACGAGCATGAATTTGAAGCGCTCTTGATACTGCGTCAGCACATCCGGATGCTCACGGAAGAGGCGCAAATTTTCGAGCAGTAAATCGCCAAAATCAGCGGCATTTAATTGTTTCAAACGCTCTTGATAAAGGGCGTAGAGTTTAGATCCCTTACCATTCGCAAAAGCCGCCGCCTCGCCAGAGGGGACTTTGTCAGGTGTAAGGCCACGATTTTTCCATCCGTCGATATAGGAGGAGAGCGCGCGGGCGGGCCAACGCTTCTCGTCAATGTCTTCGGCGCGGATAACTTGCCGCATCAAACGGATTTGATCATCCGTATCGAGAATGGTGAAATCGGATTTCAACCCGACAAGCTCGGCATGGCGACGCAAAATTTTTGTGCCAATCGCGTGAAACGTACCGAGCCAGGGCATGCCTTCTGCAACATCGCCGACAAGATGCGCGATACGTTCCTTCATTTCGCGCGCGGCTTTATTGGTGAAGGTCACCGCGAGAATTTGTGAGGGATAGGCACCGCCGGTGGCGATGATATGGGCGATGCGTGTCGTGAGAACGCGCGTCTTACCGGTTCCAGCACCCGCGAGAACAAGCACGGGACCTTCGATCGCTTCCACCGCGCGGCGCTGTTCCGGATTCAATCCTTCGAGATAAGCGCCATTCCCCCGCGCGGCGGTTTGAGCACGCGCGGCAAGACCTCCGGCCTTTGGCTGATAGGCCAGCTCGTCATCAAAGGGAAAAGGGTCGGCCACTCGAAACCTCGTGAGCGAAGAACAAATCGCGAATCAGTGCCGGAGAATGAACGAGCCGCCCCGCGATGTCGATGCGCGAGGGGATCTAATGAAGGCCGACTTTCCCCGAACGGCCCGTATCAGGGATGGCGATTATACGGCCGATATGGTCGGGGCGGGGGAGCGCAGCATGGGCGGATTTCATAACCGCTATGTCATCAAGAATATCAGTCGGGAAGGGACCCACTTTTCGATCCGGCCGCAAAACATGGAGCATCATAAATTCGGCGGCGGCGGCGAGCCACCCATCCTTGGCATGGCGCATTTCAAGCGAGAGATGCATGCGTTTTACATCATAATCAAGAAGCTGCGCGGTAACGCGAACAGGCATATCGCGCAGAACTTCGCGGCGATAAGAGACATGGGACTCAGCCACAAACACGGTGCCGGGACCACTTGCGCAATACTCTTTATCGAGGCCGAGCAGATCGAAAGCTTCCTCGAGCGTCCGGTCGAAAAAGACATGGTAATAGGCCATGTTGAGATGGTCGTTCTCGTCGATCCATGCGGGTTCCGGCCGCATCACCGACGAGACGAAAGGCGCAAAAAAGAGCGGGTTGATCTTTGGCTTGGCGGACATGGACCCTATACGAACGCTCACGAGAGGATGATGGAGGGCATTATCGGGATCGCAAAGCGGCTGGCAAGGCGTGAAATTTCTTAACGCTCTCGCCTTTCTTTTGCCTCGCGAATTTGAAAAACCATCGCGCGCGGCGTTTTCCCCTTGTATGGTGCACCGCATCGGCCGAGCGGTTTCGGTCCGAAAATCAAACCGGATGGGCGTAGTTTGCGCGAGTTTCTGACCGGACTGGCGATTTTGGTGATCGGCGTGCTGTTTATGGCGCTGGTTGCGCCTCTATTTGTCGATTTCAATGAGCGCCGCGCTTTTGTCGAAGACACGCTCTCCCGCGCGGCAGGCACCCGCATTGCGGTGGGCGGTGCGATCTCGGTGCGCTTCCTGCCTTTTCCTGTTGTGAAGCTTGAGACTGTTACCGTCGGAAGCAAAGCCGCTGGCATCGAGGTGAAGGCCGATCGTGTGGCGCTCGATATTGGCACGATGCCGCTCTTGAAGGGCGAGAT
>JBAXQM010000037.1:0-14799 GCA_037131735.1 Alphaproteobacteria bacterium
GTCCATCGGATGAACGTGAAGGCCTTTAATGCCCTCAACGCAGATGACACCTTCGTGCTCGGCCTTATGCGCGAGCATCGGCGGTCCGGCGACGTCACCAATCGCATAGATGCCCGCGACATTGGTTTTACCCAATCCATCGGTCACGATGCAGCCGCGATCTGTCTTGATGCCCAAGGCTTCAAGACCCAAACCCTCAATATTGCCGACCACGCCAACGGCCGAGATCAAGCGATCGGCGGTGATGGATTGCGTCGCACCCTTTTCGTCTTGAATCGTCGCGGTGACGCTATTGCCCGCTTTGGATACGCCGGTCACTTTAGCGCCAGTCAAAATCTTGATGCCCTGCTTTTCAAAACGCTTGCGTGCCAAGGCTGCTATCTCCGCGTCTTCGACAGGCAGGATCTGCGGCATCACTTCAACGAGAGTGACGTCAGCGCCCATCGTACGATAGAAGCTCGCGAACTCGATACCGATTGCACCGGAGCCCATTACGATAAGTGATTTCGGCATAACATCCGGAACCATCGCTTCAAAATAGGTCCAGATGAGTTTCTTATCCGGCTCGATACCCGGTAAGGCACGCGGGCGCGCGCCTGTTGCGATGATGATATGTTTTGCCTGATAAGTCCCCTCACCCTGAACGCCTTTCGGCACCGGATGTTGCGGTTCAACCGCAGGCTTTGAGGATTTGCCGACAACGACTTCGCCCGGCTTGGTGATTTTGGCTTCACCCCAAATCACATCGACTTTGTTTTTCTTCAAAAGAAAACCAACACCGCCATTCAATTGGCCTGAGACACCGCGCGATCTCTTGATCACATCGGCAATGTTGAAGGTCATTTTGCCTTCGAGCTTCAAACCATAATCAGAGGCATGCGTGGCATAGTGATAAATCTCAGCCGAACGTAACAAGGCTTTAGTGGGAATACACCCCCAATTCAAACAAATGCCGCCAAGATGTTCGCGTTCTACGACCGCCGTTTTGAAACCCAATTGCGCCGCACGAATGGCAGCCACATAGCCGCCCGGTCCACCACCAATGACGAGGATATCATATTGCGTTGCCATGATGAGATCCTCGCTTAAACCAACATCGAAACGGGATTTTCAATTAAGCCTTTAAGTGCTGAAAGCAATTCGGCACCCAGCGCACCATCAACCGCGCGATGATCAGTTGAGAATGTAACAGTCATCACGGTTGCGACCGTCAATTGACCATTTTTTACTACAGGGCGTTGCTCACCGGCGCCAACGGCAAGAATCGTCGCATGCGGTGGATTAACAATTGCCGCGAATTGCTTGACGCCAAACATGCCGAGATTGCTGACAGCAGTGGTGCCGCCTTGATATTCTTCCGGCTTCAATTTGCGATTGCGCGCACGGGCGGCAAGATCTTTCATCTCATTTGAAATGGCCGAGAGCGATTTCAAATCCGCCTTGCGAATAACCGGTGTGATCAGACCGCCGGGGATTGATACGGCAACACCCACATCCGCATGTTTGTGTTTCAGCATGGACCCTTCGGTCCATGTGACATTCGCTTCTGGAACGCGCATGAGTGCGGCGGCGAGCGCCTTGATTACAAAATCATTGACCGAAAGTTTGTAAGCTGGCTTTCCATCAGCACCTATTGGTGCATTGGCATTGATCTCTTCACGCGCTTTCAAAAGCGCATCGAGCTCGATATCCGCCGTGACATAGAAATGCGGAACCGTCTGCTTCGACTCCAAAAGGCGCCGTGCGATTGTCTTACGCATCGAGTCATGCGGCACTTCTTCATAAGAGCCCGTTTCAAACAATTGTTTAACAACTGAATCCGCCATACCGACCGCACGCGGTGATGAAGGAGCCGTATTACTTGTTGATGCCGATGCTGCACGCGGTGCGGTACCGCCTGCAAGCGCGGCCTTTACGTCACGTTCAATGACGCGACCATGCGGACCCGAACCTACGATTTTCGAGATATCGACGCCCGCGTCTTTTGCGATACGCTTTGCCAATGGTGATGCAAAGACCTTCGCACCATTTGCAGCTGCAGCAATCGGCGCTTGCGGCGCTGAAGGAGATGTTGGCGTTGGAGTCGCAGCTGCGGGCGCATTTACGGGCGCGGCCGCCTTTGGCGCAGGAGCTGCCGAAGCCGAACCTGCCGCGATACTCGCAACATCTTCGCCTTCATCAGCAATCAAGGCGATCACTTCATTGACGGCGACATCTTGCGATCCCGCAGGCACGAGAATTTTTGCGAGAATACCTTCATCAACCGCTTCGACTTCCATGGTCGCTTTGTCGGTTTCGATCTCAGCAATGATATCGCCCGACTTTACTTTATCGCCTTCCTTCTTAAGCCACTTGGCGAGATTGCCCCTCTCCATTGTTGGAGACAGAGCGGGCATCAAAATCTTGACGGACATGAGTGCCTCCCGCGCTTAACGATAACAGACGGCTTTCACCGCCTCGACAATTTCACCAACCGTCGGCAAAGCCAGCTTTTCGAGATTGGCGGCATAAGGCATTGGCACATCTTTGCCGGTGATGCGTTTGACCGGCGCATCAAGCCAATCAAAAGCATGTTCCATGATCTGTGCTGAAATTTCAGAGCCGACGCCCGATTGTGGCCAGCCTTCTTCAATCGTGAGGCAACGGCCCGTTTTGCGCACTGACGCTAAAACCGTTTCTGTATCCATCGGGCGGATGGTCCGAAGATCGATCACTTCCGCATTGATTCCTTGTGCTGCAAGTTCATCAGCCGCTTTCAACGCATAGGTCATCCCGATCGAGAATGATACGAGCGTAACATCTGTACCGGCTCTTGCGATGCGTGCTTTACCGAGGGGCAAAACAAAATCATCCATCTTCGGAACGGAACCGCTCTGACCGTAAAGAATTTCATTCTCAAGAAACACAACCGGATTGGGGTTGCGGATTGCGGCTTTGAGCAAACCTTTTGCATCAGCCGCATTTGATGGCGAGACGACGAGAAGTCCCGGCACATTTGAGTACCAGGCCGTGTAATCCTGACTATGTTGAGCCGCAACGCGCGCCGCTGCGCCATTCGGTCCACGGAACACAATCGAGCAACCCATTTGACCGCCCGACATATAGAGTGTCTTCGCAGCCGAATTAATGATGTGGTCAATCGCTTGCATCGCAAAGTTAAAGGTCATGAATTCAACGATGGGCTTTAACCCAGCGAATGCAGAACCAACAGCAAGTCCAGCAAAGCCATGTTCGGTAATAGGTGTATCAACAACACGATCATCGCCAAATTCTTGCAGAAGACCTTGGGTGATTTTGTAAGCGCCTTGATATTCGGCAACTTCTTCACCCATCACATAGACATCGCCATCGCGACGCATTTCTTCGGCCATAGCATCACGCAATGCTTCGCGCATGGTTTGCGTAACGAATTCAGTCCCAGCAGGAATCTCACTCGACGCATCATAGGCATGCGCATCCGTAACGGGCGCATGATGAACAGCCGGCGCTGATATAGGCGTGGGTGCTGCCGCTGCAGGCGTCGAAACAGGAGTGCTCGTATCGCCAACCGTCTCACCCTCGGCAATAACAATGGCGATACGCGTATTGACCGCCACATCTTGCGTACCGGCCACCACGAGAATTTTTGCAAGCACACCTTCATCAACCGCTTCGACTTCCATCGTCGCTTTGTCGGTTTCAATTTCGGCAATGATATCGCCGGACTTAACTTTATCGCCTTCTTTTTTTAGCCATTTGGCGAGATTGCCCTTTTCCATCGTGGGTGAAAGGGCGGGCATCAAAATATCTACCGGCATGGTGAGAAGCCTTCGAAAAAGAATTTTGGGATTATTTCAAAATATCGGTGTAGAGCTCTGACGGATCCGGCTCCGGATCATGGGTCGCAAACTCCGCTGCATCATTCACGATCACACGCACATCGCCGTCAATTGTTTTGAGATCGTCTTCCGCCAATTTCCATTGCTTCAAAAGACGCGCGCGAACCTGTTCAATCGGATCATGCTCTTCGCGCATTTTCTGCACTTCGTCCTTCGAGCGATATTTCGCTGGATCAGACATCGAGTGACCGCGATAGCGATAGGTCTGCATCTCGAGAATATAAGGGCCCTTCCCGTCACGGCACCATTGGATAGCGCGCTCGGCAGCATCACGCACAGCGCGTACATCCATACCGTCAACTTGCTCGCCTGGAATATTGAATGAAATACCGCGTTTCGAAAAATCAGTCTGCGCGGAAGCGCGCGAAACCGATGTACCCATCGCATAGCGATTATTTTCGATCACATAGACGACGGGGAGCTTCCAGAGCTCCGCCATATTGAAGCTTTCATAGACCTGACCTTGATTGGCTGCGCCATCACCAAAATAGACAACCGACACTTGGCCATTCTTCTTGTAGCGGTTGGCAAAAGCGAGACCCGTTCCGAGTGGCACTTGCGCACCAACAATGCCGTGGCCGCCATAAAATTGCTTTTCGACGCTGAACATATGCATCGAGCCGCCCTTCCCTTTGGAAAGGCCACCGCGCCGCCCCGTGAGTTCGGCCATCACGCCTTTAGGATCCATGCCGCAAGCGATCATGTGCCCGTGGTCACGATAAGAGGTGATGACTTGATCACCATCTTTCTGCGCCATCTCGACGCCAACAACGACCGCTTCCTGCCCGATATAAAGATGGCAGAAGCCGCCAATGAGGCCCATGCCATACATTTGACCAGCCTTTTCCTCGAAACGCCGGATCAGCAGCATTTCCCGATAGGCTTTGAGGTCTTCGTCTTTTGAAAATTCACGTGGAAGGGCATTTTTACGCAATGCTGGTTTTGCAGCCGCTTTCGGTGCCGCTTTACGAGCCGCCGTTGCCATTGTTCCGTCTCCCGTTATCAGCCTTTAGAGACAGATTAACCGAAGACACGGCTTTTGACGAGCCTCAATAAGCGGCAAATAGGCTCATGGTAAATTTAAAAAACTATATTATTTCAGAGGTTTAAAACGATGAACCATATTTAGGTTCACCGATTTCTGTGGCATGCCGAAGAGTTTCACGGCGTGAGCGCTATAACGACATCGGTCATGCGACCACGGTTAAGGATGAGCCGCGCGCGCTCTTCTAAGAGGTCTGGATCTAACGATGTGGATGAGAGCATGGCGTTACGATGCTCGATATTGATACGTTCAGATTGAAGGCGATCACGATCACTTGATAATCGAGATATCTCAGCAAGAAGCGCGTTACGCGTATCAATCCCGCGACTGCCGGTGCGCGCTTCATTGACAAAAAAGAAGGCCGCAGCGCCTGACGCGACATAGAGAACAAGAGGCAAAAAAATGCCGCGGAATCTGCGTTTAACGACCATAGGCTCATCTTTTGCCTCGGTGCGGTTAATTAAACGTTACATCATTGAAATAATAAAGAAAAAGGCCCCAAACCGGGGCCTTTTCAATCAATATTAGCGTAACCCCGAAAAATGGGCTTAACGAAGCGCTTTAATCGCGTCCCGTCCGGCATAACGGGCCATAAGGCCCAAATCTTCCTCAATGCGGAGAAGCTGGTTGTATTTCGCCAATCTGTCTGATCGGGCAAGCGAGCCGGTTTTGATCTGGCCGCAATTCAATGCCACCGCGAGATCGGCGATGGTTGAATCCTCAGTCTCACCGGAACGATGAGACATAACTGAAGTATATCCCGCACGATGGGCCATATCGACGGCAGCGATGGTCTCGGTTAGTGAGCCGATCTGGTTCACCTTCACGAGGATCGAGTTGGCGACCCCCTTGGAAATACCCTGCGACAGGCGCGTAACATTGGTCACGAAAAGGTCATCGCCAACGAGCTGGCATTTGGTGCCGATCTTGTCGGTGACAAGCTTCCAGCCTTCCCAATCATCCTCAGAAAGTCCGTCTTCAATGGAGACAATTGGATAAGCGTCGACAAGCTTGGCGAGATAGTCCGCCTGCTCTGCAATGGAGCGAATTTTCCCTTCGCCTTCATAGTGATAGGCGCCATTCTTAAAAAATTCTGTCGCCGCGCAATCCATGGCGAGATAGATGTCTTTCCCGGGCTTATAGCCCGCCGTCTCTATCGCTTTCATGCAGAAATCGAGCGCTGCCTCGGCCGATGGTAAATTCGGGGCAAAACCACCCTCATCACCAACATTGGTGTTATGGCCTGCCTTTTTGAGTGCGCCCTTCAGCGTGTGGAAGATCTCCGCGCCCATACGTAAGCCTTCCGAAAAGCTTGGCGCGCCGACCGGCATGATCATGAATTCTTGAAAGTCGATCGGGTTATCAGCATGGGCCCCGCCATTGACGATATTCATCATCGGAACGGGCAACACACGCGCCGATGTGCCGCCAACATAGCGATAAAGCGGTAAGGTGCTGGCATCAGCAGCAGCTTTCGCCACGGCCAAGGATACGCCGAGAATAGCGTTGGCGCCCAGGCGTGCTTTGTTCGGCGTGCCGTCGAGCGCAATCATTGCCTCGTCAACGGCAATCTGGTCTTCCCCTTCAAGACCGATGAGCGCATCGGAGATCTCGCCATTCACGGCTTCAACCGCCTTCAAGACACCCTTGCCGAGATAGGTCTTCTTGTCGCCATCGCGCAATTCAACGGCTTCATGAGCCCCTGTTGACGCCCCTGAAGGAACCGCCGCACGGCCCATCGAGCCATCTTCCAGCGTCACATCGACTTCGACAGTGGGATTGCCACGACTATCAAGGATTTGGCGGGCATGAATATCGATAATCTCGGTCACGAGCGGGCTCCGTTTTAGGCAAGATAAAAGGGGCGATTTCCGCCCCCTCTTACGCCTTTCGTCGAATATTGCAATGCACCAAAAAGGGCACCGCGATCATATTTCAACCGGCCGCGCTTTGGCTAAAGTATCGAAGGCTTTTAAATCAGAAAGCAGCGCTTCCATCTTGGCAAGCGGCACCATATTCGGACCATCGGAGAGTGCTTTAGATGGATCCTCATGACACTCGATAAAGACCGATGCAACGCCGATTGATATGGCCGCGCGCGCGAGTACCGGCACAAATTCACGCTGCCCGCCCGAAGAACCACCCTGCCCCCCAGGTTGCTGCACGGAATGGGTGGCATCGAACACGATGGGTTTATCCGTATCCCGCGCCATAATCGGCAACCCGCGCATATCGGACACGAGCGTATTATAACCGAATGAGGTACCGCGATCGGTCACCAATACGCGTTGGTTTCCCGCGCCCGTAATCTTCGCGACGACATTTTTCATGTCCCACGGCGCGAGGAACTGACCCTTTTTCACATTGATCACACGGCCGGTTTCTGCCGCCGCAATCAACAGATCCGTCTGGCGACAGAGAAAAGCTGGAATCTGAAGAATATCAACGGTTTCTGCAACAATCTTACACTGATCTCTCTCGTGAATATCAGTCAAAACTGGAAGGCCGAGGCTCGATTTGATCTCGGCGAAGACATCCATAGCTTGGCTCAAACCGATCCCGCGTGGGCCTGACGCCGAGGTGCGGTTGGCTTTGTCGAAAGAGGTTTTGAAGACGAAGGGAATGCCGAGCTTGCCGGTTAACTCTTTCAACGCCGATGCCATTTCAAGCGCATGAGCGCGGCTCTCCATCGCGCATGGTCCCGCGATCAGAACGAAGGGACGCGATTGGCTGAAGGTGACGTGGGTGAGACCGCGCTCGGCGGTGGCTCCTGAATCAGTCGAAACATCTGTGCTCATGCGCGCGGTATACAATGGCACGCGCGCAACGGAAAGCATCGATCAAGCAGCAACAAACCGGAGCAACACGCCGAACGTGCTTTGGGGTGGCAAGACCAGAGCGCCGCCATGAATGAGGTGGTCCAGCGCTTCTGCTTTCAGGCGGCTCTCGAGACCGGCTAGATCATCAACCGTGATTGTAAAGGCGGCTAGGCGCGGCCCTTCCCCGATTGCTGCCAACCCAAACTCGAACGCGAAGGCAGCGTCGGAGAGACACTCGACCACGCCGCGCGGCGTCTCGAAGCGCAAACCTGCCGATGTCGCCGAGAAGGCGCGAATGCCGGTGAAGGCGCTCAAGAACTCCGCGTGGTCGGCGGGATCGGCGGCGACCATTGTGACGCCCGCCAAAGCGGTGGCGCCATTCGGATGGGCCTGCATGACCGGGTTCCAGAAATTCTCGGGCCGGTGTTGCTGGCACACGAAGCACCCGCATTGCGGCGCCAAGTGATCGCGCGCAAAAGCAAGCGAGAACGACACTTCAACGTCGGACCCGTCAGGCTTTCTAGCCGTACGTGCGAAATCGAAGGGTTTGAACCCGCCAATGCCGGCTTTATCGAAAGCGGCCTTGTCCGCGCGCGCATCCTCGGAGGCGAGCACCAGCATGGCAAAGCCTTCACGCTGCGCAAGATAATCGCGCACGAACGCGCCGAAGGAGAACGTGTCAGGTTGGTGCGCTTCAATCGCCGCGCCCTCACCCACCGTTATCAATTCCAGAAACGCACCAGGGAATTGGACGATGCGGTTTTCCGTACCCCACGGATGGCGATTGCGCGTGCCGACGAGAAAGCCGAGGCGCTGATAAAACGCACCTGCGGCATCGAGATCGTAGACGGCGAGAACGAGGTGATCGAGGGGGCGGGCCATAAAATTCCTTGACAGTTTTTGATATATGGTATCTTATACCATCAATAGCGGGTGGTCGTTTGTTCTTCAAGATTCTCGATCATGGCGAAGGCGGTCTTATTCTATTCTGCAAAACGTACCTATCCAGATGGTACGATTATAGAGATTCGCATTTGGAAACTGCCCTCTCCCACGGAAGAACGGCCGCACGGCTATAAATACTCATTGTTTTTCGGACGGCCCGGCGAGCGTTTAGTGGGTTATGACAATGAGCGCGGCAAAGGAGGCCACAAACACATGAAGGGGCTTCAATCGTCCTATGTGTTTGTCAGCGTCGATCAATTGATCAGTGATTTCAGGCGTGACGTTGCGTTGATGAGGAAGCGAATATGAATGAGCGTGTAATCCACATCCATATCGAAAGCGAAAACGCGTTTTTTGATCGCGCCAAAGCGGCGTTCGAAACTGTACAAACGGGTCGCGCAGCCAAAGAGAATGAACATTTGAGCTTTACGACCTATGAGCAATTTATCGCGGCATTATCAGACAAAAGAATGGAATTACTTTCCGTGTTGAAAGGGCTTGGCCCCTCCTCCATTCGCGCTTTGTCGAAACGTCTGGCGCGTGATTACAAAAGTGTGCATGGCGATGTAGGCCGCCTTATGGAAATCGGCCTTATCGAAAAACGCGAAGACGGTTTAATTGAAGCGCCCTATGACAAGATTATCAGCGAGATCAATCTGAAAGCGGCGTGATCAAATTTCGCACGCAAAATTATGCGCGCTTCAACTGCAATTTCGGACGCCATATGCCGAGTGCGGTTTGGGCGAGTGACAAAGCAAGAATAGCATAAAGAACATTCCATTCGCTATGGATGGCCTCGGACAAGAGACGCTGCGTCTCGATGACATTTTCACCGCGCGCGATGCGTGCGGAGAGTTCTGCGGCCGCCACCGCTTTGCTTTGTGTGACTGCTAGTGTCGCTTCAAACATCGACAGACCCAACAAGGCCTTGGCCCATGCCCAGCGCTTTTGCTGATATTGCCGATGCACCAACATGGCGATGAGGCCCGAGACGAGCGAGAGCCCGAGCGACGGCACAAGGATAAATCGCGCGATTTGCGAGATGGTCTCGCGCAAAGTGGCATATTGATCGACGGTTGCCTGCGGCGCATGCCATAGAATGAGCATATGGCCGAGCAACGCGCCAATCAGCCCGCAAGATGACACCGTATGGACGAATTTGACGCCGTACCGCATGGGGGTTCTTACGGCGGCTTATGAGATCAGGATCACCGGCGGCTTTGTCGCGGGTTGCGGCCCGAACCAAAGGCCCTCACCCCTTCAACTCCATCCGCATGATCAGGGCCTCGACGTCCTGTCGGGTGTCTTCGAGCAATGCGGACAAAAATTGAGCGGCTTGGAGATGGGCGGAATGGTCGCCGCTTTCGTCAAAATCTACATGGTCGCGGAGCTGCGTGATCACGAGGGTGAGCGTGAGTGTCAGCGCTTCGAGAGCCGTGAAAAACGTGACAGGCTTTGAGAAATCCACCGGCCCCATCGACACCCCCCGCGAAGAGATTGGCACCGGATAAGTCGCACCGGAGTCAAAACGAAAACGACCCCAGCGTGAGCCACGCTGGAGTCGGGGTGTTAAGACAACCACAGAAGCATGGCCGCAGCGCTTTTAGCTTTGCAGCCTGGACATAACGCCGCCACCCCGACGTGATGCGTCAGGGCAGTTTGGTGACGGCAGATGCACTGCCGACTTCTGTGGGGTGTCTTACGCCCCGAGGTCATGGCTTTCACATGACCTTAGGGCAATCAAAGCATCCCTCGCACCAAAACGCAAATGCCCCGAAGCATTTCGCGCGGAGCGCGAAAGGTAGCGATAAGAAGATGATGCAGGTTTAAGTTGAATGGTGGGGTTTTAGTAAAATGCGAATGAGGCTTTCCGAAAAGCTAATTGACGCTCCGCAAATACGTTACGAACGTTTCATTACGCGGTTCCAATCTAACTCGAATCCAGCGGCTTCTAATTCGCGAGCAAGAATTTGGCGCCAACCGCCATTGTCGTCAAATTTCTCTGCCAATACACCACAAAAATCACTCGGGATTTCGACAGTGTCTCGCATAAAGGCGCAAACGTTAGAACGATCTAAGCGCCCAATAAAATAACCTAACTCCAAAAGCACGTTTTGACGTACGCGTGGTACAGGCGTTTCGCCTCTTTTACAACCTTCATCATCTGGAGAAAGTAGAACGACTGCAAACGAAACGTCACTATAAGCTTCTACTTTTTCAATTACAGTTCGACTTTGATTTGCCTTTTCATGTAAAATTATCGGTTGAAAATCGTTCTGCTCTAGAAAACGAGCGACTGCTTCTCTCATACCGTCATCGTGACCATGGACAATGAAAATCCGTTTAGAATGTGGCTTCGAAATTAAATTTATTTCCGCTTCTAATGTTTTACTATTTTGGGTATCGAATTCAATTTCTTCTTCGAGACTTTTTATTGCTTGATTCAATAGAGCAATGGATTTCTGTTTTCCCTCTGACAAATAATGATGGGCTTGTACTTCACGACCCTCAGAATATCGACCATCTGGAAACACCCAACTACTTTCGCTAACGATAGGACCGTCATCGAGAGATTTTGCACGAGAAAATAGTCTATATTTCTCTGTACCAGTACCAAAAACAGACGCAAGTGTATCTGCAATGCTTGCTTGAAGAGCCATTACCTGGGGATCGTTAAATCGTGTAGTAATCGTCTTTGGATCAAATTTTTCCAGTTCTTCAATTCTTCTACGTAGTTTTAAAATATCTTGTTTTTTTTCGGCGGAAGAACGACGCGACCGTTCAATAACATGTGAGTTTTGACGCTTTGGCAAAGATGCCTCCAAATAGAAAAATGATTTATTTTACTCATTACTTTTTTAAATTTAAGGTTGGTTGTTTTAACCAATCAAACCGGACTCACTCAAACGCTGCTGCATCAATACGTGCTATCTATCTGCACGTTCCAAATCTCACCGCCGCCCTTGATGCGCTTTCACATAGTCACGCAAAGCTTTATTGATGCTCGTCTGATAGCCTTCGCCATTTGGTGACAGCTGCCTGAACCAGTCGACAACATCCGCATCAAGGCGAAGCGTCAATTGCTTCTTGATCGGCCGATAGAGCGCGCCGCGCACGGCCCCGCTCCAGTTATTTTGTTCCGGAATATCGCGCGTATTGATCTTGTCATCCGGCAATGCGCTGAGCGCGGCAAGCTCAGCTAATTGCTCCGTTGTCAATTTAGTGGCGCTCTTCTTCATAAGCTCTTCTTTCGTGCGGCGTTGCTTTTCGCGCGCTGATAATCCGGCCTTGCTCCTCATTTGACGATCCATTCCATTCCGGCCATGTGTGAACGACAAGCAAAACCACATTGCCGACCAATCCGAGCGTTTGCCAACGGTCCCCGTCCGGATGTGGATCGGGTTTGCTCAAAGCCAACGGATCATCGAACACAAGCGCAGCGGTTGAAAAACTCAAACCGTGCTTTTGCTTATTGATCCGGCTTTTGTCATCTGACCAAACCCACTTGAATCCAAGCGAATCCATTGTAACTCCAATATTGTAGTTACATTTTAGAAAAAGTCAAGGCATGGGACGCAAACGGTTACAGAAAACGCCTACAAATTGACTGTTTTACACCATCCGCGCTTGCTCAACCGCTGCTGCGATAAAGCTTGCGAACAGCGGATGTGGTTCGAACGGGCGTGATTTCAATTCGGGGTGATATTGCACGCCGATAAACCAAGGATGATCGGGATATTCCACTGTCTCAGGCAAAAGCCCGTCCGGTGACACGCCCGCGAACAAAAGGCCCTTGTCTTCGAGCTTTTTGCGATAGGACATGTTCACTTCATAGCGATGGCGATGGCGTTCGGAAATGTCGCCGGTGCCATAGATTTTTGCGATGTGGCTGCCTTCTTGTAACCGCGCGCGGAAGGCGCCCAAGCGCATCGTGCCGCCGAGATCGCCACCCTCTTCGCGGATCTTCAATTCATTACCTTGCATCCATTCGGTCATCAAACCGACAAGCGGTTCTTTGCACGGTCCGAATTCGGTCGAGTTCGCGTCTTTGATACCGGCGAGATTGCGTGCGGCTTCGATCACCGCCATTTGCATGCCAAAGCAGATGCCGAAATACGGCACCTTGCGTTCACGTGCGAAACGCGCCGCATTGATTTTGCCTTCTGCACCGCGTTGGCCGAAGCCGCCCGGCACTAGAATGCCGTGCACATGTTCAAGAAACGGTGCTGGGTCTTCGCGCTCGAACACTTCCGATTCAATCCAGTCAAATTTCACTTTGACCTTGTTAGCGATGCCGCCGTGATAGAGCGCTTCGATGAGTGATTTATACGCGTCTTTCATGCCGGTATATTTGCCGACAATCGCAATCGTCACTTCACCTTCAGGATTATTCACGCGATCCATCACACCGTTCCAGCGTGTCAGATCGGGCTTTGGTGCGGGTTCGATCCCGAAAGCGGCAAGCACTTCCGCATCAAGCCCTGCTTCGTGATAGGCTTCCGGCACTTTGTAGATCGAGGTGACATCGCGCGCTTCAATGACGGCGGTTTCACGCACATTGCAAAAGAGTGCGAGTTTGCGCCGTTCTTCTTTCGGAATTTCGCGATCCGAACGGCAGAGCAAAATATCGGGCTGAATGCCGATGGAGCGAAGTTCTTTCACAGAATGTTGCGTCGGCTTGGTTTTGAGCTCACCCGCCGCCGGAATGTAAGGCATCAAAGTGAGATGCACATAGACCGCATGGCCGCGCGGCAAATCATTGCCGAGCTGGCGAATGGCTTCGAAAAACGGCAGGCCTTCAATGTCGCCCACCGTGCCGCCGATTTCGACCAGCACGAAATCAAAACCGTCATTGCCCTCAAGCACAAAATCTTTGATCGCATTGGTGACATGCGGAATGACCTGCACCGTGCCGCCAAGATAATCGCCACGCCGTTCTTTCGTGATGATGTCCTGATAGATGCGGCCCGTGGTGATGTTGTCCTGCTTGGTGGCGGGCCGTCCGGTGAAGCGCTCATAATGGCCGAGATCGAGATCGGTTTCGGCACCGTCATCGGTGACGAAACATTCGCCATGCTGATAGGGGCTCATCGTGCCCGGATCGACATTGAGATAGGGGTCGAGTTTACGAAGGCGCACCGAGTAACCCCGGGCCTGAAGAAGAGCACCCAGAGCCGCCGACGCAAGCCCTTTGCCCAATGAAGACACCACGCCACCGGTGATGAAAATATACCGTGCCATGGGGTTTTCCTTCTAATCAAAACTGTTCGATTCGCCAAAGACCGATCACGCGTCTTAGGCCCCTATCCACACCGGATACCCAATTTCCAAGAAAAAACCGGTTTCCAAGAAAAAACCGGGCAGTTGCCTGCCCGGCTCGTTTACGCCTGCCCGCGCGGGGCGCTTATGGCGCCGGCTTCGGCTGGCCTTCGAGCTGTTTCAACTGATCGAGCACGCCGCCGGTTGCCGGAGCGGCCGGTGCGTCCGTGCCCTTGGCCGGTGCGGATTGGCCAGTTGTCGCCTGATCGATGACCGATTTCGGCGCCGAAGAATTGCCCGCAATGATGGCGAGCAAGAGGCTGGTTGCGAAAAAGGCGGCCGCAAGAATGGCCGTGGTACGCGTGAGCAAATTCGCCTGCCCGCGACCGGACATAAGCCCCCCCAATCCGCCCGCGCCGCCGCCGCCCAAACCGCTCAACGCGCCCTGCTCGGACCGCTGTAGAAGGATCACCGCGACCAGCGCGACCACGATCAGAAGATGGATAACAATCAAAACCTGTTGCATGAAACCTTTGACCTCTTCGGTCTAATCAAATGGGTTGAGCGGCGATCTAGCACAAGGCTTCCGACGATAATAGGGAAAACCTTGAGTACAATTTTACCTATAATAACCCGCAATCGTCAGGAAATCCTCGGATTTAAGGCTCGCGCCGCCGACCAAAAGACCGTCAACATTGGCGACAGCAAGCAATTCGGCAGCATTTGAGGGCTTTACCGAGCCGCCATAGAGAATGCGGACTTTCGCGCCTTCGTCCTTACCGAGAAGGCGCTTCAGGTCGCCACGGATCAGGGCATGGACTTCTTCGACATCCTTCGCGGTCGGGACGAGGCC
>JBAXQM010000038.1:0-12417 GCA_037131735.1 Alphaproteobacteria bacterium
CAGCGACGGGGGTAAGTAATCAATCACCCGCGCTCCATCTAAATAATGGTCGCCGTTATGAGCGGTCGAAACCGCGTTTCCTGATCCAGTCGATACCATATGTCCTCCTCCCGCTCTTAACGAGCCGGAATAAATTAGATCACCTTAAAGCAACTTAGACGTCGTTGACGTTGTCGGTCTGCTTCTTGATGGCCTTACATGCGTCCTCAGGCGATTGCTTACCAGCAACGCACTTCGTCAGTTCAGCAGCGAGAATCTTGTGATACTCGTTGACTTCCGGAATCTTCGGACCGAGCACGAAGTTCGGCGCCTTGATACCGAAATCGTAAACAGGCTCGAAGGTGAGCGCGTTTGGCATCTTTGATGGACGCTTACGAGCTGCAATCACATCAGGCTCAGCAAGAACCGACTTACGTGTCGGTGTGCCGCCGAGACCGGTCAACACGCTATATTGTACCTTCTTCGAAACCGCGTGGCTTGCGAAGATGAAGGCTGCGCGCTGAATGTCCTCTGATGCGTTCTTGTTGATTGCAATACCACCAATGCCACAGTTCGTGCCATTAACAGCCTTGCCACCATTCTTGATCCAAGATGCTTCACCGAGCGGGCACGGTGCGTAAGCTGTCTTACCGCCAGCTGCCTTCGAGGTCTTCTCGTCTTCGACGGAAGCCGCGAATTCGTGATATTGCACCTGCATCGCGATCTGACCCGATTGATAAACCGTGTTCAATTCGAGTGTGCCGTTCGCCAAGTTATCAGGATGCGACACATCGGCCATCGCTTTGAACTGCTTCATCATTTCAACTGATGTCGCATCACCCCAATTCGTGGGGCCTGGCTTCTTCGAACCCAGAACGTCATCAATATTGAAATCCTGCCACTGGCCATGTGAATACATCAAGCGCTGGATATCAAGTTGGGTCGTCCAAGCGAATGTTCCGAGATGCTGGGCGTAACCATAAGGCACGTCCTGACCGGCTTGCTTCAATTTCTTGAAGAAGGTGGCGTAATCGAGAACATTCTTCCAGGTGGTCTTCGCCGTGAATTCCATCCGGTACTTATACTCCTTCTCGAAGTCCTTCGTGTATTTTTCGAAGAGATCTTGACGATAGAAGGTGCAAGCAATGGCCGCATCATAAGGAAGCGCGACGATCTTGCCCTTTTCATACATGGATCCGCACGCATCAAGGAAGTTGTCGAACCACACATCCGCGCCATAGCCTTCTGGATCCTGCGGGAGCGTATCGTCCTTAATGAATTTACTGAAGTCCGCCAGATAATCGGCAAGTGCTGCACCGATTGGCTTGTCTTGCGAGTAAATGACCGGGAAGTCAGCCTTGCCGCCCTTCACGTCAATACCGACCTTCTGGAGAACGACTGGAAGATCGTCCGTCAGAATTTCAACGGTGATGCCGGTAGCATCATAGAAATCCTTGATCTTATCGCGGATCGCGAATGATGGAGGCGTATTTTCCGACATGAAGACGAGCTTCGAGCCGGCATATTGTTTCATCTTCGCTTCTTGTGAAGACGCCGCCTGAACGGGAGTCCTCATAATGGTCGAGTTAAGGCCCACCGCGAGCGAACCCGCGCCGAGTGCCGTCGCTGCACCACCACCGAGTTCCAGGAACTTACGGCGGTTGATGCGTGTATAAATAGCGTCCTTAGGAACGTTAAACATATTAGAGCACCTCCCATGAGCCCGAAGGCTTCATCGATTTCAGTTTTCGGCTTTCGGATTTGTGATGACCCCCACCCTATCCGACACCGGTTCAAAGATTAGCCACAAACCCTATTTCTTGTAAATTATTTTTTTAAAAAATCTTTCAAGACCGTAAAAAGCACTGTTTTGCCCCTCAGGTAATTGCGTAGTCTTCAATTAAGAAATCTGTCACAATATATTGAAATAAAACAATTTTTTTATAAAATAATTCCATTATCAAAGAAGAAAAGTTTCAACCATTTGTTGAGGTTTTTGGCCTGTGAATGAGCCGGGCTCAGAGTCTCATTCACAGGAAATTGAAAAAAATTTTCTTTACCAATTCTCGAGTCGCTTGCTAATCTACCCTCCGTCCGGCGCGCAGATCCGGCACGGCCCCCGGCGGGCGAATTGCCAAGGGACGCCGTCAAAACGACGAGGGAGGGCAAAGCCCATGACCATGAAGCGAATGATCGTTGAGATCGGCATGGGGACCGATCTTACCGGGGCGGATTATACAAAGGCGGCTGTGCGCGCGCTTAAAGATGCGCTCTGGCATAACTCACTGACCATCGCGAATGCCGCGGGCCAGGGCCCAAACAATATGTTTGTGCATGTATTGATTGGCGTGCCGAAGCCTGAGGCGGTGGATAAGGACCAGATCATCGGCGTGCTGCCTTATGGCAAAGCCTCTGTCGAAGTCATGCAGGGCGGCCTCGAAATCATGAATGACGAAGGCACCAACCTCACCGTTATTGCCAATGCCGCGGCCATCGTGTCGCTCGATCTTCCGGGAGTCTAATCATGGCCAAGCAACGTATCATTCTCGAAATGGGTCATGGCAATGACATGCATGGTGGTGATTACACAAAGGCGGCACTCCGTGCCGTGCAAGATGCCATCCATCATTCGTCCCTCCCCTTCACGCGCAGCCTCGACATTCCGGTCGATGATCTCGAGATCGAAGTGACAATCGGCGTCCAAAAGCCAGAAGCAGTGGACGCCGAAGCGGTTCGCAAAAGCCTGCCCGTCGGCAAAGCCACCGTTAATCTCGTCAAAGGGGGGTTGGATATTCCTTACCCCGAACGCGCAGGCTCTTCTGTGATCGCAACGGCGGCTATCGCCGTTCGTTACGATCTGAAAGCCAAGCTCGGCATTTCTTAAATCTAATCTCAGTCAGCAAAGGAAACTGATCGTGTCCGCAACTCCTAAAGACGAACTCAATGCCATGAATGCACGCTTTATGGCTCTCGGAAAAGCGATACCGGGCAGCATGGGCGCGTTTCAAAAATTGATGGGCGAAGCCAGCAAAGACGGTGCGCTTGATTCAAAATTCAAGGAACTTCTTGCCGTCGCTATCGCAGTGTCCAAAGGGTGTGGCGATTGCATCGTATTCCACGTCTCGAACGCCAAGAAACATGGCGCCTCACGCGAGGAACTCGCTGAAACACTCGGCGTCGCTATTGAAATGGGTGGTGGCCCCGGCGCGGTTTATTCAGCGCGGGCGCTTGCAGCCTATGATGGGCTCTAAATCGTAACTGAAGATTCTGCCCTGCATAAAAAACAAGCGACTGTTTCTATGCAGGGCAATTGACAAGTGAAGCGAAACAGGTTCGCCTAGGCAAAATAATAGATTTTGCGCATTGGTAAAAGGCGCGAACAAGGGTTCTGGGAGTTTTGTATGTCACCCTTAGTGGGCATTGTAGCCAATCCGGTATCGGCGAGTGATATTCGTCGCGTTGTGGCGAATGCGTCGACATTGCAGGTGACGGATCGTGCCAATATTATTCTGCGTGTCTTGTCGGCGTTACGCTCTTGCGGTGTTGAAAATGTGTTGATGATGCCGGAGAAGAGCGGCATTCGGCGCCATATTACACGCGCTTATGAACGCGCTGCGAATTTGAAAGAAGATATTTTTCCGCAGATCCACCATGTGCGGCAAGATATTACAACAACCGTTCAAGATACGTTGAAGGCAACCGCTGCGATGAAAGAAGCGGGCTGCAAGGTGATCATTGTGTTGGGTGGTGACGGCACGCATCGCGCGGTTGTGTCGCAATGCGGTGATATTCCGATTGCGGGGATATCGACGGGGACGAACAACGCGTTTCCAGAACATCGCGAACCAACGATCACGGGTCTAGCGGTAGGATTAGCCGCGATGGGTCGCGTGCCTGAATCGATTGCGTTTGAAGGCAATAAGAGACTCGATATTAAAATTGGTGATCGCGCGGACGATATCGCGATTGTTGATGTCGCTGTTGTGACCGAACGTTTTGTTGGTGCGAAGGCGATTTGGAAGCCTGAAAACTTTCGTGAACTATTTGTGACATTCTCCGATCCCGAAGTGATTGGTATGTCGGCGATTGCGGGCTTGCTTGAACCGGTCTCACGCCGTGAACCGCATGGCTTAATGGTTCAATTGACACCGCCGCATGAAGCGAAGATGCGTCTGAATGTTCCTTTCGCGCCCGGTATCATCGGCGCGATCGGCATTGGTGACGTCAAACATATGATGCCGGGTGTTCCGGTAAAACTTGATTTTCCGGCCGGCACAATCGCCCTTGACGGCGAACGTGAACTTGCATTCGATCAGACGGATGATGTGACCATCACGCTTGTGAAAGATGCCTTCCGTACGGTGAATGTTTCGGCGATTATGAATTACGCGTCGAAGCAGGGTTTAATGAAATTGAATTAACCGCGGTTCAGAGAGCAGTAAAAATCGACGACCGCATCTTGGTGCAAAAAGGAGGAAAACAAATGTCCAATAATCCTTTCCCGCTTCCGAAGGAAAAACTTTTGGAAGCCTATACAAAAATGAAAACCATTCGCGAATTCGAGGAACGTCTGCATATTGAATTTGCTAAGGGCGACATTCCTGGGTTCGTGCATCTCTATGCAGGGGAAGAAGCCTCTGGCACCGGCATCATGATGCATCTTGAAGACAAGGATCGTATTGCCTCGACCCATCGTGGCCATGGCCATTGCATCGCCAAGGGCGTTGAAGTGGAAGGCATGATGGCCGAGATTTACGGCAAAGTGACAGGCTCATGCCGCGGTAAAGGCGGCTCGATGCATATCGCTGATTTGTCGAAAGGCATGATGGGCGCGAACGGCATCTTGGGCGCGGGTGCGCCTTTGATTTGCGGTGCGGCACTCGCTTCAAAATATCGTGGTGATGGGGGCGTTGGCATCACCTTCTTCGGTGACGGTGCGTCGAACCAAGGCACGGTTCTTGAGAGCATGAACCTTGCAGCGGTTTGGAATCTTCCGGTGATCTTTGTCGTTGAAAATAACGGTTATGCTGAATCAACCTCGATTGATTACGCGGTTGCTGTTGACAGCTATATTGATCGCGCAGCCGGCTTCGGCATTCCGGGCGTCACCGTTGATGGCACGGATTTCTTTGCTGTCTATGAAGCAGCAGGCGAAATCATCAAGCGCGCGCGTGAAGGCGGTGGTCCGGCATTCCTCGAATGCAAGATGGTCCGCTTCTTCGGTCACTTTGAAGGTGACGCACAAACCTATCGCGCCAAGGGTGAAAATGAAGAAAACCGCGCGAACAAAGATTGCCTCAAGATCTTCCGTTCGAAGGTCACGAAAGCCGGCGTTATCTCTGAAGCTGAATTGAACAAGATCGACAATGAAGTGCTCGCACGCATTGAAGGATCAGTCGTTCAGGCGAAGAAAGATCCATTGCCGACGGCAAAGGATCTGCTGACAGACGTTTATGTCAGTTACTGAGCCCTCGTTCTAAGCGAAGCTTTCAAAAGAAATTCGAAGGATTAAAAACATGGCACGTAATCTAAGCATGAAAGACGCGATCAACGAGGCGCTTGATCTCGAAATGCGTCGCGACCCCACCGTCATCATCATGGGTGAAGACATTGCCGGCGGCGCTGGCGGCCAAGGCGAAGAAGATGCCTGGGGTGGCGTTCTCGGCGTCACCAAAGGTTTGATTGGCAAATATGGCGCGAAGCGCGTCATGGATACGCCCCTCTCTGAGTCAGCCTATATTGGTGCGGCTGTTGGCGCAGCCGCTTGCGGCCTTCGTCCTGTCGCGGAACTGATGTTCCTCGACTTCATGGGCGTTTGCTTCGACCAAATCTTCAATCAGGCCGCGAAGTTCAAATATATGTTTGGCGGTAAGGCTGAAACGCCTGTCGTTATTCGCGGCATGGTGGGTGGCGGCTTCCGCGCGGCGGCTCAACATTCGCAAATGTTGACACCACTCTTCACGCATATCCCGGGCTTGAAAGTTGTCTGCCCGTCAAACGCCTATGATGCGAAGGGTCTTTTGATTCAGTCGATCCGCGACAATGATCCCGTGATCTTCTGCGAACATAAAAACCTCTACGCCACCATGGCTGACGTGCCTGCCGAAGCCTATACGATCCCCTTCGGTGAAGCGGCGATCCCGCGTGAAGGCAAGAGCGCAACCATCGTGACCTATGGCTTGATGGTTCACAAAGCACTTGAGGCTGCAGAAACGCTTGCGAAAGAAAAGATCGATGTTGAAGTCATCGATCTGCGCACGCTTTCCCCGATTGATATCGACACGGTTGTCGAGTCCGTCGAGAAGACTGGTCGTCTTGTTGCTGTTGATGAAGCCAATCCGCGCTGCTCGATTGCCGCAGACGTGATTGCCTCTGTCACGGAACATGCGTTCAAGGCTTTGAAGGCAGCACCAAAGGCGGTTACCGCACCGCATACGCCAGTGCCCTTCACGCCCGCACTTGAAGATCTCTACATCCCAAGCGCCGCACAAATTGCGGATGCCGTGCGCAAGCAGATGAAGTGATCATCATATCAAGAGCACTCGTCATTGCTCTTTCGAAATATGAAGTCGGGGCATAGTCCCCGACTCCTTAACCCCTCAATAAAGACCAATAAGAATATAAGGAACGCGAACCATGTCAGACAGGATCAAGCAGGTCGTAATGCCCAAATGGGGCCTCTCGATGAAAGAGGGCAAGGTCACCAAATGGCTCGTCAAACTCGGCGATAAAGTGAGCGTTGGTGACGAACTGCTCGAAGTCGAAACCGAAAAGATCGCCAGCGCTGTTGAAGCGGGTGACTCGGGCGTCGTGCGCCGCGTTCTTGGTGAAGTGGATACAGTCTATCCGGTCAAGACATTGCTCGCAATTTTGGCAGAAGCCGATGTCCCTGACAGCGAGATTGATGCGTTCCTCTCAACTTATGTTCCGCCCGCAGCGGATGAAGGTGAAGAAGAAGTCAGCGCCTATGCGACGGTCGACTTGCCTGTCGGTGAAATCCGTTACGCCAAATATGGTGACGGCGCAAAAACTTTGATCTTCATCCATGGCTTTGGTGGTGATCTTGATAATTGGCTCTTCAACACCTCAGGTCTTGCTGATCAGTTCACAATCTATGCGCTTGATCTGCCCGGCCACGGACGCTCGGTGAAAGCCTTCAAAGATGCGTCACTCAAGGGCCTTGCCGATGTTGTGTTGTCCTTCATGGATGCGCTTTCCATCGATAGCGCCAATCTGATTGGCCATTCGCTTGGTGGCGCGATCTCGATGAAGACAGCCATTGCTGCGCCAAAGCGTGTCTCGAGCGTCACCGTGTTCGGTTCTGCCGGTCTCGGTGCTGATATCAATATGGATTATATCAACGGCTTTATCGGCTCGGAATCGCGCCGTGAGATTAAGCCCTTCCTTGAGCAGCTCTTCTTTGATTCATCTCTCGTCGGTCGTCAGATGATTGATGATATCTTGAAGTATAAGCGCCTCGATGGTGTGCCGGATGCGCTCCGCACACTCGCGGACACCGTGTTCAAAGGTGGCAAGCAGGCAGAGAACCTTGCTGATGCGTTCAAAGCCACCGGCATTCCGCTTCTCGCTATCCACGGCAAAGATGATCACATCATCCCTGCCGCGCATACGGATGTGGTTACAGCCTTCGCCAAGGTCGAGATCTTCGCCGACACAGGCCATATGTCACAGATGGAAAAATCAAAAGAGGCAAACGCCCTCATTGCGGGTCACGCAAAATAACTGCAGCCCGCATCAACACCAAAAAAGACGCCGCCCTTTGAGGCGGCGTTTTCATTTTTAAAAGCTATGCGGTTTTCATAAATTCGTCGCGCCAAGCAAGGCCCTCTCGTGTGCCATTTGCGGGGCGATATTCGAGGCCAACAAAACCTTGATACCCCAATTGATCAAGAGAACGCAGCACGCGCGCATCATCGAGCTCTCCCGACATCGGCTCATGGCGCAACGGCACAGCAGCGATTTGGATATGCCCAATCATCGGCATGAGCACTTCTAAGCTTTTCATTACATCGCCATGAAGTATTTGCCGATGATAGATATCATATTGCAATTTGAGATTTGGCAGCGCGAGGTCAGCAATAAGCGCCGCCGTAAAGTTAAAATCATTGAGAAAATAACCCGGCATGTCACGGTCATTGATCGGTTCGATCATGATATCGATAGACTGCTTTTTTGCTTTCTCACACGCATAAATGAGTGCTGCACGATAGGTCTTTAGAGCCACAGGATCATGGCGATCAGATAGACCACTCATCATATGCAAGCGCTTAACACCTGTAGCATCAGCGTAAACCAGCGCTTTGTCGATTGACTGCTGAAACTCACCTTCACGACCCGCAAGCGACGCGATGCCCCGCTCACCCTTTGCCCAATCACCCGGCGGGCAATTAAAGAGTGCTTGCGTGAGTCGATGATCCTGCAAACGCTTGGCAATCAATTCGGGGGCATAATCGTAAGGGAATAGAAATTCAACGGCATCGAAGCCTGAATCTGCCGCGGCGGCAAACCGGTCGAGAAAATCCCATTCATTAAACATCATTGTGAGATTAGCAGCTAAACGCGGCATGGATGATCTCCTCGAATTAGACGGGCTTTGGAAGATCGACACCCGCGATCTGAGCGAGTAACCGCGCCACAGAGGCATCGTCATCGCGCTCCATAGCCGCAGCCGCAGTCATCAGAAACATTTGCAAGGCTGCGGCTGAAAGCGAGAGCGGAAATTTTTCGCTCCGCCCCATATCAGAAATGATGCCAAGATCTTTTGTGAAAATCGAAACGGCACTCTTCGGGCTATAGTCGCCATCAAGAATATGCGGTACACGATTTTCAAACATCCATGAGTTACCAGCCGATGCGGTAATCACTTCGAAAACTTTTTTAAGATCAAGACCAAGCTTCGCGGCAAAGCTCATGGCTTCGCAGGCCGCAGCAATATGAACGCCCGCGAGCATTTGATTGATCATCTTATAGGAAGCGCCGGCGCCGGCCTCATCACCAAGTTCATAGATTTTACCGGCCATCGCTTCGAGCGCGGGGCGCGCCCGCGAAAACGCATCACGCGTGCCCGATGCCATAATGGTCATTTGACCGCTCGCAGCCTTTGCCGGCCCACCACTGATCGGCGCATCAAGATAGAGCCGTCCCGCGTCATTAACAGCTGCGCCAATCGCGCGCGCTTCCTCAGGTGACATGGTTGCGCATGACACAACAACGCCACCCGGCTTCATCGCCTGCACGGCACCTTGAGGTCCGAGCAGGACGTCACGCGTCTGTTTAGCATTGACCACGACGCAGACAACAATGTCACAGTCTCGTGTTGCAGAGACGATATCGGATGCGCCCTGCCCGACATCGGCAATCGCCTCCAAAGCCTTTGGATTGACATCAAAGGCTTTGAGCGAAAGTCCTGCCCGCGCGATAGACCGCGCCATGCCGAGACCCATCGAGCCAAGCCCGATGACTGCAGCCGTTAGTTTAACCGGATCGCTCATAATGCCCCCAATTAATTTTTGGTTGTCCTCTAACGAGCAACCATCTTTATGAAGCGAGCATTCCACGCCGACGGCCTCATGGTCCAGTTGGTCTTGGGCAATACCCCCATGCAAAAGAATGACAGAGGCACCCAATTTTAGCGGGCAGCAGGCCCGAGCACCCGCACTTAGTTGACAGCCTCCGGCCTCGCGCCTACCGATCGAAGAGTTAAGCGCCGGAAAAGGCAGCATTCAAAAGGGGCCTTGCCGATGATACTCGGGTGCATCGCTGATGATTTAACGGGAGCAACCGACCTCGCGCTCATGCTTTCCCGCGAGGGCCTGAGAACACTCCAATCGACCGGCGTGCCGCAGGACGAAACTGATCTTTCAAATTATGATGCGGTCGTCATTGCTCTAAAATCTCGCACAATCCCCGTGAAGGATGCGATTGATCTTTCACTCGCGGCTTGTGATTGGCTGACTTCACATGGTGCACAACGTCTCTTTTTCAAATATTGCTCAACATTCGATTCAACCGATCAGGGCAATATCGGGCCTGTTGCCGAAGCGCTTCTTGATCGACTGAAGAGCGATTTCACAATCGCTTGCCCGGCCTTTCCAGCCACAGGTCGCTCGATCTATATGGGCCAGCTTTTCGTCAATGGTGTGCCGCTGGCCGAAAGCCCGATGCGTGACCACCCCTTGACGCCGATGCGCGACAGCGATTTGCGTCGTGTCTTGCAACGACAATGCACATCCCAAGTCGGATATGTTGCTTTCAATGATGTTGATCAGGGTGCCGCAGCAATTGCAGCGGCCTTCAAGCGTGAACAAGCGGCTGGCAAACGCTTCGCAATCGTTGATGCAATCACGAATGCGCATCTGCGAGAGATCGGCCAAGCGGCGGCGTCGCTCAAACTCATCACAGGCGGCTCAGGAATAGCAATTGGCTTGCCCGAGGCCTATAGCGCCGCCGGTTTGATTAAAGCGCTTGCAACCCCTCCTGCGCGTCTTGATGCGCCGCAGGGGCGCCGAGCTATTCTTGCCGGTTCATGCTCGGTCGCAACGCGTGGCCAAATCGCAGCCGCACAAAAAGCGGGACTGTCGCATTTTCAAATTGATCCCTTCGCCGTCGCCGATGGTTCATGCACATCCGATAAAATCATGGCATGGGTTGATGCCCTTCCCTCAGACGCCTTGCCTTTAATTTATTCGAGCGATGATCCTGACCATGTTGCCAAGGTCCAAGAAAAACTTGGACGTGAAACAGCAGGCCTCTTAATCGAACATCTCATGGCCACGCTCGCGACGCTCCTCGTTGAGAAGGGCTACACACGATTGATCATTGCCGGCGGCGAAACATCAGGCGCTGTTGTTGAAGCTTTAGGTGTTGGTCTTTTGGAAATCGGGCCTGAAATTGATCCCGGTGTGCCCTGGACCAAAAGCCGTTCTGGACCTCACCTGGCGCTGGCCTTAAAATCAGGAAATTTTGGTGCGCCGGATTTCTTTCTTAAAGCATGGGATCGTCTCTCATGAGCCTCATCAACACACTTCGTGAGAAACTCTGTGCCTGCGGTCACTCGCTCTTTGCACGCGGTTTGACCTTTGGCACATCAGGCAATCTTTCGGTACGTTTGCCCGATGGCGGATGGTTGATGACACCGACGAATGTTTCACTCGGTGATCTCGATCCCGCGCGTCTATCGCATCTTGATGATAAAGGCAGTCATCTGTCAGGTGATGCGCCAACCAAAGAAGCCTTTCTCCATCTCTCCATGTATCGCAAACGGCCAACATGCGAAGCGGTCGTGCATTTGCACTCAACCCATGCCGTCGCGGTTTCATGCCTTTGCGGACTTGATACGCAGAATTGCCTCCCGCCCCTGACGGCTTATTATGTGATGCGCATCGGCCGCCTTCCGCTGATCAGATATTTTCCGCCCGGTGATCAGGCCTTGGCAAAGGAAGTGGAGAGTGCGGCGCAAGATCATCACGCGGTTTTGCTTGCCAATCATGGTCCGGTTGTTTCCGGCTCATCGCTTGATAGCGCCATGGCCGCAACCGAAGAACTTGAAGAAACAGCCAAACTTTTTCTGATGCTGCGCGGAGAAAAAACAAATCCGCTAACGGCCGTTCAAGTGGCGGAACTTCGGCAACGCTTTCCGAGTTAAAGCCATATCTTGATTAATGCAAAATCCCGTTTAGCGAATAAACTGTTCAACATACGACTCGCCAAAACCAATCTGCGCAAAATGTTTGCGGCACATGTCGATCTTGGTGAAGACATCTTCATAGCCTTGAACTGCGCCATCGGGATCAACATAGATCATCGCGCCATTCACTTGAAACATCGTGATCATTTCAGTCACATCATCGTCTACAACCAGCGTGTGAGTTTCACCCGGCGCTTCATAAACGTAAGCCCCTTCGGTCGCGACCCAATCATGTTCAAGATAGCGCCATGATCCTTTGATCACATAGCCGTGAACAGGTTGCGGATGACGATGCCGTGACAACACGCCTGATTTTCTAACCCGCAATAAATTGACCCAATAGCCCCGACTGGCTGAAAGACAGAGCGGGCGAAACCATACATTTTTGGCTTGAGGCACCCAGAGCCGCTCGTCCTCTGGCACAACATGGGGAATAACAATTTCAGGAAAAGCATCTTTGGGTTGCGGATGTCGATAAGCAATGCGCTGCGATGACTCATCTTCTGTAACACCCGAACGATTGGTCGCGCTTGAATTAGACATTCTCCCAGCTCCTTAACATCAATTTGCGGCATAACCGCCATCAATGGGGATAATTGCACCCGTCATATATCGTGCTGCATCCGAACAAAGATGCACAACGACACCACCAATATCATCGGGTGAACCCCAGCGTTTCATCGGCGTGCGCGCCATGATTGACGCATTGCGATCGCGATCATCGCGCGCAC
>JBAXQM010000039.1:0-11649 GCA_037131735.1 Alphaproteobacteria bacterium
GTATTTTAGCGATATCAACAGCACATCCTGATCTCTATATCGCGCGCGACGGGGCGTCGCTCGCTGTGCGCGGAAGTGATGGTCGATTTCATGTGATGGGGCGGGGCCTCACTGATTTTACTGTTAAGCAATGGCTATCTGCTGACGGCGATCCACGACCAAGTGACGATGCGTCTTTGAAACACGGCGCATTCTGCACAGCATCGGGATGTGTGATGACAAATACCAAGAATGAAAAGATTATCCTCGGCTTAGCGCGTGATGATCTCGAAGAAGACTGCAAAATTGCATCCATCTTAATCACGCCCTATTACGCGCCTCAGATCTGCTCCAATGCATTTGTGATTGATCGTGATGTGGTGGATCGCTATGGCGCGGTGGCGCTTTATCGCGATGAGAGCGCTAAAGCCGAAAAGCCAAATACAAACACTTACCGCATTGAAGGTGCGCGTGATCCCGCAAAAAATCGGCCTTGGATGCGTAGTGCTCTACGAAGCGCGCAAAACGCGCCCGACACAACTAAAGAGCCAACACTCCGAACGCCGCCTGATCCGGAGGCCGAAGCCCTCACACCGCGTTAACGCGACGAATTTAATCCGTCGATGCTCATCAATAGCGCCGCATTAAACTCACAAGCTTGCCTTGAATCCGCACGCGGTCGGGGCCGAGCACACGTGTCTCATAGGCCGGATTGGCAGCTTCGAGGGCAATGGATGAGCCGCGTTTGCGAAGACGCTTCAAAGTCGCTTCTTCATCATCGATCAAAGCGACAATGATATCGCCCGTATTTGCTGAATCCTGTTTCTTGATGATGACAGTATCGCCATCATGAATACCGGCTTCGATCATCGAGTCTCCGCGTACTTCGAGCGCGTAGTGATCGCCTGTGCCAAGCATATCGGGCGGCATACCAATCGTATGAGACCGCGATTGGATCGCTTCAATCGGCGTGCCGGCCGCGATACGACCCATGACAGGTATGGAAATAAAAGGCGGGGCGTCATTGGCAGGCGCAGGCCGTACACGGCCCAAATCGCCTTCAATGACACTCGGATTAAACTTGCCGCGCGGCGCATGGTTGGGCACGGCCATTTCGGGAATTTTGATCACTTCAATCGCGCGAGCGCGATTGGCAAGACGCCGGATAAAGCCCCGTTCTTCAAGCGCGGTGATCAGGCGGTGAATGCCGGATTTGGACCTAAGATCGAGCGCTTCCTTCATTTCGTCGAAGGAGGGGGGCACCCCTTCGGCAGCCAAGCGGTCTTGGATGAAGCGCAGAAGTTCAATCTGTTTGCGGGTCAGCATGGGGCAGCTCTCTCCGAATCATTACCGCCTGATCATTCGCTTAAAAACGGAAACAAAAGATGAACATGGATAGCTGTTCTTGATATGTTCCGCAAGAGGGAAATACCCGGGCCATGAAGTTTTTTCGAGTGACCTAAAGCCGAATGATCCGGCAGAGGCTGCCCGCAGGCTCGGCCGGCGCGAAGGGTTTACGGATCACAAGCGCGCCCGCTTCTGCCATAAAGCGGATCATCGAGGAATCCTGCAAGTCATAGGGTGTGGCAGTGGGCAGGCCATCATGCGGGGTCGTGAGCGCCGCGCGCAAATAGTCCTGCCTCTTGTCATTGGCGCGCACAGCAACGCCGAGACGTGCGGGCTCTGAGGGATCACGCGCGGCATCCGGATCGCCTTGCATCGCGCGAATGAGCGGCACGAGAAACAGACGTGCGCAGACATAAGACGACACAGGATTACCGGGCAAACCCAAAATCACCATCGACCCGAGTTTGCCATGGATTAAAGGTTTGCCGGGGCGCATCGCGATGCGCCAGAACCCAAGCTCCATGCCTCTCCGGGCAAGGACCGACTGCACAAGATCATGATCGCCCACACTCGCGCCGCCAAGGGTTACGAGAATATCAGCACCTTCGCTTTCCGCAGCGATGATGCCGCGTTCAAGCGACAAGAAACTATCACCCGCAATGCCGAGCTGAAGCGCTTCACCACCGGCAGCCTCAACAAGGGCGGCAGCAGTGAGATGATTGCTCGCAACGATTTGATCAGGGGAGGCCGCATGGCCCGGCTCCACGAGTTCATCACCCGTAGCGAGAATGGCGACATTCGGTTTGCGCGATACTTTGACGTGACCATGGCCCATCGCGGCGGCAAGGGCGAGGGAACGTGCGTTCAATCGCTCACCTTGTTTTAAAAGGGCATCACCCGCTTTGAAATCGAGTCCCACACTCCGCACATGGCGACCAATTGTTTCGATGTCTTCGACGATCACATTGTCGCCGTCGCGCCGCGCATATTCTTGCAAGAGGATCGTGTCAGCGCCCTTCGGCACAGGCGCACCCGTAAATATGCGTACCGCTTCGCCAGATTTTAGCTCATGATGATAACCATGGCCGGCAGCGCTTTCGCCTACAACTTTTAACGGCGCACCCTTTTGTTGGATCTCTGCGCCTTTGACGGCATATCCATCCATTGCGGACGCATTGAAGGGTGGTTGTGTACGCATTGATTGAAGGGGCGCAGAAAGGGTTCGCCCATAAGCATGAGCAACAGAAATATCTTCAGCTTGAAAAGCGCGTACGGAAGCGAGAACGCGTTTTAATGCCTCTTCGACGCTGATGAGCGACATGATCTACTCCGCGCGATAGGTCCCGCTTTTGCCGCCTGATTTTTCAACAAGCCGAATGGCTTCAATCGTCATACCGCGATCAGCGGCTTTGACCATGTCATAAATAGTAAGGCACGCGACCGACACGGCTGTCAAAGCTTCCATCTCAACGCCCGTCTGGCCAGAGAGTTTCACGGTGGCGCGCACGCGAATGCCAGGGAGTGCTTCATCGGGTTCAAGATCAATCGCAATTCTGGAAATCAATAAAGGATGGCAAAGCGGAATAAGTTCGTGCGTCTTTTTAGCCGCCATGATACCGGCGATACGAGCCGCACCGAGTACATCGCCCTTCTTCGCATTGCCTTCACGAATAAGACGCAGCGTCTCAGGCAACATCACAATATGGCCTTCAGCAATAGCAACGCGTTCAGTCATTGTCTTAGATGAGACATCGACCATTGCCGCTTCACCCTTCTCATCAAGATGTGTGAGCTTACTCATGATTTGTCTCCAAAGAGGAGCGTATGCGTTGCAGCTTCAACATCACTTTGCCGCATGAGGCTTTCGCCCACGAGAAGCGTGCGTATACCCGCCATCTCAAGTCGCTTCACATCAGCATAAGTGAAGATGCCACTTTCTCCGACAATGATACGGTCTTTGGGAATAAGCGGCGCGAGCGTTTCTGAAACCGAGAGCGACACATCAAATGTACGAAGATCGCGATTATTGATACCCACCAATTTGGTGTTCAATGGCAGTGCGCGTTCTAGCTCTTCACGATTATGAACTTCAACAAGCACATCCATGCCGAGATCATGCGCTACATGAGTAAGATCATGCGCGGTCGCGTCATCAACGCCGGCCATAATCACAAGAATGCAATCAGCCCCCCAGGCGCGCGCCTCATAGACTTGATAAACATCATAGAGGAAATCTTTGCGCAGCGCGGGGAGAGCGGTAACGGACCGTGCCTTAGTCAAAAATTCAGGGGCACCTTGAAATGAGGGCCCATCGGTCAAAACGGAAAGACATGACGCGCCACCTTTTTCATACGCACGTGCCAAAGAGGGTGGATCAAAGTCGGCGCGGATCAACCCCTTTGACGGACTCGCCTTCTTTATTTCAGCGATAAGTGCGGGCCGATCATCCGCAAGATGTGTTTCAATAGCGCGGGCAAATCCGCGCGGCGCGTCTTGAGCGTCAGCCTGTTTCTTCAAGACGTCAAAGGGAACACGTGCTTTCGCGTCCGCGATTTCAACGCGCTTATAGACTTCGATCTTTTTTAAAATATCGGCCATGGGACTTTACGCATTCGAGGCTTTAACGAGGCGCGCAAGCGTCTCTTTCGTCTTGCCCTGATCAAGAGCAGCCAAAGCTTGGGTGACACCCTCTCGAATATTGGAGGCCTTCTCTGCGATCACAAGTGCTGCGCCCGCATTCAACGCCGCAATATCGCGATAGGCTGATGCTTGCCCTTCAAGAACATCCATCAGTGCGTTCGCGTTATAGGCGGCATCGCCCCCCTTAAGATCATCCGGCTTTGCTCGTTTCAATCCGGCATCTTCAGGAGTGAGGACAAAAGACTTGAATACGCCCTGTTTAGCTTCGACAATTTTTGTTTCTGTGGTCGTTGTGATTTCATCAAGACCGTCAGCACCATGAGCGGCCCAGACAAATTCAGTGCCGAGTGATGTGAGTGTCTTTGCAAGAGGCTCAAGCCATTGATCAGAATAGACGCCGAGCAATTGACGTTTTACGCCCGCGGGATTGGAGAGGGGTCCTAAAAGATTAAAAATTGTCCGCGTTCCGAGTTCCACACGCACGGGCCCGACATGGCGCATGGCGGCATGATGTGTTGGGGCGAACATGAAACCCACATGTGCTTCGTGTAAACAATGTTCAACGCTTGCAGGTTCGAGACCTACTTTGACGCCAAGGGCGGTGAGAATATCGGCAGCGCCTGATTTTGAAGACAATGCGCGATTACCATGTTTAGCGACGGGTACACCACAACTGGCCACGATCAACGCGGCGAGCGTTGAAACATTATAACTGCCTGAATTATCGCCACCCGTTCCCACGATATCGATAGCGTTTTCTGGCGCGTTCACGCGCATCATTTTCGCGCGCATGGCGCTGACGGCACCGATGATTTCATCAACAGTTTCGCCTCGTACACGTAAGGCCATGAGAAAGGCGCCAATTTGCGCCGCTGTCGCTTCTCCCGAAAGCATCTGATCGAAAGCGCGCTCGGCCTCAGCGCGGGACAGTGGTCCACCTTTGGCGAGTTCAGCGAGGAGTGGTTTCATCGCGTCCATCGTCAGCCTTTCTTCCGCCCGGCTTTTTCATTCCAAGCGGATGCGAGGTCGAGGAAGTTTTTCAAAATGGCGTGACCAAATTCCGAAGAAATACTTTCAGGATGAAATTGAACGCCATGGACGGGAAATTTTTTATGAGAAAGACCCATAATCAGGCCATCTTTTGTTTCCGCAACAACATCGAGGACGTCAGGACAAGTATCGCGATCAACGATCAGCGAGTGATAACGCGTCGCCTTAAAGGAACTATTGATGCCGCGAAAAATCGATTTGCCTTGATGATGGATTTCAGAAATTTTGCCATGTATGGGCAAGGGAGCACGGATGACATCCCCCCCAAAAGCCTGCCCCATGGCCTGCATGCCGAGGCACACACCGAAGATCGGGATCTTGGATCCCGCTTTCTTCAACACATCGAGACAGATTCCGGCTTCATTGGGTGTGCAGGGCCCCGGTGACAGCACGATGGCATCAGGGTGGGAGTTGATCAGCGCCTCAGTCGTTAATTCATCATTGCGCACAACCGTTACGTCGGCACCAAGGCGACCGAGATCGTGAAAAAGATTGAAGGTGAAACTGTCGTAATTATCGACGAGCGTAACGTGGGTCATATGCAGGTGTTCCAGTGCCTGAGGGCCTTGTCGTCCATGAAACCTGCTTCCGTCAAGCTGAACGGAAGGGATTGATAATCGTCAACCCGTCAAACTGATGCCGGTCCTGCAAATCCTCGCTGTAGAGCGTATTGCAGCCCAACGTGAGCGCAGCTGCTAGGATCAGCGCATCATAAATGGAGTAATGGGTTCTTCGGCAAATTTCGACAGCACGGTTATGGATGGCGAGATCAAGCGGAAGGACGCGGCAAACGCTTCTTATGGCCTCAAGGCCCGTCTCAATATGGTCCCAAGGTAGTTTCAGCTTTTTCTGAGCAACTGATACAAATTCATTCAAAACTTGAACGCTGATGATCCCACCCTGAGAAACGAGCTGCGCCGCGCGATCTGATTTTTTCGCTTCTTTCGTATAGAGATAAACAAAAATATTGGTGTCAAAAAACACGGTCTGAGTCACGAGGCCCTCTTTAGCGGCGCTTATTGGCCTCTTCACGATCAAATTTGTAATCTGCAGGAAAATCTATCCGATATTGCCGCAATTTTTCGAGCAATTCGTGTTTAAGAGGCTTTTCGACAGCCAGCGCTGGCTGTTTCGCCACGCTTCTCACAAGTTCAATCTCGTCACCTTCCTTGAGGCCAAGCTCTTCGACCAAGGCCTTGGGAAGGCGGACTGCAAGGGAATTGCCCCACTTAGCCACCAGCATCCGATACCCCATGATATACAATTTAACGAATGTATATCATGCAATCACATAAGGTCAAAGAAAATATATATCCAATATTTTCCGGGCAAATTAAAAATCTTTTTGAAGGATTATTGTCTAGTTTTGGAATTTCTTCCTAATTGTTTTTTCACATGGATCTAGATTCTAGCCTTATGAAATTTAATTTACCTATGGTAAGTTTTAAGATGGAACTCATCATTTTTTTTAAGTATGGATAAATGTATGCTCGCAAGATTTTTACTCTCACTTTTGTTTTTTAATTGCTTGATAGCAGCCTCAATTGCGAGGGGGCCGATAATACCACTACAAGTGGGGGCGTGGGTTGGCGGCAGTTACATCGATGATAACTCAGGAAGTTTCAGCCATTGCGCTGTCTCCGGACAATTTAAGTCTGGTCAGGATCTTGTCATTGGCGCGTTTCCAAATGGAAACTGGGGTATAGGTATAGTAGATCCAAGATGGAAACTTTCTATTGGTACACAGTATTCAGTTAGATTGATTTTCGACAATTCAAGTCCAATCGATTTAGTCGGAGATGTAAGAACAGACAACATGATTTTTGTCCAATTTTCGAACTCGCCTGAATACCTTGATTTATTTCGGTATGGATCAGTTATGTATGTTACAATTGGACAAACTTATTATAATTTTAGTTTAACAAATACAAAAATCTTAATGCCTGCGCTTTTCGAATGCGTTTCAAATGCCTTGAGCGGTTCTTCAGATAGTAATCTTGTATTGAAGGAAAAAAATACAAAATCACAAAATAAATCAGATGTGGACGTTGTGCGTGATAAAATTGTAACTGAACTTGGTAACGAGTATAGCGGCTGTATTGATCGGGAACTTAAATCAATTGTTCCTTACTCCAATGAAGGAGCTGAAGTGCTTGCTCAAGCGATAATTACTAAATGTGAATACGTAGCACAAAAGTTTATTGATACGACAATGGCTATATTTGGATTAAACCGAGGCGATACCGAAAAAATTGTTAACGCTGCGGTTGATAAGCGCCGAAATACAATACTCGCAGACATTGTAACTTTTAGGGCTGCGGTAAATAAGGCGATAACATCTCAACCAAACCAGAAACCAAAAGATGGTAAGGAACAAGGGACAGGTCTTTAACATCGATAACTGATTTCAAAAGTTGATTTAATATTTAACTTTACTGCCCCCGCTTCGCGCCGGACGCAAAACGCACGGCTTCATCAGCCGCGCGGAAGAGCGCCTTTGATTTTACGATACATTCTTGCTGCTCGGATTTGGGGTTTGAATCATAAACAATGCCAGCACCCGCTTGCACATGCATCTTGCCGTCTTTGACGATTGCGGTGCGCAGAACGATACACGTATCCATCTCGCCATTGGCGCCAAAATAGCCGATACAGCCGCCATAGGGTCCACGCTTCTCGCGCTCAAGTTCATCGATGATTTGCATCGCGCGGATCTTCGGCGCGCCTGATACTGTGCCTGCAGGGAACCCTGCAGCCAGCGCATCGATCACATCATATTTTTCGTCGAGCGCGCCTTCGACATTCGAAACAATATGCATCACATGGCTATAATGTTCGAGGAAGAAGGAGCCGGTCACTTCAACCGTGCCCGTCTTGGCCACGCGACCAACATCATTGCGGCCGAGATCAAGAAGCATCAGATGCTCAGCGCATTCTTTTTCATCCGCAAGCAATTCCTGTCCGAGCGCATGATCTTCGGCTTCGGTTTTGCCGCGCGGCCGCGTTCCTGCAATGGGACGGATCGTCACTTTGCCTTGTCTTACACGCACAAGAATTTCGGGTGATGAACAGACAATCTGGAAGCCATCAAAATCGAGATAGCTCAAATAAGGTGACGGATTCACGCGCCGCAGCGCGCGATAAAGGGCGAAAGGTGGCAGCGCAAAGGGCGCATCAAAACGTTGAGAAAGAACGACCTGAAAAATGTCACCGGCACGAATATAGTCTTTGGCCTTTTCGACCATTGCCAAGAATTCAGCCTCTGTTGTGTTGGATATACCATGCTCGAGTGTAGAGAGCCCTGCAGGTAAAGGAATACCAGCGGGAAGGGGGCCTTCAAGGGCTGCACTCGCTGCATCGATGCGTTCAAGGGCCATTTCATAGGCCGCGCGGGGTAGTACGCCCGCTTTTGGACGAACCGGTGTCACAACCGTGATCTCATCTTTCACAGAGTCGAAGATCACCATCACGGTGGGGCGCATAAGAATGGCATCAGGTACACCAAGCGCATCCGGATTGGCGTCGGGCAATCGTTCCATCTGCCGCACCATGTCATATCCGAGATAGCCAAACATACCGGCGGACATTGGTGGCAGGCCTTCATCAAACGCAATCATGCTTTCTGAAAGAATTTCACGAAGGCTGGTTAAAGGCGGCTTCCCGCAAAGTGTGTAATTTTCGCGGTCAAGCAAAGCATTACGATTGATCTCTGCTTCGCCATCACGGCATCGCCAAATAAGATCAGGCTTCAATCCAATGATGGAATACCGCCCGCGCGTTGATCCGCCTTCAACACTTTCAAGTAATATTGCATGACGGCGGTCGCCCGCTGTTAATTTCAAATAGGCTGAGACGGGAGTTTCGAGGTCGCCCACAAGTGTTTTGCGGATGAGTTGCGACTCACCGTCGAGGTAATGTTCTTCGAATTTATGAAATTCGGGATAAATGACCATCGCCTGTTCAGTTCAACCCCAACGCCATTGCACGGACCGTCTCGTTAATCGTTACGCCAAGATCCTGTTGCGTGCGAAGCACATAGGCATTGGCATAATCATCGGCGAGGGAGCGTTGCATTTGGTTGGCAATGCGGCCCGCATCAGCCAAGGCTGTCGCCGAGTCAGCAAGGGATGCACTTTCAACGCTCACAATAATGCGCTCATCCGGATTGATACCAATCGCCGATGTCGTTTCTTTTACAGGGACGGCGAATGCCGCGGCAACGGCCTGCTGCGACAAGGCCTCGCTCTGTGCCGAACGCTTCAATCCAGAGGCTTCTTTCGCTTCGAGGCTTAACTCGGTAGCAAGTGCTTGTAGTGACTTGCCAGCCTTTACCG
Source organism: Alphaproteobacteria bacterium (assembly GCA_037131735.1). Lineage (GTDB taxonomy): Bacteria > Pseudomonadota > Alphaproteobacteria > Rhizobiales > Beijerinckiaceae > CAIUPE01. The sequence continues at coordinate 9,351 of JBAXQM010000039.1, forward strand.
CTTGGACGAGTTCATCAGCCTTAGCCTGCATACGCTTGGTGAGATCATCTTCGCGCCAAGCTTTGACTACTTTGTCTTTTGCTTCTTCGAATGTGCGATCGCGCGGTTGTGTGATGCTCGTCACATCAAACCAAATATAACCACCCGTACGTAAAGCAACCGCTTCGTTGTCGACGCCGACATCGGAGCTAAATACCGCGTTTACGAGCGCAGTCTGTCCGTCAAGCGCGGTGACAGCATTTCCATCGGGAGAAAGACCCAAGCGGTCCGCGCCATCAATAGCCACAAGCTCAAGACTGTTCTCTTTCGCAATTTCGGTAAGGGGTTTTGCCGCCGCGCGTTGGTCCTCAATTTTATCATGCAGATCGCGGATATCAGACTTTGCTTTTTCCGTTGCCAATTTGATCCGGATTGAATCTGAAACCGTCTCATAGGCTTGCGTCGCGCCGGCAACGATATCATTGACGTTCACAATGACAAAACCGAATTGTCCCTTGATGACGTCGCTCACTTTGCCTTTTTCAAGTGCAAAAGCGGCGTCCGCGACCACCTTGTCAGCGATAGCGCGCTTTTCAATCACACCGAGATCCGTATCGGCGGCTGATAGCTTCCGCTCAGCGACGATATCGTCGAAAGATGATCCCGCAGCTAATTTGTCGCCTGCCGCCTTCGCTTCATCTTCTTTCGGGAAAATGATCTGCCGGACCGCGCGCTTTTCAGGCGTTGAATAGATAGACTCGCGATCAGCTTCATAACGCGCTTTCACATCCGCTTCAGGTATTGCTGCAGGATCAGCGCGTTTTGCCGGATCAAGAGATGTGAAAACAAATTTGCGATATTCTGGTGCTTTGAAATTTGCCTTGTTCTCTTCAAAATATTTCGTCAGCGTTGCGTCGTCAGGTGTAGCAGGGTCACCAACGAGCGCTTTTGAGAAAACGAAATAACTCACGCGGCGCTCTTCATTTGTGAAGCGGCTCATCGCGTCCGTCACAAGTGCCGGTGGTGAAGCAAGCCCAGAGATACCCTGTACGATATGCTGCCGCAGATCCACGGCGCGTTGCTCAATAACGAATCCGGCTTCCGTGTAGCCGGACGCCCGCAGCGCTTCGTTAAATCGCGCGCGATCAAATTTGCCATCAGCACCTAAGAAATTGGGATCGCTTAAAAGCGCGTTAGCGATAGCCGTATCAGATAGACCGAGTTTCATCGAGCGCGCGCGATCATTTAATGCGGCTTCAGCGATCATACGTTGAAGAACCTCGCGGTCGAGGCCAAAGGCAATCGCACGATCGGCAGTAATATTCTGCCCATAACGGCGCGAGAGTGTCTGCAGCTCGGCTTGGAAGGCTTGCTTATAGGCTTGCGCGTCAATTTCGGTGCCGCCCACTTTGGCAATCGTCTTCATGCCATAGCCGCGGAAGATATCGCCGATACCCCAAAGCGCGAAGCTGAAGATTAGGAATCCGAACATTATTGTGAGGATGATGCGACCGATCCAGCTTTGACCTGCCTTGCGAAGTCCGTCCATCATGATGTCAGTTCCTGTGCCTTTTTTGGTTTTCATCGGCTCTCAATGCCGACCAGTGCGCCATACTAGGGAGGCAACGCCCGGCCCGCAATCGGGAGCGCCTTGGCAAAGCCTGTTTTCCGGCAATATGCAAGCAAAACAGTGGTTCAAGGGTTTCTTTTTAGGACAATTTATGTCTTTCTCCGGCCGAATTTCGCTTTTGCTTCAGAAAGAACCTGACATGTCCTTGAAAAATCGCCCCCTTGTCGTTGGCAATTGGAAAATGAATGGCTCGCGCGCGTCGCTCACCGAATTGGCGGCGATGGGTAAGGGGTTTGATGGCGCGTTGCGGTCGAAAATTGATCTCGTGCTCTGCCCGCCTATGACCCTCGTGGCCTTGGCCGCTCAGGCGGCTGTCGGCACGGGCATCGCGATTGGCGCCCAAAATTGTCACGCCAAGGTCTCAGGTGCCCATACGGGTGATGTTTCAGCCGAAATGCTCGCCGATATCGGGGCAACGGCCGTCATGGTGGGCCATTCAGAGCGTCGGACTGACTACAAGGAAAAGGATGCGGATGTTCGCGCGAAGGCCGAAGCCGCCCGCCGGGCCGGTTTGATGGCTGTCTTGTGCCTCGGCGAGACCAAAGCCGAGCGCGAGGCTGGGAAAGCGCTCTCAGTCGTCCGCCGCCAGCTTAAGGATTCCATTCCCGACGGTATGCCTGCCCATCAGCTCGTGATCGGCTATGAACCTGTTTGGGCCATTGGTACAGGCCTCGTCCCGACCGCGAAGGA
>JBAXQM010000040.1:0-10853 GCA_037131735.1 Alphaproteobacteria bacterium
GCCGATCTCAGCCTTTTCCAGCGCTGACCCTAAAAAGCTAATAAACGCCGAAAGTTTGATGTGGTTTGAGGGCTGTCCCGTGTTGCGGCCTCGGCCACCGGACTGCTATGAGCCCCTCGGGTCACACGCCGTCCGGAACGATGAGAAGTCCAGGTGGCTCAGTGTCGATTAGGTAAAGGGACCAGTCCGATGAAGGCAGACGTCAAACTTGTGGCGGGCAATTCAAACCGGGGACTGGCGGAAGCCATCGGGGCCTATCTCTCCGTACCGCTTGCAAAGGCGCAGGTGCGCCGCTTTGCGGATATGGAAATCTTCGTCGAGATTCAGGAAAACGTGCGCGGGCAAGATGTGTTCATCATCCAGTCGACCTCGTTTCCGACCAATGACCATTTGATGGAATTGCTCATCATCTCGGATGCGTTGCGTCGCTCGTCGGCCAAACGCATTACGGCCGTCATTCCCTATTTCGGTTATTCACGACAAGACCGCCGCGCGTCAGGTCGTACACCGATCTCGGCCAAGCTCGTCTCCAATCTCATCACCGAGTCAGGCGTTGATCGTGTGTTGACGGTTGATCTTCATGCCGGACAGATTCAAGGCTTCTTCGATATCCCAACAGATAACCTGTTTGCCGCGCCTCTGATGGCCCGCGATATCAAAGAACATATGGATATTTCCAATGTGATGGTGGTCTCCCCCGATGTCGGTGGCGTGGTGCGTGCACGCGCCCTTGCAAAACGCATCGATGCGCCGCTCTCGATTGTTGACAAACGCCGCGAACGCGCCGGTGAGTCAGAAGTTATGAATATCATCGGTGATGTTGCGGGCCGCACCTGTATTCTCGTCGATGATATTGTCGATTCAGGTGGTACGCTTTGCAATGCCGCCGATGCGCTGCTCGCCAAGGGTGCCAAGGACGTCTACGCCTATATCACGCATGGCGTGCTTTCCGGCGGCGCTGTGGCGCGTATTGCCTCGTCCAAGCTCAAAGAGCTTGTGATTACGGATTCAATCCAACCAACCGAAGCGGTGAAAGTGGCGCAGAATATCCGCGTGGTTTCGGTGGGTGCGCTCTTGGGTGAAGCCATTGGCCGCACGGCACTCGAAACCTCGGTGTCGAGCCTGTTCGATTAAGCCAGCGCAATAATCACTTGCGTTGCTCTCTCTGCGTGACGAACGCATCGATGATGGCCTATAAATATATTCATGACTGAGACCCCGCGCCCCGCAACGCTCGACTCATTGACGGCGACGGCCAAACAAGCCGCGAGCAAAGGCTTGCCGCCCGTGCATTTGTGGAATCCTGCTTATTGCGGCGAGATCGATATGCGGATCGCAACGGATGGCAGCTGGTATTATCTCGGCACGCCAATTGGCCGGCCCGCGCTGGTCAAATTATTCTCGACAATTCTGCGCAAAGATCCCGAGCGTTATGTTCTCGTTACGCCGGTTGAAATGGTGGGAATTGTTGTCGAAGACGCGCCCTTCATCGCGGTTGCTATGGAGCGCGAACGAGAAGGCGAGGTCCAACGTTTACAGTTTCGCACCAATGTTGATGATCATGTCACAGCAGGCCCCGATCATCCCCTGCGCTTTGCGCCTGATGTCAAAGGCGGCTTGAAGCCCTATGTGCATGTGCGGGGCGATCTATGGGCAAAAGTTTCGCGCCCCGTATTCTATGATCTCGTGGCTTTAGGCGAAGAGCGCATAATCGATAACAAATTGATGTTCGGCATCGCATCGGATGGCGCCTTTTTCCCGATGATCGAGGCTGATCGCCTCGTTGATCTTTGATCATGTCAAAAACAGAGAGTCCTGCGATCACAATCAAAGCGTTTCGTTCTCACGCACAAGATCGTTTATTGAGCGCGCCACCCGTTGACGCTTTTGATCCCGCGCATCTACCCCCTCTCGGTGATCATCGCCTTGCTGAAAATTTAGCGCCTGCCGATGGACGTTTGCATCGTCCAGCCGCTGTGCTTGTTCCCATTGTTGCGCATGAAGACGGCGCGACAATTCTCCTGACCGAACGTTCGGCGCAGTTAAAGGATCATGCAGGGCAAATTGCGTTTCCGGGCGGTAAGATTGAAGCGACGGATGATGATGCCGCCGCTGCCGCCTTGCGCGAAGCAGAAGAAGAAATCGGACTTCACCGCCATTTTGTTGAACCCGTGGGCTATCTTGATCCCTATCTCTCCTCTACGGGTTATCGCATCATGCCGCTTGTCGGCATTGTAACGCCGGGATTTTCCTTGACCCTCGACAAACGGGAAGTGGAAAGCGCTTTTGAAGTGCCGCTTAGTTTTTTGATGGATCCTGTACGCCACGAGATCCATCAACGCGAATGGCGCGGCGCGCAGAGGCGCTATTTTGCCATGCCCTATGAAGGACGCTATATCTGGGGCGTGACCGCGGGTATTATCCGCTCGCTTTATGAAAGGCTCTATGCGCCATGATGCGCGTGACGCTTGAATCACTCTTGCTCTTTCTCGTGCCCTTCGGCGTCTATGCGTTGTGGGTTGTCTTGGCGCGTCGTTTTGGGTTCGACAGTCCTGCATTTTCTCAGGCAGCGGCTTATCTTGCCGCAATCGGTTTAGTCCTCGTTGCCTTGTCTTTCGTCATGCTGGGCGTTTTTGCCGAGCGTCATAATGAGTCGTATGTGCCCGCCCATATGGACAATGGTCAGCTCATTGAGGGACAATTCAAATGAGCCCGCAACGGCGTATCCCGATGACCGGGAAGTTATCGCATCTCGGTCTGCACCGTCTGCTTGCGCTTTTGTCCCGCGATAATGAGCAAGCCTATATCGTCGGCGGGGCTGTGAGAAATTCGCTTCTCGGATTGCCGATCGATGACATTGATCTTGCAACGTCACTGACTCCCGAGGCAGTGATTGATCGCGTCACAATGGCGGGTATGCGTTATATTCCGACAGGCATTGATCACGGCACAGTCACAGTGATTGCCGATGAACGGCCCTACGAAGTGACAACATTCCGCGAAGATATGTTCACCGATGGCCGCCATGCCACGGTGCGCTTCGGTGAAAGCCTTCGCCAAGATGCCGAACGGCGTGATTTCACCATCAACGCGCTTTATGCTGATGCTTCAGGTTTCGTATCCGATCCGGTCGGCGGCATCGAGGATCTTCTCGCGCGGCGGGTCCGTTTCATCGGCGATCCCGTGCGGCGCATTCGCGAGGATTATCTGCGGTCGTTGCGTTTTTTCCGCTTCACCGCGCGCTATGCAAAAGGTGACGCAGACGAGGCCGCCCTCATAGCCATCGATCAGGAACGTGATGGTCTTGCTCGACTCTCGCGCGAACGCGTGCGTACTGAGTTGATGAAACTTATCGAGGCGCCTCGCGTTATCAATGTCTTGCGTGTGATGTCCCATCGCGACTTGGTCGAACCAGTTTTTGGTCTCCCGCTTGATCTTGATGGCTTTGCACGCATGTTGCAGCATGATCCGGGTGCGGATTTATTCTTACGCCTTGCGGCTCTTGCAATACATAAACCCGAAGATGCTTTAACCTTGCGCGAGACCATGCGGCTTTCAAATGCCGAGACTGATCGTTTGGAAAAGCTCGGCGAAGTCTTGATGCAGCTTTCTGCTTTGCCGCGTCCTTTAACAGCGAAAACGATCCGCAAACTCGCCTTCCGCTTTGGCCGTCGTGTGATTACCGACGCGTTGGTGGTCGATATGGGACGGCGTGATGCAAAGATCGATTCCGAACTCTGGACCGCTGCCGGTAGTGCGCCCACCCATTCGCCGTTCACGGGAGCAATGGTGATCAAGCGTGGGGTTCCCGCAGGCCCTGTGATTGGCGAAATCATCCGTCACGCTGACGCGGCGTGGGAAGCCTCCGATTTTTCGAGCGACCCGAAGCTTCTGCAAAATTTGATCTCGGAGGCAATTGCGCGATATTCTGACACGGCGGCGGCGCCCGCCCCGGTCGAATGAGTTCGCCGTCCCTGGTCCAAGGAGACATCACAAGTGGTGCATAAACCGCTCCGTCCCGAAGATCTCGCAAGACGCGTGGCCGATCGCCGCACGGCACAACAGGGTACTGGTATGCGCCATGCGGAAGCGGGACAATGGCGGCGCGAGACTTTCGTGCTCCCGCGGACGGATGCCCGTGAAAAAGCACAAGCGCTCTTCGCGCGTTTTCCCAAGGCCGCCTATATGACCGAGATAGAATGGTGGCGCGAATGCGATGATGGTCAAATCGAATTCACAATTCGGCGCTTACGCAGCGCCGATTGACCGATCCCGCCTTGCTTTCGCCGAAAAAAGCCCGCTTCTCTTCTATGTTCTGAATTTGAAAGTCGCTCATGTCCACGCTGACCTCTACCCCAACTATTCCATCTCAAGATCCGGTCGCTGAGGCTGAACGGAACGCCGCGCGTTTTTTATCCGCGCGCACAGCTCTTAGAGAGGTTATTCTCGGTGATAATGATGTCGTTGATCTCGCGCTCATCACATTGTTGTCAGCGGGTCATGGGTTGATTGTCGGCGTTCCGGGTCTTGCCAAAACGAAACTCGTTGAGACGCTCGGCATTGTATTGGGCCTTGAAACAAAACGCGTTCAGTTCACACCCGATCTGATGCCTGCCGATATTACGGGCTCCGAAGTGTTGGAAGAGAGCTCTGAGGGACGTCGCTCCTTCCGTTTCATCAAAGGGCCTGTCTTCACAAGCCTCTTAATGGCGGATGAAATCAACCGCGCAAGCCCGCGCACGCAATCAGCCTTACTGCAAGCGATGCAGGAACATCATGTTACCGTGAGCGGCAACCGCTATAATCTCCCCACGCCGTTTCACGTGTTCGCGACGCAAAATCCAATTGAACAAGAAGGCACCTATCCTTTGCCAGAAGCACAGCTTGATCGCTTTCTGATGCAGATTGATGTCGCCTATCCTGACGCGAAGACCGAAAAAGATATTCTCATCCAAACGACCCGTGGCGAAACACATCAGGCATCTGCAGTTTTAACGGTTGAGGAATTAATCGCCGCTCAGAATTTTGTGCGTATGATGCCGATTGGCGATAGTGTTGTTGATGCTATTCTTGCTCTTTTACGCGCGGCACGCCCTGAAAGCGGCGAAGCGGATTGTGCTGAACATATCTCTTGGGGTCCGGGCCCGCGTGCCGGACAGGCCTTGATGTTGGCAACGCGCGCGCGCGCACTTTTGCAAGGCCGTTTTGCGCCATCGCAGGATGATGTCGCGGCTCTTGCGCTGCCTATTCTTAAGCATCGTATGGCGCTCACTTATCGGGCGCGTGCGGAAGGTATTGCGATCGATGATTTGATTAAGCGTCTCGTCAAACGTTTCGTCTGACGGATTTTTTCCGAATGCGCGCGCGCTTTTCCTCACCCCCTACAAATGCCGATCATCAGACATCGGCGCGTGAGGCCGCGTCTCTTTCTGCGTCGATTCCCTTGATGGCGATGGAAGCGCGCCGCCTTGCCGCAAGCGTAAGCCTTGGCCTTCATGGGCGCGGACGTGCAGGACCCGGCGAAAGCTTTTGGCAGTATCGCGCTTTGATTGAGGGTGAACCGCAAACGCGTATCGATTGGCGCAAATCAGCGCGTTATGGGAACGCGCTCTTTGTGCGTGAGCATGAATGGGACGCTGCGCGTACCTTTCACATCTTTATCGATCAATCATCGTCGATGAATTATTCATCCGGAAAACATCCACGAAAAATAGATCATGCAATGATTATGGGATTGGCTCTTGCTGATCTTCTGGTGCGCTCTGGTGAACGCGTCGCCTTATTTAATGAAACGCCACCCTCGGCATCTCGGCAGATTATTGATCGCCTAGCCGAAGCGCTATCACGCCCGAAAAAATTAGAATACGCCCTCCCAGAGATCACCGCGCTGTCTAAAAATACGCATGTGATTATCATCGGGGATATGATTGCTGAAAGCAAAGACATCGAGGCTCCACTTTCGGCAATCAATCATAGTGGCGCGCATAGCACGCTTATTCGAATTCTTGATCCCGCTGAAATCGATTTTCCCTTTTCCGGTCAAACCGAATTGATGAGTGCGGAGGCCGCGCTTACTATTGATATTGGTGACGCGACCTCATTTGCCCCGCAGGCGCGCGCGCGCCTTGACGCGCATGAGCGTGATTTGAAAACCATCGTCATGCGTCATCAAAGTCATTTGGCAACGCATCGGACGGATCAGGCGATGACGCCTAGCCTTCTCGCGCTGATGACACGTTTCTCACGACGCGATGTAAGCCTAACAGGCGTCGGTCATGGGTAATCTCGTTTTTTCTGCCCCGCTTCTTTTGAGCGCATTAATCATATTGCCCGGACTTTGGTGGCTGTTGCGTCTTTTGCCGCCCCCAGCGCAGAAAATTCTCTACCCGCCTTTAGAGATTATTCTGGGCGCGCAACGCGATCAGTCTGAACCGCGTCGAACCCCGCTCTGGATCTTGCTGTTACGCCTCGCCCTTGCTGCATTTCTCATTGTTGCGATGGCAGGGCCAAAATTTGTGTCGCAGAAGCTTAACTTTAACAGCACATCGCCTCTGCTCATCATTCTCGACAATGGATGGTCATCAGCACATGACTGGAATGACCGCGTTGATTTCGTGAAGAGCCTGATTGATGAGGCGGATGAAACACAGCGTCTTATCGCTCTTGTTGCAACTTCTCAAAGTGTTTCAACGGTTGAACCGCTTGCCGCGCCAGACGCGCGCAGAAGACTAACGAGCCTCACACCAGCGGCCTTCACAACCTCCTGGCAATCGCAAGAACGCGAGATCGCCGAATTTCTTTCCCGCTTTCCCGATGCGCAGATTGCACTTCTCCCTGAGGCGGCGAAGATTAGCGATGATACCATCGCAGCATCTAAAATTTTTGCAGAGAAAAACATAGTAATTGTCTCATCCGCACCGGAGCGCATCGCCTTTGCCGGATCAAAGCAGGATACGAAAGGCCTCACGCTTCGCCTTGTTCGCTCATCATCGGGACAAGACCATGCCGGCCGCGTCATTGCTTATGATGCACAAGCACAATTAATTGGTGATGCGGCCTTTCGTTTTCCGGCGCGTGATCAAGAAACAAACGCAATAATTTCTCTCCCGACTGAGTTATTGAACCGCATCATGCGTGTTGCGATTGAGGGCGAGCGCTCGGCGGGTGCAACATGGTTGATCGGCACCGATGGACGGCGCGCGCGTGTGGGGCTTGTAGGATCAACGGAAGGGGAAACAAAAAATCGTCTTGCTGATCCCTCTTGGTATATCAAGCAGGCGCTCGCGCCTTTCGTTGATCTCTTCAATCCGCGCATGGGTCAAAGCGAGGCGATTGCTTCACTCATTGAGGCGAAAGTCGATGCGATCATCTTGGGCGACACAAATTCACCGTCTCCCGAAACGCTCAAAGCCTTGAGTGCCTATATTGACGCGGGCGGCACACTTATTCGCTTTGCCGGAGCAATGGCGCAAAAGAGTGATGATCCACTTTGGCCCGTGCGCCTGCGCGCTGATGGCCGCGCGCTTGGTGGCGCGTTGGATTGGCAGTCGCCACGCCCTGTCGCACCTTTTGTAGCTCCCTCACCTTTCGTGGGTCTTGAGATACCCGTTGACGTTACCATCCGCCGCCAATGGCTTGCGGAACCCGATAGCGATTTGAACAACCGTATTTGGGCCAAGCTTGATGATGGCACACCACTCGTGACCGCCGCGAAAAAGGGACAAGGGCGGCTCATATTGTTTCATATCGCGTCTGATCCCACCTGGTCGACGCTTCCGGTCTCTGGCCTCTTTGTTGAGATGCTCAAGCGGATGGCGACACGAAGCGCGCTCACACAAAATCTCGCCAGCGAAACACAAAACGTACGGCAGGTCCCTTTAGCTACACTGGATGGCTATGGTGTTTTAGGCATACCGTCTTTTGATGCCGAACCACTTACTCTCGGCGCTCTGCAACGGGCGAATATCAAACATCCCGCCGGTCTCTATGGCACCAAAGAGGCGAACACTGCGCTTAATGTTTTAAGCGATGGTGATCGCTTAGCTTTGCCGGATGTTCCGCTTGCCGCCTCAAAGACAAGTCTATCCTTAGGCGCATCACAGACACTGTCCCTTGCGCCCTATTGTCTGTTCATCGGCTTACTTCTGTTTTTAATCGATACCTTTGTCACGCTCGGTCTTCTGCGCTCAAACGCGATAAAGACAGTGTCGCAAGCGGGCGCCGTTCTTTTGATTGCGCTTACGATATCAGCAATGGGCGTCTCCAACGCGCGCAGTGAGATGTCTCTTTCGCCGAAAGATCGTGAGGGCGCGCTTGCCACCCGTCTCGCCTATGTCATTACTGGCGACACAACACTAGATGTAACAAGCCGTGAAGGACTCCAAGGCCTTTCCCTCTTTCTCCAAGATCATACAGCGATTGAACCGGAGGAACCGGTGGGCGTTGATCTTGAGGCGGATTCACTCGCGCTTTATCCCTTGATCTATTGGCCCATGCCCACGCAAGGGCAAACACCATCGGCGTCGGCCCTCGCGCGTCTTGAAACCTATATGCGCAACGGTGGCCTCGTTGTATTCGATACGCGCGATGCGGCGTCGAACAATGGTACGAATGTCACAGCGGAGACAGCGTTTCTGCAATCACTTCTCTCGGGTTTAAGTCTTCCACTCCTCGAAGAAATTCCGACCAATCATGTTGTGATGCGGTCTTTCTATTTACTGCAAACTCTTCCCGGACGTTATGCGCAAGGAAAAACTTGGGTTGAAGCCCTACCTCCCGATGACGGCAAAGGCGACGCTCCCGCACGCGCAAGCGATAATGTTTCGCCGCTTGTTATCACCTCAAATGATTGGGCGAGCGCATGGGCGATAGATCGATCCGGACGCGCGCTTTATCCGATAGAGGCGTCCATGCCGCGGCAACGGGAAATGGCTTTGCGCGCTGGCGTTAATCTCGTCGTCTACGCGCTGACAGGCAATTACAAAGCCGATCAGATTCATGTCCCAGCACTCCTCGAACGATTGGGGCGGTGAGATGATTGTATTTTCACCCCTCTTCGCTTCAGCATTTTTTGAACTGGCGCTCGCAGCACTTACCTTAGCCGCAGCCCTTTCAATTTATCAACGACGATTACGCGGTACCTTACGCGCGCTCTTTGCTCTTCTCTTTGCGCTCGTGATTTCTAATCCCACGATCCGCATCAAAGACACAAAGCCGCTCACCAGCATCGTTGCTCTTGTTGTCGATCGCAGCGCCTCACAAACGCTTTCCATACGCACCGCGCAGACCGATAAGCTTGTCGTGGACATAAAGAAGCGCATTGAAGTGCTCGGCTCCTTCGAAACGCGTCTTGTCGATGTCTCTGATAAGAATGATGATGCGACGCGGCTCTTCGCACCTTTGCGTGATGCGCTTGCCGATGTAGCCCCCGAGCGGATTGGTGGGGCCATTCTGATCAGTGATGGCGTGATTGAGGATGTCCCTAAAGACAAATCCGGTTTGGGTTTCAATGCGCCCCTTCATGCTTTGATTACAGGCTATGCGGGCGAGCGTGATCGTCGCGTCGAGCTTGTTGAAGCGCCTCCATTTGGACTTGTAAACCGCGATCTCACGCTGCGGGTAAAAGTCACAGATCCGGGTAAGACCGATCTCGTTCCGCTCACATTGTATAAAGATGGCAAACTCATCGCGACCATTCGCGCAAAGCCCGGTGATCCTTTATCACTACCGCTACGCATTGATCACGCGGGTGAAAACATTATTGAAATCGAAGCGGAAGCCACACCCGAAGAACTGACACCCGTCAATAATCGGGTTGTTGCAAAAATTGACGGCATTCGCGACCGCCTCAATGTTTTGCTTGTGTCAGGTATTCCGCATCAGGGGGAACGGACATGGCGCAATATTTTAAAATCCGACGCCAATGTCGATCTCGTTCATTTCACAATTTTGCGACCGCCTGAAAAACAGGATGGCACGCCCGTCAATGAATTGGCGCTCATTCCGTTTCCGACGAAGGAGCTCTTCGACACCAAGATCAATGAATTTGATTTGATCATTCTTGATCGCTTTGCCGATATGGCACTTTTACCGCCGAGTTACTTCGCCAATATGGTGCGGTATGTGCGGAAAGGCGGCGCAATTCTCATTGCTGCTGGCTCTGAATTTGCGAGTCCGGAGAGTCCCGCCGAAACACCTTTGCGCGATTTGCTGCCGGCCTTTCCCACGGGCAACATTATCGAAACACCCTTTCTTCCGCGTCTTACAATCGACGGACAAAAACATCCCGTGACGCGCGCCCTCCCCGGCAGCACGAGCGAGCCCCCGCAATGGGGTGAATGGGTAAGACAAATCGAAACCGGAACAATTTCCGGAACAAGTGTGATGAGTGGAGCCGGTAACGCGCCGCTGCTGATCTTAAGGCGGGATGGCGACGGACGCGTCGCGCTCTTGCTCTCTGATCACGTATGGTTATGGGCACGCAATTTTCGTGGGGGCGGACCACATCTCGATTTGTTGCGTCATGTCGCACATTGGCTGATGAAAGAGCCCGCGCTTGAAGAAGAGGCGTTACGCGCAAAAAGTGAAGGTGGTCGTGTCGTCATTGAACGGCAGAGCATGAAAGAGTCGATTGGGCCGATCACACTTACAACGCCGTCTGGAAAAAATACAACACTCACACTTTCACCGAAATCACTCGGCCTTTGGCAAAGTGCGTTCACACCGGATGAAACCGGTCTCTATAAGGCCAATGAAGGCACGCTCAGCGCCTTTGCGAGTATGGGCCCGTCTAACCCGCGTGAGTATCAAACCGTGATCTCAACACTTGATCGTCTCGCACCAATTGCTGAGAG
>JBAXQM010000041.1:0-9415 GCA_037131735.1 Alphaproteobacteria bacterium
TCAAGGCGATCGGGCACCCGGCGCCGCGCATTTCAGAACAACAATCTCGGAAGCTAAGGCCTTGATCGACGGTTTGCGCGGTCGGGTTTCGGGCCTAGCGCAACCCCTTTATGTGATCGATTTACCGGGCGGCGCGGGGAAAGTGCCTATAGCCGCGCTTTCTTGTGAAATTGACGGGGAGGGCTGGCGCATCAGGGATTGGCAAGGTTATACACATGCCTATCCGCCGGTTGGTTGAGCGTGAGGGTCTGATTGAGATTATTCTCATCAAGTGAAGTGAAGGAAAACTCGTTTCGTGCGTGCGCCAGAATTATCAATCGTCGTTCCCGTCTTCAATGAACGCGCTAATATTGCGCCTCTTGTCGGTCTTGTTGCCGACGCGCTTCCCGATGTCGCGTGGGAATTGATTTTCGTTGATGATAATTCACCTGATGGCACGAGCGATGAAATCAAATCGCTTGCCGCTAAAGATTCCCGCGTTCGCGGTATTCGCCGTGTCGGACGGCGCGGACTTTCGGGCGCGTCGATTGAAGGTATGCTCTCGTCAAGCGCGCCCTATGTGGCGGTGATGGATGGTGATTTGCAGCATGATGAGCGGGTGCTCGTGCGCATGCTGGCGCTTATCCGTTCGCCGGGCGTTGATCTTGTGATTGCGACACGCGAACGCGATCGGGGAACGATTACAGGTCTCTCAGATAAGCGTTCTTTTGTGAGTGATTTCGGTCGGTTTCTCTCACGCCTTGTGATCAAGAATGATGTGAAGGATCCGATGAGCGGATTTTTCATGATCCGTCGTGAGATTGTCGAACAAGCAGCTCCGAAATTGGCCACTGAAGGGTTCAAAATTTTAGCCGATATTCTTGCGACAACACCGGGCGCGCTCATCATTCGGGAGACGCCTTTTGTGTTTCGTGAACGGCAACATGGCGAGAGCAAGCTCGATGCCCGCGTGGCTTTCGACTATCTCGGATTTTTGTTTCATCATTTGACGGGGCGGCTTGTGCCGATCCGCTTTTTTCTCTTCGGTCTTGTTGGCGCTTTAGGCGTTGTGGTGCATCTCGCGGCGTTACGTGCGATGTTATCAGGCCTTCCCACAATGGGATTTGATGGCGCGCAAATTGGCGCGACGCTCATTGCCATGGCGAGTAATTTTGTTTTGAATAATCAGCTCACTTATCGTGATCGCCGGTTGCACGGTGTTAAGTTTTTGATTGGCTTTGTTCTGTTCGCACTGAGCTGCAGCATCGGCCTTGTTGCCAATGTCGGTATTGCCCGTGTGATTTATTCCGATGGACAAGTCTGGTGGCTTGCGGGTCTTGCGGGCGCTGTAACCGGCTCCGTATTCAACTATGTCACGAGTGGTCTATTCGTCTGGCGTAAGAGCTAACCTCACGCCTGCATTGCGTGCGGTGTGAAATGAGTCGCCCGTGCGGACTTCCAGAGTTCTAGACTCGCATCATGGGCCGTGCCTGCGATCAGTGCATTGTCTTTCATCGCCGGATAGAGCTCCGCATAATTCTTTGTTTCGGTCGGGCTCACGCGGCGGTGGAGTAATTCGGCACGAATTTCGGACGGGTGCAGAAGGCCTGCAGCGCCTATCACTTCCGCAAGCGCTTCCAATGTATGTGCATGGAAATTCTTCACGCGTTCGGCTTTATCGGGAATAACAAGCGCGCGTTGGCGAAGCGGATCTTGTGTCGCGACACCCACGGGGCAGCGATCTGTGTGACAGCTTTGCGATTGAATACAGCCAATCGCAAACATGAAGCCGCGCGCGGCATTGCACCAATCCGCTCCAAGCGCCATCACGCGCACCATATCAAAGGCTGACGTAATTTTTCCGGCAGCACCGAGTTTGATTTTATCGCGCAGCCCCAATCCGATCAAAGTCGAGTGTACGAAGGAAAGACCATCGCGCAGAGGCATGCCGATATGATCGGTAAACTCGAGCGGGGCGGCACCTGTGCCGCCTTCAGTCCCATCGACAACGATAAAGTCAGGCGTCACACCGCGCTCGATCATCGCTTTGCATATCGCTAGGAATTCACTTTTTTCACCAATGCAGAGCTTGAAGCCGACGGGTTTGCCGCCGGAGAGGCGACGCAATTCAGAGATGAAATCAATCAAACCCAACGGCGTTGAAAAAGCGGGATGCGCAGCAGGGGAAACACAATCTTCGCCAATGTTTACGCCGCGCGCTTCCGCAATCTCGCGCGTTACTTTTGCGCCAGGTAAAACGCCACCATGACCAGGCTTCGCACCTTGGCTCAATTTGATCTCGATCATTTTCACTTGCGGTGAGTGCGCCTGCTCTTTGAAGCGCTCGGGATTAAATGACCCATCATCATGACGGCAGCCGAAATAACCACTGCCAATTTCCCAAATGAGATCGCCACCCGGTTCGCGATGATGAACAGAGATGCTGCCTTCCCCTGTATCATGCGCAAATCCACCGTCTTTTGCGCCTTTGTTCAAGGCACGGATCGCATTCGCGCTCAAAGCGCCAAAACTCATCGCTGAGATATTAAAAACGGAAGCGGAGTAAGGCTGCGCACAATCGGGCCCGCCAATCGTGATACGAAACTCTTTCGGATCAGGATGCTGCGGTGCTAGCGAATGCGAGAGCCATTCGAATCCTGGTTGATAAACATCGAGGATCGTTCCGAAGGGTCGTTTGTCGAGTTGAACTTTCGCGCGTTGATAGACGATGGCGCGTTTATTGCGGCTAAACGGCGTTCCATCCGTATCGCTCTCGATGAAATATTGCCGCATCTCTTTGCGGATACTCTCGAGAAAAAATCTCATCAAGCCGATGAGCGGATAATTTCGTAAGATACTGTGACGTGTCTGGACAAGATTATAAATGCCAATGGCTGAGCCAATAAGGCCAATGATCGAGAGAAGTGCGAGGACGGGATGATGCGGCGACAAGATGCCGAAAAGAATCGTTGCGGCGAGAAAGAGTCCTAAGGTGAGATAACGCATGACTTTCCCATCTTTTGTATTGTTAAGCGCGCCAGAAGCGCACACACTTCAGTTCCCGTTGTTTTTAAAAGAATAAATCCAATCATAACGTTTGGAAAGATCACTGCGGCGTAACACCATATTGCGTGCGACACTCAGCGGCCAACGCATGTGATAGGCTTGTCCATTTGCTCGTGCAGCGGCTTGAATTTTTGTGGCGCGCGGGCGACGTTGCATTTCATAGCGGCGAAAGGCCTCGGCAAGTTGATCCGGACTTTTTGCAATCTCTTGCGCAAGTGTGGCCGCATCTTCAATCGCGAGTGCCGCGCCTTGGGCGAGGAAGGGCAATACGGGATGCGCAGCATCGCCTAAAAGTGTGACGCTTTTATCTCCCCATTGCGCCCGTTCACGACGGTCAAAAAGCGACCATATTGACCATTCCGGAACCGCAGCGAGAGCAGCTTTCACATCAGGGGCCCACTCACGAAAGCGGGTAAGAATTTTATCGCGCTCACCTGGATGCGCCCAACCGGGGCGATTGTCTGTATCGGATGTCACCGCAACGATATTGATCGCGCCGCCTCTTCTGATCGGATAATGCACGATATGCGCTTTGGGTCCGAGCCACAGTCGACTTTCTGTTGTAGGCAAATGCGCAGGCCATTGTTTGATCGGCACCAATCCACGCCAAGCTTGATAGCCCAAAAATTCAGGCGATGTTTTAGTGCCGATAAGATCGGCGACATTGGACCACAATCCATCAGCACCGATAAGTGCGCGACAGGCTACATCTTCCGATTGCGTGGCAGAACTACAAGTTACGACCACACCGGCATCGTCGTTTTTGATAATCGCTGAAACTTTACGGCCAAAGATCAAACGGACATTGCCAAGGCCACGAACTGCATCAAGCAGAGTTGTTTGAAGATCAGCGCGGTGGATCGACCAATATGGCGCGCCGAAGCGCTCCGTCATCGCCGTGCCAAGCGTCATGGAGGAGAGCGTCTCGCCGCTCGTTCCCTCATGAACCTGAAGTCTTTCCGGTGTTGCTGCAAAGCGGGTGAGAATATGCTCGAGACCAAGGTTGATCAGAATCTGCGACGCATTGGGGGAAAGCTGCAGGCCCGCCCCGACATCCTCAATCTGTGTCCGCTGTTCGATCACAAGGCAGGGATATCCGGCCCGGCCAAGCGCCAAAGCCGTCGTCAGCCCCCCAATTCCGGCGCCAGCGATAAGAAAGGGGGCATCCTGCATGGTGCGGATGCCGGATCAGGCGGCGATCGGACCCGGCTCGAAAACGCAATCGGCGGGTTCAGCTGCGGCCTTTAGCGTCGCGTCATAGACGAACACCGTTGAGCAATAGGGGCAAATGGCCTCGGCATCGCTGCCCATATCGATGAAAATATGCGGGTGATCGAGCGGCGGGGACGCACCAACACACATGAATTCCCGAGCGTGAATGCGGATCCGAGCAATCCCGGCGTCATTCTTGAAATAGGGAATGGCATGTGCGGCCATAGTCAAACTCCGGAGCAAATCATCAATTCGGCCGGACTTTAGTCCGATGCACGGTTCGAGGCCAGAGAAAATCACCCGATTTTCGTCTTTCTTACAAGGAAGCGAGCCCCTATGAAGGGGCTTAGAATGAGGGGCGGTTAAAGCACTATGGATTATTTTTCCTCGGGCGGCGTTCGTATCGCCTATTTTGATCAAAAGCCGGAAACAGGCGACGGCACGCCGGTTGTTCTCGTGCACGGTTTTGCCTCGACCCACCGTGTGAATTGGATCGATACGTCATGGGTCTCGACGCTTAATCGGGCGGGTTATCGCGTCATCGCGCTTGATAATCGTGGGCATGGCCAAAGCGATAAGCTTTATGATCCCGAATCCTATGATCCTGAAATCATGGCTCAGGATGTGATCGCATTGCTCGATCATCTTCATATCCAAAGAGCCGATCTCATCGGCTATTCGATGGGCGCGCGTATTTCAGCCATGGCGGCGTTGCGTTTTCCTGATCGCGTGCGCGCGGTAATTTTGGGCGGGCTCGGTATTCACCTCGTTGAAGGTAACGGTTTGCCGGCGGGTATTGCCGAAGCGCTCGAAAGCAAAACGCCAGAAACGCTGACCGATCCGACGCAGCGCATGTTTCGTGTTTTCGCCGAAAAGAATGGCGGTGATCTCAAAGCCTTGGCCGCCTGTATGCGCGGCTCGCGTCGCGGTTTGACGCCAGCGGATGTCGCAACATTACCGATGCCGGTTCTGGTTGCTGTCGGCAGTCAGGATTTGATCGGCGGTGATCCGCATCGCTTGGCCGCCTTAATTCCTAAGGGTCAAGCCTTTGTGATCGAAGGGCGTGATCATAATCTCGCGGTCGGGGATCGAACGCATAAGGCCGCCGCGCTCGAATTTCTAAGCCAAAGGCCTTGAGTGATTGCCAGATGGGCCCTTCATACCTAGATAGAAGTCTAAAGCGTTTCTCACGGAACTGGACCGATGCAAGCCAAAGAACTCGAAGCCCTGACAGCCGACCGCGCGGTCGCTGATCCGATCTGGGTTCATATAAGGAGTGAGGCGGCGGATATTCTCTCGTCCGATGCTGATCTCGCGCGGTTGGTGCGGTCAAATGTTCTTGATCAACCGAGTTTCGATCGCGCTGTGATTGAACGCTTAGCCGCGCGACTTGATCATCCTGATGTACCCCGCGCTTTGATTGTTGAGATTTTCTCGTCGCTTGCTGCGTCTGACGCTTCAATTGGTGAAGGGTTTCGCGCTGACTTGATGGCGGTTGCGGATCGTGATCCGGCATGCACGCGCTTTGTGGAACCGCTTCTCTATTTCAAAGGCTATCATGCGTTGCAGACGCATCGTTTCGCTCATGCCTTGATGCGACAGGGCCGGAAAGATTTTGCGCTCTATCTGCAAAGCCGTTCTTCTGAAATTTTCCAAACGGATATTAATCCCGATGCCCGCATCGGGCGCGGCGTATTCCTTGATCACGCGACAGGTCTTGTTGTGGGGCAGACAGCGGTGATCGAAGATGATGTCTCGATCCTGCAAGGCGTGACCTTGGGCGGCACGGGCAAAGCCACAGGCGATCGCCATCCGAAAATCCGGCGCGGTGTGCTGATTGGCGCGGGCGCGAAAATTCTTGGCAATATTGAAGTGGGCCAATGTGCACGCGTGGCCGCCGGATCGGTCGTGCTCAAAGACGTGCCGCGCAACGTGACAGTCGCGGGTGTGCCAGCAAAAATTGTTGGCGAGTCGGGCTGCGCGGAACCGGCGCGGACGATGGATCAAATTCTGGCCGATAAGAGCGGCGGCGGTGCCTAAAGCAGCTTTGGGGTTGCGGCGCGCCCGAGGAAGTGGCATTCGAAAGTCGATATAGACCATTTTCTCATGAATAGGCAGCAGGTCCATGGACAAGGCAGAGCTCTTAAAACTTCAAACCTATCTTCGTCGCCTGTTCGGCAACACGAATATCAAAGTCGTGCCGCGTCCAAAAAAGACCGACTCTGCCGAAGTGATGATTGGTGAAGAATTTATTGGCGTTCTCTCACTTGATACGGAAGATGGGGATCGCTCTTACGCGCTCACCATGTCTATCCTCGATATCGATCTCGAAGGGATCGAGTGAGACACTGAAAAGTAAAGGGGCTTTGTCATGCCGCTCTATGCGCTCGATGTAAAAAGCCCGAAACTCGCAGATGCGACGAGTGTTTTTATTGCGCCGGACGCGCATGTGATTGGTGATTGTCGGCTTGGAGCCGATGTTAGCATCTGGTTCGGCGCCGTTTTGCGTGGCGACAACGAGCCGATCATCATCGGCAAGAGAAGCAATATTCAGGAAGGCGCAGTGCTTCATACTGATCCGGGTTTCCCGCTCGAGATTGGTGAGGAATGCACCATCGGCCATCGTGCCATTTTGCATGGATGTGTGATTGGCGACGGATCGCTCATCGGCATGGGTTCAACGATTTTGAATGGCGCGCGTATCGGGCGGGGGTGTCTCGTTGGCGCGAACTCACTCGTGACCGAGGGCAAAGCGTTTCCTGATTATTCTTTAATTGTGGGCTCGCCCGCAAAAGCAATCCGCACGCTCGATGACGAGGCGATCGCAAGGCTTCGGCAATCGGCGGATAATTATGTGCGCAATGGCAAACGCTTTGCCGCGCATCTCACGCGAATCGATTAAACTAAAAATACTTTAGAGATGATCCGCTTAGTTCGGGCCTGAAGCGGTGAGGGTGGCATTCGACGGGTCGCCGATCCGTTGCCAGACATTCGGATTTTGTTCCGACTGCATTTTCACGAACACGTAATTCGTCGATTTCCAGCCGAGAACTTTATCGGTGCGATTATCGAGAACGAAATCACCGCGATTGCTTCTCAACGTCAGAACCGCATGACCGGCACCATTCTCGTCAGTCACCACGGTGATCAGCAAGGCTTGACGGGGAAGTCCATTTTCAATGAGTTGCTTGCGTTTCTGAAGAGCAAAATCTTCGCAATCGCCTGAGCCCGATGTTGGGTAATCCCACCGTTCAATAACTTTATAGATTTCACGATCATCAGCTTCGCGAACGCTTGAATTTATATCGTGATTGATCACTTCAATCATCGACCACAGCGCAGGCGTGAGCACGACAGGTTCTGGTGCAACTGTAGCCACATCGCAGTCTTCGTGATGACGTGTGCAGAAATCAGCCCAACCCCAGGGTGCTTTTGTCTCGCCATGGGGCAAAGCAAAGCTTGCGACTTGTGGCAGACGAGCATGCGTATCTTGCACGCTGCGCCCAGCCAAAGCTGGACCGCATGTCAAAGCCAGAAGGGCCACAATAAGGGCGCGCTTATGATGAGTGCCACCAATCATGGGGAACACCCCTATCGGGGCTTCTGCGGATACTCAATGAAAAAATTAAGAAAGAGTTAATTTGTTTAAAGTGGCGATGGCGCTCATAAATAGAGATGCTTAAGGTCTCGCTTCGAGCGACTTTGCGTGAAAGCAGAGCGAAATAGGGGGATATTGATGAAAAAGCGCGTTCTGATTACGGCAGGTGCCGCGGGCATTGGCCGGGCGATGGCTGAAGCCTTCCTTGCTGACGGTGCCGATGTTTGGGTTACGGATGTCGATGAGGCCGCGCTTAAGACTGTGCCGTCATCAATTCGTGCGACCCGCGCGGATGCCTCGAACGAAGAGGATATGGCACGTTTGTTCGGAGAGATCGCATCCGCGTGGGGTGGGGTCGATGTGCTCTGCGCCAATGCAGGCGTTTCCGGTCCCACAGCTTTGCTTGAAGACATGCCCCTGAAAGGATGGCGTGAGTGTATCGCGGTTAATCTTGATGGTGCGTTTCTCGCCGTTCGTTATGCGACCCCAATGATGAAGGCGCAGAAGAAGGGCGTGATGATCTTCACCTCATCAACAGCGGGGCTCTATGGGTTCCCCAACCGCTCGCCTTACGCAGCTGCTAAATGGGGCGTGATCGGTCTTATGAAAACAGCAGCGATGGAGCTTGGCCCTTATGGTATTCGCGCGAATGCCATATGCCCCGGTTCGGTTGAGGGGCCACGCATAGAGCGAGTGCTGGAGCGTGAAGCGGCGCTGAAAGGTACGACCCGCGATGCGATTTATGAGGGCTATGCATCCGGCACGTCGATGCGCACTTTTGTTGAGGCGCGTGATGTGGCCGCCATGGCGCAGTTTTTGGCGAGTGATGGCGCGCGTTATGTTTCAGGGCAAGTGATTGCCGTTGACGGCCACACCGAAAATCCTGATCCGAAAGTGTAGTGGCACGCGGTCAATCGCATCGACCGCGTGCTCGATTAAAACCAATCTCAGCCGAGACGATTGCTCACATGGGCGAGCATTGTATACACGCGGCCTTCTGGCGATGAGAGGATGGAGCGTGTGATTGCGCCATCTGCGTCAGTCACCGTGAGATCTTTCAACACCGCTTCAAAACGGTTTGCGTAAGAGTTCAAGCTCGTACGGAATTTCTCATCCGCTTGATAGAGCGCGCTCAATTCAGCGAAACGACGTTGGCCACCTAAGGTGTAGAGCGAGCGAGAGAAGGACACATTCTCGCCGCGTAGATAGGCTGCCCAGAGCGCCGAAACCGCATCATCATTCATCAATGACCGGACATCAGCAAGAAGCTGCGCGATCGGTTCAGTCGGTGTTGAAATCGGCGTTGAAGCGACGGGCGGCATAATCGGACGCGTCTTTTCAACAGGGGCGGAGACAGGTGCCTGTGTTGGTTGGACACGGGGAGCTTCTTGTTTTTGCGCCGGAGTCGTCTTCACTTCATCTTGCGAGGCACGATCAAGAAGATCAGACAACCAACCGCTTCTCGGATCACGCGACGGCGTTTGCGCAGGTGTAGGACGAGTGGTTGTTGCGACAGGCTCCGGTCTCGCTTGCGGCATCACCGGCGGTACATAAGACTTG
>JBAXQM010000042.1:0-8272 GCA_037131735.1 Alphaproteobacteria bacterium
GGTGGACATGGAAATTCTCCCGCTATGCGAGCCGCGTTCACGTAAGACATAACGCGGTGATTACGAACGAACCGTATGTTCTGCTTGATAAAGACGACGGAAGCGGGCGAGCCGCGGCATCAGCGCGTCGTGTCGTGCTTGATCGGGTATGAAGCGTGTTTTGATTTTTGGTTTAAAACAAACCTCATTCTCGCTACCGGCTTGGGCTGCGAGCATCGCAAGACGTGCGGCACCAAAGGCGCCACCAAGCTCCGCGCCTTCCGGAAGATCGAGCGGGAATTTGATGACATTGGCCATCATCTGTCCCCAGAAATCGGAACGGGCACCGCCACCGACAAGAAAGCAACTCTTTAGCTCCACTCCGGCATCCGACAAAATATCGAAATGATCAGCGAAACAAAAGGCAACACCTTCCATCACCGCATAGGCCATAGCCACAGCATCATGCTCAGCACGAAGTCCGGCAAAAATGCCATTCGCTTCGGGGTCATTATGCGGTGTTCTTTCACCCGTCAGATAGGGAACGAATAGGGGGGCATGTTTGCAGCGTGTGGGATCGGCAGCAAAATGTTCGACCTCTGAAATCAATGTGCCGACATCTTGGCCCCGACCAATAAGCGTTGCGAACCAAGAGAGCGCCGACGCTGCAGACAGCGTCACACCCATGACATGCCAGCGATGGGGAAGGGCGTGGCACATCGCGTTCAATACACGTTCAGGCTTTGTTTTAAGCTCATTTGTGACGGCAAAGAGAACGCCGGATGTGCCGAGCGATAAAATACCCTCGCCGGGATTGACGGCCCCAATACCCACAGCGGCCGCAGCATTGTCACCCGCGCCGCCGGCGATGACGATACTATTATTTTTGAGTCCCCAGGCCTCTGACAACGTCGACGATAAATACGCCGAAGCTTCGCTACCTTCGACAAGACGGCCCACATAAGATCGATCAATACCGCTCGCCGCCAGTAAGATATCGTCCCATTTGCGATTGCTAATGTCGTGCCAAAGCGTGCCACCCGCATCGGACATTTCTGAAACATAATCGCCAGAGAGTCTGAAGCGGATATAATCCTTAGGCAGAAGAATCTTTTTCGTGCGCGCAAAGATCTCGGGTTCGTGGCGTTTTACCCACAACACTTTGGGTGCGGTGAAGCCGACCATTGAGAGATTAGAGGCGCGGTCGAGAAAATCAGGAAGACTTGCTTGCAGTTCTTCCGCTTCTCGCCCACATCGCCCATCATTCCAGAGAATAGCCGGTCGTAGTACATTGCCTGTTTCGTCAAGAAACACGGAACCGTGTTGCTGGCCTGAAAGGCCGATGGCCTTTAAACGCGAGAACGCATCAGGTGCTTTTTGACGAAGTTCATCAACGGCTGAAAGACAAGCCTGCCACCATTCTTCCGGATCTTGTTCCGACCACAAAGGATGCGGCCTTGAAATTGAAATCGGAATGTTGGCTTCAGCTAAGAGCGATTGCTTTTGATCAATCAGGAGTGCTTTGATCGATGAGGTTCCAATATCAAAGCCAAGAAAAGTGTCGCTCATAGAAGCCGTCTATCCCAGATATTCTTTGAGGATCGTGCGATCCGCAATCTCCATGCCGAAGCCCGGACGGGTTGAAACTTTCAAACGTCCTTTATCGGGCATATCTTCGCCGGTGAAAAGATGCCCGAAGACGGGCGCGATCGACTTTCCATCAGGGCTTGCCGCTACATATTCGCAAAAGGCGGGTCCAGTCTGGCTCGCTATGAAGTGATAGGAATAAGGCCCGCTACCATGCGGAATGACCATCACATCATAGGCGGAGGCGTGGGCGGCGATACGCAAGAGCTCCGTCATACCCCCAACCCACATGACATCGGGTTGAATAATATCGACAAGGCGCTCTTCAATCATTTGCCGGAAACCATAGCGTGTATATTCGTGCTCGCCTGTGGTCCATTTGAGTGTCGGATGCGCGGAACGAATAGAGCGATAGCCGTCTGTGTCATCGGGGGAGAGCACTTCTTCCCACCAATAAATATCAAGTGGCTTACAGGCCTCCGCTAATTCAATCGCATAAGGAACGGTGAGCGACATATAGCAATCGACCATTATTGGATAATCGATTCCCAAATTTGTACGATGGAGTTCGAGAAATTCGACATTCTTTTTTAGGCCCTGACGCCCCTCGTAAGGACTATGCGGAAGCGGGACTTTCGCACCCCAAAATCCAAGTGACTTGATCGCAAGGGGCTCAGGTGTTGTGCAATAAAATGAGATTTCATCGCGGCTCAAACCGCCAATGAGATTATAGACGGGCTCATTTCTGATTTTGCCGACAAGATCCCACAAAGCGAGATCGACCGCGCTAATCGCCATAATGGGTAAGCCTTTGCGGCCATATGGCAGCGACGCGCGATAGAGTTCATCCCAGATACGATTGATATTGCGTGCGTCTTCACCAACGAGAAATCGACTGAAATGATTTTTAATCAACCAGCAGGCGGGAACGCCGCCTGTACCGGACGCAATACCGCGATGTCCGCCTTCCGTTTCAATCTCAACAACAAGACTGCCGATGGTACCAATGCCCCAGCTTGATCTCTTCTCGCGATATTTTTCATGTCCAGACATTGGATTTGAAATCAAACTATCAACCAACCAGTGACGCGCATTGGCTTCTTGTTTGAAATAGGCGCCCGCATTGGCAGACGGATCCAGTGTAAAAGCGCGAACAGCTTTAATCCGGAAGTCGGACGGGTTGGTCATGGTACGAAACCTATCATCTTTGTTGCGTGCACCTGTCTTACGGCAAATGGAACACGCGCTTTAGGGGAATTTGAACCGGCACATTATCCGCGTCAGCCGCCATGATATCGCGCATGAAGGCCCACCATTTCTTGGTGATTTCGAGTTCGGGTACCTGATCCAAAGTGTTATCATCCGACAACGTCAGAATGCCAAAGAGATGATAGCTCTCGGCATCAAGCCAAATCGAATAATCCGAAACTCCAGCGTCCTTCAGCGCCTTTTTCAATTCGGGATACACCTCATCATGACGCTTTTTATATTCGGCCGCCTGACCGGGGAACAGATTCATTCTGAAAGCGATTTGCTTGGGCATAACTATTTCTCCTCACTCTGGCCAAGTTTGCGCATCGCGGCCAAGGTCGTATCGCGGACATGTTCAAGGTGGCGGCGATAGGCCTTTGTCGCTTTTGCCGGATCGCGCTGGGCAATCGCCTCGGCAATTTCAATATGTTGCGTGACACTCTTCTTGATATTGCCCTTCATCTCACTGGCAACGCGGCGAATATCGAGCCCGACATCATAGAGGCCTTGAGCCATTGCCGAGAGCATGCGGTTATCCGCACCATCATTCAACGATTGATGAAATTCGATATCAAGCAGGCGGAAGCCGACGGAGTCTTGAAAAAACGCACGCCCATCGACCGCATGTTTCATAATGCGCTCGCGTTGTTCCGCGCTGGCACGCAGAGCGCAGAGCCGCACAAGCTCGAGATCAACCACAAGGCGCGCTTCAAAATGCTCATTCACATCAAAATCATTGGTTGAGAGCATCACATTGAACGGCGCTATCAATCGACTAGGTGAAAGATCGGTGACGGAATAGCGACCGCCCTGACGGCTCTCCAAAATTCCCATGAGAGAGAGCGCTTTCAACGCTTCGCGCAAAGCGGGGCGCGAGATTCCAAAAGCGATACCCATTTGTTGCTCGGTCGGTAGTCGATCACCAGGGCGAAGATTGCCCGATTTGACCATCGACAGGATGCGATGAGCGACTTGCTCAGAAACAGAACGCCGCTCGGCATGAACACCTGCGACTTCAACTTTTGGCGCCGGTTTGCGGGCCTGTGCAAAAAGATTAGAAAACGCGACGTCACTCTCGAGCGGCGCTTGCCGCTTACGCGGTGGTTCTGATTTTACTCTTGTTGCAGCGCGCGCCACGTCAGACTCACAAACTCAATTTATAGAATTTAATCGCGTTATCGCGATAAATCATGCGGGTTTCTTTTTCCGTTAAACCGAGCTTTGCGAATGCCTCGTCAAGTACCTCAACCCATTCCTCCATCGTGGTTGATTGCAAGAGGATCGGATAGTCGCCTGCATAAATCACGCGCTCAGGGCCAAAGATATCAATAGTCGCGGCGATATAGGGAAAGAGCTGATCGCGTGTCCATTGCGGCCCCGCATAGGGTGGAAGATCAGACAGTTTCACCCACATATTTTTGTAGCGCGCAAGATCACGAAGATCGTCTCGGAATTGTGAGAGGGCCCCTTGGGCAATGCCGGGCTTACCGCAATGATCGAGAATGAGCGGGACATTCGATGAAATTTTCGGCACAAATTCCCGAATTATATCCATCTGCGTATAGTTCGGATTGATATCGAAGGAGTATCCGAATTTTTCAAGGCAGTTAACCCCTTCGATAAAGGAGGCACTTAAGGTGAGCGCACGTGGATCTTTATCAAACTCCATGATACGACGGATGCCATGAACAAGTGGGTGGCACTCTTTCATGACGCTGAGGACCGAGTCGACCTTCTTGCCCCATTCAACCGGTGCCATAGGGATAATGGCTTTGATACGCGGATCGCGTTTTTTTTCATCCTCAACAAATTCGATCTCTTCAATATATTGGCCGCCGCCCTCCCAGAAATCTGCATAGCATTCGAGAAAGACCATGGCTTCGATCTCGAGCTTCCCGCAATCGCGCTGATAGTCTTCAACATGGTAGGGGTGACCAAAGAGCTTATGGCCATCAAAGGCTGAATATTTCAGGCGCGTCTGATCCCACACATGAAGATGTGTATCGATGATCGGAAAATTGGGCATGGACTGCTCCCTTATCGTGTCACTTTGAAATGGGGATCAACAGGTTTGAGTGTGAGGCCAAAGCCTGGCTTTTTATCATCGAGATCAATGAACCCATTTTGGGCTTCGGGCTCGCCATCAAAAATATACCAGAATAATTCATTGCCGACTTCGACGGGCACTTTCGGGAAATACTCAGCAATGGGGCCAGCATAAGACGACATCGTGATGTGGTAGTTATGCATTTGTCCCGCATGCGGAATAACAAGAATGTCATGCGCTTCGCAAAGATCGGTGATTTTTTTCGCGGCCGTTATGCCGCCGACACGGTTCACGTCGAATTGCGCGATATCATAAGCACCAAGATGAAGCGCGTCACGGAAGCCGGAAAGCGTATATTCATGCTCACCGCCGGAAATATTTACAAGATTGAGCGCGCGTAACGCCGCATAAGCGTGAAGATCATCGGCGATAACGGGTTCCTCAACCCATCTCAAATTATATGGGGCAATCGCGCGCAACATGCGCTTCGCATATTCAAGATTCCAGCCCATATAGGCATCGGCCATGATTTCGATATCGGGGCCAACCGCTTCGCGCGTCGTTCGCACGAGATCGATATTTTTGTTAATACCGGCAATACCGTCTTTCGGTCCCCAGCCGAAGCGCAGTTTAACCGCTTTATATCCCTGATCCGCATAGGCTTTAGCCTCGGTGAATAGAGTATCGAGAGGCTGCGAATACAGACGCGACGCATAGACCGGAATTTTTGATTTCGTTCTTCCGCCCAAAAGCTTGAAGACGGGTTGATTGAGAATCTTTCCTTTAAGATCCCACACGGCGAGATCAACCGCGCTGATCGCCGTCATGCCTATGCCTTTGCGTCCGAATGGCAAAGTGCGGCGATACATGGATTGCCAGATATATTCGTTATCAAGCGGATCGGTGCCGATCAGAAGGGGTTTTAAATAGGTGTCGATGGTTGTTTTGGTGGCATGGGGCGATAGTGCGGCATTACCAATTCCAATTGTTCCATCATCACATTCAATTTCGACAACAAGCCAGCCCAGAAACCGAAAGCCAGCAATCATGCCGGTAACATCGGTGATGAGATCATTCGGCGTCGTACAAAAATGCGGTGGCATTGGCGCGACGGGGCCAGTCCATTCGTAAATCATCGTGCGGACATCGGTAATGCGCGGCATAGTGCTACCTCATGGCAAAGGGCCCAAAGCGTCGGCAAAACGCTTGGTCCATTCAAGTCCTGATGATGTGGGGCGATCGGTAGGAATGCGCAAAGTACTTGGCTCAATGCCTAAGCGGTGGGCGGCGATTAATTTGCCATAAAGAAGAAACGCACCAAGCCCCTGCATCGCAAAGGCAATCGCGGGAATGAGCTTTTGATAAAGCGCTTCCGCTTCATCTTCACGGCCATCTTTCATGGCTTCTGCGATTTTGACTTGCAGATC
The DNA here is from genome assembly GCA_037131735.1 of Alphaproteobacteria bacterium. Lineage (GTDB taxonomy): Bacteria > Pseudomonadota > Alphaproteobacteria > Rhizobiales > Beijerinckiaceae > CAIUPE01. Next base: position 6,292 of record JBAXQM010000042.1, read on the forward strand.
GATGGTTTCAATACCGGGAATCATACCATCGCAACCCGCGCGGAGATTATCCGTAAGCTCTAATCCCGCACGGCCATTGAACACTTTCATGCGGCCATTGATCTTGCGGATCATCTCCGCGACCGCAATGGCGGTGCTCTCCGCCTTTACAATCGATACATTCGGATGAGCCTGATGAAGCGCAATAAGATCCTCAGCCGAGAGGCCAATGCCTAAAAACTCTGGCGCGTTTTGAATCCCAATCGGACAGGAGACCGCGCCAGCAACGGCACCAAAGAATTCAATCAAATCGGCGCTGCTTGCGGGCGGGCGCGGGGGTTGGAGAATGAGCCACTCTGCACCCGCCTTTTCCGCATAGCGCGCGGTGTCAATCATATCGGGGATATTGCCGTCAGCGACTGTGACGGCAATCGGCGCGCGTCCCGCGACATCTTCAAATGTCCAGTCGATCAGCATGCGCCGTTCGTCCCGACCGAGTTTTGCGACTTCGGTTCCGAGCCCTAGAACGGCAACGCCTGACGACCCGCTTTTCAAAGCCGCTTCAATCTGGCGTGTATGAGCTATTCGCCGCAACCGGTTAGCGTCGTCAAAAAACGCATAGAGCATCGGATACATGCCGCCGATTTCCATGCTTGTAATCCTCCCCTTTGGCCGCGCTCCCGTCATTTTTTCAAAGCCAATTAGGGCGACGGGTCCGCGCGGTGTTATCCAAAGTTGTCAAACAAATTTGGACTTGTCAAACTAATCCGGTTCTGTCAGCCTGATCGAAATAGGAGGCAACGGCGCTTAACCGCGCACGCTGCCGCGACTCGAAGCGAGGGGAGGATCCGGTGGAACAAGAACCGGCGCTCAATCAATTCGGAGCCTTACGCCGTTTGGGCGCGACATCGCTTGAGGTCCCCATTTTTGGCTTTGGCAGCGCGCATCTCGGCGAGCTTTACGCGAAAGTTGAGGAAGCGGAGTCACGTGCAACCATGGACGCCGCGTGGGACGCGGGTGTTCGCCTTTACGATACGGCGCCTTGGTATGGGCGGGGATTGAGCGAGCATCGGCTTGGTGGATTTTTGCGCACGAAACCGCGCAACCACTTTCAGGTCACCACGAAAGTCGGGCGCCAATTGGTGCGTCCGAAAGATCCGCAGCATTTCGATCGGGGGCCATGGGTTGGCGGCCTCAATTTCGAAGTGAAATGGGATTATTCTTATGACGGTGTGATGCGCTCTTATGAGCAAGCGCTGCAGCGTTTAGCGCTTGATACGGTTGATGCCTTGATCATTCATGATCTTGATATTGGTTTTCACGGTGAGCATTTTGAAGCGCGCCAAAAAGATATGCGCGAGACTGGCGTTAAAGCCCTGCAAGAATTAAAGCGCGCGGGCGATATCAAAGCCTATGGCATGGGTATTAATACGGATGCGGCTTTAGAAGACGTTGCCTCTCAGGTTGATCTCGATTTCTGTTTGGTGGCGATGCCTTATACTCTTCTTGATCAGAAGAGCCTGACACGCGGTATGGCGGCGCTTCAAAAACGTGGCGTTTCGGTGATCATCGGCGCCCCGCTTGCGTCGGGCATTCTCGCCACAGGGTCAAGCGGCCCGGCGCATTATGGCTATGCGAAAGCGCCGGCCGATGTGCAAGATAAGGTCCGTAAAATTGAAGCTGTTTGTACCGCGCATGGCATCGCTTTGCCTGCCGCCGCGCTGCAATTTGTGCTTGCCCATCCGATTGTAGCCTCGGTTATCCCCGGCGCAATGAAGCCGAGTGAAGTCAAAGCGAATGCTGAGCATGTGAAAGCCAAGATCCCATCGTCTTTCTGGTCTGATTTGAAAGCCGCAGGCCTTATCGATCCTCTCTCACCGACGCCATCCGGATCATAGTCGATGGGTCAACAGGGATCGCAACAGACACTCATCGAGGCGAGAGGGATTTCAAAATCCTTCGCCGGTGTTGAAGTGCTACGCGATGTCGATCTCCACCTTTA
>JBAXQM010000043.1:0-7453 GCA_037131735.1 Alphaproteobacteria bacterium
CGTTTCACCTCGGTGACGGTGTGCTTTCGACTTCATCGCAAGCGGCGCTTTCACTTTCGTTCCGTTCACCGCAATGGGTGGGTTTGGGATGCGGGGAATGGATGGGTACCGGTGTTGCCGGTGAACAACCGTCCGATCAAAGGATAGATGACGGCATGAGCCTTTGTTTCGATACCGCACCGCTTGAAGACGATCTCGTCATTCTCGGTGCACCGGAATTTTCATTCGAATTTTCATCGGACAAACCGGTTGCGCAAATTGCCGCGCGGCTTTGCAATGTTACACCGGAGGGCGCCTCGCATCGCGTATCTTATGGCGTGTTGAATCTCACGCATCGCGACTCGCATGAGCATCCAACAAAATTGCAGCCGGGAAAAACCTACAAAGCCAAAGTGACCTTGAATGCGTGTGGTCATCATTTCCGTAAAGGCACACGAATTCGGTTAGCGCTATCAACCGCCTATTGGCCGCTGATTTGGCCGTCACCGGAAGCGGCAACACTGACGCTTTCAACGGGGTCATCATCATTGATGTTGCCAGTTCGTCCTGCTTCACATGATGACGCGAAAGTGACATTTTTGACGCCGGAAAGCGCGCCCCATGCGCCGGTCTCAATTGTTCGCAACGGTCATGCCGAGCGCACAGTCGAGCTCGATCTTCTCAATCGCTCGGCCACCTATCGTACAGTGGGCGAGGGAGGAGTGTTCGGTGAAGGTGTGCGGCGATTTGAGGAAACAGGGACGTCGCTCAGCCATGATCTCACGCGCGAATTGACCATCTCTGCCGATGACCCGCTTTGCGCGCGTTATGTCATCACGCAGGCCTATGAAATGGGTCGGCCAGGATGGATGACGCGCTCGGAAACGAAAATGGAATTGACCGCGACGATGGATGAATTCCACGTCAAAGCGCGCACCGAAATTTTTGAAAACGGCACATCACGTCTTGTGCTTGAATGGAACGATAAAGTCCCGCGCGATTGTTTGTGAGTTCTATGTGTCCGGCGTTAAAGAAATCATAATCTATCGTCATTGCGAACGAACGTGAAGCAATCCAGTTGGAGTGAACAGAAAAGGCGCGATGGCTTCGCGGCACTTTAACAAGAACCATCAGCTGGATTGCTTCGCTCACGCTCGCAATGACGGTAATAAAGTTTCTCTGAGTGAGGTTTTGAGTCTTCTACTTCCGCTTCAGCGCGATGCCCTGTCCCGCATCAGCAGGCACGGGCAATTCTGCATGCGCCGCGGCAAGCTGTGAAAGCGCCTCAGCCGTTTTTGGCAAAAAGGCTGAAATTTTCGGGCCAGCTTGATCGATTGAAGCGAGCAATTGTTCACAGGTTGCGAGCAGGGTTCCGTCGCGACCATGGCGCAGCCATTGATAGAGTCTGAGACGCTTTGCATCGATTTCGAGAATATGCCCCGTCACCGTGAGGGGTTCGCCTTCTTTCACTTCGTGAACAAAGCGCATCTGCATCGCCAAGGTGAACAAAGTGTGACGGGAAGCCGCTCGCTCCGATTCAGAAAGACCAACTTGATCCATCAATTTATCAATCGCGCGCGAAAACGGGATCGCATAGGCCGCATCATTCATATGGCCATTATAATCGACCCAGTCTTTCAAAACGACAGCGTCGTAAAGATGCAGCGGTTCGGTCATGCTCTGCTTTTTGACCCCGTTAGATATGATCCGGACGCCCTTCGGCTTCCGGCCAGTAATTTTTCACAAGCTTCAAGAGATCATTCAAAAACGCATCGCGTCGACGCTCCAGTTCTTTGACAGAGCGCCCCGCAGCTTGGTGTTCGCAGCCGTCAACAATACGATCAACGATTTGATCGGTGAGTTCCGGCGCAGGCGTGTAGGAATAAGGCATTTTCAATGCGGGGCCGAATTGATGCATAAAGTGACGCATACCGGCATCACCGCCCGCCAATTGGAAGGTGAGGAATGTACCCATCAAAGACCAACGCAAACCACAACCATAAACCACAGCGGCATCGATTTCTTCCGTGGTCGCGACATCTTCCTTGATCAACCAGAGTGCTTCACGCCACAGCGCTTCCATCAAACGGTCAGCAATAAAGCCCTCGATTTCTTTTCTTACATGCAAGGGCCGCATCCCGATGCGACGATAAAAGCTCTTCGCGGTTTCAACCGTGTCAGAGGATGTTTTCTCGCCCGCAACAATCTCAACCAGCGGCAGCAGATAAACGGGGTTGAAGGGATGACCCACAACGATGCGCGAAGGGTCTTTGCAGAGTTTTTGCAAGCTTGTAGGAAGAAGATAAGACGTTGATGACGCGATGACCGCGCCCGGTTTCGCATGCGCGTCGATCTCGGCGAGAAGCGTTTGCTTCAGCTCTTCGCGCTCGGGCGCATTCTCTTGAATGAAATCGGCGTGTTTCACCGCGTCCGCAACGCTCGAAACATAAGTGAGACGGGCTTGGCTTGCGCCTTGGGCAAGCCCTGCCGTCTCCAGCGCCGGCCAGGCATTAGCGACGGCTGCGCGAATCTTTGCTTCGCCATCCGGTGCGGGATCAAACGCGACAACATCCAATCCATGCGCGAGGCAGCGTGCCGCCCAGCCGGAGCCGATGACGCCCGATCCGATGATGGCTACAGTTTTAACGGATAAGGACATTGAACAGGCTCCCGAACAGAATAAATGGTGCGACACTTATCGCCGATGCGCGGCTTGCAGGAAAGTCCTGGCGCGACGGCGATTTGATCGGGCCCGACCGGCACGGGGCGGGATCGCGCGCTTCCACCATGTCGTTTCGCGGGGGAACCATGTCCTTTTTGAGGAGGCACCACAGGCTGCAACGGGATATTGAATCCGTATCGCTTTCGATGGCCCGATTCGCTTGTCATGACCGCCAACGCCGCTCATCCCCTCTCTCTTGATGACCGCAAAGCGCGGCGTTCGCGGTGGCGCGGCATTGCTTATGTCGCCTTGGCCGCGTTTTTGTGGAGCACTGCGGGCATCTGGGTACGCTATCTCACGCTTGATGTCTGGACTATTCAATGCGGCCGCGCCTTTTTCGGCGCCCTGTCCTTGTTCATTTATGTTGCGTGGGTTGATCGCGACAACATCATCCGCCCCTTCGCGACCATTCCCTTTGCGGGATTTGTGATTGTGCCGATCAACACCGTTGGCATGATGGCCTATATGCAGGCGTTGAATTGGACGACGGTTGCCAATGTGATGATCGTATACACAACGCTCCCTTTTATCGTCGCGCTTTTGGGATGGTTGTGGATTCGCGAACGTGTCGCGATGCGCACCATGTTTGCGAGCGCGATAGCCTTGTCGGGTGTCATGTTCATGGTCGGCGGCTCCTATCAAGCCGGCAATGTGAAAGGCGATCTGGCGAGCTTTGTGATGGTGTTGAGTTTCGCAGCGCTCGTCATACTGGCGCGCCGCCATCCGAAAATGTCGATGGCCGCGCATTCTATTTTGTCAGGGATTCTTTGCGCCGCTGTTGCTTGGCCATTGAGCGACTTCTCGCATGTCACGATCCGCGATCTTGTTTTGCTCGCGGTTCTTGGCTCCATTACCATCGGTGTCGCCAATGTTCTTTACATGCGGGGCGTCGCGCGAATTCCTGCGGCCGAAGCGGGATTGATCGGGCTTCTCGATACGGTGATCGCACCTCTATGGGTGTTTATGATTTTCAACGAACGCCCTGCCGATGGTGCGATCATTGGCGGATTAATTGTCCTTGGTGCGGTCGTGTACCAAATCCTGGGCGAGCGAAAGCAGAAAGCCGCTTAGCGACCCTTCCATTCGGGCTTGCGTTTTTCTGCGAAGGCGCGCGGCCCTTCAACTGCGTCTTCCGATTTGAGCATTTGCGTATATTCAGGGATTGCGCCGGACCGCATGAGCGCATAGCCATCTTTTACATCAAGCGGCAAGGTCGCTTTGATCACCGCTTTGATCGCCTTCAATGCAAGCGGCGCATTGGCGGCGATGGTTGCGGCCAGTGTGCGTGCCTCGTTCATCAATTGATCTTTCGGCACGACTTTGTTGATCAAGCCCCAGCGCGCGCCTTCTTCAGGCGACATGCGCCGTGCGGTCATCAAGAGTTCCATCGCGATGGGCAAGGGTACGCGCTTTGGTAAACGCAAAACGCCACCTGAATCCGCCATAATGCCGAGCGTTACTTCGGTTAAGGCAAATTCAGCTGTATCAGCCGCGACAATCAAATCAGCGGCAAGCGCCAATTCGAAACCACCACCGAAGGCCAGACCATTCACCGCCGCAATCACAGGCTTGTCGAGAGTCCATAATTCGGTAAGGCCTGCGAAACCGCCAGGGCCGTGATCGGCATCAACCGCTTCGCCTTCCGCGCCCGCTTTCAAATCCCAACCGGCCGAGAAAAAGCGGCCTTCACCGCCAGAAAGAATCGCAACCGACAAAGACGGATCATCGCGAAATTCCGCAAAGGCTGCATAGAGCGCCTTGCTCGTTTCGACATTGATCGCGTTCGCCTTGGGGCGATCGAGTGTGATTTCAAATACCGCGCCATCGCGTTTGGTGGTGACGGGATTGGTCATTTTGAATTGTCCTTTGATAGGCGGATCATCGCATCTACCGCGACCGCGCCTTGTTCAAGAATCAGAACCGGATTGACATCAAGTTCAACGAGATCATCGCGATGGGCTTCGGCATAAGCAGCCACGGCCATGATGGCATCAATCGCCGCTGCACGATCACCTTTTGCGCGGCCTCGGAAGCCGTTCACAAGATGTGCGAGCTTCAAATGATCGAAAGCGCGCGTCACGTCTTCGCGCGAGGTCGGTAAAAGCAATGACGCCGCGTCTTTCAATAATTCAACGAGAATACCGCCTGATCCGAATGTCAGTGTCGGCCCGAAGAGCGGATCGCGTGTCACGCCGATAATCATTTCTGCCACAACGCCGGATTGCATCGCTTCAACCAGAACGCGATCCGAAAGATGCGCCATGGAGTATACCGCGGCTTCAACATCGGCGCGTGTTTTCAAATTGAGCTTCACGGCGCCCGCTTCGGTTTTATGCGCAATCGTGTCGGAGACGGCTTTCACAACAACCGGAAAGCCGATGCGTTCGGCGGCATGCGCTGCCTCAGCAATCGTAACAACTTCGCCTTTTGGAACGATAAGGCCAAAGCCTTTCAGTGCCGCTTTTCCAGTGGGTTCATCGAGCATATGCGCGGACGCTGCATCAATAGCGCGCGCCGGATTTAGGGGTGCTGCACGGCTACGCGCCCGCGCTTCGCCGATGTCTGCGGCGATGCGGATCGCTTCCATACATTCGCTTAACCCCTGCATCGGGGCGATGCCGGACGCTATCATTCGTGCGCCCACGCTTTCGGGCATTGATTCAGGCAAAGATGAGACAAGCGCGGCCTTTGCGCCTGTGGCCGCTTTCGCATTTTCAAATGCCTGCAATGTCACATCCCAGCTTGAAGCATCACAGCGATCCGCACGCGGAAAATCGAGGATCAATAAATTCATGCCATAACCTGCGCCCAGCATGGCCGAGAAGGTTGCGGTTGATGCGTCAAGATCACCCCAAATATAAGTGTGATAATCAAGCGGATTGGCGAGTGGGACTTTAGGGCCTAACGCTGCAAAAAGTTTTGCTTCGGCCTCTTTCGGCAAAGGCGGTGTCGGCAAGCCCGCATCGGAAGCAAGATCCGCAACAAGCCCCGCCTCTCCACCCGAGCAGCTCATGGAGGATACGGTGCGGCGCGCAAGCGGGCCATGCACATGCAAGAGTTTCAGTGTCTCAAGAAACGTGCCGATATCTTTTGTGCGGCCTATGCCGTAGCGCGCAAAAAGCGCATCGAATAATTGATCCGATCCCGCAAGCGAAGATGTGTGAGACATTGTGAGCGCCGCGCCAGCTTCCGAACGTCCGGTCTTGATCGCGACGAGCGGCACGCCCTGATCAAGCGCACGCAAGGCCGCTTTTGAAAATCGTTCGATATCATCAAGACCTTCAATGTGAAGACCGATGGCGCTCACGCGATCATCATCAAGCAGCGTCTCAATCATCTCCCCGAGATCGCCTTTGGCTTTGTTGCCGGCGGAAATCAAATAAGCGAGCGGCAGGCTGCGCGCCTGCATAGTGAGATTTAATCCGATATTGCCCGATTGCGTGATGATCGCCACACCGCGTTTGGTTGCAAGCCCGCCATGTTGATCAGGCCAAAGCGCCGCGCCATCGAGATAATTCAAGAGCCCATAACAATTGGGGCCGAGCAAAGCCATTGAACCCGAAACAGCGACGAGTTGCTCTTGGGCGTGAACACCATCACCGCCCACTTCAGCAAAGCCTGACGCGTAACACACCGCGCCACCAGCACCCATTTTTGCCAAAGTCGCGACGCTTTCAATTGTCGCCTCGCGCGGCACAGCGATGAAACTTGCATCGGGCACACCTGGAAGATCAGCAACACTTGCGAAGGCTTTGCGGCCCGCAACCTCGGGCCGCTTCGGGTTTACGGGCCAGATATCGCCCTGAAAGCCGATTCGTTCGCATTGCCGAATCACTTCGGCCGCCTCGCGACCACCAATGACGGCGAGCGAACGGGGGGAGAGGAGGCGGGCCAGCGCAGAACGGCTCATCGGGGTGATCTCGCGATAAAATGTCGGTTTCAGGTTTCTTTTTATCGCCTTGGGGCTTGAAAGGCGAGGCATCCGCGGCGACGATCATTCAACGGAAAACGACATCGGGAGGGTGTGTTGACCCAAGACATTCGTCAAATGCGGGTTGATCTAGCGGCGGTGTTCCGCATGGCAGCGCATTACAATTGGCATGAATCGATTGCCAATCATTTCAGCCTGTCAGTGTCAGACGACGGCAAGCAGTTTCTGATGAATCCGAAATGGGTGCATTTCGAAAACATCACCGCGTCCTCGCTGTTGCTGATTGATGCCGATGATCCCGAAACGATGAAGGGTGCAAATGCACCTGATCCTACAGCATGGATCATTCATGGCCACCTTCATCGCGCGGCACCACAGGCGCGTTGTATCCTTCATGTTCATTCGCCTTATGCGACGGCCGTGGCAACGCTCGCCGATCCGCAAATCAAACCGATTGATCAGAACACCGCGCGCTTTTTCAATCGCGTGGCTTATGATCATGATTACGGCGGTTTGGCTGAAAATGATGATGAAGGCGCGCGGCTTGTACGTGTGCTCGGCAATAAATCCATCATGATGATGGGCAATCATGGCGTGCTTGTTACGGGGCCAACGGTCGCTGATGCGTTTGACAATCTCTATTATTTCGAGCGCGCCTGTCAGACTTTGGTTTTGGCCTATTCAACCGGCAAAGATTTGTCAGTGCTCTCGCATGAGGTTGCCGAAAAAACGGCGCAGTCCTGGGAAGATTATGGGGGTTATGCGGAAGCGCATTTCGACCAGACCAAAATTTTGATGGCCAAGAAAGACGCCGGCTTCGC
>JBAXQM010000044.1:0-6877 GCA_037131735.1 Alphaproteobacteria bacterium
CACCACGCCATCGTTCAGAGGGATCGCGCATGGTAAGCGGAAACCATTGCCGCCCCATGGGCGACATACCGCAAGGCTCCGGCGCATGGGGCGAGACAAAGGCCGCATTGGGCAGCCAATTCTGCCATTGTTGACCGAGATCGATGAGATCATTGCCATCGGCCCCGTAGCCGTGAAGAAACACAACCAAAGAATCGGCCTTGCCGGTTTTTGGAGCAAGGCGTGGTCCGTCAATTTTTGTCATGGGCGCTTACGATTGTCTCTATTCTGGAGTTAGTCACCGGCAGGCGCAGCTTCACGCCCCGCCTTCATGACCCTGTAATAGGCCCAAAGCAGCTTCGCGGCGACCCCCCGATAGGGCCGCCAACGCCGCGCCAGCTTTTCGAGCTTCGCCGCATCCGGTCGTGCCCGCATCCGAAACCCAACCCGTGCCGCCTCCTGCAGGGCAAGATCGCCCGCGGGAAACGCATCCGAATGCCCCAAACAAAAGAGAAGATAGATATCCGCCGTCCAGGGCCCGATGCCTTTGACAGCGGTGAGCATTTCAACCGCTTCCTCGGCTTCCAGACGATGCAATGTGTCGAGAGGAAGCGCGCCCGTGACCACCGCATCGGCCGTGGCACGCAAGGTGCGGATTTTAGGCGCCGATAGTCCAAGCGCTTTCAAACGCGCATCGTCGCTTTCAAGAATATGCACGGGGGCGAGAGCAGGGAATTCCGCTGTGATGCGCGCCCAAATGGATGCGGCGCTCGCGGTTGAAACCTGTTGTGACACAATGATGCCCGCAAGCCCTGGAAAACCGGGCGCTCGCTTTCGTAAAGGCGGGCGGCCACTTAATGCCAAAAGCGGCTTGAGTTTCGGATCAAGCTCCAGCAACGCGTGCAAGCCGAAATCAAGCGCGTCATCATGATCGATCAGAAGTGGTTGCATGGGATCCGAATATAAGCGATGCGAAGGGCGATGGATTGGGGTTGAGGATAAAGGCCCGATGAATGAATTGATTTTGATATGACACCGTCAACTGTGCAACCTGTTTATCGCTTTGCTCCTTCACCGAATGGATATCTCCATCTCGGCCATGCCTATTCGGCTCTGTTGAATTTCGAGCGTGCGCAAAAGACTGACGGCCGTTTTCTCTTGCGCATTGAAGATATTGATCCGGGTCGCTCGAGGCCGGAGTTTGAACAGACGATTTATGAAGATCTCGCATGGCTCGGGATCACATGGGAAGAACCAGTATTAAGACAATCCGAGCATCTCGCCTTTTATGCCGAAGCGATTGAAAAGCTTGATCAGCGCGGACTTCTTTATCCCTGCTTTTGCACACGTTCAGAACGGTTGCAGAGTGGTTCGATGTTAAAGGACCCGGATGGCGCGCCGCTCTACTCTGGTCAGTGCCGTCACCTTAATCCGCGGTTACGCGCAGAAAAACTTAACGCAAATCTGCCTCACGTGAAGCGTATCGATATGGAGCGTGCCCTAAAAGACTTGTCATCAGCGTTAACATTCGAAGAATTCGGATTAGACATGAACGCGCGCATAACTGCCGCTCAACCCGAACGATGGGGTGATGCTGTATTGGCGCGCAAAGATGTGAAAACAAGCTATCATGTCAGTGTTGTGCTCGATGATGCACGACAAGAAGTAACGGATGTTATTCGTGGGGCTGATCTCTTGGCGTCAACAGATCTCCACCGTCTATTACAGGTATTGTTTGATTTGCCGACGCCACGCTATCATCATCATGATCTCATTGTCGATTCTGATGGTGATAAACTCGCCAAAAGCAAAGACTCGAAAGCCTTGCGTGATCTCAGAGCCGAGGGCGTTACACCGGCGGCGATTCGAGCAGGTTTGGGTTTTTCTTGAATGGTGTAAAGTTATTGATGTCGGCGCTGCGAACGAGCAGGGTTCCAAGTAGCATCAGCGCGAGGGCGAAGAAAACAACCGCGCTCCAGCCATCATGTGCAAAGAACCATCCCCCAGCAACCCCCGCGATACTCGAGCCTGCATAATAAAACACATGATAGAGTGACGCGGCATGTCCCTTTGATACCTCTGCCACTTGCCCCACAAGGCTGCTCGCAATCGAATGAGTGAGAAAAAATCCGAAGGTTAAAACGCCGATCCCCGCAATAATGATGTTAAGCGGCGATATGAGAGTGAGCGCTGTCTCTAGAGCCATAACAACAAGCCCGATCAACAGGCTGGCTTTTCGCCCGAATATGTCGATGCATCGGCCTGACCATGAGGAGGAAATCATCCCCGCAATATAAGCCAGAAACAAGAAGCCAATTGCCGCTTGGCCTAAATGATAGGGCGCGGCAGTGAGACGAAAGCTGACATAATTAAATAGTGCTACAAAGGCGCCCATAATCAGAAAGGCGAGTCCATAAATCATGCGCAAGGGCGGTGATGCGAGATGCGCCCGCCACGCACCAAAATGAAAGCCAACTCCGACTTTTTGCTTTCTTACAAAATGTTTTGAAGGTGGAAGAAGCAAACGAAATCCAAGTGCGGCGGCGAGGCCCAAGGTGCCCATAATCTCGATGGCCGAACGCCAATCTAACCATTCGGTCAGCACGCCTGTAAAGATACGTCCCGACATGCCACCAAACGCTGTGCCCGCAACATAAAGGCCTGTCGTGCGTGCGGCGTCTACCGGATCAAGCTCTTCGGCAAGCCATGTCATCGCCACCGCTGGGACGCCACCAAGCGCAAGACCTGCAAGCGCGCGCAATACAACAAAGATTATCCACTCTGTGGTTAGGGACGCGGCAATGGTGAGGAGTGACGCAAGTCCCATGGCCACAAACATCAATCCGCGTCGACCCCATCCTTCGGATAGCACTGCGGCAGCAAGAATGGCTAGGGCCAAAGGTGCGGTAGCAAGCGACATCGGTAAGGCGCTCGATGCAGGGCTGACATGAAAAGCATCGGCAAAAATCGGCAATAATGGCTGCACGCAATAAAGCAGCGAGAAGGTGGAAAAGCCAGCAAGAAACAAAGCAAAACTCGCCGCGCGAAAGGCGCGTGATCCTCGTGTAATCCGCACCGGATCACTCAAGGCTTTACTCCTAAAACCGCAAGCCAAATTAAAATTGAAAACACGGACAACGCGGTCGAAAGCGCAATGCCGTTCGATGCGAGTTGCACGCCGCTCTTATATCGTTCAGCAAACAAATAGGCATTGATGCCCGAGGGTGCAGCGGCAAACAAAACCGCAACACCGGCCCAAATGGGCGGCACAGGAAAGACATAGAACGCGAGCGTATATACCAGAGCAGGATGAAGCAGCAATTTGATGGCGGTTAGACTCGTCGCGAGGCTTAAACCGCCGCGAATACCATAACGCCAGAGCGCAATACCCATCGCAAACAAAGCGCAGGGCAAAGCGGATGCAGCAATCGAGTCGACAAGCGTTGTCACAAGCCATGGGACCGCCCATCCAGAGAGATGAAATGCGGCCGAGACGAGGATCGACAACAGAATAGGATGCGTCAGCAATTGTCTGATGACTGTTGGCCAATGCGCTGCTCGTCCTTCGATGAGTAGCGTTGCAACGGTAAACATCACGGGCAGATGAACGGCCACCAAGAGAAAGAGTGGCACAGCGCCGTCTTGCCCATAGGCTTGTAGAATGAGGGGAACGCCGACGAGTACCGTGTTCGATTGTGCGGCTGTGAATCCCGCCACCACAGTTTCGGACGGTTGAAGCGAAAAGACGTGACGCCCGAGCGCCATGCCGAGTGTCCAAACAATCGCCACCCCGCCAAAATATGAGAGCCAATAGCCCCAGGGTTGGTCGGAGGGCAATCCCGATGCGTTAAGCGTCTTGAAGATGAGGCATGGAATTGCAATCGAGAACACAAAATCGGAAAGCCCGTCGCCTGTGCGATCACTTACAAGTTTGGTGACGCGTGCAAGAAATCCCAGGCCGATCAGACCAAAGACAGGCAAGACAATAGGGACAAGCGCAAAGAGGGACATGACCGCGTTTAATCAGGGTTGAGCGGGTTTGTTGGCAACACGCACAGCGCCCGGTGCTTTCGACATGATGTCGTTGATAATGTCTTGTTGTTGCTTGAAGAGAACGATTTCACTATTGTTCAATTCTTTATTGCGCGGCAATTTGATCGCCATTGGATCTTTGAACTCACCTTTCACGAGCACTTCGTAATGAAGATGCGGTCCCGTCGAAAGCCCCGAGCTGCCGAGATAGCCAATGACTTGGCCTTGGCGAACGCGCACGCCCTCTGTGACGCCTTTGGCAAATGCTGAAAGATGAGAATAGGTCGTTACGAAATCATAAGCATGTTGAATTTCGATGTGGCGACCATAGCCCGTATCCCAATCAGCCCAGGTAATGACACCATCACCCGCAGCTAGAATTGGAGTGCCGACTTTATTGGCCCAGTCGACGCCGGAGTGGAGACGTTCCACCTTCAAGATCGGATGATAGCGCATGCCATAACCGGATCGGAAAATGCCTTCGGTGATCGGTTTGCGCATCAGGAATTTACGGTTGGATTTGCCCTGTTCGTCAAAATAATCGAGGCTGTTTTCAGTCGGCGCGCGATAACGATAATAACGTTTTGTGATACCCGAGACGGAAAGAGCAGCATAAAGCACTTCGAAACGATCGGGTCGTTCTTCATCTTCTGCATAAAATACTTCAAATGAATCGCCGCCAGTGACCTTGCGCTGAAGATCAACGTCGTAAAAATAGATGCGGATCAATTGTTCGATGATGGGCTTGGGAATATCGTTCTTAAGTGCCGTCTCATAGAGGCTGTTGTAAAGGGTGAATTTATTGGAGTCGGGAACGTCTTCATCTGCTTGTTCTTCAGCTCCGATGGTACCTTCGGATGAGGGTGGCGCAACAGCGACAAAAGCGCCTTGATCATTGATCGCCGCAATCGCAGAGATCTGATCGGTGTCATAAAGCATTACGCGCAAGAGACGCGGCTCGCTTTTGGGATTGGGCGGAAGGGTCAACAACACACGGAGTTTTTGACCATCTTTAATCGGCGTATCTTTGATTTGTTGATAGATGATTTTTGCTGCCTCTTTTGCAATTGGTGAGGCAACGCGATTAGCAATCAGAACACGGTCGATGGGATCTGATTTTTTCAAAGTGATCACGCGCTCATCGCTCGTCGCCTGAACGGCGAGGGGCTTTGGCGGTTTTTTGGCGATATCGGTAACATTCTCCGGAACAACGCTGATTTGAATATTTGAGAATGCTGTATCGAGATTGGCCGTTGTAGCGGGGCCAGTAGACATAGGTAGCGTGCGCGTTAGAAATTGCTGGTCGCCGAAAGTGGTTGGCATAGCCCGGCCTAGATTGATGGCCGCTTTGCGCGCTTCTTCAACTTGTGACTCAATCTGTATATCGCTTAACGCAAGTGATGTAGCCGTATCAAATTTTGTTCCGTTCAGGGCGCGCCGCTTCAATGAAACATCCGGATCATTATCAGCGACGCGTAATTCAAGTTTAGGAATCTCAGCATCGTCGGCGCCAGCGAAGATTTTTAGCGGGTCAAAACTCGGGATGTCATTGCTATAGCCTATGGGCGCGAGAACGAGATTTGTTGAAACGCGCACATAGGGTTGTAATTTTATGATCTCTTGATCGCCGACTTTCACCGGCGTTGGCGCTTTGAAGCTTTGGCGCGCCGAGATCAATTCGTTGGCAACGAGACGATCGCCTTTAGAGAGCGTTGTTCC
Organism: Alphaproteobacteria bacterium; assembly: GCA_037131735.1. Taxonomy (GTDB): domain Bacteria; phylum Pseudomonadota; class Alphaproteobacteria; order Rhizobiales; family Beijerinckiaceae; genus CAIUPE01. The sequence goes on from JBAXQM010000044.1 coordinate 5,731, forward strand.
CGTAAGATTATCGTCCCCTAATCGGGCGAGCGTCATAATGTCGGGTTTTGAAATCGTCGTTGTATTGCGATCGAGTGAATAGAAAATCGCTGAGCCAATTAATCCCGCACCCGCGAAGGCGGTCAGGATCGCGCCGATCAACCAGCGTAGATTGACGCGTGGTGGCGCGAAGTCATCGGGACGAAAGCGGTCATCAAGCGGCGGTAGATGGTCGCCCGACCGATCACCCCTCCGGACCATGGGCCGGATTTTCCGGTCCGTGAGCCCTAACGGGCGAGCCGGTGCCTGAACAGCCGTAATATCCGTCAATGCCCTAATCCCCGCTGCGGCTCCGGCCGCTGTTCTCCGTAAGAATACGGCAGGGGAAGGGCAGAGGTCCAGTCAAAGGGTGGTCCACTGCTTTGCTCATGCTGAAATAACAGGCATAATCTCAGGCGGTTTAATAATATATTTCAATCACTTAGGATTAGTTCATGAATCTTTTGCAAAAAAATTCGACTTTCTGTGTTGACAGGGAAAAAGCCCCCCGACTATATACGCCCCACACACGGCGTCGCTGCCTCAAGGCGGCGGCCGGTTAAACGTTTCCGGTACTCTCGGGCACTGCATCGCCTGACTCAGGTCAGGCAGAAACGTTTGCCGGTTGAAGACATCGTAGAACATCTTCGGATGTGGCTGTTTGACAAGTGAATAGAAAGAAAGAGAAACGCGGACGGCGGAGTCCTTGCGGTTCAAGGTAACCCCTTGAACAAACAAGAGAACCGCTCGATCATTCGCGTTTTTCTCAAAAGCAAGAGCTCATTCGCCTTTCGGGGTGAATGATCTCCGTCAAAAACGTGATGTGATCGAGACCAGATCTTACTCTACAACTTGAGAGTTTGATCCTGGCTCAGAGCGAACGCTGGCGGCAGGCTTAACACATGCAAGTCGAACGCCCCGCAAGGGGAGTGGCAGACGGGTGAGGAACACGTGGGAACGTACCTTTTGGTTCGGAATAACTCAGGGAAACTTGTGCTAATACCGGATAAGCCCTTCGGGGGAAAGATTTATCGCCAAAAGATCGGCCCGCGTCTGATTAGCTAGTTGGTGAGGTAACGGCTCACCAAGGCGACGATCAGTAGCTGGTCTGAGAGGATGATCAGCCACA
>JBAXQM010000045.1:0-6781 GCA_037131735.1 Alphaproteobacteria bacterium
TACATAAGACTTGTCTTCAATCTTCGGCTTTACTGGTTGAACGGTGTCACGTGCAACGACGTCAGGACGCGCGATCATTGGTGAACGCGGGGCGTCAATCGGCGCAGCTGGACGCGGGACGGGCGTGAGGCTCCGTTCTGGCGCTTTTTCAGGAGCGATCGGAGCAGGGCGTTGTTCCACGGGCTTTGCCGTATCGGTTACGCGACTTGAGGCCGCCATGATGGCGTTGAGTTCGCCGAGTGCACGAATTTGTTCGCTGACAGCACGCTTAAGCGCCGCCGACTGTTCTTTTGTTTCATTCGGCAGAATGGTGACGCTCTTCGTGATGTCTTCACGCGCGGCATCAACTTCCTGCGCGATCGACTCGGTGAGGCTCTTGACATCGGCGGCGGTCTTTTCAAACCGACCAACCAACTGACCAAGAAGCTCGCTCATCTCGGCAAGAGCTTCGGTAGAGACGGCACGAACTTGATCGACGGTGCGTTCCTTCTCGGCATCTGCCTCTGCGCGCACCGTATCAAACTGCTCGCGCATGGTTTGGCTTGCGACGGTGGCGGCATCGCTCATGATGTCGCGGATCGAGCCGGCGCGATTTTCAATCGCCATCAATGCGCCATTGAGATGGAGCGCGAATTTCTCGGCAACGGTCTCAACATTGTTGAAATGCTCATTGAGGGTGCGGGTAAGGACCTCGATCGACGCTTTGCGATTTTCGAGATCAGAGCCCAGACGACCTTCGATGCTGCCGAGCGACTGCGCGGCGTTTTCGAGAATTTCAACATGTTCGCGTGTGACGGAGGACACAGCACGGGTTCTTTCATCGAGCACATCGATGAGTGCGCGTGTTTCGTGAATACCTGTCGCGGTAACTTCACGCATAGATTCGATCTGCTCGAGGAGGAGGCTTGCCGAATGAGCAGCATCTTCTTTGATGACAGTACCGGCATGGGCAAGGCCGATAACGCGGTCTGCCAATTTGCTTTCGAGTTCGCCGATTGATTGATTGGCCTGTTCGACGAGCGTGCGCACAATGTGGCTGGCGTCCGACATTTTCTGAAGAGTAACAAGCGTCTCGCTTTGCAAGCGGTCGGCTGTGCCACTTAGAATATCGGCAGTATGCGATCCCACTTGAGCAATCGTATCGGTGATGTTTCCGGCATTCGATTGCAGAGCCGAAATCAGTGAAGTGCCCTGCGTGTCGAGTGTCGTTGAAAGACGCGAGATTGCCGAATTCAAAGCACCCGAAATCTTTTCCGTGTGGCCTTCGAGGCTTACGCCGAATGTGTTGCTCTGATCGCCAATGACCGCGCTAATGGTTTCAAGGCGCGAGACGATGTTATCTTCAAAGTGACGAACCTGACCCTCGAATGTATTGGCGATGTCGATTGCCTTCTCGCCAAGGATTTCGTTGATTTCGATGGCGCGGACGGCGAGCGATTGCGCGACCGTATCGGCGCGATCAGACATCACGCGGCCAAGCTCTTCCGTCTTGGTTTCGATTGTGTTGCCGATGGCAAGGCTTGAACGCTGCAAAGTTTGCTCGAGATTATTCGAACGTTCCGACATGGCTTCCATGAGAACGTTGGTACGCTCCACAAGGCCTTGGTCAACGCGCGTAAAGAGCGCTTCGATGCCTTCCACAACGGCCACGCTCTTCTCGCGTGAGTTGGATTCGATCGCAGCCAATTGCGATTCAATGATGGTTGAAGCGTTTTTGGCTTGCTCGACGAGACGATCGGAGAGGGCGCGACCTTCGGTTGAGAAGAGATGGGCGACTTCGCCCAAACGCGCTTCGATTGTTGTCGTGAAGTTGGTCGTGTTGCGTTCGATACGCTCAGCAAGTTGATTACCGCTGGTATCAAGCACACGCTCAAGATTGGTGAGATTTTGCGTGATGTTCGAATTGATCTCGCTGCTTCGACCAAGAATATTTGTTTCGAAGTCATTGAGACGACGATAGAGCGCTTCGCTGAGTGCGCCGCCCTTAACAATAATGGTTTTCTCGAAGGTCTCGATCTGTCCGCCGAGTTTCTCATTGATGCGCGCGCCGCCTTGATCAAGCGTCGCCGTGATCGAGCCGAGATAATGCGAAAGATTTTGATCAAGCGTTGAAGCGCCTTCGCGGATCGTTGATTCAAGCGCGGCGACGCGACCGCCGATGGCTTGGTCAATGCGGGTTGAATAGCTCGACAGATTGGCTTCAATCTGTTCGGTGTTACGCTGCAGGCTCACATTTAAGAGATTTGTGCCGGTCTGGAAGGACTCGGTAACGGCAGCGATCTTTTCGCCAATCGATTGGCCCATTGTTGAGCTTGCACCGACCAGCGTTTCTGAAAGCGTCTGTGAATGATTTGTGAGAACGGTGTCGAGTTGTTGCGTCTCGCGCGACAGGGAGTCGATCAACATGCCCGATGTTGACGAGATCTGAACGCGAATAGCATCGGCTTCGCGTGAAAACTCGTTCTTGATTTTCTGGGTCTGGCTGCTGACGGCGTCAACGAGATCGTCGAGACCTTCGCTGAATACACTGCGGGAAGCGGCCAATTTATCATCCATGATGACGGCGAGGCGGCTTACGCTATTATCAATGCCACGTTCAAGCGTTTCGGCTTGATGTTCGATTGTCGAGCGGATCGATTCACTCATATCGGCGATACGCGATACGAACATATCAGAATCGGAGGTAACTTGTTCTTTTGCCCGTTCGGACGCGTTCTCGATCGCTTGCACCATGGTTTCAGCGCGGCCAACGATTTCGCGGACAAGATTGTCGCCCGTAGAAGCCAAGCGATCAGTTACGGCTTCTGATTTCTCTTCAAGCGCATCGACAATATTTTTGCCGATCTGCGAGAGTTGCGAAGAAACGACATCATTCGTCTGCGTCAGATTGAGCAACAATGTATCGCTCTTCTCAGAAATCACATCGATCATCGTTTCGCCGGTGCGTCCGAGTGTGGCGGCAATCGTGGCGGTTTTCTGATCAATCGCGCCGGCCACTTTCGAGCCTGCATCATCAACAAGTGCGGTGATGCGCGTCATGGCCTGATTGATCTCGCGGCCGAGATGCTCATGCGTCGTTAATATGGATGAGCGAATATGTTCAGCATTTGATGAAATCGCATCGCGTTGAAGGCCCAATTCATCGATCAAAGCGCGAATACGCACTTCGTTCTGGCCATAAGCGCGTTCGAGCGTGGCAATTTCATTATGCACCATCGCTTCGAGTTCGCTGGCGCGCGCAACCGCGCGCTCCATGCCATCGCCCATCGCGGCAACTTCACGACGAACAACTTGCGAGAGTGAGACAACCGCTTCCGTTGTTGCCGCTTCTGGCTGCGCCAAGCGCAGCGCCACTTGCGTCATTGAATTCGCAATCGTGCGCATTTCTGCGGCGCGAATAGAGGCGAGCGCCAATAGAAAGAAGAGAACGACAGGCAGCGCTAAGCCTACGACGAGGAACGGAATAATCGCTGACGATTCAGCTGACGAGAATGCATTACCGAAAAGATCAGGGTGAACAATCAGCGCAATCGCTACCGACAAAATCCAAGCGCCTGAGGCGATCGCCGCAAAAAGATAAGGACGGCGCGAGGGACGTGCCTGCAAAGTTTGGATGATTTCACCAACCGCTTTGCGATCATCATTGGCAGCAAGGCCGGGGAAGGGGCGATCAAGATCTTGAATGGGTGGACGGAGATCGGCATCGACACGTGTCTTCACAGACGCGCGCGCAGTTTGGCTCGTTGAGCGCGATCCCAAATCATCACCTGCTTTAGGTTCGCCTGCTTCCGACGCCGCAGACGGATTGATCGACTGCGTCAAAGCTTCCTCAATCGCGGAGAGTGCCGCTTCGGCCGAATCCGAGATTTTTGTGTGCGTAGCCATGATTGTCTTACCGCTCCAAACTGAATTTTAGGCGTGGGTTCACCCCTTCGCAGTCTAACTTTTGGGGTGGGTCTTGAACACCCGGCAGGATTAAATAGTGAAAACAGCGTTAACGGGGGTGTTTTTAGGCGAAATCGCCCTATATCACTCTATAATCTCGCGAATTATGTCCAAACCTGACGAAATTCCTCGTCAAATAGGTGTTGTTACTGTATCGAGCCGCGAGGGTTTTAACGCCGGCATTATGAGGGTCCTATGGCAAAAATTCAATTCATTGATTTCGGCGGTACGGCGCGGACGGTTGAGGCTGAGCCTGGCTCGACCGTTATGGAAGCGGCGATCAAAAATGGCGTTCCGGGGATCGAGGCCGAATGTGGCGGCGCCTGTGCGTGCGCCACCTGCCATGTCTATATTGAGCCTGATTGGCAGGAAAAAGTCGGCGCCCCGTCCTCCATGGAAGAGGATATGCTCGATTTTGCCTATGATGTTCGCCCGAATTCCCGCCTTTCTTGCCAGATCACCGTGACCCAAGAGCTTGATGGTCTCTCGGTGCGGACCCCGGAAAAACAGGCCTGAGCGATCAAGCCTTTCGATCTGCATTTTTTAAAGAAAGTCCCGAGAACGCCATGACCGAGACGATTAAAACCGATTGCCTGATCATCGGAGCAGGGCCCGTGGGCCTATTTGCCGTCTTTGAATTAGGGCTTCTCGATATCAAGGCACATGTCGTTGATATTCTTGATAAAATTGGCGGACAATGTGCCGAGCTTTATCCGGAAAAGCCGATTTACGACATTCCGGGCTTTCCCACGGTTACAGGGCAGGGTCTCATCGACAATCTCATGAAGCAGATTGAGCCTTTTGGGCCAGTATTCCACCTGAATGAAATGGTAGCCGAGGTACAAAATCTTGGTACGCCGACAGCACCCCTGTTCCGGGTCAAAACTAATGCTGATACATTGTTTGAGGCCAGATCTATCGTGATTGCAGCCGGTGGGGGCTCCTTTCAGCCGAAAAAGCCGCCTATTCCAGAAATTGAGACCTATGAACGTGAGAGTGTTTATTACGCTGTGCGGAAGATCGAGACCTTCCGCGGGCGCTCGGTTCTGATTGTCGGCGGTGGGGACTCCGCGCTCGACTGGACTCTTAATCTGGTGCCAGTCGCAAAACGCGTCACCTTGATGCATCGTCGGGACGATTTCCGCGCTGCGCCTCATAGTGTCGAGCAGATGCGCGCGCTGGTGCGCGACGGCGCCATGGATCTCCGGATCGGGCAGGCAACCAAGCTTCAGGGGCAGAATGGCCGTCTCGAACACGTCATCTGCCGCGATAATGACGGCGGCGAATTCGCGGTGGCCTGCGATGCTATGCTGCCCTTCTTCGGATTGACGATGAAGCTCGGCCCTATTGCGGATTGGGGCCTATCGCTTCATGAAAATCTGATCCCCGTTGATACGGAGAAATTCGAAACCTCGGTTCCGGGTATTTTTGCGATTGGTGATATCAACACCTATCCCGGTAAACTGAAGCTGATCCTCTCGGGCTTCCATGAGGGAGCGTTAGCCGCGCAAAAAGTGCAGCGTTATGTCTATCCCGACCGCCGCGTCACCTTCCAATATACAACGTCTTCGACGAGCCTGCAGAAAAAACTCGGTGTAGCCTGACCGTGATCATGCGCAGGCATGATCCAAATCAAGGCGTAAGCCTGACAATCGCCGCAGTCTGACCTGATGCTGCGCCAATGGCGCGTGCTTGGTCAGGAGGCATTTATGTTTACGTCGATTGTGGTTCCGGTTGATCTGTCCGAAATTGAGATCTCCAAGCTTGCACTTGAACGGGCTTCAACGCTTGCAAGCGTGTCAAATGCGTCTTTGCATCTCGTTTATGTGCGTTCAATCTTGCCGATTACCTTTATGGAGTATGTGCCGCCGTCTTTTGACGAAGAACAACAGGCGGATTGCGAAAAGCGGATGAAAGAGCTCGTCGCTTCGCTCGCGATCGCCGATAAATCAAAGGTTACGTCCGCCGTGCGCATGGGTTCGGTTTACAACGAAGTATTGGCAGAGGCGGAAGAGAAAAAAGCAGATCTGATCGTTGTGGGTTCGCATCGTCCCGCCATGGCGACCTATCTTTTAGGATCAAACGCAACCACGATTGTGCGTCATGCGCCGTGTTCGGTACTTGTCGTTCGTCCGCTGAGCTAACGACTTGAAACTTTAGTTTTAGTTACGTCGAGTGTCATCATGCACGCGGTAGTCGGTCTCAATGACTGTCTCACGCTCATTATAAGAGTTTGATGCGGCAGAGTTTGATGCGGTGCGCAGAGCTTTCAAAAAACGCCAACGCAGATAAAGCCCTATGCCGATAAAAATCGGCGCGAGGACGAGAAGAAGGCTCGCACTCACAAGAAACAAGACGAACCCCGCGACAGCAATCGAAATGGAGACAAGCGCTATCATCCAGCCGGGCACGGCTTGGACAACAAACCGGCCTCCTTGCGTGCCGCGGATTGAGTCATAATCTTGTTGCATGTGCCATCGATTCCCGTGAAACATAAGCTCAAATAACCGTCCAAACATGGCAATTGAATGTCTATAGTCAATGCCGGGGGGCGGAATTCTTTTGGGGTGGGATTGAGCACTAAGGGTTTCCGGGGCTTTTTGATGTTGCGTCTTCTACTTTTTCGGCACGGTCGAGCGGTTCCGCATGATCAAGGACCGGATTTCTCTCGTTCGCTCACCGAAACGGGACGACGTGAAAGCGTTGATATCGCGAAAGCATTGCATGAAAGCGGGGTTGTGCCCGATTTGGTTTTGGTTTCACCCGCGATAAGAACGCGAGAAACTTGGGACAGTGCAAAAGACTTTTTCCCGTCTTCTGAGCCCCGCTTTGAACG
>JBAXQM010000046.1:0-6227 GCA_037131735.1 Alphaproteobacteria bacterium
GATCGCCCGCGTCATAAGCTACCGTATAGCGGTACTTATTCTAACCGCCGTGATTGTTGGCTTGAAGGAAGCGGTCATCATTCACATTCTGCTGACCATACTTCATTATGGCGTTGAACGCGTCTGGCTATTGATCGACTGGGGACGTGTTTAACTATTTAACCGCCGCATCAAAACTCAATTTGAAAATTTTTTATTGAGCGGCTTCAATTGTTCATAAGCCAATTGATAGGCGTCATAGCGCGCCTGATGGCGCGCGCTCATCGCAGCGTTTGAATCAAAAGCCTTGTCAAAGATAACAAAGTTTTTCGTTGCCTCACTGAGCGAATCAAAGAGTCCTACGCCAACACCAGCCATTAATGCCGCACCCAAAACGCCGGCATCACTCATCGCCGTGCGTTTGATTGTTTTACCGAGAACATCACTTCGGATTTGGCACCAAAGATCGGATCGTGAACCGCCCCCTGAATGATGAATGAGATCAGCCGAACGTCCACCGGAGTCTTGCAGTCGATCAAAAACAAGCCGCGCAGAATAGGCCACACCTTCTAGGACCGCCCGCGCAAGTTCTGCTGGCCCTGTCGCCGACATCAACCCCGTAAAGGAGCCTTTTGCGTCCGTGTCCCATAGAGGCGCGCGCTCGCCTTCAAGATGCGGCAAGAAGAGCGGCACATGCGAAAGGTTTGCGCGTTCAGCAAGCGCAAAAATATCCGACACATCATGCCCGAGCAGTTTGGCAACCCAATGTGCCGACGCGCCGCCCGATTGGGTCGGGCCCGCATGGAGCGTTAAGCCCTCACAAGTCGCAAAGGCAATCACACCCGGTGTTGGATGGCGTTGATGCGATATGATCCCAAGAATTTCACTTGTTCCACTCAGATAAAGCCCCTGCCCTTCTTGAGATACACCTGCGCCGAAAAGTCCTGACCACGCATCCATCGCACTCGTGACAACGGGAACACCTGCACAAGGCAAGCCGCTTCTTATGCGCCCTGCAAGGGTCGTGAACGACTTGATACGCGGCAGTCGCTCTTTCGCTCCCGGCACGAGCGCAACAATTGGCTCGATCAAATCAAGAGACTGATCAAGAATGCCGAAATTCGTCATCGGGTCGGCGACAACCTCACCTGTGAGCGCCGCAATACAATAATCTTTCGGCGCTAATACATAACGCGTACGCGACCATGTTTCCGGATCGGTGCGTGCAACATACCCCATGCGTGCCACCATATGACTTGCGTCAATCGGCAAAGGCGCGCCCCACCAGCGAATTTTATCGTCACTGTTTATTTTTGAATCAAGCGTCGCGGCATCAGATGCACAACGGGTGTCTTGCCATGTCATAGCCGGGCGAAGTGCATGCCCCTTATCATCAACAAACACATGCGTATTCACTTGCGAACAAAGGCCAATGGCTTTGGCTGACACATCGCGACTAAGCTCTGTGAGCGCTTTAAGAACAAGATCCATCCATTGTTTAGGATCTTGTTCAACATGACCAGGCGCAGGGCGGGATGTTGTGTAGGCTTCACCGAATCGACGAACCACATGACCGCGTTCATCAAACAGCGCCGCCTTCACCGCGGTCGTCCCCACATCAATCCCGATCAACATCGCGCTATCCTTGTCACTGTCGCATGATTATGCTTTCTTCACGCCATTGACGCAAATGTTCAAGAAAATGGAGGAAACATGTCAAGAAAATCAAATTTCGCATGGGGATTGATTGCCGCCACCTTTATCGGCGCTGCCAGTGCACAGGCCGCAGGCGAAAAAATCGCCATTGTCACGCCCTATCTTGCCCAACCCGGCACACAATTCTATGTCGAAGCGTTCCAAGCAAAGGCCAAGGAATTTGGCTGGCAAGTGAATGTCGTTGACACCAAGGGTGACGTTGCTGCGGCGGTTGGTCGCATTGAAGACGCTGCCAACCAAAAAGTGTCGGCCATTGTCATCAATGTTGATCCGTCACAAGTCGCAGCCGGTTTAGAAGCCGCGAAGGCGGCAGGCGTTCCGGTCTTCGGGATGGACTCGGGCGCAACACATCTTCTGGTTACGAATGTCACCAGCAATGGTTATGCGATGGCGGCTGATACCGCGTCTTATGTTGCCAACCGCATTGGCGGCAAAGGCAATGTTGTGATGTTCGTGTTTGATGCGTTTCCACCCGTACAACAACGCGGTGTGATTGCGGATACGATCTTCAAGAACAATCCGGATATCAAAGTGCTTGATCGTGTCACGCCAGACGTGAAAGACGGCGGCATTGCTGATAGCCGCGCGAAGATGGAAGCCATCCTCGCTGCCAATCCAAAGAAGGGTTCGATTGCGGCTGTATGGGCCGCATGGGATCAACCAGCTCTCGGCGCCTTGCAAGCCATTGAAGCGGCAGGCCGTGGCAATGAAGGCATCGTGATCACTGGCATCGACGCAAACCCGCAAGCGCGTGAAGCAATTGCAAAGGGTGGCAATTTCGAAGCCTCAATGGCACAGGACTTCAAAGGCATTGGCGCAATAACAGCCGAAGCGGTTAAGCGCCATCTTGGTGGTGAAAAAATCAAGCAAAGCGTGATCTATGTGCCCACCACACTGATCACCTCGGCGAATGCCGGCAAGTAATCTGATATTATGACCGATAAAGTGAGGGTTGCCTTGGGCTTCGTAAAGCAAAACGCAACCCTCGCTGCTTTTTTGGTTCTGATTGTATTTTTCTCAATCATGCTGCCCGAGACATTTCTGACGGGGCGCAATCTCTTTAACATCACCCAACAAATGAGCATGCTGATGGTGACCGCTTGCGCGATGACCATTGTCATGGCGATGGGCGATTTTGATTTGAGTGTCGGCTCAATGGCGAGCCTCGTAGGCATCGTCGCCGCCGTGACATTTCGCGGAACAGGAAGTGAAAGCGCAAGCTTCTTCATCGCATTGTCGATTGGTCTCATCGGCGGCGCACTCAACGGCTTTCTGGTGAGTTATCTCAACATTCTTCCCTTTGTCGCTACACTGGGATCTCTGACAATATTCAGTGGCTGCGCTTTTCTCATTGCCGGTGGCAAAACCTTATTTGGCACGGAGATCCCGCCTCACTTCAGCGCCTTTGCGCGCGGCGGCGTGCCGTTAATGAGCGCTGAGAGTTTTACGCTCACTCTTCCCAATCTAACGATTGTTGCTGCCTTCATTCTGCTGCTTGTTTGGTTCCTCTTGACCAAAAAAATATTCGGCCGTCATCTTTATGCGATTGGCGGGAATGCTGAGGCCGCCCTATTGGCGGGCATTGATGTAAAACGCACGCGGCTGATTGCCTTCATGTTGTCAGGCCTTGGCGCGGCACTTGCCGGCCTCATGTATATGAGCCGCGTCGCGTCCGCGAACCCGACGCAAGGTGCGGGATTAATGCTTGATGCTATTGCCGCTGTCTTTATCGGCATGACGATGAATCATCAGGGTGAACCGAAAGTGCTCAACACATTGATCGGTGTATTGTTTTTGGGCGTCTTGTCGAATGGGCTAACGCAACTGAGCGTCGACAGCTATGTGCGTGATATTCTTGTCGGCGCTTTGATCATCTTGGCGGTTTCGGCAAGCCGTCTTGAGACATTATCTCGCTAAGGCTCGAAACTGAGCCTCCGCGCCTTGTTAATGATCCACAATACATGAGATCATAGGTTCTAACATCGGATCAAAAAGGGGGCCATGATGTACCGCTCCCCGTAACGCGCAAGGACACATAATGACCATTCTGATCACAGGTGCCAATCGGGGCATCGGCCTCGCTCTCGCCCAGTTTGAGGCCGGACAAGGCAACGATGTCATCGCCACAACGCGCGGAGAAATCCCCCAAAACACAACCGGCATTTATTGGGAGAAGCTTGATGTCACGCAGAGTGACTCGCATAAGGCGCTCGCATCTCGTCTCAAGGGCCGCCCTCTTACAAGGCTCATTTGTAATGCCGGTGTGCTTTTAGATCGGAACGAAGCCCTTGAAAGCGGTTACGCAGCGGATCTCTGGGCCCAGTCATTTGCCGTGAATGTCACGGGCGTCTTTTTGACCATTCAAACTTTGCTACCCAATATTCTTGCCGGCCACGGAAAGATTGCAATCATCTCCTCGCAGATGGGATCGACCACGCGCGCGCCAGGCGGTTCTTATATTTATCGCGCGTCGAAAAGCGCGGCCCTTAATCTCGGGCGCAACCTTGCATCAGACCTAAGACCAAAAGGCATTTCTGTCGGCATTTATCATCCGGGATGGGTCAAGACCGATATGGGTGGCAGCGGTGCCGACATCAGCGTTGAAGAGTCAGCTAAGGGGCTCTCGACGCGCCTTGATGCACTCTCGCTTGAGACAACGGGCTGCTTTGAATGTTGGGATGGACGACCACACGCCTTCTAGTCTTTAGATCATATGCAGGAACGGAAATGCAATCATGAGTTTCGATAGTGAAGCTTTCATCCGTGGCATGCCGAAAGCCGAATTGCATGTGCATATCGAAGGGACGCTTGAGCCCGAGATGATGATGGAACTCGCCAAGCGCAATGGCGTGTCACTCCCTTTTCAAAATGTCGAAGAAATCAGGAAGGCCTATCAGTTTGGATCTCTGCAAGATTTTCTCGATCTTTACTATGCCGGCATGTCGGTTCTCAAAACGGAACGTGATTTTTTTGACCTTACTTATGCCTATCTCACGCGGATGAGACAGGAACACACACGTCACGTCGAAATCTTCTTTGACCCTCAAGGCCATACGGAACGCGGCGTTGCCTTTGATACGGTTCTTGATGGCATATCCTCAGCGCTGGAGAAAGCGCAAAGGGAATTCGGAATCACATCACGACTAATTATGTGCTTCCTTCGGCATCTTTCAGAAGAGTCCGCATTTGAAACATTTGGTCATGCTTGCCGGTGCAAGAGCCGCATTTTTGGCATTGGTCTCGATTCCTCCGAAAAAGGTCATCCGCCTTCAAAATTTTCACGCGTTTACAAAGCGGCGCGCGAGGAAGGATTTTATCCCGTCGCCCATGCGGGCGAAGAGGGCCCACCCTCATACGTGTGCGAAGCGCTTGATGATTTGAAAGTTAAGCGCATTGATCACGGCAATCGCGCGCTTGAAGATCCAGCACTCGTGAAACGCATTGCCGATGAAAAGATTCCGCTCACTGTTTGCCCGCTTTCAAACAAAAGGCTTCAGGTCTGCCCTGATTTGACGCAACACCCGTTACGCAAAATGCTCGATGCTGATTTGATCGTTACAATCAATTCGGATGATCCATCTTATTTCGGCGGCTATCTCACAGATAATTTTCTTGCCATCGCTGATGCGTTATCTCTTAATCGTAAAGCGATTGAGACACTTGGTCGCAATGCCTTCATCGCGAGCTTTTTATCGAATCAGGACAAACAAAAGGCGCTTGATGATTTCGATGCTTATGCCAAAGGCTTTCGATGAAGCGAAAAATACAGTAGCATCGTCAATCGCTTTAAATGATTGAGCTATTATGCCTTCTGTTGTTTTAGAAATCCAAACTCATATCCTTGCCGTTTTGTTGAAAAGTAGGTTCTTGGGAGTTCGTTCTGTGAAAAGCGATGTGCGTTGTTTCTCTACCATTTTGGCAATTGCTGTTCTAGGTTTTGCTCCAACCGCGTGGGCTCTCGATGATGGGTGGTATGAGGCCAAATCTGCTACCGGGTCATGCACGGGGCCGATGATGCGTTCGACGGTGGCCGTTGATCAGGGCGCACCGGTTTCATTGTCGTTCACGAGTGAATCATTTTCATTCCCTATCCCGATCAAGCCGTCAAAATCAGCAAAAACAACAAAGATGACGGGTAGTGGAGAGCAGTTTGATGTTTCTCTTGCTGAAGTTTCGAAGAACAAGCTCACGATCAAACTGATCGGCGGAGAATGCCGCGGCGCACAGGTCGTTTACGAGAAGAAATAGCGATTGCTTCACAAGCTGGTCCAACCACGATCATACACGATACAATCTAAATTCTCGTTCAATGGCGTTTCCAATTAAACCGATTGGTCTAATTGGGAGCTTGCCGAAGCTGTGAAATAAATTTCACCTTTTAGGTTGTCGCCGCACCCGCCCGCCCCTATACCTTGCCCTCCTGTTTTTGATGAGGACATCATGTTTTCAGCCCTTTTCGCCCGCTTTGTTGCTCTTATCGGATCCATAATGATCCTCTGGCGCCGCGCGACGATCCCGACCCCCACGCAAGC
>JBAXQM010000047.1:0-5002 GCA_037131735.1 Alphaproteobacteria bacterium
TAACGAAAGAAAGTGCCGAGGCGCTTAACCTTTTCGCGCAGACGCCGCATGATCCTGTTCCGATGCTGCCGATTTATGGGGCGGAAGAATCATCCGAGTTTTGTCGCCATAGTGTTGATCTCGCCAAACTCTGGCCTGAATCAGAACCCGCCATTGGCGTTGAAGGACGCAATCACTTCAATGTGATCGAGGGTATTGTCGATCCGCAATCAATCATCTTCAAAACGATTTTGCGGCTCATCGGCGTGAGCAGCTGATTTTTCTTTTTTCATTATGACATAAAAAATCCGGCGGGTTGCCCCGCCGGATGATTGGTAAAATCCTAAAAGGATAAAGCGCGTAAGATCAGACGATCTTCACTTGTTCAGCAAGCGCACGGCGTGGCTTGCGCGGCCAGTTGCCTTCAGCTGCACGACCAACGGCGATAAGGATCACGGGCACTTCATTGGCACCGAGACCGGCAACAGCTGAAACCTGATCCGGAACAAAGCCGCTCATTGGGCCTGAGACGTAACCCTTGGCTTGTGCCGCAAGCATCAATGTCATCGCAGCGAGCGAAGCTGAACGGTAAGCTTCATCATGCTGGAGCTGTGGGTTGTTCTCATGCGCGCCAACCGTCATGCCTACCCAGCCGTCATAAGCTGCTTGGTCGATTGCACCGCCGTCCAGCAGCGGCTTGGCGAGACGGCCGATTTCTTTGTAGCCGTCCTTGATGCCCGCAACGACGAAGGTCACAGCCGCATCTGCAACTTTTTGCTGGCCATAAGCAGCAGCCTTCAACGCTTCCTTTTGAGCCTTTGAGGAGAAAGCCACAACGCGCCAGTTCTGAAGATTAAAAGCGGTCGGCGCATGTTGCGCATAAGAGACCAATTCTTCGATGTCGGCATTCGACATCACATGGGTTGTATCGAAATTATTCGCGGACGTACGAGCCTTGATGGTGGAGAGCGTATCGGTCATGGTTTATTCCAGGGTAAGGGATGCCCCGCAAGGCGGGATTAGTGCGGACCCGACTCATACGCCTTTAGGCTTGAAAAGGCATTTGCACAGGAGCAAACGAGGCCTTGCAGGGCGCGCGTTATGAGTGCTCGAAAAGGAAAATCGGGGGGCGTCAGAGATGCGGTTTGTGAGAGATATTGAGGCCGATATTGTCGTATTTGATGCTTACGGCACTGTCTTTGATGTTCATTCCGCTGTAATGCGGGCCGGGCAGGCTTTAGGCCCTCGCGCGCAAGCTCTTTCCGATCTTTGGCGGCAAAAGCAGCTCGAATATACATGGGTGAGAACCCTGATGGGTCGATACGACTCATTCTGGGCACTAACTGAGCAATCGCTCGATTATGCGCTTGCGACTCTCGCGCCGGAACATAGCAGTCTACGCCCCGCGCTTCTCGAAGCCTATCGGCATCTTGATGCTTATTCTGATGGACTGCCCACGCTCGAGCGCTGGCGCCAGAACAAAATCAAGACGGCAATTTTATCAAATGGCGATGGGACAATGCTTGAGGACGCGGTGAGGGCCGCAGGCCTTGATGCGCTTTTTGATGGGCTGATTTCGATTGAAGAGATCGGAATCTATAAAACCGCCCCCGAGGCCTATCAGCTCGTCAAAGGCGCTTTTGGCATTGAAGCCAACCGAACCTTATTCATCTCTTCGAACCGCTGGGATGTAGCGGGCGCGCGACTAGCCGGTTTCCATCCGCTCTGGATCAACCGCACGGGACGGGTCGACGAATATAGCGATTGCCCGCCGGATGCGGTTTTAAAAAGCCTCGCGGAGATTTTTTGAGGGCGCGTTATATTATCGCTCTCGCGTCATCAATTGCCCGAGCGAATGCGCGATCAATGCGCCCATTACAATGGCGCCCCCGATGATGGTGCGCAGGCTCGGCACCTCACCATGAATGAGCCACACCCATACCGGACCGAGTACCGGTTCAGCGGTGCCGATAAGCGAAGCGATTGATGCGGGGATTAACCGCGCGCCCGCAATAAATATCGCAAGACCACCGCCTAGATTCACTGCGCCGAAAAGAAACAGAACAAATCCATCCATCAGTGTCACGCTCATATCGCCCGCGTGAAAAAACGCATTCACGCCCGCAATAATAACGCCCAAAGTGACGGCTGGAATCATTTCGACATGTGAGTAATGACGCGTGATGACAGTGGCGAGCGCGAAGGAAAGCGAGATCAAAACAGCGAGTGCACCACCGATTGGTGACATCGCGCCATCAAGCGATTCCGATTCCATAACCGCAATGCCCAAAATCACGCTGGCAATGGCGATCCATGTTCCCCGCGA
Organism: Alphaproteobacteria bacterium; assembly: GCA_037131735.1. Classification (GTDB taxonomy): domain Bacteria; phylum Pseudomonadota; class Alphaproteobacteria; order Rhizobiales; family Beijerinckiaceae; genus CAIUPE01. The sequence continues at coordinate 2,306 of JBAXQM010000047.1, forward strand.
CACGCGTTCACGAAAGAGAAGATAAGCGAGTGAGGCGGCGATGAGAGGACCACCCGCTTGAACGAGCAGAATATTCGCGACACTTGTGTATTGAAGGCCCACAACAAAGCTCGTTGAAGCCGTTGCAAAACAAAGGGCGACGCCTAAGCCCGGCAAACCCATGCGGATGATGTTACGAAGGGCGCCTTCTGGCCCGCTACGCCACAACATCACGCCGATGAGAAAAATTGCGGCAAATCCCGAGCGCCACATGATCATGGTCCAGGGATCGGGAACGGTGATAAAGCGCGCCAAAGCCCCGCCGAAACTCCAGGTGAGGGCGGACCCCAAAACAAGCGCCATGCCGAGGCGGCGATTAGACGGGTTCATCTCAATAGCGGGAGACGCAGTCATGGCGGGCGCTCACTCCGATTCGCTCACTTTTCTTGACGAATATACTTGTCAGCGCGGGCGCGAAGGGTAAAGAACGGCACTATGTCGTCTATTTCCGTCGCTGCCTTTTATCGCTTTGCGCCGATTGCCGACCCGGAAGCACTTCGGGCGCGCCTTTTTGCAATTTGTCGTGACTTTTCAGCGCGTGGCATTCTGCTTGTGGCGCCTGAAGGCATCAATGGCACAATCGCGACCGACGCGGAACGCATGGCAGCTCTGCTTGATGCGATCCGCCATGAGACCGGATTTCACGATCTGAAGCCTCGTCTTTCAGAAGATGCGGTGATGCCGTTCCTGCGATTAAAGGTGCGGCTTAAGAAAGAGATCGTCACGCTTGGCCGTGCTGAAGCTGATCCTTTAAAGCATGTCGGCACTTATGTGCCTCCCTCTGAATGGAACGCGTTGATCAGCGATCCCAACACCATCGTCGTTGATACGCGCAATGATTACGAATATCGGCTGGGCACTTTTGATCATGCACTTGATCCGGCAACGCCGACCTTTCGCGATTTCCCGGACTATGTCGAAAAAAATCTTGCGGCCGATAAAGACCGCCCCATCGCGATGTTTTGTACCGGCGGCATTCGCTGCGAGAAAGCCACGAGCTATCTGGTAGCGGAAGGGTTCAGGAATGTTTATCATCTCGAAGGCGGCATCTTGAACTATCTTGAAACCATTCCTGAGGATCAATCTCTCTGGCGTGGCGGATGTTTTGTGTTTGATCGCCGTGTCGCACTCGGTCATGGATTGAAACCTTTGCCAATGCGGCTTTGCTATGGATGCCTTGCGCCGCTTGATGAAGCGGATTTTTCATCGTCCCATTATGAAGAGGGTGTTGCCTGTCCACATTGTGCGCCGCTTCTGACAGTTGAGAAGCGCGCATCACTCCGTGAACGCCATAGACAGACTCTGCTCGCTCACAAAAAAGGGCGCAGCCATCTTGGTCCTTTTGTTTCGGATGAGACGGCCGCATGAATGATGCGCGTGGGTTCTCTCAGTTATCTTTTCGTCTTGGTGCTTGGTTCCGTTTTCATATTGCCGAGTTTTCAACGTTTGCGGCAGCCATTTCTTATCAGTTGATGATTGTATTCTTTCCGGGCATTTTGCTCGTGAAAGCGCTCAAAGACATTTTCGGCATACCGAATGTGGCGCGCTATCAGCCCGTCTATGCTGAAATCGATATGCCGGGATCAATTGTAACCTTGGTCAAAGGCTTTCTGAAAAGTGCAAAGGGATTAAGTGGCTTTGACAAATCGATTGCTACGACATTTCTGGTGGCTCTCGTCGTTCTTGGTTTGAGCCGTCTTTTTGCGGAATATTACAAAGCCTCGCTGAAACTTTTTGAGCGTGACCGCCGATTGTTTCGTGAAAGACTTATTGGCGGTATCGCGGCGGCGTCCTTTGTCAGCGTCGCGATTATGCTCTTTCTTGCATTGAACGGCACAGTCTTTTCATATCAACCTCATATCTTGCGTGATTATGGATTGATGATTGAGATTATCAGCGCGCTTCTTTCATTTGTGCTTTTAATCGTAAGCGTTGCCGGTCTCATACGCCTTGTTTCGCATGGCTCGTTAAGCCGTAATGCTATTTGGAGCGGTGCGCTGGTTACCGTCGGCGGCTGGATTCTTGCGTCACTGATTTTCTTGCAACTCGATACATATTTTGCGCTTCAACAAAAGTTTTACGGAGCGGGCGCAGCAATTGTCGCGATGCTGATTTGGTTTTATCTGACCGCGAGCCTCTTGCTCGCGGGTCTCGGCTTTGCCGCGATCGTGATCGACGGCCGCACGCCTCTTTCTTTAGAACCTCACGCCGCGCGGGAATAACCCGCAAGGGGCGCTAAGGCGCGAGCGGGGGGATGCGCCTTTTCAAATTCACTAATGTAATCGCGCGTGATGGGAACACTTTCCGAGCGTTTCGCTAATTGAATCTGAAACACCATCTGCCCGTTATGGCGGAAGCATAATTCGCTTGTGATGAGATAAAACTCCCACATGCGGCAGAAGCGTTCATCATAAAGTGCGCGAATGGCAGCCCGGTTTTGTTCAAACCGCTCGCGCCAGAGGCGGAGGGTCTCTGCATAATGCAAACGCAGGATTTCGATATCGGTAATGATTAATCCCGCGCGTTCAATCGCCGGAATGACTTCCGACAAGGCCGGACTATAGCCGCCCGGAAAGATGTATTTTGAAATCCACGGATTAGTATGTCCCGGACCTTCGGCGCGGCCAATGGAATGAATGAGAGCTACACCATCCTCTT
>JBAXQM010000048.1:0-4546 GCA_037131735.1 Alphaproteobacteria bacterium
ATTGCGGCCGTAAAAAGTTTCGACACCTTGAATTTGGAGTAAGGGCCTTGTCATCATGTTATCTCCTGGGCTCTCACTCGTCGACACCGAGACAGGCCTTGATGACGGCCGGATCATTGCGCACATGGGCCGGAGTACCGTCTGAAATTTTGCGACCATAGTCGAGAACGACGATATGATCCGAGATTTCCATCACCACACTCATATCATGCTCGATGAGCAGAATGCCGACATGGAAATCATCACGGATTTGACGCAGGAACACACCGAGATCGTCGGACTCTTTCGGGTTAAGGCCGGCAGCCGGTTCATCAAGGCAGAGCAAAACGGGATCGGTGCAGAGCGCGCGCACGATCTCGAGTTTGCGTTGTTGGCCGTAAGGGAGAGCGGCAGCAGGCTCATCTGCTTTATCGGCAATGCCAATCCGCTCGAGCCACGCCATCGACTTATCAATCGCTTCGCGTTCAGCGCGGCGATAAGAAGGCATACCGAAAATACCGGCAATCGAGAACATTGACGCACGCATCAATTCATTGTGCTGCGCGATCATCAAATTTTCGAGCACAGTCATACCGCCAAAAAGACGGATATTCTGGAAGGTGCGCGCAACTTTCGCGACCCGCGAGATTTTATGATCTTCCATCGTCTCAAGCGAAAAATCGCCGCGCGCCGGATGATGCAGCGTCACTGATCCGTCACTCGGCTTATAGAATCCGGTGATGCAATTGAACGCCGTCGTTTTGCCCGCACCATTTGGGCCAATGATTGCGGTGATATGGCCGCTTTGCGCTTCAAACGAGAATTTATCCACGGCCACGAGGCCGCCAAAGCGCATCGTTAGATCACGAACTGTAAGCAAGGGTTTTGTCATATCAGCCGCGTCCCTGCGAAATCATAGATGATCCAACCGATTTCTTCTCTTTGAAGAACACAGTGGGTGCGCGCGACGACACAAAACCGCGCGGCCGCCAGAGCATGACAATCACCATCGCAAGCCCGAACAACAACAGTCGCAATTGGCTCGGGTCGAAATCGGGGCCGAAGATGGCTTTGAGGAATTGCAATTGGCGCAGCACTTCAATACCGCCGACCATCGCAATCGATGAGAACACGACGCCAATCTGGCTCGACATGCCACCCAAAACGACGATGGCGAGAATTGTTGCCGATTCCATAAAATTGAAGGATTCAGGGCTGATGAACGCCTGCTTTGCCGCAAAGAAGGAGCCGGCAAAACCGCCGAACATCGCACCAATCGCAAAGGCTGAAAGCTTTGTGTTGATGGTATTTAAACCGAGTGAGCGGCAGGCGATTTCATCTTCACGCAAAGCTTCCCAAGCGCGTCCCATCGGCAATTTTCTCAAGCGTGAGGAAATGTAGAATGTGAGAAGCGCGAGAGCGAGAATGAGGAAATAGAGAAAACCCATACGCTGAAGCGATGAATATTCGAGACCGAATGTCGCCGCGAACCCATCAGGGCCTTGCGAGAAGGGAATACCGAAGAAAGACGGACGCGGAATATTCGACAACCCGTTCGAGCCGCCAGTGAAATCGCGCCAGTTCAACAAGACAACGCGGATGATTTCACCAAAGGCCAGCGTGACGATGGCGAGATAGTCACCGCGCAGACGGAGAACGGGAAAGCCCAGAACAACGCCCCAGGTGGCGGCAAAAATACCGGCGAGCGGCAAGCACATCCAGAAGCCAAAGCCGAAATGTTCCGCAAGCAGCGCGTAGGAATAGGCGCCGACCGCATAAAAGGCGACATAACCAAGATCAAGCAAACCCGCGAGGCCCACGACGATCTGCAAACCCCAGCCGAGCATCACATAAGTGATAATCAAAATGCCGATATCAAGAATGTAACGATCGGTGAAGGGCATAAAGGGAAGAACAATCGCGGCCACAAGCAAGACGGGGCCCACGAGATGACCAAAGCGGTTTTCACCTGCTTGCGTGCGTGAAGACGATTTATGATCCGTATGCGCTTTACGCCACGCGCGAACTTCATAGAGAACACGCCAAATCAAAATCAAACCGAGGGCAATTGCAAAGCCTTCCCAGCGATAAAGAATGAACAGCGTGTTCGATATCTGCGATACTTGTGTCTTCAGAAGGATCGTCGGCGCAAAGATGATGGCCGCAATGGCAACGGCAATCAGAGTGCGTTTGACGATTCCGTTGATGACGTCGCCTTTGTCGTGTGAAGGATCATAGTGAGCGTTTGACATGCGATCAGACCTTCTCGATTTCGGGACGGCCCAAAAGACCTTGCGGCATGAAGATCAACACGATGATCAACATCGAAAAGGCCGCAACATCCTTATACTCGGATGAGAAATACGCGGCGAACAGCACTTCAATGAGGCCGATCAACACGCCGCCGATCATCGCGCCGGGGAGTGATCCGATCCCTCCCAGAACGGCAGCCGTAAAGGCTTTCACACCGGCCGAGAAGCCAATGAAGAAGTCGATGACGCCATAATAGAGAAGATACATAAGACCGGCGACGGCGGCGAGCATCGCGCCGATGACGAAGGTCATTGAGATTGTGCGATCAACATCGATACCGAGAAGCTGCGTCATCTTCAGATCTTGTTCACAGGCACGTTGTGCGCGGCCGAGCGAGGTGCGGGAAATCAAAAGCGAGAAGCCTGTCATCAAAACGATTGTCAGAACCACGATCAGAATTTGCATATACGTAATGCGAACGGTGAACTCGGTGCCTTCATGCAAAGTGAAACCGCCTGCAAACAGCGCTTGCAATGGCTTAACGCGTGCGCCTTGCGTTTCCTGAACGAAATTTTGCAAGAAGATCGAGACGCCAATCGCTGTGATTAGCGGGGCCAAACGGAAGGAGCCGCGCAGCGGCCGGTAGGCCAAACGTTCAATCGTCCAGCCATAGACGCCGGAGATAGCCATCGCGATGACAGCAACAATCATCAACATACCAATACCGATGACGATATCCGTCGAACCGGTGATGCCGAAAATGAGAATGCAAATAAGTGAAACGAAGGCGCCGACCATAAACACATCGCCATGCGCGAAATTGATCATGCCGATGATGCCATAGACCATCGTGTAACCGATCGCGATCAGCCCGTAGATTGAGCCGAGCGTGAGGCCGTTGATCAATTGTTGCGCCAGATAATCCATTACGCTTCCCCGAATTTTCGGTCATGATCGTCTGATTCAGCCGACGATCCGGATCCCCAGTGCTTCTTAGCAACCGATCAGAAGGCGGACAATCGATTAGCCTTTGATTTGTCACATAAAAGCAAATTTTTATGTTTTTTCCTCATTTTTAGTGAAATTCACTAAATAGGATCAGTTTTGTAGGTAAAATCGAGGAAAGTTATGCGATTTTACCGGTTCAGCCATGCTTTCCCGCGTCCGCGCTGTCTGTCACCTGGAACCCATGCGCCAACGGGTCGCGGTCATCAATGAAGATCGTGTTGTAGCCGGTCATGCGCGCCCACCCTTCGATCGAGGGGACGATGCCGCTATAGGATCCGAGCTTGATGGCCTTTTCGACGCGGCCGCGGAAGAGCGTGCCGATGATGCTTTCATGAATGAAGTCATCGCCAACCTTAAGCTTACCGCGCGCAGCCCATTGCGCCATGCGTGCCGAGGTGCCCGTGCCGCAAGGCGAGCGATCAATCGCTTTGTCACCATAAAAGACGGCGTTTTTCGCATGCGCTTCTTTATGCGTCGGCGTTCCCGTCCACATCACATGGGAGAGGCCGTTGATTGCCGGATTTTCCGGATGCACGAATTGATATTTCGCGCGGAAGGCCTCGCGCACTTTCGGACTCCATCTCAAAATATCGGAGGGATTCACATGTTCGAGGCCCGGGAAATTCTTTTGTGGTTCAATGATCGCATAGAAATTTCCGCCATAGGACACGTCGGCTTTGATTAAGCCTAAGCCTTCGACTTCAGCTTCAAGATCAGCGGAATGCAAGAACGAGCCGACATTGGTAATGCGGACATTATCAACATAGCCGTTTTTCTCGACATAGCGTGCTTCGACGAGTCCTGCCGGTGTATCAATGCGCAACAGGCCTTTTTCGCGCGGTGTCACAAGTCCGCGTTCAAGCGCCATCGTAACAGTTCCGATTGTGCCATGGCCGCACATGGGCAAGCAGCCCGACGTTTCGATGAAGAGAAATGCAATGTCGCAATCAGCGCGTGTCGGCGGATAAAGAATCGCTCCCGACATCATGTCATGGCCGCGCGGCTCGAACATGAGGCCTGTTCTGATCCAGTCGAATTCGCGCAAGAAATGCGCGCGCTTCTCAACCATATTCGCGCCTTCAAGACGCGGTCCGCCGCCGGCCACGAGGCGCACGGGATTGCCACAGGTGTGGCCATCAACGCAGAAGAAGGTGTGGGTCGCCATGACGGACTCCTTCGAGAGTAAAAACTAGAATCGTTGCGGACTAAAGCGCGTCAGATCAATAGCCGGTGTGCGCTCTGCAATCAGATCAGCAACGAGACGCCCCGTTGCCGCTGATTGCGTCAAACCATAATGACCATGACC
>JBAXQM010000049.1:0-2771 GCA_037131735.1 Alphaproteobacteria bacterium
CAGCAACGAGACGCCCCGTTGCCGCTGATTGCGTCAAACCATAATGACCATGACCGAAAGCATGAATAACACGACGCGATTTTGTCGCGTAACCAATCACGGGCAATGAATCCGGAATTGAGGGACGAAAGCCCATCCAAGTCGTGCCGTCTTCAAAAACAGGAAGCTCACGGAAGAAGCGCCCGGCTTTTTGATACATTGCTTTTGTACGTTCGTGATTGGGCGGCAATTGCAAACCACCAAGTTCCACCGCGCCCCCGATACGCAAACCAATATCAAGCGGCGACGACACAAAGCCGTGACCTTGAAATGAAACGGGCCGATTGAGAATCCGCGTCGCACCGGGGAAGGTGATGTTATAGCCGCGCTCTGTATCAAGCGGGATGCGATCACCAACAGACGCGGCGAGATGTTTCGACCACGCGCCCGCAGCAATAACAACCGCTTCAACCTTTATGGCCTCGCGCCCGTTCGCGTGAAGGGTCAGCGTTGGTTCCGTTTCAATCGATGTGATTTCAGCTTGGAAATGATCGATGCCGCGCGCGCGTGCGGCTTCATAAAGTGCGAGCGTGATCGCGCGGGGATCGGACACATGGGCGCTATCAGGAAAGAACGCAGCGCCCACAAAGCGATCCGTGAGGCCCGGTTCCATTTGCCTGACTTCAGCCGCATCAAGCATATGCACCGCAATGCCAGCTCTTTCCTGCAACGCGAAATGCGGCTTCAACTTTTGCATCAGCGCTTTGTCATCGAACAAATAAAGACATCCGCGCCGATGGATCATTTGGTCAATGCCAAGCTGTCGTGAAAGTCTGTCCCATGACGGCATCGCGAGCGATTGAATCGCTGTAAGCGCCGTAATGGATTTTTCGATTTCACCGGGCCGCGAGGCGAGGATCAACCGTGTGAGCCAAGGCAAGATTTGCAAAAGATAGTCTTTGCGGATCGTGAGAGGGCCCAAAGGATCCATCAGAAAACGCGGCACCTGACGCAGCATTTTCGGCGATGCCACGGGTTCGATATCCGTATGCGCAATCATGCCCGCATTGCCGCGCGACGTGCCCGCTGCCGGGCCTTCGCGATCAATCACAACAACATCATGGCCCTCATCGGCCAAAGCATGGGCCGATGCCAAGCCGACAATGCCTGCGCCGATGACGGCAATTTTCATCTGATCGTCCCTTCGACGCGATTAGATCGCAGGCAGGGCCGGACGTTGAGCCATGGCGTCTCTGACAATCTTTTCGATGCGCACGCGTTCTGCACCGCTGAGCGCGATGCGTGGCGCGCGGCAGCGATCATTCGAATTGATGGCTACGGCTTCGACAAGCTTGATGTTCTGCACAAGGCGCGCGGACACATCGAGATCGAGAAGAGGACGGAACCAGCGATAGATTTTGAGCGCTTCGGCCATGCGACCCGCAAGGGCGAGTTTGTATATCGCCACTGTTTCTTTCGGGAACGCGACAACGAGACCAGCGACCCAACCATGCGCACCCATCGCAAGGCTTTCAAGCGCGAGATTGTCGACGCCCGTGAACACACGAAATTTGTCATCAACAAGATTGAAGAGTTCCGACACACGACGAATATCGTCGGAGCTTTCTTTCACTGCTGCGAAGAGGGGCTCTTGTGCTAGCTCGGCAATCATTTCCGGCGTGAGATTCACACCATAGGCAACCGGATTGTTATAGATCATCACCGGCAGGCCGCCCGCTTTCGCAACCGCGCGGAAATGCGCCATCGTCTCATGCGCTTCAGATTTATAGGGCACGCCCGGCAAGACCATGAGGCCATGAGCACCGGCTTTCGCAGCCGCTTCCGCTTGCGCTTGCGCGCGGCGCGTGGCGCCATCAACCACTGTCATCAGCACCGGCATTTTGCCATTGGCCACACGGAGCGCGGTTTTGAGCACTTCAATTTTTTCTTCCGGATCAAGTGTCGAGGCTTCGCCGAGCGATCCGCAAACGATCAGTCCATCAACGCCTGCATCACGCTGCAGTGCAAAACAACGTTCCATTTCGGCGATATCCAGCCGGTCGTCTGGTGTGAATTTTGTGGTGACGGCCGGAAAAACACCGTTCCAGAGCGCATGCGACATGATTTTAATTCCTTATTGAAAGCAGCGTGGAGGGCCTATAGCACCAAGTTCGGGTGTGGCCAAGATTTTGCCGATCTCGCCCGCATTATCCTTGGGGGCGGCGCGCAGAGGCATGAACTGTGATGGTTGATCGTTCGATTTTTCTAACGACGCTGGTCGTCGATGATTATGATTTGGCGATCCGCTTTTTTGTGGACTCGCTGGGATTTTCGATGTTGGACGATACGCCGCTTGGCGGCGGTAAACGATGGGTCGTTGTGGCGCCCGGGCCCGCAGGCGCGGCACTTTTGCTGGCGCAGGCGAAAAATAAGGAAGAAGCGCAGTCGATTGGACGGCAAACCGGCGGGCGGGTTGGCTTTTTTCTCGAAACTGACGATTTTGCACGAGATTTTGCCGTTTATTCGGCGCGCGGCGTTCGCTTTATAGAGCCACCCCGCCAAGAGCCCTATGGAAAGGTGGCGGTTTTTGAAGATTGTTGTGGCAATCGATGGGACTTGATCGAACGAGCCCGGGAGCCTCTTTAATGGCACCCTTTCAAACACCTTTGGATTGGCTCTCGATTGCAAACCGCTTCGGTGCGAATAGCCGCTTAGCGATGCGTTACCGGCGCGGAAGGGGCACGCCGATTCTTTGGGTAGGCGGCTTTCGCTCGGACATGATGTCAACAAAG